>NZ_JBSSHK010000004.1:0-690444 GCF_053891155.1 Roseomonas sp. F4
GATTTGGTGCTCGAACCCTACAGGAACTGACTATGGCCAAGCTGAAACTCGGCCCGATCGCCGACGACAAACCTGTGAAGGTCGCCTTGGAGCTGCCCGCCGCGCTCCATCGCGATCTTACAGAATACGGCCGCCTGCTAGCCGAGGGCGGCGAACCCATCGAGCCCGCTAAGCTGATCGTGCCAATGCTCGAACTCTTCATCTCGACCGATCGCGGCTTCGCTAAGGCCCGGCGCAGCATCGGCTGAGCCCATGCCCGCGGGTCGTACCGGCGATGCTGTTATGCTCCCGCCGCGCCCATTCCGCTCTCACCAGCATAATCACCGTACGATATGCGGTGATTAGCGCCCCTATCACCGCACACGTCATGCGAACCCGGTTGGGGTGCCGTGCGCGAGCGAACGCGAATGCGGCACGCTACCGGCGGCCGATCCTTCGCCATGGTTCGCTAGACGCCGAGAATGCAGCCAAGTCGCTACCCCGGCCACATTAAAGGAGGTTTGGAATGAACACATGGAACGACAGGATCGCAAACGGTGTGGCTGGGCGATGAGCCAGACACCGGCCCCTCTCAACAAACGCACCATCCGCAGGCACCAGCTTCGACAGATCGTTCCCCTGGCCGACACGACCATCTACGACATGGAGCAGCGCGGCGAGTTTCCGCAGCGCTTCTATCTGACATCTCGAACCGTCGTATGAGACCTCGGCGAAGTGGAGGCTTGGCTTGAAGAACGCCGTCGAGCCTCCAAGGCGAAGACCGCCAAGCGTGCCCCCGCACCCGACGTCACGCTCAGGAAGACCCGTCCAGTCAAAGGTTAGGCTCCGGGGCCAGAAGGTCCATGGAGGCCGGATAGAGCGTTGGGGTGTATTTCTGACCGCCGACCCATGCGTCGATCAGATTGCCCCATTCCTGCATCATGTGGCGGCGCTGGTGCTCATACTCGGCCTTGTTATAGACGCCGCGCGAAGAACGCCCGTCCTCGTGCGCCAGGCACTTCTCGATCCAGTCTCTGTTGAAGCCCAGTTCATTGAGCAGCGTCGAGCCCGTGCGGCGAAGATCATGCACGGTGAACGGCTCCAGCGGCAGACCCGCCTTCTTGGCTTGCACGACGACCGCCGTGGTGACACGGTTGAAGGTCGCGCGCGACATCGGCGCATCCGCATCGTAGCGCGAGGGCAGCAGGTAGCGCGAATTGCCCGCACAGGTCTTGAGCGCGACGAGGATGTCCAGCGACTGTTCGCACAGATAGACGTTGTGCGGCTTGGAACGCTTCATCCGCTCCTTCGGGATCGACCACACCGCATTCTCGAAGTCGACTTCATCCCACACCGCGTCCTGCAACTCGCTCTTGCGAACCATTGTAAGCAGGATCAGCTTCAAGCCGAGCCGGATGGTCGGCAGCGTAGCCACATGCTCTAGCTGGCCGAGCATCACCCGAATTTCAGCGGGCGAAAGCGAGCGGTCCTTGGGAACGAAGGTCGCGATCGACGCCGGCCCGACCTCTTCGGCGGGGTTCGCCACCTTCTCCCCGTGCAGCTTCGCGAAGGCAAAGACCAGCTTCACAATGTCCCGGACATGGACCGCCGTGGCTGGCGCTCCCCGCTTCTTCACTTTGTCGCACATCGCCCGAAGATCTTCGGGCGTGATTTCCGTCAGCAACCGATTGCGGAACGTCGGCAGTATATCGCGCTCGTAGATCGAGCGGCGCATCGCGCGAGTGCTTTCGGCCATCCGGTGCTCTTGCAGCCAGCGTTCGCCAAACTCGCCAAAGCTCTTTGCTTCCTTGATGCGGCGCTTCTCGCGCTGCTTCTCCTGGGCGGGCGACCGCCCCTCCTGAATCGAGCGCTGTGCGTCGATTAGCTTTTCCCGAGCACGGGCGAGAGAAAGGCCCGCTGGCCCGTATCGGCCGAGGGTCAAGGTCTCGCGTCGACCGTGCATACGGTAGTCATAGCGGAACACGACGGCGCCCGACGGGTTCACGACGACATACATACCGTCACGGTCAGTGACCTTGTATAATTTGTCCTTTGGTTTCAGTGCCTTGATTGCCGCATCGGTAAGCATCAGCCCCTCCTAGATCGTTCAAAAACGCCAGAGAGCCCCTAAAAATACCGTCAGGCCAAAATCGACCAATCCAGACGGCGAATTTTCCTTTATTCTCAACGGAATAAGGTCAAAAAAATACCGTCACAAGCTCTCTTAGCCATGACGGTATATGCAATTCCGCGATGTCACAAGGCGCCCCATACCGTCAGCTCCGCCGTCGATCGCGAGGCTTGCTCAGCGATTGACGGCGAAAGGCGTTGGAAAGAAAATTGTTTATTTTCAATGTGTTGTAGAGGGAAATCGGCGGCTATCGGCGGCGTTTGGGTAGGCGCGAATTATTCCCACTCGATCGTACCCGGCGGCTTGCTGGTGATGTCGTAGGTCACGCGGTTGATGCCGCGCACCTCGTTCACGATGCGCCCCGCCACGCGGGTCAGGAATTCCATGCTGAACGGGTAGACATCCGCCGTCATGCCATCCGTGCTGGTCACGGCGCGCAGCGCGCAGGCGGAATCGTAGGTGCGGCCATCGCCCATCACGCCCACGGTCCGCACCGGCAGCAGCACGGCAAAAGCCTGCCAGATCGCGTCGTAGAGGCCGGCGTTGCGGATTTCCTCCAGGTAGATGGTGTCCGCGTGTCGCAGGATATCCGCCTTCTCCCGCGTCACTTCGCCAGGGATGCGGATGGCGAGGCCCGGGCCGGGGAAGGGGTGGCGGCCGACGATGACCTCCGGGATGCCGAGTTCGCGGCCGAGCACGCGGACCTCGTCCTTGAACAGGTCGCGCAGCGGCTCCACCAGCTTCATGCGCATGCCCTCCGGCAAGCCGCCCACATTGTGGTGCGACTTGATGGTGACGGAGGGGCCGCCGGTGGCGGAGACGCTTTCGATGACGTCGGGGTACAGCGTGCCCTGGGCCAGGAAGTCGGCGCCGCCGATCTTCTGCTGCTCCTCCTCGAACACCTCGATGAACAGCCGGCCGATGGTCTTGCGCTTCAGCTCCGGGTCGGTGACGCCGGAGAGCTGGCCGAGGAACAGCTCGCTGGCATCGCGATGCACCAGCTTGATGTTGAAGCGGTCGCGGAAGGTGGCGACGACCTGTTCCGACTCATTGGCCCGCATCAGCCCATGATCGACATAGATGCAGGTGAGCTGGTCGCCGATCGCCTCATGCAGCAGCACCGCGGCGACGGAGGAATCGACGCCACCGGACAGGCCGCAGACCACGCGACCGCTGCCGACCTGCGCGCGGATCTTCTCCACCATCTCGGCCCGGAAGGCGCCCATGGTCCAGTCGCCGGAACAGCCGCAGACAATATGCGAAAAGTTCTTCAGCAGGGCGGCGCCATGCGGGGTGTGGACCACCTCCGGGTGGAACATCGTCCCGTAGTAGCGGCGTTCGTCATTGGCGATGACGGCGAAGGGCGCGCCCTCGCTGGCGGCGACGACTCGGAAACCCTCGGGCAGGCGGGTGATGCGGTCGCCATGGCTCATCCACACCTGTTCGCGCGCGCCTGGCGCCCAGACGCCCTGGGTGATGGCGCAGTCGCCGGTCACGTCGATATGGGCGCGGCCGAACTCCCGCAGATGGCCGCCCTCCACCAACCCGCCGAGCTGATGCGCCATCACCTGCTGGCCGTAGCAGATGCCGAGAATCGGCAGGCCCATCTCGAACACCGCCTGCGGCGCGCGGGGGCTACCCTCCTCGGTCACGCTGGCCGGCCCGCCGGAGAGGATGATGCCCTTGGGGGCGAAGGCGCGGATGCGCGCCTCGGGAGCCGCGTTGAACGGCCAGACCTCGCAATACACCCCGGATTCGCGAAGCCGGCGCGCGATGAGCTGCGTCACCTGGCTGCCGAAATCGAGGATGAGGATGCGGTCGTGGTGCTGCGCGACCGGGGCGGATGCGGCGTCGGGGGCGGCCTGTGTCATGGCGCCTATCAGCACAGGCCGGCCAGCACGACAAGCCGTTTCGACGCCACCCAGGGCTGCGCCGGGCGGGGCGCTGCCCCACCCGGCGCGGCGGGTCACCCGGCGAGGGTGATCTGTTCCATCTCGAAGAACCGCACCACCTCGCCATTCACCGTGAACTGGCCATTGGCGGGGCCGTGGAAGACGATGGCATTGCCGGTGATGGTGTAGCTGCTGCCGTCATACATCTGCAGCCCGGCCTGCAACTGCTCCATGGTCACGCCTTGCAGCATGACGTTGTCGGCACCATTGCCGCCATGCAGCTCGTCATTGCCGTCGCCGGCCTGCCACCAGAAGGTGTCGCTGCCCTCGCCGCCGAAAACCTTGTCGCCATGCCCGGCGCCGCCGCGCAGATGGTCGTGGCCGTCGCCGCCATGCAGCTCATCCGTGCCGGCGCCACCCAGCAGCAGGTCGTTGCCCTCGCCGCCGAACACCTTGTCGTCGCCGGCGCCGGCATCCACGAAGTCATCGCCGCTGCCGGCATGCACCTCATCCTGGCCACCGCCGCTGCTGATGGTGTCATTGCCACCGGCGCCGAAGACCTTGTCCATGCCGTCGCCGGTGGCCAGGTGGTCGCCGCCCTCCGTGCCGAAGCGGTCGGTGAAGCTGCCGCCGGTCACCCGGTCCAGCGCCTCGGGGGGAATGATCTTCGCCTGTTCAGCCATCGGAACCTCCTCTGCCTGTCCGTCTCGATAACGGAACGCTAGGGCAGGGTGGGCAGGGCGCCTAGCGGGGCGATTCCTCTCGGCGGCATAGGCAGGGGCGATGACCGCTCAGTCGCCCTCGCGCAGGCGGCCTTCCGGCACTGGGGCGGTGGCCGCCAGCAGGGTGTCGATCGGGTCCCAGACCATGGCGATCTGCTCGACGGGCTGATTGCCGACGCGGATGGTCTCCCGCATCGCGGTCCTGCCGCCCAGATGGCGGTAGAAGAAGCGGCTCGGATTGGCTTCCAGCACCCAGGCGAGGACGGACTGGCAGCCGATGGCGCGCAGATGGGCGGCCATGGCGCGCATCATGCGCCGGCCGCAGCCGCGCTCCCGATGGTCATCCAGCACATAGAGGGTCTCCACCTCGCCCTCCGCCAGACCGCCGCGACGGGCGCGACCGCCGGAGGCGAAACCCACCACACTGGGCTCCCCGTTGGCTTCCCCGGCCTGATGCGGCGACCCCACCGTGGCGACGAAGACCGCATGGCCGCCGCGCCGGTCCAGGATGGCACGGTGGTAGAAGCCGGCGAGGCGGGGTTCGGACAGGCTGGCCAGATAGCCGTCCCGCAGCATGCCGGCATAGGCGCTGCGCCAGGCGGCCACATGCACCGCGGCGATCGCCGCCGCATCACCCGGCCGGGCGCGGCGGATGGCGATCATGAAGCCCGCCTTTGCAGCACCGCGGCGAAGAAGCCGTCCGTGCCGTGGCTGTGCGGCGACAGCGCCATATAGGGGCCGGGGCAGGGGGCGGCGATGTCGGGGCGAACCGCCGGCCACAGCGCCGCGAAGGGCAGTGGCGTGAAGTCGGGGTGGCGTTCCAGGAAGCCCGCCATCTGCATCTCATCCTCTTCCGGCAGCAGCGAGCAGGTAGCGTAGACCAGCCTTCCGCCCGGGCGCACCAATTCAGATGCATCGTCGAGAATCATCGCCTGCTTGAGAACCAGCTCCGCCAGGTCGCGTCCATTGGTGCGGATCCGGGCATCCGGATTGCGCCGCCAGGTGCCGGTGCCGGTGCAGGGGGCGTCCACCAGCACACGGTCGAACTTGCGGGAACTGCGCTTGCGCCACTTGTCGCCGCTGGTCAGCAGGTGACATTCGGCATTGTGCACGCCTGCCCGGCGCAGCCGCTTGACCGCGCCTTCGAGACGGGAGGCGGAGGTGTCGCAGGCGACGATATGGCCGCGATTGCCCATGGTGGCGGCCAGCGCCAGGGTCTTGCCGGCGGCGCCGGCGCAGTAATCGGCCACCCGCATGCCGGGCGCGGCCTCGGTCAGCAGGGCGATGAGCTGGCTGCCCTCGTCCTGGATTTCGATCAGCCCCTCCAGGAAGGGTTTCGTGGCGCTCACCGGCCGGCGGTCGGCGATCCGCATGCCCCAGGGGGAGAGCGGCGTGGCGGTGGCGGGAATGCCCTCCGCGGCCAGGGCGGCCAGCGCATCCTCCCGGCTGACCTTCAGGAGATTGGCGCGGAGATCGAGCGGCGCGGCCTGTTCCATGGCCGCTGCCTCCTCCGCCAGACGATCGCCGAAGCGGGTCAGCAGGCCGGGCATAGCCCATTCCGGCAGGTTCAGCCGCGGCCCGTCCGGCATCCGCGGCACCACCAGCGGGCGCCCGACGAGCTTGGCCAGCACGCCACGCTCCTCCTCCGAAAGGGGGGAGGCGGCGAAGCGCTCGCCGGAGAAGTTCTGGTCCACGCCGTCCAGCGTCCAACCCTCCGCCAGCAGCAGATGGCCGGCCAGCAGCAGCCGGGCAGAGGGTGCCGCGATGCCGAATTCGGAGAAATGCCAGGCGAGACGCAGCCGCTGCCGAATCGCGCCCCAGGCGCGTTCCGAGACATTGCGGCGGTCCGAGCCGCCGATGTAGCGGCGGGTGCGGAAGAAATCATTGGCGATGGCATCCGCCGGACGGCGGGGCGAGGCCTCGATGGCGGCGAGCAGGTCGATGGCGGCGGCGAGGCGGGCGGCGGGGGTCATGAGGGTATCCGGACGGGCCGCGCGCCGGGGCGGGATCGGGCCTGGGCGGGGGGCGGGAAGGGCAGGGGCGCAGGGCGCCAGCGAGGTTCGTCGGCGCAGCATAGCCGGTCCGTCGCCGCTTCGCGATGGCAGGCCAACTTTGTCATGCATCGCGCGCTTCAGACGCTGACTCGCGAAACTCTGTTTCGGATCATGAGCGTGGTTTCGCCATGATTTTTTCGTCAGCTCCCCCTACCCGCATGGGCCGAGGGTGGGATTTCGGCCTAGACTCAGCTCTCAAGCTCGCATCCAGCGAGCCAGAAAGGGGACCTGCCACACATGTTCAAATCCATTCTCGCCGCCGGCGCCGTCGTTGTCATGGTCGCCGGTGCCGCGGTGGCGCAGCAGAAGGGCGCACCCCCGCAGCAGGCGCAGCAGTTCCCCGATTGGCGGGCCCAGCCGCGCTACGCCACGATCAACCTGCGCGCCGGCTTCGAGCCCGACCCGCGCGAGGTTCCGGTCGAGGCCGGTGGCGATCGCGAGGCGACCAGCGTGGGCCCGGACTGCGCCGGCTGGATCGATTTCTCCAAGCCCGACGTCGACCTGAACTACACCTCGGGCCAGTACCCGCTGTATATTTCCGTTGCCGCCAATGTGGACACCACGCTGGTCGTCAATGATGCCGCCGGCAACTGGCACTGCAATGACGACATGGATGGCGTGAACCCCGGCATCATCCTGCGCAGCCCGCAGAGCGGCAATTACAACATCTGGATCGGCACCTTCGAGCGTGGCGCGCCGCAGCGCGCGACGCTGCGCATTTCCGAGGTTCCGCCCCAGCGCTGATGGCCAGGCGCTGACATGACGACGGCCCGGATGATCCCATCCGGGCCGTTCATCTCGCGTCGCTGTCAGGGCATTCAGCCTTCCAGGCGATAATTCGGCGCTTCCCGCGTCACCGCCACGTCATGCACATGGCTCTCGCGCAGGCCGGCATTGGTGATGCGGCGGAATTTCGCGCGCGTCTGCAGGTCGGGGATGGTGGCGGCGCCGGTATAGCCCATGGCGGCGCGCAACCCGCCGACCATCTGGTGGATCACTGTGCCGACCGGACCCTTATAGCCGACGCGGCCCTCCACGCCTTCGGGCACCAACTTCAACTTGTCCGCCACTTCCGCCTGGAAGTAGCGATCCGCCGAGCCGCGCGCCATGGCGCCGAGGCTGCCCATGCCGCGATAGGACTTGTACGACCGGCCCTGGTAGAGAAACACCTCGCCCGGCGCCTCGTCGGTGCCTGCGAAAACGCTGCCCATCATGACGCAATCCGCGCCCGCCGCGATCGCCTTGGCGACGTCGCCGGAGGAGCGGATGCCGCCATCGGCGATCGCCGGCACGCCGCGTTCGCGGCAGGCGGCCGCACTTTCCATCACCGCGGTCAGCTGCGGCACGCCGACGCCGGCGACGATGCGGGTGGTGCAGATGGAGCCTGGGCCGATGCCGATCTTCACCGCATCGGCGCCGGCCTCGATCAGCGCCAGCGCGCCTTCCGGCGTGGCGACGTTGCCGGCGACGATCTGCACGGAGTTCGACATCTTCTTGATGCGCTCGATGGCGCGCAGCACGCCGCCGGAATGTCCATGCGCGGTGTCGACCACCAGCACATCGATATCGGCGGCCACCAGCAGGCCGGCACGGTGGTAGCCGTCCTCGCCCACGCCGATCGCCGCGGCGGTGCGCAGGCGGCCCATCGGGTCCTTCACCGCATTGGGGTTGGCCTGGGCCTTGTCCATGTCCTTCACGGTGATCAGGCCGACGCAGCGATAGGCGTCGTCCACCACCAGCAGCTTCTCGATGCGGTGCTTGTGCAGCAGCTCCCGCGCCTTGTCCTTGGTGACATCGGCATCGGCCGTCACCAGGCCTTCGCGCGTCATCAGCTCATAGACCCGCAGATTGGGGTCGGTGGCGAAGCGCACGTCGCGGTTGGTGATGATGCCGACCAGCCGGCCGCTGCCGCGTTCCACCACGGGCACGCCGCTGATGCGATGGGCGTCCTGCAGGGCGCGCACCTCCGCCAGCGTCTGGTCGGGATGGATGGTGAGGGGATTCACCACCATGCCCGATTCGAACTTCTTCACTTGGCGGACCTGCGCGGCCTGGTCTTCCGGCGACAGGTTCTTGTGGATCACGCCGATGCCGCCGGCCTGGGCCATGGCGATGGCCATGTTGCCTTCGGTGACGGTGTCCATCGCCGCGGCGATCAGCGGGATGTTCAGCGAGATCTCCCGCGTCAGTTTCGTGCGAGTATCTGTCTCGCTGGGCAGCACGGTGGAATAGGCGGGGACGAGCAGCACGTCGTCGAAGGCATAGGCCTCCTCGAAGCGCGCGCGAAAGGCGGCCTCGCGATCGGTGGTACCCGTCTGGGCAGTATTTGTGTCTGGGGGCGCCATGGAGGGAACCTCTTTCGATCCGCTACCTTGGCGGCCCCGCCTACACCGCTTCCGGGGGCGGCGTCCATAGCGGAGACATGTCAGCTGCCATGTCCGATGGGGGCGCCTGCCCCGCGAAAGCCGGTGGCGACGACGTAAAGCTCCGCGCTGTCCTTGCGGCTGGCCGGTGGCTTGGCGTGGCGGACCGTGACGAAGTCCCGCTTCAGCGTGGCCAGGAAGTCCTTCTCCGACCCTCCGGCCAGGACCTTGGCGACGAAGCCGCCGCCCGGCGCCAGCACGCGACCGGCGAAATCCAGGGCGATCTCGGCCAGCGCCATGATGCGCAGATGGTCGGTGGCGTTGTGGCCGATGGTGTTGGGCGCCATGTCCGACATCACCAGATCGGCCTGGCCGTCCAGCGCGTCGAGCACCCGGCGCTCCGCCTCGGCCAGCTGGAAGTCGCCCTGCAGCAGGATGGCGCCGGGAATCGGGTCCACCGGCAGCAGGTCGATGCCCACGACGCGCCTGGCGCCGCGCGCCAGCGCCACCTGGGTCCAGCCCCCCGGCGCGGCGCCGAGATCGACCACGCGGGTTCCGGGTTTCAGCAGATGGAAGCGGTCATCCATCTGTTCCAGCTTGAAGGCGGCGCGGGACCGGAGGCCACGCGCCTTCGCCTCCTTCACATAAGGATCGTTGAGCTGACGTTCCAGCCAGCGCTGACTGCCGATGGTGCGGCCCTTGGCAGAGCGCAGGCGGTCGGCCAGCTGGCGCACGGGGCCGCGGCCCGGCTTTCCGGGGGGGGAGGGGGGTTTGGCCATGAGGAGGCTTTACGCCCTTGGCGCCTGTCCCGGAATGCTTTCGCGGCGCGCCGCCTGGATTTTACGACCTGGTGCGCGGGGAGGATTATTCCCCGTCGCGCCAGCGCTTCACGAAGGCACGGCCGATGCGGAGGGTCTTGGCGATGGCGGAGACGGACTTGCCCTCCGCCAGCATCTCCAGCGTCTTGGCCTTCTGCTCGTCGCGCGTCAGCTTCGCGGAGGCGGGCGCTGCCGGGCTCGGGGCTGCTTTCGGCGCGCTGGGGGCGGGCGCCGCTGCGCTCTCGACGGGCTCGGCCGGGCTGGCGGCGGCAGGCGCGGCATCGGCGCCGGCGGGCGCTTCCGCGGCGGTGAGCTGGTTGGCCAGGCAGTAGATGATGTGCTCCGGCACGGCACGGCCGTTCACCGTGGCATTGCGGATGACCAGGATCTTGCCGGAGCGCTCGATGGAGCCGGCTTCAATGACCTCACCCTGGGTGACACGAAACTTGTCAGAATCCGGCAGGTCGCGGCTGAACTTGTCTCGGTCAGCCTTAAGAAAGGTGTCGGTCGTGGCGGTCAGAAGATGCGGCATACGTAACCCTATCGAGCATATCACCGCCGGATGTTTAACACTTGGCCGTCGGCTTTCGAGGAGGTTTTACGGCAGCGGGTGATAAATTGCCACGGCGGGACGCCAGGGGTCACCCACAGCCCGGCCAGAACCGCCCCGGCCGGCGCTGCGCGCGATCCAGGCGCATCAGGCGTAGCAAAATTCCCTCCCGCAGCCCGCGATCGGCCACGGTCAGCCGTGGCACCGGCCAGACGCGGCGGATGGCGGCATAGACGGCGCAGCCGGGCAGCACGAAGTCCACCCGCTCCGGCCCCACGCAGGGATGCGCCGCCAGCCCGTCCCGGCCCAGCGCGAACAGGTCGCCTAGCGCCTGGTCCGCCACGCAGGCTTCCAGAACCTGGCCATCCACCAGCAGCCGGCGATAGCGCGGCAGGGCCATGGCGACGCCGGCGAGCGTCGTGACAGTGCCGGAGGTGCCCATCAGCCGCACCCCGCCGGCGCGGATTTCCTGGCCGATGCAATGCACCGCGTCGAAGCCGCGCAACCGCTCCGCCACCTCATCCACCACCGCATGGAACCCCGCTTCCGTGAAGCAGGAGGGGCCGCAGCGTTCGGAGAGGGTGACGACCCCCACGGGGACCGAGATGGTGCCGATCAGCTCCGGCAACCTCTGCCCCGGCACGATGCGAATCCAGGCGATCTCGGTGGAGCCGCCGCCGATGTCGAACAGCAGCGCGCGCCGGTCCCCGGCTTCCAGCAGGGGCGCGCAGCTTTCCATCGCCAGCTCCGCCTCCTCCCGCGCCGAGATGATGCGTAGGCGAAGGCCGGTCTCGGCCTCGACGCGGTTGAGGAAGGCCTGGCCGTTTTCCGCGCGGCGGCAGGCTTCGGTGGCCACCGCCTGCAAGGCCCGCACCGGGCGGCGCGCCAGCTTGGTGGCGCAGGCCTTCAGCGCCGCCATGGCCCGTTCCATCGCCTGTTCCGACAGCCGGCCGGTGGCGCCCAGACCCTCCCCGAGCCGGACGATGCGGCTGAAGCTGTCGATCACCCGGAAGCCGGCGGGGCCGTGGCCAGGGGTCGGGGTGCCCAGCAGCAGGCGGCAGTTGTTGGTGCCGAGATCCAGTGCCGCATAGGCGCCGGAGGCCGGATTCGGCTGCCAGCTCTCCACCCGGCCGGCCGCGGCGCCCAGATGGGCGGTCGGGCAGGCCGGGTGGAGGGGATAGGCTGCGTCGTCGGGCATGGCTCGCCATAGATGGGAAGTCCGGCGGCCCAGCCCCAGCCCCTGCATGGGGAGCAGGGCTGCGCCTGGGGCATGATCCGGCGGTCCGGCGACAGGGGCAAGGCATTTTGCGGCGCCGCATGTTGCCTGACCCAAAAACGCATGCTAGTTCGCCGCTCCCGACGAAAAGCGCCCCGGCGTGCTTCGCTCGGTGGGGGATAGTTTAACGGTAGAACTCCCGACTCTGACTCGGGCAGTCTTGGTTCGAATCCAGGTCCCCCAGCCAATCGGCCATAGGCCATTGATACTTCAGCATCATCATCGCTGAGCCTCGCATTCAGGCAGGGACGCCGCGAGCCGCGCTCTGCCATTGATCCTTCGCATCCGGGAAGCGGCGACCTGCCGTCGGCGCTGCGCCTGGCGGGTCAGGCGGGGATCGTCATGCCCCGTAGCGCCCACCGCCGAGTGGCCCCGCTTAGCTGCATTCCGCCGTCCAAAGCTGAGCTAAAGGGGCCTCCAGGGATTAGTAGGACCAGCTAGCTATGGCCCTTCTGCCGAGGTGGCCGAGTCAGTCGTACGGACTTCGTTAGCCGATTTGTTCCGATATCCGCCAACCTCGTAGACGATAGGGGGCCGACCCGGTGGTTCCGTGACTAACGTGAGCCGAATGGGGCGACCGCTCCCCGTGGCGTCCTTGCTGGGGAAAAGCAGGTCTTCCATAAAAATTTGGCCTGTCTGCGCTGGAGTGGCAGGAACAACCAAGTCGAACGGTGTGAATGCCGACGCATACGCGAGAATTGCGAAGGTGCCGCTGTTTTTCAATTTCGCTGCGTAAAGCACCGTTCGGCCAGTGCCCACCGTTAGATGTGTCAGCACGGAGGGCGGCTCCATGGTGATGACGAAATCCAGCACACGCGCTTCGTCCTCACCCGCCGGGTCAATCCAGTGAAGACGCTTCACCTTATTTGGCAGCGGCGCTGCGGTCTTGCCGGGTGGGTCGGATAGGTGAGATGTCGGGATAATCGCCGATAGCAACAGGGAAGCCTTCCCCGTTCCGAGCCCAGGGACGCTGTCGCGGCGCCAGCGGCGCATGCATCGATCACGTCCATCCGTCTGTTGATGCACTAATGCCCACCGGCAGGCGCCGCTACTGTGAAAGCTGAATTTCGCGATCTCGCCCATCGACCGTGTGAGCAAGTAAGCTTCATCGCCCTGCGTCCAGGCTTTCCAGACCGACGACTGCTTGCCGCCTTCCCGCCCTATTGCGAAACGAAAGGCCATGCCTGACCGCCATCACTGTTCGCGTATCGGATAGCGCACCGGCTCTCATGCGGCACGGGGCCAAACTCGGCGGTTGTTTGAGTTTAGCCAAGCATCGCGCCTTCTACGCGACCAGCACGCGCCCCGCCGGCATCGCCAGCGCCACCCGCAGCCCGTCCCCGCTCCAATCCCACTCCACCGTGCCGCCCAGCTGTGACCGCACCGTCGCGTCGACGACGCGCGACCCGAAACCGCGGCGGGCGGGCGCTTCCGGCAAGGGCGGGCCGCCGCTCTCGTTCCAGTTCAGCTCCAGCATGCTCTCCCGTAGCCGCCATTCCACGCTCAGCCGGCCACCGGTGCAGGACAGGGCGCCGTATTTCGTGGCGTTGGTCGCCAACTCATGCACCGCCATGGCCAGGGGCTGGATGGCGCCCGCGGCCAGCACCACCTCCGGCCCCTCCAGCACCACCCGCGGCGCATCGCCATTGGGCGCGCCGATGAAGGCCTCCAGCGTGCTTTGCAGAATCTGTCGCAGCGGCGTGCCGGCCCAGCTCGTCTCCGACAGCAGCGCCTGGGCGCGGGCCAGCGCGTCGATCCGGCCTTCCACCGCCTCGGCAAAGGCCGCGGCATCGTCGCGGGGCGTCAGGCGCAGCGCCGCCTTCACCACGGCCAGGGCGTTCTTCGCCCGGTGGTCCACCTCCCGCAGCAGCAGGAACTGGCGTTCCTCCGCCAGGCGGCGCGCTGTCACATCAACCGCGCCGCCGATCATCCAGGCGACCGTTCCGCTGATCGGATCGCGAGTCACCCGGCCGCGATCCCACAGCCATGCCCAGCCCCCATCGGCGCGGCTGACCCGGTATTCGATGGCATAGTGGCTCTGCGACCGGTCGGCGTTCAGACGCTGGATCTCCGCCTCCATCCGCGCCCGGTCCTCCGGATGCAGCCGCGCCATCCAGTCCTCGCCCGACAGCGCCACGGCGTCGCCGAGCAGCGAATTGGCGCCGGCGGTGCGTTCCACCTTGCCGGTCGCCATCTCCCATTCATAGACGAAGCCGGCCATGGCGGCGGTCGCGGCCTCGAAGCGGGCCTCGGCGCGGCGGCGTTCGGTGATGTCGATGTCGATGCCGACCAGGGTGGCGGGCGTGCCGCCCTCGGCGGGGTAGAGCCGGGCGCGGCGAAGCAGCCAGATCGCCTCCCGCCTTCCATCCGGCTGGCGGCGGAAGACGCGGAACTCGACGGAGATGGTGCCCTCCGTCAGCCCTGCGATCAGCGCATTGCGCAGCACCGGGCGGTCCTCCGGATGCACCACCGCCATGAAGCTGTCGAGCGTGGCCAGCCCGGCATCCTTCTCCGCATCCAGGCCGAGCAGGGCGAACATCTCCGGCGACCAATGCAGCGATTCGAGGTCCGGCTGCCAGGACCAGGCGCCGGCGCCGGCAGCCTGCTGGGCCAGGCGCAGCAAGCTTTCGCGCCCCCGAAGGTCGCGGGTGCGCGCCTGCACCCGCCGTTCCAGCGCGGCATGGGCCGTGGCCATCTCGCGATCCCGCCGCAGCAGGGCGCGGGCCAGCAGCAGCAGCAGCAGGGAGGATCCGAAGGACAGCAGAACCTGCGGCCCCACCACCTGGCGCCAGGCCTGCACCACCGTCTCGCGGTCCTGCACGGAGGCGGCATAGACCGGCCAATCGCCGCCGACGCGGCGCAAGGCCGTGATGCGCGGATTGGTGTCGAGGATCTGTTCCTCCTGCCGCTGCATGGCGTTCAGGATGGGGCTGTTCATCGCCAGGCGCAGCGTCTCCGGCGCATGGCCGCCAAAGCCGTCGGAGCGTGCCAGCAACACGCCGTCCGCGCGCAACAGCGCCACCCGCCCCTCCGGCCCCGGGGCCAGGGCGGTCAGGGCCGCATTGGCGTGGTCCAGATAGACCGCGGCGACCAGCACGCCGTCATAGGCGTCGGCCGCCAGGCCATTGCCGCTGTCGTGACGGCGCGTGGCGATCGAGAAGTAGGGCCGCTGGGTGTTACGGCCGACATAGACCTGGCTGACGAAGGCCCAGGGGGCGTCGGCGGCGCGCAGGGCCTGGTTGAAGTCGCGATCGGGATAGCTGTCATCCGGCGCGGGCGCGGGCAGCAGGTTGCTGGAGACCAGCGGCTGGCCCTCGCGGTCATAGGCAAAGATGTAGAAGGAGGCCTGGTCCGCCGGCTCCCGCTCCGCCGCCACCTGCGCCAGGGCGGCGTGCAGTTCCGGCTGGCGGGCGCGAATCTCGTCGTCGGCCAGTCCGGCGAGCAGGTCCTGCGTGCGCTCCAGCTTCAGCACCTGGCCTTCCAGCAGGCGCCGGGCATATTCGGCCGCGGCTTCCGCGGTGCGGGTGACCTCGACCGTAGCGGTGCGCCAGGCGGCATCCCAGGCGCGCCAGGCGGAAACGCCGCAGACCAGCAGCGGCGCCGCGACCGCAGCCGCGAGCCCCCATTGCATTGGGCTGCCGAGGCGCGGTCGGCGTGGCGGGTCCTGCGTCCGGACTTCGGGGGTGGGCGCGGAGCGGAGGACAGCCTTGTGCAAATGCGTTCCGTGGGATGACCGGGAGGGGATGGGCAAAGCTTCCCACCTTCGTCTTGGCCACTCAACTTAGAGTGAAGGCCGGCGGGACCCGGCCCTGCGGCGGGCTTTCCCGTCGCAGTGGCGCGATGTAGCCGCTTTCCGTCGAAAAGGAGATTCCTGATGACGGCGACCCCGATCCTGCATGGCATCCGCAACTGCGACACCATGAAGAAGGCACGCGCCTGGCTGGAGGCGCGGGGCGTGGCGCATGTCTTCCACGACTATCGCGTGGAGGGCGTGCCGCCCGGCTTGCTTGAAGCCTGGGTGGCCAGGCTGGGCTGGGAGGTGCTGCTGAACCGCGCCGGCACCACCTTCCGCAAACTGCCGGAGGCCGACCGGGAGGGGCTGGACGAGGCGCGCGCCATCGCACTAATGCGGGCGCAGCCAGCGCTCATCAAGCGGCCGGTGCTGGTGGCGGGTGAGCAACTGCTGGTTGGCTTCAAGCCGGAGGCTTACGCGGCCGCATTTGGCTGAACCTGGCCGCCTTGACGTGGCGGGGTGGCGGGCGACAGGGTCTGGCTCCCGCCTCCCGTCACGGAAGATGCCCGATGCCCGATCCCGCTCTGCTTGACCGCCTCCGCCAGCATGTGGAGGCCGGCTTCGCGCAGGAGACGGCCTTCCTGCAGGAGCTGGTGCGCTTCCCCAGCCTGCGGGGGCGGGAGGCGCCGTTGCAGGACTGGTTCGCCCGGCAGATGGCGGCGCGCGGCTATGCAGTGGACCGTTTCAGCCTGGCCGATGTGCCAGCGCATCCCAAGACCGCGCCGATGGTGGATGCCGACCCCGCCGCCAGCCTCCAGGTGGTGGCGACGCATCGCGCTGCGAATCCCACCGGGCGCAGCCTGATCCTGCAGGGCCATATCGACGTGGTGCCGGAAGGCCCGCATGAGATGTGGACGCATCCGCCCTTCGCCGCCGTGATCCGCGATGGCTGGCTCTATGGCCGGGGCGCGCACGACATGAAGGCAGGCGTTGCCGCCATGGTCTTCGCGCTGGACGCCATCCGCGCCGCGGGCCTGGAACCCGCGGCGGATGTGCATGTGCAGACGGTGACGGAGGAGGAAAGCACCGGCAATGGCGCGCTCGCCACGCTGCTGCGCGGTTATCGTGCCGAGGCCGCCCTGGTGCCTGAGCCCACGGGCCACACCATCACCCGGGCGCAGACCGGCACCATCTGGTTCCGCCTGAAGGTGCGCGGCGTGCCGGTGCATGTGATGGTGGCGCAGGATGGCAGCAACGCCATCATGTCCGCCTATGCGCTGATCAACGCCCTCTATGCGCATACCAAGACGTTGAACGAGGCTGGGCGGGACAATGCCTGGTTCGGCGGGCAGGTGCAGGACCCGATCAAGTTCAACCCGGGCATCATCCGAGGCGGCGATTGGGCCTCCTCCACCCCCGCCTGGTGCGAGGTGGATTGCCGCATCGGCCTGCTGCCCGGCACGACGCCGGAGGAGGCGATGGCGGGCGTCGAGGCGGCGGTGCGCGCCGCGGCGAAGGGCGATGCCTTCCTGGCCAACAACCCGCCCGAGGTCACGTTCCACGGGTTCCAGACCGATCCCTATGTGCTGGAACCGGGGTCGGAGGCGGAGGCGGTGCTAGCCTCGGCGCATGCGGCGGTGCATGGCGGCGACATGCCGGCGCGGCTGTCTACGGCGGTAAACGACACACGCTATTACGGCCTGTACTACGCGATTCCCGGTCTGTGCTACGGGCCGAAGGGGGAGATGGCGCATGGCTTCGATGAGAGGACCTCGCTGGAGGACCTGAAGACTTGCACCCTGACCATCGCGGCCTTCATCGCGGATTGGTGCGGGGTGCGCCCGGCGGCGTGAGCGCCGCGGCGCGGCTGCTGGGGCTGGCGTGAATGCAGCCCGCCCCAACTGCGTCACGCCGTGGTTCGAATGCAGGCCTCCTCGGGGGCGCTCCACATGCCGCCGGCGCGTCGCGCCAGCGCAGATCGTCGCGGCTGACGAAGACGATACCGCTCCCGACACGCCGATGATCGAGCCGGACGCGTCTCCCTGACTTAGGCGAAGGTCACCAGTCGCTCCATCTGGCGTCTGTCCGCCGGCAGGACCATTCGCCATGCCCTGCCTCTGAGCGCACCGCCTCACGAACCGTACCTGTCGCGCAAGAAACTTTATCGGCCCCGAACTCGGACGGCTCTCGGAGCGTTGCATGACCAGTTCTTGGTCATGCGGAGAGATCCTGATGAAGTTGTGTGTGTTCGGCGGATCTAATACCGCGATGAAAAGCGGTTATTTGTACGCGGCAGTTGAGCTCGCGCGACAGGAAACAGCCATTGAGCTCGACAACTATGCTGTTGGCGCAGCCTCAACCTTGCACGGATTGCAGCTTTCTCTCGACGTCTCCCTGAAGGACTATGACGCCTTTATCATTGAATACGTGATCAATGACTACAAGCTCTCGAACGACAGGGCCATCAACATGTGGCGGGGGGCCTATGAGGGTCTGATACGGAAAATTCTGGTACATAACCCGCGTGCGCGAATCCTTTCTGTTCTACTGGGTAGAAGGGATGCCAAATTTCATGTCAGGCAGGCTCGCATCAAGGAAGAGGCTATCCTCGTTTCGAAATACTATAATGTCGACGCGCTCGATGTCGATGGGGTGTTTCGCGATGAAGTTGGAAATGATCCGGCAGAGTTCAGCAAATTTTACTCGGACGGTTCCCATTATCGCCGCCCAGATATCAGCAATAGAATCGCGGAGATGGTCAGCGACTGGCTTCTTCAGAAGCCGGCCGCCGCGCCTGACTGGCCGAAGGAAAAAATGTTCCCATGGTCGTTCGAGAATTGTGAAAACCTGCATTTGGGGGCAAGCGCCGACCCATCCTGCGTAGAATTCTCAAACTCGATGTTGAAAGTGCAGACACGCAAGATCGATCCGGGAGAGGAGATTTTCATTGAAACCTCCTCTGCCGTGCTGGCCCTCAGCTTCATCGCAGTCAAACATGGTGGTGCTCTTCTGATCCAGGAAGCGGACCAGGAAAAAGTCGTGGTGTTCACGACGCATAAGGCCAATGTAAACGGCAAGTTTAATTTCCTGCTGCGCTCGCTTCCTTTCAGCTGGAAGGATGCCAGGTCCCTGGAAGGCAAGACAGCATCGGGAATGCGCCTGCGTGCCCTGACAGCCGAAGAATTGGAGGCTCATGCGGAATTCGTAAGGCCGCAATACAATATGGAGCCATCGCCCGTTGATTCACACGAGCAGGCGGTCTTCGTTCAAACTGTCATGCTCAGCGGGCGGGCCGCGTAAAGGCGGATAAAATCCGGATCTGATGGGGCCGTCGGGGGGGGGGGCGGGCAGGGCCGCTTCAGGGGCGGCCCTTGCAAAGGTCAGGGCGCCTTGTGGATCGGGTCCACCCAGGCCACCGCCTCCGGCTTCTCCACCGGCTCGATATCCAGGTTCACCACCACCGCCTCATTGTCCGAACGCACCAGCACGCATTCCAGCGTCTCATCCGTGCTGGCATTGATCTCCTGGTGTGGGACATAGGGCGGCACGAAGATGAAGTCGCCCGGGCCGGCCTCGGCCACGAATTCCAGCTTCTCGCCCCAGCGCATCCGGGCGCGGCCCTTCACGATATAGATCACGGATTCCAGCGCGCCGTGGTGATGCGCGCCGGTCTTGGCATTGGCATGGATATGCACCGTGCCCGCCCAGATCTTCTGGGCGCCGACGCGGGCAAAGTTGATGGCGGCGGCGCGGTTCATGCCCGGGGTCTGTGCCGTGTTCACATCCAGGCTGCCCGCCGGGATGACGCGGACGCCGGTATGCTTCCAGCCGTCATCCGGCGGCGTCTCATGGCTGTGGTCGTGTCCGTCATGCGGCATGGTGGTGTCTCCTCAATCAGCCCGCGCGCCCGAGGCGCGCACCAGCGGCAGCCACAGGTCGATCTCGGACTTCAGAAAATCCTCAAAGCGTTGCGGGGTCCAGCCGCGCATGGCGGGCGTGCCCATCTCATCGAAGCGCCGGCCGATGGTGGGGTCGGACAGCGCCTGTTCGATCGCCGCCGCCATCCGCATCACGATCGGCGCGGGCGTGCCAGCGGGGGCGTAGATCCCGTACCAGGAATAGGCCTTGTAGTCGCCCAGCCCGACCTCCCGCGCCGTCGGCACGTCCGGCACCTGCGGGCTGCGCTCATCGGTCGCGACGAAGATCAGCCGCGCCGAATCGGCCTGGTGGAAGGGCGCGAGGATGGACGGGATGTCGCTGGTGAAGGCGATTTCGCCCTGTTGCAGCGCCAGATAGGTCTGGCCCGGATTGCGATAGGGGATGTGTTCTGCCGTCGCCCCGATGCGCGACAGGAAGGCGGAGGAGGCGATATGGCCCGAAGTGCCGGCGCCTGCGCTGCCATAGGAGTACTTGCCCGGATTGGCCCGCAGCAGCGCGATGAACTCCTGGGCTGT
The DNA here is from genome assembly GCF_053891155.1 of Roseomonas sp. F4. Lineage (NCBI taxonomy): Bacteria > Pseudomonadati > Pseudomonadota > Alphaproteobacteria > Acetobacterales > Roseomonadaceae > Roseomonas > Roseomonas sp. F4. The sequence goes on from NZ_JBSSHK010000004.1 coordinate 19,973, forward strand.
CCGCACGCCAAGCTTGGTGGAGATCGCCATCCCGATCGGAATGAAGACCGTGGGTGCAACTGAAGAAAAGTCCTTCAGCGGATCATAGGGCAGGCGGCTGTAGAGCCCGATGGCCAGCGCCATGTTGGACACGGTGGCCAGCAGGAAGGTCTCGCCATTTGGCGGGGCCTTGGCCACCACATCCGCCCCCAGCGTGCCGCCGGCGCCGGGCCGGTTCTCGATCACCACCGTCTGGCCGAGAATCTCGCTCAGCTTGGGTGCCAGGACGCGGGTGGTGATGTCCGTGCCCCCGCCGGTGCCGAAGGGCACCACGATGCGGATCGGCCGGGTTGGCCAGGCCTGGGCCAGGCTGGGGGTGGCCAGTGCTGCGAGTGGCAGGGCCAGGGTGGTGCGGCGGGTCAGGGACATGGGGCAGGCCTTCGTCAGCTTCGCCCAATCAAAGCGCGCCGCGTGGCGTGGCGCATCCCCCTTGCTACAAGAAAGCGCCGGCGCTCAACCCGGCGGCGGCAGCACCGGCAGGTCGGACAGGTAAGGTTGCAGGGTGAGCGCATCCTGCCGCGCAACCGACACGCGCCGGACGGTGCCGAGGCATAGCCGCCCATCCGGCCCTGTCACAGCCTGGTACTGCCAGCCGGAGACGACACCCTCCGCCGCGAGTCGCCGGGCCAGACGTTCCACCTCGGAGCCTGGTTCATGCCCGGCCAGGTCCGACGCGATCAATCCCAGCAGCAGGTCGCCGCGCATTGTCATCAACCGAAACAGCCGTATCGCCGGCATGCTGCGCCGCGGCGCGGCGGCCAGGGGCGCGCCCAGCAGCAAACCCATCGCCAGGCGCGGCCAAAGTCCGGGGACGGGGCGTCGGGAGGCTGTCATGGAGGCTCCTTGGACTGCGGGAGCAGGGTGGCCGGTCCATGTTGCATCCGCATGTCGCGGCGAGTTTCGCGCGCTTCGCGGTGCAGCGGCGGGGCTGTGGATCGCGAGGATATCGGGGACGAGTCGCCTTGCCCGGCCCTTGGGACGGCGACCGCGCCGCTTTGGCCGGGACGCGCGCCGGGAAACGCGCTAAACTTGAACAAATTAAGAACACAGGTGGTGTGATCGCAAGCTTGGGAAAAATGCAACCCTGGATGTGTGGCGCACCTGTGGTAGGGTGATGGGTGTGGCAACACTACATCTTGTTGGCCGAGGGCTCCCCGGGGCATTCTTCGCCGCAGGGGAGTCGCTCCGTGTTTTGGGAGCCATTTCGGGGGATTGGTCGTGTTTGATGCAGTGCAACTTGAAGGCCATGGCCAGGTTCAGATCGACAGGTCCCGCGACTCGCTGCTGACCGATTTCGGTAAGGCGACCCTGGACGACCGCTACTTACTGCCAGGTGAATCCTATCAGGATCTTTTTGCGCGGGTGGCCTCGGCCTATGGCGACGACGCCGCCCATGCGCAGCGCATCTATGACTATATCTCCCGGCTCTGGTTCATGCCGGCCACGCCTGTGCTGTCGAACGGGGGTACAACGCGCGGGCTGCCGATTTCCTGCTTCCTGAACGAGGCCTCCGACAGCCTGGATGGCATCGTCGGCCTGTGGAACGAGAATGTCTGGCTCGCGGCCAAGGGCGGTGGCATCGGCTCCTACTGGGGCAATCTGCGCGGCATCGGCGAGAAGGTCGGCCGCAACGGCAAGACCTCCGGCGTCATTCCGTTCATCCGGGTGATGGACAGCCTGACGCTCGCGATCAGCCAGGGTAGCCTGCGGCGCGGCTCGGCCGCCTGCTACCTCCCGGTGAACCATCCGGAGATCGAGGAATTCCTGGAGATGCGCCGCCCGACGGGCGGTGACCCGAATCGCAAGGCGCTGAACCTGCACCACGGCGTGCTGCTGTCGGATGCCTTCATGCGCGCGGTGGAAGCGGATGAGGACTGGGCGCTGGTCTCGCCGAAGGACGGCGCGCTGATGCAGAAGGTCTCGGCGCGGTCGATCTGGATTCGCATCCTGACCGCGCGGATCGAGACCGGCGAGCCGTACATCATCTTCTCCGACCGCGTGAACGGTGCGCGGCCCGAGCACCACAAGCTGGCGGGGCTGGAGGTGAAGACCTCCAATCTCTGCTCCGAGATCACCCTGCCGACCGGCCTCGACCAGCATGGGATGGAGCGCACCGCGGTGTGCTGCCTGTCCTCGCTGAACTGCGAGACCTGGTTCGAGTGGAAGGACAATCCGCGCTTCATCCCGGATGTCATGCGTTTCCTGGACAACGTGCTGCAGAGCTTCATCGACAGCGCACCGGATTCGATGGCGCGCGCCCGCTACTCGGCGATGCGGGAACGGTCGGTTGGCCTCGGCGTGATGGGCTTCCACAGCTTCCTGCAGGCCTTGAACGTGCCCTTCGAGAGCGCGATCGCGAAGGTGTGGAACCTGCGGATGTTCAAGCACATCCGCGGCCAGGCCGATGTCGCCAGCCGCATCCTGGCGGAGGAGCGCGGGCCCTGCCCGGATGCCGCCGAATACGGCTTCATGGAGCGCTTCTCGAACAAGATGGCGATCGCGCCGACCGCGTCGATCTCCATCATCTGCGGCGGTGCCTCCCCGGGCATCGAGCCGATCGCGGCCAATGTCTACAACCACAAGACCCTGTCCGGCAGCTACATCGTCCGCAACATCCACCTAAAGAAGGTGCTGGCGAAGCATGGCATGGACGATGCCGACACCTGGACCAGCATCACGGTCAACAAGGGCAGCGTTCAGCACCTGGACTTCCTGACGGAGCAGGAGAAGGCGACTTTCAAGACCGCCTTCGAGCTGGATCAGCGCTGGGTGATCGAACACGCCGCCGACCGTACGCCCTATATCTGCCAGTCGCAGTCGGTGAACGTCTTCCTTCCAGCCGATGTCCATAAGCGCGACCTGCACCAGATCCACATGGCCGCGTGGAAGAAGGGCATGAAGTCCCTGTATTACTGCCGCAGCCTGTCCATCCAGCGCGCCGACACCATCTCCGAGAAGGTGGTCGGACAGTCTGACGTCATGACGCTGCATCAGGACAAGCCGGTTCGGAAACTGGCGGCGGCGCTGCCGCCTTCTGACAATGCCAATGACTACGAGGAGTGCCTTGCGTGCCAGTGAAGACCACCCGCAGCCCCGAAAGCCATCAGGTCGCCCGGCTGAAGGCGGCGCTGGAGGAGGATCTGGAACGGATGTTGCGCTGGCGCGGTCCGGTGACGGAGGTGCGTCGGCTTGTGTCGGAGCTCGACCGGATCGACCAGCAGCAGGGCCAAGCCAGTAGCCGTGCCGGCGGCCGCGGCCATGACCATATGGCCAGCTGAACTTCATTTTTCGTGAGATTGCCCCATGCCCGATGACGCGATGCCCGGTGCCGAACTGCCGATCCGCTTTGACCTGCTGACCGCCAACCCGGTCTACAAGCCGTTCCGCTACCCCTGGGCCTATGAGGCATGGTTGCAGCAGCAGCGCATTCACTGGCTGCCGGAGGAAGTGCCGCTCGCCGATGACGTGAAGGACTGGCAGAAGAACCTGACGCCGGGTGAGCAGAACCTGCTGACGCAGATCTTCCGCTTCTTCACCCAGGCCGACGTCGAAGTGAACAACTGCTACATGAAGCAGTATTCACAGGTGTTCAAGCCGACTGAAGTGCTGATGATGATGTCGGCCTTCTCGAACACTGAGACGATCCATATCGCCGCCTATTCGCATCTGCTCGACACCATTGGCATGCCGGAGATCGAGTACACGGCCTTCCTCAAATACAAGGAGATGAAGGACAAGTACGACTACATGCAGAACTTCTCGGTCACCTCCAAGACCGAGATCGCCAAGACCCTGGCCGCCTTCGGCGCCTTCACCGAGGGCCTGCAGCTTTTCGCATCATTCGCCATCCTCATGAATTTCCCTCGCTTCAACAAGATGAAGGGGATGGGCCAGATCGTTACCTGGTCTGTGCGCGACGAAACCCTCCACTGTCTCTCGGTCATTCGCCTGTTCCGCACTTTCGTGCAGGAAAACCCGGAGATCTGGACGCCGGCGCTGAAGCAGGAGCTTTACGACATCTGCTCCACCATCGTGGAGCATGAGGATGCCTTCATCGACCTCGCCTTCGAACTGGGCGGCGTGGAGGGTCTCGATGCCGCGCAGACCAAGCTCTACATCCGCTACATCGCCGACCGGCGCCTGCAGCAGCTTGGCCTCGAATGCCTCTACAACATCGAGAAGAACCCGCTGCCCTGGCTCGATGAGATGCTGAACGCGATCGAGCACACCAACTTCTTCGAGAATCGCGCCACCGAATACTCCCGCGCCAGCACCGGCGGCACCTGGGAGGAGGCCTTTGGCGACGCCACCTTCACCACGGCGCAGCCCGAAGGGGAGATCGCGCTGCCCCGCGGATGATGCCCCGTCGCGCGGCGGCCATGGACGGGGCGTCGCGCGGCGCCTATTTCAGGCGGCATGCTGATCGCGATTCGTGTCTGTGCCCTGATCCTCATCCTCATCCTCGGCGGCCTCTGGGGCGCCGCCTGGATGGGGCGTGACCCGGGGGAGGGGGTGGCGGACGCCTTTCTCCGCCGCATCGGCAGCTTCGTGGGGGCCGACATGCCGGCCCCGTCCGCGGGGGGAGTGCAACTGCCGCAGGGCCTGGCCTTGGGCGGACCGTTCAATCTGGTGGACCAGACCGGCCGCGCGGTGACGCAGGCCGATTTCGCCGGCCGCACGCTGCTGGTCTATTTCGGCTTCACTTATTGCCCCGATGTCTGTCCGACCGAGCTCGGCACCATCGCCGCCGCCATCGACGAAATGGGCGAACTCGGCGAACAGGTGACCCCGGTGCTCATCACCATCGATCCGGCACGCGATACGCCGGAGGCGCTGGCCGATTATGTCTCCCGCTTCCATCCGCGCATGGTGGGGCTGACCGGCACCGCGGAGCAGATCGCCGCCGCCGCCCGCGCCTATCGTGTCTTCTACGCCAAGGTGGAGCGGCCGGAGATGTCCGGCTATCTGATGGACCACTCCTCCTTCATCTATCTCGTCGGGCCGGATGGCCGGGTGCGCACGCTGTTCCGCCCCGAATCCACCCCGTCGACCATCGCGCGATCCGTCACGGCCCATCTGCGCGGGGCCTGACTCCCTTCCATCCGTCGCACGGGGAGGGTTTCGGCCAAGCTTAACACTGGCTATTGTCCGAACATGGCACCGGCTCCCGGTGCCGAACTGGGAGCCGCATTCTGCATGTCCGACGAGGAACGGGATCCGTCCGGCCGCGATGCAGGGCGAGCATCGTCCAATCCGCCCCGCCATACGCGACGGCTCTCCGACAAGATCCTGATCGCGTTCCACCACGCCTGTGACCAGGGCGACTTCGAGGTGGCCGAGGAGCTTCTTCGGATTCTGGAAATGATGCTGACGCGCCGACCAGTTTCCCCCGACGTCAATCGCCGCAAGAACATGGAAAGCCTGGTCGCGGCGCATGAGCGGCTGTGGCTGCTGCGCCACCCCGACGCCAACGAAAGCTGACGCTCAGAGGGCCAGCGCCGAGCCGTCCCGCAGGATGGGGCCGGCTGCTTCGCCCGGACCATGCAGGATCAGCCCGGGCAACACCCGTCCGGGTCCGCGCCCACCGCGCCGGCCGGCCAGAATCACGCGCTTGGCCGCGACTCCGGCACGCGGCCAGAGCGGCAGCAGCGCCGGGCTGCCACATCCGGCCTCCGCCAGCGCGGCCAGCCCCTCGGCGAATCGCGACGCCGGCAGCACCAGGGTGACGCTGCCGCGATGGCGGAGTGGGTGCGCCAGGAAGGCCGCCCAGGCGGCCAGGGGCACCGCCTCCGCATGGGTCGCACCAGCGCGCAGCGGGTCTGGCGGCGGCGTGCCATCGGGCCAGTAGGGCGGGTTGGCATAGGCATGGGCAAGCTGGGGCAGGGATCGTCGCAGCGCCGGGTCGGCCACATCGCCCTCCAGCACCGTCACCTGCGCGCCAAAGCCGTTCCGCGCCGCATTGGCCCGCGCCAGCTCGGCCAGCCCCGCATCGCGTTCCACCGCCACCACGCGCAGCCCCGGCACGCGGGCCAGCAGGCACAGGAAGGCGGCACCGCTGCCGCAGCCGGCCTCCAGCACCGTCTGGCCGGGCTTCGCCGGCACCGCGGCCGCCAGCAGCACCGCGTCATGCCCGGCGCGCAGCCCGGCGCGCGGCTGGTGCAGGCGCACCCGGCCGCCGAGCAGCGAATCCTCGGTCAGGTCAGCGAAGGCCATCCGTCTCCCCGGCCTCGACCAGAACCCTGCGGGCCTGGGTGGCCTGCTCCTCCGGCACCGCCAGGCGGCGGGGAAAGATGCCGATGCCGCCCTCGATCGAGCTGACATGGCCATCCAGCACCAGCGGCGCGCAGCCCGCATCACGCAGCAGCGCCATCAGGAAGGACAGGCGGATCGGGTCCGTGGTGGCCAGCAACACCTGCATCGCGCGACGCCCCCGCCTCGGCCGCATCCTTGCGGAATCGCGATGCCACCGCAGTTGAGCGGGCGGGCGTTTTGCCGCCAGCTTGCCCCCCGGGGGGGCGGTGGCTAAGTTGCCCGCCACTGGATTGAGGTCAAGACCGCGTGGATCTGCCTGTCGCGCCGAGCAAGGATGAAGCTCCGGAGGCCGTTCGCGGCGAGGATGCGCTGGCCGCGCTGATGGCGCTGGTCGGGCGCGATCTGGAGGCTTGCAACCGATTGATCGTCGAGCGGATGCAGAGCCCCGTGGCGCTGATCCCGCAACTCGCCGCCCATATCGTCGCCGCCGGCGGCAAGCGGCTGCGCCCGCTGCTGACCCTGGCCGCCGCCAAGCTCGCCGGCTACCGGGACGGCCAGCGGCATGTCGCGCTCGCAGCCTGTGTGGAGTTCATCCATACGGCGACGCTGCTGCATGACGATGTGGTGGATGAAAGCGCGCTGCGCCGCGGCCAGGCCAGCGCCAATGCGCTGTTCGGCAACAAACCCTCCGTCCTCGTCGGCGATTTCCTTTTCGCCCGCGCCTTCCAGGTGATGGTGGAGGATGGGTCGCTGGAGGTGCTGCGCATCCTGGCGGAGGCGTCCGCGACCATCGCGGAGGGTGAGGTGCTGCAGCTCATCACCCAGAACGACACGGCGACCACCGAAGACCAGTACCTGGCGGTGATCGAGGGCAAGACCGCCGCATTGTTCGCCGCCGCCACCGAAGTGGGCGCGATCGTCGCCGATTGCGGCGCGGCGCGGCAGGCGGCCTTGCGCGCCTATGGCCACCATCTCGGCGTCGCCTTCCAGCTGATCGACGATGCGCTGGACTACAGCGCGGCGCAGGAAGCGCTGGGCAAGACGGTCGGCGACGATTTCCGGGAGGGCAAGATCACCCTGCCCGTGCTGCTGGCCTTCCAGCGCGGCGACGACGCCGAGCGCGTCTTCTGGCGCCGCACGCTGGAGGAACGGGAGCAGACGGAGGACGACCTGGCCCAGGCCATCGCCCTGATGCAGAAGCACGCCGCCTTCGCCGACACGGTCGGCCGCGCGCGCCACTACGGCCAACAGGCGCTGGATGCGCTGGAGGCCTTTCCGGATGGTGCCGAACGCCGCGCTTTGGCCGGCATCGTCGAGTTCTGCATTTCGCGGGCACGCTAAGGGAACGCCCCCTCCGGTCGGAGGGGGCGCCGGCCGTCACACCACGGTCAGGCTTTCGCGCCGCAGCTGCACCGTCACCGCATCCAGCGCCCGGCCCGCACGCTCCACCATCTGGTCGATGTCGTCGATCTGCATGATGAGCGGCGGGGAGAAGGCCATCGCGTCGTTCGGCAGGCCGCGCAGGATCACGCCCTCGGCCTCACCGGCCTTGGCCAGCCGCGGGCCGATCTTGGCGGAGGGGTCGAAGTTCTTCCGCGTCGCCTGATCCGCCACCAGTTCCACCGCGCCGACCATGCCGATACCGCGCACTTCGCCGACCAGCGGATGCCCCTCGAACCGCGCGCGCAGCGCCTTCTGCATATGCGCGCCGGTGGTGCGGACATGCTCCACCAGGTTCATCTCGTCGTAGATCTTCAGCGTTTCCATCGCCACGGCGGCGGAAACCGGATGGCCCGAATAGGTGAAGCCATGGCCGAAGGTGCCGATGGTGGCGGAGCCATCCGCCAGGCCCTGGAAGACCTTGTCATTGATGATGATGGCCGAGATCGGCAGGAAGGAGGCGGACAGGGCCTTGGCGCAGGTGATGATGTCCGGCGTGATGCCAAAGGTCTGGCAGCCCCAGTAGTTGCCCGTGCGCCCAAAGCCGCAGATCACCTCATCGGCGACGAACAGCACGTCGTACTTGCGCAGCACGGCCTGGATCTTCTCGAAATAGGTGGCGGGCGGCACCATCACGCCGCCGGCGCCCATCACGGGTTCGGCGAAGAAGCCGGCGACGGTCTCCGGCCCCTCCCGCAGGATTGTCTCCTCCAGTTCCGTGGCCAGGCGCGTTGCGAAATCCTCCTCCGACTCGCCGGGCAGGCAGCCGTGGTAGTGGTGCGGCGTCGAGACATGGATGAAGCGGTCCGACACCGGCAGGTCGAACATCTTGTGGTTCGCCGGCAGGCCGGTGAGGGACCCCGCCACGGCGGTGATGCCGTGATAGGCCTTGTGGCGCGCGATCAGCTTCTTCTTCAGCGGGCGGCCGATAGCGTTGTTGTAGTACCAGATCATCTTGACCGCGGTGTCGTTCGCTTCCGACCCGCTATTGGCATAGAACACCTTGCTCATCGGGCAGGGCGCACGCTCGATCAGCATCTCCGACAGGTCGATCAGCGGCTCATGCGATTTGGCCGTGAAGGCGTGGTAGAAGGGCAGCTTCAGCATCTGCTGATGCGCCACATCGGCTAGCCGCTTGCTGCTGAAGCCCAGCGAGGCGCACCACAGCCCGGCCATCGCCTCGATATATTCCTTGCCCTGGTCGTCCCAGACCCGCACGCCCTCGCCGCGCGTGATCACCACAGGGCCGTTCACCGCATGGGCGCGCTGGTCGGTATAGGGGTGCATGACATTGGCGATGTCGCGGGCGGCGTTGGAATTGCGGGCCGCGTTGGCGGGGGGCGTCATGGCGCTGATCGATCCTCGGGCAGGTGTCCTGGAAGGCGAAGCCTAGACCCTTTTCGGCCGAGTGGAAGCGCCAGCCGCCCCGGTGATGGTGTGAAGGTTGCCCCGGCCCGCGCCCGGCGGCAGATTGCAGGCAGCACGGGAATTGACACATGACCGAGATCAAGCCGCATTCCGCCCATTGGGGCGCCTTCGACGCGGTCGTCGAGAATGGCCGCTTCGTCGAGGCCCGCCCCTTCGCGCGCGACCCTTTCCCCGGCAGCCTGCTGTCCTCAATGCCCGATGCGGTGCATGGCAAGGCGCGGATCGACCGGCCCTATATCCGCGCGGGCTGGCTGCGCGGCGAAAGGCGCGGATCGGCGCGCGGCGGCGATGACTTCGTGCCGGTCGGCTGGGACGAGGTGCTGCGCATCGTGGCGGAGGAAACCGCCCGCATCCGCACGGAGCATGGCGCGCCCTCGATCCTCGGCGGGTCCTATGGCTGGTCCTCCGCCGGGCGCTACCATCATGCGCGGACGCAGCTGCACCGCTACCTCGGCATGGGCGGCGGCTTCACCAGCCAGGTGACCAACTACTCCTACGGCGCCGGCATGACGCTGATGCCCCACATCCTCGGCACCAACGAGGTCGTGCAGGGCCGCGTCACCGACTGGGGCAGCATCCGCCGCAACACCAAGCTGATGCTGTGCCTCGGCGGGCTGCCGCTGAAGAACGGGCTGGTGACAGCCGGCGGCGGCGGTGCGCATGAATATGTGCCGCTGATGAAGCAGGCCGCTGAGGCCGGCGTGCGCTTCGTCAATATCAGCCCCTTCCGCGGCGATGCGGCCGATTTCCTCGGCGCCGAATGGGTGCCGATCCGCCCCAACACCGATGCGGCGCTGATCCTCGCCATGGCGCATGTGCTGATCGCGGCGGGGAAGGAGGATACGGATTTCCTCACCCGCTGCGCCGTCGGCTTCGACCGTTTTCGGGCCTATGTGATGGGGGAGGTGGATGGCGTGGCGAAGACCCCCGACTGGGCCGCTGCCATCACCGAGGTGCCCGCCGAGACCATCCGTCGCCTGGCCCTGGAAGCCGCCGGCGTGCCGACCATGCTGACCGCCACCTGGTCCATCCAGCGCGCCGAACATGGCGAGCAGCCCTGGTGGGCGCTGGTGGCCTTCGCGGCGATGCTGGGCGGCATCGGCAAGCCGGGGCAGGGGATTGCCTTCGGCTATGGCAGCATCAACGGCATGGGCACGCCGCGGCAGGAACTGCCCTCCGTCTCCGGCCCCGGGGTGCGCAACCCCTGCGGCGCCTATATCCCTGTGGCGCGGGTGACGGAGCTGCTGGAGCGGCCGGGCGAGATCCTGCAATACAATGGCCGCGACCTGCTGCTGCCCGATATCCGCATGATCTGGTGGGCCGGCGGCAACCCCTTCCACCACCATCAGGACCTCGGCCGGCTGCTGCGCGGCTGGAACCGGGCGGAGACGGTGGTGGTGGCGGAGCCTTGGTGGACCTCCGTCGCGCGGCACGCCGATATCGTGCTGCCGGCGACGACGACGCTGGAACGCAACGACATCGCCAGCTCCTCCCGCGACCGCTTTGTCCGCGCCATGCATCAGGCGATCGCGCCGGTGGCACAGGCGCGCAACGATGTGGACATTTTTGCGGACCTCGCCGATGCGGCCGGGTTCCGGAACAGTTTTACCGAGCAGCGGGACGAAAGCGCCTGGCTGCAGCACATGTATGGCCGCTGGCGCCAGGCCTGCGCGAAGCAGGGCGTGGTGGTGCCCGATTTCGAGACGTTCTGGGAAACCGGCCATGTCGAGATTCCGGCGCCGGAGGAGGATTTCGTGCAATTCGCGGATTTCGCCGCGGACCCGGAGGCGAATCCGCTGAACACCCCCTCCGGCAAGGTCGAGATTTTCTCCGAAACCATTGCCAGCTTCGGCTATGCCGAAACGCCGGGCCACCCGGTGTGGCACGAGCCGACCGAATATCTCGGCAGCAAGCTGGCCACGAAATACCCGCTTCATATGCTGTCCTTCCAGCCGGCGACGCGACTGCATGGGCAGTTGGACAGCGGCCGGGTGGCGGCGGCGGATAAGATTCAGGGCCGCGAGCGGCTGCGCATGAACCCGGCGGATGCGGCGGCGCGTGGGCTGGTGGATGGCCAGGTGGTGCGGGTGTTCAACGACCGCGGCGCGGTGGCGGCGGGGGTCGAGGTGACGGAGGCGATCCGCCCCGGCGTGGTGGCCATGGCCACTGGCGCCTGGTGGAACCCCGAACGCCCGGGCGCGACGGACAGCGCCTGCCTGCACGGGAATGCGAATGTGCTGACGCAGGATGTGGGGACATCGCGGCTGGGGCAGGGCTCGGCGGCGCAGTCGTGTTTGGTGGAGATTGAGGGCTGGGTTGGGGAGGCGGGGGCGGTGACGGTGCATGGGCCGCCGAAGGGGGCGGGGTGAGGGGCGTCTACTTCGGCTGTTTCCCGGTGGCTATCTACGTCAAATCGTCAATGCCTAACGTAAGTGCGATACAAAAAATTTAGTCTGCCCGACAACGATATATGTAGATAATTCTTGCAATAATATCCTTGTTTCGTAACATACGCGAACGCGGGGAGAGAGTGGATGCTTCAAAAATTCCGAGTCATCGAAGAGATAGGGCGTTTCTCCAAATTAACCCATAAGGCCGAGCCGTTTACGAAATTTTCTCTTGTGTTTGGTCGCAATGGGCATGGAAAAAGCACCATTTGTGATATTTTGAGATCGGCGGCAGAAGGTAAGTCAAACTACATAACTGCGCGGCGTAGGCTAGGAGCAACCGCTGATTCTCGCGTCGATTCAGTTTGGGCTTCAGGCTTAACTGTGGCCTACAATGCAGGTAGTTGGAATACATCTCCCGGAAAAATTTATATTTTTGATCATGAGTATATTCAGCAAAATCTACATATAGGAGAAAGCGTTACCAGGCAAAATAAAAGAAATCTGCTTCCGGTTGTTTTGGGTGCGGAGGGAATAGGGCTTGCTGCCAAAGTTCTCAGTCTTGACCAAGAGCAGCGTGAGGTTGACGAAGACGCTAAAGCGCAATCTCGTCTCATTGTTGCGATCTGCAAAAACTTGTTGATCGGTGAGGTTGCCGCATTCTGTAATGCGGCAGTTCCGGGCGACCTGATCGCCCGAACTGAAGCGTCGGCTAGACGTGTTCAACTGTTGCAACAGGCGATGATATTAAAGCAGAATCGCCACAGAGCTCGTCGCAAACCATTTAAAAACGCATCAGCTCGGCGCTCGCGGGCAAGATTGGCTAAAATACGGCACAGCACACGCGCCCAAAGATCATTGCCCGTATTGTGCGCAAAATACTATTGGGGTTCCTCTGGTCGACGCGTACCGAACCTACTTCAGCGAAGCTTTCAAGTCACTCAGCGGCCAAATTGACAACTTGAAATGTATTGTGGATTTATATTCGCTAGAGAAACTAAATGAGTTGGTTCTTTATAATGACATCGAATTCGACTATTGGGTAAAACTCTGCGACATTGAACCAATTCCGACCTTATCTCCGGTTGACCGTGGTTCGATAGCTAACTCTCTTCAGCTGCTTTCTCAGCTCATTGACGAGAAGCGCCAAAATCCACTGGCAAAATTAGCGCTAGGCTCGAATGCGCCTAGTATCCACGGCGCTATCAGTCTGCTTCAGGCGTACAACGAGCAAATTGCATCACGCCATGCGATTATCGATCTGGCTCGTTCCGGAGCCGAGGGAGGCGACTTAGAAGAAGCAAGGCGTATCCACGGAAAATGGTTAGCCATTAATGAAAAGCTGCGCGATCCAGTTAGATCAGCGGTTATCTCTTTTAACAATGCGCAGAACCGTCTTGGTGAGATCAAGAAGGAAAAATCCGCTGCTCAGGCAGCATTGAAGGCATACACTGAAGCTACGATGGTTTCGCGACAATCCGCTATAAATGAAATTCTATCTGATTTTGGGGCGAGTTTTCAAATTGTGGACGCTAGGACAAATTTTACTGGAAGGGAGCCGAATGCCGAATTCGCGATCGAGATTAGAAAACAAAAAGTGAAAGCTGGTGAGATATTGGCGGAGGAGCCGAGCTTCAAGACAGTTCTTAGCGCTGGCGATAAGATTACTTTGGCGTTAGCGTTTTTTATTGCTCAAATTCAATCTGACGTCAACTTAAAAGAGGCTGTCGTTGTTTTTGATGACCCCTTTAGTAGTCAGGACATGGATCGGCAATTTTATACAACAAGTCACATTAGGGAAATTTGTAAAAATTCTCGCCAGACATTAGTTTTATCGCACGACCCGCGATTTCTTCAGTTAATTGAAAAAACGCAGACAAGTCTATAACTCGCACTTTTCAAATTCAGTGCGGGGATTCCGGAGAGAGCTCTATTAAATCATGGAATGCCGCGGATGAGTTGAAGAGTCTATATCTCCAGCAATTCGAATTAATTTGAGAGTATGCTGGCCATCAAAATATAGTGGCTGGACAAACGCTTAATGGAATTAAACAAGCAATACGTCCGTTTGTTGAGGACTATTTAAGACTCCGTTTTCCTGGGCGCTTCTCCGACGCTGCCAACATTTTCGAAATGGCCGAGATAATTCGCGCGGCCGGCCCAGCAGATCCTCTTGCAGCCAGTGTTGCCTTTTTGTTTCAAATTAATGAATATACCCGTTCCAATATGCATGGTGGCGGGGCGCCGCCGGTGCCAAATGAATTGAGGGTAGCTTGCCGGCAAGCTATCAGTATTGTTGGAAAATACTAAGGAATTTTACCCCAGCACCCTCCTCAACCACGCCCCGCCCCCCGCCGCCGCCCGCCGCGCCGCCCCCACATGATTAACCGCCCGCAAAAACCCATGCGCCGTCCCCGCAAACACCTCCTGCTCCACCTGCACCCCCGCCGCCCGCAGCGCATCCCCCATCGCCAGATTCTCGGAAGCCAGCACATCCAGCTCCGCCACATGCAGCAGGCAGGGCGGCAGGCCGCGCAGGTCGGCGCGCAGGGGGCTTGCCACCGGGTTCAGCCGGTCGGCATGGCGCGGCGCGTAGCAGTCCCAATAGAACCGCATCTTCTCCCGCGTCAGAAAATACCCATCCGCAAACTCCCGATAGCTCGGCGTGTCAAAGTCCGCGTCGAACACCCCGTAGTTCAGCAATAGCCCCGAAAGCTTCAGCCCCGGGTCGGTCCGCCGCAGCAGCAGCGCCACGCCCATCGCCAGGTTCGCCCCCGCGCTGTCCCCGCCGAGCACGATCCGCGCCGGGTCCAGCCCCCATTCCGTGCCCTGCGTCGCCACCCAGCGCACCACGGCCGCGCATTCCTCCACTGCCTGGGGGAAGGGCGCCTCCGGGCTCATCGCATAGTCCGGGCCGATCACGGCGCAGCCGGCGGAGGCCGCGTATTCGCGCATTAGCCGGTCATGGGTGTCGATGCTGTTCCACACCCAACCGCCGCCATGCAGATAGACCAGCACGGGCAGGGTACCCTCCGTCGGGCGGTGCAGCCGGCACAGCAGCCGGCGGCCGCGGATCGGCAGCCAGCGATCGGCGCTTTCGGCCATCACGGGGCCGCCCTCGGTCAGCGGAATGTTCATCGCCTCGGTCAACGCCCGAGCGGTGTCCAGCGGCAGGGTTAGGGTGATGGGCGGCTGCTTGGCGCCCTCCGCCTCCATCATGGCGTTGAAGGCGAGCATTTCCGGGTCCCAGCGAGGGTCTTGGGCGGGCATTGTGGCTCCCTTCATCGGTTCCGCGCTATCGAAGGCGGGAAGACGGCGGCCGGCAACCCCCCATCCCGTTGTGGCCCGGCACCGGCAAGCCCATGTTGCGCTGCACAATGAGCCTTTCCTCCAGCCTCTCTCACCATTCCGCCGTGCGCTTCCGCGAACAGGCCCTGTACCGGCCGCGCCATGTGGTGCTGGTGGCTGATCCCGCCGTGCCGTCCTCCGCGCCACTGCGCCAGAACCTGGAAGCCGGCGGCTTTGGCGGCAGCGTCGTGGTGCTGGAGGATGTGGCCGGCATCGCGGGCCTGGCGCAGGCGCCGGACCTCGCCGTGCTGTCCGTGGCGCCAGGGCTGGTGGAGCCCGCCATGGCGGCGCTCTCCGCCCGCGGCTGCCATGCCGTGGTGGTGCCGGGCGCAGCGCCGGACCTCGCCGGCGCCAGCCGCCGCACGGGGGTGCGCGCCCTGGGGCAGGGCAGCTTCGGCATCTGCGTGCCGGGCATCGGGCTGAACGCCTCGCTCTCCCACCTGCCCCCCCGGCGTGGGCGGCTGGCGCTGGTGGGCCAGTCCTCCGCCCTCAGCCGCGCGGTGCTGGATTGGGCGGAGGCGGAGGCGGTGGGTTTCAGCCATGTCATCGGCATCGGCGAGAATGACGACCTCGGCTTTGCCCATGCGCTGGACTGGCTTTCGCGCGACCCCGGCACCGGCGCCATCCTGCTGGAACTGCGCCATATCAAGAATCGCCGCATGTTCATCTCCGCCGCCCGCGCCGCCGCGCGGATGCGCCCGGTGGTGGCGATCCGCGCCGGCGGGCGGCTGGCCGATCCCTCCGGCACCGCCGATGCGGTGATGGAAGCGGCGCTGCGCCGCGCCGGCGTGCTGCGGGTGACGGGGCTGGACGACCTGCTTTCGGCGGCGGAGACGCTGGCGCGGGTGAAGCTGGGCACAGGCGTGGCGCCGGGGGCGGGCATTGCCCTGGTGGCCAATTCCACGGGGCTCGGGCTGCTGGCGGCCGATGCGGTGCTGGAAGGCGGCGCGCGGCTGGCGACCCTGCCGGCGGAGGCGATGCAGGCGCTGGAGATCGGCCTGCGCCCCGGCTGGTCCGGCGGCAACCCGCTGATCCTGGGTCCGGGCGCCGCCACCGGCCTCGGGGAGGCTGCGATGATGCTGGCGGGCATCCGCCAGGTGGATGCCGTGGTGGCGCTGCACGCGCCGGAGGCCGGGGAGGATGCGGCGCTGCTGGCCGCAACGCTGTCCGCCGCCGCCAAGGCCACGCGGGCCGCGCCCATCCTGGTGTGCTGGTCTGGCCAGGCGACGGCCGGGCCGCAGCGCGGCGCGCTGGCCGCCGCCGGGCTGGCGGTGTTCCCGACTCCGGAAGGCGCGGTGCGCGGCGCGCTGCATCTGCTGAAGGACCGCCAGAACCGCGCCGCCGCAGCCGAACTCCCCGGCCGCCAGGTGCTCGCCCTGCAACCGGATCGCCCCGCCGTGCAGCGCATCCTGGCGGATGTGCGGGCGGAAGGCCGGCTCTCGTTGGCGGAGGATGAGGCGCTGGCGCTGCTCGCCGCCTATGGCCTGCCGGTGGTGGCCGGGCAGGTCGCCGCCGATGTGGCGGGGGCGGAGGTGGCGGCGGAAGCGCTAGGCTTCCCCGTGGTGCTGAAACTCCGCTGCCCCGACATCGCCCGCAAGACGGAGGTCGGCGGCGTCGCGCTCGGCCTGCGCAGCCGCCTCGCGGTGCGGGAGGCGGCGGAGGCCATGATGGACCGCGTGGCGCGGGAACGCCCCGGCACGCGGCTGACCGGCTTCCTGGTACAGCGCCAGGCGCAGGGGGCGCAGGAGCTTCGGATGCGCCTCGGCGACGACGCCATGTTCGGCCCTTTCATCGGCTTCGGCATGGGCGGCACGGCGGCCGACCTGTTGCGCGACGAGGGTTTTGACCTGCCGCCGCTGAACCACGCCTTGGCCGGCGCGCTGATCGGCCGCAGCCGCGCCGCGCCGCTGCTGGCGGGCTATCGCGACCATGCGGCGGTGGATCTGGATGCGGTGGCGGGCGCACTGGTGCGCCTTTCCCAGATCGCTGTGGACTTTCCGGAGATCGAGAGCCTCGGCGTGAATCCGCTGTTCGCCGCCGCCGGCGGGGTAATGGCGGCCGATGCCTCCTGCCGGCTGCGGCCGGCGGGCCAAAAGGCCATGCTGGCCGTGCCTCCCTATCCGGAGGAGTTGGCAGCGCCTTGGCGCGCAAGGTCGGGCGAGACGCTGCTGGTGCGCCCGGTCCGCCCGGAGGATGCCGAGGCCCATGCCGAGATGTTCCGGCGCCTGACGCCGGAGGATGTGCGCTGGCGCTTCTTCAGCCAGTTGCGGGAATTGCCGGCGGTGCAGATCGCCCGGCTGACCCAGATCGACTACGACCGCGAAATCGCCTTCGTCGCCATGCGCCGCCGCGCGGATGGGGCGGAGGACATGCTCGGCATCTCCCGCCTGATCCGGGAGGCTGATGGCCAGACGGCGGAATTCGCCGTTGTGGTGGATGCGGCGATGAAGGGTCAGGGCCTCGGCCGGCACCTGATGCAGCGCCTGTTCGACTGGGCGCAGGCGGAGGGGGTGCGCCACATCGTCGGCCAGATCCTGGCCGACAACGCCCCCATGCTCGCCTTCATCCGTGCCATCGGCTTCACCACGCGCCGCAGCCCGGAGGATGAGGAGGTGGTGGAGGCCCGGCGGGAGATCCCGCCGAGTACCTAGTTCACTCGCCGCTGGCGCGAATCAGCTCCCGCACCCGCGCGGCGGCCGCGGCCCCCTTCATCGCGTCGCGCCAGGCCACTTCGGCCACGCGCTGATGCGCGGCCACGGCCTCATCCGCCGCAGTGATGGAGCCGACGCCGAGGCCGCCATTCGGCGGGGTGTCGGCGGGGAAGGGGGAGGAGACGACATGCGCCCTTTCCCGCCCGCGCAGCACCATGAAGCCCCCGGTCGGCTCCACGCCGGAGGCGAGGCCGAGCTGCACGCCGATCGGCACGCTTTCCATCATCGCGGCGATCGCCTCCGCCTCCGCCCGCGCCGCCGCCAGGCAGCGCTGGCGGGTGCGTTCCGGCACTGGCAGGCCGGCGGCCACGCCATCCTGCAGGAAGCGGCGCAGCGCGGCCTCGCCCAGGATGGCGATGATGGTCGGGCGCCGGGCGGCGTGCAGGCGCTTGCGGGCGGAGAGCAGGCCCAGCGCCTGATCGGCGCTGGCGCGGGCCTGAAGGCGTTCCGGCGCCGCATCCGCGGCCTCCGTCCAGGCTTCGCCAACCGCGCCGTCGAAGGCGTCGGTCGTGGTCTGGTAGCAGAAGGCGCCGCCGACGATCAGGATCTGATCCGCCTGCTCCTCCACCTGCCGCAGCCGCTCCTGGAAGGCCAGGGGGCGGGCGAAATACTCGACGCCGATGCCCAGCAGGGACAGCGGCGAGATCTTCAGCAACTCCGCGAGGCGCCGGATCGTGTCCAGCTTGATGACCTCGCCCTTCTCATACCGGTACAGCGCCGCGCGCGAGACGCCTAGGCGCGCCGCGATCTCTTCCGCCCGGAGGCCTGATTCGAGGCGATAGGCACGCAATTGCTGCCCTATATCCGCGAAACGCATGCAATCCCCCGTAGGTCCACTGATCAAGATACAACCACGATCTTAGAGACAGAATCTCACGGATCGGACGCTGAGGGCTAAAATGCGGGACACTTGGCCGTGAGGCAACGTGAAAATCACGGAAAAATGGTAGTCGTGGCGTTAATTTAACTCGCATTGGTTGTGTAAGCTTTTGTCGAGCGCACGTTTTACGCGAATTTGGGTGTGCGACGGACGCGACGGTGGCGCGCCCGTCGCGTCCTGCGAGTCCTCGCCCCTTGGGCTGGTTCAGGTGTCAGGCGCAACCTTATGCGCAGCCAATGTTTCCAACGCCTTAACCATCCCGGAGTGATCCCAGGCGGCCCCGCCCATCGCGGCGCAAGCGGCGAATAGTTGGGCAGTTGATGCGGTATTGGGCAATGCGACTCCAAGCTCTCGGCCGGACTGCAACGCCAGGTTGAGATCCTTTTGGTGGAGTTCAATCCGGAAGCCGGGCGCGAAGGTGCGCTTGATCATGCGCTCCCCGTGCAGTTCAAGTATCCGCGAGGTGGCGAGGCCGCCCATCAGCGCCTGCCGTACCTTGGCCGGGTCCGCCCCCGCCTTGCTGGCGAAAACCAGGGCTTCGCCCACCGCCTCGATGGTCAGGGCCACGATGATCTGGTTGGCCACCTTGCAGGTCTGGCCGGCGCCGGTGTCGCCCACCAGGGTGATGTTCTTGCCCATCGCTTCGAACAGCGGCTTGGCCCGCTCGAACGCCGATTCGCTGCCGCCCACCATGATGGTCAGCGTCGCCTGCTTGGCCCCCACCTCGCCGCCCGAAACCGGCGCATCGAGGTAGTCGCAACCCTTCTCCGCCACCTTGGCGGCAAAGGTCTTGGTCGCGGTCGGGCTAATCGAGGACATGTCGATCACCAGCTTGCCCGGGGCGAGTCCGGCCGCGACACCGCCGGCGCCGAACAGCGCGGCTTCCACATCGGGGGTATCGGGCACCATCAGGATGATGACCTCCGCCGCGGCGGCCACCGCGCTGGCATCTGGCAGGATGGTCAGCGCCTGCCGCAGCTCCTCCGTCAGGCTGGCGCGGTCTGGCGCGCAGACCTCATGGCCCGCGGCCTTCAGGTGCAGGGCCATGGGCTTGCCCATGATGCCGAGGCCGATGAATCCAACTTTCATGACGACTGTCTCCGGTGATGTCAGATGAGGGCGGATGCGGTGGTGAAGCGGATGCCGGCCTCCGCGAGGCGCCGGCGACTGGCATCGAGGGCCGTGTCCGGACCGAGCCGGGCACAGGCATCCTCAACCAGCCAGGTTTCGAAGCCGAGGGCGGCGGCATCCTCGGCGGTCCAATCGACGCAATAGGGGCGGGTGATCCCGGCGATGAAGACGCGCCTGACCCCCACCGCGTGCAGCCACTCCGCGAGGCCGGTGCCGGTCTTGCGGTCGTTTTCCCGAAAACCTGAATAGCTATCGATCGTGGGACGGAATCCCTTGCGCAGGACAAGCACGACCTTGGCCTGGTCCAGCGCCGGATGGATCGCCGCCCCGGGCGTGGCGCGCACGCCATGATCGGGCCAGAGGGTCTGCGGCCCGTAGGATGTCTCCACCTGATCCAGCGGCGCGCGGCCAGGGTGCTGGGACGCGAAGGACAGGTGGCGCGGGTGGTGCCAGTCCTGCGTCACCACGGCGCGGGCGATCGGTCCGGCCAGGATACGGTTGATGATCGGGATCACCGCCTCCGCCCCCGGCACGGGCAATTCATCCGGGCAGAGATCCATGAAGGTCGGCTGCGGATCGACGATCAGCAGCAGGTCCTGTTCCGGATGCAGGGGCGCGGGCATGGCTCAGCCCTTATAGGGGCTGAACCAACCCAGGCCGGCCACCGTCTCGCCGGCCGGGCGGTATTCGCAGCCGATCCAGCCCCGGAAACCCAGCGCGTCGATCTTGTCGAAGACGAAGGGCCAGTTCACCTCGCCGGTGCCGGGCTCGTTGCGGCCGGGATTGTCGGCCACCTGCATATGGGCGATCAGCGGCAGGTGCTTTTCCACCCGCTTGACGATGTCACCCTCGGTGATCTGGCAGTGGTAAAGGTCGAACTGCATGCCGACCTTCTCCGCCCCGATCGCCTGGATGATGGCGGCGGCCTGGTCGGTGGTGTTCAGGAAGAAGCCGGGAATGTCGCGGTGGTTGATCGGCTCGATCACCGGCTTCACGCCGGCCGGGCCGGCCAACTCCGCCGCCCAGGCGAGGTTGGCGGCCAGCGTCGCCGTCATCGCGTCATGCGGCACGCCGGCCGGGGCGAGGCCGGACATCACATGGATGCGCGGGCATTCCAGCGCGGCCGCATAATCCAGCGCCTTCCGGAAGCCTTCCTTGAATTCCGTCTGCCGGCCGGGCAGTGCGGCCTGGCCGCGCTCGCCCTGGTTCCAGTCGCCGGGCGGGCCATTGAACAGCACCTGGGACAGGCCGTTATCCTTCAGCCTGGTGGCGATCTCGGCCGCGGGGAAGTCGTAGGGGAAGAGGAATTCCACCGCCTTGAAGCCGGCCTTGGCGGCGGCGGCGAAACGGTCGAGGAACGGCAGCTCGGTGAACATCAGCGAGATATTGGCGGCAAAGCGCGGCATGGCGGTCTCCTTCCCCTCCGGTTGCTCCCCGGGCTTCGGGTGATGCCTTGGGCCCTGGCGGCCGGCAAGCCCGCCGGGCAGGGGCGGGGTCGGCGCACGGGGCGTGCGCAGCGCCCGGGCTTCAGCTAAGTCTCGATTCCCAGGCTGGAAATCCCGATGAGCCAAGACTCCATCCGTCCCGCCCGCCTGCTCGGCCTTGGTGCGCTCGTCGCGCTGGGCCTTGGCTGCTTCTGGGTGATGCGGCCCTTCATCTCCGCCCTGCTCTGGGCGGTGATCCTCACCTATACCACTTGGCCGGCCTTCCGCGTGCTGCGGGAGAAGACCGGCCTCGGCCCGGGCAGCGCCGCGCTGGTTATGGTGATCGCCGAATTCGTGCTGATCGCCCTGCCGCTGGTCTTCGCCACGCCGACGACGCGGGAGGAGGTGGATGCGCTTCGCGCCTCCTTCGAGGGGCTGCTGGTGACCGGCCTGCCGAGCCTCGCCACCTGGCTCGGTGGCCTGCCTTATGTTGGTGAGCCAATCCGGGGCCTGCTGGCCGGCTGGGATTCGACCTTCGCCGGGCTGTTCGAGACCATCAGCCCCTATGCCGGCACGATTGCCAGCAACGCCCTGGCCGTGCTGCTGGCGCTGCTGTCGGGCATCGCCGAGCTTATCCTGGCGATCTTCCTGGCCTTCTTCTTCTATCGCGACGGCCCGGCCATGGCCGCCCATGCCGAGGCGGTGATGGAGAAGATGGCCGGGCCGGGTACCCGCCGGCTGATCCTGCTGACCGGCAATGTCACCCGCGGCGTGGTCTATGGCCTGCTGGGTACCGCCGTGGTGCAGGGGGCGATGACGGTGTTCGGCCTGTGGGTCGCGGGCGTGCCGCAGCCGGTACTGCTGGGCGTGGTGGCGGGCGTTCTGTCCATCCTGCCGGTCGGCGCGCCGCTGGTCTGGATTCCCGCCACGGTCTGGCTGTTCACCCAGGGTGAGACGGGCTGGGGGCTGTTCATGGGGGTTTATGGCGCGGCCGGGATTTCCTCGGTGGACAACGTCATCCGCCCCTGGCTGATCAGCCGGGGTGCCGACCTGCCGCTGCTGTTGACGCTGTTGGGGGCGATCGGGGGCGTGATCGGCTTCGGCATCCTCGGCCTGTTCCTGGGGCCCGTTCTTCTGGCAGTGGGCTTCACCCTGCTGCGGGATTGGGCAGGTGAGGGGGCCGGACGGCTGGCCGGCAGGCCGAAGCCCTGAGATCGGGCTTCCGAAGCCCGTCGCGGCACGATATGGACCATGTGAGGCAAAGGCATGGTTTCGGCAGGCGGGCGCAACGACCCGCCGCCACCCAACAGGGGGTATCTGGGATGCGAAGGTTGCTCTTGGCTGCGGCGGCGCTGCTGGCGCTGGGCGCGGCGCCAGGAATCGGTGGGGCTATGGCGCAGACGGTGCGCTGGGCCGCGGCGGGTGATCCCAACACCATGGATCCGCACAGCCAGAATGTCGGTACCGTCACCATGGTGCTGCAGCAGATCTATGACCCGCTGATCCACCGCAATGCCGACCTGTCGCTGCGCCCCGGCTTGGCGCTGTCCTGGACCCAGGTGGAGCCGACGCGCTGGCGCTTCGTGCTGCGCCAGGGCGTGAAGTTCCATGGCGGAGAGGCCTTCGGCGCCGACGACGTGGTGTTCAGCATCGGCCGCGCCCGGCAGCCCACCTCCAACTTCGGCATCTATGTCGATACGGTGCAGGAGGTGGTGAAGGTCGATGACGTCACCGTCGATGTGGTGACCCGCATCGCGGACCCGATCCTTCCGAACAAATTCGCCTCCGTCTACATGATGTCGAAGGTGTGGTCGGAGGCGAACGGCGCCAGCCTGCCGCAGAACACCCGGGCGCGGGAGGAGATGCACACCACCCGCAACACCAACGGCACCGGCGCCTTCCGCCTGGCGAGCCGGGAGAATGACGTGCGCACGGTGCTGCGCCGGAACACCGAATGGTATGGCTGGGCGGAGCCTGATTCGGCGCGGTCCAATGTGCAGGAAATCCAGTTCCGCCCCATCGCCTCCGACGCCACGCGCATCGCGGCGCTGCTGTCTGGCGAAGTGGATTTCGTGCTCGACCCGCCTTTGCAGGACCTGACCCGTCTGCGCGCCGCCCCGAATATCCGCGTGCTGGAAGGGCCGGAGGTGCGCAGCATCTTCCTGGCCTTCGACGTGGCGCGGCCGGAACTGCAATACAGCGACGTGCGCGGGCGCAACCCCTTCGCCGATCTGCGGGTGCGGCAGGCGCTGTACCATGCGATCGACATCCAGGCGATCCACCGCACCACCATGCGCGGCCAGTCCGTGGTCACCGGCACCTTCTTCCCGCCGCAGGTGAACGGCTATTCCGAGGCGGAGGATGTGCGCCTGCCCTACGACCAGGCCCGTGCCCGCGCCCTGCTCACGGAGGCCGGCTATCCGAACGGCTTCGGCATCACGCTGGACTGCCCCAACAACCGCTACATCAATGACGAGCAGATCTGTCAGGCGGTGGCGGCGATGTGGACCCGCGTGGGCGTGCGCACATCGGTGAAGGCGCAGCCTTTGGCTCCCTTCTTCGCGCAGATCCAGCGCCAGGATACCAGTGCCTATCTGCTCGGCTGGGGTGTGCCGACGCTGGATGCGCTGTATTCTTTCCAGTCGCTGCTCGCCACGCGCAACGGCGCGCAGGGCGACGGCATCTGGAACTATGGCGGCTATTCCAACCCGCGCATGGATGCGCTGGTGGAGCGGATGAAGACGCAGTCGGGCGCGGACCGCATCGCCGCGATCCATGAGGCGCTGCGCATCTATCGGGAGGACGTGCCGCATATCCCGCTGCATCACCAGATGATCCCCTGGGCGATGCGCAGCAACTTCACCATCCCGCACGCGGCCAACAACCAGCCTTACTTCCGTTTCGCGCGCATCGACTGAATATCGGCGGCCGACGACGTTTGTCGGCCAAGCGGGTCTAACACCCATGGCGGCGCCAGCCGGCGCCGCCACCACTGCCAGCCGCATCGAGGGACCGTGTTCGCCTTCATCATAAGCCGCATATTGCAGGCCTTGCCCGTCATGCTGACGGTCGCCCTGCTTTCCTTCGCGATGTTCGCCTATGTCGGCGATCCGGTCGCCATCATGCTGGGGCAGGACTACACCGTGGCGCAGCGGGATGCGCTGGTATCCGATCTGGGGCTGGACCAGCCCTTCTTCGTGCAATTCGTCAAATTCGTGATCAATGCGGCGCAGGGCGAATTCGGCCTGTCCTACCGCCTGTCGCGCCCCGTGGCGCAGTTGATCGTGGAGCGCGCGCCGGCGACGCTGGAACTGGCGCTCTGCGCCGCCTTCCTGGCGCTGGCGATCGGCGTGCCGATGGGAGTCTATACCGGCCTCTATCGCAATTCCTGGCTCAGCCGCTTCTTCCTGACTTTCAGCCTGATCGGCGTGTCCCTGCCGACCTTCCTGATCGGCATCCTGCTGATCCTCACCTTCTCCGTCTGGCTCGGCTGGCTGCCCAGCTTCGGGCGGGGCGACACGGTGAATATCGGCGGCTGGAGCACGGGGCTGCTGACCTGGTCGGGGCTGAAGGCGCTGATCCTGCCCTCCATCACGCTGGGCCTGTTCCAGCTCACGCTCATCATGCGGCTGGTGCGGGCGGAGATGATGGAGGTGCTGCGCACCGACTACATCAAATTCGCCCGCGCCCGCGGCCTGACCAACCGGGCGGTGCATTTCGGTCATGCGCTGAAGAACACGCTGGTGCCGGTCATCACCATCACGGGGCTGCAACTCGGCGCCATCATCGCCTTCGCCATCGTGACGGAGACGGTGTTCCAATGGCCGGGCATGGGGTTGCTGTTCATCCAGAGCGTGGGTTCGGCCGACATCCCCGTGATGTCCGCCTATCTGCTGCTGATCGCGCTGATGTTCGTCACCATCAATCTGATCGTTGACCTGTTGTACTACGCGGTGGATCCCCGCCTGCGCATCGGCCGTGGCAAGGGGGCGCACTGAGATGGCCCAGATGAATGCCATTCAGAGGGCGCTGGACAGCGACATCTGGTATTCGTTCACCCGCTCGCCGATCACGGTGGCTTCGGCCATCGTCGCGCTGATCTGCGTCGGTGGCGCGGTGCTGGCGCCCTGGATCGCGCCGCACAACCCCTTTGACCTCGCCTCGCTGCAATTGATGGATGCCTTCAAGCCGCCGGCCTGGGAGGCGGATGGCGATCCACTCTATCCGTTGGGCACGGATGACCAGGGGCGCGATGTGCTCTCCGCCATCATGTATGGCGCGCGGGTGTCGCTGCTGGTGGGCTTCTTCGCCGTGCTGCTCTCGGTCTCCATCGGCATCACCGCGGGGCTCGCGGCGGGTTATATGGGCGGCACGGTGGATGCGGTGCTGATGCGCATCGCCGACATCAAGCTGACCTTCCCCACCATCCTGATCGCGCTGCTGATCGATGGCGTCGTCAGGGCGGCGCTACCACGCGAGGTGCATGACCAGATCGCCTTGTATGTCGTGATCTTCGCCATCGGCATCAGCAACTGGCCCTCCTTCGCGCGCACCGTGCGCGGATCGACGCTAGTGGAGCGCAACAAGGAATATGTGCAGGCGGCGCGGGTCATCGGCCTGTCGCGGGCGCGGATCATGATCACCCATGTGCTGCCCAATGTGCTGGGCCCGGTGCTGGTCATCGCAACGCTGAACCTGGGCTTCGCCGTGCTGGCGGAGGCGACACTCTCCTTCCTCGGCGTCGGCGTGCCGCCGACCCAGCCCTCGCTGGGCACGCTGATCCGCATTGGCAATGACTTCCTATTCTCCGGCGAATGGTGGATCACCATCTTCCCCGGCATTGCCCTCATTCTCCTGGTGCTGTCCGTGAACCTGCTGGGCGACTGGCTGCGCGACGCCCTGAACCCGAAGCTCCGATAATGACCGCACCCCTGCTTGAAGTCCGCAACCTGCGCGTGGAGTTTCCCACGCGCCGCGGCACCCTGGTGGCCTTGAACGACGTCTCCTTCAGCATCGCGCAGGGCGAGGTGCTGGGCGTGGTCGGTGAATCCGGCGCCGGCAAATCCATGACCGGCGCGGCCATCATCGGATTGCTGGAGCCGCCCGGCCGCATCGCCGGAGGCCAGATTCTCCTCAATGGCCGCCGCATCGACAATCTGCCCTATTCGGAATTGCGAAAGCTGCGGGGCAGGGAGATCGGCGCGATCTTCCAGGACCCGCTGACCACGCTGAACCCGCTCTACACCGTCGGCGCACAGCTGATCGAGACGATGGTCACGCATCTGCCGCTGAACCCGGCGCAGGCGCGGGCCAAGGCGATCGAGTGGCTGGAACTTGTCGGCATCCCCGCCGCCAGCCAGCGCATCGACAGCTACCCGCATGAATTCTCGGGCGGCATGCGCCAGCGCGTGGTGATTGCTCTGGCGCTTTGCGCGGAGCCGAAGCTGATCGTGGCGGATGAGCCGACCACGGCGTTGGATGTCTCGATCCAGGCGCAGGTCATCGCCCTGCTTAAAACACTGGCGCGGGAAAAGGGCACCAGCATGATGCTGGTCACCCACGACATGGGCGTGATCGCCGAGACGGCGGATCGTGTGGCGGTGATGTATGCCGGCCGCATCGTCGAGATCGGAACGGTGCGCAATGTGGTGCGCCATGCCAGCCACCCCTATTCCGCCGGCCTGATGGGCTCCATCCCCCCCGTCGGGCGGCGGCTGGATCGTTTGCAGCAGATCGACGGCTCTATGCCGCGCCTCTCCGCCATCCCGCCCGGCTGCGCCTATAATCCCCGCTGCCCAAAGGTCTTCGACCGCTGCCGCGTGGAGCGGCCGGAGCTGATGCCGGCGGGCGACAGCCTGGCTGCCTGCTGGCTCTATGCCGAGGGAGCGCCGCGTTATGCGTGATCCCATCGGCACCCCGATGCTGGAAACGATCAACGTCGCCCGGCACTTCGACGTCTCCCGCCCCCTGGTGCAGCGGGCGCTGGCACGGGAGGGCAAGCGTAGCCTCAAGGCGGTGGATGGCATCTCCTTCGCCATCGAGAAGGGCACCACCCTGTCCCTGGTGGGCGAAAGCGGCTGCGGCAAGTCCACGGTGGCGCGGCTGGTCGTCGGCCTCTATGGCCCGACCTTCGGCAGCGTGATTTTCGACGGCCAGGATTTGTCAGAGGCGCGGGCGAATTCGGAACAACGCCGGCGCATGCAGATGATCTTCCAGGACCCCTATGCGAGCCTGAACCCTCGCTGGCGGGTGCGCGACATCATCGCGGAGCCGATCCGCGCCTTCGGCCTGATGAAGGACAAGGCCGAGATCGACGCCAAGGTGGCAGAGCTGCTGACCCAGGTGGGCCTGTCCCCGCTGGATGGTCAGAAGTTCCCGCATGAATTCTCAGGCGGCCAGCGTCAGCGGATTTCCATCGCCCGTGCGCTGTCCTCCAACCCCGAATTCCTGGTGTGTGACGAGCCGACCAGCGCGCTCGACGTGTCCGTGCAGGCGCAGATCCTCAACCTGATGAAGGATCTGCAGCAGCGGCTGGGGCTGACCTATCTGTTCATCAGCCACAACCTGGCCGTGGTGCGGCAGGTCAGCGACCGCGTCGGCGTGATGTATCTGGGACGGCTGGTGGAGTTGGCGCCGGCGGAGACGCTGTTCACCACCGCGCGCCATCCCTATACGCGGGCGCTGATGGAGGCGATTCCGGATCTGGAAATGACCGGCCGCCAGCGCATCCCGGTGGGCGGCGAGGTGCCGAGCCCGATCAACCCGCCCAGCGGCTGCCCCTTCCATCCGCGCTGCCCGCTGGCCAATGACCGCTGCAAGGCGGAGCGGCCGGAGATGATCGTCGCACGCGGCACGCCGGAAACGCTGGTGGCTTGCCATGCGGTGGAGGAAGGCCGCGACGATGCGCTGGCCTATGCGCGCGGCCTGGGGTGACGGGTTCGCCCTGAAGCCTTCGTTCCGCGCGCCTAACCGGCATCCAGGGCGGCGAGCGTCGTGTCATGCCCGAACAGGGCCAGCAGCCCCAGCGCCGCCTGCCCACGCGGCCCGGCCAGATCCGGGTCGCGGTGCAGCAGCAGCGCCGCATCCTGATGGGCAAGGTGGGTCAGGCGGGCCAGTTCTTCCGCCTCCTCCCGCGGGTCCAGCAGCCGGGCGCCGGGCAGGCCGGACTGCCGGGCGCCAAGGGCGTCGCCGCCGCCGCGGTTGAACAGATCCTCCTCCGCGATCCGAAAACCGTCCTCGGTGTCCCGTAGCACCAGCAGGCGGCGCTTCTCCGCCTCGCCCAGCGCGGGCGAATGGACCAGCAGGCACGAGGAGGGTTTCGCGCCTCGCCCGACGCGGCCGCGAAGCTGGTGCAGGGCCGCCAGGCCGAAGCGCTCGGCCTGCTCGATCAGCATGATGGTGGCGTCCGGCACGTCGACGCCCACCTCGATCACCGTGGTCGCCACCAGAAGCTGGGTTCGGCCGGCGGCGAAATCGCCCAACGCTGCCTCCCTTACCGCCAGCTCCTGCACCCCATGTGCCATGCCCACCTTGCCGGGAAAGCGGGCGGACAATTCGGCAAAACGGTCCTCGGCGGCGACGGAATCATCACGCTCCCCGCCCTCGATGGCACGCACCACCCAATAGGCGCGCTCGCCCCGGGCGATGGCCTCGCCGAGGCGGTCGATCACCTCCGGCAGGCGGTCCTGGCTGACGATGCGGGTCGCGATGGGCTGGCGGCCGGCCGGCTTTCCCTCCAACCGGGAGACCGACATCTCGCCCCATTGGGTCAGCAGCAGGGTGCGCGGGATGGGGGTGGCGGTCATGACCAGCATGTCGGCGTCGCGGCCCTTCTGGGCCAGCATCAGCCGCTGGCCGATGCCGAAGCGATGCTGTTCATCCACCACGGACAGGCCCAGGTCGTGGAACTGCACGGCGTCCTGGAACAGGGCATGGGTGCCGACGACGATCTGCACCATGCCATCCGCCAGCCCTCGCAGCACCCGCTTGCGGGCGGCGCCCTTCACGCTGCCGGTCAACAGCTCCACCTGCACCCCCGCCGGGATGCAGAGTTTTTCCAATGTCCGCAGATGCTGGCGGGCGAGCAGCTCGGTCGGCGCCATCAAGGCGGCCTGGGCGCCGGATTCCACCGCCTGGAGCATGGCGAGCACCGCCACCAGCGTCTTGCCGGAGCCCACATCACCCTGCACCAGCCGCAGCATCCGGCGAGGGCTGGCCATGTCGGCGGCGATTTCCGCCAGCGCTTGGGCCTGGCCGGGGGTGGGCGGATGGCCGAAGGCGGCCAGCGCCTGGGCCGCGAGTTCCCCCGTGCCCGGCAGCGCACGCCCGGCGCGGTCCCGCTGCCGCCGGCGGACCAGGCCGATGGCCAGTTGCTGCGCCAGCAACTCATCATAGGCCAGCCGTCGTCGCGGCAAGGCGGGCAGGGGGCCGTCCGGACGTTGCAGGCTGAGTATCGCGGCTGGGAAGGCGGGCCATCCCTCCTGCGACAACAGGCTGGTATCGGCCCATTCGGTCAGCGCCGGCAGCAGGGCCAGCGCCTGGTCCATGGCCGCGGCGATGCGCCGGCCGGTCAGGCCGCGTACCATCGGCCAGACCGGCTCCACCAGCGGCAGGCCCGATTCCTGCGCCGCCACTTGGGGGTTCATCATGCTGAAGCCGCCCGAACCCTCCGTCTGCACCCGCCCGGCGAGATAGCGCACCTCTCCCGGCGGCATCAGCTTCAGGATCCAGGGCAGGCGGCCGTTCATGAAGCGGAGCGTGATCGGCCGCCCCGAAACCTCTGCCCGCACCTCCACATAGGGTCGCTGGCTGCGGCCGGATCGGGCGGCGCGGTGGCCCAGCGCCACCGCCTCCAGCACGCAATCCTGGTCCAGCGGCGCTTCCGCCGGGTTGGCGGCGCGGGCACGGATCACCACCCGTTCCGGCAGATGCAACAGCAGGTCGAAGACGCGCGCGCCCCCCGCGGCCTCAGCCAACAGGCCAGCCATGGTCTTGCCCACGCCCGGCAGCCCGTCGATCGGGCCGAGCAGGGGCTTCACATAAGACGGCGCCTCGTCGGGCCGGGTTGCTGACAGGATTCCCATGGGCCTCTATATGACAGGGCGCATCGCGAGCGCCGACATGTCCCAGAACACCGAGAGCCTCAAGCTGACCGAAATCACCCCCGAACTCGACCCGCGCCGCCGCAGGCTCAACTTTCGGGCCTGGCATCGTGGCACCAAGGAGACCGACCTGATGGTCGGCGCCTTCGTCGCGCGCCACATCGCCCATTTCACCGAGTCGGAATTGGATGAGCTGGAGCAGATCCTGGAATTGCCGGATGTGGACCTGGCCGACTGGCTGATGCAGCGCCGGCCGATACCTGCCGAGGTGGCGACGCCGCTGCTGGCCCGCATGCTGGTGGAGTGCAACGAGTCGGGCGCCGGCCTGCCGCCGCATCTGCGCCCAGATCCGGGCCCATGAACATTCTGACGGTCCATGGCGCGCCGGAGGGCTTCGACGCCCTTCTGCTGGCGCGGCGGCGCGCCGAGTCCAGCGGATCGGTGCTGCATGTCTGCCGGGACGACGCGCGCATGGCCCGGATGGCGGAGGCGCTGGGCTTCTTCGCCCCGCATGTGGAGGTGCTGCGCTTCCCGGCCTGGGACTGCCTGCCCTATGACCGCGTCTCCCCCAATCCCGAGATCGTCTCGGAACGTGTCGCCACCCTGACCCGTTTGGCCGAGCCCAGCCCTAAGCCACGCATCCTGCTGACCACCATCAATGCCCTGGTTCAGAAAGTGCCGCCCCGCGCCGCCTTCCTGGGCGCGACCCTGGCGCTGAAGCGTGGCGGGCGGGTGAAGCCGGAGAAGCTGACCGAATTCCTGGAAGCCAATGGCTACCACCGCACCGGCTCCGTCATGGAACACGGCGAATATGCGGTGCGCGGCGGCATCGTGGATTTGTTTCCGTCCGGCCATGCCGAGCCCGTCCGGCTCGATTTCTTCGGCGACGAGATCGACGACCTGCGGGCCTTCGACACCGCCACCCAGCGCAGCGGCGCCAAAGTGGATGCGCTGGTGCTGCGCCCGGTGGGGGAGGTGTTCCTCGACGCCGATTCCATCAGCCGCTTCCGCTCCGGCTACCGCGAGCTGTTCGGCGCGGCGGCGGGGGAGGACCCGCTTTACGTCAGCATCTCCGCCGGCCGCCGCCACCCTGGCATGGAGCACTGGGCCGGGCTGTTCCATGACCATATGGAAACCCTGATCGACCATCTGGGGGAGGGGGTCTCCGTCTCCCTCGACCACCAGGCGGAAGACGTGCTGGCCGCGCGGCTGGAAATGGTGGCCGACCATTACGAGGCGCGGCGCATGCCGACGCGGGAGGGGGAGGTGCCCTACCGCCCCGCCCCACCGGACCGGCTCTATATCGACCATGATGGCTGGATCGACATGCTGGAGGAGGCCCGGGTTTTCCGCTTCTCCCCCTTCGATCAGCCGGAACACGCGGCGGGCATCGATGCGGGCGGCAGGCTCGGCCGGATGTTCAACGATGTGCGCGCGGAAGGCCGCAATGTCTTCGAGGCCTATGGCGAACACGCCGCCGCCTTGGCCAAGCGCAATATGCGTCCCGTTCTGGCGGCCTGGACCCGCGGGTCCCGCGAGCGCCTCGGCAATCTGCTGCGCGAGCACAATGTCCCGGCCGAGCCGGTGGACCATTTCCTGGATGTCCAGAAGCTGAAGCTGGGCACGGTGGCACTCGCTATCGTGGGCATCGAGCGCGGCTTCGTCGCGCCCTCCGACAAGCATAGCGACGGCCTGGCCCTGGTCTGCGAGCAGGATCTGCTGGGCGAGCGCATCGCCCGCCCGCCGCGCCGCCGCAAGCGCGCCGACCAGTTCATCGCCGATGCGACCGAGATCGCCCAGGGCGACCTGGTGGTGCATCAGGACCACGGCATCGGCCGCTATGACGGGCTGGAGACGATCCGCATCGGCGAGGCGCCGCATGAATGCCTGCGGCTGATCTATGACGGCGGCGACAAGCTGTTTCTGCCGGTCGAGAATATCGAGGTTCTGTCCCGCTTCGGCTCGGAGGTCGCGGGAGCGGCGCTGGACAAGCTGGGTGGCAGCACCTGGCAGGCCCGCAAGGCCAAGGCGAAGAACCGGATCGCCGATATGGCGGCCGCGCTGATCCGCATCGCCGCCGAACGCCAGACCCGCGACGCGCCCGCCGCGATCCCGCCCGAAGGCGCCTGGGACGAGTTCTGCGCCCGTTTTCCCTTCGCGGAGACCGAGGACCAGCAGCGCGCCATCGCGGATGTGCTGGAGGATCTGGCGGCTGGCCGGCCGATGGATCGGCTGATCTGCGGCGATGTCGGCTTCGGCAAGACGGAGGTCGCACTCCGCGCAGCCTTCGCGGTCGCCATGTCCGGCACCCAGGTGGCGGTGGTGGTGCCGACCACGCTGCTGGCCCGCCAGCATTTCCGCAGCTTCTCCAGCCGCTTCGAGGGGCTGCCCATCAAGGTCGCCCAGCTTTCCCGCATGGTGAACGCCAAGGACGCCCAGGCGGTGCGGGAAGGGGTCAAGGACGGCACGATCAATATCGTCGTCGGCACCCATGCACTGCTGGCGAAATCCATCGAATTCGCCGATCTCGGCCTGGTGATCGTGGATGAGGAACAGCATTTCGGTGTCGCTCACAAGGAACGGCTGAAGCAGTTCAAGGCCGATGTCCATGTTCTGACCCTGACCGCCACGCCCATCCCGCGCACCCTGCAACTGGCGCTGACCGGTGTGCGGGAGATGAGCGTGATCGCGACGCCGCCGGTCGACCGGCTGGCCGTCCGCACCTTCATCACCCCCTGGGACAGCGTCGTGATCCGGGAGGCGATCCTGCGTGAGCGCTTCCGGGGCGGGCAGGTCTTCTGCGTCTGTCCGCGCCTGGAAGATCTGCCACGGCTGCGGGAACGTCTGGCGGAGATCGTGCCAGAGGCGCGCATCGCGGAGGCCCATGGCCGCCTGGCGCCGACCGAGCTCGAACGGGTGATGACGGAGTTCGGCGACCAGAAATACGATATCCTGCTCTCCACCAATATCGTGGAGAGCGGGTTGGACATGCCGGCGGTGAACACGCTGCTGATCCACCGCGCGGATATGTTCGGCCTGGCGGGCCTGTACCAGCTTCGCGGCCGCGTGGGGCGCGGCAAGCTGCGGGGCTATGCCTATCTCACTTGGCCGCAGACGCACCGGCTGTCGGCAGCCGCCGAGAAACGGCTGGAGGTGATGCAGACGCTGGACAATCTCGGCGCCGGCTTCACGCTTGCCAGCCACGACCTGGACATACGCGGCGCCGGCAATCTGCTGGGCGACGAGCAATCCGGCCATATCCGCGAGGTCGGCATCGAGCTGTATCAGCAGATGCTGGAGGATGCGGTCCAGAGCCTGAAATCCGGGGCCAAGGACCGCGACGCGCTGGAGGATCGGGACTGGACGCCGCAGATCAATCTCGGCCTGCCGGTGATGCTGCCCGAATCCTATATCCGTGACCTGCCGGTGCGCCTGGGCCTGTATCGCCGCATTGGCAGCCTGCAGACCGAGGCCGAGATCGAGGCCATGGCCGCCGAGCTCGCCGACCGCTTCGGCAAGCTGCCGGCGGAGGCGGAGACCCTGCTTCAGGTGGTCTGGCTGAAGGCGCTGTGCCGGCAGGTTGGGGTGGAGAAGCTGGATGTCGGGCCCAAGGGCATCGTGCTGTCCTTCCGCGGCAACCGCTTCCCGAACCCGCCCGGCCTGATCGAATGGGCCACGGCCCAGAGCGGCTTCGCCAAGCTGCGGCCTGACCAGAAGCTCGCCTGGGCGCAGGAGATGCCCTATGAATCCCGCATCCGGACCGCGCGGGACTTGCTGAGCACGCTGGCGGAGGTGGCGCAGGGGCGCGTGCCGAAATCCGCCACCCCGCCGCCGAAGCCGCCGGCCCAGGCACCTGCCGCGACCAAGGCGCCGGCCTTCAAGAAGACGGTCTTCCGCACCCAAAGCCTGCCGCCGGCGCCGAAGGGCGCGACGACCAAGCCGATCCCCTTTCCGGGGCGCTGGAAGCGGTAGCTGCCCGGCCGCCGCTTCGGCGCAAGGGCCAAGACAAGTAGGACACGCGCATGGGCTGGTTCACGGGCGTCATCGTCTATCTGCTGATCTGGTGGCTAGCGCTGTTCATCGTGCTGCCAATCGGAACGCGGCCGGTCGATGTGGCGCCGGAGGATGGCGGCTGGCGCGGTGCGCCGGAACGGCCGCTGCTGCTGCGCAAGCTGGTAGGCACCACGCTTCTGGCGGCGATTCTCTGGCTTGGCGTCTTCGCGGTGATGGAAAGCGGCTGGATCGACTTCCGGGACGGCTGGTGGGCCTATACCGGCCCGGGGAGTTCAGCGGTCTTCCCGGGTAGGCCTGCACAAAATTAGGGCGGCAAACCCGCCTCCCCGCGGGTGCCGCCCTAAAAACAGGCACATTAGTTTTGGAAGCCTGTTTTTTGGCTTCCTGCAGCGGCGATTGCTGTTGTGCCGCCTTGGGTGCCGAGGCCAATCTAGGTTCCAGAGGGAGGTTGATCCTCTCTCTGCCGTGTGACTGGCGTTTCCTCCCTAAACTCGGGCCGTACCCTCACGGGTGCGGCCCTTCTTTTTTACTCCGCTGCCGCACCGGCGCAAGGGCTTTCTTAAGGGACGAAGCATTTTTTCGCTCTTTCCTTACCCGAATGGCCGGGTTAGCGCATTTTTGTTGCTGCGGTGCAGCAGGATACGCATTGCATCGCACAATGACGGGCCATGGCTGGCGCGGAGGCTTCGGGAACATTAGGTTCCCCCTCCCGTCCCTCTAGGAGCCGCCACTTGCGCCTCTCCCGCGCCTTCCTGCCGACCCTGAAGGAAACCCCGGCCGAGGCGACCATCGCCTCGCACCGTCTCATGCTGCGCGCTGGCCTGGTGCGGCAGACCAGCGCCGGCATCTATGCCTGGCTGCCACTGGGCTGGCGCGTGCTGCAGAAGATCGAGCAGATCGTGCGGGAGGAGCAGGACCGGGCCGGCGCCCAGGAAATCCTGATGCCGACCATCCAGTCGGCCGAGCTCTGGCGCCAGTCCGGCCGTTACGACGCCTATGGGCCAGAAATGCTGCGCCTGAAGGACCGGCACGACCGGGAGATGCTGTTCGGCCCGACCAATGAGGAAATGGTCACCGACATCTTTCGCGGATTTGCGAAGAGCTATCGCGACCTTCCCCGGAATCTGTACCACATCCAGTGGAAGTTCCGGGACGAGGTGCGGCCTCGCTTTGGCGTGATGCGAGGACGCGAATTCCTGATGAAGGATGCCTATTCCTTCGATGTCACCAAGGAAGGCGCGCAGCACAGCTATCGCCAGATGTTCCTGGCCTATCTCCGCACCTTCGCGCGGATGGGGTTGAAGGCGGTGCCGATGCGCGCGGATACCGGCCCCATCGGCGGCAACCTGTCGCACGAGTTCATCATCCTGGCCGAAACCGGCGAGTCCCAGGTCTTTGTCAGCCAGGACCTGCTGGACATGAACGCGCTGGAAGGCGCGCCGGACTACAACGCCGACCTGGCCCCGGCCGTCGAGGCCTGGACCAGCCATTACGCCGCCACCGAGGAAATGCACGACCCCGTCGCCTGGGAGCAGGTGCCGGAAGCCAAACGCGTCTCCGCGCGCGGCATCGAGGTCGGCCATATCTTCTATTTCGGCACCAAGTACTCCGCGACCATGGGCCTGTCCGTGCAGGGCTCGGACGGCAAGCCGGTGGTACCGGAGATGGGCAGCTACGGCATCGGCGTCTCCCGCCTGGTCGGCGCCACCATCGAGGCCAATCACGACGAGGCCGGCATCAAATGGCCGGATGCGGTCGCCCCCTTCAAGGCGGTGGTGATCAACCTGAAGCAGGGCGACGCCGCCTGCGACGCGCTGAGCGAGCGGATGTACGCCGCGATCCCGGAGGCGCTGTATGACGACCGCGCCGAACGCGCCGGCCCGAAATTCGCCGACGCCGACCTGATGGGGCATCCCTGGCAGGTTGTGATCGGTCCGCGTGGCGCCGCGAATGGCGTGGTGGAGCTGAAGCGCCGCGCCACGGGGGAAAAGATGGAAGTCTCGCCCGAGGATGCGCTGGCCAAGATCCTCGGTTGAGCATGTTCAACGCCTTCGAACGCGCGATCGCCTTCCGCTACCTGCGCGCCCGCAAGGGCGAGCGCTTCGTCTCGGTCATCGCGATCTTCTCGCTCGTCGGCATCGCGCTCGGCGTGGCGACGCTGATCATCGTGATGTCGGTGATGAACGGTTTCCGCATCGAATTGCTGGGCCGCATCCTCGGCCTGAACGGCCATCTGGGCGTGCATGCGATCGAGCGGTCGCTGTCGGATTACGATGGCATCGCAGGCCGCATCCGCGCTCTTCCGGGGGTGGTCTCCGCCACGCCGATCGTGGAAGGCCAGGTGCTGCTGACCAGCGAGGCGGGTGGTGCCTCCGGTGGCCTGGCGCGCGGCATCAAGCCGGAAGATCTGCGCGCGCGCGGCCTGGTGGCGCAGAACATCATGGAAGGCTCGCTGGACCGCTTCACCGGGGATGACGCCATCGTCGTCGGCACGCGCCTGGCCCAAAAACTGCGCATCGGCATCGGCGACAAGCTGACGCTGGTTTCGCCTCAGGGCCGCACCACGGTCTTCGGCACTGTGCCGCGGGTGCGAGCCTATACGGTTGTCGCGCTGTTCCAGGTGGGGATGCAGGAATACGACAGCAGCTTCGTCTTCCTGCCCATGCCGGCCGCGCAGACTTTCTTCCAGACCGGCGACGCGGCATCGCAGATCGAGGTCTTCGTGCAGGACCCGACCGGGGTACGGGCGGTAACGCGGGAGATCCGCGCGGCGCTGCAGAACACGCCGGTGCGCATCGTCGATTGGCAGGACGCCAATTCCAGCTTCTTCGCGGCGGTGCAGGTGGAGCGGAACGTGATGTTCCTGATCCTGACGCTGATCATCATCGTCGCCGCCTTCAACATCGTCTCCTCCCTCATCATGCTGGTGAAGGACAAGGGGCGGGACATCGCGGTGCTGCGCACCATGGGCGCCACGCGCGGGTCCATCCTGCGCGTCTTCCTGCTCTGCGGCGCCTCCGTGGGCATCCTGGGCACCTTGATCGGCTTCACGGTCGGCCTTGTCTTCTGCCTGAACATCGAGAGCATCCGCCAGGCGATCCAGGCGCTGTCGGGCACCGAGCTGTTCAATGCGGAGGTCTATTTCCTGACGCGCCTGCCCGCCGTGGTGGACCCGAAGGAGGTGATGCAGGTGGTCGGCATGGGTCTCGGCCTGTCGCTGCTGGCGACGATCTATCCGAGTTGGCGCGCAGCGAAGACCGACCCCGTGGTGGCGCTGCGCAATGAGTAGCGCTGCGATCGCGGCGCACCGCAGGGCCGCAGGCCCGAGGAGCAGAGCGTGAATCGCAGCGCCAACGAACAAGCGCCCCTCGAACTCCGAAACGTCACGCGCCGCTTCAAGACCGAGGCCGGGGTGCTGGAGGTGCTGATCGGCGCCAATCTGACCCTGCTGGCCGGCGAGATCGTGGCCCTCGTCGCGCCCTCCGGTACCGGCAAATCCACTTTGCTGCATCTGGCCGGGCTACTGGAAAAGCCGGATGCGGGCGAAGTCTATTTCGCGGGCCAGGCCGCCGGCACGCTGGGCGACGACGCGCGCACGGCGATCCGCCGCACCGGCATTGGCTTCGTCTACCAGTTTCATCACCTGCTGCCGGAATTCTCCGCCATCGAGAATATCGCCCTGCCGCAGATGGCGAATGGCGTGGCGAAGTCGGCCGCCGATACGAGGGCGCGCGAATTGCTCGCCGATTTTGGCCTGGCGGGGCGGGAGCAGCATCGCCCCGGCAAGCTATCGGGCGGCGAGCAGCAGCGGGTCGCCATCGCCCGCGCCCTGGCCAACAAGCCGCGCGTGCTGCTGGCGGATGAGCCGACCGGCAATCTCGACGTCGGCACCAGCGACCGCGTGTTCATGGAACTGCTGCAAGCGGTGCGCGGGCAGGGAATGGCGGCGCTCATCGCCACTCATAACCCGGAACTGGCGCGGCGCATGGACCGGGTGGTGACGCTGCGGGATGGCAAGGTGGTAGCGGGCTAGCCTCCTACCACGCGCCCCGATGCGGCGCCTCCGCCTCATCCTCCAGCAGCGGACCCACCACCTGGATGCGCCGCTGCCCCGCGGCGAAGACGTCGCGGCAGGGCAGGTCCATGGTCAGGTTTTCGGGATGTGGGCCGATCAGCGCCTTCAACCGGCGTTCTGACAGGCCATAGACCACGCGGCCGATCCCGGCCCAGTAGATGGCGCCGGCGCACATGGCGCAGGGCTCGGCGCTGGTGACCAGGGTGGCGGCGGCGCGGACATCCGGCGGCAGTTCCAGGCAGGCACGGGTGGCCAGCAGCCGTTCGGCATGGGCGGTGCCGTCACCGTGTGGGCCGAAGCCGTTGATCTCCTCCATCAGCACGCGGCCTTCCGGATCGGCCAGCAAAGCGGCGAAGGGGTGCTGGCCTGCGGCGCGCGCTTCGCCGGAAAGCGCGATGGCACGGCGGAGCAGCGGTAAGTCGCTGTCCGTCACCGGCCATCCATCCGCTGGCGCTTCTCGACGATGATGAAGTGCAGGTTCTTGAGATGCGCGGCGGGTGTGAAGGGAAAGGTGCCGATCACCTCCCGCACGCCAAAATGGTCGCCGCCGATGCGGTTTAGCATCGCCACCAGCTCGTCCCGCTCCGCGCCGAAGGGGTCCAGTTCGTTCACGGCCTTGGGGGAATTCTGATCCGTATGTTCCAGCAGCATCACGCCGCCGACGCGTAGGCAGGATGCCCAGGCGGTGAAGCACTTCTCCGGATCGTAGCTGTGATCGTAGGAGTTGCTGTAAATGAAATCGACCGACTCCAGCCATTCCGGCTTCGTGTCGTGGAAGTCCCACTGGATGGTATGGGGAAATTCGGTCGCCGTCGGGCTGATCTCGGTGCCGATCACCTCGATGTCCAACTGCTCCCGCATCCATGTCTGCTCATAGCCACGGCGCGTACCGTGACACAGGCCGAATTTCAGGGGATCGATATTTTGCCGTAGCCAGTTGGAGAGGAAGCCAATGGTTTCGCGATGGACCCAATGGGAATGAAGTTTGCGCCGGTTGCCGGCTTCCTGCACCGCCTTGTACTTCTCGTAGTCGAACATGCCGTCCGGGGTGAGATAGCTGTGCAGCTTCATTCGTCCATGCTCCCGACTTTCACGTCCATGGTAATGGGCTTCGGGCCGCCCCGCCATCTGGGCCGTTGTTGATGAGACCCGTCCTGGTCCAGCGCCTGGGGGGGTATGGGCAACCGCATGTTCGAGCATATGGCGGCGAGGGCCATCCTGCGCGCGCGATGCACGGCTGGTGTTTCGGCAAGGCCCGGCGGCGCCGCGCACCTTTCCCGAGGAGAGCCTCGTCATCTGTGTCAGGGGGCGGAAATCCTGGGCGGCGTGCACAAGGATTACCGCCCGATCCCGCTGGCCTTCTATGAGCGCCTGATCGCGGCGACAGGCCGCCCGGCGGTCTTCCTGGGCCATCTCGGGGAGGATGCCTATTCGGCAGCGCTGCGGAAGCGCTTTCCCGCGGCGACCTTCGTGCCAAGCATGGGGCCGATGAAGGATTTTCCGGCCCTGCGTGCGGCCCGCCATCTCGTCGTCTAGGCCAGCACCTTTTCCTGACTGGCCTGCTGGCTCTCGATGGCGGAGACGATCGCTTATCCTGGGGCTGTACCATCCGCGCCGGCGCATCGACATCGATCTGCTGCCACTGGCCGATCCCCGCTACCGGTTCCACCTGCTTGCGCCTGACCCCTGGACCGGCAGCGGGGCGGAAATGGCGGAGGTGCTGGACGGCGATCAGGCAGGCGAAGCCGTGCCCCCCTCGGCCCTGCTGCCGCTTGTGCAACCCAATGTCGTGCAGTCCACGCCGCTGGAGCCGGGCTGACGTAGGGGGTATCGTGGCCGCGAAGCCGGAGCCACCGTCCTTGTCCTTCGTCCACCTCCACACCCATTCCGCCTATTCCCTCAGCGAGGGCGCGATCAAGGCGGAAAAGCTGCCGGCCCTGGCGCGGGCGGCGGGAATGCCGGCGGTGGCGCTGACCGATTCGGGCAATCTGTTCGGCGCGCTGGAATTCTCCCAGGCCTGTTCCGGCAAGGGCATCCAGCCGATCATGGGCTGCCAGCTTTTCCTGTCGCGCGCGACCACGGATGAAGGCGGGCGCGGCAACGACCCCTCACGGCAGCGGCCGGACCCGATCGTGGCGCTGGCGCGGGATGCGGCGGGCTTCGACAATCTCCAGCGGTTGTCCTCGGCCGGCTATCTCGGCAGCGATGTTTCGGGCCTGCCCTGCATCTCGCTGGCCACGCTGGACGCGCATCGGGCGGGCATCATCATGCTGACCGGTGGCACCACCGGGCCGCTGGGCCGGCTGCTCTCCGAAGGCCGGCGTGACGCCGCGGCGAAGCTGCTGGCCCAGCTCAAGGACATTTTCGGTCCCGATGACTTGGTGGTGGAACTCCAGCGCCACGGCCTGGCCATGGAGAAGATGGTGGAGGCCGGGCTGCTGTCCCTGGCTGATGAGGCCGCGCTGCCCATCGTCGCCACCAATGACGTGTACTTCGCCGAGGCCAGCATGCATGCGGCGCATGATGCGCTGCTGTGTATCGCGGAAAGCCGTGTGATCGCGGAACCCGACCGCCGTCGCGTCACCGCCGAGCATTTCTTCAAATCCAGCGCCGCGATGCGGGAGCTGTTCGCCGACCTGCCCGAGGCCTGCGACAACACGCTCGCTATCGCGCAACGCTGCGCCGTGATGGCGGAATCGAAAAAGCCTGCCTTGCCGGTCTGCCCGAAGGTAATGCCGGGCATGACGGAGGCCGAGACGGTCGCCACCATGGCCAGGCGCGGCCTCGAAGGCCGGCTGGACGTGCTGGGGCTGGAGGAGGCGGCGCGCGCACCCTATCGCGAACGCCTCGCCTACGAACTGTCCGTCATCGAGAGCATGGGCTTCTCCGGCTACTTCCTGATCGTGGCCGACTTCATTCAATGGGCCAAAGCACAGGGGATTCCGGTGGGGCCGGGGCGTGGTTCGGGTGCGGGTTCGGTCGCCGCCTGGGCGCTGCTGATCACCGACCTCGACCCGATGCGCTGGGGCCTGCTGTTCGAGCGCTTCCTGAACCCCGAGCGCGTCTCGATGCCGGACTTCGACATCGACTTCTGCCAGGACCGGCGGGATGAGGTGATCGACTATGTCCGCCGCGAATATGGCGAGGACCGCGTCGCCCAGATCATCACCTTCGGCAAGTTGCAGGCCAAGGCGGCGGTGCGCGACGTCGGCCGCGTCATGGGTCTGCCCTATGGCCAGGTAGACCGGATCGCCAGCCTGATCCCCTTCAACCCGGCCAAGCCCGTGACGCTCGCCCAGGCGATCGAGGGCGAGCCGAAGTTGCAGGAAATGCAGCGCGGCGACGAACAGGTGCACCGCCTGCTGGAAGTCGCGCAGGAACTGGAGGGGCTGTACCGCAACGCCTCCACCCACGCCGCCGGCGTGGTCATCGGGAGGGAACCGCTGGTCGATATCGTGCCGCTGTACCGCGACCCGCGCAGCCCGGACCTGATCACCCAGTACTCGATGAAATATGTCGAGCAGGCGTCGCTGGTGAAGTTCGACTTCCTGGGACTCAAGACGCTCACGGTTCTGCAGCGCGCGGTGGAACTGCTGAAGGGGCAGGGGGTCACCATCGACCTCGACACGCTGCCGCTGGATGACGCCAAGACCTACGCCATGCTGGCGCGCGGCGATGCGGCGGGGGTGTTCCAGTTCGAAGGCCAGGGCATGCGCGAATGCCTGCGCATGATGCGCCCCGACCGCTTCGAGGATCTGATCGCGGCGGTGTCGCTGTATCGCCCGGGTCCGATGGCCAATATCCCCGCCTATTGCCAGCGCAAGCATGGCGAGAACTGGGCGGCGCCGCATCCGAAGATGGCAGAGATCGTCGGCGAGACCTACGGCATCCTGGTCTACCAGGAACAGGTCATGCAGATCAGCCAGGAGCTGGCCGGCTACACGCTGGGCGGCGCCGACCTGCTGCGACG
Source organism: Roseomonas sp. F4 (assembly GCF_053891155.1). NCBI lineage: Bacteria > Pseudomonadati > Pseudomonadota > Alphaproteobacteria > Acetobacterales > Roseomonadaceae > Roseomonas > Roseomonas sp. F4. The sequence goes on from NZ_JBSSHK010000004.1 coordinate 62,173, forward strand.
CGCCATGGGCAAGAAGATCCGCTCCGAGATGGAGGCCCAGCGCAAGATTTTCGTCGAGGGCGCGACGAAGAATGGTGTGCCGGACGCCAAGGCCGGCGAGATCTTCGACCTGATGGAGAAGTTCGCGGAATACGGCTTCAACAAGTCGCATGCCGCCGCCTATGCCCTGGTCAGCTACCAGACCGCCTGGCTGAAGGCGAACCATCCGGTGGCCTTCCTCGCCGCTTCCATGTCGCTCGACCTCGGCAATACCGACAAGCTGGCGGGGCATATGCAGGAGGCCTCGCGCCTCGGCATCGCCGTGCTGCCGCCCGACATCAATCGCAGCGGCGCGGAGTTCCGCATCGAGGCGAAGGAGGACGGCACCCCCGCCATCCGGTTCGCGCTCGCCGCCGTGAAGCGCGTCGGCATGACCGCGATGCGGGAGCTTGTGGCCACCCGCGATGCCACCTCGCCCTTCACCTCGCTGTCGGATTTCGCCGGGCGCGTGGACCCCAAGCTGCTGAACAAGATGCAGCTCGAAAACCTGGCGCGCGCCGGTGCTTTCGACAGCCTGGAGCCGAACCGGGCGCGCATGGTCCAGGGCATGGAATTCGTCCTCCGCGCCGCGCAGGAAGCGGCGGAACGCCGGCTGAACCCGACGCGGGACATGTTCGGCGCCGAAACCGCGCCGCCACCCCTGCGCCTGCCCGAGGCCGAGGACTGGCCGGAGCTGGAACGCCTGTCCTTCGAGGCGGATGCGGTGGGCTTCCACCTCTCCGCCCATCCGCTGGACACCTACAAGCGCGTGCTGGGCAAGCTCGGTGCCGTGCCTTCCTCCCGCATCGCGGAGAAGGCGCGGGCGGGGGCCGCGCGGATGAAGCTGGCGGGCACGGTGGTCGCCGTGAAGTCGGGCCGCACCAAGTCCGGCAACAAGATGGCCTGGGTCCGCTTCTCCGACGCCGAGGGCAGTTTCGAGGTCACCTTCTTCAGCGAAACCCTGGCCCGCGCCGACGGCATGCTGACCGAGGGCACAGCGCTGCTGGTGACCACGGAAGTGCGGCTGGACGGCGACACCGTGCGCCTGACGGCGCAGGAGCTGGAGCCGCTGGAGAAGGTGGCGCAATCCCAGGGCCAGGGCATCCGCCTCTGGCTCGACCAGGGCAGCGTGGTGGAACGCATCCGGGACATGCTGGGCCGCGAGGGCAAGGGCCGCGGCGAGGTGCGACTGGTGCCCATGACCGGCCCGGGTCAGGAGGTGGAGATCGTCCTGCCCGGCCGCTTCAACGTCTCCCCCCGGCTGATGCAGGCGATGAAGGTGCTACCCGGCGTGTCGGATGTTGCGGAGCTGTAGCCGCGCGGCCTGCCCTCGGCTACCAATGCATCGCCCGCAGGAGGGGGCCTATCCTGTCGCACGGCCATCATCCCTTGCTTGATCTTTCGCCAGATCACCGCGCTGCCGCGCTGATCGAATCCGCCCTGCTCCACGCCCAGGCGGCGCGGATGCGGGAAGTGGCGGCGCCCTTCCTGGCGCGGCTCGACCCCGATGCGCGCCTGTTCGGCGAGTATCTGGTGGAGGAGGTCGCCCGCCTTTCCGCCCAGGTCGAAGCCCTGGCCCAGCTTCGCGCCGCCGACGCGCTGTCGCGGGAGGAGCGGATGCGGATCGATCCGCTGCCCTTCATCCCCGCCGACCGCCAGGAGGCCGCCGCGGCGGGGGAGGCGCGGCCGGAGGAAGGCCCCGTCGCCTTCGACGTCGCTTCCGACGATTTTGCCGGCTTCGGCTGGTATCCGGCCGAGCCCACCGATGCCGGCGCGCTGCGCTGGTCGGGCTTGTCGCGCTGCGCCACGGTGCAACTGCCGGCTCTTGGCGGCGGCCCGGTGCGCGTCACGCTGGCGCTGCGCGCCCCCTTTGGCGCGACTCTGGACCCCGCTGGCCTGGATGCCTTCCTCGATGGCCTCAACCTGGATCTGGAACAGGTGGCGCGGGACGGCGCCGTGGTGACCTGCCAGGGCGTCGTCATACTGCCGGCGCTGCCGCCCGGAGCACGGGTGACGCTGCTGCTGCACGGCGAGCGCTATACCGACCCGGCGACCGGCCCCCTGCGTGACGGCCGTACACTCGGCCTCGGCCTCGGCTGGCTGCGGATCGAGCGCGCGGCCTGAATGACGCGGCGCATCCTCGTCACCGGCGATCTGCTGCGGCCGCAGGATCGTCTGTTCAAAGCTTCGCAGAACGGCAACATCCTCTGGTTCCATCGCCTGATGCGCCGCGCCCTGGCCAATGCCAGCGCGCTGCCGGTGGAGGCTCTGATCTGGGATGAGCCGGGTGCCGCCTCGCCCGAGGGCGATGTGCGGGGCTTCGACACGCCGGGCTTCTACGCCGCCGCCGGCGCCATCCCGGATGTGTCCGGCTGGGTCGGGCTGTTCGACGCGCCGGACCTGCCGCGCGATGCCCTGGCGATGTTGGCGACGTCCCTGCACGATGTCGCGGTGGTGGTGGGGTTCGAACTGACGGAGCTGCAAAAGCGCCTGTTCAGCTGGATGGGTGTGGCGTGGGTCGACGTGAATATCCACCCCTACCGCTTCGGCCCTGATGTGCTCTTCGCGGTACAGACCGGCCATCCCGAAATCCTGGCCCGTCTGCTGCCGTACCATGCGGAGGACCATGTCTTCGAACCCTGGGCGGATCTTCTGTCCGCCACGGCGGTGAAGATGCCGCCGCGCCAGCCGATCACCGCGCGCTGCATGCTGGTAGGTCAGACGCAGGTGGACCGGGCGCTGATCCGTGACGGCAAGCTGCTGGACCTGTCGCATTTCACCGCCGCCTTGCACGCCGCCATCGGGCCGGAGGAGGCGGTGCTCTATAAGCCGCATCCCTACAATCCGGACGGCTTCGGCCTGCACCAGGTCGGGCTCCGCCTGTCCCGCATCCAGGAGACGCGGGAGAATGCCTATGTGCTGCTGGCGCAGAATGCCGTGCGCCGCGTCATCGGCGTTTCCTCCTCCGTGGTCGCGGAGGCACGGTTCTTCGGCAAGGAGGGTATCTTCCTCGGCACGCCGCCGATGCGCATCGCCCCGCGCCGGGCGGACCTGTCTCTCGCGCGTCATGCCAGCGTGGTGGATGCCTGGATGTCAGCCGATTTCTGGCGCGACCTGCTGGCGCCGGTGCTGCCGGTGACCGCGCCGGATGGCCGCCGGCCTGTGCTGCCCCCGAATGCGCTGCGGACTTCGCTGCGGCAGTTCTGGGGCTGGGACGAGATCTTCTTCCAGCTGCCTTGGGACTTGGCGCAGGGGCGGGCGAAGGCGCGGGGCTGAGGTCGCGCCTTGCCCCCACCCCGGCCCTCCACCGTTTACGGGGGAGGGTGGCCGCGGAAGCGGCCGGGTGGCGGCTGCTACACCGCCTCCCTCGGCTCCTCACCTTGGAAGAAGGGCAGGAACGCCCCCAGCACCAGGTCAGGGCGCTGTTCCGAGGGGTAGTGCCCCGTGGGGATCGCCCAGCCGCGCAGATCCGGCGCCCAGGGCGTCCAGGCCTCCATCACCGCCAGGTGCCGCCCGACATGGCTGTTGCTGCCCCAGAGCACCAGCACCGGGCAGGCGATGCGCTTCTGGCCGAAATCCGCGCGATCCATCTCATAGTCCAGTGTCACCGTCGCACGATAATCCTCGCAGACCGCATGGATCTGCTCGGGCGTCGTGCAGCGCGCATATTCGGAAAAGGCCTCGGGCGAGAAGATCGAAAGGCCGACGCCTTTCTTGTTCAGCTTGTAGTTGATGTAATAGTTCAGGTCCGCGCAGAGCAGCTTCTCAGGGAAGGGCGCCTTCTGCGCCATGAAGAACCAGTGGTAGCTCTCCAGCCCCCAACCCAAGGTGATATTGGACAGCAGGTGCCAGGTCGGCACGATGTCCAGCGAGGCCAGGGCCGAGACCTTCTCCGGATGATCCAGCGCCATGCGGAAGGCGACCCGCGCGCCGCGGTCATGGCCGGCGACGCCGAAGCGGGTGAAGCCGAGCGTCTGCATCACCTCCACGCCATCCTGCGCCATTGCGCGGAAGCTGTAGGCGGCGTGGTCCTCGCCACCCTCCGGCTTGCTGCTGTCGCCGTAGCCGCGCAGGTCGATCAGCACCACGGTGAAGTGCTTCGCCAGCTCCGGCGCCACCCGGTGCCAACTGACATGCGTCAGCGGGTTGCCGTGCAGCAGCAGCAAAGGCGGGCCGGCGCCGCCGATGGCGGTCATGATCTCTGCACCCGTGGTGCGGATGCGCTGGTGACGGAAGCCGGGTAGCAGGGCTGCCGCCACGGGGCTCGGCGGCTGCGACGTCTGGGACATGAGTGTTTCCTCCGCCGGCAGGCTCGGCGGGGGAGAGGCGCGGGTCAAGACGGGGCGGGGCGGTCAGGCCTCCGTCAGCAGCCGGATCACTTCCTCAGCGCAGGCCTCGATGGCCGCGACGCCGTGCGTGCGCTCGATGTAGCGGCGTGCGAAGCGGCCCATGCGCTGGCGCAACCCGTCATCCGCCAGAAGCAGCTCCACCGCATGCGGCAGCCCTTCCCGCGACACCAGCATGCCGGCGCCCGGCGGGATGCCGCCGGAGATGGTCTCATGGAAGGCGATGACCGGCAGTCCGCAGGCCATGCCCTCCACCGTCGCGCGCGGCAGACCGTCCATGGTCGAGGTATGCACCATGATGCGGGCGCGGCGCAGATGCTCGAACACCCTGGGCTGCGGCAGACGTCCCGGCAGGGACAGCCGGGGATTGCCGCGGTATTCCCGTTGCAACGGCGGCAGCATCGGGCCACCGCCGATCAGCAGCACCCGATGGCGCTCGACGAAGGGCAGCAGCACGCTCTGGTTCTTCCGCGCCTCCGCGAAGTTGCCGACATTGGCGATGTCATAGGCGGCATCGGCAAGCGGCACCGGCATGCCCGGCCCGACCGTGGCGAGGTCGATGTATTTCGGCAGTACCACCGCCCGCTTGGCCCTGGCCAGCGCCGGGAAGTGCCGCTGCATCTGTTCGTTGTATTCGCCGAGCACCAGGCTGGCGCGTGGTACCAGCGGGTCCGTCACCGCGCCACCGATGACCAGGCCAATGCGCGTGGAGGCAGGCAGCGAATCCTGCACGTCCTGGTTCACGCGGTAGCTGAGGCCCTTGTAGAACACCACATCCGGCGCGAATTCCGCGATCTCCGCCCGCAGCGCGGCAGAGGTCTGGCGGTGCGGGATATCGGTCGGGTTGTCGGGCGCGCAGAAGGTGCCGGGCACGCTGCCATCCAGCAGCATCTCCCGCTCCGTCCCCGTGCCAGCATGCATGCGGAACATGCGCGCATCCACGCCGCGCGCGCGCAGCGCCCGCGCCAGGATCATGTCGCGTGTCGCGCCGAGCATGTTGCGGCTGGCATGCGACATCACGATGGCAAGGCGCAGCTGGGCTTTCATCACAGGCTCTCCGCCGCGGCGCGCGCCGCATAGGCCGCATCGAGGGCGGCGAGGAATTCCGCGCGCCCCGGCACGTCGCGGATGCTGGCGCCGAGGGCCGCGCGCAGCGCGGGCTCCGTCGCCTGGCTCATCACCCGCGCCAGGTCCACCGGCGCGGCGCGCTTGAAATGCAGCCCGTCCACGCCGTGCAGCACCTTCTCCGCCATGCCACCGATGTCGGACACGATCAGCGGCGTGCCGGCGCGGCGCGCTTCCTGGATGACCACCGGAGAATTCTCCCACCACACGCTGGGCACCACCACCCAACCGACGCTGCGCATCAGATCCACCGCATCCACCGGGTCGTAGCGCCCGGCGAAGGTCAGGCTGGGGCCGGCGGCCTCGATCATCGTCTCCAGCGTCGGGAACAGCCGCAGCACATCCTCCCGCTCCGCGCCGAAGACCGTCAGCACGATGTCCGGATTGCCACGCAGCGCCATGGGCAGCGCCCGCAGCAGCACATCGAGGCCCTTGAAGGAGGTGGGCTGGCCGAAGAAGCCGAAGCGGTGCGCCATGGCCGCGGCATCGGCGGGTTCGCGCGGCTGCGCCAGCATCGCGTCGCCCAGGTAGTTCTCTACCACCGGGTCATGCGGCGTGGTCAGGCCCCACTCGCGGTAGCGCGCGCGGATGAACTCGCTCGGATGGATCACCGCGTCGAAGCGCGCCAGCACGGACAGCAGTGTCGCCTTGCGATAGGCGAAGCGTTCCAGCGTCTGGTCGGGGAAGCAGGCCAGGCAGCGCAAGGGCGATTCCTTGCGGCACAGCTCCCGCGACCGGGTCTTCACCATCTGGCCGTGGTGCAGGCAGATCGCCAGCATCTCATGGATCGTCATGACGAAGCGCGCCTTCGGCCGCGCCTGCATCAGCTCATCGATCAGATCGACGCCGAGCCGCCAGTAGTGGTGGAAGTGATAGACATCGCAATCCAGCCCAGCGAGGAATTCGACCAGAATGCGGCGCTGGAAGGGGTCGTCCCAGGCCAGCCGGTCTTCCGCCATGCCGGCGAAGGAGAAGACGTACTCGTCCTCCGCGAAGGGCATCACCGTCTCGATCGCATGGCTTTCGGCGTATTGGCTGCCGATCTCGCAGGCGCCGACATACAGCACCTGACGCCCGGCCGCGCGCATGGTCTCGAACTGCCGATAGGCCGCCAGCTCGCCACCGCCCTTGGAGAATTCGGGGTGCGAGTGGGCGACGATGCAGACCCGTTCGGCCGGGCGTCCGCTGTCAGACATGCCGCGCCGCCTCCGTCGGACCCTGGGTCCAAAGCCGCGCGAGATGCGCGTTCACCACCTCCGCCGCATGCGGGCTGCTCCAGCCGCGCTGCACCGGTTGGAAGGCCGCCTCGCCCGGCGTCACACGCTCCAGCCGCAACAGCCGGACCAGGGAATCCGCCAGCGATGGCTCGCAGCCCGCCACGCCATGCAGGGCCAGGAGCCGCGCGAGATCGGCGGCACCGAGGGCGCGGGAGAAGGCCTCCGCCGGGCGGCCGCGCGCCACGGCCGCGGCGAAGCGCGGTGCCTCTACCGCCAGCACGCCGGCACGGCCGCCGGCCTCCCGCAGCGCGTCCAGCGCCGCGGGGCCGACCAGTACCGGCAGGCGGCCCCGGCGCAGGAAGGGCTGCGCCACCTCCTCCGCCGCATCGCCCAGGATCAGAAGCTGGTCGCAGCGCCCTTCGAATTCGGGGGCGGTCACCTGGAACAGCCGGGCCGCGATCGGGTCATCCGCGCCGAGGATCAGGCCGAGCCGTGGCAACTGGCCGCCGGCCTCCCGCGGCCGCTGGGCGGCGAGGCTGGCCAGCATCGGCCCGAAGGCCGCTTCCCGCCGCGCGGTCAGCAGCCGCAGCAGGTTGAGCGCGGCGGCGGCGGCGGCCTCCCCGGCCTCGGCGAAGGGCGTGGTGCGGCAGACCGCGTCAAGCAGGTCCGGCGCCGTTGCACTGCGCGGACGGCAGCGCAGCCACAGCGGCTCCTCCGCCCGTATCCGAACCTCCAGCACCACTTCGAGCAGCGACAGACGGTCGATCCAGGCGGGATCGATGCGGCCGTGAAAGACCAGGGCCTGGGGCAGGGCGGCGACGTGGGCTTCGAGCAGTGGCAGCGCCAGGCTTTGGCTGGTCCCGCGACCATCCGGCGCCAGCCCGATCAGCGCGACCTCCAGCCGCGCCTCGGGCGGGAAGGGGGCGCTGCCACGCACCACCACCAGCACATCCCCGGCGAGGGACGTCAGGCTCTCCACCTCCTCCAGCCCCGGAACCGCCTCTACCTGCTTGCCGCGCACCGGGTGCAGGCGCGTGATCCAGTCGGCAAAGGCGCCGAAGGGGCGGTTGTCGAAATCGAGCAACCCGGCCAGGGCGGGCTGGCCGGCGGCATCGCGCAGCAGGGTGAAGCCCAGCGCCGGCGGCTGTTCCGCCAGCAGGCGGACCAGGCCGAGGCCCGGCTCGCTGTCCTCCACGGTGGCCTCGACCGCCCGGTCGCCGGCTTGGAGCAGGATACGCGGAATGGCGGGAAGTTGTCCGGCGACCAGGCAGAAGGTGAATGCGGCCAGGCCGGCCTCGCCGCATTCGGCCATGGGAAGGAAGATGCTGTGTTCGATCGGGCAGGCGGCCTCGCCATCCATCACGGCCAGTTCGGCCGCCAGCTTGGCCGATGCGCTGGCCCAGCCGACCAGAAGGCAACGGCCATCCGGAAGGGGGGCGAGACATTTCAGGCCGAGTTGCAGACCACCCTCCACCGGGGGCAGCCCCCCACACGCCAAAGCCCTGCCAAACCGCACCGCCTTTGCCATTCCGGCAGCGGCGCCGTCAAACGGGGTCCTGCCCCGACTGTCAACCGCGCATGCAGGCGGCGTGCCGCTCTCGTCATACCGTTCCATCTTGACGCGGCATCGCGGGGCGGTCACGCAGCAGACTGCGGGCGGCAGGCGCCTCGGGTCGCCGTGCCGTGTCGTCGCAAGGCCGGTCGGCATCTGGGTTTACTTATGCACGGCTTCGCGCCAAAGGCCAAGAAATGACAGCCAGCATGTCCTATCCTGCGCGCCGCGCTTCAGGCCGGCGCCGTTGATGGGCTACAGCGGCGGTGGTCTGCAGTGTTCTGGTCGTGAATGCCCCAGTCGGGAGCGCGTGATGAATATGAGGTTTCACCGGATGCTGGTCGAGGAAGTCCTGCTTCCTCTTCGCAACAAGTCCGTCCTGTTCCTGCCGAATTCCGGCAATGCCGGGGATTCGCTCATCAACATGGCGTCGATGCATTGCCTCGAACGGATGAACATCCGTTACAAGGCCGTGGGCTCCGGCGCCGATGTGGTGGACCAGACGGTGCTGCTGGGTGGCGGCGGCAACTTCATCCCGGCCTATGGCACCATCCGCAAGGCCCTGCTGAACTTCCATGACAAGGCGAAGGAGATCATCCTTCTGCCGCACACCATCCGCGGCAACGAGGATGTGCTGGAAATGCTGGGGCCGAACATCACGCTGATCGCGCGCGATGTGGAAAGCTATCAGCACGCCTTGCAGGTCGCGACGCGGGCGCGGGTGCTGCTGGGCCATGACATGGCCTTCCACCTGGACGCCGAACGGCTGCTGCGCCACAGCGATGCGCCCACCGTCTACCAGCCTGCCTTCGAGGAGGCGCTGGAGCGCCACAAGGTCAACCTCGCCGCGCTTCAGGCCAAGCCGCGCGTCTATTTCGCGCGCCGCGACGTGGAGCGGGCCGGTCCGATCGGTGGGGCCGATGCCGATATCTCCGCGATCTTCGCCTTCGGCACCTGGCCCGGCAAGGCGGAGATGTCCAGCTGGTCCTTCCTGGAGGCGATCCGCACCGCCCCGCCGATCGAAAGCGACCGCCTGCATGTCGGCATCGGGGCCGCGCTGCTCGGGAAGGACTGCGTGCTGCACGACAACAACTACGGGAAGAACAAGGGCGTTTGGCAGCACAGCCTGCGCCACCACTTCCCACATGTCGCCTTCGCGGCCGCAGGCTGAGAAAGGGCCCGGAGTCCATGCGCGACTGCGCCTTCATCGTCCTGGCCCATCGCGCGCCGCTGGTCTGCCGCCGCCTGCTGCGCCGACTTCGCCGGCATGGCGACGTTTTCCTGCATGTCGACGCCAAGGTCGATCAGGCGCCCTTCCTGGAGGTGGAAGCCGACGAGCTGCCGGGGCGTCTGCACCTGGCCGACCAGCGCTTCGATATCCGCTGGGGCGCCTTTTCCATGATCGATACCACGCTGGCCATGCTGGCCCAGGCACGCGGCATGCGCGACTATCACCGCTTCACCCTGATCTCCGGCGACACCTATCCGATCCAGTCGGATACGATGCTGGCCTCCTTCCTGGCTTCCGACACCGATGCCATCGGCTTGCGTTCCGGCGTGCATGACGAAAGGCGTTCGCGGCTGGAGCGTGTCTTCCTGCCCGACACCCAGCTCGGCGCGCTGAAAGGCCCGCTGACCCAGCGCTTCCTCGTCCCCGGCGATATCCCGCAATTGCGGGAGGCGATGGAGCTGCTGCCCACCCGCGCGGCCTTCGTCGCACGCACGAATTACTACATCGGCAGCCAATGGTGGTCGCTGACGGCGGCGACCCTGGCGCGGATCCTGGCGCATCTGGAAGCGGATCCGGAGTTCCTGCGCCAGTTCCGCTTTTCCGCCGTGCCGGATGAGAGCTTTTTCCAGACAGCCTTCATGGCCGCGGCGGAAAAGCCGGAACGGCGCGACCTTGGGCCGGTCCATGTCCGCTGGGACCTGTCGCCGCGCCCCTTCGTCTTCCTGCAGGCCACCCAGTTCCAGGAGCTGCGCGCCAGCAAGCGGCCCTTCGCCCGCAAATTCGCCGATGAATCGATGGAGCTCCTGGACCTGCTGGACAGCGATGCGGAGGCTACGCAGCCCCCCACGCAATGAAGCTGCCATTGCGGAAGCCGCCTGCCGCCTTGCCATAGGTGAAGGGCGCGCCTTCCGGCGTCTCCACCCGGCCGCCGGCGGCCTCCAGCACCGCCTGGCCGGCTGCCGTGTCCCATTCCATGGTCGGGCCAAAGCGCGGATAGACATCGGCCACCCCCTCCGCCAGCAGGCAGAACTTCAGGGAGGAGCCGATGGCGCGATGCTCGCCGATCGGCAGGCGGGCGAGATAGGCCTCGGTTTCCGCATCCATGTGCGACTTGCTGGCCACCGCGGTCCAATCCGCCGCCGGGCAGGGGCGGGCGCGGATCGGCCGCCAGTCGGCGCGCCCCGGATCGGCGCCGGGCGCCAACTGCGCCATCGCCGCGCCATGGCCTCGTGCGCCCCGCCAGATGCGGCCGAGCGCCGGCGCGTAGACCACGCCGCAGACTGGCCGCCCATCCTCGATCAGCGCGATATTCACGGTGAATTCGCCAGACGGGCCGAGGAATTCGCGGGTGCCGTCCAACGGGTCGACCAGGATGAAGGGCGCACCGGGCGGCGGGGCAACGCGCTGGGCATCCTCCTCCGACACCACGGCGATTCCGGGGGCGGCGGCGGGCAGGGCGGCGGCGATCACTGCCTCCGCCGCCAGATCCGCCTCGGTGAGCGGGGACCCATCCGCCTTGGCGGTCACGTCATGCGGCCGGGCGCGCACCTCGACGATGCGGGCGCCGGCCTCCGCGGCGATGGCGGCGAAGCGGGCCAGCAAGGGGGCGTGGTCGGTCATGGTCGTGGAATCCCGTCAGTCATTGCGCATCTTGCCCGGGCAAGGCGCGGCATGGGATAGCCACATCGCAAGATTGGGCCCTGTGGACCATATGATGGACAGCCTCCGCCAAACCGGCCGCCATGACCAGGACGCGCGGGGCCTCCTGCGCTTCCTGACCTGCGGTTCGGTCGATGACGGCAAATCCACCCTGATCGGTCGCCTGCTGTTCGACAGCCGCCTGATCATGGAAGACACGCTGGCCGCCATCACCAAGGACAGCCGCAAGCACGGCACGGTGGGGGAGGAGGTGGACCTCGCGCTGCTGGTCGATGGGCTGGAGGCGGAGCGCCAGCAGGGCATCACCATCGATGTCGCCTACCGCTTCTTCGCCACGCCGCGCCGCAGCTTCATCGTCGCCGACACGCCGGGGCATGAGCAGTATACGCGCAACATGGCGACCGGCGCGTCCAATTCCGACCTGGCGATCATCCTGTGCGACGCCCGGCGCGGCGTGCTGACCCAGACGCGGCGCCACGCCTATATCTGCTCCCTGCTCGGCATCCGGCATGTCGTGCTGGCGGTGAACAAGATCGACCTGGTGGGCTTCGACCAGGCGGTCTTCGACCGCGTCGCCGGTGATTTCGCCACCTTCGCCGCCGGGCTCGGCTTTCATACTTTGCAGCCGATCCCGGTCTCCGCCCGCTTCGGTGACAATGTCTCCTCCGCCTCCGGCAACACGCCCTGGTATCGCGGCCCGACGCTGATCGCGCATCTGGAACAGGTGGAGCCAGAGGCCGAGGCCGCGTCGCGGCCCTTCCGCTTCCCCGTGCAATGGGTGAACCGGCCGAACCAGGATTTTCGCGGTTTTTCGGGCACCGTGGCCTCCGGCCGCGTGGCGCTGGCCGACCCTGTGGTGGTTGCTGCCTCGGGCAAGTCCAGCACCGTTGCCCGTATTCTCGGCCCCGATGGCGACCAGCCGGAAGCCGTGGCCGGGGAGGCGGTGACGATCTGCCTGGCCGATGAGGTGGATGTGGCGCGCGGCGACGTGCTGGCGCCCCCGGCTGAACGCCCCGCCGTCACCGACCAGTTCGCCGCCCATATCCTGTGGATGGACGAGGAGCCGCTGCTGCCCGGCCGGCAGTATCTGATGCGCGCCGGCCATCTCTGGACGCCGGTCTCCGTCACCTCCATTCGCCACCGCGTCGATGTGAACACGCTGGAGCATCAGGCGGCGCGGCGGCTGGAGCTGAACGAGATCGGCTTCTGCAACCTCTCCGCCGCGCAGCGCGTGCCGCTCGATCCCTATGCGGAGAACCGGCAGACCGGCGCCTTCGTGTTGGTAGACCGCTTCAGCAACCGCACCGCCGCCGCCGGCATGGTCAGCTTCAGCCTGCGCCGCGCCACCAATATCCATCAGGAGGAATTCCTGGTGGACAAGGCGGCGCGCGCGGCGCTGGACCGGCAGAAGCCGCTGGCCATCTGGTTCACCGGCCTGTCGGGTTCCGGCAAGTCCACCATCGCCAAGCTGGTGGAACAGGCGCTGCACGCGGAGGGCCGGCACACCTACACGCTGGATGGCGACAATCTGCGCCATGGCCTAAACCGCGACCTGGGCTTCACCGATGCCGACCGGGTGGAGAACATCCGCCGGGTGGGGGAGGTGGCGAAGCTGTTCGTCGATGCCGGGCTGATCGTGCTGTGCTCCTTCATCTCGCCCTTCCGGGCAGAGCGGCAGATGGTGCGGGAGATGATGGGCGCGCAGGAGTTCATCGAGGTCTTCGTCGATACCCCGATCGAGGCCTGCATCCGGCGCGACCCGAAGGGCCTCTATGCCAAGGCGATCGAGGGCACGATCCGCAACTTCACCGGCATCAGCAGCCCCTATGAGGCGCCGGAACATCCCGAACTGAGGATCGAGACGGAAGGCCAGACCCCGGCCCAGGCGGCGGAGCGCGTGCTCGCGCATCTGCGCGGCCTGATAGGCCGCTGACGGCGAGCGGGATGGAGCCCTGAAGATGTCGATGTCGCTACTGTTCGAGGCCCGGGTCGTGGACTACCTGCGACAGGCCCGGCTCGACCAGGCCCCCTGCATCTTCGTGCATGTGCCGAAGACCGCCGGCACGTCGCTGCGCGCCGAACTCGCCGCGATCCTGCCGCCCGACATCAATATCCACGTCGACTACACGGATACGACGCGCAGCTTCCACGACCGCATCGACGATGCGGTGGAGCGGTTCCTCGACCAGGCGGAACCGCGCGGCATCCGCTTCGCCTCCGGCCATATCGTCGCCCGGCATGTCACCCGCATCGCGGAGCGCATGCCCCGGGCACGCTTCATCACCATGCTGCGCGATCCGGTGGCGCGAGTGGTCTCCGACTACCGCCACCAGCGATCGCCGCGCCAGCCGGGATTCGAGGCGTTTCGCGCCCGGGTCCCGACACTCGACGCCTATCTCGACCTGCGCTGGGAGATGGACAAGACGACGCAGCATCTGGTGCCGCAGGACCTCATCCGGCGCGGCGATGCCGCCGCCTGCATCGCCCATGTCGAGCAGCGTTTCACCTTCATCGGCGTGCAGGAGATGTACGACCTGTCCTTCCGCACCCTGACCGCCCTGGCCGGCGGGGCCCGCGCCCCCAGGCTGCGGGCCAATGTGAACACGGATGACGACGGCGGCGACGCCATCAGCGCCGAGACGGCGGCGCGCATCCGCGCGCTGAACCCGCTGGACTGCGCGATCTACGACCATGTGGCACGGCGCCTGCGTGGGGTGGAGCCGCTGTTGGCGGGCGCACTGGTCGCCGCATGACCCCCTTGCAGGCCTTCTTCGCCGGCGATTTCGATCGCTGGGTCGCGGCCTCCGACCCGCCACTCTGGCTATTCGTGCATGTGCCTAAAACCGCCGGCTCCTCCCTGACCTCGGAGATCTCGCAGCACCTCCGGCCCTATCGCAGCCTGCATATCGACCATCTGGACCGCAGCCGTCCGGCCATGCTGCGCTACGACACGGCGGTGGAGGAGGCGCTGGAGGCCTATGGCGCCGCCCCCTTCCGCTTCGCTTCCGGCCATGTGCAGCAGCGCCATGTGGCCCGGCTCATGCAAGGCGTGCCCGGCGCGCGGTTGTTCACCCTGCTGCGGGAGCCGGCGGCGCGGCTGGTTTCCGACTACCTCTATCAGCGGTCCCGCATGCACCCGTTGGCGGAGGAGGTGCGCCGCCGCATCCCGCATTTCGATGCCTTCCTTGACCTGCCCGGCCAACGTAACCGGGCGGCGCGGCATCTGGTGCCGAAGCCGATCGTCGATGCCGGCGACGCCGCGGCGGCGATCGCCCATGTCGAGGCGAACTACGCCTTCCTCGGATTGCAGGAACGCTACGCGCTGAGCTTCCGGGCGCTGACACGGATGCTGGGTCAGGGCCGGCCGCCGCAGGCCCGGCTGCGGGTGAATGACGCCGCGAACGCCGAGCGCATCGAGATCAGCGCCCGCCTTGCCGATCCGGAGCTGATGGGCCGGATGGCGGAGCTGAACGGCATGGACTGGGCATTGTACCGCTACTTCGCGGCCCGCTGGGACTCGGTGGCGCGGCGGCTGGAAGCCTGGCTGGGCTGAACCGGCGCAGCTTTTATCCCGGCCCGACGGTGGCGCGCGCCGGCGTGGCCCGGCTGGCATCCACGGCGGCGATCAGCACGCGGCCACGCTCTGCCCAGCTTTCCTGCTCCTCCAGCGGCAACCCGGCGACGCGCGCGGCGCGGCGGGCGAGGCTCGGCAGCAGCTCCAGCAGCGCGGCCAGCATGGCACGGTCCTGGGCCGAGGCGAGCTTGGCCATCGATTCGACCGTGCGCAGGGTCTCCAGCCGATAATAGGGGCCGTACTGGTCGCTGCCATCCTGCGGCCAGGTCTCGAACATCGCGGGCCAGCCCTTGATGCGGCGGAATTCCAGCCCGATGGTACCGCGGCGGTCGAACAGCTTCAGCCGCACCTCTCGCCACACGCCGGCCGCCGCGACCAGCCCCGTGAGGGCAAGGTCGATATGGCGGTAGCTGCCATCGGCATTGGTGGTGTGCTGGTGCAGCCGCAGGTCCTGGAACTCGGCGCCGCCCGGCGCCATTTCGCCGACCACCATGGGCAGCGGCGCCGGCGGTGTCATCGGGGTGCCAGCGTCAGGCGCGGGCGGCGGCAGCGGGGCCCCGGCTTCCGCGACCAGCAGCGGCGGTGGCGTGGGTGTGGCGCGCGGCGGTGGGCCGGGCAGGCCGACGGTCAGAGGCGCCGACAGCGCCTCCGCCATTCGCGAACTGGTGGGCAGCGCGGTCGCAAGCTCAGGCGCCTCTGTCACCTCGGGCGCGGCTGAGACCATGCGGCCAGGCAGGGGCACCGCTAGGCGGATGGGCTGCATGCCGTCGCGGCGCGGCTGGCCCATCTCAGGCGCGAGCCGCCGCGGCGTACCAGCCGCCCCAGCCATCAGCGCCAACGTCGTGACCTCCACCATCATCGACGCGGTGCCGCGGTTGCGCAGCGCCAGGGTCAAGGCCAGCGCGCCGCCGAGATCCGGCGGCAGCGACATGGAGATGCGCAAGGCGCCGCTGCCCTCGGCCAGCCGCCAGCCGCTGTCGCGCGGCTTGCCACCCTCCGGCCCGGCCTGGAGGCAGGCTTGCAGGCCTGTGGCATCACCCAGCCGGCAGGACAGTTCGGCCAGCGCCAGGTCGGCGGTGCCCGGGGGCAGGGTCGGCAGGTGCAGTTGCGCACTGGCGCCGGCGGCGATCTCCACCATCAGCCGCGCCGCCTCGCCGCCCGCCGCCACCATGCGGCTGCTGGCACCGGTCAGGGTCGCGGCGGCCATCGCCTGCGCCGAGACCGGCATGGCGAGGCCAGGAATCGGCGCCGGAAGGTGGCAGGCAGACCAATCGAAATAGCGCGGCAGAACCAGATGGTGCGGCTCCGCCACTTCGGCGCGGAGGGCCAGCGGCGCGGCGCCGCCGGTTGCCCCGGCGGAGAGTTGCAGGATATCCGACCCCGCCACCTCCACGGCCACCTCCAGCAATGCCTCGGCGGGGCCGGGCGGGGCGGGGCGGGGCAGTTCCAGCGTCAGCCAGCCGGTGGGCACCTCATCCCCGGCGACTACCCAGGCGGCCAGCACCCGGCCGGCGGCCAGCAGTCGCACCCGGAGTTGGCTGGCGCTGCTGGCGCGGGAGCCCGCGACATGCAGCGCGATGGCGGCCAGCCCTTCCGCGGGCCGGCCCAGATGCTGGCTGATTCGCGCGGGCAGCGGCGCGCCCTGCGGCGCAGGCGGCAGATCCAACACCAGGGTGCGCAGCGCGGTCGGGCGGCTGCCGGGCGCGCCGATCAGCGCCAGCTGCGCGGCGCGCGATTCTGTCAGCGCCTGCACCGAAAGGGCGAGCAGGCCGGGCAGCGGATCGGCATCCAGAAGCAGCGGAACCCCCGAAGGCAGCCGCTCCGCCAAGGCTGTGGCGGTCGAGGCATCAGGGGCGAGCACGGCCAGCGGCCGAAGTCCGGCCGGCAGCGGCACGGCGCCGCCCTGGGCGCGGCCACCCCGGTACAGCACGCCCTGCACCGGCCGCAGCACCAGGAAGGGCAGGGCGTCCAGCCCAGCCATGCCCGGCGCGGCGACAAGGCTGGGCTGACCACTGGCCATGCTGGCACGCTCGGCCTCGCCAATCAGGAAGGCGGTCATGCGGTCGTCTCCAGTCGGCTGGCATGATGGCTGGCGCTGGCGGCCCGCAGCAGGCCCAACCATTCAGGTAGAATTCGGTCCCAGGACCGGCGCGCGGCCTCGGCCTGGGCGAGGCGGACAAGCCGCATCGTCCCGGCGGGGTCGCCCAGCACTTCTCGCGCCGCGGTGGCGAAGGCCTGTGGCGTCGGTTCGGGCACCAGCCGGGCGAGGCTGGCGGCCCTGGAGCCAAGTCCTTCCAGGGCGGCTTCCGTCGCGATCACCGGGCATTGCGCGGCGGCGGCTTCGAGAAAGACCAGCGGCAGCCCCTCCAGCGTGGAGGGCAGCAGCAAGGCATCAGCCGCCTGATACCAGGCGGTGGGGTCGGCCAACTGGCCCAGCATGCGCAGGCGCCGGGCAGGATCGGCCGCGGCCTTGCGGTCGAGCTCAGCCCGCAACGGGCCCGCACCGGCGCAGGCCAGGGTCATGTCGGCGGCGGTGGCGATCTCGGCCAGGAGATGTGCGCCCTTCGCCCGCTCCAACCGCCCCACGAACAGCAGCAGCGGGTCGGTCGCCGAAAGGCCCAGCGCGCGTCGCAGCGCGGCCCGCACCAGGACGGCTTCCGCGCGGGGCGGTGCGGGGGCGGGGTTGTCGATCTGCGCGACGAAGCCAGGCCGCAGCCCAAACATGCGCTCGGCGCGGCGGGCGCCTGGGGCGGAAACGGCGCACCAGGCAGCGCCATCGAGCGCCAGTTCGGGCAGGGCCTCGGCGATGCCCGGCGGTGCGGGGCCATCGGGCGCGAGATGCAGCACGATGAGGCGCGGCAGGTCAGCCCCGGCCTGCATCAGGCCAAGTCCGGCATTCGGCCAGGGCAGGGGCAGCAGCAGCAGGTCCGGCGCCAGCTCCTCGATCAGCGCCGCCGCTGCCGCCCGCTGCCGCGCGGCCTCAGCCGGCGATGTGTCGCCAGAGCCGATGGCTGCGGCTCGCAGGGTGGGACTGGGAAGGTCAGCCGGCAGGGCCGCGGACAATGCGGGCAGCAGGGCTGGCTCGGCCGCCAAGGTGACCCGAAGGCCGGCCTGGGTCGCCAGGCGGGCGGCCAGCTGCGCGCTATGGCCCTCCGTCCCACCGAATCGGGTAGAGGGCAGCAGGACCAACACGTGTGTGAGCCTGTTCATTCGGCTGCTTCTGCCGACACAAGCACCCCGTTGGTACCACGATCCATATCGTTTTTTGACATGACGTTCACAATACCAGCACCCTTACAGCAAGATCGCGCTGGGCGGAATTGGTTAGATCAATCTCCTTTTGTGGAATTGGCGTGTGTTGCGATGCAATATAAATCCTGTTGCGCAGGTCCATGGCGCGTCCCGGCACGGGCGGTGCTGCTGACCGGACCCTAGGCGGCCGATGGCGGAGCGACGGGCAGCGCAGCGGCCGATCTGGCCTCGGTGCGGGTCACGCCGCGCGCCAGTCCGGCGAGGCTGCGCATGGCTGGCGCCATTGCCGCCGGCGCGAAGTGCCGCCGCCCGAAGGCCAGTGCCGCATCCCCCATCCGCACCCGCGCCGCGGGGTCCAGCACCAGCTCCGCCAGCGCAGCGATGAAGCCCGCCCGATCCCGCGCCAGGTGATAGGCCGTGCCGGCACCGCCCGCGATGCCGTACAGCGCTTCCGCCGTCAGCACGCTGGGTAGCCCGTGGCAAAGGTATTCGACCGTTTTGATCTTCAGCCCACCGCCATAGAAGACCGGGTTCACGCCGATATCGAGCGTGTTCAGGAAGTCCTCCGGCCGCGGCACCAGTCCATGCGCCACCACCCCCTGCCGGCCAGGCGGCACGGCGGCGGAGACCTGGCCCGCCACATGCAGCTCCGCCCCCAGCGGCGCGATTGCCGGCCAGACCTGGTCCAGCAGCCAGGTCAACCCGTCCCGGTTCATCGGGCTGTCGCCGCCGATGAAGCCGATTCGCACCTTGCCATCGGCGTGGCCCTGGGCCCGATGGGCGGGTTGCAGCACGTGCGGAGCCAGTAGCACCCGCCCGGGCAGCAGCGCGTCCAGCCAGCGGAACTCCTCCTGCTGGATCGCCAGGATCTGGTGGAAGCCGGAGAGAATCTTCAGCTCCTCCGCCGCGCTGATCTCGATGAAATGGCGGCGGCCGAAATGCGCGAAGTTGCGGACGCGCGTGGACATGATGTCGTGCGTGTCGATCACCGTCATCACCGGCTGCTCGATGGCGTGGCGCAGATAGGACAGACGGATGTACTCGATGATCACGGCATCCGGCGGATAGGTCGCCATGTGCTTGGCGAAGGCCAGCAGGGCGGAGGCGATGGTCGAGCGATGCTCGAAGGGCGTCATGCCCTTGGGCAGCTTCGCATCGGGCGTCGGCGGTAGCGGCCCGGTCGGGAAGAAACGGGCGCGGCCGCCCATCACCTCCTTGGCACGCGCCTTTTCGGGATCCGACATGGTGCCGATGAAGAACAGGTCGAGATCCATCTCCGACCTCGCGGCACGGGCCAGGGCGGCGATCCGGGCATGGTTGCCCAGGCGTTCCTCCCAGAAGCGCAGGTCCGTCACCAGCAGCGTGCGGGGCCGCTGGATGGCGAAACGCAGTGCGGCGGGGCTGGCGAGCCGGTGCTGCTCGGCGGCGACCGTCTTGGCGTAGCGATCCCAGAGCCGGGCGGAACTCGCGGCGATGCGGTCCCGCAGCGCCGGCTCCGCCACCGCCCGCGTCACCAAGGCGGCGAGCGCCGGGGCGTCTGCGGCGGCATGCCAGGCCTCCTCCGGTGCCATCCCGGCGAAGGCCTCCGCCGTGCCGGCCACCGGACGGCCGCGCGACAGCGCCTCCACCGTCTTGATCTTCAGGCCGGTGCCGCCCTCATGCGGGTTCACCACCAGATCGACCTGGGCATAGAGCTCGTCGGGATCGTCCACCGGGCCGATCGGCACCAGCCCCGGCCCAGGCTCCAGATGCCGCGCGGCGCTGCCGGCCACACGGATTTCCGCCCCTGCCGCCGCCAGGGCGGGAAGGTCCAGCGCCGCCAGGAAACGGTCCAGCGCGCGGGTATTCATGGGATTGGCGCTGCCCAGATAGCCGATCACAAACCGGCCATCCGAGGCGCGCGGCGGCAAAGGCGGGCGGTCGCCGGCGGGAATATGGCCCAGCGTCAGCACCGGGGCGGGGCTGTAGGCCTCCATCGCCTGGCGCTCCTCCTCCTGGATCGCCAGCACGACATCGGCGCGGCCAAAGCCGCGCGCCTCCTCCGCCTCGGTGGTATAGAAGAAGGACGGGGTCAGGCCGATGGCGCGAAGCCGATCGTCGCGGCCGCCGAACTGGTCATGCGTGTCCAGCACCTTCAGCACCGGCGTTGGGAAGCGCAGGTTCGGCTGCGGGAAGAAGGTAAAGGCGCGGCTGAGAAAGACATATTCCACCAGCACCATGTCGAAGCCGGGCCGCCGCGCGGCGAGGCCGACCAGCACTTCCTCCAGCGCCGGCTGGATCCAGTCGTCCAGGCCGAAGCGCTTGCCGAGGCTGGGTTTTTCCAGACCCCGGTCATGCGGCACCAGGATCAGCTCCCCCCAATCACGCCGCATCGCCGCGACATGTTCGGGGCCGACCTTCTCGCGGTCCAGCAGACACAGGGTCAGGCTGTGGCCGGCGGCCTTCAGTCCGGACAGCACGGCATGGATGCGGGCGCGGTTGCCCGCATCCTGCGGATGGCTCGGCGTGGGGGAGACGACCAGGATTCGCATGGGGCAGGCAGTCCGGAAGGCGAGGGGGCAGGATAGGGGCGCGGGCGGCGCGGGCAAGCACTGGTGTCGGCGACGGGGTTGCGGCGGGGCGGCGGCTGGGGCATATCGCGCCGGCCGGTCCGGGGTGTGCCTCGGGGCGGCAAATTCGCACGCGATGCACCTTCCGGGGGGTCCACCTCCGAAGGTCCGGTCCCCACCCCGCGGTTCACGGGCGGGGGCGGCAGCGCGGAGGCACAACCGGACCACTGGAAGTCAAGGAATCCGCCCCATGGCGATGCCCGACGTTACCCTGCGCGGCCTGCTCGAGGCCGGCGTCCATTTCGGACACCACACCCGCCGCTGGAACCCCCGGATGGCGCCCTACATCTTCGGCGTGCGCAACCAGGTCCATATCTTGGACCTGCAGCAGACCGTGCCGATGATGGACCGCGCGCTTCGTGCGATCCGCGACGTGGTGGCCGCCGGCGGCCGCGTGCTGCTGGTTGGCACGAAGAAGGCAGCGGCGGAATATGTGGCGGAAAGCGCCGCGCGCTGCGGCCAGTACTATGTGAACCACCGCTGGCTCGGCGGCATGCTGACCAACTGGAAGACCATCCAGGGCAGCATCAAGCGCCTGAAGCAGATGGAAGAGCAGCTGGGCGGCAACATCCAGGGCCTGACCAAGAAGGAAGTCCTGATGCTGACGCGCGAGCGCGAGAAGCTCGACCGCGCGCTGGGCGGCATCAAGGACATGGGTGGCCTGCCGGACATCATCTTCGTCATCGACACGGTGAAGGAGAAGCTGGCGATCGAGGAGGCCAACAAGCTCGGCATTCCGGTTGTCGCCGTGGTTGACAGCAATGCCGACCCGATCGGCATCGCTTATCCGATCCCCGGCAATGACGACGCCATCCGCGCGATCCACCTGTATTGCGACATGGTCGCCGGTGCGGTGCTGGACGGCATCTCCGCCGAGCTCGGTTCCTCGGGCGCCGATCTGGGCGCGCGCGAGGACCTGCCCGCCGAGGCGCTGCCGGATGTCTCCGAAGTGCTGCCCGAAGAGGTCGCCGCCGAGGTGACGGCCGAGTTGGCCGCCGAGGCTGCTGCCGAAGTCGAGCCTGCGAAGGACGCCCCGGCGGCCTGATGTTTGGTGCCCCCGCCTGGCGGGGGCGGCCTGGGCCGGATGCGGAAACCCCCGTCCGGCCCCTGATATCCTGATGCCGCCCCGGCGCTGGCCCGGGTGCGGCCGTGACTCGTAGGACGGGGACGATCGAAATGGCCGAGATCACCGCGGCGATGGTGCGCGAGCTTCGTGAGAAGACCGGCGCCGGCATGATGGATTGCAAGAAGGCGCTGGTCGAAGCCGGCGGCGATATGGAAGCGGCCATCGACTGGCTGCGCAAGAAGGGCCTGTCGGCCGCTGCCAAGAAGTCCGGCCGCGTCGCCGCCGAGGGTCTGGTGGGCGTCGCCTCTGGCCCGACCGTCGCCGCGATGGTCGAGGTCAATGCCGAGACCGACTTCGTGGCCCGCAACGAGGCCTTCCAGGCCTTTGTTGCCGAGGTTGCAGGCCTGGCGCTGTCGGTTGGCGACGATGTGGAGGCGCTGAAGGCGGCGACCTACCCCGGCACGACGCACTCCACGCAGGAGGAACTGACCCGGCTGATCGCCACGATCGGCGAGAACATGACCATCCGCCGCGCCAAGGTGCTGCGCGTGTCCTCCGGCACCGTCGCCACCTATATGCACAATGCGGTGAAGCCGGGCCTCGGCAAGATCGGCGTGCTGGTCGCGCTGGAGGCCGAGAACGAGCTGGAGGCGATGGAGGTGCTGGGCCGCCAGATCGGCATGCACATCGCCGCCACGCGCCCGGATTCGCTGGATGTCTCCGCGGTTGATCCCTCCGCGCTGGAACGGGAGAAGGCGGTGCTGCGCGAGCAGGCGGCCGGTTCGGGCAAGAAGCCGGAGATCATCGAGAAGATGATCGAGGGCCGCATCCGCAAGTACTACGAGGAAGTGGTGCTGTTGGAGCAGGTCTGGGTGCATGACGGCGAGAGCCGGGTGAAGGAAGTGGTGAAGAAGGCCGGCGGCCAGCTCACCGGCTTCGCCCGCTTCCAGCTCGGCGAGGGCATCGAGAAGGTGGTGAGCGACTTCGCCGCCGAGGTCGCCGCCGCCGCCAAGGGCTGATCCGGGGAACCGGACCGACCAAACGGGAAAGGGGCCGCCCAGGCGGCCCCACCCCGCCTATCTGCCTGGCGCATCGGCGCGCCAGGTCATTCAAGGCCTGAGACAGGCAGGGTCCGCCCAGGCGGGCCATGCCTTCGCCTTGCCCCCGCCACGATGCGCCGCTTATGTTGCGCGACGCCAGCCAGCCGGATTCCCGAGACAAGATGAGCAGACCCCCCCTGTACAAGCGCGTCCTGCTCAAGCTCTCCGGCGAGGCGCTGATGGGCTCCCGCGACTATGGCCTCGATATCGCGGTGCTGAAGAACATCGCGGCGGATATCCGCGATGTGACGGCGCTGGGCGTCGAGGTCTGCATGGTGATTGGCGGTGGCAATATCTTCCGCGGTGTCGCCGGCGCCTCCGCCGGGATGGACCGTAGCCAGGCCGATGCCATGGGCATGCTGGCCACCGTGATGAACGCGCTGGCGATGCAGAACTGGCTGGAGAAGCTTGGCGTGCCGACCCGGGTGCAGTCCGCCATCCCGATGGCGAGCCTCTGCGAGCCCTTCATCCGTCGCCGCGCCGTGCGGCACATGGAAAAGGGGCGGGTGGTGATCTTCGCCGCCGGCACCGGCAATCCCTTCTTCACCACCGACACCGCCGCGGCCCTGCGCGCCAATGAAATGGGCTGCGAGGCGCTGCTGAAGGGCACGCAGGTCGATGGCGTTTATTCCGCCGATCCGCGAAAGAACCCGAACGCGGAACGCTACACCACGATCACCTATCTCGATGTGCTGTCCCGCGATCTGGCGGTGATGGACGCCGCGGCCATCAGCCTGGCGCGGGAGAACAAGCTGCCGATCGTCGTGTTCAATATCCACGAACCAGGTGCCTTCACCGCCGTCATGAAGGGCGAGGGAAAGTTCACCACCGTGATCGATCCTTAAACCATTGTTTGCCGCATTTTCCGGATCGCCGGGCGGGTTTACCTGGCGCGGAATGCTCAAGAGGGAATCCAGGCATGGCCGCCGACTTCGCCGAGTATAAGCGGGAGCTGCAGCGCCGCATGGACGGCGCGCTGGAGACGCTGAAGAAGGAATTCCAGGGCCTGCGGACCGGCCGCGCCAGCCCCGCGCTGCTGGAGCCGATCCGTGTCGAGGCCTATGGCAATGTCCAGCCGTTGGTGCAGGTTTCCAATATCTCGGTGGCCGGTCCCGGCCTGCTGTCCGTACAGGTCTGGGACAAGTCCGTGGTGAAGGCGGTGGAGATCGCCATCCGCGATTCCGGCCTGGGCCTGAACCCGCAGACCGAGGGTCAGGTGGTGCGCGTGCCGCTGCCGCCGCTGACCACGGAACGCCGCAACGACCTAGTGAAGACCGCCGCGAAATACGCGGAGGCCACGCGCGTTGCCATGCGTGGCGTGCGCCGTGACGCGATGGAGACGGTGAAGGGCTGGGAGAAGGACAAGAAGTCCGAAGTCAGCCAGGACGATGCGAAGCGCTGGACCGACGAGATCCAGAAGCTGACCGACCAGAGCATCAAGACGGTCGATGCGACGCTGGCGGAGAAAGAAAAGGACATCCGGACCAGCTGATGACAGGCGCTGCGGCTCGGATGGGCGGGTGATGAGCGCGGCAGCCAAGCCGCTGGATGGCGGCGCGTCGGAAGCTCGCCCGCAGGGCGGGCAGGACGGACCGGCTCCGCCGTGCCATGTCGGCATCATCATGGATGGCAATGGCCGCTGGGCCACTGCCCGTGGCCTGCCGCGCGCCCTTGGCCATAAGGCGGGGGCAGAGGCGGCTCGGCGGACCATCGAGGCGGCCGCGCTATCGGGCATCGGCTGGCTGACGCTGTTCGCCTTCTCCTCCG
Organism: Roseomonas sp. F4; assembly: GCF_053891155.1. Lineage (NCBI taxonomy): Bacteria > Pseudomonadati > Pseudomonadota > Alphaproteobacteria > Acetobacterales > Roseomonadaceae > Roseomonas > Roseomonas sp. F4. The sequence continues at coordinate 86,689 of NZ_JBSSHK010000004.1, forward strand.
AAAACTGGCAACGGCCGGCGGAGGAGGTGCGCGATCTGACCGGGTTGATGCGCATCTACCTGCGAGCCGAGGTCGGCACGCTGGTCAAGGAAGGTATCCGCCTGCGCGTGCTGGGGGAGCGCGAGCGCTTCGGCCCCGAGACGGTGCGCGCCATCGCCGCGGCGGAGGAAGCTACCGCCAAAGGCACCCGCATGAACCTGAACATCGCCCTGTCCTACGGCGGGCGCGGAGAGATCGTTGCGGCGGCGCGCGAAGCAGCGCGGCGGGTGGCCGCTGGCACGCTCGACCCCGCGAAGCTGGATGAGGCGCTGTTCGCCGGCATGCTGTTCACCGCCGGCATGCCGGACCCGGACCTGATCATCCGCACCAGCGGGGAACAGCGCATTTCCAACTTCCTGCTCTGGCAGTCGGCCTATTCGGAATTCGTCTTCCAGGACGTGCTCTGGCCGGATTACGGCGCTTCGCACCTCGCCGCAGCGGTCGGTGAATTCGCGCGGCGGGAGCGGCGCTATGGCCAGCGGGTCGCGTGACGCGGCGGATCGGGGCATGAGTCAGCAGGCCAGCACGGGCGAGACGAAGCGCTGGACGGATCTGCGCAAGCGGGCGCTGTCGGCCGCCGTGCTGTTGCCGGCCGCGCTGGCCTGCATCTGGTTTGGGGCGGAGAGCTTCACCGCCATGGTGGCGCTGGCGGTGGCGGTGCTGGCCTGGGAATGGGTGCATCTCTGTGGTCGGCGCACCCGGGTGTTTCCGGGCCTTGCTGTACCGCTGGTCGTCTTCGCCGCCGGGGCGCTGGCGGTGATGGAACAGGTGCGGCTTGGCCTTGCCGTGCTGCTGGCGGGCTTCGCCGCCACCTGGATCGGCGTGGCGCTGCGTGGGCGGCGCTCCGGCGTCACCCAGCCGGCGCGGCGGCTGGCGCTCGGCGTCTTGTATATCGGCCTGGCCGGTTTGGCGCTGATCGAGTTGCGGCATGACAATGAGGCCGGGCGCGGCAATGTGCTCTTCCTGTTCGTCGTGGTCTGGGCTTCGGATATCGGCGCCTATCTGGCCGGGCGCGCCTTTGGCGGGCCGAAGCTGGCGCCAGCGATTTCGCCCAACAAGACCTGGTCCGGGGCGCTGGGCGGGCTTGCCGCGGCGCTGGTCTTCGGCGGGCTCTGCGCCCTGGCCTTCACGCCCGGGGCCTCCCTGCCGGCGATCGCCCTGGTGGCGCTTCTGCTGAGCATGGCCTCGCAGGCCGGGGATCTGCTGGAATCCGCCATCAAGCGGCATTTCAAAGTCAAGGACACCTCCTCCCTCATTCCCGGCCATGGTGGGCTGCTGGACCGGCTGGACGGGGTGCTGGCGGCGGCGCCGGTGGCGGCGTTGCTGACCTATCTGCTGGGGCAGGGGCGCCCGCTTTGGGGTTGGGGCTGATGACGCGATCGGTCTCCATCCTCGGCAGCACCGGCTCGGTCGGGCGGTCCACCGTCGCGCTGCTGGACGCGGCCGCGCCCGGGGCGTTCCGGGTGGAGGCGCTGGTCGCCAACCGGGATGTCGCGACGCTGGCGGAGCAGGCGCTGCGGCTGCGCGCCAGCATGGCCGTGGTGGCGGACCCTGCGGCCTGGCCGGCGCTGAAAGCGGCCTTGGGCGGCTCTGGCATCGCGATCGATGCCGGCCCCCTGGCGGTGGAGGCTGCCGCGGCCCGCAAGGCGGATTGGACCATGGCCGCCATCGTCGGCGCTGCCGGGCTGCGCTCGACCCTGGTGGCGCTGGCGCGTGGCGGCACCTTGGCCATCGCCAACAAGGAAAGCCTGGTCTGTGCGGCGGAGCTGGTGCTGGAGGTGGCGCGCCAGGGCGGCGCCACCCTGCTGCCCGTCGATTCCGAGCACAACGCCATCTTCCAGGCTCTGGATGGTCAGGACCCGGCCGGAGTGGAGAAGATCATCCTCACCGCCTCCGGCGGGCCTTTCCGGGAGTGGAGCCTGGCGCAAATGGCCGGCGTCACGCCTGAACAGGCGGTGCGCCATCCCGTCTGGTCGATGGGGGCCAAGATCAGCGTCGATTCAGCCACCATGATGAACAAGGGGCTGGAGCTGATCGAGGCGGCGCGCCTGTTCCCGGTGTCGGAATCGCGGATCGAGGTGCTGGTGCATCCGCAATCGGCGGTCCACGGCCTGGTGCAGTTCAGCGATGGCTCGCTGCTGGCGCAACTCGGCACGCCGGATATGCGCACGCCCATCGCCCATGCCCTGGCCTGGCCGAAGCGACTTCAGGTCGCCATCCCGCGCCTCGACCTCGCCACGCTCGGCCAGCTGGATTTTTCGGCGCCGGACCCGCTGCGCTTCCCTGCTTTGCGCTTGGCGCGGGAGGCCTTGCAGGCGGGGGGTGGCGCGCCGACTATATTGAACGCGGCGAATGAGGTGGCTGTCGGCCTGTTCCTGGACCGGCGGATTGGCTTTCTCGACATCGCCGCCGTGGTGGCGGAGACGCTGGAGGGTCTGGTGGCACCGCGGGCCGAGACGCTGGAGGATATCCTGGCGCTCGACCAATCCGCGCGGCACGCGGCGCTGGGCCATGCCCTGGCGCGCACGGTGGTAGGCTGACCAGGGCCGGGGTCCGGCCCGTTAATGAAGACCTAGGCGCACGGCGCCGCTGGAGATCGTCTTGGACATCCTGCCCGAACCGTTTCGCACCATCCTCTCCTTCATCGTCGTGCTCGGCGTGCTGGTCTTCTTTCACGAGCTCGGCCACTACCTCGCCGCCCGCTGGCGCGGCGTCTATGTCGAGCGCTTCTCCGTCGGCTTCGGCCGGGCGATCGCCACCTGGACCGACCGGCAGGGCACGGAATGGCGCATCGGATGGCTACCGCTCGGCGGCTATGTGAAGCTGCACGGGCAGGAACAGCCCGAGGATGTTTCGGACGAGGTCCGCGCAGCCTGGCGCCCTGGCCAGACCTTTCACGAAAAGCCGGTCAGCGACCGCGCCATCGTCGTGGCCGCCGGGCCGTTGGCCAATTTCGTGCTCGCCGCGCTGATGTTCGGCGCGCTTTACATGACCGTCGGCCGGCCGGCCGCCACGACCGCGATCGGCACGGTGCAGGAAGGCTCCGCCGCCGCCAGCGCAGGTCTGCTGCCGGGCGACCGCATCCTGGCGCTGGATGGCCAGCCGGTGACCCGGTTCGAGGAGGTGCAGCGCCACATCCAGCCGCGCGCCGGCACGCCCGTGGCGGTGACGGTGCAGCGGGAAGGCCAGGAACGGGTGGTCACCGCAACCCCGGCCGCGCGCACCAACGGCGAGACGACAGTGGGCGTGCTCGGGGTCGGGGCCGCCGCCACCGAATTCCAGCGCCTCGACCCCTTCAGCGCGCTCTGGGCCGGCACGGTGCAGACGGCGGACATCACCAAGCAGACGCTGGGCGCGGTCTGGCAGATGATCGCCGGCGGCCGGGGTGCGGAGGAACTGGGCGGACCGCTGCGAATCGCCCAAATGTCGGGCCAGGTGGCGGAGCTCGGCATTGCCAGCCTGATTTCCTTCATGGCGGTGCTGTCGGTGAACCTGGCGCTGATCAACCTGTTCCCCATCCCGGTGCTCGATGGCGGGCACCTGATGTTCTATGCGGCGGAGGCGATCCGCGGCCGTCCGCTGCCGCCGCGCGCGCAGGAATATGGATTCCGCGCCGGATTCGCGCTGCTGATCACGCTTTTTGTCTTCGCCACCTGGAACGACCTGTCGCAACTCGGCGTGGTGCGCTGGGCGGCCAACCTTTTTGGCTGATTGGGGCTTCTGGCACAAAGTCGTTTTGAAACAGCGTACTGGGAAAAAACGCCCAGGGCGCGCGTGAAGAAAAATGACGGGCCAGCCCGATTTGCCGTGGTTCAGCCGCTTTTCGCGGCGACTGTGATCATCACCGGCCCGGCGCCTGGGCCGCTGGGGGTGGCGGCCCCCCGACCGCTCGGGTAGTCTCCGCCGCCTTACGCAGCCCCCCGGGGATACACCACTTGGTCGCCAATCGGCTTCTTCTGCTCGCAGCCACCTGCCTCGTCCCGGTCAGCCTCGCGCTGGACGCCGGTGCGCAGACCCGTGGGCCGCGCGCCCCCGCCGCCGCCATCGCCCCGGCTTCCGGTGTGGTGCGTGGCATCGACGTCACCGGCAACCAGCGGATCGAGGCGGACACCGTCCGATCCTACATGCTGTTGCAGCCGGGCGACCCCTTCGACGCCGACCGGCTCGATCGCAGCCTGCGCACGCTTTTCGCCACCGGCCTGTTCCGGGACGTGGCGGTGGCCCGCGACGGCGAGCGGATCCGCGTGACGGTGGAGGAGAACCCGATCGTCAACCGGGTGGCCTTCGAGGGCAACAGCAAGGTCTCGGACGATGTGCTGACGCCGGAGGTGACGCTGCGCGCCCGCGCCGTCTTCACCCCGCAGGCCGCCCAGGCGGACCGCCAGCGTATCCTCGACCTTTATGCCCGCCGTGGCCGCTTCGCCGCGCGGGTGGAGCCGAAGGTCATCCAGCTCGACCAGAACCGGGTCGATGTGGTGTTCGAGATCACCGAGGGTGACGCCGCGCTGGTCAGCCGCGTCAGCTTCGTGGGCAACACCGCTTATTCTGACAGCCGGCTGCGCGACGTCGTGGCGACGCGGGAACAGGCCTGGTACCGGATCCTCTCCACCTCCGACATCTATGATCCGGAGCGGTTGAATTTCGACCGGGAGCTGCTGCGCCGCTACTATCTGCGCCAGGGCTATGCCGATGTGCAGGTCACCGGTGCGGTGGCCGAGCTGGCGCCGGATCGCAGCGGCTTCTTCGTGACCTATACGATCGACGAGGGTCCCCGTTACCGGGTCGGCCGCACCGAGATCACCAGCACGCTGCGCGGCGTCGAGCCCGACTCTCTGCGGCGGGAACTCGCTGTCACCGAGGGCGACTGGTACGACGGCGATGCGGTGGAACGCTCGGTCGAGGCGCTTTCAGACGCTGTCGGCCTGCGTGGCGTGCCCTTCGTCGAGGTGCGGCCCCGGGTGACCCGGGACCGTGAGGCGCAGCGCGTCGATGTGATCTTCGAGGTCACCGAAGGCAGCCGCGCCTATGTCGAGCGCATCGACATCATCGGTAACAGCCGTACCGCCGATCGCGTCATCCGCCGCGAATTCCGCATCGCGGAGGGCGATGCCTTCAATGCCGCCCAGGTGCGGCGTTCGCGCCAGCGCATCCGCGACCTGGGCTATTTCGGCAATGCCGAGATCAACGTGCAGCCCGGCTCCGCGCCGGATCGCACGGTGCTGCAGACCACGGTCACGGAACGCCCGACCGGCGAAATCTCGCTGGGCGGTGGCTTCTCCACCGATGCCGGTCTGCTGACCGACTTCGGCATCCGGGAACGCAATTTCCTGGGCACCGGCATCGATGCGCGCTTGCAGACCCTGCTGGCGCAGCGCCGCACCCAGGTGGACTTCTCGGTCACCGATCCGGCCTTCCTGGATCGCAACCTGGCCGCCGGTGTCGACCTTTTCTACATCACCCGCGACCTGCAGGACACGTCGAGCTACTCGGAGAAGCGCGTCGGCATCGTGCTGCGCGCCGGCTACGAGTTCAACGAGCGGGTGCGGCAGAACTGGTCCTACAGCCTGGTACAGCGCGATGTCTTCGACGTGCAGTCGGATGCCAGCCGCTTCATCCAGGAACAGACTGGCGTGACGCTGCTGTCGCAGGTCGGCACCACCGTCTCCTATGACGTGCGTGACAGCCGGATCGAGCCGCGCAGCGGCTATATCCTGCGCGTCGGCACCGATGTGGCAGGCCTTGGCGGCGATGTCGCCTATGTCCGCTGGCGCGGCGATGTCGCCGGCTATGTGCCGCTGGAACGCTATCTCGGCAGTTCGGATTATGTGCTGGCCTTGCAGGCCGGCGTCGGCCTGCTCACCCCCTGGGGCGACCGGCCGGAGCGAATCATCGACCGCTTCTTCCTCGGCGGCGACAATCTGCGTGGCTTTGCGCTGGCCGGCGCCGGGCCGCGCGACACCTCCAACAATTCTTCCGACGACCCGCTCGGCGGACGTCTGATCTGGACCCAGACCACCGAGCTGCGCTTCCCGCTGCCGCTGCCCTCCGAGATCGGGCTGCTCGGCCGCGCCTTCGTCGATGTCGGCTCGCTCTCGCGCACGCCGGTTTCCGGCCCGGGTGTGCAGGATGACAGCTCGCCGCGCGTCGGCGCGGGCGTCGGGCTTTCCTGGCGTACGCCGGTCGGGCTCATCAACATCGACATCGCCCAGGCGGTGGTGAAAGAGTCCTACGACGAGACCCAGCTCGTGCGTTTCGGCTTCGGCACCCGCTTCTGAGCACTATCCGGGATCATCGACTCATGCGCCTGCGTCATTTCCTCGCGGCCTCTCTGCTGTTCGCGCCGCCTTTGCTGCTGGCCTCCCCGGCCTTCTCCCAGCAGCAGCAGGGCCAGCAGTGGTTTGTCCCGCCCGCCCAGGGTCAGGCCCCCCAGGGCCAGCAGCGGCCGCAGCCGGCTCAGCGTCCGGCCCAGCCCCAGCAGCGCCCGGCCCAGGCGCCGGCCGCCGGCCAGCGCACGCCCGCGCCGGTCATCGCGATCGTTGATATCCCCGAGGTGCAGCGTCTGTCGGCCGCCTTCAACCAGGTGCGGGAGGAGATCGAGCGGCGCCGCGCCAAGCTGAACGAGGATCTGCAGCGGGAGCAGGGCCGCTGGCGCGAGGAGCAGCAGGCGCTCGCCGCCGCCCGCGCGACGCTGGAGCCCGAGCAGCTGCGGCAGCGGGAGCGGGATTTGCAGGAGCGCATCACCGATGCGCAGCGCATCTTCCGTGACCGCTCCCGCGCCATCGACCAGGCTGCGCAGGCCGGCCTCCAGCAGATCGAGCAGGCGCTGGGTGCCGTCATCCGGCAGGTCGCCGCTTCCCGCGGCGTGAATATCGTGCTGCCCCGGCCGCTGGTCATCTTCAACGATGCCGGCTTCGACCTGACCGAGGAGATCTCGGCGCAGATGAACCGCGTTCTGCGCAGCGTGAATCTGCCGGCCGAGGGCGCCGCGCCCACCGATACGCCCCCGGGCGCCGCAGCCGCGGGCGCCCCGCCGCCCCCGCCGCCGCCCGCGCCGGCGGCACCCGCCGCACCCGCGCGACGGAACTGATCCAATGGCGGCGGATCCCCGCTTCTTTCCGGCGGGGTCCGCTTTGACCCTGGCCGAGGCCGCGGCCCTGGCCGGGGGTGAGCTGCGGGGCGGTGATCCCGCGCTGCGCATCACCGGCGTGGGTCCCTTGCAGGCGGCGGGTGCCGCCGAGGTCAGCTTCCTCGACAACCGACGCTACCTGCCGCAGGCGCTGGAGAGCCAGGCCGCCGCCATCGTCATCGCGCCCGAACTGGCGGGACGACTGCCCGACGGCCGGGCCGCGATCCTCACGCCGCATCCTTATCTGGGCTTCGGCCGGATCGCCCGCGCGCTGCATCCGCAGCCCGCGCCGCGTCCGGGCATTCATCCCACGGCGGTGATCGACCCCAGCGCCCGCATCGGCGCGGGGGCGGAAATCGGCCCCTATGTGGTGGTGGAAGCGGGGGCGGAGATCGGCGCCGGCTGTGTGATCGGCCCGCACGCCGTGGTCGGCGTCGGCGTGGTGCTGGGGGAGGGCTGCCGCATCGGCGCCCATGCCAGCCTTAGCCACACCATCGCCGGGCGCGGCGTGGTGCTGCATCCCGGCGCCCGCGTTGGCCAGGAAGGTTTTGGCTTCGCCGTGACGCCGGAAGGCCGGTTCGAGACGATGCCCCAGCTCGGCCGCGTGCTGCTGGAGGATGCGGTGGAGGTGGGCGCCAATGCCTGTATCGACCGCGGCAGCCAGACCGATACGGTGTTGGGCGCGGGCACGCGGCTCGACAACCTGGTGCAAATCGGCCACAACGTGCGGACCGGACGCGCCTGCGTGCTGGTCGCCCAGGTCGGCATTTCCGGTTCCACGCAGCTCGGCCACGGGGTGCAGTTGGGCGGACAGGCCGGCGTCACCGGCCATCTTCATATCGGCGATCGCGCGCAGATCGCTGCGCAGTCGGGCGTGATGTCCGATGTCGGTCCGGGTGAAGTGGTGGGCGGATCCCCAGCCCTGCCGATGCGCGAGACGCTGCGCGGGGTTGCCGCGTTGCGACGGCTGGCCAAACCCGCCAACCGCCCAGGCTGAGTTTGAGTGGAGCCAACGGAAGACAGGACGATGGATTCAAGCCCCGACAACACACCGGCAGCAACGGTGGAGCCCTATGACATCGCCCGCATCATGCAGGCGATCCCGCACCGTTTCCCCTTCCTGCTGGTGGATCGGGTGGTGGACATCTTCCCGAATGTCTCCGCCGTCGGCATCAAGAACGTCACCATCAACGAGAATTTCTTCCAGGGCCATTTCCCGCAGCATCCGGTCTTCCCGGGCGTGCTGATCATCGAGAGCATGGCCCAGACCGCCGCGGTGCTGGTGGTGGAAACGCTGGGTCCGTCGGCGCAGGGCAAGCTGGTCTATTTCATGACGGTGGACAGCGCCAAATTCCGCAAGCCGGTGGTGCCGGGCGACCAGATGCGCGTGCATGTCGTCAAGGAAAAGCAGCGCGGAAACATCTGGAAGTTCACCGCGGAAGCGAAGGTGGACGGCAAGGTGGTCGCCGAGGCGTCCTACGCCGCGATGATCCTCGACAAGTGAGCGAAGCCGTCCTCCAGGTGGATGTCGAACCCATGCCAGCCTTCATCCACCCCGCCGCCTATGTGGCGGCCGGGGCGCAGATCGGTGCGGGCTGCCGCATCGGCCCGGGCTGCGTCGTCAGCGCCGAATCGGTGCTGGAGGAGGGCGTGGAGCTGATCGCCCATGTCGTGCTCGACGGGCGTGTGCATCTCGGCGCCGGCGCGAAGATCTTCCCCTTCGCCACCATCGGCCTGCCGCCGCAGGACCTGAAGTACAAGGGCCAGCCGACCTCGGTCGTGATCGGCGCGCGGACCCAGGTGCGCGAACACGCCACCATCCATCGCGGCAGCACCGGTGGAGACGGCGTCACCCGCATCGGCGCCGACTGTCTGGTGATGTGCGTGGCCCATGTCGGGCATGACTGCCGCATCGGCGATGGCGTGATCCTGGTGAACAACGTGATGCTCGCCGGCCATGTCGAGATCGGCGACTTCGCCGTGATCCAGGGCGGCGCCGCCATCCAGCAATTCGTCCGCATCGGCCGCATGGCCATGGTGGCCGGCATGTCGGGGGTGGAACGCAATGTGCTGCCCTATGGCCGCGCCAAGGGCTACCGCGCCAAGCTGTCCGGGCTGAACACCATCGCCATGCGACGCCGCCTCGGCCTCAGCAAGGAACAGGTGGTGATCGTGGCCCGCGCGGTCCACGACCTGTATCGCGGCGGGCGTCCGGATGAGGCGATCGCGGCGGTGGCCGCCGCCCATCCCGGAAATGCGCTGGTCGAGGAAATCCTCGCCTTCGCCCGCAATCGCGGCCGCCACGGCCTGATCCCCTTCGGTCGCGCGGCCGAGGAGGACGAGGGCGGAGAGGTTTCTTGAGCATGCCCGACACCCTCGGGCTGATCGCCGGCGGCGGGGTCATGCCATTGCGGGTCGCCGATGCCGCCAGCCGCGCCGGCCGCCCGGTCTTCGTCGTGCTGGTCGAGGGCTTCGCCGACCCCCGGGATTTCGCGGCCTGGCCGCATGAGGTGGTCCGCATCGGCGCGGTTGGCCCGTTGCTTGGCGCGCTTCGCCGCCAGGGCGTGCGACAGCTGGTGCTCGCCGGCAAGGTGAAGCGCCCCTCCTTCCTGTCGCTGCGGCTGGATGGGGAAGGGGTGCGGCTGGCTGCCAGGGTAGGTCGCAAGGCGATCTTCGGCGGCGATGACGCGCTGCTGCGCGCGGTGATCGACGTGTTGCGGGAGGAGGGGTTCGACCCCATCGGCGCCCATCAGGTTTTTACCGACCTGCTGATCGAGGGCGGCTGCCCGACCCGGGCGCAGCCGGATGCGGATGCGATGGAGGATATCCGTCGCGGCATCGCCGTGGCCCGGCAGCTTGGCCATGCCGATGCCGGCCAGGGCTGCGTCGTGCAGCAGGGGATGGTGCTGGCGATGGAGGCGATCGAGGGCACGGATGCCATGCTGGCGCGCTGCGCCGAGCTGGCTCGGGAAGGGCCCGGCGGTGTGCTGGTGAAGCTGGTCAAACCCTCCCAGAGCAAGCTGGTCGACCTGCCGGTGATCGGTCCCGACACCATCCGTGCCGCCGCCGCCGCCCGGCTGCGCGGCGTGGCGGTGGAGGCGCGGCGGAACGGTCACGTGGGTACCATCGTTCTCGACCGCGATGCCACCATATCGGAGGCCAACGCCGCTGGGCTGTTCCTGCTGGCGATGGACGCCGACCAGGTCTTGAACGCCGCGTCTTGAACGAAGGAGAGATCGCATGAGCCAGGGCTCACTGCTGCACACCATGATCCGCGTCGGCAATCTCGACCGCAGCGTGGAATTCTACACCAAGCTGCTCGGCATGAAGGAGCTGCGCCGCCGCGACGTGCCGGACGGCAAGTACACCCTGGTCTTCGTCGGCTATGCCGAGGAATCGACTGGCGCCGCCGTGGTGGAGCTGACCTACAATTACGGCACTGAGAGCTATGAGATGGGCAATGCCTTCGGCCATCTCGCCGTCGGCGTGCCGGACATCTACGCCACCTGCGAGAAGCTGCGCGCCGGCGGCGCCAAGATCACGCGGGAGCCTGGGCCGGTGAAGTTCGGCACCACGGTCATCGCCTTCGTCGAGGACCCGGACGGCTACAAGATCGAGTTGATCGAGCGGAAGTAAGCGCGCCGCATGGCGATCCTGACGCCGCTGGAGGATGCGCTCGCGGGCGTGACCGATGCGGCGCGGGCGCTGGCGGGGCGGGAACGCGTGCGGCTGGCCGTCACCGGCCTGTCGCGCGCGGGCAAGACGGTGTTTCTGACCTCGCTGGTGTCGAACCTGCTGGCGGCGGGGCAGGGGGTGAATACGCTGCCGGCCCTGACGGCGGCCTCCGGCAATCGTCTGCGCCGGGCGCGCCTAGTGCCGCCAGGCATCGAGGCAACGCCCCGCTTCGACGCGAGCGCACATCTGGAGGCGCTGGCCGCCGATCCGCCGCGCTGGCCGGAACGCACCGAGGATCTTTCCACGCTCGAAATCGCCCTGGACCTGGCGCCGGCCTCCTGGCTGGGTCAGGCACGCGGCTGGGTCGCGGGGGAACGGCGCGTCACGCTGGAACTGCTGGACTATCCGGGCGAATGGCTGCTGGACCTGCCGATGCTGGACCAGTCCTACAGCGACTGGTCGCGCCAGACCCTTTTGCGGTTGCGGCAGGGGCGGCGGGCCGCGGCGGCGGCGGATTTTCTGCAGTTCGTCGATGCGTTGCCCGTCCAAGCGCGGGATGACGAGGCGCTGGCTCGCCAAGGCTTTCGCCTGTATCGCGCCGCGCTTCTTCGCTGCCGGGACGAGCTGGGCTTTCGCTTCCTCCAGCCCGGTCGGGCGCTGAATCCGGGGCCGCGCGGGGAGGCGCCGCTGTTGTGGTTCTTCCCATTGCCAAGCGGGGAGTTGGGCGATCTCGGCCGGCTGCTGGCGCGGCGTCACGCCGCCTATCTCGCTGATCAGCGCGCCGCCTTCTTTGAACCCTTCTTCCGACGCTTCCGCCGCCAGGCCGTGCTGGTCGACGCGCTGGGCGCGCTGCACGCCGGTGAGGAAGCCTTTGACGACACCGCCGCGGCGCTGTTGGCCATCGCCCAGGCGCTGCGGCGCGGTGGCGGCTGGCTGAACCTGCTGACGGGCCAGGGCGTGCAGCATGTTGGCTTCGCCGCCACCAAGGCCGATCACGTGCCGGCTGGGTCGCGCGATGCGCTGGTCGGGCTGCTCGGTGATCTGATCGGGCAGGCGCCGCCCGGCCCGGGGGCCGCCACCACCTCCGTCCACGCCATCGCCGCGCTGCGCTGCACGCAGGACGATATGGCCCGCGTCGATGGGCGGGACGTGCAGGCGGTGCGCGGCGTGTTGCTGGAGGGCGGGCGCAGCGCGCGCATCTATCCGGGGGAGGTGCCGGACCATCGGCCGGGTCACGATTTCTGGCGCAGCGGGGAATTCCGCATGCCGGTCTTCCGCCCGCCGCGCCTGGCTGGTGACGGGCTGGTGGGCATGCCCCATCTGGGTCTGGACCGGCTGCTGGCATCCCTGATCGGAGATTTGCTGTGAGCGATGCGCCGCGCGGTCCGCGCATTCTGACGGAGGAGTCGCTCGCGCCCGCGCCCCGGCTGGATTTCGGCTGGGATCAGGCGGTGGCGCCGGTCGTCGTACCGCCGCCGCGGCGCGGAGCATGGTCCGCACTGAGCCTTGCCGCCGGTGGCATCGGCGTGCTGCTGCTGGGCCTCTCCGCCATCGATGTCGGCGGCTATGTCGCGGATCAGTTTCTCCGAGCCCCCTGGCTCGGCTGGCTGACTCTGGGGGTGGCCACCGCGGGTTACGGGCTGATCGCCGCGGCCATTCTGCGCGAATTGCGCGGGCTGGCGGGCCTCGGGACGGTGGAGCGTGGGCGGGCGGCGGTGGCGCGCGGTGATTTCGCTGCCAGCCGCGCCGCCATGCTGGACTGGGCCGGACGGTTGCCGGAAGCGCAGACCATGCTGCCCGCCCTGCGCAAGGCGCCGGACCTACCGACACTGCTCGCCCTGCTGGAAGCCGGCCCGCTGGCGACACTGGACCGTGCCGCGGTGGCCGCTGGCCGCGCCGCCGCGCTGCAATCCCTGGCGGCCACCGCCATCGTACCGTCCCCGGCGCTGGATGGGCTGTTCATTGCCTGGCGCGGGCTGCGACTGGTGCGGGAGGTCGCGGCGATCCACGGGCTGCGGCCCGGGCTGATCGGCACGCTCAAGCTGCTGCGGCGAACGCTGTTCGAGGCCGGAGCGGTGGCCGCCGCCGATGTCGCCATCAATGCGGCGGTGACGGCGGTGACCACCAACCCCCTGGTCGCCTCCGTCGTCGGTGATGCCGCGACCGGGGCGGTGGCGGCGCGGCGGATGCTGCTGCTGGCCCGCGCCACGGCGCGCGCCTGCCGGATCGTGGTGCCGCGATAGCCTCAGGCGGCGCTGGGCCGCTGGCGCGGCAGGTCACGGCCGACCGGGCGACGCGCCTCGCCCAGGGGCAGGGCCCGCGCGCTGGGTCGGAGCGTCGCGCTGTTGTCGTGGTCCGGCACCTGTGGCCGTTCCACCGGGAACAGCACGGTATGTCCCCAGATGCAGACCATCAGCCCCATCGCGCCGAGCGCGAGCTGCGCCGGCAAAGGCAGGCCGGTGACGACGAGAATCGCGCTTGTCCAGGTGGCCGTGCCGAGGAAGCCGAGCACCCAGTAGCTGATCTTGGAGAAGGATCTCATCACACCCTCCGGACATCAGGATTGACGCAATTCACGTCTATTAATCAAATTTTTAGACTTTCCTGAAGATCTCCGTCAAGCGCGATTCCATACGGATCGTGAAACTGGCCGCCCCCCACTGGGGCGGCGCCTTCCATGCTCTTGAAAAATCAGTCCGGAGTCTGCGCAGCGGTGCGGATACGCGACAGCGACTCCTCCTTGCCCAGCGCGATCAGCACTGCGTCGATCGGTGGGCTCTGCGTGCTACCGGTTAATGCAACACGCAAAGGTTGTGCTGCCTGGCCCAGCTTGATGCCCTTCACCTCGGCATAGTCGCGCAGCCACTGTTCCAGATCCGCCTTCTCCCAGGGCGCCTCCGCCAGGAAGTCGGCAAGGTCGGCCAGCCGGGCGCGGGCCTCGGGGGTCAGCAGGGCTGCGGCCTTGGCATCGGGCTCCGGCGCACCCTCGGCCACCGCGAACATCGCGGCATCCGCCAGCTCCAGCAGCGTCTTCGCCCGGGCCTTCAGGTCCGGCATCAGGGCGCGGATGCGGGCCGCGGCATCCGTGCCGAAGTCGATGCCACGCTGGCTGTAGCGGGCCAGAACCTCCCGCAGCAGGCGGTCGTCATCGGCGTCGCGGATATAGACGCCGTTGAGATGCGTCAGCTTGGCATAATCCATGCGGGAGGCGGCGCGGCCGACATCCTTCAGGTCGAACAGCTCGATGGCGCGGTCGCGCGGGATGATTTCCTCATCCCCATGGCCCCAGCCGAGGCGCAGCAGGTAGTTGCACAGCGCCTCCGGCAGGAAGCCACGCTCGGCGAATTCCAGCGCGCCAACGGCGCCATGGCGCTTGGAAAGCTTGGCGCCGTCCGCCCCATGGATCAGCGGGATATGGGCGAAATGGGGCCGGAACCAGCCCATGGCGTCATAGACCATGCATTGGCGGAAGGTGTTGGTCAGATGGTCATCGCCCCGGATGACATGGGTGATGCCCATGTCGTGGTCGTCCACCACCACGGCATGCAGATAGGTCGGCGTGCCGTCGGAGCGCAGGATGATCATGTCGTCCAACTCCGCCGCCGCCACGCGGACCTCGCCCTGCACCAGGTCTGGCACCACCGTCTCCCCCTGCCGCGGTGCCTTGATGCGGATGACGGAGGGCAGGGCTGGCGCGTCCTTCGGGTCGAGGTCGATCCAGCGGCTGCCATCGTATTTGAAGGGGCGCTTGCTGGCCTCTGCCTCCGCCCGCATCGCCGCCAGTTCCTCCGGCGTGTCGTAGGCAAGGTAGGCTTTGCCGGCGGCGAGCAGTTCACGCGCCACCTCGGCATGGCGGGCCTCGCGGCTGGACTGCATGACCGGGGGCTCGTCCGGGCTCAGCCCGAGCCAGTCGAGGCTTTCCAGGATCTGGTCCACCGCCTGCTGCGTGCTGCGTGCCTTGTCGGTGTCCTCGATGCGCAGCAGGTACTGGCCGCCGTGATGGCGGGCGAACAGGTAGTTGAACAGGGCGGTGCGCGCGCCGCCGATATGCAGATAGCCCGTGGGCGAGGGCGCGAAGCGCGTGCGGACCGACATGATGTTCCGTGTCCCGGCAGAAAGTGGGACGGGCTGCTTAGCGCGGATCGTTCAACGCGCCAAAGCGATGGGCACGGCCTCCGTTGCGATGGCGGTGGGATGGCGCCACCATGGGTTGAATGTCCCTCGCTTTATCTTCCTCGGCGCCGCGGGGCCTTGGCACGCGGCTGGGCATGGCCCTGGCTGGGCTGGCCGGGGCGCAGCATGGCCGCTTTGCGCCCTGGCTGGCGGTGGCGATGGGCGCCGGGGTCCTGTTCTATTTCAGCCTGAGGGAGGAGCCGGAGGCGCAGGCGTTGTGGTTGGTGCCGCCCTTGGTCGCGCTGGCGGTAGCGCTGGGCCGGCGCTGGCCCTTGGCGGGCTGGGCCGCGGCGTTGCTGGCGGCCTTCGCGCTGGGGGCCGGGCTTTCCGGCTTCCACGCCGCGCGGCAGCCGCCCGCCCTGGCGCTGCCCTTCGGCGCCGTGGTGGTGGAAGGGCTGGTCACGCAGGTGGAGCGGCTGCCGGAGGGCCAGCGCGTGACCCTCGGCACGCCGCGTCTCGATGACGGGCCGCCCCTGCAACGCCTTCTCCGCCTCCGGCTGCGCGCCGGCGATCCGGCCGAGCCGCGGCCCGGTGACAGGCTGCGCGCGCGCGCCCTGATGCGGGAGCCCGGTGCCCCCGCCGTGCCCGGCGGCTACGACTTCCAGCGGGCCGCCTGGTTCTCCGGCCTCGGCGGGTCGGGCTTCGCGCTGGGGCCGGCGGAGGTGATGCAGGGCGGGCAGGGCGCCTGGCTTGCCGGGCTGCGCGCCCGGTTGGAGCAGCAGGTGGCGGCGGCGATTCCCGGCGCGGCGGGTGCTGTGGCGGCCGCGCTGGTGACCGGCTCGCAAAGCGCCATTCCCGTACCGGCCATGGTGGCGATGCGCGATTCCGGCCTGGCGCATCTGCTGTCCGTCTCGGGCCTGCATATGACCATCGTCATGGGGCTGGTCTTCACCGTGCTGCGCTTTAGCCTGGCGCTGATACCGTTCCTGGCCCTTCGGCTGCCGGTGAAGGCTCTGGCGGCGTTGGGCGCGCTGGCGGCGGGCGCCTTCTACATGCTGCTGACCGGCGCGCAGGTGCCGATGCAGCGCTGCCTCGGCATGGCGGCGCTGGTGACATTGGCGCTGCTCGCTGGACGCCGGTCGCTGACCCTGCGGGCGCTGGCCATCGCCGCCGCGCTGGTGATGGCGGCGGCGCCGGCGGAATTGCTCGGCCCCTCCTTCCAGATGTCCTTTGCCGCGGTGCTCGCGCTGATCGCGGGGCACGACGCGCTGCGGCCCTGGCTTGCGCGCTTTCGGGCCAAGCCGCGCTGGTGGCGACGGCCATTGCTATTCGGGCTGGGGCTGGTGCTGACCTCGGTGCTGGCGGGGGCCGCCACGGCGCCGATCGGGCTGCATTATTTCGGACGGCTGCAATTGTTCGGCGTTGTCGCCAATGCTGTGGCTGTGCCGCTGACCTCCCTGCTGGTGATGCCGGCGGCGCTGATCGCCGTGCTGGCCCTGCCGCTCGGCCTGGCGGAATGGCCGCTGCGGCTCATGGGCCTGGGGGTTGAGGCGATCCTGCTGGTGGCGCGGGTGGTGGCCGCCTGGCCCGGCGCAGCGCCGGCCTTGCCGCCGCTGCCCGGCTGGGGCCTCGCACTGGCCGGATTCGGCTTCTGCTGGCTGTGCCTCTGGCGCGGCCTGCCGCGGCTCCTGGCCCTGCCCGTGATCCTGGCCGGACTGGCCGCCGGGCAGATGAGCCCACCGCCGGACCTGCTGATCTCGGGCGATGCGCGGCTGGTGGCGCTGCGGACGGGGCAGGGTGTCCATCTGCATCGCCTGCCTGGCGCCAGTGCCTTTACGCGCGACAACATGCTGCGCGCCATGGGGGCGGTGACGGCGCTGGACCTGCCGCAGACCGGGGAGGTGGCGGATGGCGCGATCATCTGTACGCCAGACGCCTGCCGCTTCAGGCCCCGCCCGGATGGGCCGGAGGCCCTCCTGCTGCGGTCACCGGCCTTGCCGCGCGGGCAGCGCAGCCCACCGCTGAGTCCGGGTGAGAACTGCGCCCAGGTGGCGCTGGTGGTGGCGCTGGCCCCCGTCGCGCCGCGCTGCGGGCTGACGCTGGACCGCTTCGCCATGTGGCGACACGGCGCCCAGGCCGCCTGGCTCGGCACGCCGGTGACCCTCCGCCACGATCGCGGCTGGCGAGGTGACCGACCCTGGGTGCCGCCGGAGCCCATGCCGGGGCGGCCGGAGGTCCTGCCCATGGCGCCTCGCGATTCCGTGACGCATTAATCTTCCTTGAACCTTCCGCGTCCAGAATGCGTTCAAGGACAAGCGTCCGGAAGGAGGAACAACAGGATGACCACGGCCATCATGCTCTGTGCCGGTATCGCGGCGGGCGTCACGGCTCATGCCATGTGGCAGCGGCTGACGCAGTGGCGCGTGGCCCGCAGCCAGGACTGGGACCCCTACTGAGCCTTCAGTAGCGGCGCAGCAGCCCCACCAGCCGGCCCTGCACCCGCACCCGGTCGGGGCCAAAGATTCGGGTTTCATAGGCGCGGTTCGCCGGTTCCAGCGCCACCGAATTGCCCCGCCGGCGCAGACGCTTCAGCGTGACCTCCTGATCATCGACGAGCGCCACCACGATGGCGCCATTATCCGCGGTGTCGCCGCGCCGGATGATGACCGTGTCGCCGTCGAGGATACCGGCCTCCATCATCGAATCGCCCGACACCTCCAACGCATAATGCTCGCCGCCTGCCAGCAGCCCGGCAGGCACATCGATCATCGCCGTGTCGCGCGTTGCCTCGATCGGCATGCCGGCGGCGATACGGCCATAGAGCGGCAGGGACACCGCGCCAGCTTCATTCGCCGCCTTCTGCACCCCGGCCAGGCCTGGCGCGAAATGGCCGCGGATCACATTGGGTGTGAAGGCCGGCGGTGCGGGGGGCGGGGCTGCCTCCGCCGCGCGGCGAGGTGCCACATTCTCCGGCAGACGCACCACTTCCAGCGCCCGGGCCCGATGCGCCCGGCGCTTCAAGAAGCCGCGTTCCTCCAGCGCCGTGATCAGCCGATGGATTCCGGATTTCGACTTCAGCCGCAGGGCCTCCTTCATCTCCTCGAAGGAAGGGGAGAAGCCGGTCGCGCGCAGGTGCTTATCGATGAACATCAGCAATTCGTGCTGTTTGCGCGTGAGCATTGGCTTTCTCCAGCACCGGCCTTGGGGCCAATGGACCCCGAACAAACAAGCAACCGGTGTGGATGTTCTATGTAGGTTCCCGGCGGGGCGTCAAACGTTTTCCGTCCATCCGGGCGAAATTCGGAACAGAAACGGTTGTCAGATTCCGAATTGGCCGAGCGGAATGGCCGGCACTTCCGCCCCCTCCGGCAGCGCCGGGGCCAGGGCTGGCCTGAGAATCAGCGCCTCCGCCCGCGCCAGATTGGCGAGCATCGAACTATCCTGCTGCGGGAAGGGGGTGGCGACGGTGTGGCCGGCCGAATCGATGCGCAATGTGGCCCGCAGATGGTCGAATCGGCGGTCATTGGCCGGCAGCGCCGCGCCCGCGCGCACCAGGATGGTTGATGGCGCCGCCGCCGGAAGGCCGGAAAGCACCGCCAGCGCCGGCAGCAGGAACTGAACGCCACAGACCAGCGCGGAAACCGGATTGCCCGGCAGCCCCAGCACCGGCGTCGCGCCCAGCCTGCCCCAGATCAGCGGCTTGCCTGGCCGCATGGCGATCTTCCAGAAATCGAGGCTGAATCCGTCCTGGCCAAGCGCCGCCTGGATCAGGTCATGCTCGCCCACGCTGGCGCCGCCCGTGGTCACCAGCAGGTCGCAGCCTCGCGCCGCCGCGGCGGCAGCCGCGATGGCGTCCCGGTCATCCGCCACGATCGGCAGCACCAGCGGATCACCGCCGCCGGCCCGCACCAGGGCTGCCAAGGCGTGGGCGTTGGAACTGACGATACCGCCGGGCGGAATCGGCTCGCCGGGCAGGGCGATCTCGTCGCCGGTGGCCAGGATGCCGATGCGCGGCCGGCGATGGACCGAAAGCCACGGATGGTTGGCGGCCGCCGCCAGGCCGATGTCGCGGGCGGAAAGCCGCCGCCCGGCCGGCAGCAGCGTCTCCCCCTCGGCGAAGTCCAGGCCACGGCGGCGGATCCATCGGTTCGGCTGCACCGCCTCCCGCACCTCGACCCTCCCCTCGGCTTCGGTCGCATCCTCCTGCAGCAGGATGCCGTCGGCGCCCTCCGGCACGAAGCCGCCCGTGAAGATGCGCACCGCCTCGCCCGGCCCGACCTGCTGGCCGAAGGGGTGCCCGGCCGGGGCGGCTCCAATCAGCCGGAGCTTCGCCCCGAGGCCGGCATCGGCCGCGCGCACCGCATAGCCGTCCATCGCCGAGACATCGGCCGGTGGCTGGGTCAGCCGCGCCAGCACGGGCTGCGCCAATACGCGGTTCCAGCCCTCCGCCAGCGCCACCGTTTCCGCCGCGGTGGGGCGCAGGGCTTCCAGGATGCGGGTGCGTGCATCTTCCAGCGGGATCATCAGATCGCCTCGTAAACGCCCGATTTACCGCCAGATTTATGCACCAAGCGCACATCCTCGATGCGCATGCCGCGGTCAGCGGCCTTGCACATGTCGTAGATGGTCAGCGCCGCCACAGTCACTGCCGTCAGCGCCTCCATCTCCACTCCAGTCTGGCCAGTGACCTTGGCGAGCGCCTCGATCTCCACCGCATCCGGCTCGGCGATGGTCAGATCCACAGTCACCTTGCTCAAGGCGAGGGGGTGGCAGAGCGGGATAAGGTCGCTGGTGCGCTTCGCCGCCATGATGCCGGCGATGCGCGCGATGCCCAGCACGTCGCCCTTGCCCACCGTGCCCTGGCGGATGAGCGCCAGCGTTTCCGGCGCCATCACCACCCGCCCACGTGCCACGGCGATCCGGTGGGTGGCCTCCTTATCCGAGACATCCACCATGGCCGCCGCACCGGCGGCATCGAAATGCGTCAGGCGGGGTCCGTTCATCAGATGGCGTTGATGAGTTGGCGCGCCGCCGCCGTCACATCCTGCTGGCGCAGCAGATGCTCGCCCACCAGCAGGCAGCGCGCGCCGGCGCGGCACATGCGGCGCACATCCTCCGGCGTTCGGATGCCGCTTTCACCCACCGGGATCCGGTCGGCAGGGATCTGCGGAATCAGCTCGTCCGAGGTGGAAAGATCAGTCACCAAGGTCTTGAGATTGCGGTTGTTCACACCGATCAGCCGCGTCTCCAGCGCCAGGGCGCGATCCAGCTCCCGCTGGTCATGCACCTCCGCCAGAACCGCCATATCCAGCGACCGGGCCACATCCTCCAGCTCATGCGCCTGCTCGTCGCTCAGCGCCGCCAGGATCAGCAGGATGGCATCCGCGCCCATCGCCCGGGCCTCGAAGACCTGCCAGGGATGCACCATGAAGTCCTTACGCAGCACCGGCAGGGAACAGGCGGCCCGCGCCTGCACCATGTGGCCCAGGTCACCCTGGAACCACGGCGCGTCCGTCAGTACGGACAGGCAGGCGGCCCCCGCTGCCTCATAGGCCCGCGCCAGCTCGGCCGGCTCAAAGGGCTCGCGGATCAGCCCGCCGGAGGGGGAGGCGCGCTTGATTTCCGCGATCAGCCCGACCCGCCCATCCGCCACCGCGGCGCAGAGCGCCCCGGTGAAATCGCGGGGCGGGGCGGCATGGCGGGCCTGGCTCTCGACCTCGGAGAGCGGCATGGCCTCCGACCGCTGGCGCACCTCCTCATATTTATCGGCCAGGATGCGGGCCAGCGTGTCGGAAATGACGGGGGCGGAGACGTTCATGCGGGCGATGACTCGGATACGGGGGGAGGCGCCGCGGCGGCGCGCAGGCGGTTCAGCACGGTCAGCGCCGCGCCACTGTCGATGGCCTGGGCGGCGATGGGCACGCCGGCGCGGATGTCGTCCACCCGGCCCGCCACGACAAGGGCCGCGGCCGCATTCAGCAGCACGCAATCGCGATAGGCGCCCGGCGCGCCTTCCAGCAAGGCCAGCAGCGCCGCGGCATTCTCCGCCGGGTCGCCGCCACGGATGGCCGATTCCGGCGCGCGGAGCAGCCCCGCCTCCTCCGGCGTCACCTGAAACTCATGGATCCGCCCGTCGCGCAGTTCCACCACCTGGGAGGGGCCAGCAAGCGTAAGCTCATCGAGCCCCATGCCATGCACCAGCCAGGCCCGTTCGGTGCCGAGCCGGGCCAGGGTTTCGGCCATCGGGCGCAGCCATTCGGGGGCGAAGGCGCCGGTCATCTGCCGTGTCACCCGCGCCGGATTGGCCAGCGGGCCCAGCAGGTTGAAGATGGTCCGCGTGCCAAGCTCCATGCGCGGCCCGGCGGCATGGCGCAGCGCCGCGTGGTGGCGGGGAGCCATCAGGAAGACCATGCCGGCCTCCGCAAGCACCCTCGGCAGCGCCTCCAGCGGCGTTTCCATCACCGGGATGCCCAGGGCCGAGAGCGCATCGGCGGCCCCCGATCGGGAGGACAGCGCCCGGTTGCCATGCTTGGCGACCTTCACCCCACAGCCGGCCACGACCAGCGCGGCGGCGGTCGAGATGTTCAGCGTGCCGGCCGCATCCCCGCCGGTGCCGACGATATCCATGGCCCCAGGCGGCGCCTCTACCGCGATCATCCGCGCGCGCATGGCCCGCACGGCGCCGGTCATCTCCGCCACCGTCTCCCCGCGCACGCGCATCGCCATCAGCATGCCGGCGATCTGCGCCGGTGTCGCCTCGCCGGCCATGATGAGGCCAAAGGCGGCCTCCGCCTCGCTCTCCGCCAGCCGCTCCCCCGCCGCCAGCCTCGCTAGGATTTTTTTCATGCTGCCGCGGTCGTGGTGGGGAAGGTGTTTCGGCGGGTCGATAGGGCGAGGAAGTTGCGGAGGATGTCGTGGCCGTGGTCGCTGGCGATGCTTTCGGGGTGGAACTGGACGCCCCAGATGGGCAGGTCGCGATGGGCGAGGCCCATGACCAGGCCGTCCGCTGTACGAGCGGTCGGGATCAGCGTGTCGGGAAGGTGCTCGACCACCAGGGAATGGTAGCGTGTGGCGCGGAAGGGGGAGGGAACACCCGCAAAGACATCGGTGCCGCCATGGGTCACATCCCAGACCTTGCCATGCACCGGCTCCGGCGCCCGCACCACCCGCGCGCCAAAGGCCTGGCCGATGGCCTGGTGACCGAGACACACGCCCATTAGCGGCAGCCGCTGTTCGGCCGCCGCAGCGATGAGGTCGAGGCAGATGCCCGCCTCGTTCGGCGTGCAGGGCCCCGGCGACAGCACGATGGCCTCCGGCTGCAAGGCGAGCGCCGCCTCCACCGAGAGGGAATCATTGCGCCGAACCTCAACCACCGCTCCAAGGTCACCCAGGAAGTGGTAGAGATTGAAGGTAAAACTGTCGTAGTTGTCGATCAGGAGGATCATGATCTGGTGACTTTTGTCCCGGAACGCCTGGGAATCAAGCCGTGCCCGCCTCGCCACCGCCTGACGGGGTTCCGCTGGTCTCGCCGCCGGGCCTAACCTTCGGCCCAAGAAGAGTCGGAATGGGTGGAAACAATGCATATCCAGGGAATGCTGCGCCGGCTTTTGCCGGCCTTGGCGGTCGCCAGTCTGGTGGCGCTGCCGGTCATGGCGGCCGATCTGCCGGACCGACCCGTGCGCATTCTGGTGCCCTTCGCGCCCGGTGGAACCAGCGACATCGTCGCCCGCGTCCTCGCCGAGGCGGCCTCCGCCCATCTGCCGCGCGGCGCCGTCGTGGAGAACAAGGCGGGCGCCGGCGGCAATATCGGCACGGTGGAGGTGGCGCGCGGCCCGACGGATGGCACGCTGCTGCTGCAATGCGCCTTCGGCCCCTGCGGCGCCAATCCAGCGCTCTATGCCAATGCCGGCTATGACGTGCTGCGGGATTTTGCCCCCGTCATCCTGACCGGCGCGGTGCGCAACGTGATGGCGGTGCGACGCGACCTGCCGGCCCAGAATGTCGCGGAGTTCCTGGCGCTGGCCCGCAGCCAGCGCGGCGGCATCAGCTTCGGCTCCTCCGGCGTCGGCGCCTCCAACCATCTGGGGCCGGAGCTGCTGCGGGCGGTGACGGGGATCGAGATGGTTCACGTGCCCTATCGCGGTTCCGGCCCCGCCATCACGGACCTGATCGGCGGGCGGATCGACGTGTTCTTCGACAACCTGCCCTCCATCCTGCCGCATATCCGCGCCGGATCGGTGCGCGGCCTGGCGGCGGTCAGCGACCAGCGGCTGCCGGAATTGCCGGATGTGCCGACCTTCGCCGAACAGGGCGTGCAGGGCATGGCGATCGATAGCTGGTTCGGCTTCATGGCCCCCGCGCGCACGCCACCTGCCGCGATCGCGGCGCTGAACGCCGCCTTCAACCAGGCCCTCTCCGACCCCCGCGTCCGCTCCCGCATGGCGGAGCTGGCCGTGGCGCCGCTGGGCGGCACGCCGGAAGCGATGGGCACGCATGTGCGGGCGGAGGTCGCCCGCTGGGCCGATGTGGTCCGCCGCCAGGGAATCCGCGCCGAATGACACCCTCCACCATCACCTGCGTCCGCACCCTCCGGGTGCCCGAACGCGCCAATATCCTGTGGGTCGAGATCGAGACGGCGGAGGGCCTGACCGGCCTCGGCGAGAGCTTTCGCGGGGGGGCGGCGGTGGAGGGCCAGATCCACGAACTGGTCGCGCCCTATCTGCTCGGCCAGGATTCGCGAAACATCGAGCGCATCCACCGGCATCTGATGACGCCCTATGTCGGCTTCGGCGCCTCCTCCGCCGAAATGCGGGCGGCCTCGGCGGTGGATATCGCGCTCTGGGACCTGATGGGGCAGCGGCTGGGCGTGCCGGTTCATGAGGCGCTTGGCGGGCTGAGCCGCGACCGCATCCGCGCCTACAACACCTGCGCCGGCTACGACTACAACAGCGCCAAGGACCGCCGCGACGTGCGCGCCGGGGAGAATGCCGTCGGCCCCTATGACGACCAGGTCGCCTTCATGCAGCGCGCCGATGAACTGGCGCATTCGCTGATGGAGGAAGGGTTCACGGCCATGAAGATCTGGCCCTTCGACGTCTACGCACCGGCCTCCGGCGGCCAGCTCATGAACCTGGACGATCTGAAGAAGGGCATGGAACCCTTTGAGAAGATAAGAAAAGCCGTGGGCGACAAGATGGAGGTGATGGCGGAGCTGCACTCCATCTTCTCCCTGCCCGCGGCCACCCGCATCTGCCAGGCCCTGGCGCCGATCCAGCCCTTCTGGGTGGAGGATCCGATCTGCAAGATGGACGACACGGCGGCCCTGGTGGAGTTGCGGCGCGCGGTGCCCGGCATGCCGATCTGCGCCAGCGAAACCCTGGGCGGCAAGGTCGCCTTCCGCGACCTGCTGGTGGCCGGTGCCACGGATGTTGTGATGGTCGACCTGACCTGGTGCGGCGGCCTGACCGAGGCCCGAAAAATCGCGGCGCTGGCGGAAAGCTGGGCGCGGCCGGTGGCGCCGCATGACTGCACCGGCCCGGTCACCCTGGTCGCCAGCCTGCACTTCGCCCTGCACGCCTCGACGGCGATTTTCCAGGAGGTGGTGCGAGCCACGCTCGCCACCTGGTACCGCGACCTGGTGACGGTGCTGCCTCGGGTGGAGACGGGGTTCTGCTACCCGATGCAGGGGCCGGGGCTGGGGACGAAGCTGCAGCCGGATACGCGCAAGCGGGCGGCGGTGCGGGAGAGCAAGCGCTGAGGTGAGGGGTGGCCCGGCCTGTGCCGGGCTACCGCCGCTGCGCGGCGAAGCGCACCGCTTCCTCTGCCGCCCGGAACAGGGCGCGCGCCTTCTGGTGCGTCTCCTGGTACTCCGCCTCCGGATCGCTATCCGCCACCACGCCGGCGCCGGCCTGCACATGCATCAGTCCGTCCTTCACCAAGGCCGTCCGCAGCGCGATGCAGATGTCCATGTCGCCATCGGCGCCAAAATACCCGACGCCGCCGGCATAGGCGCCACGGCGGGAAGGCTCCAATTCCTCGATGATCTGCATCGCCCGCACTTTGGGCGCGCCCGAGAGCGTGCCGGCGGGGAAGCCCGCGGTCAGGGCATCCAGCGCATCCAGCCCGGGGCGCAGGCGGCCCACCACTTCGGACATGATGTGCATGACCTGGGAATAGCGCTCGACCTGGAATTTCTGGGTAACGCGGACGCTGCCGATCTCCGCCACGCGGCCGACATCGTTGCGGCCGAGGTCGATCAGCATCAGGTGCTCGGCGAGCTCCTTCGGGTCGGCCAGCAGCTCGGCCTCCAGACGCTTGTCCTCCTCGGGGGTCGCGCCCCGGGGCCGGGTGCCGGCGAGCGGCCGCAGTTTGACCTCGCCATGCTTCACGCTGACCAGGATTTCGGGCGAGGCGCCGACCAGCGACAAGCCGTTCAGGTCGAGGAAGAACAAATAGGGCGCCGGGTTGAGGCGGCGCAGCGCGCGATACAGCGAAAAGGGCGGCAGGCCGAAGGGCGCGGTGAAGCGCTGGGCGGGCACCACCTGGAACACGTCGCCGGCCGCGATGTAGTCCTTCGCCTTCAGCACGGCGGCCTTGTAGGCCTCCTTGGTGAAGTTGGAGGTCGGCGCCGGTGGTACCGGCAGGCTGGCGGGGGGCGCCGGACGGGGCAGGGGGCGATCCAGCGCCGCCTCGGCCTCATCCAGCCGCGCCTGTGCCAGGTCCCAGGCCGCTTTCGGGTCCTGGCCGGCTTCGGGCCAGACCGGCGTCACCAGGGTCAGCGTATCCCGCACATGGTCGAAGACGGCGACCAGCGTGGGGCGGATCATCACCGCCTCCGGAATGCCAAGCACATCCGGATTCGTATCCGGCAGGCGTTCCATGTGCCGGACCATGTCGTAGCCGAGATAGCCGAACAGCCCCGCGGCAATGGAAGGCAGGCCAGCCGGCATCGGCATCCGCGTCGCCTGCACCAGGGTCCTCAGGCTGTCCAGCGGTGGTGCCGGATCGGCCTCGAAGGCATGCGGGGCGGAGAGTGCGTGGCGGTTGATCTCCGCGCGGCCATCGCGGCAGCGCCAGACCAGGTCGGGCTCCATGCCCAGCGCCGAAAAGCGGCCGCGCGCGGCGCCGCCTTCCACCGATTCCAGCAGGAAGGCGTTGTGGCGCCCCTGCACCAGGCGGAGATAGGCGCCGACCGGCGTGTCCAGATCCGCCACCCGCTCGCGGAACACCACCTGGCCCTGGCCGGCTGCGAGGCCCGCGGCGAAATTGGCAAAGCTGGACATGGCGCTCATGGAACCACCTGTTGCAGCAGGGTCGGGCTGATCTGCGGCGCGGCCCGTTCGCGCAGCGCCGCGACATAGGCGGCGTTCAAGTCATCGGCCATCTGCTGCTGCGTGGTGCGGCGGGCCGCGTCGAGCGCGGCCTGATCGGAGGCCGGATCGGTCGAGACGATCTCCAGAAGCTGGGCTACGGCAAAGCCGGCGGCGGTCGGCGCCATCGTCGGCTCATTTACCGCGATGCCGAATAGCACCGGCAGCAATTCGCGCGGCACGGTCAGGCCCGGCGCGCCCGGTTCCGGTTGGCGGCCGAAGGGACCCATGCGGGTGCTGGTCAGGCCGGCGGCGGTGGCTGCCGCCTCCAGAGTCTGGCCGCCGCGCACGGCCGCGAGCAGGCTGGCCGCCCGTTCCTCCTGCGCCCGGCGCCGGGCGTCGTTGGTCCAGGCGAGGCGGACATCGGCCTCCACCTCCTCGAAGGGCCGCAGCGCCGGGGCGCGCACGGCGCGGATCTCGATGCCCATGAAGCCCTGCGCCTCGCGGAATTCCTGCAAACGGGGGGCGGCGCCCTGATCGGCGGCGAAGATGGCACGCAGCGCCTCAGCCCGCGCGGCCACCGGCACGGGCAACACGGCGGGACGACCTTCCGCATCGCGCCCCTCGGCATCCAGGGTCACATTGGCGACGGTCAGGCCGAACTCGCGGGCCGCATCCTCCAGCGGCGTGCCGCCGGCAATGGCATCCTCCACGCGGTTGGCCCGCTCAAATGCCAGGTCGCCAGCGCGTTCCATGGCCACATCCTGACGCAGGCGGTCGCGCACCTCCTCCAGCGTCGAGGTGTGGCCCGGGGTGATGCCGGCCACGCGCATCACATGCCAGCCGAAGGGTGACTGGACCGGCTCGGTGACGCCACCCTGCGGCGCGCCAAAGGCGGCCTCGGCCAGCGCGGGCAAGGGCAGGTCGGCGCGCGGCACATTGCCGAGGGACAGCGCAGCGCCGCCGGCCGCCGTCGCCGCCTGTTCGATCGCTGCGAAGTCGGGATTGGCGCGCCAGGCCTCGGCGATGCGTCGGGCGGCGGCCTCATCCGGCAGCAGCGCCTGTTGCAGGTCGCGGCGCTCGGCGGTCTCGTACTGTCCGCGGCGCTGCTCATAGGCGGCGGCGAGATCGGCGTCCGAAACCTCGATCTGGTCGGCGAGGTTGTCGGCGGTCAGCACGGCAATCGTCGCCTCCCGCAGGGCGGGGGTGGAGAAGCGCTCGGGGTTGTTGGCATGGAAGCGCTGCAAGGCCGCCTCGGTCGGCGCCTCCGGCTCCGGCGCATCCAGCAGGGGCAGTTCCACCACCTGGGCGACGCGCCGTTCCTGCTCATAGCGCACCATGGCGCGGGCGAGCACATCCGGCGCAGGTGCGCCGGCGCGCACGGCGCCGGAGAGCTGGATCCGCTGGAGGTCGTCGCGGACGATGCGCAGGAACTGCGCCTCCGTCATGTCGTTCTGGCGCAGGAACTGGTCGAGCACGAGGCGATCGTACTGGCCGGCGGTCTGGAAATTCGGGATGGAGAAAATATAGGCCTGCACTGCCGCATCGGGCGTGGAAAGGCCGAGCCGTGCGGCCTCCGCGCGCTGGGCGCGTTCGGCGATCAACTGCTCGACCGCCTGCATGGCGATGGCGCGGCGCAGCGGCTCCTCCGCCTCGAAACCCTGGCCGAGCTGGGACTGCACCCGCTGCAATTCACGGCGGGCGGCCATCTGGGCCTCGGGCACCTCGATATCGCCGCCCTCCATGCGGACCACGGCGGTTTCCCGGCCGAAATTGCGCACGGTGTCCTCGATCCCCCATATGCCGAAGGACAGCACCAGCAGCATGAAGAGGACCTTGGCGAACCAGGTCTGGGTGAGCTTGCGGAACCAGGTGATCATGCCGTCCCGGTAGCCGGAAACGCCGCCGGTTGCCAGCCCGGCACGAGGTTGCTAGGCGAGCTTAACGCTCAAGGAGATGCCCGTGACCCCCGGAATCCGCCCCCTCATCGCCGGCAATTGGAAGATGCATGGCACGTTGCGGGAGGCTGTGGCGCTGGCCGAGGCGGTACGGGCCGGGGCCGGCGGGTTGCCGGCGGACCTGCTGATCTGCCCACCTTTCATCCACATTCCGGCCTTGGCCGCGATGGCGGGGCCGACAGTGGCCTTGGGCGCGCAGGATTGCCATGCGGCGGCCAAGGGCGCGCATACCGGCGACATCTCCGCCACCATGCTGCGCGATATAGGCGCCAGCCATGTGATCCTGGGCCATTCCGAGCGCCGCGCCGACCATGGCGAGACCGATGCCGTGGTTCAGGCCAAGGTGAAGGCCGCGCTCGGCGCCGGCCTGGTGCCGGTGGTCTGCGTCGGCGAAACCGAGGCGCAGCGCCTGGCGGGGGAGGCGGAGGCCGTGGTGCGCCGGCAACTCGCCGAGTCGCTGCCGGACGACTTTGCCGGCATCATCGCCTATGAGCCAGTCTGGGCCATCGGCACCGGCCGCACCCCGACCGAGGCCGACATCGCCGCCATCCACGCCACCATCCGCGACAGCCTGGTCGCGCGCTTCGGCGCAGCGGGGCAGGGCACGCATATTCTCTATGGCGGCTCGATGAAGCCGGGCAATGCGAGGGCGATCCTTGCCTTGCCGAATGTCGATGGCGGGCTGGTTGGCGGCGCCAGCCTGGTCGCGGCGGATTTCCTGGCCATCGCGGTGGCGGCAGGGTGATGATGCGGGCTCTGTCCCGGAGATGGGCGGAGCCGAGATAGGCCTCAGGCTGGCACTGATCGCCCGCCGCTACGCCGCGGCGCGGGCGTCGGTCGACGCCAGGACGGGCCACGTGACGGGTTCAGACATCGCCGCCGCTTAAGGTCGTTCCGTGCCGCTGGCCTTACAGCCAGAGACCCGCTAGAAGGCGCCCGCCATGACCAATCTCCTTCTTGTCATCTTCCTGCTCGTCACCCTGGCGCTGATCGGGGTCATTCTCGTTCAGCGCAGCGAGGGTGGCGGCCTGGGCATCGGGGCCTCCCAGGGCATGGGCGGCTTCATGACGGGGCGCGGCACCGCGAACCTGCTGACGCGCACCACGGCCGTACTCGGCACCATCTTCATGGCGCTGGCCCTGGTCCTGGCCATGCTCGGCAAGGGCCAGGCGCCGCGTGGCTCGATCCTCGACATGCCCGCGGGCAGCCCGCCGGGGGCCGCCGCACCGGCCGCCCCCGTGGCCCCGGCCGCGCCGACGGTGCCCAACAACTGATTTCCAACCCCGCGCCCTGCGCGCGGGTCATGCCTGACATTATCGGTTCCACTCGCCGGATGGGTTCCCAGACCCGTCCGGCTTCGCTATGAGAGGCGTCCATGACGCGGTTCGTATTCGTCACCGGCGGCGTGGTTTCCTCCCTCGGCAAGGGCATTGCGGCGGCGTCGCTTGGCGCGCTGTTGCAGTCACGCGGCTACAAGGTGCGCCTTCGCAAGCTCGACCCCTATCTCAATGTCGATCCGGGCACGATGTCCCCGTATCAGCATGGCGAGGTCTTCGTGACCGATGACGGGGCGGAAACCGACCTCGACCTCGGTCACTACGAGCGCTTCACCGGGGTCCACGCCTCCAAGCTCGACAACTGGACCACCGGGCGGATCTATTCCGACGTGATCGCGGCGGAGCGCCGCGGCGACTATCTGGGCGGGACCGTCCAGGTGATTCCGCACATCACCGACAAGATCAAGGCGGTGATCCAGGCCGAGACGGATGGCTACGACTTCGTCCTGGTCGAAGTCGGCGGCACCGTCGGCGACATCGAATCGCTGCCGTTCCTGGAGGCGATTCGCCAGCTCGCCAACGAACTCGGCCCGACCCGCAGCCTCTTCATCCATCTGACGCTGGTGCCCTATATCCCGTCCGCCGGGGAGCTGAAGACCAAGCCGACCCAGCACAGCGTCAAGGAATTGCTGGGCGTCGGCATCCAGCCGCAGATCCTGCTCTGCCGCTGCGACCGACAGATCCCCGAGAGCGAGCGCCGCAAGATCGCGCTGTTCTGCAATGTGCGCCCTGAGTCGGTGATCCCGGCCTATGACGCCGACAGCATCTATTCCGTGCCGATCAGCTACCATGCCGAGGGGCTGGACCGCGAAGTGCTGCGGCACTTCAACCTGTCCTTCTACGGTGAGCCCGACATGCGGCGCTGGGAGAAGATCGTCCAGTCGATCCGCGCGCCGGAGGGCGAGGTCTCGATCGCGGTGGTCGGCAAGTACACCAATCTGCTGGACAGCTATAAGTCGCTGGCCGAGGCGCTGGCCCATGGCGGCATCGCCAATAATGTGAAGGTGAGGCTGAACTGGGTCGACAGCCAGGTCTTCGAGGCCGGCGACGAGGAAGCCGTCAAGCAGCTGGAAGGGGTGCACGGCATCCTGGTGCCCGGCGGCTTCGGCGAACGCGGCTCCTCCGGCAAGATCGAGGCGGTGCGCTTCGCGCGCACCCGCAAGATCCCCTTCTTCGGCATCTGCTTCGGCATGCAGATGGCGGTGATCGAAGCGGCGCGGAACCTGGTCGGCCTGAAGGGCGCCTCCTCCACCGAATTCGGCAACTGCGCGGAACCGGTGGTGGGCCTGCTGACGGAATGGACCCGCGGCAACCAAGTGGAAACCCGGACGGCCGGCGGCGACCTGGGCGGCACGATGCGCCTGGGCTCCTATGTCGCGAAGCTGGCCGAGGGGTCCCTGGTGCGGGACGTCTATGACGGTGCGGCCGAGGTCACCGAGCGCCATCGCCACCGATTCGAGGTGAACGTCACCTATCGCGAACGGCTGGAGGAGGTGGGCATGCGCTTCGCCGGCATGTCCCCGGATGGCTCACTTCCCGAGATCGTCGAGGTGCCGGACCACCCCTGGTTCATCGGCGTGCAGTTCCATCCGGAGCTGAAGTCCAAGCCCTTCGAGCCACACCCGCTGTTCAAGGGCTTCATCGCCGCCGCCGTGCGGCAGGCGCGACTGGTCTGATGGACCCCCAGGCTCGCTTGCGGCGCTTCGGCATCGGCATGGCGGTCACCCTGGCGGTGACGGTGGTCGTGGGGATGCTGTTCGGATCGCTGGCGGTGCCCGTTGCCCTTACCGTCGGGCTGGGCGCGACGCTGCTGCTGGGCGGCGGTCGGGGCAAAGGCTGAACACGGAACGCTGATCAGGCCGCCCCCCGACCGTCAAGACATCGCTCATCTTTTTGCGATGCAATGGCCGCCATGCGCACATTGACCGGTGCTTCAGGCGTCGAATCCTATCTGTTCGAACCGGGCGACCTTGTGCGCCTGGTGCGCGATGAGGGCGGTGCGGTGAACACCGCCCGCGCTGGCGATTGGGGGCTGGTGACGCGGGTGCATCCCTGCGGCGCGCTGGACCTCAAGCTCGCTGGCTATAGCCGGGCCAAGGATTCGGTGCTGACCCGCGCGGTCTCCGTGCCCTGCGGCAAGGTCGAGCCCTGCGACCGGCAAGGCATGCCGCTGCGGCGTGGCTTCGCGGCGGTGTGGGACACCCGCCGGCCCAGGTGAGCATCAGCCCGGCCGCATGGCGCCCGGGGAGACGCCATAGGCCCGGGTGAAGGCGCGGTAGAAGGTCGCCACGCTATCGAAGCCGCATGAGAAGGCGATATCCGCCACCTTGCGTCCCCGGCCGCAGGGACCTCGCAGCAAAGCGCAGGCGTTTTCCAGGCGTCGGCGCGTAACATGGCGGGCAAAGCTCTCCCCGGTCGGCTCGAACAGCAGACTGAGCTGGCGCACGGAGATATGCAGCGCGGCCGCCGCTCGGGCCGAGTCGAGGGCAGGATCGGCCAGATGCCGTTCTACGAAGCGCTGCGCTTCCGCCAGTCGCGCGGCGCGCAGCGCCTGCTGGCCCTCCGGGGTCGGTTGGGGGCTGTCGGCCTGATGCAGCCCAACCAGGCCAATCAGATGGCGTAGCGCGGCCTCAGTGGTCGTGGGCTCCATGCGCGGCGCCTCTCGCAACAGGGACTCGAAGTAACGGCAGATCACGGCGCCCAGCCCGGATTCGCCACGTATCAACTTGCGCGGCAGGCGGCCACGTGCGCGCGTTGGCAGCATCGGGTCGAGCAGCGCGCGGGGAAACTTCACCAGATGGAACGCGGCGCGGCCCTGCTGGCGCACCGTCTGAGGAATGCTGGAACTTGTCAGGCCCAGATCGCCGGGCCGCAGCGCCACTTCCGCATCCCCCTCCGCCCGGACCAGGGCGGCGGCGGCGGGACAACTGGCGACCAGGGAATAGGTCTCATCATCGGTCCGCGCCACCTCCTGCCGCCCGCGCAGCCAGTCATGCGCGGGAGCCTGGAAGGCAACGAGGCTGAAGGCACCGAAGCGCGAGCCGGAAAGCGACGCCTCATAACCACTGGCATGGTCGAAGCGGCACGGCTGGAACTGGTAGAAATGCCGGCAGGCGGCCTCCCGCCAATAGTCGAACTGTTGGCGTGCGGGCAGGCCGGCGGTGGAGAGGATGGGCGTCATCGGGCTGTACGGGATCGGAACGGGAACCGCCATTCTAGCAGCACCAGGCAGGGGTGCGAGCGGTCCGCCGGCTTTTGCCGGGATTGAGATACCGCCCTGCCGGGATCGCGGCGCGGCGGGGCCGGGACAGGCGTAGCAGGCCTCCGCCAGGCGGTACCATTCCGGGCCGCCACCGGCCGGCAGAAGGCCGGCTGAGAGGGATAGGACCCGACCATGTCGCCTGAGATCGAAGACACCACTAATCTTGCCATCATCACTGGCACCGCGGGAGACGACAAACTGACCGGCGGCGCCGGCCCCGATGTGCTGATCGGGCTGGGAGGCCATGACGACTACATCGTCGATGACGCGGGCGACGTGGTGGTGGAAGCCGCCGAGCCCGGCATCGACGAGGTCTTCACCACGCTGAACACCTATACGCTGCCTGAGAATGTCGAGAACCTGATCTTCACCGGCACGGGCCATTTCACCGGCACGGGCAACGGTATCTCCAACTTTCTGATGGGCGGCGCGGGTGACGACACGCTGGATGGCGGTGCCTGGAACGACACCATGATGGGAGGTGCCGGGAGTGACGACTACTACGTCGACAATGCCTGGGATCAGGTCTGGGAGTCCGCCGAGCCCGGTA
Source organism: Roseomonas sp. F4 (assembly GCF_053891155.1). Lineage (NCBI taxonomy): Bacteria > Pseudomonadati > Pseudomonadota > Alphaproteobacteria > Acetobacterales > Roseomonadaceae > Roseomonas > Roseomonas sp. F4. The sequence continues at coordinate 120,058 of NZ_JBSSHK010000004.1, forward strand.
TCGATGAGGTGTTCACCACGCTGAACGCCTATACGCTGCCCGAGAATGTCGAGAACCTGATCTTCACCGGCACGGGCAACTTCGCCGGCACCGGCAACGGCATCTCCAACTTCCTGATGGGCGGGGCGGGAGATGACACGCTGGATGGTGGCGTCTGGAATGACACCATGATGGGAGGTGCCGGGAGTGACGACTACTACGTCGACAATAGCTGGGACCAAGTCTGGGAATCCGCCGAGCCCGGCATCGACGAGGTCTTCACCACGCTGAACGCCTATACGCTGCCCGGGAATGTGGAGAACGTGATCTTCACCGGTAGCGGCAACTTCGCCGGCACGGGCAACGGCATATCCAACTTCGTGATGGGCGGCGCGGGCGACGACAGGCTGGATGGCGGCGCCTGGAACGACACCATGATGGGGGGCGCCGGGGACGACACCTATCTGGTCGATAACAGCTGGGATCAGGTCTGGGAATCCGCCGGCGGCGGCCAGGACCAGGTGCTGACCACGCTGAACGCCCTCAGCCTGGGCGAGCATGTCGAGGGGCTGCGCTTCACCGGCAGCGGCGACTTCACCGGCGTCGGCAATGCGCTCGACAACAGGCTGGAAGGCGGCACTGGCAACGATGTGTTCACCGGCCTGGCCGGCGCGGATGTGTTCGTGGCCGGGGCTGGTGCCGATCTCGTCACGGATTTCACCCTGGGCGAGGACCGCGTGGCGCTGACCGGCCATGGCAGCTTCGAGGATTTGCTGCCTTTCCTGTCGCAGCAGGGCAGCGATGTTCAGATCGCCCCGGGGGAGGGGGTGCTGACCCTGGCAGGGATCGAGCTGTCCGCGTTGTCGGCCTCCGACTTCCTGTTCGGCTGAGGCAGACGCCTGGTCGCGCGAGGCGGCTTGCCGATCCGTCGCCAGACCGTTAAGCGCGAGCGGGAATCCTCCCCCCGACACGGAGCCCAGCCCATGGCCGCCATCGCCGATATCATCGCCCGCGAGGTCCTCGACAGCCGGGGCAACCCGACGGTGGAGGCGGAGGTGATGCTGGACTCCGGCGCGGTCGGCCGGGCCATCGTCCCCTCCGGTGCCTCAACCGGCGCGCATGAGGCGGTGGAACTGCGCGATGGCGACAAGGCCCGCTTCGGCGGCAAGGGCGTGCAGAAGGCCTGCGCCCATGTGGAAGGCGAGATCTTCGACGCCATCGGCGGCATGGACGCCGCCGACCAGGTGAAGATCGACGAGACGATGATCGAGCTGGACGGCACGCCGAACAAGTCCCGCCTCGGCGCCAATGCCATCCTGGCCGTGTCGCTGGCCACCGCGAAGGCCGCGGCCGCCGATCTTGACATGCCACTTTACCGCTATGTCGGTGGCGTCTTCGCCCGCACCCTGCCGGTGCCGATGATGAACATCATCAATGGCGGCCAGCATGCCGACAACCCGATCGACATCCAGGAATTCATGATCATGCCGGTCGCCGCCGGCACCATCGCCGATGCGGTGCGGATCGGCTCGGAGGTCTTCGCGCAGCTCAAGAAGGCGCTGCACGATGCCGGCCACAACACCAATGTGGGCGATGAGGGCGGCTTCGCGCCGAATATCGGCAGCGCCGAGGAGGCCCTGGGCTTCATCAGCAAGGCCTGCGAGAAGGCCGGGCACCGGGTGGGGGAGGACATTCTGTTCGCCCTCGATGCCGCTTCCACCGAATTCTACAAGGACGGCCGCTACGTGATGGAAGGCGAGGGCAAGACCTTCGATTCCGCCGGCATGGTCGACTATCTGGAAGCCCTGACGAAGAAGTTCCCCATCGTCTCCATCGAGGACGGCATGTCCGAGGATGACTGGGAGGGCTGGAAGCTGCTGACCGAACGCCTCGGCGGCAAGGTGAACCTGGTCGGCGACGATCTGTTCGTGACCAATACCGAGCGCCTGCGCCGTGGCATCGAGACCAGCACGGGCAATGCGATCCTGGTGAAGGTCAACCAGATCGGCACGCTGACCGAGACGCTGGAAGCGGTGGAGACCGCGCATCGCGCCGGCTTCAAGGCCGTGATGAGCCACCGTTCCGGCGAGACCGAGGATGCGACCATCGCTGACCTCGCCGTCGCCACCAATTGCGGGCAGATCAAGACCGGCTCGCTCTCCCGCTCCGACCGTACCGCGAAGTACAATCAGCTGATCCGCATCGAGCAGGAATTGGGCTCCGCCGCCCGCTATGCCGGGCGGAGCGTGCTGCGCCGCTGATCAAGGCGTCGGACCGTGGCATGGAACGCACGGTCCACTCCTTAACGTATTGAGAGGGCGCGATTCCGCTGGACATGCGGGTCGCGCCCTTCTTCACTGCGCGCATTGGCGGGGGGGCCTGCGAGCGTGTCTGATATGTATCTGCCGCCACAAAGGCGGGGGGGTTTTGGCGCCTGGGTCCTGCGCAAACTGCGCGCGGCGGTGCTACCGGCGCTGTTGCTAGCGACAAGCGGCTATTTCGTCTGGCACGCGGTGCATGGTGAGCGCGGGCTGATCGCCCGTGACCTTCGACAGGAACGCATCCAGGAAGCACGGCTGGAACTGGAGCGCGTTCGGACGGAGCTGGAACTGGTGGAACGCCGCGTCGCCGGCCTACGTGGCGAACGGCTGGACCGTGACCAACTGGATGAACGGGCGCGCCAGTTGCTGAACCTCGTCGACAAGGACGAGATCGTGGTGCCCTATGAGGCCGATCGACGCCTGTTCTGATCGAAATCCGGCAGGCCCCGCAGTGGCGCCAGCGGGCTGGTAGCCACCACCAGAAGCGACAGGCCGAAGCCCAGCGCCGCCAGCCATAGCGCGGCGAGGAGGCCGAAGCCTGCGGCCACCGCGCCCCCGGCCAGCGCCCCAAGCGGGCGCACCCCGAACACCGCCACCTGCATCACCGCCCCCACGCGCCCCAGCAAGGCGGCCGGCGTGACAGCCTGCCGCAGGCTGGTCTGCGCCACCTGCCACAGCATTGGGCCGAAGCCGAGCAGCGCCATGCACAGGGCCAGGGTGGCGAAGCCGGGCGCCGCCGTCAGCCCCACCATTCCCGCCACGGACAGGCCTGGACCGCAGAGCAGGACCATCCCAAGCGGCATCACCCGGCTGAGCCCCGGCGCCACCAGAGCGCCCAGCACCAGTCCCGCGCCATAGGCGCCGAGCGCGAGGCCGGTGGTGCCGGCCTCCAGCCCCAGCGGCCCCAACGCCAGCGGTACCGCCACCGCCATCAAGGCGAAGAAGCCGGCATTCCAGGCGATGGCGGCCAGCGCGATGGCCCGCAGCAGCGGCTCCGCCAGGACATAGCGCGCGCCCTCCGCCACGGCGCGTGCCATGCCGGAGCGTTGGGGCTGGGGGGATGCGGGCAGGGCTGGCAGGCGCGAGGCGAGGATGGCGGCGGCGAGGCCCGCCAGCGCGGCCACGCCCAGCCCCACCTGAGGCGCCCCCCAGCCTGCCAGCGCGCCGGCGACCGGCGCGGCCGCCAGCGTCGCCAATGCCCGTCCCAATTCCAGCCGCGCGTTGGCGGCCGGCAGGGCAGGGCGCTCCACCAATGCGGGCAACAGGGCGAAGACCGCGAGTGCCGCGGCGACCACGCCGGCGGCACCGAGGAAGGCGGCCAAGGCCAGCAATATCGGCTGGCCAGAGAGCGGCAAAGCGAGGCCGAAGCCCAGCGCCGCGAGCAAGCCGCCACCGGCCAGCAGCCGGCGCCGGTCCATCCGGTCGGCCAGAACGCCGGCGGGCAGGGCCACCAGCAGCCAGGCGGCGCCCTGGGCGGCGACCAGCGCGCCGGTCAGGCCGGGTCCGGCGCCAAGGGCTAGGGCCGTGACCAGGGGAAGGACGGCCAGGGCGAGCTGATCCGCGCCGTGCAGCGCGGCAAAGGCCATGGGAAGGAGAATGCGATGATTGGGTGGCATCTGCGCGGTTCCAGATTCTTGCGGAACCAGGGGTGCCTCCGGCACGATTCAGGCGCCATCCGGCGGTTGCGCCGCAACGACGAAACAGCCCAAAAAACGAGTTAACCGATCTATGGTTAATCCTCGTATTGCATTGCACAATCAGCGCTTTTGCCGATGAAGACATGCTTGCACGGACCAGATTGCGCGCGTAGATGCGAGGACAGGGAAGCCCTGAGGAGGACACCGCATGGCCGAAACCGCCGCCCGACCAGCCCGCGGCAAGGGGGCCTCCAAGGGGGCCAATCAGCCCGCCATCAGCAAGGACGAGCTGACCCGCGCCTATCGTGACATGCTGCTGATCCGCCGCTTCGAGGAAAAGGCCGGCCAATTATATGGCATGGGCCTGATCGGCGGCTTCTGCCACCTTTATATCGGTCAGGAGGCCGTGGTGGTCGGCATGCAGCTCGGCCTGAAGCCGGGCGACCAGGTCATCACCTCCTATCGCGACCACGGCCATATGCTGGCCACCGGCATGGAGGCCCGCGGCGTGATGGCGGAGCTGACCGGCCGTATCGGCGGCTACTCCAAGGGCAAGGGCGGGAGCATGCACATGTTCTCCCGCGAAAAGGGCTTCTACGGCGGCCATGGCATCGTCGGCGCGCAGGTGTCGCTCGGCGCCGGCCTCGCCTTTGCCAATTGGTACCGCGGAGACGGTGCCGTGGCGCTGGCCTATTTCGGCGAGGGCGCCTCGAACCAGGGTCAGGTCTACGAAAGCATGAACCTGGCGGCCCTGTTCAAGCTGCCCTGCGTTTTCATCATCGAGAACAACAAATACGGCATGGGCACGTCCGTGGAGCGCGCCAGCGCCTCCCGCGACCTGTCGAAGAACGGCGCGCCCTGGGGCATCCCCGGTGAGCAGGTGAACGGCATGGATGTGATTGCCGTGAAGGAAGCCGGTGAGCGCGCCATCGCCCATTGCCGCGCCGGCAACGGCCCGTACCTGCTGGAGATGAAGACCTACCGCTACCGCGGCCATTCCATGTCCGACCCGGCCAAGTACCGGACGCGGGAGGAGGTGCAGAAGATGCGAGAGCAGAACGACTGCATCGAGACCGCGCGCAAGATGCTGCTGGAGGTCTTCGAGACCAGCGAGGCTGCGCTGAAGGTCATCGACGACGAGGTGAAGGCCATCGTGCAGGACAGCGCCGAATTCGCGCAGACCTCGCCGGAGCCCGATGAGAGCGAATTGTGGACGGACGTCCTGGTGGAGTCCCGCTGATGACGCAGATCCTGATGCCCGCCCTCAGCCCCACCATGACGGAGGGCAAGCTCGCCCGCTGGCTCAAGGCGGAAGGCGATACGGTGAAGGCCGGCGACGTGATCGCCGAGATCGAGACCGACAAGGCGACCATGGAAGTGGAAGCCGTGGATGAGGGCACGCTGACCAAGATCCTGGTGCCCGAAGGCACCGAGGGCGTTTCGGTGAACACTCCGATCGCCGAGCTGGACGACGGCAGCGCCGCGGCGCCGAAGCCCGAGGCCCCGAAGGCGGAAGCCGCTCCAGCCGAGCCCGCCAAGGCTGAGCCGCCGACCGCGGAGAAGATGGAAACGGCGAAGCCCGCCGCTGCCCCGGTGCCGGCTCAGGCCGCCGCCGCGCCGGAAAAGGATTGGGGCGCCACCAAGCCGATGACGGTGCGCGAAGCCCTGCGCGACGCTATGGCCGCCGAGATGCGCCTCGACAAGGACGTGTTCCTGATCGGCGAGGAAGTCGGCCAGTACCAGGGCGCCTATAAGATCAGCCAGGGTCTGCTGGACGAGTTCGGCCCGAAGCGCGTGATCGACATGCCGATCACGGAACACGGCTTCACCGGCATGGCGGTCGGCGCGGCGATGACGGGGCTGAAGCCCATCGTCGAGTTCATGACCTTCAACTTCTCCATGCAGGCGATTGACCAGATCGTGAATTCGGCGGCGAAGACGCTGTACATGTCGGGCGGCCAGCTCGGTTGCCCGATCGTCTTCCGCGGTCCGAACGGCGCGGCCAGCCGCGTCGCGGCGCAGCACAGCCAGTGCTACGCCAGCTGGTACGCGCATCTGCCGGGCCTGAAGGTGCTGGCGCCCTGGTCGGCGGCGGACGCCAAGGGCCTGTTGCGCGCCGCGATCCGTGATCCGAACCCGGTCATCTTCCTGGAGAACGAGATCCTCTACGGCCAGACCTTCGACTGCCCGACGGATGAGGATTTCATCCTGCCGATCGGCAAGGCGAAGGTGGAGCGCGAGGGCACGGATGTGACCCTGGTGGCCTTCTCCATCATGGTCGGCATGGCCATGCAGGCGGCCGAGGAACTCGCCGCCCAGGGCATCAGCGCGGAGGTCATCAACCTGCGCACGCTGCGGCCGCTGGATATCGAGACGGTGGTGAAGTCGGTGAAGAAGACCAACCGGCTGGTCACGCTCGAGGAAGGCTGGCCCTATGCCGGCATCGGTGCCGAGGTCGCCATGCAGATCCTGGAGAACTGCTTCGACGACCTGGATGCGCCGCCGGTGCGCGTGCACGGCCTGGATATCCCCATGCCCTATGCCGCGAACCTGGAGAAGCTGGCCCTGCCGCGCCTCGAACAGGTGATCGAGGCCGCCAAGCGCGTGACCTACAAGTAAGGGAGGCAGCTCATGGCCACGAACATCCTGATGCCGGCGCTGTCCCCCACGATGACCGAGGGCACGCTGGCGCGCTGGCTGAAGAACGAGGGCGACACGGTCAAGGCCGGCGACATCATCGCCGAGATCGAGACTGACAAGGCGACCATGGAAGTGGAAGCCGTGGATGAGGGCGTTCTGGGCAAGATCCTGGTCCAGGGCGGCACCGCCGGCGTGAAGGTCAACGACCCGATCGCCGTGCTGGTGGAGCCGGGCGAATCCGCCGATGCGGCGCCGGCTCCCGCCAAGGCGGAAGCCCCGAAGGCCGAGGCGAAGCCGGCACCCGCGCCCGAGACGCCAAAGACCGAACCGGCCGCCGCACCGAAGGCCGAGGCGCCGAAGACTGCCGAATCCGGCGACCGCACCATTGCCTCGCCCTTGGCGAGGCGCATGGCCGCGCAGGCCGGGCTGGACCTGGCCGGCGTCAGCGGCAGCGGGCCGAATGGCCGCATCGTGAAGACCGATGTGGAAGCCGCGCTGGCCAAGCCGCAGGTCGGGAAGGCGGAGCCTGCCAAGGCCGAACCGGCGCAGGCCCCGGCACCCATAGCCCCGGCCCCCGCCGCCGCACCGGCACCGAAGGCGTCGGCGCCCGTCATCACGGCGCCGCATACCGCCGTGCCGAACAGCAGCATCCGCAAGGTGATTGCGCGCCGCCTGTCGGAATCCAAGCAGACGGTGCCGCATTTCTACGTCTCGATGGATATCGAGATCGACGCGCTGCTGAAGCTGCGGGCGCAGTTGAACGCGACCTCGCCGAAGGACGGGCCGGGCGCCTTCAAGCTCTCGGTCAATGACCTGGTAATCAAGGCGGCGGCGGTGACGCTGCGACGGTTCCCGCAGGTGAATGCGACCTGGACCGAGGACGCGATCCTTCAGTACCACGACGTCGACATCTCGGTCGCCGTCAGCATCCCGGACGGGCTGATCACGCCCATCATCCGCAAGGCGGATCAGGCGGGTTTGGCCTCCATCAGCAACCAGATGAAGGATCTGGCGGCGCGGGCCAAGAGTGGAAGACTGAAGCCGGAGGAGTTCCAGGGCGGCGGTTTCTCCATCTCCAACATGGGCATGTATGGCGTGCGCGACTTCGCGGCCATCATCAACCCGCCCCAGGCCGGCATCCTGGCGGTCTCCGCCGGGGAGCAGCGGCCGGTGGTGAAGGATGGCGCCTTGGCGATTGCCACGGTGATGACCTGCACGCTGTCGGTCGACCACCGCGTGGTGGATGGCGCGCTGGCGGCGGAATGGATCGCGGCATTCAAGAATATCGTCGAGCAGCCGCTGAGCCTGATGCTGTAGTCGAGGTGAAGGCCCTCTCCCCCCGTTGGGTGGAGAGGGCTTTCGCCGCTTTCATCTGAAAGGCTGCATGTGACCAGCGGTCTCACCCTGCGCGACGCGACCGAGGCGGACCTCCCTGAGATCCTCCGCCTGGTCCGGGAGCTCGCGGATTACGAAAAGCTGCTGCACGAGGCGGTTGGCACCGAGGCCGATTTTCGCGAGGCCCTGTTTGGCTCGACCCCCCGCGTCTTCTGCACCCTGGCGGAGCGTGAGGGCAGGGCAATCGGCCAGGCGATTTGGTTCTACAATTTTTCGACTTTTACGGGCCGCCCCGGCATCTATCTCGAAGACATCTATGTCGAGCCCGCCCATCGCGGCCTCGGCGTCGGCGGCGCCTTCTTCCGGCATCTGGCCCAGCGGGCGGTGGCGGAAAACTGCACGCGGATGGAATGGCAGGTGCTCGACTGGAACGCCCCGGCCATCCGCTTCTATGACCGCATCGGCTCGGAAAGCCGCGATGAATGGCGCATACGGCGCCTCTCGGGCGACGCGCTGCGCGCCCTCGCAGGAGAATCCTGAAATGGCCGAGACTTTCGATCTCGTCGTCGTCGGCGGCGGCCCCGGTGGCTATGTTGGTGCCATTCGCGCCAGCCAACTCGGCATGAAGGTCGCGCTGGTGGAGCGCGAGAATCTGGGCGGCATCTGCCTCAACTGGGGCTGCATCCCGACCAAGGCGCTCCTGCGCGCCTCCGAGATCAATCACCTGCTGCACAGCCTGGATAGCTACGGCTTCGCCGCCGACAATATCCGCTTCGATTTCGCCAAGGTGGTGAAGCGCAGCCGGCAGGTGGCGGGCCAGCTTTCGGGTGGCGTCAAGCACCTGATGAAGAAGAACAAGGTCACGGTCTTCGATGGACACGGCAAGCTCGCCGGCCCGGGGAAGCTCTCCGTGACCAAGGACGGCAAGCCCGTCGCGGATATCGCGGCCAAGCACATCCTGCTGGCGACCGGCGCGCGCGCGCGCGTCCTGCCGGGGATGGAGCCGGACGGCAAGCTGATCTGGTCCTATCGCGAGGCGATGACCCCTGCCGCCCTGCCCAAAAAGCTGATCGTCATGGGAAGCGGCGCCATCGGCTCCGAATTCGCCAGCTTCTATCTGAACATGGGCGCCGAGGTCACGCTCATTGAGGTGATGGATCGCATCCTGCCGGTGGAGGACGAGGAAATCTCGGCCTTCGTCCACAAGGCTTTTGCCAAGCAGAAGATGCACATCATCACGGGCGCCCGCGTGCAGGGCGTCCGCAAGGGCGCGGACAGCATCACCGCCATCGTCGAGGCCGGCGGCAAGGTGCAGGAAATTACCGCGGACCGCATGATCTCGGCCGTCGGCATCGTCGGCAATGTCGAGGACCTCGGCCTCGAAGGCACCAAGGTGAAGGTGGAGCGGACCCACATCGTCACCGATGCCTATGGCAATACGGGCGAGCCCGGCGTCTATGCCATCGGCGACCTCACCGGCGCGCCATGGCTGGCCCATAAGGCGAGCCATGAGGCGGTGATCTGCGTCGAGGCCATCGCCGGCAAGCATCCACATGCCATGGACGTGCTGAACATCCCCGGCTGCACCTATTGCCGCCCCCAGGTCGCCAGCGTCGGCCTGACCGAGAAGAAGGCCAAGGAGCTGGGCCACGAGGTCCGTGTTGGCCGCTTCCCCTTCATCGGTAACGGCAAGGCCATCGCCATGGGCGAGCCGGAGGGCCTGGTGAAGACGGTGTTCGACGCCAAGACCGGCGAATTGCTGGGCGCGCACATGGTCGGACCGGAAGTCACCGAGATGATCCAGGGCTACGGCATCGCCCGCACCCTGGAATCGACCGAGGCAGAGCTGATGCACACCGTCTTCCCGCATCCCACGGTTTCGGAGACGATGCATGAGTCGGTGCTTGATGCCTATGGCCGGGTGATCCACATCTAGCGACATGGCCATACGCGTCGAAATCAACCACGCCCGCCCCGCCACCGAGCTCTCGGCGGCGGCGGCGAAAACCGGCGCCGAGAGGCATCCGGAAAAGGCGCGGCGCCCGGACAACCCCATCCAGCGGAAGCCCGACTGGATCCGGGTCAAGGCGCCCACCAGCCCGATCTACCGGGAAACCCATGCGCTGATGCGCGCCAATGGGCTGGTCACGGTGTGCGAGGAGGCGGCCTGCCCGAATATCGGGGAGTGCTGGTCGCAGCGCCACGCCACCATGATGATCATGGGCGACACCTGCACCCGCGCCTGTTCCTTCTGCAACGTCATCACCGGCATGCCCAAGGCGCTGGACACGGACGAGCCACGCCGGGTGGCGGATGCGGTGGCGAAGCTCGGCCTACGCCACGTGGTCATCACCAGCGTTGATCGCGACGACTTGGCCGATGGCGGGGCGGAGCATTTTGCCCAGACCATCCGCGCCATCCGTGCCGCGGCGCCGGAGACCACCATTGAAATCCTCACCCCCGACTTCCTGCGCAAGGATGGGGCGCTGGAGGTGGTGATCGATGCGCGGCCGGATGTGTTCAACCACAATCTGGAAACCGTGCCGGCGCTCTATCCCTCCATCCGCCCCGGTGCGCGCTACTACCACTCGCTGCGGCTGCTGGACCGGGTGAAGCAGCGCGACCCCTCCATCTTCACCAAGTCCGGCATCATGGTCGGGCTGGGGGAAAAGCGGATCGAGGTGCTGCAGGTGATGGACGACCTTCGCAGCGCCGATGTCGATTTCCTGACCATCGGCCAGTACCTCCAGCCCTCCGTGAAGCATGCGGCGGTGGACCGGTTCGTGACGCCGGATGAGTTCGCCGATTACGGCCAGGCGGCGCGCGGCAAGGGCTTTCTCCTGGTCTCCGCCACGCCTCTGACGCGGTCCAGCTACCACGCGGATCGCGACTTCGCGGCGCTGCGGGATGCGCGGGCGGCAAAGCTGAAGGCCGCCTGATGCCGACCCATGCGGAAAAGCGCGTGCTGCCCTACACGCAGGAGCAGCTCTTCGACATGGTGGCGGATGTGCGCCGCTACCCGGAATTTCTGCCCTGGTGCGTCGGCGCGCGCATCGTCTCCCGCACCGAGGACGAGCTGGTCGCTGACCTGACCATCGGCTTCAAGATGTTCCGGGAGACGTTTCGGAGCCATGTGACGCTGGAGCGGCCGCATCATGTGCATGTGCGCTACCTGACCGGTCCCTTCCGCTACCTGAACAACCATTGGCGCTTCAACCCGGTGGCCAACGGGACCGAAGTCGATTTCTTCGTCGATTTCGAGTTCAAGTCGCGTCTGCTCCAGGCCGTCATCGGCACCGTTTTCAACGAGGCGGTGCGGCTGATGGTGCGGTCCTTTGAACGCCGCGCGACAAACCTCTATCGCCGCGCGCCCCCGCCGCCGGCGGCGAGCCCCGCGCCTTCCGCCTGACGCGCGGATGCTGATCGCCCATCTGTCAGACCCGCATCTGCGGCCGCGGGGCGAGCTGTATCAAGGCTTGGTGGATTCCAACGCCATGTTCCAGGCGGCGTTGGAGCAGCTCGACCGAATGGCGCCGCAGCCCGATCTGGTGCTGCTGAGCGGCGATGTAGTGGACCATGGCACGGAGGCTGAATATGCCTTCGCAGCCGATTTGCTGGGGCGCATTCGGCCGCCCTTGGTGATCATACCCGGCAATCACGACGAACGCGCCGCCTTCCGTCAACACTTTGGGGATCCAGCAGGTTCAGGACCGCTGCATGTGGACGCCGGCGCGCATGGCCCGGTGCGGGTGCTGGGCCTGGATGTCACCGTGCCCGGCGCGCATCACGGCCAGATGGATGACGCCGCCTGTGAATGGCTGGAGGCGCGGCTGGCGGAGGACCCCACGCGCCCGACCATCCTGATGATGCACCAGCCGCCCTTTGCCAGCGGCATCCCGTTCATCGACCCCTATCGCTGCCTCGAAGGCGAACGTCTGGCTGCCATTGTCGCGCGCTATCCGGCGGTGGAGCGTATCCTCTGCGGTCACGTCCACCGCTTCATGTTGCTGCGCTTCGGCGGCACGATGCTGGTGACAGCGCCGAGCACCACCACGGCGCTGGCCCTGCGCCTGAACCCCGATGCCGCCCCGGCCAGCTTCGTGGAGCCCCCCGCCATGCTGCTGCATCATTGGCGGGCGGAGACGGGGCTGGTGACGCATCTGGTCCCGATCGGGGCCTTCCGGGGGCCGCTGCCCTTCTTCTGAACCTACGACGATCGGCCGCAATGCTTGCCGTTGGGCAGATAGGGCCAGAACAGCCGGTCATTCTTGTAGAAGCGCTCCAGCGCCGCCGGGCCCACCAGCAGGTCCGGCACGCCCAGGCGGAATGCCAGGTACAGGTCCTCCGGCTTCACGCCGCGATTGCGCTCGGCATCCAGCCAGTCATCCTGCGCGCCGTGCTGGATTTTGGTCACCAGCCGCCGGTTCAGCGCCTGCACCAGCTCCCGCGCCTCCGTCAGCCAGGCGCCGTATTTGGCGCCGGGCGTGGCGGCGGTGATGGGAATCTTGCGAAAGCCCGCACCCTCCTGCCGCCAGCAGCTCATGATGTCGTAGTCGGAAACCATCAGCAGGCCGCCCGGGCTGGTGACGGCGCCGGAGGTGCCGCTTTTCGCCGTGGTTACCGCGGTCTTGGCCGGCAGCAGCCCGTGCAGGGATCGCGCGGCGAGGTTGGGGCAGCGGAAGATCAGCAGCACGGCGCGGGCGGCGGTGATCTGGCGGATCGTCATGACATCCTGCGGGTCGAAGCCGCTGTCGCGGGCGTAGCGGATGTCGCTCGCCGAGGCGCCTTCCTGCCTTGCGGCTACCTCGCGCTGATCCGCCAGGATGTCGCCGATACTCACCTGCAAGCCGCTCATCCAGCCACGCCCCATTCCCTGCCGTTTGAAAGAAAGCATGGGCCGGCGATGGACGGATGGCGTGGGCGTTGCGCGTTGTTTCACGGCTTTGCGTCTGCCCTGGCGCAGGTAATCGGGGCAAGCTGCGCCGCATGACCTACATCCTCTACGGCGATGCCGGCTCCGGCTCCGCCCCGGTCGAGATGGCGCTGGCCGAGGCCGGCGCCGCGGTGGAACTTCGTGACGTACCGCTGGAGGGTGACCACCAGCTGCGCGCCGACTACCTCGCCATCAATCCGATGGGCCGGCTGCCGACGCTGATCCTGCCGGACGGCACGGTGATGACCGAGAGCCTCGCCATCCTGGTGACGCTGGCGGATATCCACCCGCGCCTTTTGCCGCCGCCCGGCGATTCCGGGCGGGCGCGGGCACTGCGTTGGATGGCGCTGCTGGCCGGCGAGTTCTACCCGCAGATCACCCGCTGGGATTACCCCGCCCGCTTCGGCGTCAGCCCCGACCAGCATCAGGCGCTGCGGGACGGCGCGCTGACTATGGCGCGCGACGTTATGCGGGTGGTGGAGGCGCATGCCGGCCTGACCGGCGACCCGGCCGCGCCTTTCCTGCTCGGCGCCCGGTTCAGCGTCGCCGACATTTACCTCACCGTGCTGTCGCGCTGGGCGGAGGGCCGGGTCTGGACGCCCGCCAACCTCCCGAAAATCGAGGCGCTGGCCCAGGCCGTGGCCCGGCGCCCGGCCATCGCGCCGCTCTGGCAGCGTCATGGACTCGCCGCCCCGGCTTGACGCAGACGGCGTCGCATAGCGGAGTGGGCCGGCACAACGCCGGAGCCCCGCGACATGGTCCACGCCCCCGAACGCCCGCCCGCCGGCGCGCCGCCCGTCCGCATTAACCTCTATTCGGACACCCAGACCAAGCCCGGCGCGGCGATGCTGGACGCCATGATGCGGGCCGAGGTGGGCGACGAGCAGCATGGCGACGACCCTACCGTCCATGCGCTCTGCGACCGCATGGCGGCGCTGATGGGCAAGGAGGCGGCGGTGTTCATGCCCTCCGGCACCATGTGCAACGTCGCCTCCACCCTGGTGCATTGCCGCCCAGGCGAGGAGATCATTGCGCATGAGACGGCGCATATCCTGACCAGCGAGGGCGGCGCCCATGCCGCGCTCGGCAGCGTACAGATCTACCCGCTGAAGGGTCCTCGGGGCATGTACACGCCGGACGCCCTGCGCGGCGCGCTGCGCGGCAAATCCCGCCACACGCCGACGCAGCGACTGGTGGAGGTGGAGCAGACGGCGAATACCGGCGGTGGCGCCGTCTGGGCCAAGGCGACGCTGGATGAGATCGCCGGCATTGCCCATGGCGCCGGCCTTTCTACCCATATGGACGGCGCCCGGCTTATGAATGCCTGCGTCGCCGCCGGCGTCGCCCCGGCCGATATGGTGGCGGGCTATGACAGCGTCTGGCTGGACTTCACCAAGGGCCTGGGCGCGCCGCTCGGCGCCGTGCTCTGTGGCAGCGCGGAGTTCATCGACGAGGCCTGGCGCTGGAAGCAGCGCCTCGGCGGCGCCATGCGGCAGGCGGGCATCTGCGCGGCGGGGTGCCTCTACGCGCTGGACCACAATGTCGATCGGCTGGCGGAGGACCACGCCAATGCCAAGGCTCTCGCCCGGGGCCTTGCGCAGATGGAAGGCGTGGAGGTGCAGGACCCCGACACCAACCTGGTTTTCTTCACGATCCCTGGCACCGGCGTGGCGGCGACCGAACTTGTGCGGCGGGTGCGGATGGAGGGGGTGGCGCTGTCCCTGCTTGGCGGCCGTCTGCGCGCCTGCACCCATCTCGATGTGACGCCGCCCATGATCGAGGACGCGCTGACCATCATTCGCGGGGCACTGGCGCGCGGGTAGGCCTGCGCGCACCTCGACCGGGCTGGGTTCTGCTGAACTCAGCTCGCTAGCGCGCCGGGTCCATGCCGAAGTGCTCCTGGAACAGGCGGCGATAGGTGCCGTCCGCCTTGCGGGCGCGGATGACGCCGCTCACCGCCTCCTCCATCTCAGGCTCTCCCTTGCGCAGGACGACGCCCTGAAAGGCGGGCTCCACGCCGCTGCCGGCGATGCGAAGCCCGGAATTGGGCGTATTGGCGAGGTAGTGGGAGGCAGCGAGCCCGCTGGTCACCATGGCGTCGATGCGGTTGGTACGGATATTGAGAATAAGGTCCGTGAAGCCCGGCAGGCTGCGCACCTCCCGCACACCGGGGATGGCCTTGGCGATGCTTTCCTGCTGCGATCCCGTGCCGGCGCCGACGACCAGGCCGCGCAGATCCGCCATCTCTCGCACCCGCGCATTGTCGGCGCGCACCACGGCGACGGTGTCGTCATAGGCATAGGGCTCGGAGAAGGCGAAGGTCTGCTGGCGCTGGTCGGTAATGGTGACGCCGGACATGACGGCATCATATTGCCCGGCCAGCAGTCCCGGCAGCATGCCACGGAAATCCAGCTTGGACCATTCCGCCCGCAGGCCGAGATCGGCGCAGATCAACTCCCCCCAGGCGATGTCATAGCCGGTCAGGCGGTTGTTCGAATCCGTATAGGTCCAGGGCACGCGGGTGCCGGTGGTGGCAATCTTCATCACGCCCGCGCGGCGGACGGATCGCAGATCCGCCCGCGCCAGGCGTGGCGCGGCAAGCATGGGGGCCAACGCCAGGCCCGCCAGGGCGAGCAGGCGGGAACGCGGGGTGAGGCGCATCAGCGGGGCTCCTTGGTTGGGCGGCTGGGTTTGGCCAGGCCGAGATTCGCGCGCAGCGTGGTGCCGGCATAGGCGTCCTGGAACAGGCCGCGACGGCGAAGCTCGGGGATCACGAGGTCCACGATCTCCCGCAGCGCGCCGGGGAAGGGCGGCATGATATTGAAGCCATCCGCAGCGCCGGCCAGGAAGCGTTCCTCCATCTGGTCCACGATCTGCGCGGGCGTGCCGACCAGCTCCCAATGCCCGCGCCCGCCCATGGTGGCGAGGTAGAGCTGCCGGATGGTCAGCCCATCCCGTCGCGCACGATCCAGCAGCGCGGCCTGGTGGCCCTTGCCCGCATTGGTCTCCGGCAATTCGGGCACGGGGCCATCCAGCGGATAGGCGGACAGGTCGATGCCGCCGAGCAGGGTGGAGAGCAGCGAAAGGCCGACCTTGGGATGCACCAGGGCCTGCAGCTCCTCGAACTTCTCCCGCGCCTCGGCTTCCGACCGGCCGACCATGATGAAGCAGCCGGGCATGATGTGCATCTGGTCCGGGGCGCGGCCGAAGGCGGCCATGCGGCCCTTCAGATCGGCATAGAAGGCCTGGGCGGCCGGCAGGGTCTGCTGGATGGTGAAGACCACCTCCGCCGTGCGCGCCGCCAGGTCCCGTCCAGCGTCGGAGGAGCCGGCCTGCACGATCACCGGCTGGCCCTGGGCGGAAGGCGGGACGTTCAGCGGGCCGCGCACCAGGAAGTGCTCGCCGGTGTGGTGCAGGATATGCAGGCGCTCGGGGTCGAAGAACAGGCCGCTGTCCTGGTCATGCAGGAAAGCGTCCTCCTCCCAGCTCGACCACAGGCCGCGCACCACATCGACGAACTCCTCGGCGCGAGCGTAGCGGTCGCCATGCGGCATCTGCACGGGGGTGGAGAAGTTCTGCGCCTCCGCCGCGAACATCGAAGTGACCAGGTTCCACCCCGCGCGGCCGCCGCTCAACTGGTCCAGCGAGGCGAAGCTGCGGGCGACGTGATAGGGCTGGGTGTAGGTGGTGGAGGTGGTGGCGATCAGGCCGATGCGCTGCGTCACCTGCGACAGCGCCGGCAGAAGCTGCATCGGGTCCAGGATGGCACCGCGGTCGCTGCGGCTGAAGAAGTCCATATCCGCCCAGACATTGTTGGTATCGGCGATGAACATGAAATGCAGGCAGGCGGATTCCGCGAGCTGGGCGAGATCCCGGTAGTAGCCGAAATCGATGCCGGCCATCCGCGTGGCGCCCGGGTGGCGCCAGGCGGCGACGTGGCGGCCATAGGGTTCGACGAAAAGGCCCAGCGTCATCTGCCGGCGTCGCGTCATCTCAATGCGCTCCCGTGGTGGGGTTCGAAAGGCTGGGCATGCGATGGCGGGCCAGCACGGCGGGATCAGGACGCAGGCCGAGGCCCGCGGCTTCGGGAAGGGTGAACTGGCCGTCGCGCAGCCGTGCGGCGCCGGGGAACAGCGCATCCCATATCGCCAGGCCGCGCACCGGCCATTCCAGCATCCAGCCATTCGGCATCGCGGCCAGCGCATGGGCATGGACCACCACATTCAGCAGCGTGGTGAAGGAATGGCTGCAGACGCGCGGCGCCATCGGGGCGGCGGCCATGGCGGCGAGGATGCCGCAGCGCGTCACATCAGGCTGCAACACATCCACAAGCTTTGCGATCCGCGACAGGCCGGGCAGCCCGCATTCGCCCTCGCCAGAGGCGATCGGCACCGGGCTGGCGGCGCGCAGCCTCGCCTGACCATCGAGGTCGTCGCGATCCAGGGGTTCTTCCAGCCAAGCCAGTTCGAAGCGGGCAAAGGCGCGGGCGCGGGCCAGCGCCGTCGGCTCATCGAAGGCCTGGGCGGCATCGACCATCAGCAGCGCGCCGGGCGCCGCGGCATCGCGCGCGGCTTCGAGGAAACCGAGATCGCCTTCCAGAGTCGCTCCGAAAGGCGGCCAGCCGATCTTATGCGCGGCGAAGCCGGCCGCACGCTCCCCGGCAATGCGTGCCGCCGTGCCCGCTGGCGTGGTGGCGACCTTGGCGCTGGCGTAGCAGGGCAGCGTGCTGCGCGGCGCGCGCGCCAGGAGCTTGGCCACCGGCAGCCCGGCGCGCTGGCCTGCCAGGTCCCATAGCGCGATCTCCGCCGCCGCGATGGCCTGCATCACGACGCCATCGCGCCCGATCCACTGCGTGCCCTTCTCCATCCGCCGCCGCAGCGCCGGCACGTCATCCGTGTTTTGCCCCAGCAGGATGTGGCGCAGCCCTTGCGCGGTCACATGGGTGATGGGCGCCTCCACCACGGCATGGCACAACCAGGGGCTGCCATGCGCCTCTCCCCAGCCTTCGCGCCCATCCTCTGTGACGAGGCGCAGCAGGAAGCATTCCTCCTGCCGTCCGCCGGGGGTCTCGGGGGGCAGGCGGAGCGGATGGGGCTCCACCGCCGTGATGCGCGTCACGCCTTCAGCACCTTGCCGAGAAAGGCGCGGCTGCGGGCTTCCTGCGGCGCCGCGAAGAACTCGGCGGGCCGGCCCTGTTCAACGATCGCGCCTTCCGCCATCAGCACGACGCGATGCGCCACTTCGCGTGCGAAGCCCATCTCATGCGTGACCACGATCATGGTCATGCCTTCGGCGGCCAACTGGGTCATCACCGCCAGGACTTCACCGACCAGCTCGGGGTCCAGCGCGCTCGTCGCCTCGTCGAACAGCATCACGCGCGGCTGCATGGCGAGCGCGCGGGCGATGGCCACGCGCTGCTGCTGGCCACCGGAAAGCTGCGCGGGATATTTCGCCGCATGGGCGGAGAGTCCGACACGTTCCAGCAGCGCGCCAGCGCGCGTCTCGGCTTCCCGCGGCGACAGCTTCAGCACCTGGCGCGGGCCTTCCATGACATTGCCGAGCGCGGAAAGGTGCGGCCACAGGTTGAAGGACTGGAACACCATGCCGACACGCTGGCGCAGCCGCGCCAGGTCACGCATTCGCTGGCCGCTGCCGATGGGTTCGCCATCGATCAGGATGCGCCCGCTGTCATGCTGTTCCAGCTGATTCACGCAGCGCAGCAGCGTCGATTTTCCGGCGCCGGAGGGACCGATGACGGTCACCACCTCGCCCTCCGCGATGTCGAGGGTGATGTCGCGCAGCACCTGCGCCGTGCCGAAGCGCTTGCAGACGCTCTGGAAGGAAACGACGCCCATCTACTTCACCGTATAATAGCCGAGCCGGCGCTCGAGCACCGTCTGGGCGATCTGCAACAGGCTGGTCATCAGCAGATACAGCAGGCCTGTCATCACCATGACCTCCACGACCCGGTAGGTGGAGGAGTAGATGCTCTGCGCCGTCAGCATCAGGTCCGGCACCGCGATGACGGAGACCAGCGAGGAATTCTTCAGCAGTGTCGTCGCCTGGCCGATATAGGGCGGCAAGGCGGGGCGCGCGGCCTGCGGCAGCACGATGCGGCGCATCGCCTGGGCGGGTATCATGCCGATGGCCAGCGCCGCTTCCCGCTGCCCGGCGGGCACGGCGCGGATGGCGCCGCGAAAGATCTCCGCGAAATAGGCGGAGGAATTCAGCGACAGGGCGATGATGCCACCCTCCCAGGGGCCGACGCGGATGCCGGCGGCGGGGAGCGCGTAGTAAATGGCGAAAAGCTGCAGCAGCAGCGGCGTGCCGCGCACGATCCACACATAGGTCCAGGCGAGGCCCGGCAGGACGCGGCCCGGCCCGATGCGGATCAGCGCGATGCCGAGCCCCATGATGCTGGACAGCAGCAGTGACGCCGCGCTGATGGTCAGCGTAATCCAGCAGGCCTCCACCAGATGCGGTCCATAGGTAGCAACGAAGCCCCAATCGACCATCGGATCAGGCCCTGCCATTCATGCGGTAGAAGGACTCGCTGACATCCAGATGCGCCAGCATGCTGCGGTGCCATGCATGGAAATGCGGCCGCAGAGCGTTGATGCCATCGATGCGCGCCTGCGGCGCCGGCGCAGCCTCATGCCGCGTCACATAGTCCCGCACTTCCTTGTACAGAGCTGCGACATCCAGGGTGGTGATGGCGCGATCGCGCATCACGACCTTGCCGTTGACGATGACGTCGGAGACATCTTGCCCCTTGGCCCGCCACAGCACGAGGTCCGGTATGGAAAGCCGGTCCGAGGTCCAGGGATCGCGCAGCAGGGATGACGTATCCAGCACAACGAGATCCGCCGGCGCGCCCGGCACCAGGCGGCCATGATCCGGTGCGAAGCCCAGCGTGCGCGCGGCATTCACCGTGCCCATCGCCAGCACTTGCGGCGCCGTCAGCACCGGCGTGGCACCAAGGTCGAAATCCGGCACGCGGGACAGGGTCGCGGCCAGGCGCAGTTCCATGAAGGGATCGTCGTCATCGTTCAGCGACTTGTCGTCGATGCCCATGGCGACATTCACGCCAGCGCGGATCATGTGCCAGATCGGGGAGATGCCGTTGCGCACATGCAGGTTGCAGGAGGCGTGATGGGTGGTGGAGGCGCCACGTGCGGCCAGCAATTCGATATCCGCCTCGTTCAGCCAGACGGCGTGGCCCAGCGTGGTCTGCGGCCCAAGCATTCCCTGCCGGTCCAGATGCGTGACCAGCGAATGGCCGTAGGTCTTGATGCTCCAGGCGCGCTGGTGCGGGGTCTGCTGCGTATGGATATGGATGGGCAGGCCGCCATGCGCCGCGGCACTGTCGCGGATACGGGCGAAGAAGGCATCCGTGGTGCCATGCGCCCAGGAAGGGCCATGGAAGATGCGCGACATCGGCCCGTCATGCGCCGCGTGCAGCGCATCGAACAGCGCCATGTACTGGCCCTGGATCGCCACCGGATCATAGCGCGTCATCGGCTCCACAAAGGCGCGCTGCGCTGGGGGCAGAGTGGCCAGGAAGCCCTGCTCATCGACGCAGAAGCGGTTGCGGTCCCGCATCGCCGGCGAATAAGCCAAGCGAATGCCGGAGCGGCGATAGGCCTCGATCGCCGCCTGCGCCTCCTCCAGCGCCCGCGGGCCCTCATCATTCCAGCCGGTGTGGTGGATGGTGGTGGCGCCCATGCGGAGATGCCGCACGGCCGAGAGCGCGGCGCAAAGCTCGTTCGGCAGGTAGACCATCGACGACCAGTCGAGGAAGGCGTTCTCCAGATAGTCGTAGAGCACGCCCTTCTGGATGGGGGACAGGCCGCGGCCATGCGAATGGGCGTCGATCAGACCGGGCATCACCACGGCATCCGCGCGGCCCATCACCGGCAATTCGGGATGCGCAGCCATCAGCGTGGCGGCATCGCCAATCTCCGCCACCTGGTCGCCCAGGATACGCACCGCGGCATCCCGCCGCACCGCGCCCGTCGAGGGGTCCGTGAGGACCCAGCCACCCCTGATCAGCATCGTCGCACGCCATCCATTTTGCCAGGCCGGGCACGACCAATGTCATGCCGCAGCTATGGACCTGAGCCGGTTGGACGTACTCCCGATTGTTATACGTTGATCCGGGAACGCAGACACGGCAAGAGCTTTTCTTGCGGTTATCAGAATGGCGCAGCGGCGGGGTGATGGCGCATGACGATATTCCGGCGCGGCAGGCCGGCCTGGCGCGCGACGCTGATCCCACTGCCGGAGATGATCGCCGATGCGGTCGCGGAAGCCATCGCGATGGGGCGCCTGCTGCCGGATGACCGGGTGGTGGAGGCTACGGTGGCCGCCGAGCTCGGCGTCAGCCGCGTGCCGACGCGGGAGGCGCTGAAGGTGCTGCACACGCAGGGCATCCTGACCGGCGGCCGCCGCGGCTTTCGTGTCGCCGCCTTCGATGCGGAGATGATCGCCCGCATCATGGAATTGCGGCTTATGCTGGAATGCCTGCTGCTACGCGACGCGATCGCCAATTGGCGCGCCGGCCGGGCCGATGTTGCGGCGCTGGATGCCGCGATCGCGGAGCTGGAGGGCGCCGCCAGGCGGGGCGAGAAGTTGGGCTCGCTGCGTGCCGATCTGGCCTTCCACCGCGCCATCGGCGTGGCGGCGCGGAACGGCATCACGCTGACGCTGTGGGAGGCAATCGCGCGGCATGCGCTGATCATTTTCAGCCGGCCGGAATATCGCGACGACGACCTGGCCGCGGTGGTGGCGCAGCACCGCGCCCTGCGGCAGTTCATCCACGACCAGATCACCGATCCGGGCACCCCTGACGCGCTGCGTCAGGGGATCGAGGCGCATCTCCTGCAGGTTCCGCGCGCCCGCGGCTTCCGGTAGGCGCGCGGATTATCCGGCCAGCTTTGCCAGCAGCCGCGCATGGCTGCGGGCACCCTGGTGGAAGCAGCGCAGGTCGAACTTCTCGTTCGGGCTGTGCACCTGGTCATCCTCAAGCCCGAAGCCCATCAGCACGGTATCCAGTCCCAGAACGTCCTTCATCGAGGACACGATGGGGATGGACCCGCCGCAGCCGATCATCGCGGCCGGCCGGCCATATTCGTCGGCCAGCGCAGCCTGCGCCGCCTTCACGAATTCACTGTCCGCCGGCACCTCGATCCCCGGGCTGGCGCCGCCGCCCTGGAAGGTGGCGGTCGCATCGGCGGGAAGCCGTGCCCGCACGAATTCCTGGAAGGCCGCAAAAACCTTCTCATGGTGCTGGCCGGGCACGAGCCGGAAGGTGATCTTGGCATGCGCCTCGCTGGGGATGACGGTCTTGCTGCCGGCGCCGGTATAGCCGCCCCAGATGCCGTTGATATCGGCCGTCGGCCGCGCCCAGAGCCGCTCCAGCGCGCCGCGATCCTTCTCCCCCAC
This sequence comes from Roseomonas sp. F4, assembly GCF_053891155.1. Lineage (NCBI taxonomy): Bacteria > Pseudomonadati > Pseudomonadota > Alphaproteobacteria > Acetobacterales > Roseomonadaceae > Roseomonas > Roseomonas sp. F4. The sequence goes on from NZ_JBSSHK010000004.1 coordinate 142,347, forward strand.
CGGCACCGAGAGCCCGATGGCGCCCAGGAAGTCGTGCTCCGAAAAGCCCAGCGCCTGCCATTGCGCGCGCAGCTCGGGCGTCAGATCGGGGATGCCGTCATAGAAGCCCGGAAGCTGCACACGACCATTGGCATCGTGCAGGTCGCCCAGGATCCTGGTGATCAGGTTGTTTGGGTTCAGCGCGCTGCCGCCATACATGCCGGAATGCAGGTCGCGGTTCGCCGCCTTGATGTCGAGCTGCACGAAGCACATGCCGCGCAGCCGGGTGCTCAGCGCCGGCGTGTCGATGTCCCACATGCCGGTGTCGCTGATGATCGCGACATCCGCCTTCAGCTCCGCGACATTCGCCGCCATGAAGGGGGCGAGGTTGGGGGAGCCGATTTCCTCCTCGCCCTCGATCACCGCGGTGATGGCGCAGGGCGGGCCGCCGGCCACCTTGTTCCAGGCGCGCAGCGCGTCGATCCACATCAAGGTCTGGCCCTTGTCGTCCACCGCGCCGCGCGCGACCACGCGCTGGCCATGCGGGCCATCCACCAGCACCGGCTCGAAGGGCGGGCTGGTCCACAGCTCCAGCGGGTCCGGCGGCTGCACGTCGTAATGGCCGTAATAGAGCAGGTGCCGCTTGGCGCCGCCGGCCGGGCCGGGGTGATGCGCCACCACCACGGGGTGCTTCGGCGTCTGCCGCAGGCTGGCCTCGAAGCCGAGTTCCAGAAGCTGGTCGCGCACCCATTCGGCGGCGCGCACGCAATCCCCCGCATGGTCGGGCTGCGCGCTGATGGAGGGGATGCGCAGCCACTCCACCAGCCGCGCCACCGCGGCGTCGCGATCGGCATCCAGGGCGGCGAGAATCTGGTCGGTCTGGCTCATGCAGTGGGCTCCAAGGCGCGGCGGATCAGGGTGAAGGCGGCGGCGACGGTGGCGGCGCGGATCGCCGTGCGGTCGCCGGGGAAGATCTTTTTCAGGGACAACGTGCGCAGACCGTCGCGGGCGCAGGCCATATGCACCAGCCCCACTGGCTTGGCCGCGCTGCCGCCGCCTGGCCCGGCGATTCCGGTGCAGGAGATGGCGAGGCTGGCGCCGCTGGCCCGCAGGGCGCCTTCGGCCATGCGACGGGCCACGGCTTCACTCACCGCCCCGACGCTGTCGATCAGCGCCGCTGGCACGCCGACCATCGCCGTCTTGGCCTCATTGGAATAGGTGACATAGCCGGCGAGCAGGGTGGCGGAGGAGCCGGGGATGGCGGTCAGCGCCGCGGCGATCAGCCCGCCGGTGCAGGATTCCGCCGTGGCCAGCGTCATGCCGCGCGCCTGTAACTCGGCCAGCAGGCGTTGCGCATCCTCCAGCGTGGTGGCGGGCAGCATCACGTCAGCACTCCCGGAAAAAACGCATGAAAGGCCAGCAGCGCCGCGCCGGCGATGGCACCGGCGATCACATCATCCAGCATCACGCCGAAGGCGCCGGGCTGCCGGTCGAACCAGGAAATCGGCCAGGGTTTCGCGATGTCCAGCAGCCGGAACAGGGCGAAGGCCAGCAGGGCGCCGGGCAGGGTGGTGGCCGGCAGGGCGGCCAGCGCCAGTAGCATGCCCGCCCCCTCATCCGCCACGAACCAGCCGGGGTCCTCCACGCCGTCGCGCAGCACCTCGCCGGCCGCCCACCAGCCCGCCACCAGGCACAGCGCCGCGAGGCCGAGGCAGGCGACCGGCCCCAGCCACAGCGCCGGCAGCACGATGGCGGAGCCCCAGGTGCCAGGCCCCGGCCGCAGCCGGCCGACGCCGCCCAGCGTCGCCACCATCAGGGCAGGGGTCATGGAATGCGGTCGAGGAAGGCGTCGAGGGCGGCGATGGCCGCCGGTTCCTCCAGCGTCGGGCAATGGCCGGTTTCCGCGATCTCGACGAAGCGCATGTCCTGGCGCAACTCGCCCATCCGCAGGGCCGTGTCCTCCGACAGCAGGGTGGACAGCGCGCCACGCACCAGCATCAGCGGCGCATGGGCCAGCGCGCCGAAGGCGGGCCACAGGTCGGGCATGGCGCCGGCGGCCGCCATCGCCCGGGCGATGCGGATGTCCCAGCGCGGGTGCCAGGCGCCATCCGGCCCGGCTCGGAAGGTGCCGGCGGCGAAGCGGCGCCAGCCGGCCTCGTCCATCACCAGCGGCGGCAGCACGGCCTTGAGATGGGCCACCGCCGCTTCCAGCCCCGGCAGCGCCGGGTCATGGCCGACAAAATCCCTGACATGGTCCAGCGCCACAGGCTCCAGCACCGGCCCCACATCATTCAGCACCACGCCGGTGAGCGCGGTCGGGCGCAGAACGCCCATGATCATGGCCAGGATGCCGCCGAAGCTGGTGCCAACCACCACGGCGCGGTGGCAATGCAGCGCGGCCATGGCGTCCAGCACGTCGCGCAGGCTGTCTTCCACGCCATAGCGCGCCACATCCGGCGCGCGGGCGCTTTCGCCATGCCCGGCGAAATCCAGCGCCAGCACACGCCGCTTGCCGGCATGGCGGTCCGCCAGCAGGTCGAAGTCTTCCGAAGTGCGGGTCAGCCCGTGCAGGCAGAGGATCGGCGTCCGACCCTCCGGCCCCGGATGGTCCAGCGCGGCGAGCTTCAGCCCATCGCGAGCGTGGAAAAAGACCCGCTTCATCGGCGGCCGGCCATCAGGCTGGCCAGCGGATGCGGCAGGTCGCCGGTGGCGGGGTTGCGGGCGCGATAGACCACCACATTCTCGATCACCCGCTGCACGTAGTTGCGCGTCTCGCCGAAGGGGATCTGCTCCATCCAGTCCAGGATATGCGGCCCTTCCGGCGTGCGCGGATCGCCATAGGTGCCGAGCCACTGGTCAACGCGCCCGGGCCCGGCATTGTAGCCGGCGGCGGCCAGCGGCATGGCGCCGCCGAAGCGCTCCAGCATCTGGTTGATGAAGGCGCTGCCGAGCCGCAGGTTATGCGCCGCATCGGTGGTCAGCATCGCCGTCGTATGCGGCACGCCCAGCCGCCGGGCCACGCTGGCGGCGGTGGCGGGCAGAAGCTGCATCGGCCCGCGCGCATTGGCGGAGGACACGGCCGAGAGGTCGAAATTGCTTTCCTGCCGCGTGATGGCATGGACCAGCGCCGGCTCCGCGCCATCGGTGGGCGCGGGGTAGGGGGTGGGCCAGCCATCTTCCAGCAGCATCACCCCATCCGCCCCCGCCCGTCGCGCCACCCAGACGGCGTGATCCGGCCGTCCGATGGCCACCCCCAGCCGGGCGATCAGCCAATGGTCGGAAGGCTCCGGCGCCAGCTCCTCCAACCGCAGCAGGAAGATGCGGGCGCGGTCGGACTGGCCAAGGTCGGACAGCGCGATCACCGCCCGCACCAGCTCCCGCCCCAGGAAACGCACGCCACCCTCCTGCGGCGGGGCCGGGCTTGGCACGCCGGCAATGCGGGCGGCGAGCTGGGCCGGACTCTCGCCCAGCGAGACACTGGCGAGTTGGCCGTAGAAGGCGGTGGGCAGCGTCGCCGCTTCCCGCCACTTCGCCTGGGCCTCGCCGGTGCGGCCAAGGCTGGCCAGCGCCGCACCTTCCCAATAGGCGCCGCGGGCGCGGGTGATGACGCTGCGGCTGCCCTCGCCGACGCGGGCGAAGTGGCCCAGCGCCTGGGCCGGCTGGTTCAGCACACGCAGTGCGATGAAGCCGGCGAGGAATTCCGCCTCCTGCCGCGGTTCGCCGGGCTCGGACTGGCCGTGATTGGCGGCGAGGCGATAGGCGCTGGCGGGGTCGCCCAGGCGCAGCAGCTTGCGCGACAGCACCTGGCGTTCGACCCAGATGGCGCGCTGCGCGGCGGGTGAGAGGTCGCGCTGCAGCGGCTCGGCGGCCTGCCAAACGGCGGCGGCCTCGGCATCGCGCTCGGCACGGCGCAGCAGGCGGGCGGTGTCATGCGCGGCGCCGATATGGCGCTGCGGGCCGGCATTGGCGGTGGCGGCAAGCCGCGCTTCCAGCGCCGCGCGGGCATTGGCATCCAGCATGGGAAGGAGCCGCGCGGCGGCGCCCGTCTGCCCGGCCCAGGCGAGGCGGTCCGCGCGGGCCGCATGGTCGGCGGAGGTCAGCGCGATGCCGTAGCGGGCCTGCACATCCTGCTCGGCAAAACCGTCGCCATCGGCATCGCGCCAGCCGGCGCGGATCGCGGTCGTTGCCTCCGCCGTTCGGCCGGCGCGCGCCAGCGCATCGGCGAAGCGCAGCGCGCCGGGCAGGGTGCGCGGCGCGCTACGGCCGAACTGGCGCAGCACCAGTGTGTCATCGGCATCGCCGACCAGCGCTTCCTCCGCCCGGGTGGCGACGGTGATGGGCATTGGCCAGTCGGGGTTGGCGTCCAGCCAGGACACGATCTCCGCGGCGCTGGCCCCGCCATTTCGGTTCTGCACCCGGCTCCAGACCACCAGCTTGCGCACCACCGGATCGGCGGCCAGCGACAGGCTGTCGGCTTCCAGGAAGCGGTTCTGGCGCAATGCCTCCAGCGCCTGGCGGCCGGCGACACGCGCCGAATCGCTTGCCCAAGGCTGTGCCATGGCCGGGGTTGCGAGAGCGAGAAGCAGGAGGAGCAGGGGGATACGGCGCATGCAGGTAGTCTAGCGCAAATCGCGCCGCGTCTCGCGCCCTTGTCGTGCCGAGCCCGGGCCATTAGGTTCTTTGGCCCACTCAACCACGCTGGAATGACCGGAAAAAACATGTTCAGGGGATCGCTGGTGGCGTTGATCACGCCCATGCAGGAGGACGGAACCCTGGACGCCAAGGCTTTCCAGGATTTCGTGAAGTGGCAGATCGCGGAAGGCACCCAGGGCCTTATCCCGGTGGGCACCACGGGCGAGAGCCCGACGCTGAGCCATGCCGAGCACCACCAGGTGGTCGATCTGTGCATCGCCGCCGCCGCCGGCCGCGTGCCGGTGATCGCCGGCACCGGCTCCAACAGCACGTCCGAGGCCGTGGACCTCACGCGCCACGCCAAGGCGGCGGGGGCGGATGCGGCGTTGGTGGTGACGCCCTATTACAACAAGCCGACCCAGGAAGGCATGTACCGCCATTTCATGGCGATCGCCGATGCGGTGGAGCTGCCGATCTTGATCTATAACATTCCGCCGCGAAGCGTGGTGGACATGTCCGTGGAGACCATGGCGCGGCTGGCCAAGCACCCGAATATCGTCGGTGTGAAGGATGCCACCGCCAACCTGACCCGCCCGCTGCACACCACCGCCGCCATCGGCCCGGATTTCTGCCAGTTGTCGGGCGAGGACCATACCGCGCTCGCCTTCCTCGCGGCCGGCGGACATGGCTGCATCAGCGTGACGGGCAACATCGCGCCGCGCCTGTGCCGGGAGATGCATGACGCCTGGGCCGAGGGGCGCATCAAGGACGCCATGGCGATCCAGGCCCGGCTGACCCCGGTGCATGACGCCATGTTCTGCGAGACCTCGCCCGGCCCGGTGAAGGTGGCCGCAAGCCTGCTCGGCCGCGGCACCGACCATTGCCGCCTGCCCATGGCCCCGGTGGCGGAGGCGACGCGCACCCGCGTTCGTGCCGCCATGACGGGCGCCGGATTGCTGAACTGATGGCAGAGCCCAAGAAGAAAAGCGCCCTCATCAGCCACGGCATCGCCGCCCAGAACCGCAAGGCCCGCTACGACTACAAGATCGGCGAGGAGATCGAGGCCGGCGTGATGCTGGTGGGGCCGGAGGTGAAGTCGCTGCGCGCCGGCCGCGCCACCCTGACCGAGGCCTGGGCCGGCGAGCGGGACGGGGAGATGTGGCTGTTCAACTGCTACATCCCCGAATGGCAGGCCGGCAGCCATGTCGCCACCTTCGAGCCGCGTCGCCCGCGCAAGCTGCTGCTGCACCGCAAGCAGGTGAAGGAGCTTTCGGCGAGCATCGCCCGGGATGGCATTTCGCTGGTGCCGCTGGCCATCCAGTTCAATGAACGCGGCGTGGCCAAGATCATGCTCGGCGTGGGCGAGGGCAAGAAGAAGCACGACAAGCGTGCCGCCATCGCGGAACGCGACTGGTCGCGCGACAAGGCGAGGCTGATGCGCGACCGGGGCTGAAAGCCCCTCGACGCGACTCCGAAAGGATCGCGAGGCTGCGGCATGCGCAACCTCGCTCCGATCCTGATCCTCCTGCTGGCCGTCGGATGCGCCAGCGCCCAGACTCCAGCGGCCGATCCCGGCCTGCTGGCCATCGAGGTCCCCGGCACGGGCCGGACCATCGAGGCGCGGCTCTGCCGGCCGGAAGCCGCCGGCCCCGCGCCGCTCGCTGTCATCAACCACGGCTCGCCCGCCAATGCCGCCGCCCGCGCCACCATGCAGCCAACGGCTTGCACGGCGGAGGCGGTGCGCTGGTTCCTCGATCGCGGCTTCGCCGTGCTGCTGCCGCTGCGCCGGGGCTATGGCGCGGCGGGCGGTGAATGGGCCGAAACCTATGGCCGCTGCGCCACGCCGGACTACGCGGCAGGTGGCCGGCAGAGCGCGCGGGACATCGCCGCAACGGTGGAATATGGGCGGCGGCTGCCCGGCATCCGGCCGCAGGGCGTGCTGGTGGTGGGGCAGTCGGCCGGCGGCTGGGGCGCGCTGGCCCTGGCGGCGAACCCGCCGGAGGGGGTGGTGGCCGTGCTGAACATGGCGGGCGGAAGGGGCGGCTGGGCCGGGGGGCAACCCAACACGGTTTGCACCCCGGACCAGCTGGTGGTCGCCGCGGGCGATTACGGGCGCAGCGCGCGGCTGCCGACGCTCTGGGTCTATACGGCCAATGACAGCTTCTTCGCGCCGGCGCTGGCCGCCGCGATGCACGGGGCCTTTACCGGGTCTGGCGGCAACGCCCAGCTCGCCGCGCTGCCCGCTTTTGGCCAGGATGGGCACAGCCTGTTCTTCGGACGTGGCGGTAGTGCCGTCTGGGGGCCGGTGGTGGAACCCTTCTTGGGCGCACATGGCTATGCCGCGCGTGAGCGCTAGGGGACTATTGCAGGCTGCCCCAGCGCCCCGTTGCCGGCTCGGCGGAGGCCCATTTCCAGCCCTCCGCCTGGCGGCAGGCCGTGGTCAGGAACCACTGGCTTTCGCCCTGGACCGAAAACAGCGCTTCCCGGCACTCGGCCAGGGCACTGTCGATCACTCGCACCAGCCGCAGCTCCCCCTCGCGGTTGCCGATGGGAATGCGATGGCGCACGGCCCAGCGGCCGGTGCTGTCCGGATCCAGCCCGCCGATGGCGGCGGCCAGGGCATCCTGTTCCTCTGTGCTGCGCCACCGCATGACTGTCTGCATCCCTGCGGTGACGCCGGCGCGGACGCTGATGCCCAGCGCATAGCCCAGCGCGGGATTGCTGCTGGCCAGCGCGGCGCCACCGCCGGCGACCGCGCCGGTGATCTCCGGCACCTGACCGCAGCCCGGCAGGGCCAGGGCCAGCAACAGCGCCAGGCGCTTCACTGCAGGCTGCCCCAGCGTTCCGTCGCGGGTTCGGCGGTCGCCCAGCGCCAGATGGTGCCGTCGCGGCAAATGGTGGCCGTGTAGAAGGCGCGGGCGGGCGGCTCCTCGACGGAGAAAACGATCTCCTTGCAATCCAGGTCGCCGGCGGCGATGCGGCGGACCACGGTGACTTCGCCGCGTTCCTCGCGCTCGATCGGCAGGGAATGGTCGGTGTCCCAGCGGGTCACGCCACCGACATCCAGCGTCCCCGCCACGGCGGCGAGTCGCAGCTGGGCGGCGTTGCGGCTGCGGCGCTGGGCATATTGCAGCCCGGCCCGGGCGCCGGCCTGCACGCCAAGGCCAATGCCCGTCGTCGCCGCCGCATTGGCGCCCACCGCCTCCGCCAGGCTGGCGCCACCGATACCGGCCGCAGCACTGCTGCCCTCGGACAGCAGGGCACCGCAGCCGGGCAGGGCAAGGCAGGCGAGGAGAAGGCCAAGGGGTCTGATGCGGATCATAGGCCAGGGTTGGCGGGAAGACGCACAATCCGGCAAGTCCCTTGCCGTTCACGGATCGTTGGGCAGGCGCCCCTTGCATCGGGACAAGGCATCGGCACCTATCAGGGCTGAGGAGCAAGCCATGGCCGACGACGAGGATGTGAAGCTCACCGGCAAGCTGCGTGAGAAGCTGGTGGAGGCGAAGCAGGGCTGGGCACGGGATGGGCGGCTGCTGACCGGCACCACCTCCACCCCCGAGGCCGATCGCCTGCCGCCGGGCCAGCGCCTGGTGACCGATTTTCCCGTGCTCGATCTCGGCGTGCAGCCGGATGTGAGTCGCGAGAAGTACCGCCTGCGGATCGAGGGGCTGGTCGCCGCGCCGCTGCGGCTGACACTCGATGAGTTTCTCGCGCTGCCGCAGGCCAGCCGCACCAACGACATCCACTGCGTCACCCAATGGTCGCGCTACGACAACAGCTGGCAGGGCGTGCCAGTGCCGGACCTGCTGGCGCTGGCGCGGCCGAAGGCAGAGGCGCGTTTCGTCGCCCTCACCAGCTACGACGGCTATACCACCAACCTCGCCATCGAGGATTTCGCGCGTCCCGAGAACCTGTTTGCCCATTCCTGGGAGGGGGCGCCACTGGAACGCCAGCATGGCGGGCCGCTGCGGCTGGTGGTGCCGCATCTGTATTTCTGGAAGAGTCCGAAATGGCTGACCCGCGTCGAGCTGCTGCGCGAGGATCGTCCCGGATTCTGGGAGGTGCGTGGCTACCACAATCGCGGCGATCCCTGGATGGAGGAGCGTTATGGCTGAGGTTTCGCGCCGCGCCCTGCTCGCCACGCCCCTGCTGATGGCCGCCGCCCCCGCACCAAACGTCTTCGACTTCCGGCTGGAGGCGCTGGAGGGCGGCCCTATGCCGCTGGCAGATTTTCGCGGTCAGGCGCTGCTGGTGGTGAATGCCGCCAGCTTCTGCGGCTTCACCCCGCAATATGAGGGGCTGCAACGCTTGCATGACCGTTTCGCGTCGCAGGGCTTTTCCGTGATCGGCGTACCCTCCAATGACTTCCGGCAGGAGAGCGCCGAGGCGGCGAAAATCCGCGAATTCTGCGAGACGGTCTACGGCATCACCTTTCCCATGGCCGGGCTGACGACGGTGCGCGGGCCTGGGGCGCATCCCTTGTTCGCCTGGCTCGCCGCCCGCGCCGGCGGCCCACCGCGCTGGAATTTTCACAAGTTCCTGGTGGCGCGGGATGGGGTGGCGGTGCGCAGCTTCCCTACCTCGGTCGCGCCGGACAATCCGGCGCTGCTGCGGGCGGTGGACGCGGCACTGGGCGGCCGTCCGATGGGCTGAATACGGAGTCTGCAACTTCTACGTTGCTGCCTCGTTGTCCCGCTGTCGTGAACCGAGGGACATTCTCATGAACAGCATCGTTTACATCGTCGGCGCCGTCGTCATCGTCATTGCCATTCTGAGCTTCCTCGGCCTGCGCTGAGGTGGGGGCAGGGGGTGTGGCGCGCCGCGCTCCCCAGCCCGCTCAACCCAGGCGACGGAGAATCTCCGCCACCACGGATTCGAACATCTCCGTCGTCAGCCGGCCGGTATTCGTGTTGTAGCGGCTGACGTGATAGCTGTCCGCCAGCAGCGTACCGTCAGGTAGAGCATGCATAGCGCCGTGCGCGAAGCGATGGCGCGCCGCTGGAATGCGATGGCTTTTCAGCACCGCGTTATGGGCGACCAAGCCTAATGCCAGCACCACACGCAGATTCGGCATCGCCGCCCGTTCAGCCGAGAAAAAGCGGTTGCAGGTGGTGATTTCCGCTGGCGTCGGCAGGTTGGCCGGCGGCACGCAGCGCACCGCATTGGCAATACGCACGCCCAGCAATTCCATGCCGTCCTTCGGATCTTCCCGGTACACACCGCGGGCCAAGCCGTACTTCAATAAGGTCGCATAGAGCAGCTTGCCGGCGTGATCGCCGGTGAAGGGGCGGCCGGTGCGGTTCGCCCCGCGCACGCCGGGCGCCAGGCCCGCGACCAGAATCGCCGCATCCTGCGGCCCCCAGCAGGGCACCGGGCCGTTGTGCCACTCCGGCCATGCGGCACGGTTGGCCAGGCGGTATTCGACCAGCCGGGGACAGAGCGGGCAGTCATGGCTGGGCGTCTCGGGCGGGTTCAAGGCGTGGTCTTTCCGGAACACTGGCAGTAGAGCGGCGGATATGATCCTGATCGCCCTTGGCGCCAACCTGCCCGGCCCGGATGGGCGCAATGCCATGGCCACCTGCCGGGCCGCCGCCGCCGCGCTGGATGCCTTGCCGGGGCTGCGGCTGCGGGCGCTGTCCCGCTGGTACGCCACAGCCCCTGTGCCGCCCAGTCCCGGCGCGCCCGACTACGTCAATGGCATGGCGCGCCTTGCCCCGCGCCCGGGCGCCGTGCCACCGGATCCCGCGGCGCTGCTCGCCGCTTTGCAGGAGATCGAAACCCGCTTCGGCCGGGTGCGTCCCTACCTGAACGCGCCGCGCACGCTCGACCTGGACCTGATCGATCTGGACGGGCTGCTGCGCGACGCGCCCGACCCCATCCTGCCCCACCCCCGCGCCCATCTGCGCGCCTTTGTCCTGGCACCGCTGGCGGATGTGGCGCCGGACTGGGTGCATCCGAGGCTCGGCAGCACGGTGGCAGCGCTGCTGGCGGAGGCGGATCGCACCGGGGTGCGCGTGCTGAGCTGAGCCACGGGATTGGCACGAGCCGCGCCTTGCAAGCTGCGCCCCGGCTGGCTACATGGAGCGTTCACCATAGGGTGGGGAGGGGAGTCCCGCGCGCAGAGTCTGCGTATCGGGTGCCCCGGACTATTCCCCCCGCATCGGGATTGGAGCCGCCATGGCGCGCGTAACCGTCGAGGACTGCATCCTCCGCGTCCCCAACCGCTTCGAGCTGGTGCTGCATGCCGCGCAGCGCGCCCGCAACATCAGCCGTGGCGAGGACCTGACCCTTGACCGCGACAACGACAAGAACCCGGTCGTGGCGCTGCGCGAGATCGCGGAAGCCACCGTCGACCTCGACCTGCTTCAGGCCGACCTAGTGAAGTCGCTGCAGCGCGCGCCGGAGCCGGAGCCGGCGGAGGAGGAGGTGCTCGACCTCATCGCCACCGACGAGAACATCTTTGGCGTCATGGATGTGAACGAGGAGCAGATCGGCGAAGGCGCCGGCCTGGAAGACCTCTCCGCCGACGATATCGAGGCGGCGATCGCCGCCGAACTCGGCGGCAAGCGCTGACCGCAGGCGGCCCGCGCGGGGGGTGTTCCCCCGCGCAGCCGACCAAGGCCCGGATGGGCCGCAGATGAACGCGCCCGCCGATCCCCCGGCCGCCTCCGGTATTGCGCTGGAGCCACCGCCCGCCGCGCCGCCGCTCGCCCCCGCCGGGCCGGCCCCTGCGCAGGAGACCATAGGGCAGGAACTGGCGCGCCTCGTCGCCGCCTATTCGCCCCGTGCCGACACATCCCTGATCGAGCGCGCCTGGCTCACTGCCGTGGCGGCGCATGAGGGGCAGAAGCGCGACAATGGCGACCCCTATATCATCCATCCGGTCGCGGTCGCCCGCACGCTGATCCATTATCGGCTCGACGTCGCCTCCATCGCCACGGCCCTGCTGCATGACGTGGCGGAGGACACCAAGGTCGGCCTGGCCGAGTTGGAGAAGCGCTTCGGGCGCGAGGTCAGCCGGCTGGTGGATGGCGTCACCAAGCTGACGCGGCTGGAGCTGCAGTCCGAACGCACCAAGCAGGCGGAGAACTTCCGGAAACTGGTCCTCGCGATGAGCGAGGATATTCGCGTTCTCTTGGTCAAGCTCGCCGACCGGCTGCACAACATGCAGACCCTGCATTTCGTCCCGCAGGAAGCCCGCCGCCGCAAGACGGCGCGGGAGACGATGGAGATCTTCGCCCCCCTGGCCGGCCGCATCGGCATGGATGCGCTGAAGACCGAGCTGGAAACCCTCTCCTTCCGCGAGCTGGAGCCGGACGCCTTCCAGTCCATCCTGGCCCGCCGCGGCTTCCTTTACGGCCAGGGCGCCGACCTGATCGCCGAAATCCGCACCGACCTCCGCCGGGTGTTGGAGGAATCGGGGATCGAGTTGCTGGAGCTGACGGGGCGGGAGAAGTCGCCCTATTCCATCTGGCTGAAGATGCACGGCAAGAGCATCGAATTCGAGCAGCTCTCCGACATCATGGCCTTCCGCGTCATCGTCCCGGACAAGGCCGCCTGCTACCAGGCGCTCGGCATCCTGCATTCGGCCTATCGCGTGGTGCCGGGGCGGTTCAAGGACTACATCTCCACCCCCAAGACCAATGGCTACCAGTCGATCCATACCGGCCTGACCGTGCCGGAACGGCGCAATGCCAAGATCGAGGTGCAGATCCGCACGCGGGAGATGCATGAGGTCGCGGAATACGGTGTCGCCGCGCACTGGATCTACAAGCAGGGCGGAGAGGCGGCGCGGGATCGCCAGAACTTCCCCTGGGTGAAGGCGCTGCTGGAAATCCTGGAACAGGCCAGCGAGCCGCAGGAATTCCTGGACGCCACTCGGATGGAGCTGCACCGGGACGAGGTGTTCTGCTTCACCCCGAAGGGCGAGCTGATCGCCCTGCCGCGCGGCTCCACCTGTGTCGACTTCGCCTATCAGGTGCACAGCCAGGTTGGCGACCAATGCGTCGGCGCCAAGATCAACGGCCAGATCAAGCCGCTTCGCACGCCGCTGGAAAACGGCGACCAGGTGGAGATCATCACTGCCCGCGGCGGCACGCCCAATCCGCAATGGGCGCGCTTCGTCGTCACCGGCAAGGCCCGCGCCCGCATCCGCCGCTTCGTCCATGCCGAGCAGCGCCAGCAGCAGCAGCAGGAAGGCCGCGCCGCCATCGCCAAGGTGTTCCGGGCGGAGGGGGTGGAGTTTTCCGAGAAGATCGTCGAGCCGGTGCTGAAGACGCTGAAGCAGACCGGCTTCGAGGAGCTGTGCCTGGTGGTCGCCTCCGGCGCCATCTCGCCCAAGGATGTGCTGCACGCGGTCTATCCGGAACTGCGCGGCCCGCCCCGCGCGGCGGACCCGTTGCCGCTGGCACGTTCCCGCCCCCGCGCGGTGCCGCTGGCCAAGGGCGGCTTCAAGCGCGACGTGACCATGGGCATCACCGGCCTCGTGGCGGGGATGGAGGTGCATTTCGCCGGCTGCTGCCACCCGCTGCCGGGCGACCGCATCGTCGGCATCGTCACCACGGGCAAGGGCGTGACGGTCCATAAGAACGACTGCCACAACCTCTCGGGCTTCGCCGAAAGCCCGGAACGCTTCATCGATGTGGACTGGGACTATGCCGATGGCAGCGGTGTCGCCCATACCGGGCGCATCGAGGTGGTCATCAACAACGAGCGTGGCGCGCTGTCCACCATCACCGAATCGATCGCACGCCAGGAAGGTGCCATCGAGAATATCCGCATCGTCCATCGCGGCCCGGATTTCCAGGAGATCGCGGTGGATGTGGAGGTGCAGGACCTGCGCCACCTGTCCAACATCATCGCCGCCCTGCGCGCCCTGGAAGGCGTGGCGCAGGTCGAGCGTTCCAAGGGCTGAGCTTTACATCTCCATGATCATAGGCCTCGGCAGCGACATCATCGACATCCGCCGGATCGAGCGGGTGATCGGCCAATATGGCGACCGCTTCCTCAACCGCATCTTCACCCCGGCCGAGCGCGCCAAGGCGGAACGGCGGACGGAGAAGATCCGCGCGGCGACCTATGCCAAGCGCTATGCGGCGAAGGAGGCCGCCTCCAAGGCGCTCGGCACCGGCTTCCGGGCCGGGGTGTTCTGGCGGGATCTGGGCGTGGTCAACCTGTCCTCCGGCCAGCCGACCCTGCGGATGACCGGCGGCGCCGCGGCACGGCTGGCGGCGATCACCCCGGCGGGGCTGGTCTCCCATGTCGCGCTGACCATGACGGACGAATTTCCCTATGCCCAGGCCATGGTGATCATCACCGCGGTACCGTTGCCGCGTATGTCACCGTGATGCTGCCTTCCTTGACAGGCGAGGCCGCGTCGCGCTCTATCCCGCCCCGCAGAGACGCGTCCGGCAATTGGGGCGTCCGTTGAGGATGCCCGCGCAAATTCCCTCCATGGTCAAACATAAGTCGGGCGGCTGGCTCGAATCCATCAAGACGGTGGTGTATGCGGGGCTGATCGCCATCGGCATCCGCACGGTGGCCTTCGAGCCCTTCAACATCCCGTCCGGCAGCATGATCCCCACCTTGCTGGTGGGCGATTACCTGTTCGTCTCGAAATATTCCTACGGCTATTCGCGGCATTCCATGCCGTTCAGCCCGAACCTGTTCCAGGGCCGCATCTTCGGCAGCCTGCCGGAGCGTGGCGACGTGGCGGTCTTCAAGCTGCCGCGTGACAATTCCACGGACTACATCAAGCGCATCATCGGCCTGCCCGGCGACCGAATCCAGGTCCGGGCCGGCGTGCTGTACCTGAACGGCCAGTCCGTGCGGCGTGAACTGATCGGCCCCTATACAGTGGAGGGCGACGGCCCCCGCCTGGTGGTACGCGAGTACCGCGAGCTTCTGCCGCCGCAGCCGGGCGTGACCGCCCATGCCCATAACATCCTCGAAATGTCCGACGACCAGCCCTTCGACAACACCCAGGAATACCGGGTGCCGGAAGGTCATGTCTTCGCCATGGGCGACAACCGCGACAACAGCCTGGACAGCCGGGCCCAGAATGCGGTGGGGTTCATCCCGGTGGAAAATCTGGTGGGGCGCGCGGAGTTCATCTTCTTCTCCGTCGACGGCTCCGCCCGCTGGTGGGAGGTCTGGGCCTGGCCGATGGCAATCCGCTGGAGTCGCCTGCTCAGCGCGGTACGGTGACCGCGACGGAGGAAGCGCGCCCCGATCCGACCCGTATCGAGCGCACGCAGCGCCGGAAGGACCGGAACCAGGCACGCCGCGTGGCGGAGGCTGTGACGACCCGCGCCGGGCATGACGCAGCGCTCGGCGATTTCGCCGCCACCCTGCCGCATCGCTTCCAGCGCCCGGAATTGCTGGTGGAGGCGCTGACCCATCGCTCCGCCGCCAATCCGCAGCAGCAGCAGCTCGACAGCAATGAAAGGCTGGAATTCCTCGGCGACCGCGTGCTGGCGCTGGTGATGGCCGAATGGCTGGCCGAGCGCTTTCCGCGGGAGCGGGAAGGGGCCCTGGGCAAGCGGCTCGGCGCACTGGTCTCGGCCGAGACGCTGGGCAAGGTGGCGGAACGCATGGAACTCGGCGCCGCCCTGCGCGTGCCGCCGGGCGAACAGCGTGCCGGCGTCATGGCCCGGCAGTCCGTGCTGGCCGATGCGCTGGAGGCGCTGCTGGGCGCGCTTTATGTCGATGGCGGGTTGGACCCGGCGCGGCTGCTGATCCGGCGGGAATGGGAGAGCTTCCTGGAAGCTTCCTCCCGCCCGCCCTCCTCGCCGAAGAGCCGGCTGCAGGAATGGACCTTGGGGCGGGCGTTGGGCCTGCCCGACTATATCCTCGTCGCCACCACCGGCCCCTCCCACAGCCCCATCTTCCGGGTGCGAGTCGTGGCGGCGGGGCGGGAGGCGGAGGCGACGGGCGACAACAAAAGGGCCGCCGAGCAGGCGGCCGCGGAGAAGCTGTTGACGATTTTGGGTGCGGCATGAGCGAGACGGAAACCCCCGTGTCTGTGGAGGGTCCGCGCCGCTGCGGGCTGGTGGCGATCGTCGGCGCGCCGAATGCCGGCAAATCGACGCTGGTGAATGCGCTGACCGGCACCAAGGTCACCATCGTCTCGCCGAAGCCGCAGACCACGCGCTTTCGAATCCGCGCTGTGGTCATGCAGGGCCTCGCGCAGCTGGTCCTGGTGGACACGCCGGGCATCTTCGCCCCGCGCCGCCGTCTGGACCGCGCCATGGTCGCGGCCGCCTGGGGTGGCGCGCAGGATGCCGACCTCGCGGTGCTGATCGTCGATGCCCGGGCTGGGCTGACCGATGCGGTGCGGGAGATCGCGGAGAAGCTGAAGCAGAGCAAGCGGCCCACCATGCTGCTGCTGAACAAGGCGGACCTGGTGGAGCCGCCGCGACTGCTGCCGCTGTCCCAGGCGCTGAACGAGATCATGGACTTCCAGGAGACGTTCATGGTCTCCGCGCTGAAGGGCAGGGGCCTCGACCGGGTGCTGGAGGTGCTGGCGCGCAACCTGCCTGAAGGCCCGTGGCTGTTCCCGGAGGACGACCTTTCCGACCTGCCACAGCGCATGCTGGCCGCCGAGATCGTACGCGAACAGGTGCTGCGCCAGACGCATGAGGAAGTACCCCACCACGCCACGGTGGAGACGGAAAGCTGGACGGAGCGCAAGGACGGCAGCGCCCGGATCGACGTGACCATCTACGTCACCCGCGCCACCCAGAAGGCGATCCTGATCGGCGATGGCGGGGCCAAGATCAAATCGATCGGCCAGTCGGCGCGGCGGGAGTTGGAGGCGCTGCTGGAGCGGCGCATCCATCTGTTTGTGAATGTGAAGGAACGCGCCGGCTGGGATGAGGAGCGGGGGCGCATCCGCGCGCTCGGGCTGGAAGATCAGGGCTGACTCGCGGCGGGGGCCTGATGCCCCCGCCAATGCGCCCGCAGGTCCATCACCACCTTCGCCACCACCAGCATCGCCAGGGCGATGGTCGCGTCGTTCGCGGCCATGGCGATGACGCCACCGAAAATGATGACGATGTGCAGCAGCACCACCCGGCCATAGGGCTGGTTCATCAGCACCTTGGGCTCCACCTGCCGCCACTCACCTTCGCCCAGGAAATTCAGCGCGTAGGACAGGCCATGGCTGGCGATCAGTGCCAGCAGCGCCCAGAGCAGCCCCGCCGGGGACAGAAGCTGCGCCACCGCCGCCTCCAGCGTCGCCCCGCCGCCAAGAAGCGTGGTCAGGAAGGAGCCGTGGACATAGGTGAAAAGTCCATAATGCACGGCGAAGAAGGGCATCAGGAACAGCATCTGCATCTCCCGCCGCAGCGCCAGCACCGTGCCCATGCGCAACAGCTGGAACAGGCCGATCACCACATTCTCGGCCCAGAACAGCAGCATCAGCTCGTAGCTCGACCAATAGCCCAGCAGCGCGCCGGCCAGCGGCACCAGGTTGGCCAGGACCAGCGCGACCGAGGAGGCGAGCAGGGGCGTTTTCAGTGCGACGAACATAGGACTTCCATCGCGGCATTCGGGTAGGGGTTCAAGCGCCGGGGCGGCCATAGGACGCCCGGCTGGAACGGCGGATCCATCTCTTCAGCGACATCAACGAAAGCATCAGCTGAAGCCGGATGCGCGGCGGCACCCGGCGCTGGGGTTGGATGGAACCCGGGGAAGGGACGCGTCAGCGCAGCACGACTTCAACGAAGCGATTCTGCGGGCTGAGCAGATCGTTCGGCACAAGGAGCCTGCGGATGACACGCGTGGTGATCTGGTTCTCCAAAACGCCAAGCCTCTCGAGTTCAGCCGCGACCGCGAGGGTGCGCTGCATGGCCAGGTTGAGGTTCGCGACCTCGGAGCTTTCCTCCTGCGCTGCGCCTTCCACATTGAGTTGCGGTGCGCGGCTCATGAGCACCCTCCTCGACTCATCCGAAAGTTCTTCCCGCGGAAGCCGCAGTGATGCTTCGTGATAGGCCAGAGCCCTTCGCAATTGCTCAGGCAGTTCGTTGAGAATCCGCCTGCAGCGCTCCGTCACGGCAGAACTTCCGGACTCGAAGAAGCAGATATAGGTGCGCGAAAGAGCCGCTGCCGGTGGCGCATCCAGCGCCAGGGCCAGACCGATCGCGGCCACTGCCGCACGCATCGTGCTGAAGCCTCGCATCGCCGCTTCCTTTCCGCCGCCTGCCACACCAGTCTGTCCGCCGTGACCATCGAATGGACCGCCCCCGCCATCATTCTCGACATCCGCCCGCATGGCGAGGGCGGCGTCATCGCGACGCTGTTGACGGAGGAGCACGGCCGCCATGCCGGCCTCGCCAAGGGCGGCGCCTCCCGCGGCCAGGCGGCGCTGTGGCAGCCGGGCAATCTGGTGGAAGCGCGCTGGGTGGCGCGCCTGCCGGAACAATTGGGCGCGCTGAGCGCGGAGCTGGTGCATCCGGCCGCGGCCCTGGCCATGGAGGACCCGCTGGCGCTGGCCGCGCTCCGCTCCGCCTGCGCGGTCGCCGAGGCCGCGCTGCCGGAGCGGGAGGCGCATCCGCGCATCTTCCACGGCCTGGTCGCCTTCATCGCCACCTTGGCGCGCGGCACGGAGCTGGCCTTGCCCGACCTGGTGCGGTGGGAGGCCGATCTGCTGGCCGATCTCGGCTATGGGCTCGATCTCACCACCTGCGCGGTCACCGGCAGCCATGATGACCTGACCTTCGTCTCCCCGCGCTCCGGCCGGGCAGTGTCGGAAGCGGCGGCGGGGGAATGGCGCGACCGGCTGCTGCCGCTGCCGGCCTTCCTACTCGGCCAGGGGCCTTCCAGCCCGCTGGACTGGGCGGCGGGGTTGCGGCTGACGGGGCATTTCCTGGCGCGCGACGTCTTCGGTGTGCAGCACAAGGGCCTGCCGGCGGCGCGGGGGCTGCTGGCGGATCGTGTGTTGGCGGGGACTTTGAGCGGGATAAGTTGAGGCGGAATCACCAGGAAGTCTGAATTCCGCGATCCAGTCGGCCCGCCTTCCCGTCAGTCGAAACGTGTCCCGATGCGGCTCAGGTCGCGGGACCAGATGATGAAACGTGGCTGTGCGAAAACCCGTGTCATCAGCACGAAGCCGAAGGACGTCATGGCGCGCGAATCGAGACTGTTGTCGCGGTGATCCCCCAGGACGAAGAGCTGCCCCTCTGGAACCCGATATTCGGGCGTATTGTCGAATGGCTGCCCGTCATCCTGCTCGAGCACGTCGAAGCTCACGTCGTCGCCCGGCAGCGTCTCGCGATATCGTTGCATGACGGTACGCCTGCCGGTCTCGTCGACCTCATGGCGCCCGATGAATTCGCGTGACACCGGCTGGCCGTTCAGGTGTAGACGGCCCTGCCGCATCTGGACCCGATCTCCCGGCAGGCCGATGACACGCTTCACCCAGCCGGTGGTGTCCGTGTCGTTGCGCCGGAAGATGATGATCTCGCCACGGCGGAACAGCTTCGGCACCGGGTCCCGGATGCTGTCGGCAAAGAAGATGTCGCCGATCACCAGGGCGGGGGCCATCGAACTCGCTGCGATGCTGAACGTCTCGGACCGGGCGGCCGTGGACCAGGCGCCCGCCGGCAATCCAATCAACAAACCCAGCCAGAGGCGCAGGGCATAGGATAGGCGGAAGCCGGGCCGTGTCCGGTCGGTCGGGCCTCTTGCTGCAGCCCTTGGCCGGCCCGGGCCAGGCGAGGGCAGGGAGCACCGCGCAGCGTCATCCGGCATGTCATCTCCACGGATTTGCATCGTATACCGAAATAAAGCATGGAAGCACGGCAGACGCCATCGCAGGTTTAGGCCGGATGGCGGCGAAGTCCTCTCACTGAAAGCCCCTCAACAGGGAGCGTCGGCTGGGCTAGAAGGGGCGTCAGACCGGAACGAAGCACGAATCACCACCCATGCCGGACGACATCACGCCGCCGCCCGAAGGCGGCAACATGCGGGAGACGGGGCTGGCCGCGGCCCTGTCCGAGCGCTACCTCGCCTATGCGCTGTCGACCATTGTCAGCCGCTCCCTGCCGGATGTGCGGGATGGGCTGAAGCCGGTGCATCGGCGGCTGCTCTACGCCATGCACCAGCTCAAGCTGGACCCCGCCTCCGGCTTCAAGAAATGCGCCCGCATCGTCGGCGACGTGATGGGCAAGTACCATCCGCATGGCGACAGCAGCATCTATGAGGCGCTGGTCCGCCAGGCGCAGGACTTCGCCGCGCGCTACCCGCTGGTCGAGGGCCAGGGCAATTTCGGCAATATCGACGGCGATAACGCCGCGGCCATGCGCTACACCGAAGCGCGGCTGACGGATGTCGCCCAGGCGCTGCTCGACGGCATCGAGGAGAACGCGGTCGATTTCCGCGCCACCTATGATGGCGAGGAGAAGGAGCCGCTGGTCCTGCCGGCGGCCTTTCCAAACCTGCTGGCCAATGGCTCGACCGGTATCGCGGTCGGCATGGCCACCTCCATCCCGCCGCACAATGCGGGCGAGCTCTGCGCCGCCGCCCTGGTGCTGATCGAGAACCCGCAGGCCGGCATCGACGAGCTGATGGCCCATGTGCGGGGGCCGGACTTCCCCACGGGCGGTCTGCTTGTGGAAAGCCCTGAATCGATGCGGGAGGCCTATGCCACCGGCCGGGGTGGCTTCCGGCTACGGGCGCAATGGACCGAGGAGAAGCTGAAGAACGGCACCTGGCACATCGTCGTCCACGAAATCCCCTACCAGGTCCAGAAGTCCCGGCTGATCGAGCAGATCGCGGCGCTGATGGAGGAGAAGAAGCTGCCTCTGCTAGGTGATGTGCGGGACGAAAGCACCGACAAGGTGCGGCTGGTGCTGGAGCCGAAGACGCGGGCGGTCGACCCGAAGCTGCTGATGGAGACGCTGTTCCGCAACACCCAGCTGGAAACCCGCTTCCCGCTGAACATGAACGTGCTGGACGCGGATCGCACCCCGCGGGTGATGGGGCTGCGCGACGTGCTGCGCTGCTGGCTGGACCACCGGCATGTGGTGCTGGTGCGCCGGGCGGAGCACCGGCTGCAGGCTATCGCGCGGCGGCTCGAGATCCTCGACGGCTATCTGATCGTCTACCTCAACCTGGATGAGGTGATCCGGATCGTGCGGGAGGAGGACAAGCCGAAGGAGGCGCTGATGGCGACCTTCAGCCTGACCGAGAACCAGGCCAATGCCATCCTCGACATGCGCCTGCGCGCGCTGCGCAAGCTCGAGGAAATGGAAATCCGCAAGGAACACAACAAGCTCAGCAAGGAGCAGTCGCGGCTGAAGGGCCTGCTGTCGAGCGAGGCGAAGCGCTGGGCGGCGATCGCGGATGAGGTGCGGGAGACGCGCCGCCGCTTCGGCGAGGAGACGGAACTGGGCCGGCGCCGGACGATCCCCGGCACCGTCGAGGCCAGCGGCCCGGTGGACGAGACGGCCTTTATCGAGCGCGAGCCGATCACCGTCATCCTGTCCGAAAAAGGCTGGATCCGCGCGCAGAAGGGCCATCTGGGCGCGGAGGCGGAGCTGCGCTTCAAGGAGGGCGACAGCCTCAAGCAAGCCATCCATGCCGAGACCACCGACCGCATCGTGGTGCTGGCGACGAATGGCAAGGCCTACACCGTGAAGGCCGACACCCTGCCGCGCGGCCGGGGCGACGGCCAGCCGGTCCGGCTGCTGCTCGATCTCGGCAATGGCGACGATGTGGTGACCCTGTTCATCCATCGCGAGGGCCGCCGCTTCCTGCTCGCCGCCACGGACGGCAAGGGCTTTGTCGTGAAGGGCGAGGACCTGCTGGCGGAAAAGCGCACCGGCAAGCAGGTGCTGGTGGTGGATGCGGCGGTGGAGACGCTGCTGTGTATCCCGGCGGAGGGTGACAGCGTGGCGACCATCGGCAGCAACAACCGCCTGCTGGTCTTCCCCCTGTCCCAGGTGCCGGAAATGGCGCGTGGCCGCGGCGTGCAGCTGATGCAGCTCAAGGATGGCGCCACGCTGCAGGACGCCAAGGTGTTCACGGCGAAGGAGGGTTTGTCCTGGCGCTATGGCACCGGGGTGAAGGTCGAGACCGACCTGCGCACCTGGTCCGGCCAGCGCGCCAGCGCCGGCAAGATGCCACCGGACCGCTTCCCGAAGAGCCGCAAATTCGGGGTTTGATTCCGAACTCGACATGAACGCGCCGGCCATGCTGTCCTCGCCCATCCGGGAGGACAGCATGGCCAAGAAGCCGAAAGAGGCCGCCAATGGCGGCTCGACCTTCATTCACTTCGCCACCAACCGCGCCCGCATGGATGCCGCCTTCGGCATGGATGCGGACAAGGCCGCGCCGGCCCGGCTCTGGCTGGGCCGGGTCGAGGTGGAGCTGCTTGGGAAGCCCGAGGCGACGGAGGCCAGGCGCGATCTGCTCCATCCGCCGGAGGTCGCCGGGCTCGACGATTTCATCGATCCAGCCGGCGGCGACTGCGCGCAGCTGCTGGATTCCTGGCTGGCGCAAGCGGTGTCGGATCAGGCGGTGCCGCTGCTGTTCATCCACGGCTTCTCCAACAGCTTCGAATCCGCGGTGACCCGAGCGGCGCAGCTACAGGAGTTCTACGGCGGGGCAGGGCTGGCCCTGGCGCCCCTGGTGTTTTCCTGGCCCTCGGATGGGAAGGTGATCGTGGCCGGCTCCGGCACGCTGATCGGCGGGGCGAAAGAACAGTACCGCCGCGACCAGCTCGATGCCGCCGCGGCCGGGCCCGCGCTGGCACGGTTGCTCGCCCAGATCCGCAATGCGCGCACACGGGTCGCCGGCAAGCCGCCGCGCCTTGCTTTGCTAGCCCATTCCATGGGCAATCACGCCTTGGCCTATGGGCTGCTGTCGCTCGCCAACGGGCTGATGTCGCGGGAGATGCGGGGCCTGTTCGGCGATGCGGTCATGGCCTCGGCCGATGTCGATTCAGGCGCCTTTGCCGCCGGCATGTCCCTGCGGATGATGGCGGAGCTGGCGGAGCGCGTGACCGTCGCGATCAGCCGCGACACCACGCTGAGCCTGGCCAGCCGGATCGCCAATGACGACAGCCGGCGGCTTGGCCATTTCGGGCCGGAGGATCTGACGGTGCTGCCTGCCAATATCCAGGTGGTGGATTACTGGCCCGGCCTGTCCTGGAACACGAAGGATGAGGTCCAGCCCACGGGTGGGACCGACTTCGATACCATCCAGCACCAGTGGTATCGCAACGACCGCAACGCCCGTACCGATCTGGCGGCGCTGCTGGCTGGCGGAAAGCCGCCCCGGCGCAAGAACCTGGCCGCAGAAGACCAGATGGTTTCGACCTTCGATGGTCCGATCAGGCGCCACGCCTATCTGCCGCAGCCCGGATCGTAGGGGACGCCATCCGCCGCCGTCACCCGGTGACGGTCAGCTTTTCTTCCGGCGCCAGGGCCTCGGCATGGTCCTGGTGTTCGCTGAGCACGCGCCAGACGCCGCCGGCCAGCGTCTCACTCGGCCGGAAGCGGGACTTATAGGCCATCTTGGCGCTCTGGGGGACCCAGTAGCCGAGATAGACGTACGGAAGCCCAAGCGCCCGCGCGCGGGCCACGAGCCACAGCACGATATAGGTGCCGAGGCTGCGGCGCCCCGGCTCCGCCTCATAGAAGGAATAGACGGCGGACAGGCCGTCTGACAGCCAGTCGGTCAGGCAGGCGGCGACCAGCCGGCCATCCGGGTCGCGGAATTCGACCACGCCCGTTGTGATCGGCGTGTCCTCGACCATGGCGCGATAGTCGTAGAAGCCCATCGCCGCCATGTCGCCATCGCCATGGCGCGCACCCTGGTAGCGTTGGAACAGGCTGAACTGCTCAGCACTGGCCCGCGCCGGAAGCTCGGCGGCGGTCAGGTCGGCGTTCTGGCGGAAGACGCGGCGCTGGGTGCGGTCTGGGATGAAGGCGCCGGCGACGATGCGGATCGGGATGCAGGCGCGGCAACCCGGGCAGACCGGCGAATAGGCGATATTGTGGCTGCGCCGGAAGCCGGCGCGGGACAGCCGGTCATGCAGCGGTTCGGCTTCGATGCCCGACAGCTCGGTCACGATCTTCCGTTCCGTCCGCCCGGCCAGATAGGGGCAGGGAAGCGGTGCGGTCGTGTAGAAGAATTGGGGGCGTCGTGCGGGGCGGTGCAACATCTGATTATCGGATAGTCTCCGCCTTCGCCCGCCGCAAATCAACCATCCTCGGCAGCCAGACCCCGATGATTGCGCACCTTTTCCAGATAGGCGCTACGCACCATCAACGTACCCGAGAACAGGTCGTGCAGCGTGCGGTGGCGTGAGGAGAACAGGGCTGCCAGCAGCGGCACGCCGCCCGCGGCCCAGGAGAGGGCATAGAGCGTGGTGGCGGTGAAGGCCTGGCCGAGGCTCGGCGCCGCGCCATCCACCTCCGACCGCACCGCCAACCCCATCATCGCCTGGCCCGGCGTGGCCGAGAGCGGGGAGGCGATGGACAGCGTGCCGTAGAGAATCGGCAGCATCAGCGCCCAGGGCAGCAGCAACAGCCCGCCCGCCAGACCCAGCGTCAGCATGGTGAGCATCGCCGCCCCGCCCCAGACCAGCCAGGACAGGATCAGCAGCAGTACTGCATCGATCATCCAGGCGATCAATCGGCGACCCAACACGCCGGCGAATGGGTCGGGGGAGGCGGACAAGGGCTACTCCACAGCGATTCAGGGACTCAGTCGGATGGATCCAGCCTCCGTATCCGGCTGCCTTCCGAGACGCACAACGTCACCGGACCGCCATGGTTGCAGCAGGGAGGCGAAATTGTCGGACATGGGGTGCCCCGACTGGCCGGTGGCGATGATCGCCAGCAGCCCATCCGTATCCGCTAGATCGGCCACCATGCGCAGCCCCGCCCCATGCAGATGGGCGAAGGGGTTGGTGCCAGCCTCCCGCATCCCGCCTCTGGACAGGGTTTCGTTGTCGCCGCCGGTCGGCGCCTCCAGCCGAGTCAGCCGGCCCAGCAGGGGCACAAAGCGCAGAAGCGGATGTTCGAAGGCGGCGACATGGGCGGTGCCCCAGCGCCAGGCGGCGGGGTCGCTGCCTTGGGCCGATTCCAGCTCCGCCGCCGCCTCGCCCAGTGCGCGCGCCAGCAGCGGGCCGCAACCCTCCGACCCGCACCAGGCTGTTCCGCGGGCGGGGTCGAGCAGCAGGCGGGCCAGGAATTCCGGGCCGGCCGTGGTGCCTTCTGGCGCGTCGCCGGCTTGCAGGACCAGTTGGCGGAAGCGGCGCAGCCAGGCGTGGTGGATCAGCGGCTGGGGCGCATCGGCGCGCATCGCGCCGTCCCAGTCTGCCAGCAGCGCATGCGCCTGGCTGGCAAGGCCCGCCGGGGGCGGCACCGCGCGCAGCACCGGCAGCAATTCGCGGGCGAGGAGGGAAACCACGTCATTCTGCATGGCCGCGAAGCCGGCGGCATCGTGGCGGGGGCGCTCGGCCAGCAATTCGCGGATGCGGCGCAGGCGCCAGTCGCCAAACCAGTCGCGTCCGAGGAAGACCGGGTGGTCCGCCGGAGCCGGGCGGGAATTGGCATTGGCGATCAGACCCGACTCCGGATCCTCGATATGCGCCATGGCGTCGAAGGGCACGAAACCCCGCCAGTCCATGCTGCCATCCCAGCCCCGCGCCGGCAGGCTGCCATCGCCGCTGGCGCGGATCGGCGTGCGGCCGACCAGATATTGCGCGATCCGCCCGGCGGCGTCGGCCACCAGCAGGGTCTGCGGCGGGCTGCTGAACAGGGCGGCTGCTTCCCGCGCCTCAGCGACCGATGTCGCGCGGTTCAGCCGCATGAGTGAGCTGGCGGCCGTGTCCTCCGGCGCCAGGTTCGCCATGGCGACGGCCAGCACATGGCCCTGCGGTGCCTCCGCCGGGTCGAGGTCGGAGATCACCGGGCCGTGCCGCGTTTCCCGCACCCGCAGCACCTCCGGCGCCTCCTGCCCACGCACCGCGATGCGTTCCTCCCGGATGGTGAAGGGAAGGGGGCCGTCGGGAGTGAGATAGGCGTCGGGGCCGGCCAGGCGCTCGACGAAGACGTCCTGCGTGTCCGAATGGGTGGTGGTGAAGCCCCAGGCGAGGGACTGGTTGCGGCCGATGACAATGCCTGGCACGCCGGGCGCGGTGGCACCCGCCCGGAACTGCCCATCCGGCAGGTCGATCCGCGCCAGGTACCAGAGGATCGGCGCGTTGAAGCCGAGATGCGGGTCATTCGCCAGCAGCGGCGCGCCGCTGGCACTTCGCCCCGGCGCCACGGCCCAGGCGTTGGAGGCGGAGCTGGGCAGGGGCGCGTCCTGACCAAAGACCGGGATCGCCGCCAGGATGCGGTCCAGGTTCAGCCCTGGCGGCAGGGCGGCGAGGTCGGCGCGGCCCGGGCTGGCATCGCGCGGCCAGAGATCCTCGACCTTCGCGGGCGGCAGCGCCGCTTCCAGCCGCGCCCGCTCCAGTTCCCGCCGCCAATTGCCCGACAGCCACAGGCCCATGACCTTGCCCCAGAGCAGGGAATGGGCGGGCCGCCAGGGCTCCGGCTCCCCCATCGCCAGGAATTCCGGCGCGGCGAGGCGGCCGCGAAGGGCGATCAGCGCATTCACCCCCTCGGCATAGGCTTCCAGCAAGGCACGGGTTTCGGGATCGAGCGCCGCGAAATCCGCCTCTGCCCGCTGCATCAGGCCCAGGGTGCGGGAGAGGCGGTCGAGCCGCAGGGCGGAGGCGCCGCCGATCTCGGCCAGGCGGCCGGCGGCGCCGCGGCGCATCACCTCCATCTGGAACATGCGGTCGCGGGCGTGCAGGTAGCCCAGCGCGCGCGCGGCATCCTGTTCATTCTCCGCGCGGATGCGCGGGATGCCGTGGGAGTCGAGGCTGATCGCGACCGGCGCGGACAGGCCCGGCAGGGTCTGCTCCTCCCGGATGTCTGGCAGGGCCGTGAAGACCAGGGCCATCGCGAAGGCGATGGCGAGGCCGGCGAGTAGGACGCCGAAGGGGATCAGCCGGGCGAGGAAGCCGAGGAGGAAGCGCATGCGGCGCCAGATGGACCGGATGCGGTGGGAAGGGAAGGGTGGGGCTGCGTCAGTTGCGGAAGAGCGGGCCGGCATGGGGCATGAGGACGGGCGCCGGATCGCGCATCTGCCATAGGCCGGTCAGCACCCAGCGTCCCTGCATCAGCCGCCATTGCGGTGGCCGTGGGCGCAGCACGCAGCCCGTCCAGCCTTCGTTCCAGCCGCCGGAACGCGGCTGGAAGCCGACGCTTTCGTAGAAGCCGCGCGTGCCGACGTCGGCCGTCAGCGTCACACGCCCGCCGGCGCCGCGGGACTGCGACAGGTTGGCGGCGAATTCGATGAGGATATCGCCCACATTCCGCGCCGCCGGGTGCCCCGCCAGACTGTCGATATGCACGCTGCCTTGGCGCAGCGATTCCGGCCGGTCGATGGACATCATTCCGACCGGCTTGCCGGAGTGGAAATAGGCATAGACCTGAAACTGCGCGGGATCGGTCTCCAACTCCAAAACCTCTCCCCGTTCCTGGGCGACGGTCAGGCGATTGGCGAATTCGGGCGTGTTGCCGGGCTCAGCTAGGAATTGCTTCAGAGCATTGATCAGCCAGCGGCCGCAGAGCGCCACCTCCCCCTCATCCAGCAGGCGTATGGGCGGATCGGTGACCCAGCCCAGGCTGAGATCCTGCCGGTCCGGCTGGAAGTTGAGGTTGGGCTGGTGTCCGGACATGACGCGCCTGATCCTCCCTGTTGCGGGGAGGATGGCAGGATTTCAGGGCGCGCCACAACCGGGACGTGTGGCGGCGCCCCTCAGCCCATATTCACCATGATGGTCTTCTTATGGGTGAAGTGTTCCAGCATCGCCTCCAGCGAGGCTTCCTTGCCGAGGCCGGAGGACTTCACGCCACCATAGGACAGGTTCGCCTGCACCACGAGGTTCTGGTTGATCTGCACCAGGCCTGCCTCCAGCCGATGCGCCAGATCCAGGCCGATCTTCAGGTTGTTGGTCCAGAGCGAAGCCGCCAGCCCGTATTCGCTGTCATTGGCCTCCGCCAGCACGGCTTCGGCCTCGTCGAAGGGCTGGATCACGGTGACCGGGCCAAAGATCTCCTCCCGCACTAGGCGGCTCGACCCATCGAGGCCGGTGAAGATCACCGGGCGGATGAACAACCCCTTCTTCAGCGCGGGGTCGGAGGGCATGGCGGAGCAGACCAGGGCGGTGGCGCCCGGCGTCTTCGTGCCCTCATCGATGAAGGCCTGCACCTTCTCGAACTGGCCCTGGCTGATGATGGTGCCGATGTCGGTCTTCTCATCCAGCGGGTCGCCCATCACCATCTTGTCCACCGCCTCCTTCATCGCCGCCACGAAGCGGTCGAAGATCGGGCGTTCGACATAGATGCGGCTGGCCGCCGTGCAGCTCTGCCCCTGGCGGGTGAAGCGCATGGAGGTGATGGCGCCGGAGACGGTCTTTTCGAAATTGCAGTCCGCGAAGACGATCATCGGCGATTTGCCGCCGAGTTCCAGGGTGACGGGAATCAGCTTTTCCGCCGCGGCCTTGGCCACGATCTTTCCCGTCTCGACCGACCCTGTGAACGTCACCTTCTTGACCAGCGGATGGGCCACCAGCGGCGCGCCGCATTCCGGGCCCTGGCCGGAGACCATGTTGAACACGCCGGGCGGCAGGATGCGGTTCATGATCTCGCAGATGCGCAGCACCGCCAGCGGTGCTTCCTCCGCCGACTTCACGACCACGGCATTGCCCGCCACCAGCGCCGGCGCGACCTTCAGCGCCATCAGCAGCATCGGCACGTTCCAGGGGATGATGGCGCCGACCACGCCCAAAGGCTCCCGCACCGTCACCGACAGCACATCGGGGGCGAAGGGCACGCTCTCACCCTTCAACTCGCCACCGAGGCCGCCGAAGAATTCGAAGATATCGGCCACCACATTGGCCTCGACGCGGCTTTCGGTGCGCAGCGCCTTGCCGGTTTCCAACGCGATCAGCAGGCCCAGCTCATCCACATGGGTGCGGATGGCTGCGGCGCAGGCATGCACCAGGGCGCCGCGCTTGCCGGCCGGGACCTTGGCCCAGGCCTTCTGAGCCTTTGCCGCATCCTGCACGGCGGCGTCGACATCCGCCGCATCCCCCTCCGCCGCGGTCGCCACCTGTTCGCCGGTCGCGGGATTCACCACGGCGAAGGTCTTGCCGGAGCGTGCCGGCACGTAGCGCCCGCCGATCAGATGCACGCCGGACAGGGCCTTCGCCAGGGCGAAGGGATCGGTGGTCGGCGCCTCGGGCGTCTTGTGGGGCAGGTCGAGCATGGGTTTCCTCCCGCGGGAACACGGCACTATAAGCGGCGACCACCATTCGCGGCGCCGAGGCGCAAGATGCGTCGCCAGGCGCCGGGCGGCAATGCCGGGACGAACACAGGGAAAGGGACTTCATTGACCATGGAGAAGGCGCCGAGCGGACCGTTGCGTGGCCTGAGGGTCCTTGACCTGACACGCGTGCTGGCCGGACCGACCTGCACCCAGATGCTGGGCGACCTCGGCGCCGAGGTCATCAAGATCGAGAAACCCGATTCGGGCGACGACACCCGCGGCTTCGCCCCGCCGGTCTGGCCGGAGACGAAGGAAAGCGCCTATTTCCTCGGCGTCAATCGCAACAAGAAGTCGCTGACGCTCGACATCTCCAAGCCTGAGGGCCAAGCGATCGTCCATCAGCTTCTGGATGGCTGCGACATCCTGGTGGAGAATTTCAAGGTCGGCGCCCTGGCCAAGTACGGGCTGGGCTTCGAGCAGCTGAGCCAGAAATTCCCCGGCCTGATCTATTGCTCCATCACCGGCTTCGGCCAGACCGGCCCCTATGCGCCGCGCCCGGGCTATGACTCGCTGATCCAGGCGATGGGCGGCGTCATGTCCCTGACCGGGGAGCCGGACGGGCTGCCGCAGAAGGTGGGCGTGCCGGTGGCGGACCTGTTCGCCGGCCTGTACGGCTGCATCGGCATCCTGGCGGCGCTGCGCCACCGGGAACGCACAGGCCAGGGCCAGCAGGTGGATATCGGCATGCTGGACACCAGCGTGGCCTGGCTGGCGAACCAGGGCATGAACTACTTGGCCACTAAGGAAAATCCGCCCCGCCTGGGCAACCAGCACCCAAATATCGTGCCCTACCAGGTCTTCCCGACCCGGGACGGCCACATCGTGCTGTCCGTCGGCAATGACCCGACCTTTGTCCGCTTCTGCGAGGTCACCGGCCAGCAGGCGCTGCTCTCCGACGAGCGCTTCGCCACCAATGCCGCCCGCGTCGCCAACCGTGACTTCGTGACACAGACCCTGACGCCCGTGATGCAGCAGCGCAGCACCGATGAATGGGTCGCCGCGCTGGAAGCCGCCAAGATCGGCTGCGGCCCGATCAATACATTAGAGAAAGTCTTCGCGGACCCGCATGTGCAGGCCCGCAAGGTGGTGGTGGAGATGGCGCATTCCTCCGGCGCCACGGTGGAAGTCATCGCCAATCCGGTGCGGCTGTCCTCCACCCCGCCGGATTATCGTGTGCCGCCGCCGCGGCTCGGCGAGCATTCGGAGGAGGTGCTCTCCGGCCTTCTCGGCATGAGCGAATCCGCGATCCAGGCGTTGCGGGACAAGGGCATCGTCTGAGATGCGCCATGGCAGGCTGCGCTACCTTCTGGGCGCGGCCTTCCATGGCCTCGCCTGGACCGAATGGGGGCCGCTGGATGGCGCGCCGGTGGTCTGCGTTCATGGCCTGACCCGCAATGGGCGCGACTTCGATGTGTTGGCGGGGGTGCTGGCCGGGCAGGGCAGGCGGGTGTTCTGCCCGGACCTGCCGGGGCGAGGCGCCTCCGACTGGCTGCCCGATCCGCGGCTTTACGTGCCGCCGAGCTATGTGGTGGCGCTGGGGCATCTGCTGGCGCGGCTGGATGGGCCGGTCGATTGGGTCGGCACCTCCCTGGGCGGAATCTGTGGCATGTTGTTGGCTGCGGCGCCGGGCTCGCCGATCCGCCGGCTGGTGCTGAACGATGTCGGCAGCCGCGTCCCCGCCTCCGCCGCCGCTCGGATCGCCGCCTATGTGCGGGAGGATCGGCGTTATGACGACCTGGCGGGGTTGGAGGCGCATTTGCGGGAGGTGCACGCCCCCTTCGGCGCGCTGACCGACGCGCAATGGCGCCATATGGCGGAAACCAGCGCCCGCAGCCTGCCGGAGGGCGGCATCGCCAGCCACCACGACCCGGCCATCGCCGTGCCCTTCGCCACAGCGGCGGAAGGGCCGATCGAACTCGGCATGGTCTGGGCCCATGTGAAGCAGCCCAGCCTGATCCTGCGCGGCGCCGAAAGCGATGTGCTGGAAGCCGCCACAGCGGCCGAAATGGCAGGGCGGCCGGGGGTGACCTTGGTGGAGATCGCCGGCGCCGGCCATGCCCCGGCGTTGATGGACCCGGCGCAGACGCGGCTGGTGGCGGACTACCTGGGACGCGACTGAGCCGCGTTGCCCGCCAGGGCTTTCGCCAACGGCCGGGGCGGCGCCGCGCCTTCCAGCCTCAGCAAGCCGAAACGCAGCGCCCAGGACTGCCAGCGGGCCAGGGCACCGGGGGGCGGCGCGGGAAGGGGGGAAAGTCGCGCCGCGGCTGCCGGCGCCATGTCCTGCAGACGCGCCTGCCGCGCCCGTTGCAGGCGCCACCAGGCCAGCACCCTGGCCTCGGCTTCCTTGGCATGGGTATAGGCCAGCAGGGCTTCCACCTCCGCCCGCTGGGCACGAATTCCGATGAGCGCGTCGTTGCTCATGTCTGGTTATGCCGCATCGCAGCAACCTACCGCTTTCGCGGTGGTTGCATCAAGCAAAGGCGAAGCCGGTGAAGCCCAGCACATCGTGCCCCTGCGGGGTGAACAGCACCGCGCCGTTATAGGGGTTCTCCAGCGTGATGCCGCCGAAGAAGGTCTGGATGTGCAGGCGCAGCGGGTCGCGGTCGGCGCGGTCCACCACCATGGTCAACTGCCGCACCGGCATGGACCGCACGCAGACCCCGCCCTGCACATAGCGCATCATCACGTCGCGGGGTGCGATGAAGCTCACCTCCAACCGCGCGCCTTCGGCCGCATGTTCACCGTTGAACATGGCGGCGAGGCCGGACTGGGCCTGGGGCGAATTGAGCAGCAGGCAGCCCATCTCCACCATATCGGCCCAGTCCGCCCAGGCGGTGACCATCTGGTACAGCGGTCCGCCCGGCTTCCATTTCCGGCCGCGCTCGGCCTCCGAGGCGCGGCGGGCGACGCGGCGTTGCTGCTGGGCCTCGATCATCGCCTCATAGCGGGCCAGCAGCTCGGCGTTGCTGAGCAACAGGTGGCGGCCGCGGGCATGGCCCTCGGCGCCGCCGCGATGGGTGGAGGCGACACCCTCGCTCGCCCGCAACAGCCCCTCGACATCCCGCTCGGTGAAGGCGTGGTGCTGCATGGATTGGTCCCCTCAGCCGTCCCGCAACCGCTGCGCCGCTTCAACCGCGAAATAGGTCAGGACGCCATCGGCGCCAGCGCGCTTGAAGCCCAGCAGGCTCTCCAGCATCGCGCGGTCATGATCGAGCCAGCCATTGCGGACGGCCGCCATGATCATCGCGTATTCGCCGCTGACCTGGTAGGCGAAGGTCGGCACGGAGAAACGGTCCTTCACGCGACGGACGATGTCCAGATAGGGCATGCCTGGCTTGACCATCACCATGTCGGCACCTTCGGCTAGATCCAGCGCCACTTCCCGCAGCGCCTCATCCGTATTGGCCGGGTCCATCTGGTAGGTCTTCTTGTCCCCACCCTTCAGCGAGGCGCCGGAGCCCACCGCTTCCCGGAACGGGCCATAGAAGGCCGAGGCGTATTTGGCGGCATAGGACATGATGCGCGTATGGATCAGGCCCTTCGCATCCAGCGCGGATCGGATCGCGCCAATGCGGCCATCCATCATGTCGGACGGCGCGATCACGTCGATCCCGGCCTCCGCCTGGATCACGGCCTGGATCGTGAGGATTTCGACGGTTTCATCATTGGCGACATACATGCCGCCCGGGCCGGGCCGCAGCACGCCGTCATGGCCGTGGTCGGTGTAGGGGTCGAGCGCCACGTCGCCGACCAGGCCGAGATCCGGAAATTCCCGCTTCAGCAGCCGGGCCGCGCTGCACATCAGGTTTTCCGGGTTCTTGGCCTCGGTCCCCTCGCCATCCTTCTTCGAGGGGTCGGTGGCGGGGAAGATGGCCAGGGCCGGAATGCCGAGCCGCGCCGCCGGCGCCACATGCGCCGCCAGCCGGTCCAGCGTCACGCGCTTCACGCCAGGCATCGAGGACACCTCGGTCTCGATCCCCTGGCCCTCGATGATGAAGATGGGCCAGATCAGGTCATCGACCGAGAGCTTGTTCTCCGCCACCAGCCGCCGGGTGAAGGCATCCACCCGGTTGCGGCGGGGGCGGATCGCCGGATAGCCGCTCATGCCGCGGCGGCCGCCAGGGCCTGGTCGAGATCGGCGATGATATCGTCGATATGCTCGATGCCGATGGACAGGCGCACATAGCCGGGGCTGACGCCCGACGCCGCCTGTTCCTCCACCGAAAGCTGGCTATGGGTGGTGGTGGCCGGGTGGATGGCGAGGCTGCGGGCGTCGCCGATATTGGCGACGTGATAGAACATCTTGAGCGATTCGATGAACTTGCGGCCGGCCTCGGCGCCCGCCTTCAGCTCGAAGCCCATCAGGCTGCCATAGCCGCCCTTCAACGCCTCATCCGCCCGGCGCTTGGCCTCGCCGGTTTGCAGGCTGGGGTGGATGACCTTTTCCACCGCCGGGTGGCCCGCCAGGAAGGCCGCGACCTTCAGGGCATTGGCGCAATGGCGCTCCATCCGCAGCGGCAGCGTCTCCAGCCCCTGCAAAGTCAGGAAGGCGTTCATCGGGGCCAGGGGCGCGCCGAGGTCGCGCAACAGGATCACCCGCATACGGATGATATAGGCGATCGGGCCGAGCGGCTTCACCGCCTGGGTCCAGACCGCGCCGTGATAGCTCGGGTCGGGCTTGTTCAGCGTCGGGAATCGGTCGGCATTGGCCTCCCAGTCGAAATTGCCGCCATCCACCACCACGCCGCCGATGCTGGTGCCATGGCCGCCGATCCACTTGGTGGTGGAATGCATGACCACGGCCGCACCGAGGGCCAGCGGCTTGCACAGCACCGGCGCCGCGGTGTTGTCCATGATCAGTGGCACGCCCAGCTTGCGGCCCAGCGCCGCCACTTCCGCGATCGGGAAGACCTGCAACTTCGGATTGGGCAGCGTCTCCGCATACCAGCAGCGGGTGCGGTCATCGGTGGCGTTGACGAAGGCCTGCGGGTCCGTCGGGTCCACGAAGCGGACCTCGATGCCGAAGGATTTCAGCGTATTGGCGAACAGATTCCATGTGCCACCGTAAAGGTCGGTGGAGGAGACGATGTTGTCCCCCGCCTCGCACAGGTTCATCACGCAGAAGGTCGTCGCCGCCTGGCCGGAGCCCAGCGCCAGCCCCGCCACCCCGCCTTCCAGCGCCGTGACGCGCTTTTCCAGCACGTCCACGGTGGGGTTCATGATGCGGGTGTAGATATTGCCCATCTCCGCCAGGCCGAATAGGCGCTGGGCGTGGCCGGTATCCTGGAACTGGAAGCTGGTGGTCTGGTGGATCGGCACCGCGACGGAGCCCGTTGTCGGGTCCGCACGCCAGCCGGCATGCAGCGCGATGGTTTCCGGATTTTCGGACGACGCCATGTTCTGTCTCTCCTGTCCCGGGCGCATCCGTTCCACGTCCCGGGGGGCGGAGGCAAGGCGGAGGCATTGCACCCTTGTTTCGTCCATGGCGCAGCGCGTGTTTCTTCTGTTGCGCCGCGCAGCGGAAGGTCCTGCCATGCGCTGGCGCGGGTCTGGGATGCGCTACAGCATCTGGCGTCGGTGGTTCCTGGCGGACACAGGAAGTGGTAACAGCCTTGGCATGACCCCCGCCGAAACACCCATCGCCCTCGGTTCCGACCATTCCGGCACCGCCCTGAAGGCCACGCTGCGCGCCACGCTGGAAGCCGCCGGTCATCCGGTGCTCGACCTCGGCACGCATGGTCCGGAAAGTGTGGACTATCCGGATTTCGCCGCCGCCGTCTGCGCCGCGGTGGCTGATGGCACGGCGCGCTTCGGCGTGCTGGTCTGTGGAACCGGCATCGGCATCTCCATCGCCGCCAACCGCCACCCCGACATCCGCTGCGGCCTTGTGCATGACGCGACCGGCGCGCGGCTGACCCGGCAACACAACGACGCCAATGTCCTCGCCCTCGGCGCCCGCCTGATCGGCACGGAAGTGGCGCTGGACGCGCTGAACGTTTTCCTCACCACACCTTATGAGGGCGGCCGGCATGACCGGCGCGTCCAGAAGCTCAGCCCCGGATGGAGCCCGTCCCGATGAATGAAACGACCCCGGCGATGACCCCCGCCCGTTTCTTCCAGGCCTCCGTGGCCGAGACCGATCCTGAGATCGCCGCCACGCTGCGCGATGAGCTGATCCGCCAGCAGGACGGCATCGAGCTGATCGCCAGCGAGAACATCGTCTCCAAGGCGGTGCTGGAGACGCAGGGCTCCGTCCTGACCAACAAATATGCCGAGGGTTACCCCGGCCGCCGCTATTACGGCGGCTGCGAGGTGGTCGATATCGCCGAGACCCTGGCGATCGAGCGGGCCAAGAAGCTGTTCGACTGCGGTTTTGCCAATGTCCAGCCGCATAGCGGCGCGCAGGCCAATCAGGCGGTGTTCTTCGCCCTGATGCAGCCGGGCGACACCTTCATGGGGCTCGACCTCGCCGCGGGCGGCCATCTGACTCACGGCGCTCCCGCCAATCAATCGGGCAAGTGGTTCAAGGTGCAGCCCTATACCGTGCGCCGAGAGGACCAACTCATCGACATGGAGGAAGTCGCCCGGATTGCGCGGGAGACGAAGCCCAAGGTCATCGTCGCCGGCGGCTCCGCCTATGCGCGGCACTGGGACTTTGCGCGGTTCCGCGCTATCGCGGATGAGGTCGGCGCCTATCTGATGGTGGATATGGCGCATTTCGCCGGGCTGGTGGCCGGCGGCGCGCATCCCTCGCCGCTGCCGCATGCGCATGTGACCACGACGACCACGCACAAGACCCTGCGCGGGCCGCGCGGCGGCATGATCCTCACCAACGACGAGGCGCTGGCCAAGAAGTTCAACAGCGCGGTCTTCCCGGGCCTGCAGGGCGGCCCGCTGATGCATGTGATCGCCGCCAAGGCGGTCGCCTTCGGCGAGGCGCTGCGGCCGGAGTTCCGGGCCTATGCGAAGCAGGTCGTGGCCAATGCCAAGGCGCTGGCGGTGGAGCTGAAGGCGCAGGGCTTCGACCTGGTGACCGACGGCACCGACAACCACTTGGTGCTGGTGGACCTGCGGCCGAAGAAGCTGACCGGCAAGGCGGCGGAAGGCGCGCTGAACCGCGCCCATCTGACCTGCAACAAGAACGGCATCCCCTTCGACCCCGAGAAGCCGATGGTCACCTCCGGCGTCCGCCTCGGCAGCCCGGCCGCGACCAGCCGCGGATTCGGGGAGGGTGAGTTCACCCAGATCGGTCAGATGATCGGCGAAGTGCTTGATGGCCTTGCAAAGGCCAATAGCGCCGAGGCGAATAAGGCCGTCGAGGGCGCCGTGAAGTCCCGCGTACTGGACCTCTGCCGTCGCTTTCCGATCTACGGGTGAACCACCCAATGGCGCTCCCCCCTCAGGGCGACTTGGGCCTGACGATTGGCGCCACCTGCGGCCCGCGCGCTTTAGCGGGCCGAGCGCCCGAAGGGCAGCCGCGCCCAGATGCACCGCATGGCCCGGCGAAACAGTGCAAGGCGCGTAGCCAAGCCGGCGGAGCCGGCGCCCGGCGCTTGAGGGCATAGATACATGCGCTGTCCCTTTTGCGGGCATGAAGATACGCAGGTGAAGGACAGCCGTCCGGCGGAGGATGGCGGGGCCATTCGCCGCCGCCGGTCCTGCCCGGCTTGCGGCAACCGCTTCACGACCTTTGAAAGGGTGCAGTTGCGGGAGCTGATCGTCATCAAGACGGACGGCCGCCGCGTGCCCTTCGACCGCGACAAGCTGGCACGGTCCGTCCGCGTCGCCCTGCGCAAGCGCCCCTTCGAGGAGGAGCGGATCGAGCGCATCGTCACCGGCATCCAGCGACGGCTGGAAGTGGAGGCGGATAGCGAGGTCACCTCCCGCCGCGTGGGTGAGGTGGTGATGGAAACGCTGCGCGACGTGGATGAGGTGGCCTATGTCCGCTTCGCCAGCGTCTACCGCAATTTCCGGGAAGCGAAGGATTTCCGCGCTTTCCTCGGGAAGATCGAAGGCTCCTGAGCGTGTCGGACGATCTGGCGCATATGCGGGCCGCGCTCGCGCTGGCGGCGCGCGGCCTTGGCAATACCTGGCCCAATCCGGCGGTGGGCTGCGTCATCGTGGCGGCGGATGGCCTGGTGGCCGGGCGTGGCTGGACCCAGCCGGGCGGTCGCCCGCATGCGGAGACAGAGGCGCTGAAATGCGCCGGCGCCCGCGCCCGGGGGGCGACCGCCTATGTGACGCTGGAGCCCTGCTGCCATTGGGGCCGCACGCCGCCCTGCACGGATGCGTTGATCGCCGCCGGTGTGTCGCGGGTGGTGGTGGCGCTGCGGGACCCTGATCCCCGCGTCGATGGCGAAGGCTTTTCGCGGCTGCACGCTGCCGGTGTCGTGGTGGAGGAAGGGCTTCTGGGCGAGGAGGCCGCGGCGTTGAATGCCGGCTTCATCAAGCGCCTGCGCCAGGGCCTGCCCATGGTCACGCTGAAGCTGGCCACCACGCTGGATGGCCGCATCGCCACCGCCACCAAGGAAAGCCACTGGATCACGGGGCCGGAGGCGCGCCGCTCCGCCCATGGCCTGCGCGCCCGGCACGATGCCATCCTGGTCGGCAGCGGCACGGTGCTGGATGACGATCCCGACCTGACCTGCCGTCTGCCCGGCGGCGTGCCGGTGCCCGCGCCCCGAATCGTCGCCGATGCCAGGCTGCGCATCCCGCCGACCGCGAAGCTGGTGCGGACGGCGCGCGAGGTTCCGACCCTGGTCGCCACCATCCCCGGCCATCCGGAGAGTGCCCTGGCACCCCTGCGCGAGGCTGGCGTGGAGATTCTGGAAGTGCCGCGGGGGCCGGAGGGTCTGGCCATGCGGGGCATCCTGGCGGCGCTCGCCCAGCGCGGCATTACCCGATTGCTGGCCGAAGGCGGGGCGGGCATCGCCGCGTCCCTGCTGCGGGAAGGGCTGGTGGATCGGCTGGCCTGGTTCCATGCACCGATGGTGATCGGCGGGGATGGCATTCCAGCCTCCTATCCTCTCCCATTGCCGGAACTCGCCAAGGCGCCCAAGTTCCGCCGCGTGGCGGTGCGCGCGCTGGGCGCGGATATGCTGACCGAATTCGAGCGTGAGGCTGGCTGAATGTTCACGGGGATCATCACTGCCCAGGGCGAGGTGACATCCATCACGCCGATCGGCGACGGGCAGGATATGCGGCTGACCGTGGCCGTGCCGGAAGGCTGGCTGGAGGGTGCCGTGATCGGCGCCTCCATCGCCTGTTCCGGTTGCTGCCTGACGGCGGTGGAACTCGAACCCGCCACCTTCACGGTCGAAGCCTCCGCCGAGACACTGGCCAAAACCTCGCTGGGCGGCTGGCAGGTCGGGCGGCGCATCAACCTGGAACGGCCCCTGAAAATGGGCGATGAGCTGGGTGGCCATGTCGTCTCCGGCCATGTCGACGGGCTGGGGGAGGTGTTGTCCTCCACGCCCGAGAATGGCTCCACCCGCTGGCGCTTCCGTGTGCCACCGGCCATCGCGCCGTTCATCGCCCCGAAAGGCTCGGTGGCCATTGATGGTGTCTCGCTGACCGTCAACGAAGTTGAGGGCCACGAATTCGGCGTGAACATCATCCCCCACACCACCGAGGTGACCGGCTTCGCGCAGCTCCGCCCCGGGCATCTGGTAAATATCGAGATCGACATGCTGGCCCGCTACGTCGCCCGCCTGCGGGAGTTCAACGCATGAGCACCGTCACCACCAAGACCACCAATTTCCACGACTTCCTCAGCCCCACTGAGGAATTGCTGGAGGAAGCCCGCCGCGGCCGCATGTTCATCCTGGTGGATGACGAGGACCGGGAGAATGAGGGCGACCTGGTCATCCCGGCGCAATTCGCCACGCCGGATGCCATCAACTTCATGGCCAAGCACGCGCGCGGGCTGATCTGCCTGGCGATGGCGCGGCAGCGCGTGGAACAGCTCGGCCTGCCGCTGATGGCGCAGTCCAACGGCACCCGCCATGCCACCGCCTTCACGGTGAGCATCGAGGCGCGGGACGGCGTGACCACAGGCATCTCCGCCGCCGACCGGTCGCGCACCGTGGCGGTCGCCATCAATCCGGAACTGGGCCGCGAGCACATCGTCACCCCCGGCCATGTCTTCCCGCTGGTGGCGCGCGATGGCGGCACGCTGGTGCGCGCCGGGCATACCGAAGCGGCGGTGGATTTCGCCCGCCTCGCCGGGCTGAATCCGGCCGGCGTGATCTGCGAGATCATGAATGACGACGGCTCCATGGCCCGGATGCCGGATCTGGTGGCCTTCGCCCAGCATCACGGGTTGAAGCTCGGCACCATCGCCGATCTGATCGCCCATCGCCGGCGCACGGAACGGCTGGTGCGGCGGGTGGAGGAAGGCAGCGTGGAGGGGGTCGGCGGCACCTGGCGCGTCGTGGTCTATGCCTCGTCGCTGGACCATGGCGAACATCTGGCGCTGGTGAAGGGGGACCTTTCGGGTCCCGCGCCGATGCTGGTGCGCATGCACGCCACCTCCCTGCTGCGCGACCTGGTTGGTGGCAAGGTGGAAGACGACCTGCATGCGGCGATGCGCGCCATCGCGGAGGCCGGGCGCGGCGTGGTGGTGATGCTGCGGGACTGGCGCCTCGATGGCCTGTCGCAGCAGGTGCGCGCGATGCGGGAACGGCGGCTGAATTCGCCGGAAATCCGCGACTATGGCATTGGCGCGCAGATCCTGGCCGATCTGGGCTTGCGCGACATCATCCGCCTGTCCGACAAACCTCGCCCCGTGGTGGGCCTCGAAGGCTACGGCCTGACCGTGGTCGAGACGCGACCGATTCCGAAGGACAGCAAGTGAGTACGAAGGACGCTCCCAACCGCGCGGCAAAAACCCTGGCCGGGGAGCCGCCGCGCATCCTGGTGATCCAGGCGCCCTATTACGGGGAGGTCGTCGGCGGGATGCTGGCCGGCGCCCGAGGGGTGCTGGAAGGCGTGGGCGCGAGCCTTGAGGTGGTCGATGTGGCCGGCGCCTTCGAAATGCCGGCGGCGCTGCGCATGGCGCTCGGCGCGCCGGATCGCTGGGACGGTTTCCTGCTGCTCGGCTGCGTGGTGAAGGGCGAGACGGACCATTACGACTTCATCTGCGCCTCGGTCTGCCAGGGCGCGATGACGGTCGCCTCCGAATATGGCGCGCCGCTGGGCTTCGGCCTGCTGACGGTGGCCAGCCTCGACCAGGCCATCGCCCGGTCCCGTGCCGACCACCACAATAAGGGCGCGGAGGCGGCGCATGCGGTGCTCGGCCAGGTCACCCTGGCGCGCCGCTGGCATTTCTCCCATTGGGCGCGCCGATGAGCGGCCAGAAACCCAAGGGTCCGAGGCCTGCCCCCTCTGGACGCCCGCGCACCGGCGCGCGCGTTGCCGCGGTGCAGGCGCTGTTCCAGAGCGAGCAGGCCGGCGAGAGCCCGGAGACGGTGATCGACCAGTTCGTCCGCCACCGCCTCGGCCCGAATGAGGCCGATGACGGTTTCGGCGAGGGCCGGATTCCGGAGGTGGATGCCAAGCTTTTCGCCCGCATCGTCCGCAACACCGCCGCGAAGATCGAAAGCCTGGACGAGACCATCGGCAAGGCCCTGGCCAAGGACTGGCCGTTGGAGAAGCTCGACCCCGTGCTGCGGGCCCTGCTGCGCGCCGCGGCTGGCGAGCTATCCATGCCCAACGACCCGCCGGCGCGGGTGGTGATCAACGAGTATCTGGACATCGCCAACGGCTTCTTCGTTGGCGACGAGCCGCGCTTCGCCAATGGCGTGTTGGACGCGCTGGCCCGGGCCTTTCGCGCCGACGAATTCGCCCCCGCGCCGCGCGGCTGAGAGCTTGTGAATTAATGCCCGACAGCGCCCAAAACGGCAGGAAAATTCTAATGATTTCAACGGGCATTAATACTCAAGCTCGATTCTTCTACGCGCTCTGACCATGGCGCTGCCCGGGGAGTTCGGGCTGATCGCGCGGCATTTCGCGCCCCTGGCGGGGCGCGGTGCGCTGGGCCTCGGCGACGATGCCGCGCTGCTCGACCCGCCGCCGGGGCGCACCCTGGTGCTGGCGGCGGATGCCATGGTGGCGGGCGTGCATTTCCTGGCGGATGACCCGCCGGAGACGTTGGGCCGCAAGCTGCTGCGGGTGAATCTGTCGGACCTCGCCGCCATGGGCGCGGTGCCGCTGGCCTATCTGATGACCACCGCCTTTCCACGCGGCGTGACCCAGGACTGGATCGCGGCCTTCGCGGCCGGGCTGGCGCAGGACCAAGCGGAATTCGCCATCGAATTGCTGGGCGGCGACACCGTGGCGACAGAAGGGCCGGCGACCTTCTCGCTGACCATTCTCGGCCATGTGGCGCCCGGCGCGGCGCTGCGCCGGGTGGGATCGCGGCCGGGGGATGATGTCTGGGTCTCGGGCAGCATTGGCGACGGGGCGCTGGGGCTGCTGGCGCTGACGGGGGGGCTGCCGGCCGATTCGCATCTGGCCGAGCGCTACCGGCTGCCACGGCCGCGCCTGGCGCTGGGCCAGGCGCTGGTCGGGCTGGCGCATGCGGCGATGGATGTCTCGGACGGGCTGGTGCAGGACCTCGGCCATCTGGCCCGGGCCGCTGGCTGCGCGGCGGTGATCGAGGCCGATCTGGTGCCGCTCTCCGACCCGGCCCGCGCGGCCCTGGCGGATGATGCGGCGCTGCTATCGCGCATCCTGACGGGCGGCGACGATTACGAGCTGGTCTTCACCGCCGACCCCGCCGCGCGGGACGCCGTGCACGCCCTATCTGGCACGACGAAGGTGACCCGCATCGGCCATATCGAGGCCGGGGAGGGGGTGCGTGTGCGGGATGCCGCCGGCCGTGCCCTGGATCTGCAAGCGACCGGCTGGAGCCACTTCTGATGACCGCGACCGACATGCAGGCCGAGCGCGCGATGAAGCGCGATGTCCGTCTGCTGTTCTTCTGCCAGGCGCTGATGAACGCCTCCGTCGTCGGCCAGGTCGCGATGGGCGGGCTGGTCGGCTACAGCCTGGCCACGGACAAGTCGCTGGCAACGCTGCCGCTGGCCTTGCAGATGGTGGCCACCATGACGGCCTCCATCCCGGCAGGGATCATCTTCGCCCGCCTTGGCCGGCGCGCCGGCTTCCTGATGGGGGCGGCGGGGTCTTTCTGCGGCGCGCTGACCTTCGCGCTGGGCATTTGGCTCGGCGATTTCTGGGTCTATGCGCTGGGCGCGCTGCCCGCCGGCATCGGATTCGGCATCGCCCAGCACTATCGCTTCGCCGCCGCCGAGGTCGCCAGCCCAGCCTATCGGCCCAAGGCCATCTCCCTGGTCATGGCCGGTGGCGTGCTGGCCGCGATCTTCGGGCCGGAACTGGTGAAGCACAGCAAGGATATGCTGGAGCCCTTCCTGTTCCTCGGCACCTATCTGCTGCTGTCGCTGCTGCCGATTCTTTGCGCCGTGCTGCTGACCATCGTGCGGCTGCCGCCGGCGCCACCACGGCCGAAGGTGGCGACGCCGATCATCGAGATCCTGCGCCGCCCCGCCTTCCTGGCCGCGGCCGGCACCGGCGCCATGGCCTATGGCACGATGAACCTGCTGATGACCTCGACGCCGCTGGAGATGATGGCCTGCGGCTTTGGCGTCGGCGCCAGCGCCACGGTGATCCAGGCCCATGCGGTGGCGATGTTCGCCCCCGGCTTCTTCACCGGCCGGCTGATCGCCCGCTTTGGCGCGCGGACCATCATCGCCACGGGCGCGGTGCTGAACGCGCTCTGCGTTGCGGTGGCGGTGCAGGACGAGACCTTCTGGCACTTCGTCGCCGCGCTGGTGCTGCTGGGGTTGGGCTGGAACTTCATGTTCACCGGCGCCACCACGCTGCTGGGCGAATCCCATGCGCCGGAGGAGCGGGTGCGCGCGCAGACGGCGAATGACTTCATCGTCTTCGGCACCGT
Source organism: Roseomonas sp. F4 (assembly GCF_053891155.1). Lineage (NCBI taxonomy): Bacteria > Pseudomonadati > Pseudomonadota > Alphaproteobacteria > Acetobacterales > Roseomonadaceae > Roseomonas > Roseomonas sp. F4. Next base: position 185,332 of record NZ_JBSSHK010000004.1, read on the forward strand.
CGCCTGCACGGCGCTGGGCTCCGGCGTCATCCATGCCACGCTGGGGTGGGAGGTGCTGAACCTCATGCTGCTGCCGGCGCTGGTCTTCGCGCTGGGGCTGACCCTGTTCCTGCGGCCGAAGCGCCCCCGGATGGCTTAGGGGCTAGCCTTCCACGACCGCCACATCCAGCAGCCGCTCGATCACCTCCGGCTCCTGCGCCCCGGCGATGGCATGGCGCCCCTGGACCACGAAGCAAGGCACGCCATTGATGCCCAGGCGATGGGCGCGGAGGTTGTCGGCATGCACCGCCTCCGCCTCCGCCGTGCTCGACAAAAGCCGGCGGGTGGTGCTGGGGTCCATGCCGAGGGCCGCGGCAATCCGTACCAGCACGCCCAGCTCCCCGATATCCTGCCCCTCGCAGAAATAGGCCTGGAACAGCGAATCGACTGCCTCGGTGGCGACCCCATGTCGGTCCGCGAGGCGCACCAGGCGATGCGCGTCGAGCGAGGGCGGGATGCGGCGGATCAGGTCGAACTGGAAGGCCACGCCCTCATTCCGGCCGAGCTCTGCGATGGTGGCGTGCAGGCGGCGGGCGCGGTCCTCGCCACCGAATTTGCGGATGATGTAGTCCTGGCGTGGCACGCCGCCCGCCGCGATGTCCGGGTTCAGCAGGAAGGGGCGCCAGGCGATGTCGGCGGCGATATCGGGCCGCATGCGCAGGGCGCGCCGCAGCCTGCGGGTGCCGAGGAAGCACCAGGGACAGACCAGGTCAAAGACCACATCGATCTGCAGACGCGCGCGGGGCGGGGCAAGGACGTTCACGCGACCATGTTAGCACCACGTCGTGCCGGACGTCAGGCCGGGATGGACCTCGATGCGGCAATGCGCGCCTGCCACAGGCAGAGCAGCGGTGTCACCAGCAACTCCATGCCCAGCGCGGCGCCCATCGGCAGGCCGGGCCAGCCCTGGCCCGGAAGCGCCGCCAGCCGCGCCAGCCCGCCCAGCACAACGATCACCGTCAGCAGGCGAAAGCGGGCGGTGCGATGGGGCAGGGCGGGAATCGTGCTCCAGAATCCCAGGCCGATCGCCAGCAGCAGGCCCGAGAGGTAGCGGAAGTGGCTGTCAGCCGCCGCATCGGCGGCGCCGATCCCGATCATGCCCGGCCCAAGCAGCACACCTGCACCACCGGCGAAAACCGGTACGCAGCCGCCAAGCGCCACGGCCAGGCGGAGCAGTTTCAACTGGGACAAGCTACCAGCGCTGCAGCGGGTCGTAGGGCTGCACGGCGGCAGGTGGGTCCAAGGCGGCGCTCACCACGTCACCAAGGCCCAGCAGCAGGGCAGCGAGCCCCCCGACCGCCACCACCACAAAGGCGGTACGGAACAGACGTCGTTGACGAATCTGGGCTGGCGACCGCTGCATGCGGCGGAAACTAGGATGGACCCGGCCGGCAAGTCTACCCAAGGTTGCGAGCTCGCATCGTTGACCCGGTTTGCGCGAATCGCGTCCCGGTTGTACCGCAGGCGGATCGTAAAACGCGGCCGTGCGGGCCCCTGGTTGCAGGCCCTTGCAAACCAAAAAGAAATTCGAGCCGGAATGATGTGACGGCTGTGCAGGTCTTGATAAGTGAGACATCGCCGATTGCGATCACTGTTTTAGCGCCAGGTGAAACGCTCGATGCGATGCGGGCTGGGACATCACAAATTCGTGACTTTACCTTCTTCCAGATCTCCCCTGGCCCGCGCCGCGGCATCCCGCGTTGCGACCAGGGCGGCCAGCATGGCGCGCGCCTGCTTCATCGCGGCGGCCTCGCCAGCATCGAGGTCAGCGACCTGTTCCTCGGCATGTCCGATGCCGGAGGAGAACTGCTCATGCAGTTCATCCAGCCGCTCGCGGATTTCCAACCGGTCCGCTTCGGGCGTGCCGAGCCACTCGCCGGCGATCACCTGAACCTCCCGTGCCATGCGGCCTGGCGCGGCGCCACGACCGGCCAGGGCCAGAAGGCGGGTGATCGCGGCGTCCACCGGGCGCGGCGCGCGTCGGGGACGCGACGCCTGATTGCGTGCAGCCATGATGAGGGACCTCTTTGGGACTCGCACCCTATCATATTCTAGTTTTGTTCCAAAGCGCCGCGCCGCTTATGGCGGGACAGCGCGGCCGAATGATCGCTATCGGCCATCCCGACTGTCCGGCGCAGTCCTAGGCTTCCAGATCGTCCAGGAAGCTCAGCACGGTATCGATATGGGCGGGCCAGTCCGGCGCCTCCCAGCCCGCCAGCCGGCGGAGCTGCGCGGCGCGCCGGGGCGCGTCGGGGCGGGCATAGTCCTGCACTGCCTGTTGCCAGGCGGGCAGGTCAAGCGGGTCGAGATATTCGGCGACGGGTCCGGCCAGTTCGCGATGCGCGGCGATATCGCTGCACAGCACCGGGGTGCCGCGGGTCAGCGCCTCCGCCACCGGCAGGCCAAAGCCCTCGGCGAAGGAGGGCATCAGCAGCGCGCGGGCATGGTCCATCAACCCGGCCACGATGCCATCCGAAACTCGGCCGAGTTCCACCAGATGCGGCCGCAGCCTGGCGCAGCGATCCAGCAGGTCCAGCACCTGTTCATTGTCCCAGCCGCGACTGCCGACGATGACCAGCTTCGGCACGGGCCCCGGCTGCTCCGCCAGGCGGCGCCAGAGATGCAGCAGCATCAGATGGTTCTTGCGCGGCTCAATGGTGCCGAGACACAGGAAGAAGGGCGCGTCGCCCAGCGCCGGCGGCAACGCGGCGGCACGACGCGGCACCACGCCCAGCGGCGCCGCCAGCAGCGGCAGTCCGGCTGGCAGCAGGGGCCGCAAGCTCGCCGCGGTGGCCGCGGAATTGGCAATCACGGCGCTGGCATGGTCGGTGATGGTGCGCAGCCGGCGGAGGTGCCGCGCTGTTTCCGCGGGCGACACATATTCGGGCCAGTCCAGCGGGATCAGGTCGTGCACCAGCGGCACCAGCCGCGCGCCGCTGCCGCGCAGCAGCCGCGCGACGGCGCCGGTATGCGCCAGCGGGTGGTGGGAGACATTGAGGTAGAAGGGCGCGGGTGCCCCTGGGGGCGCTGACGGCGCCCTGGCCCAGGGGGCGAGGCTGCCCGCGAACAGCGCCAGGGCGCGCGGGGCGAGTCGGGACAGGGTGCCTGCTTCCCAGGCCGGACCAATGGCGCGGACCAGCGCCGCGCAACGGTCATGCGGCAGCAGGCCGAAGCCGCCGCGATAATCGTAGGCCACGAAACGCAGACGATCGCCTGCCAGGGCGAGCAGATGTTCGGCATAGGCCAATTCGACCCGATCCACCCCCGTCAGCGTGCCCCGGAAAACGCGCCAGAGAAGGCGGGAGAGATCGAGCCAGAGCGGCGGCGGCGGACGATGGCTGCGCAACAGCCGCCCTGTCGCCGGGCAGGGCCTGCGCACCGTAAGGGCCGGCGGACTGTCCAGCAGCCGGAGCGCTGGCGCACTCATGCGACGCAGTCCGGGGTGGCCCGATCAACCAAGATGATTATCAGTTTTTGTTCTGAATCTCGCATTATTATACTGATCCATCACCCCATCCGCATGCTTGCACCGGCGTCATGCGAAGGTGTAATCATCTACCTTGAGTTGTTGACCAAAGGCAAATGGGAACGCACAGGCTGTGCATATTGGACATAAATCCCCGCCTGCGGGCCATCGCATGGGCCAGCGCCCGCGTCTGGCGATCATCAGTACCTATGATGAGCTCTGTGGAATCGCTGGATATACCCGTGCGCTTGAACGGCAGCTCCGGGACTCGATGGATGTTCGGGTCTTCGATCTTGACCAATATTTGCTGCGGAGTCCGCATCGTCAGGTCCAAGTTTTGGCGGATCAGCACATTAAAGAAATTGCGACGAGTCTCGCAGAATACGACAGTGTTAATATTCAGTTAGAGCATGGCACGCTCGGTCGCACGGCCGCACAGATTCTTCGGCGATTTCGCGTGCTGGCCCGTGCCGCGCCTTCCCTGTCTGTGACCTTCCACACCATCCTCGACGAGGTGGTGGTCCCCTATGGCGAAATCCTGCAACTCGCCGGCAAGCTGCGCCTGGTCCGCGCAGCCACCGTGACAGTGGAAAGCCTGCGCGCCTGGTCGCTCGCCACCGGCGTCTCCGCAGAGCTGCGGCGCCAGCAGCGGCGCAAGCCCGTGCATGTCATCGCCCATACGCGGCGCGACATGCGCCTGTTGCGGGACGTGCACAGGCTGGCCGATGTCCACCACCACCCGCTGGCCTTCGTGCCGGCCGCGGATGCCGCCGCCATTCGCGCCGCGGCGACGCGCGACGCCTTTCCGATGATGAAGCGGCTGCCGCCAGAGGCGAAGCTGATCGGCACCTTCGGCTTCCTCTCGCCCTATAAGGGCTTCGAGACGGCGGTGGAGGCGCTGCGCTACCTGCCGCCCGACCATCATCTGCTGGTCTTCGGCGGCATCCATCCCCAGGCCATCGCCCGCCATGCGCCGCGCGACGCCTATATCGACCGCCTGCTGACCAAGGGGCGGATCGGCCAGACCGTGATCGACGAGCTGCGCCAGGGCGGTGCCACCAACCTGACGCTGGATGCCTCCGCGCGGGATCTGCTGGCGCGGCATCCGCAGGATCTGCACGACCGGCTGCACTTCATGGGCGTGCTGGACGATTCCCAGTTCATGACCGCCATGGCGCTGTGCGACACGGTGGTGCTGCCCTATCTGGAGGTCGGGCAATCCAGCAGCGGCCCGATCGCCATGGCGGTGGATATGGGCTGCCGGGTCATCGCCTCCCGCACCCGCGCCTTCCTGCAATTCGCCCGCTACCATCCGGGGCGGGTGGAGTTTTTCGACATCGGCAACTTCGCCGAACTCGCCCGGCGGATCGAGGCCGGGCCGCCGCCGCCACCCGACCGGGCTTCGACCCATGACGCGCGCAGCAATGCGGCGCTGTATCTGAAGGTGAGCCTGCCGCCCGGCATGCTGCCGCCCGCGAAGCCCGAGGAGGCGTCGCTGGCCAGCCCCGTGCAGCTCATCCCCGCGCAGCCGGCCGAGGTGCTCGGCTGATGGCGCACAGCTGCTTCACGCGCTGCCCTGTCCGTGTTCCGCATGATGCGTCATGCGGCATGCGGGCAGGCCGCTAGGGGCCGCGTCGCGCCATGGTGCAGGATGCGCCGCGGCCCCTTTCGGCGATCGCCACCGCGATCGAATCCGGCCTGGCGCAAGAGGCTGCGATGCTGTTCGACCGCTGGCCTGATCCGCCGGCCGCGGAGGCGCTGCTCGCCGCCGTGCTCCTCGACCGCCGCGCCGCGCTGCCCAACCTGCTGACGGCGCGGGAGGTGACGCACCCACGGCTGGAGGCGGCGCTGCGCGAGATCGGCCTGCCGACGGATGCCCCGGGGCCGAGCCTCGTCGCCGCCCTGCTCGCCGCGGCGCGGGATCCGGAGGCGGAGGTGCCGCGGGTGCATTTTGCCTCCCTGATCCTGGTCGCCGGGCGGCATCAACTGGCGGAGGCGCTGCTGCTGCCGGCCTGGCGGGGCGGGGCCAGCAGCGCGATGGTTGCGCGCGCCCTGTCTGGCACCTGGATGCTGCTGGGGCGGGACGCGCCGGCGCTGGAAGCGGCGCGCATTGCGGCGGAAGCCGCGCCCGAGCAGCCGGAATTGCTGGAACATCTGGCCGGGCTGCTGCTGCGTGCGGCGCAGCCGGGACCGGCGCTGCTGGCGGCGGGGCGGGCCATCGGCGCCGCGCCGGACTCGCACCAGGCCTGGCGCCTCGCCTCCTCCGGCCTGCTGGAGCTGGGGCATACCGCGGATGCGATCAACGCGGCGAACCGGGCCGCCCGGCTGTCGGGCCTGCACCGGCCGCATGCCGAGCAGATCCGCGTGGCCCATGCCGCGGAAAAGCCGGTGCCGCCAACCATCGCGGAAGCTGTGCCCGCGCCGCGCGCCGTGCCGCAGCCAGGCTGGGCACGGGTGCCGGCGCAGCTGGCGCCGCCGCCGCCGCCGCCGCTGGGCCGCGCCATGGCAACCCGCGCGCGCATCGTCGATGCGCTGCTGCTGCGGGAAACCCGGACGATGTTCAGCAGCAGCCGCCTTGGCTACGCCTGGGCGCTGTTCGAACCACTGTCGCATGTGCTGCTGCTGAGCGCGGTGTTCCTGTTCCTCGGTCATGACAGCCAGCCGCCGATCGGCAACGCCATGCTGACCTTCTACATGACCGGCGTGCTGTCCTTCCTGTTCTTCGCGCATATGACGGAACGCGCGATGGACCTGCCGGCGGCCAACAGGTCGCTGCTGCTGGTGCCGGCGGTCGGGCTGTTCGACGTGCTGGCGGCGAAGTCGTTGCTCTCGGCGGTGACGGATCTGGTGGTCGCGGCGCTGACCTTCACGCTGCTGATCATCTTCGGCGTCGGCCATCTGCCGGAGGACCCGGCCTCGATGATCGCCTGCTACGTGATGCTGTTCCTGCTGTCCTTCGGCGTCGCCTGCGTGAACATGGTGGTCTCCACCTACAGCTCCGCCTGGGAGAAGCTGTGGCCGAGCTTCCTGCGGCTGCAATACTTCACCTGCGGCGTCTTCTACCATCCGCTCGACATGCCGGAGGATATCCGCAGCCTGATCCTGCTGAACCCGCTGGTGCATGTCACGGAATGGATGCGGCAGGCCTATTTCCACGGCTATGAAAGCCCGTTCCTCGACGTCGGCTATCTTTCGCAATGGACCATCGGCTGCCTGTTGGTTGGCACTGGCCTGTTCGCCGCGACGTCGCGCCAGATGCGGCGGCCCGCCTGATGGTGATCCTGGAAGGTGTCAGCAAATCCTACCGCACCGCAGATGGCGGCAGGCGGGCGATCCTGCGCGATGCGACCATGGCCTTTCCCGCCGGGCTGAAGGTGGGCGTGCTGGGGCCGAACGGCGCCGGCAAGTCCACGCTGCTGCGGCTGATCGCGGGGACGGAGCCGCCGGATACCGGGCGCATTCACCGCCATGGCCGCGTCTCCTTCCCCATGGGCTTTTCCGGCACCTTCCATCCGCAGCTCAGCGGGCGGGAGAATCTGCAATTCCTGGCTCGGATCTATGGGCTGGACGCGGCCGCCATGGTGCGCGCGGTCGCCGACTTCACCGAGTTGACGGTCGAGATGGATGCGCCGCTCGAGCACTACTCCTCCGGCATGATGGCGAAGTTCGCCTTCGGCGCCTCGCTCGCCATCGATTTCGATGTCTATCTCGTCGATGAAATCACCGAGGTTGGCGATGCGCGTTTCCGCGCGCGCTCCGTCGCCGCCTTCCGCGACAGGCTGCGGCACGCCTCGCTGATCCTGGTGTCCCACAACAGCCAGACCATTCGCAGCCTCTGCGACTGCTGCGCCATCCTGTCCGACGGCGCGCTGATCGCCTTCGACACGGTGGATGAGGCTCTGGACCGCTATGCCGAGATGATGGGGGTTGCCGATGCTTGAAACCGAGACTCGACCCCGGACCCTGGAGGATCTGCTGCGGCAGCAGCAGGGCGGCCAGCAGGCGCCATCGCACAAGCCGCCCACGCCAGTGCTGCGGCCGAAGCGGGGGAAGGGGCTGTTGCTGGGCTTCCTGCTGCTGGTGCTGCTGCCAACGCTGGCCTTCGGCGCCTGGCAGGTGGGCTGGGCCGCCGATCAATATGCGGTGGACATCCGCTTCGCGGTGCGCCCGGCCGACCCGGCCCGCGCGACCCTGCCCGCAGGCATGCTGGCGGGCGGCATCGCCGGCAATACGGATGCCTATGCGGTGGTGCAGCACCTGCAAAGCGCCGCGGCCATCCTGGCGGTCGGGCGCCATGCCGATGTGCGCGGCATTCTCGGGCGGGCGGAGGCCGATCCGTTGGCCTGGCTCGACCCCACCGCGCCGATCGAGACCGCGCTGCGCGCCTGGCGGCGACAGGTGCGGCCCTATTTCGACCGCGCCAGCGGCATCGTCACGGTGGAGCTGCGCGCCTTCACGGCGGCGGATTCCTTCGCCCTCGCCCAGGCGGTGGAAAAGGCGTCGGAGGAATTGGTCAACGACATGTCGGCGCGCAGCCGGGCGGAGCTGATGGCCGCCGCCGAGCGCGATGTCGCCCAGGCCGAGGCCCGCTTCGCCGCCGCCCGCATCGCCGTGCAGGCGTTTCGCGAGAATCGCCAGGTGGTCGATCCACGGCGCAATGCCCAGGCCTATTCGGAACATCTGGTGAAGCTGCAGTCGGACGTGATCGCCATGCGCGCGCAGCTGGCCAATCTGCGCGCGGTGATGAGCGACAGTGCCACGCCGGTGATGCAGCTGCTCGGCAATCTGCGCGCGACCGAGGCGCAGGTGGCGGAGGTGCAGGCGCGTCTGACCACGGCGGATGCGCGCGGCGGCGCCTTGAGCCAGAGCATCGGTGGCTTCGAGGCGCTGGAGACGGAGGCGATCTTCGCCCAGCGCGCCTATGAGGCCGCGATGTCCGCCTTGGAACGCAGCCGTGCGGAGGCGTCGCGCCAGCAGGTCTTTCTCGCCCCCGTGGTGCGGCCGGTGGCCCCGGAAGCGGCCATCTACCCGGCCCGCATCGCCAATACCGTCACCGTCTTCGCTGTCGCGCTGCTCGTCTGGTTCGTCGGCCTCATTGCCCTGCGCGCATTCCGGGAACATCTGGCATGAGCTATCTGGAAAGCCATGACGTCAGCTCGGCGATGTCCTCGCCATCGCAGCGGCGGGTGCTGCCCCTGGGGCCGGGGGAATTGCTGGTGGAGGCGGCCTGGGGCGGCTTCATGGTGGTGCCGGCCTTCAATCTGGACGTTGCCATCGGCGTGACGCGGGATGGGGTGCATGAGGCCTGGACCACGCGGCTGGTGCAGGAACTGCTGCGCCCCGGCGACACCTACCTCAATGCCGGGGCCAATTTCGGCTATTTCGTCTGCCTCGGCGGGCGTCTGGTTGGGTCGGAGGGGCGCGTCATCGGCGTCGAGCCGAACCCCCACATCCTGCCCTTCCTGATGAAGTCGCTCTACTGGAACGGCAGCATCGGCAACACCGACATCATCGGCCGCGCCTTGGCGGATGTGCCCGGGGAGACGCTGGAGTTCCATTTCGACCCGCAATATCTCGGCGGCGGCGCACCGCGCGGCATTTCCAGCCCGGTGGCGGAGGCGGCGGGGGACCATGCCGGTCTCGATCAGGCGCTGTGGTCGCCGGGCACCGTGCCCAAGCTGATGGATGCGGCCGGCTGCTGGGTGAAGGGCATGGGGCTGATGGTGCCCTTCACGACGCAGACCACCACCATCGACACGGTGATGGCACATCTCGCTCTGCCGAAGCTCGACCTGCTGCACCTGGATATCGAGGGGTCGGAGCCGCTGGCGCTGCTGGGTGCGAAGAACATCATCCACGCCTCGCCCCGCCTGCGCCTCATCACCGAATGGTCGGCCGGGCACTATTCCAAGGCCGGCCCGGCCATGCGCGCCGCCTTCGACGAGGTCTGGGCTATGTTGACGGGCCTTGGCTACCGCGTGCGGATGCTGCAGCCGGCGGTGGCGGCGGATGGCGGCATCCATGTCTCCCCACCGCTCAGCCACGAGACGATGACGGAGATGGCGCCGCATGGCGACTACGTCTGGATCAAGGCCGAGGAGGATCCCTTCCGTTGAATGCCCCCCTGACACAGCGGCCTCTGCCGGACCCGAATTCCACCACCACGCCACAGCGCCGGCCGGGCTGGGCCGCGGGGCGGCGGCTGGCCTTCCTGCACATTCCGAAGACCGCCGGCACCGCCTTCGGCGCGGCGCTGGCGCAGCATTTCGCGGCGGAGGAAATCGCCAGCACGCTGCGCCTGGCCCTCGCCGCGGGCGCGGCCGACCCGATGCTGGGTTGCGTCGCGCCAGCCTTTCGCGCGCTGGGTATCGGCAGCCATCTGGACCATGACAAGCTGGACGCGATCAATGCCTCGCTGCCGCCGGGGGAGAAGCTGTTCATCGTGACGGTGCTGCGCGATCCACGGGCGCGGCTGATCAGCCAGTATCGCCATTGGCGCCGCAGCGTCGATTCCACCCTTGCCGACCTGGCGCCTGAGCATCGGGAGGCCTTCCTGGCCGCCCGCCACATGTCGCTGGATGACTTCCTGGCCGCGCGCATCCCCTTCGCGGAAGATCATTTTCGCAACATGCAGGCACGTATGCTCAGTGGCTACGGCACCTCCGAGTTGATGGACGAGGCGACGCTGCTGGCCACCGCCCGGGCACGGATGGCGGCCATCGATGTCGTCGGCACCACGGATACGGTGGATGAAACGCTGGCGCGCATCGCCGAGGCCTATGGCTGGTCGCCGCCGGACAGCGTGCGGCCGCTGAACGTCGCGCCCGGCGAGGCGCCCGGGGAATTGGCGCCGGAGACGGAGGCGCTGATCGCCGAGCTCACCCGCGTCGACCGGGCATTGTGGGAGGAGGCGCAAGCCAGTGCCGACACATCGCCCTTACCGCGCGAGCAGCGCAGCTACTTCCTGCCGGATACGGCCATGACGGCGACGCTACTGGAAGGTGCGAAGATGCGCTTCGGCATGGACCAGGCGCTGGACGGCCAGGGCTGGCATGTGCGGGAAGGGGCGGGGGAGACGCTGTCCCGCTGGACCGGCCCCGGCCGCCGCGCCAGCATACGCCTGCGCGCGCCGCAGATGCGCCGCGTCGACCTCGCCATTCGCCTTGTCTCGGTACTGGACTGGGCGATGGTCGACGGCATCGCGCTGACACTGGATGGCGTGCCGCCGCGTGCGCCGCACCGGGTCGAACACGGTTTGCCCCAGCCGGTGCTGCATGCAAGCTTCGACATGCCGGATGCCGGCGACGGGCGGCGGGAGCTGGTGCTGGAGGTGCCCTTCACGAGGTCCCACCACGACATTGACCCGAGCATCGACGACACCCGCCAGAAGGGCATCGCGATCGGTGGGATCGTGCTCTCAGCGCCAGCGGACACGTCCGCCGGCCCGGCGACGTTGGGCGATCTGTTCTGGCCCGGCGCGCCCTGGTCGAACGCCAGCCCGGCCCAGCTGATGGATCTGGTGCCGTACCAGCCGCCGGAGGCGGAGCCGCCGGTCGCGGAGCGGCACATGACGCTCGACATGCCACTGCTGCGCGGCGTGCTGGAACTGGTCCAGCCGGACCATGTCTGGGCGGCCGCCTTGCAGACCTTCCTCGGTGCGGTCGAACGCGGCACGCCCCTGGCCCGGCCGTCGCCCGATGGGCGGCTCGCCGTGGTGGTGACGCTGTTCGAAATTGCGGCCCGCGGTGCCCCCATCGCCGCGCTGAGCGAGCGCTTCACGGAAGCGGTGCTGCTGTTGCCCTGCGCCGAGGACTTCCGGCTGCGTGAGGTGGCTGCGAGCCCGCTCTACGCGCCCTTCCTGCATATCGTCGGCTGCACCAATGGCGTGCTGGTCGCCAACCTGGCCGCGATGCGGCGGGAGGGGGGCCAGGCGCGGGTCGAGGCCCTGCTGCTCAAGCTGGAACGCATCTCCGCGACCATGCCGGAGAAGCTCGCCACGCTGCGCGGCGATTTCGCCCCGGCCTATGCGCTGCAACAGCTCGATGCGACTCTGCGCGGCATGGCGGCGTTGAATGACGGCACCGCCGGCACTCGCGACCTGCTGGCGACCCTGATGCTGGAAGCCGCGCCGCCAACGCCAAGCCCGGCCGCGTTGCGGGAGCGGGGGCGGGCGGTGCTTGCCAAGCCCGGCTCGCCGATCACGCTGGTGGAACCGGCGCTGCTGGGCCGGCTGGAGCAACTCCTCGATCAACTGGTCGCGGCATCCGAACCACAGGCCTGCTGGGACGCCGCCTTGGTGGCGCAGGAATGCGCCTTCCGCATCACCTCGATCCTGGCCGGCTGGCAGCGCTTCAACCTGTCGGGCAATGCCACGGGGCAGCTCGCTTTGGCGCTGCGTCCGGGGCTGCCCCGGCCGCCGCTCTATCCCAAGCCGGCCAAGCCCTTCGCCGAATACATCGACTTCTACAAATCCGAAGCCGTGGCCATGTCCCGCCATCCGCATGCGCCGGATCTCATTACCCGGCTCGACCTGCTGCGTGGCGGGCTGGACCATGTGACCCGCCTGAACCAGGCGGCGCGGGAGGTGGAGATCGCATTGCGGCTGCTGGGCGATCGTTTCCCCGGGGAGGAAATCCTCTGGGTCGATGCCGGCTGTTCCTACGGCGTCATCATGAATGCCGTGGTACCGCCGGCCAATATCCTTGGCCGCTGTGCCTTCCTCGGCTTTGACTTCAATGCTCCGGCGATCGAGGCGGCGCGGATCGTCGCGGGCAATCTCGGCCATGCCCATTGCCGCTACGAGATCGGCGATGTGGCGGAAGCGCGCAGCCTGGCGCAGGGGCGGCGCATCCATCTGATCACCGCCTTCGAGGTACTGGAGCATTGCCCCGACCCGGTGGCGGTGCTGCGCGACTACCGGGCGATGGAGCCGGGCATGCTGGTCATCGGCTCACCCCTAGCGGAAGCCCAGGGCATCTTCCCGGCGGAGCAGCATATCTGGGCCTTCAATGGCCGTGGCTTCGCCGAGATGGCGGAGGCGGCGGGCTTCACCGTCTATGGCATCAACCAGCGTCAGGTCGGGCATTTCGTGGGCGGCCATGACTGGGTAACGGTCGCCGCCACAACCGGGGACCCGAAGACGATGGCCATGCTCTGACGCGGTGACGTGGATGTGACCACCGCTGTTGCGTCTCGGCCGTGGGTGGCGGCGTTTGCTTGCGCCACCCGCAACGGATAGACCCGCGCCATGCGCAAAGCTCCGATCCTGCTGACCGTCCTCCTCGCCGCGACCCCCAGCTTCGGCCAGGGTCTGGTGCCCCGTCTCGGAGAGGCGCTGACGCCCACGGTGGGTGAGGTGACACCGCCGCCGCCGGACCCCTTCGGCAGCTGGACCTTCAACTACGAGAACGACACGCTGGGCGGCACCGACCGCAACTATACCAGCGGTTTGCAGCTCGCCTGGCGGTCGCCCTCCGCCGAATTGCCGGGGCCGCTGCGCTGGCTGAACGAACAGGCCACCCGGCTGCTCGGCCCCGGTCAGGTCCGCTGGGGTGCGGGCCTGTCCCAGGCAATCTACACGCCGGAGGATACGCAGCGGCGCAATCCGGACCCGCGAGACCGGCCCTATGCCGGGCATCTCTATGGCTCCCTCGTTTTGCAGCGGGACACCGGCTTCTCGCTGAACACGCTGGAACTCCAGGCGGGTGTCGTCGGCCCTTCCGCGCTGGGCGAGTTCGTGCAGAACACGGTGCATGAGGCGATCCGCGTCGACACTACCAAGGGCTGGGACAGCCAGCTCAAGGACGAGCTTGCGCTGAACCTGGTGTTCGAGCGCACGGTGCGGACCGCGCCGCTGGAATTCGGCAGCCTCCAGGCGGATATGCTGCCCTCCTATACCGTGGCGCTGGGCAATGTCTCGACCTATGCCGGCGTCGGCGTGACCTTCCGGCTGGGGCAGGGGCTGGAGGCGGATTACGGCGCGCCACGCATCCGCCCGGGGCTGGTGGGCTCCGCCTTCTTCCAGCCGCGTGAGGAATTCGGCTGGTACGGCTTCATCGGCGGCCAGGGCCGCGCCATCGCCCGCGACATCTTCTTGGACGGCAACACCTGGCGCGACGGCGGACCTTCGGTCGACAAGCGGCCCCTGGTGGCCGACGCCACGGCCGGGTTGGTGGTGCATTGGCGCGGCCTGCGCCTCGCCTATAGCCACGTCTGGCGTACCGAGGAGTTCTACGGCCAGCGGGGCGGGCTCGCGAGCTTCGGCTCGGTCGGCTTCACCGCGCGGTTCTGAGGCCGCGGGGCCTTACGCCCCGGCGGCACAGTCGCCGCTAGCGGAAATTTGCTGCATTGCGATAGGGCCGCAGGGCGCTGCCGCTATTTGCGCCACATTCCGCTGCTTAGACTGCGTCCATCGCCTATGCCGGCAGGGTCGTCGGCGCTGTGATGGAGCGAGCGATTTGGGCCGTTATCTGGTGACCGGCGGTGCCGGCTATGTGGGCAGCCATACCGTCCTGGCGCTGCGCGATCGCGGCGACGAGGTTGTGGTGCTCGATGACCTCTCCAAGGGCCATGCCGCCGCGGTGCCGGAGGGTGTCCGGCTGGTCGCCGGCCGCTGCGACGACCGCCGCGCCTTGACCGAGGCCTTCGGCACCGGCCGTTTCGACGCGGTGCTGCATTTCGCCGCCCTGTCCCTGGTGGGCGACAGCATGCGGGATCCGCTGCGCTACATGGCGGAGAACCTGTCGGGCCTGGCCGCCGTGGCGGGTGCCGCCGTGCAGCATGATTGCCGGCGCCTGGTGATGTCCTCCACCGCCGCGCTGTTCGGCTTTCCCGACCGCATCCCGATCGACGAGGAGCAACGCCTCGGCCCGGTTTCGCCCTATGGCGAGAGCAAGCTGATGTGCGAGCGGGCGCTGGACTGGGCGGAGAAGATCCACGGCCTGCGCTTCGCCTCGCTGCGCTACTTCAACGCCGCCGGTGCCGACCCCGAGGGCCGGGCCGGGGAGGATCATGACCCCGAGACGCATCTGGTGCCGCTGGCCATCGACGCGGCCTTGGGCTTGCGGCCGCCACTGATGGTCTTCGGCACGGATTATCCGACGCCGGATGGCACGGGCGTGCGCGATTATGTCCATGTGACGGATCTGGCGGATGCGCATCTGCGCGTGCTGCCGCTGCTGGAGGAACGCTCCGTCCGCTACAACCTGGGCAATGGCACCGGCTATTCGGTGCGCGAGGTGATCGACACGGTGGAGCGCGTCAGCGGCCGCCGGGTGCCGCATGCGCTGGGCCCGCGGCGGGAGGGTGATCCGGCGGTGCTGGTCGCTTCCTCCGCCCGCCTGCGGGCCGAGACCGGCTGGTCGCCGCGCTTCCCGAAGCTGGAGGATATCGTCCGCACCGCCTGGGATTGGCGCCTGGCCCATCCCGAAGGCTATGCGAAGGACCGTAAGGCGGCCTGACGGTCGCCCCCAATCGGCGCCCCTGTCGGCGTCAGCCGTTGAAGCGGAAGGCGCCGGCCACCTGGTCGGTGCCGCCAGCCTCGGCCTGCTGCTGCTGCTGCGTCTGCTGCGTCTGCATCGTCTCCCGCGCCTTGGCCTCGATCTGGCGCGTCACCTCCATCAGCACCTTGGCCAGATTCGGCAATTGCAGCACCGGCAGCACCAGCAGGGCGGAGGGTTCCGGCTTGTTGTCCTTGGAGCTGGCGGCGGTCTGCGCGCCAAGCGTGATGCGCGCCACGCCGCTGGCGACATGCACGTCGATGATGCCGTCGGCGAAAACGGTGGGAAGAGAGGTCATCAGGCGGTTCCTTACTGTTCGCGGAAGGCGCGGTGGAAACTGTCGATCAGCGGCTGGAGCATATAGCGGGCGAAGGTGCGTTCCCCGGTCTGGATCTGCGCCTCTACCGCCATGCCGGCGCGCAGGGTCATGCCCTCCAGCGCCGCGAGCTGCCCCTCATCGAGCCGGATCTGCACGCGATAGTAGCTGAGGCCGCGCCGCTCATCCTCCGTGACGTCGGAGGCCACAAAGGTAACGTGGCCGTGCAGATAGGGCACGACGCGCTGCTTGAAGGCAGGCAGGCGGATTTCGGCCTGCAGGCCCTGATGCACAAGGTCGATGTCGTTGGGCTGGACATGCACTTCCGCGATGATGCGGTCCTGTGCCGGCACCAGATCCATCACCGGATCGCCCGGCCGCACCACGGCGCCCAGGGTGAAGACCCGCAGGTTCAGCACCGTACCGGCCTCCGGCGCCGTGATCTCGAGCCGGGTGGAGACATTCTCGGCGGCCCGCAGACGCTCCTCCACCTCGGAAAGCCGCGCCCGCACGTCCCGCAACTCGGTCGAGGCCTCCTGGTCGCGGGTATTGCCGATCCGCTCCATTTCCCGCCGCGATTCCTCGATCTGGGCGCGGGATCGCAGGATCTGGTTGGTGATGTCAGTGATATTGCCGTCGGTGGAGGCGACCTGGCGTTGCAGCGCCAGCAATTGCGGCAGCCGCGCCAGGCCCTGGCGCAGCAGATCGGCCGTATTGCGTTCCTCCGCCTGTAGCAGCACCAGCATGCGCCGCTGCGCCGTCATCTGGCCCTCGGCGGCGGCGATGGTGGCGTTGTGCTGGTCGATCCGGGCGCGCTGGACCTGGATCTGGCTTTCTAGCGCGAGCCGGCGCGCCGCGAACAGCGCGATCTGGCCGGAGATCACCTCCGCCGCGCGGGGCTCGGTCGAGGCGCGGAGATCGGCGGGGAAGGCGATGTCCGAGCGATCGGCGAGTTCCGCCGCCAGCCGCGCATCCTGCGCCAGCAGCGCCCAGCGCTGGGCGCGCAGCGTTTCCGTCTGCTGTGCCGCCTGGGGCTGGTCGAGCCGCAGCAGCACCTGGCCGGCGGCGACGGTATCGCCGTCGCGCACCAGGATATCGCGCACGATGCCGCCTTCGAAATGCTGGACGGTGCGGCGCATGCCCTCCACCTTCAACTGGCCCGGCGCGATCGCGGCTTCGGCCAGCGGCACGGTGCTGGCCCAGAGGCCGAGGCCGACCACGAAGATGGCGAGGATGGCGTAGCCGATCAGCATCGGCACGCGGGTGCGCGGCTGCTCCGCATCCAGGATCAGTGACGCCTCGGCGGGCTGCCACAGCGCCGGGGGCGCGGCGGCGGGGCGGGGGGTGATCGCGCCGATCGGCTGGGAAATGGCCTCGCTCATCGCGCACCCTCCATACGGGCCGTGGGGGCTTCGGCCGGCCGGCCGATCTGCGACAGGCGCTTCAGCACCTCATTGCGCGGGCCAAAGGCCTCCGCCGCGCCGTCGCGCAGCAGCAGCACCTTGTCGACGCCCTGCACCAGGGTCGGGCGGTGGGAGACGAGGATCACCGTGGTGCCCTGCTTCTTCAAAGCCTCCAGCCCCTGGATCAGCGCCTGTTCGGCATCGCCGTCCAGGTTGGAATTGGGCTCGTCCAGCACGACGAAGCGGGGGCCGCCATACATGGCGCGCGCCAGGCCGATCAACTGGCGCTGGCCGCCGGAAAGGTGCTGGCCGCCATCGCCGATTTCCGTGTCGTAGCCCTGGGACAGGCGCAGGATCATCTCATGGCACCCGGCCAGCCGCGCCGCCTCGAACACGCCTTCCGGCGGTTCGTCGCGCATGCGGCTGATGTTCTTCATCACCGTGCCATCGAACAGTTCGACATCCTGCGGCAGGTAGCCGACATGGCGGCCGAAATCCTCCCGCTGCCAGGTGAAAACATCGGCGCCGTCGAGCCGCACGGTGCCGGCGGCAGGCTGGAGCGTGCCGATCAGCAGCCGGATCAGCGTGGTCTTGCCGGCGGCGGAGGGGCCGATGATCGCCATGCTCTCCCCGGCCGCGAGCTGGAAGGTGATGCCCTTGATGATGGCGACGGGTTGGCCCGGAAAGCCGAAGGTCACGCGCTCCGCGGAGACGCGGCCGGTCGGCGCGGGCAGGGCCATGCCGGGCGGACGGATGCGCGGCAGGGCCAGGAAGCCGAGTAGCCGGCGATAGGACTGCCGGGCCTGCACCAGTTGCTTCCAGCCGCCGATCATCTGTTCCACCGGCGCCAAGGCCCGGCCCATGATGATGGAGGCGGCGATGGAGGCGCCGGCGGTCATCTGCTGTTCCAGCACCAGATAGGCACCCGCACCCAGCACGCCCACCTGCACCGCGAGGCGGGAGAAGCGGGTGATGGAAAGCAGGATGGCGGCGCGATCCGCCGCGCGTTCCTGCGGCGGGATGCCGGTCGAAAAGCCCTCGCGCCATTTTTGCAGCACGGCGGGCGCCATACCCATGCTGTCGATCACCTCCGCATTGCGGACCATGCTCTCGGCGCGGCGCTGGCTGGTGAGGCTGGCGGTGCTGGCCTGCCGCACCAGGGCGCCGGTTGCCCATTCATTGGCCAGCGTCAGCAGGAACAGCAGCAGCGCGCCGCCCAGGGCGATCCAGCCTAGAATCGGATGCAGCGCGAAGATCACCGCGAGGTAGATCGGCACCCAGGGCACGTCGAACAAAGTGAGGGAGGCGGGTGATCCCAGCCAGGCGCGGCAGGCCGCCAGGTCGCGCAGCGCCTCCATCCGATAGGGGCGGCCGCGCAGCTGGCTTTCGATGGCGCGCAGGAAGGCCTCCGGCGCCACCTTGCCCTCCACCCACCCCGCCAGGCGCTGCATCACCTGGCCGCGCAGCCCGTCCAGCACCGCCATGACCAGCAGGGCGAAGAGCGCGATGGCGGTGAGGTAGTACAGCGTATCGAGGCTGCGGCTGCCCAGGACGCGGTCGAAGACCTGCATCATGTAGAGCGAGACGGTGAGTTGCAGCAGGTTCACCACGCCGCTGAACAGCCCGACGCCGATCATCTGCTGCCGGCAGGCCGCCATGGCACGGTGCAGCACGGTGTCGGAGGGACGATCGGTCGCGCCGGGCATGAGCGGTATGGGGGGGCGCATTCTCAGATCCCGATCATGGGCAGCAGCCCCTGGCGCCAGAGCAACAGGGCCAGCCCGGCGACAAGGCCGAGCGCCACCAGCTGTGCCGCGACCAGGCGGAGAAAGCCGGGGCCGCCGCGCAGCCCTGCCAGTTGTTCCCGCGCCGCTTCAAGCCGGATGGCCTCCACCTGGTTGTGCAGGCGGCGGAAGGCCATGGCGTCCAGCTCCGCCTCCGCCTTGGCGCGCAGGGCGTCGCGATCGGCGGGCGGGCCGGTCTCCACCGCCAGGGCGAAGGCCAGCAGGTCGCGCAGCCGCTCGTCGGGCTGGCCGGAGAGAAAAGCTTCCAGGCAGGGCTGGGGCAGGGCATCGGGCAACAGGCGCGCGATCGGGCGCGCTGTGGACAAGCGGGCCGCCGCCGCGCCGGTTGGCGACGGACCCGTGACGGAATCTGTAGACATGTTTTTGTCCGTAAGGCGTGCCGGCTAGGAAGCAGGGGACTGGCAGCCACCCAAATCTATAGCAAGAGACATCCTAATGAAATCATTCCGCCAGTCCCGATGCCGCCCGTGGCGGCCTGCTCATGCGGCCGCGGTCGGTGGCTCCGGGCCCTCCGGGAAGTCGGGCGCCGGGATGGCGAGATAGGCCATCCGTTTCGCCTCCATCCGTCCCCGCGTCACAGTATCCAGGATCAGCCCGCAGGCGAGCGACAGGAAGGCCAGCAGGACCAGCCCCATGGACAGGATGGCGGTGGGCAGCCGGGGCACCAGCCCGGTGGCGAAGAAGGTGTGCAGGACCGGGACGGCCAGCCCGACGCCCAGCCCCGCCAGCATCAGCGCCGCCAGGGCGAAGAAGGGCAACGGCCTTTCCCGGCGGACCAGCAGCAGGATCGCGCCAAGGATGCGAAAGCCGTCGCGCCAGGTGTTGAGCTTGGATTCACTGCCGGGCGGCCGGGCACGATAGGTGGTCGGCACCTCGCCCACCGGCATGCGCAGTTCCAGCGCATGGACGGTGAATTCGGTCTCGGTCTCGAAGCCCTCGGCCAGGGCCGGGAAGGATTTGGCGAAGCGGCGGGAAAAGACGCGGTAGCCGGAGAGCATGTCGGTGATGCGGTTGCCGAAGATCACCCGCACCATGCCGGTCAGCACCAGATTGCCCAGGACATGACCGGGGCGGTAGGCGGCTTCCGTCTCGGTGACGCGGGTGCCCGTCACCATGTCCAGTTTTTCCGCCATGGCGAGGCGCAGCATCTCCGGCGCGGCGGCGGCATCGTAGGTGTCGTCGCCATCGACCAGCACGTAGAAATCGGCCTCGATGTCGGCCAGCATTCGGCGCACCACATGGCCCTTGCCCTGCTGTGCCTCTCGCCGCACCAGGGCGCCGGCGGCGCGCGCGGCCTCCACGGTGCCGTCCTGGCTGTTGTTGTCATAGACATGGATGGCGGCGCCGGGCAGGGCGGCGCGGAAGCCGGCGACCACGCGCGGGATCGCCACGGCCTCGTTGTAGCAGGGGATCAACACCGCGATGCGGGGGGTCATCTCAGGCCCTCAAACGCCGGGCGCGCGCTCCGCGCGCTTGGCTTCGCCGCAGGGGCGGCGGCGGCCATCCGGCCGCTCGGCCGGCGAAGCCGCCGGCCGCAGGTGGTGCAACGGCTTGGGGTCATGCGGTTGCTGCCTTGAAGACGAAGCGGCGCGAGAGCCAGAAATTGCCGACCATGCCGGCCAGCGCGCCGGCGGCAACACCCAGTACGGGATGGGCGGCGACCAGCGGCACGAAGGCGATCAGCGCGGCGTAGGTGCCGTAATTGCAGGCGAAGCCGATCAGATTGACCAGCAGGAACAGCGCCCATTGCCGCGCCGCCGGCGCCTGGCCCGAATCCCGGAAGGTCCAGGCCCGGTTCAGCGCCCAGGTCGTCGTCGCCGCCGCGACATAGGAGACGGCGCGGCCGGAATAGAGGCCGAGTCCCAGCGCCAGCCCCGCATAGAGCACGGCGGTATCGACCACGAATCCCACCGTGCCGACCACGCCGAAGCGCAGGAATTGCAGCAGCCCGTCGCGGCGTGCCGGCCCCAGACGCGCCATGAGGGTTCGCGCGATCAGGGTTTCGGCGGCGTTGCGTGCGGGCATGTCGTTTCCATGGGCGTCAGTTGGGGACGCTGTCCGAACCGTCAAACCACCGCAGCGTGACCAAAAGGCGGCAGCTTGCCGGCAGCCGGATGGGCTGCGAGCCTTCGCGGCGAATGGGAATGAGGCAGGCGGATGCGGATCGGCGTCGTGGGGCTGGGGCAGATGGGCCTGGCCATGGCCGGGAGGCTGGTGGACCAAGGCGTGGAGGTTCTGGGCTTCGACCTGGATGCCGGCCGCCGCGCCGCGGCGCAAGCCCGGGGGGTGACGCTGGCGGAGACGGCGGAAGGCGTCGCGGCACCGGTCGTGCTGCTCTCCCTGCCGCAGGACCGCGCGGTGGAGGCGGTGCTGCTGGCGCTGTTGCCGGCGCTGCCGAAGGGCGCCGTCATCGCCGATACCTCGACGCTCGACCCGCAGGCCGCCCGGCGCTTCGCGGCGGCGGCGGCCGACTGGGGGGTGGACTATCTGGATGCGCCGGTCTCCGGCGGGCCGGCCGGGGCGGCGGCGGGGACGCTGGCGATGATGCTCGGGGGCGAGGCGGCGGCCATTGAACGCGCCTGTCCGGCCCTGGCCTTGGTGGCGGCAAAGCTGGTGCATGTGGGGGCCGCGGGCGCTGGGCAGGTGGCCAAGCTGGTGAACAACCTGATGGTCGCGACGCATCTGGCCGTGGCCGGGGAGGCGCTGCGCCTCGGCGCACTGGCCGGTGTGGCGCCGGAGGCGCTGCTGCCGGTGGTCAACGCCGCCTCCGGCCGTTCCGCCGCCACGGAGGTGAATTTTCCCCGCTGGATTTTGACGGGCGGCTTCGATTCGGGGTTCTCGGCCGGGCTGATGCGGAAGGATGTGCGGCTGGCCCAGGCGCTGGCCCTGGATGTCGGGGCGGAGCTTCCGGTCTGCGAGGCGGCCGTGGCGCGGTGGGAGACGAGCGAGGTCGAGGACGCCGCCGATTTCAACCGCGTCGCCGCCGCAATCCTGGGGGGCGCGTGAGCATGTTCGATGCCAAGGCGGTGCTGGCCGAGGAAGTGGCGCGGCTGCTCGGCGGGCGTATCGGCAGTGTGGTGCAGGGCGAGGTGCTGGAGGGGCAGGGGGCGACGATCGCCTTGCAGGACCCGGCCACCGGCCAGGTGATGGCCAGCTATGCCGATGCCGGCACGGATGTGGCGCGCCAGGCGGCGGAAGGTGCGGCCCAGGCGCAGCGAGTGTGGATGGCGCTGAGCGCCGCCGAACGCGGCCGGCGCAT
This sequence comes from Roseomonas sp. F4, assembly GCF_053891155.1. Classification (NCBI taxonomy): domain Bacteria; kingdom Pseudomonadati; phylum Pseudomonadota; class Alphaproteobacteria; order Acetobacterales; family Roseomonadaceae; genus Roseomonas; species Roseomonas sp. F4. The sequence goes on from NZ_JBSSHK010000004.1 coordinate 207,118, forward strand.
CTGGGCGCTGGGCGCGCTGCTGCGGCAGCATGCGGAGGCGCTGGCGCGGCTCGAATCCGCCAATGCCGGCAAGCCCCTGCGCGACTGCCGGGCGCAGGTCGCGCGCGTGGCGGAGATGGCGGAATACTGGGCCGGCTGGTGCGACAAGATTGAGGGGCGCACGGTGCCCGTGCCCTCCGGCCATACCGTTATCATCCGGCGGGAACCGATGGGCGTGGTGCTCGCGATCACGCCCTGGAACGCGCCGATCTTCACCTGTGGCTGGAACGTGTTGCCGGCCATCGCGGCGGGCAATGCGGTGGTGCTGAAGCCATCGGAATATACCCCGCTGACCTCGTTGGCCTTCGGGCTGCTGGCGGTGCAGGCGGGGCTGCCGCGCGGGCTGGTGCAGGTGGTCGCGGGGTTGGGGGCGACCAGCGGGGAGGCGCTGCTGGCGGCGCCGGAGGTGGCGATGGTGACCTTCGTCGGCGGCGCGGCGAGTGCCAGCCGCATCGCCGGGGCCTGCGCCGCGCGGATGATTCCCTGTGTGCTGGAGCTGGGCGGCAAATCCGCCAATATCGTCTTTGCCGATGCCGACCTGCCCGCCGCCGTGCAGGGCGCGCAGCAGGCCATCTTTGCCAGCAGCGGCCAGAGCTGCGTCGCCGGGTCCCGCCTGCTGGTACAGAGATCGGTGCATGACCGTTTCGTGGACATGCTGGCCGAAGCCTCCACCAAAATCCGGCTGGGCGATCCGCTGGATCTGGCGACCGAGGTCGGGCCGGTGGCGACCGCCCGGCAATTCGCCCATGTGACAGAAATGGTGGCGGCCGGCGTGGCGGAAGGCGGGCAGCTTCTGGCCTCGCCGCGCGCCCAAAACCTGCCGGGAGATGGCTTCTGGGTGATGCCCAGCATCCTCGCCGGCCTGTCCCATGACGCCCGTGCGGCGCAAACGGAAATCTTCGGCCCCGTTGTCGCGGCCATCCCATTCGACGATGAGGCGGAGGCCGTGGCGCTGGCCAATGCCACCCCCTATGGCCTGGCCGGCGCGGTCTGGACCCGCGATCTTGGCCGGGCGCATCGCGTGGCGGCGGGGGTGCGGGCGGGCAGTTTCTGGGTGAATGGCTACGGCACCATCCATGTCTCCGTGCCCTTTGGCGGCTTCGGTGCCAGCGGTCATGGCAGGTCTTCCGGGCTGGAGGCCCTGGCCGCCTACACGCAGTCCAAGGCGGTTTGGATCGAGACGGCGGAGACGCCCGCGCTCGGCTTTGGCCATCGTCCCGCCTGATTGTTGCGGTGCTTGCATCGGGACGGGGAAGACTGTTCCCTGTCGCCCGAGGTTTCACGCGGCGCCCCGCCGCGCGGGTTCATGCGGCGCGAGACCGCGCCAGACGTCTGGAGAGTGAAGAAGATGCTGCGACGCCACCTGTTGACCGGCGCCGGTGCGGCGCTTGGTGCCTCCGCCCTCGGCGCGCCCGCCTTCGGCCAGGGCACGCCCGCCGCCGCGCGGGTTCTGAAGTTCATCCCGCAGGCCGATCTGGCCGTGGTCGATCCGATCGTCACCACCGCCTATGTCACCCGCAACCACGCCTATCTGATCTGGGACACGCTGTACGGCTTCGATTCCGACTACAAGGCACAGCCCCAGATGGCGCAGGGCCATACGGTGGAGGATGACGGCAAGCGCGTCACCATCACGCTGCGCGACGGGCTGAAGTGGCATGACGGCACGGCCGTGACGGCGAAGGACTGCGTCGCCTCCATCCGCCGCTGGGCGGCGCGCGACGCGCTGGGCCAGGTGCTGATGACGCAGACGGATGAGCTGGCGGCACCCGACGACAAGACCATCCTGTTCCGCCTGAAGCGGCCCTTCCCGCTGCTGTTCGAGGCGCTGGGCAAGCCCTCCACCCCCGTTGCCTTCATGATGCCGGAACGGCTCGCCAGCCAGGACCCCGCCACGCCGATCCGCGGCGATCTGATCGGCAGCGGCCCGTTCAAGTTCGTGGCCGGCGAACGCGTGCCGGGCGCGCGCATCGTCTATGAGCGTTTCGCGGATTATGTGCCGCGCACGGGCGGCGAGGCGAGCTGGACCGCCGGGCCGAAGGTCGCGAAGTTCGACCGCGTGGAGTGGCATGTGACGCCGGATGCCGCGACGGCTTCCGCCGCCCTGCAGAACGGCGAGATGGATTGGTGGGAGCAGCCGACCGGCGACCTGCAGCCGGTGCTGCGGCGGAACCGCAATGTGGTGCTGGAAATTCCGGACCCGACCGGGCTTCTCGCAATCGCCCGCTTCAACCACCTGCATGCGCCCTTCGACAAGCCGGCGGTCCGCCGCGCCCTGCTCGGCGCCATCAACCAGGCGGATTTCATGACCGCAGTGATCGGCACGGATCGCAGCCTCTGGCGCGAGGGCATCGGCTTCTTCCCGCCGGGCACGCCGCTCGCCTCCGATACCGGGCTGGAGGCCATCACCAGCCCGCGCAACATGGACAAGGTGAAGGCGGATCTCGCGGCCGCCGGCTATAATGGGGAGAAGGTGACGCTGATCGCGGCCTCCGACTTCCCCTCGCTGAACGCTCTGGCGCAGGTCGGCAATGACATGCTGCGGCGCGCGGGCATGAATGTGGATTACATCTCCACCGACTGGGGCACCGTGGTGCAGCGGCGCGCGAGCCGGGAGCCCGGGGACCGCGGCGGCTGGAGCATGTTCTTCACCTTCTGGTCCGGCCTCGACATGTTCAATCCGGGCGTGCACCAGAGCCTGCGCGGCCATGGCCAGCAGGCCTGGTTCGGCTGGCCGACCATCCCGAAGATCGAGGAGCTGCGCGCCGCCTGGTTCGAAGCGCCGGACCTGGCCGCGCAGCAGGCGCTGGGCCGGCAGATCCAGGAAGTCGCCTTCCAGGAAGTGCCCTATCTGCCGCTCGGCCAGTACTTCCAGGCGACGGCCTATCGGCGCGATCTGACCGGCGTGTTGAAGGGCCTGCCGCTGTTCTGGAACGTGCAGCGCGGCTGAGAGGCGCGGGGAGGGGGCGGGCGCTCCCTCCCGCGCGGTTACGGCTTGCGGGATGCGGCAAGGGCTGGTCTGATCCGTTCTCGGGAAGGCTTGAACGGGAGATCAGTATGCTTCGCAGGGACCTGCTGAAGACGGGCGCGGCTGTGGCGGGCACCGCCGCATTGCCGCGCTTCGCCATCGCGCAGCCGGCGCAGAATCGCGTGTTGAAGATGGTGCCGCAGGCGAATCTCACCAGCCTCGATCCCGTCTGGACCACGGCGAATATCACCCGCAACCACGGCCATATGATCTACGACACGCTGTATGGGCTGGACGCGCAGTTCCGCCCGCAGCCGCAGATGGCCGCGGGCCATGTGTCGGAGGATGGCGGCCGGCGCATCATCATCACGCTGCGCGACGGGCTGAAGTTCCACGACGGCACGCCGGTTCTGGCAAAGGATGTGGTGGCCAGCGTCGCGCGCTGGATGAAGCGCAACCCCTTCGGCCAGAAGCTGGCGACGCTGACGGATGAGCTGAGCGCGCTGGATGACAAGCGGCTGCAATTCAGCCTGAAGCGGCCCTTCCCACTGCTGTTCGCAGCGCTCGGCCAGGTCTCCAACAGCCCGGCCTTCATCATGCCGGAACGCATCGCCAGCACCGACGCCTTCACGCAGATCCGGGAGACGGTCGGCAGCGGGCCGTTCCGCTTCAAGGCGGATGAGTACAATTCCGGCTCCATGGTGGTCTACACCCGCAACGCCGATTACGTGCCGGTGACCAGCGGCACGCCGAGCCTGACGGCGGGGCCGAAGATCGTAAATTTCGATCGCGTCGAATGGCACATCATCACCGATGCCGCGACCGCCGCCGCCGCGATTCAGACCGGCGAGATCGACTGGTACGAGCAGCCGCCGCCGGAGATCCAGCAGCTTCTGCGCCGCAACCGCAATGTGCGGATCGAGGCGATCGACCCGCTGCCGCTGACCGGCATTCTGCGCGTGAATCATCTGCACGCGCCCTTCAACAACAAGAAGATGCGCCAGGCGCTGCTGCCGGCCGTCAGCCAGTCCGACTTCATGCAGGCGATCGTCGGCACCGATCCGGCCCATTTCGACGCGGCCACCGGCTTCTTCACCCCCGGCACGCCGCTGGCGAATGACGCCGCCATGGGTGCGCTGACCGGGCCGCGCAGCATCGACCGCGCCAAGGCACTGATGCAGGAGGCCGGCTACAACAACGAGCTGATGCGCCTGATCGGCCCGACCGACATCCTCGCGCCCTCGGCCATGACCCAGGTGGGCGCGGATATGGTTCGCCGCATGGGTTTCAACGCCGACATCGTACTGACCGACTGGGGCAGCACCGTGCAGCGCCGTGCGTCGCGGGAGCCGGTTTCGGCGGGTGGCTGGAGCATGCTGTTCACCGCCTTCTCCTCCTTTGACTTCGCCAATCCAGCGGCGCATTTCCCGCTGCGCGGCAATGGCGCCGGCGCCTGGTTCGGCTGGCCCACCATTCCGAAGCTGGAGGAGTTGCGCGACGCCTGGTTCGAGGCGCCGGACGTGGCCACGGAACAGCGCCTGGGGCGTGAGATGCAGGAGGTGGCGATGGACGAGCTGCCCTACATCCCGGTTGGCGCCTACCTGTCTTTGACCGCGCTGCGCAGCAATCTTTCGGGTCGCGTGCCGGGCCTCGCGCTGTACTGGGGCATCAAGCGCGACTGAGGCTGCGACTGGCATCATTGAAACAGGGAGACTGACGGATGATTGGCAGGCGCGGATTGATGGCGGCTTCGGCCGCGGCAGTGGCGGCCCCCAGCGTGGTGTCGGCGCAGGGTGGCGCGCAGCGCGTGCTGCGGGTGATTCCGCAGGCGAACCTGACCTCGGTGGACCCGGTCTGGACCACCGCGGTGGTCACTCGCAACCATGCCTTCATGCTCTACGACCAGCTCTGCGCCCAGGACAGCAACGGCGACATCAAGCCGCAGATGGTGGAAGGCTGGACCGTCGCCGACGACCAGCTTTCCTGGACCTTCACGCTGCGCGAGGGCCTTGCCTTCCATGATGGGGAGAAGGTCCTGGCGAAGGATGCCGTCGCCTCCATCAAGCGCTGGGCGCGGCGCGATCCTTTCATGCAGGTGCTCAGCGCCAATGTCGCGGAAGTGGAGGCGATGGATGATCGCCGCTTCCGCTTCCGCCTGCACCGGCCGGTACCGCTGCTGACCATGGCGTTGGGCCAGACGCAGTTTCCCTGCTTCGTCATGCCGGAACGCATCGCCAGCACGGACGCCTTCACCCAGATCCGCGACACGGTGGGAAGCGGCCCGTTCAAATTCGTGCCCGGCGAGTGGAACCCGGGCCAGCGCGCCGTCTGGGCGAAGAATGAGCGCTATGTGCCGAGGTCCGAGGCGGTGGATGGCCTGGCCGGCGGGCGCCGCCCGAATATCGACCGCATCGAATGGACCATCATCACCGACCCGGCGACCAGCGCCAATGCGATGATGCAGGGCGAGCAGGACTACTGGGAATATCCGCTGCACGATCTGCTGCCGCTGATGCGCCGGAACCGGGAAATGGTGGTGCAGCAGCGGTTGCTGGACGGCACCTATGGCGTCTGCCGCTTCAACACCTTGCAGCCGCCCTTCAACAATCCCGCGATCCGTCGTGCGGTCGCCATGGCGGTGGACCAGCGCGACTATCTGCGCTCCGTCGCCGGCAATGACCCGGATGGCTGGGGCGTCTGCGAGGGCGTCTTCACCTGCGGCACGCCTCTGGCCAATGAAAATGGCAGCGAGGTGCTGAAGACCCGCAGTATCGAGCGTGCCAAGGCAGCCCTGGCGGCCGCCGGCTACAATGGCGAAAAGGTCGTGCTGATCGCGCCGGGCGACTATCCGCAGATCAATGCGCTGTCGCTGGTCACCGCCGATGTGCTGACGCGCATGGGCATGAACCTGGAGGTGATCTCCACCGACTGGGGCACGCTGGTGCAGCGCCGCGCCAGCAAGGAACCGGTGGAACGCGGTGGCTGGAGCATCATCCACACCACCTCCGCCGGCCAGTCGCTGTCGCTGCCGGTGTATCACCTGTTCCTGCGCGCCAATGCGGCGAATGCCTGGTTCGGTTGGCCGGATGTGCCGGAGATCGAACGGCTGCGCGGCGAGTGGGTGGAGGCCGGCGACCCGGCGCAGAGCCGCCGCATCGCGGAGCAGCTGAACGCCAAGGCGATGGAGTCGATGTACTACATCCCGCTCGGCTTCTACTGGCAGCCCAGCGCCTGGCGCCGCAACGTCACCGGCGTGTTCCGCGCGCCGGCCACCGTGTTCTGGAACATCGGCAAGGCGTGATCCCATGATGCAGATGACCAGGCGTGGCGTTCTCGGTGCGGCAGGTGCGGCGCTGGCAGCGCCCCGCCTGGCGTCGGCGCAGGTGGCGGCAAGCACCCTGCGCTTCGTGCCGCAGGCCAACCTCTCCAATATCGACCCGGTCTGGTCCACTGCCGTGGTGGTGCGCAACCACGGGCTGATGATCTACGACACGCTCTATGGCCTCGGCGCCGGTTTCCAGCCGAAGCCGCAGATGGCAGCGGGGCATGAGATCAGCGACGAAGGGCGGCGCTGGACCATCACGCTGCGCCCCGGGCTGCGCTTCCATGATGGCGCGCCGGTGCTGGCGCGGGATTGTGTGGCTTCCATCGCGCGCTGGTCGAAGCGGGACGTGCTGGGCCAGCGGTTGGATGGGCTGCTGGATGGCATGCGCGCGATCGACGATACGCGCTTTGAAATCCGCATGAAGAAGGCTTGGCCGGGGCTGGCCTTCGCCTTGGGAAAGCCGTCGGCCAATATCTGCGCCATCATGCCGGAACGGGTGGCGCAGACCGATCCCTTTACGCAGATCCAGGATTTCACGGGGAGCGGCCCGTTCCGCTTCCTGCGCGACGAATTTCGCGCCGGCGACCGCGTGCTTTACCAAAAGTTCGATGGCTATGTGTCGCGCGACGAGCCCACGGATTTCATGGCGGGCGGCAAACCCGTCAACTTCGACCGCGTGGAATGGCGGGTGATGCCAGATCCCTCCACCGCCGCCGCCGCACTGCAGAACAACGAGGTGGATTGGTGGGAGACGCCGCTGGCGGACCTGCTGCCGCTGTTGCGCCGCAACCGCGACATCGTGGTGGACTTGGTGAACGGCGCCGGCAATCTCGGCGTGCTGCGCTTCAACTTCCTGCACCCGCCCTTCGACAATGTCGCGGTGCGCCGCGCCATCCTGCCGGCGCTCGACCAGCGTGCCTTCATGGATGCGTCGATCGGCACGGATCCCGAAATGTCCCGCGTGCCGGCCGGCGCCTTCACGCCGGGCATGCCGCTGGCGAATGATGCCGGGCTCGAGGTGCTGTCCGGCCCGCGCAACCTGGCGGCGGCGCAGCGGGCGCTGCGCGAATCGGGTTATGCGGGGCAGCGGGTGGCGATGCTCTCGGGCACGGATATCCCGGTGCTGCAGAACCTGTCCGTGGTGGCGGCGGACCTGCTGACCCGCATCGGCTTCAATGTGGATCTGCAGGCGATGGATTGGGGCACGCATATCCAGCGTCGCACCAATCGCGGCCCCGTGGACCAGGGCGGCTGGAGCGCCTTCTGCACCACCTGGGAAGGCTTCGATGTTTCCGTCCCCGGCAGCCATCAGCCGATCCGCGGCCATGGCAGCGCCGCCTGGGCCGGCTGGCCCACGATTCCGCGGCTGGAGGAGTTGCGCGAGGCCTGGTTCGAGGCGCCCGACCTGGCCGCGGAGCAGCGGATCGCGGCGGAGATGCAGCGCGTGGTGTGGCAGGAGGTGCCCTTCATCCCCCTCGGCCAGGTGCTGCCGCGCATGGCCTATCGCCGCAGCATCACCGGCGTGGTGAAGGGCGGTCCGGCCCTGTTCTGGGGCGTCCGCCGCGCCTGATCCGGCACGGCATCGCTGCCTTGCCGGGAATGGCACGGGATGTGCACCGCAACGAAGGCAGGTGCGCAGTCCGGGGGGGAACCGCTCGGGGACGCTGGCGTGCCGCACAGGGATAAGGCAGTCTGCCCGGAATAGGGGCGGCTGGGGGCAAGGGAATCAGAACAATGGATCGTAGGTCGTTTCTCAAGGCCGGCGCCGCGGCCGGTGCCGTGGCGGCGTCAGGGGGCTATGCCGCCCCGGCCCTGTCGCAGGGCGCCAATGCCCGCACGCTGCGCTTCGTGCCGCAGGCCAACCTGGCCAATTTCGACCCGATCTGGGGCACCCAGTACGTCGTCCGCAACGCCTCCGTCATGGTGTGGGACACGCTCTACGGCTTCGACGACAAGCTGGTCCCGCAGCGCCAGATGGTGGAGGGGGAGACCACCTCCTCCGACGGGCTGGTCTGGACCTTCAAGCTGCGCAGCGGCCTGCGCTTCCATGATAATGAGCCGGTGCGGGCGCGCGATGTGGTCGCCTCCATCAACCGCTGGATGCCGCGCGACCCGATGGGCCAGCTGCTGCGCACCATCCAGAACGAGCTGGTGGCGGTGGACGACCTGACCTTCCGCTGGTCGCTGAAGGTGCCCTTCCCGAAGATGATGATGGCGCTGGGCAAGAATGCCACGCCGATGTGCTTCATCATGCCGGAGCGTATCGCCACCCGCTTCGACAGCTTCACCCAGATCAACGAATATGTCGGCTCCGGCCCGCTGCGCTTCCTGCGCGACGAATGGGTGCCCGGCGCGCGCGCGGTGTTCGGCAAGTTCGATGGCTACGTGCCGCGCGACGAGCCCGCGAGCTGGCTCGCCGGCGGCAAGCGCATGATGGTGGATCGCGTGGAATGGGTGGTGATGCCGGACCCGGCCACCGCCTCCTCCGCCTTGCAGAACGGTGAGATCGACTGGTGGGAAAACCCCATCACGGACCTGATCCCGCTGCTGCGGCGCAACCGCAACATCATGGTCGATATCGCGGACCCGCTGGGCAATATCGGCAGCTTCCGCATGAACCACCTGCACAAGCCGTTCAGCGACGTGCGCATCCGCCGCGCCGTGCTGATGGCGATGAGCCAGGAAGACTACATGACCGCCCTGGTGGGCAGCGATGCCAATCTGTGGAAGCCGCTGCCGGGCTTCTTCACGCCGGGCACGCCGCTGTACACGGAGGAAGGCGGCGACATCCTGAAGGGGCCGCGCAACCTGGATGGCGCCAAGCGCCTGCTGGCCGAGGCTGGCTACAACAATGAGCCTGTGACCTGCGTGGTGGCGCAGGACCAGCCCATCACCAAGGCGCTCGGCGATGTCACCGCCGACCTGCTGAAGCGCATGGGCATGAACGTCGATTTCGTGGCGACCGACTGGGGCACCACGGGCCAGCGCCGCGCGATGAAGAACCCGCCCGGCCAGGGCGGCTGGAGCATGTTCCACACCTGGCATGCGGGCGCGGATGCCATCAACCCGGCAAGCTACAACGCCGTGCGCGCCAATGGTGACGGCGCCTGGTTCGGCTGGCCGACCATCCCGGCGGTGGAGGCGGAGGTGCCCAACTGGTACGCCGCCTCGACCATCGAGGAGGAGCGCGCCGCGATCGGGCGCCTGAACCGGGCGGCGATGGAGGAGGTGGTCTATGCACCGACCGGCTTCTTCCTGAGCTATCAGGCCTGGCGGCGAAACGTCTCCGGCGTGGTGAAGGGGCCGATCCCCTTCGTCTGGGGTGTCAGCAAAACCTGATCCCGCGCGTGGTCCGGGCCCTGGCATGCGCCATGGCCCGGATGGCTGGATGAACTGAAAGGTCTGGGGAAGCGGATGTTCGCCTATATTGTCCGAAGAGTACTCGCCACCATCCCGGTGATGGCGATCGTCGCGCTGTTCGTCTTCTCGCTGCTCTACATCTCCCCGGGTGATCCGGCGGCGGTGATCGCGGGAGATCAGGCGACGCCGGATGATGTGGAGCGCATCCGCGCTAGCCTGGGCCTCGACCGCCCCTATCTGGTGCGCTTCGGCGCCTGGGTCTGGGACATCGCGCGCGGTGACCTCGGCGTGTCGATCTTCACCAACCTGCCCGTCAGCACCATGATCCAGCAGCGCATCGAGCCGACGCTCTCGCTGATGATCGTCACGCTGATCCTGGCCATCAGCATCGCCGTGCCGATGGGCGTGGTGGCGGCCTGGCGGCAAGGCACCACCATCGATCGCGCGGTGATGGCCTTCGCGGTGCTCGGTTTCTCCGTGCCCGTCTTCGTCGTGGGCTATGTGCTGGCCTATATCTTCGCGCTGGAGCTGGATTGGCTGCCGGTGCAGGGCTACACGCCCTTCTCCCGCGGCTTCTGGCCGTGGTTGCAGAACCTGATCCTGCCCGCCGTCGCGCTCGGCTCGGTCTATATCGCGCTGATCGCGCGCATCACCCGCGCCACGATGCTGGAGGTTTTGCAGCAGGACTATATCCGCACGGCCAAGGCCAAGGGGCTTGGCCAGCGGGCCATCCTCTTCGTGCATGCTCTGAAGAACGCGGCGGTGCCGATCATCACCGTCATCGGCATCGGCATCGCGCTGCTGATCGGCGGCGCCGTGGTGACGGAAAGCGTCTTCGCCATCCCGGGCCTCGGCCGCCTGACGGTGGATGCCATCCTGCGGCGCGACTACCCGGTGATACAGGGCGTCGTGCTGCTGTTCAGCTTCGTCTATGTGCTGGTCAACCTTGCCATCGACCTGGCCTACACCCTGTTCGACCCGAGGATCCGGTATTGAGCACCACCACTCTGCCACCCGGCGTGAACGCCGCGGTGCCGATGCAGGACATCATGCCGCCGGTGCGCGCGCGTGGTGGCGCCCTGGGCTTCCTGCGCCGCAACCCGACCATCGCCATCGGTGGTTTCCTGGTGCTGCTGATGATCGGCATTGCCGTCTTCGCGCCCTTCCTCTTCACCCGCGACCCCACGTCGCTGGCGCCGGCGCTGCGCACGCGTGAGCCTTCGGCGCAGTTCTGGTTCGGCAGCGACATGCTGGGGCGGGATATCTATTCCCGCGTGCTGTATGGCGCCCGCGTCTCGCTGACCGTCGGCTTCGCCGTGGCCATCTGCGCCTCCGCCATCGGGCTGTTCATCGGCCTGATCTCTGGCTTCATCCGGGTGGCGGACAGCATCATCATGCGGATCATGGATGGCATGATGTCCATCCCCTCGATCCTGCTGGCGATCGCGCTGATGGCGCTGACCCGCGGCAGCGTGGGCAATGTGGTGCTGGCCATCACCATTGCCGAGATTCCCCGCGTCTCGCGTCTGGTGCGTGGCGTGGTGCTCTCGCTCCGTGAACAGCCCTATGTCGATGCGGCCGTCGCTTCCGGCACCCGCACGCCGATGATCATCCTGCGCCACATCCTGCCGAATACGCTGGCGCCGCTGACCGTGCAGGCCACCTATATCTGCGCCAGCGCCATGATCACGGAGGCGATCCTGTCCTTCATCGGCGCCGGCACGCCGCCGATCATCCCGTCGTGGGGCAATATCATGGCGGAGGGCCGGGCGCTCTGGCAGGTGAAGCCCTATATCGTCTTCTTCCCGGCGCTGTTCCTCTCCATCACCGTGCTGGCCGTGAACCTGCTGGGCGATGGTCTTCGCGACGCGCTCGACCCGCGCATGGCCAAGAGGCTCTGATCCCCATGGCACTTCTCGAAGTCGATGCGTTGCAGACGCATTTCCGCACGCCGGACGGCATCAACCGTGCCGTCGATGGCGTCTCCTTCCATGTGAATGCCGGGGAGACGCTGGCGATCGTGGGCGAGTCCGGCTGCGGCAAGTCCGTGACCGCCATGTCCATCCTGCGGCTGATCCCGGAGCCGCCCGGCAAGATCGCCGGCGCCATCCGTTTCAACGGCCGCAACCTGCTGGAAGCCTCCGACAAGGAGATGCGGGCGATCCGCGGCAACGAGATCAGCATGATCTTCCAGGAGCCGATGACCAGCCTGAACCCGGTGCTGACGGTAGGCCGCCAGATCGGCGAGACGCTGCGCCTGCACCAGGGCCTGTCCGCCCAGGCGGCGGAGGACCGGGCGGTGGAAATGCTGAACCTGGTCGGCATCCCGGAAGCCAAGCGCCGCGTGCGGGAATATCCGCACCAGCTTTCGGGCGGCATGCGCCAGCGCGTGATGATCGCCATCGCCCTGGCGTGTAATCCGAAGCTGCTGATCGCGGATGAGCCGACCACGGCGCTGGACGTGACCATCCAGGCGCAGATCCTGGATCTGATGCGCGACCTGAAGCACCGCGTCGGCGCCGCCATCGTCCTCATCACCCATGACCTCGGCGTGGTGGCCGAAGTCGCGGAGCGTGTGGTGGTGATGTATGCGGGCAAGAAGGTGGAGGAGGCGCCGGTGGCCGACCTGTTCCGCAGCCCGCGGCACCCCTACACCCAGGGCCTGCTCGGCTCCGTGCCGAAGCTCGGCTCCTCGCTGACCGGGGAGGCGACGCGGCTGGCGGAAATCCCCGGCCTGGTGCCGAGCCTGAAGCAGAAGATCCCCGGCTGCGTCTTCGCCAGCCGCTGCCCGCATGCGACCGACCTCTGCACCGCCGTGGCGCCGGCGCTGGAGGAGAAGGCGCCGGGCCATGTCGCCGCTTGCCATTATGCCTTGCGTGAAGGGGCACTCGCCGCATGAGCACCGCGCCCCTGTTGCAGGTCAATGACCTGAAGAAGCACTTCCCGATCCATGGCGGGTTCTTCGGCGGCGTCACCGCGAAGGTCTATGCGGTGGATGGCATCTCCTTCGACATCGCGAAGGGGGAGACGCTGTCGCTGGTCGGCGAATCCGGCTGCGGCAAGTCCACCGTCGGCAAGGCGCTGCTGCGGCTGTTCCCGCTGACCGATGGCCAGGTGATCCTGGACGGCACCCGCATCGACGATATGCCGAGCGGCACCCTGCGGCCTATGCGCCGGCGGATGCAGGTGGTCTTCCAGGACCCCTTCAGCTCGCTGAACCCCCGCATGCGGGTGCGCGACATCCTGGCCGAGCCGATCCGCAATTTCGGCATTGCAAAGAACTCGGCCGATCTGGAGGCGCGGCTGGTCGCGCTGATGGACAAGGTCCGGCTGCCGAAGGATGCCATCAATCGCTGGCCGCATGAATTCTCCGGCGGCCAGCGGCAGCGTATCGGCATCGCGCGAGCCCTGGCAGGCGAGCCGGACCTGATCATCTGCGACGAGGCGGTCTCGGCGCTCGACGTCTCGGTGAAGGCGCAGATCGTCAACCTGCTGCAGGACCTGCAGAAGGAACTCGGTCTGGCCATGCTGTTCATCAGCCACGACCTGGCCATAGTGGAACACATGACGCATCGCGTCGCCGTGATGTACCTGGGCAAGATCGTGGAGGTGGCGCCGCGGCGCAGCCTGTTCGGTGCGCCGAAGCATCCCTATACGGAGGCGCTGCTTTCGGCCGTGCCGCAGCCGACGCCGGGCGTCCAGCGCCAGCGGGTGATCCTGAAGGGCGACGTGCCCAGCCCGATCAACCCGCCCAAGGGCTGCCGCTTCCACACCCGCTGCCCCTATGCCTTCGACCGCTGCCGGGTGGAGGAGCCGGTGCTGCGGCCCGTGGCGGATGCGCTGGGGGAGGGGCATGTCAGCGCCTGCCACCTGCATGACCGTCCGGCGGCGGAAAACCCACTCGCAGGGGCCAAGGGCGCGGCGCTTCTCGCCGTCGCCTGACGGTTTCGCCATCGCCACGCTTGACGAGGCGCGGTGCCGGGACGACTCTCCCCTCATCAGGGCGGCCCCCCAATCGGTGGCCGCAGAGGCCAAATCTGGGGAGAGGCGCGATGCCGCAGGTGACACTGACGGTCAACGGCACGAAACACACGGTGGAGGTCGAGGCCCGCACCCTGCTGGTGGAGACACTGCGGGAACAGCTTCGCCTCACCGGCACCCATGTCGGCTGCGATACCAGCCAGTGTGGCGCCTGCGTGGTCCATATGGGCGGGGACAGCGTGAAGTCCTGCACCATCCTGTCCGTCCAGTGCGACGGCAGCGACATCACCACCATCGAGGGCCTGGCGGCCGCCGACGGCACGCTGCACCCGATGCAGGAAGCCTTCCGGGAATATCACGCGCTGCAGTGCGGCTTCTGCACCCCGGGCATGGTGATGTCGGCCATCGATCTGGTCCAGAAGCACCCCGATGGCATGTCCGAGAAGGAGATCCGGGAAGGGCTGGAGGGCAACCTCTGCCGCTGCACCGGCTACCACAACATCGTGAAGGCCATCGCCGCCGCCCAGGATGTGATGCAGGGCCGCGTGCCGGAACTGGTGCGCGCGGCCGCCGAGTAAGCCGGGACTCCGGTTGGGTGCTCCGCGGACTTAGCCCCCCGGTAGAGGGGGCACCGCGGCGGGCCAGCCTGTTGCAACGCGACGGGGAGGAATCAAGCAATGAACGTGGTGACGCCCTTCGAGGGCATCGGCGCCAGCCTGCGCCGCAAGGAGGATTTCCGGTTCCTGGTGGGGCGCGGCCAGTATGTGGATGACCTGAACCGGCCGGGCCAGACCCATGCCGTGATGCTGCGCAGCCCGCATGCCCACGCGACCATCGACCGCATCGACACCTCCGCCGCCAAGGCGATGCCGGGGGTCAAGGCGATCTTCGTGGGGGAGGACATGGCGGCCGAGTCCATCGGCGGCATCCCCTGCGGCTGGCAGATTCACAGCAAGGACGGCTCCCCGATGGCGGAGCCGATGCACCCGGCGCTGGCCCTCGGCAGGGTGCGCCATGTCGGCGACCCGGTGGCCGTGGTGATCGCGGAGACGAAGTCCCAGGCGCGGGATGCGGCGGAAGCCATCATCGTCGACTACACGCCGCTGCCCGCCGTCTCCGGCACCGAGGCCGCGCTTCAGCCGGGTGCGCCCCAGCTGCATGAGGCGGCGCCGGGCAACCTCTGCTACGACTGGCACATTGGCGACAAGGCGGCGCAGGAAGCCGCCTTCGCCCGCGCCGCGCGGGTGGTGAAGTTCGAGACCACGAACAACCGCCTGGTGCCGAATGCCATGGAGCCGCGCGCGGCCATCGGCGATTTCGACAGCTTCTCCGGCGACTACACCCTCTACACCACCAGCCAGAACCCGCATGTGATCCGGCTGCTGATGGGCGCCTTTGTGCTGCATATCCCGGAGAGCAAGCTGCGCGTGGTGGCGCCCGATGTGGGCGGCGGCTTCGGCAGCAAGATCTACCACTATGCCGAGGAAGCCATCGTCACCTGGGCCGCCGGCAAGGTGAAGCGGCCGATCAAATGGACCTGTGAGCGGTCCGAATCCTTCATGTCGGACGCCCATGGCCGTGACCATGTCTCCACCGCTGAGCTGGCGCTGGATGCGGAAGGGAAAATCCTCGCGCTGAAGGTGCATACGCTGGCGAATATGGGGGCCTATCTCTCCACCTTCGCGCCCTGCGTGCCGACCTATCTCTACGCCACGCTGCTCTCCGGCGTGTATGCCATGCCGGTGATCTATGCGGAGGTGAAGGCGGTCTTCACCAACACCGTCCCCGTCGATGCCTATCGCGGCGCCGGGCGGCCGGAGGCGACCTATCTGCTGGAGCGGCTGATGGATGTCGCGGCCGCTGAGGCCGGGCTCGACAAGGTCGATTTCCGCCGGCGCAATTTCATCCGCCCGGACCAGTTCCCCTACCAGACGCCGGTCGCCCTGCAATATGACAGTGGCGACTACCATTCGACGCTCGCGGCCTGCCTGGAGACGGCCGGCTGGGCGGATTTCGAGGCGCGGCGGGCGGAGGCCAAGGGGCGTGGAAAACTGCGCGGCATCGGCATCTCCACCTATGTGGAGGCCTGCGGCATCGCGCCCTCCGCTGTGGTGGGCAGTCTGGGCGCGCGGGCGGGGCTCTATGAGGTCGGCACCATCCGTGTGCACCCGACCGGCAGTGTCACGGTGCTGACCGGCGCACATAGCCACGGGCAGGGGCATGAGACCACCTTCGCCCAGCTTGTGGCGGAAAAACTCGGCGTGCCGACGGCGAATGTGGACATCGTGCATGGCGACACCGCCAAGGTCCCCTTCGGCATGGGCACCTATGGCAGCCGGTCCCTGGCCGTCGGTGGGTCCGCGATGGACAAGGCGATGGACAAGATCATCACCAAGGGCAAGCGCATCGCCGCCCATCTGATGGAAGCCAGCGTCGAGGATATCGAGTTCGAAAAGGGCACCTTTCGAGTTGCCGGCACGGATCGCACCAAGAGCCTCACGGACATCAGCCTGGCCGCCTACGTCCCCCACAACTACCCGATCGACGAGATCGAGCCGGGGCTGGAGGAGACGGCCTTCTACGACCCGAAGAACTTCACCTATCCCGGCGGCTGCCATATCTGCGAGGTCGAGATCGACCCGGATACCGGGCGGACGGAGGTGGTGAACTTCACGGCCGTGGATGATGTGGGCCGGGTCATCAATCCGATGATCGTGGAAGGCCAGGTGCAGGGCGGCGTCGCCCAGGGCATCGGCCAGGCGCTGCTGGAAGCGGCGATCTATGATGCCTCTGGGCAACTCGTCTCCGGCTCCTTCATGGATTACACCATGCCGAGGGCCGGCGATCTTCCGGATGTCGGCGTCGCCACCCATGTCACGCTCTGCACCCACAACCCGCTTGGGGTGAAGGGATGCGGGGAGGTGGGGGCCATCGGCTCGCCGCCGGCGGTGATGAATGCGGTGGTGGATGCCTTGCGTGACTATGGCGTGCGCCATGTGGAAATGCCGGCGACGCCGCAGAAGATCTGGGGCATCGTCAACAGCCACAGGCTCGCGGCGGAATAGAGAGGGGATTCGGGACCATGTATGATTTCGCCTACCACAAGCCCGCCTCGGTCGCGGATGCCGTGAAGATCCTGGCCTCCGATCCCGAAGCGCGTCCGATCTCCGGCGGCATGACCCTGCTGCCGGCGCTGAAGCTGCGGCTGAACAAGCCGACCGCCGTGGTCGACCTCTCCGGCATCGCCGAATTGCGCGGTGTGAAGCGGGAGGGCGACAAGCTGGTGATCGGCGCCCTGACGAAGCATTTCGAGGTCGCGACCTCCGCTGAGGTGAAGGCCGCCATCCCCGCGCTGGCCGCCATGGCAAACACCATCGGCGACACCCAGGTGCGCAACCGCGGCACCATGGGCGGCTCCGTCGCCAATAATGACCCCTCCGCCGACTATCCGGCTGCGCTGCTCGCGCTGGGCGGCAGCATCCAGACCGACAAGCGCACCATCCCGGCCGATGAGTTCTTCAACGGCATGTTCACCACGGCGCTGGAAGTCGGGGAGCTGGTGACGGCGATCCACATCCCGATCCCGGAAAAGGCCGGCTACGCCAAGATGCGCAACCCGGCCAGCCGCTATTCCATGGCCGGCGTCTTCGTTGCCAAGGGCGCGGCGGGCGTGCGCGTGGCGGTGAACGGCGCCGGGTCCAACGGCGTGTTCCGCGAGAAGGCGATGGAAGCCGCGCTTTCGGCCAATTGGTCGCCGGATGCCGTGGCCGCCGTGAAGGTCGATGCCGGCCTGATGAATGGCGACATCCATGGTAGCGCCGAATATCGCGCGCATCTGGTCACGGTCATGGCCAAGCGCGCGGTGGTGGATGCCGGCTGAGCATCTGTCCCATGACGAGCTGGTGGCGCGGCACGAACGCGCCACCGACGGCATCCTTCACCTGCACGTCCCGAATCCGGCCAATACCGATCGCCGGCTGATCGTCACCTTCGCCACCCATAACAACGGTGCGCGCTACGCCTCGCTGGAAGCGATCCATCGGCGCTTGCCGATGGATATCCTGGCCTTCCGCGACCCCGCCAATGGCTACTACCTGTACCAGGACGGCGGCGCCCGCTTCGGTGCCCTGCTGCGGGAGCTGGTGCAGGGCTACGATCCCGCGCGCATCCTGTTCTTCGGATCCTCCATGGCCGGCTATGCCGCGCTGCGCTGGGCGATGGAGCTGGGGGCGAGTTGCGTGGTCTCCAACCCCCAGGTCAATCTCGATTCCGCCGCGGCCTTGGCCTGGGACACGCTGCGCACGAATATCCTGCGCATTCCCCAGCGGGTGAATCTGGATGAGCTGCCGCCCGGCCCGCGGCGGGCGGTGCTGACCGTGCTGCACAGCCGCCACCCGATGGATATCGACGCCATGCAGCGGCTGTTCAGCCTCTGGCTGAAGGCGCCCGGGATGGCCCTGAATCTGGAGCAGGTGGACGAGAAGGCGCATGCCTATCTCATCCGCGACTTCCCCCATTTCAATCGCCTGGTGCAGACCACGCTGGCGCAGAGGCAAGCCATGGAAGGCCCCGCGCCGCGCCGGCTGCCGGCCGGCATCGCCGCCTGACCCACCCTTTCCTTCGCCCCGCGTCGCCGTCAGGCTGCGCGGGGATTCAAGGAGAGACTCCGTGCGGATCGACGACCCTGCCGTGATCGCCGAAGTGCGCGAGGTGTTCGACCGCTATGAGGCGGCGCTAATGGCCAACCGCACGGAGATCCTGGACGCCATCTTCTGGGCGGACCCTCGCACCGTGCGCTTCGGCATCGCCGAAATCCTCTATGGGCATGAGGCGATCCGCGCCTTCCGCGCCTCCGTCACCGCCTATGCCCAGCGCATCCAGCGCCAGGTGCGCATCACCGCCTTCGGCCCGGATGTGGCCGCGACCCATCTGGAGTATGAGCGCATCGGCACCGGGCTGGTGGGCCGCGAGACCAAGATCATGGCGCGCATTCCGGGGGAGGGATGGCGCGTGGTCTCGGCGCATGTCTCGCTGCTTGCTGGTGGCGATCCGGGCCGTGTGATGGGGGATCAGCGGTGAGCGGCGACAGACAGATGCATGTGGTGGTGATCGGCGCGGGCATCATCGGCGCGGCGACGGCGTTGGGCGCGCTGCGGGAGGGCTACCGGGTCACCATCCTGGAACCCGGCGAGCCGGGCGGCGAACAGGCAGCGAGCTACGGCAATGGCTGCTGGCTCAGCCCGATGTCGGTGATCCCTCCCTCCAGCCCTGGCCTGTGGAAGAAGGTGCCGAAATTCCTGGCCGATCCGCTGGGCCCGCTGGCGATCCGCTGGTCCTATTTCCCGAAGGTGCTGCCCTGGCTGGCGCGCTACCTCTGGGCCGGCTGGACGGAGGCGAAGGTGGAAGCTACGGCGCGCGCCCTGCGGCCGCTGCTGGTGGGCTCCCCCGCGCTGCACAAGGACTTGGCCGAGCAGGCCGGCGTAGGCGCGCTGATCGAACAGCGCGGCCTCGTCTACATCTACGAGAACCGGCAGCAATTTGAGTCGGAGGCGCTGGCCTGGCGGGTGCGGAAGAAGGTCGGCATCGAATGGCTGGAACTCGACGCCGACGAGATGCGCCAGCGCGAGCCCGACCTCGACCGCCGCTACACCTTTGGCGCGCTGGTTGAGGAGGGCGGGCATTGTCGTGATCCGGGCGGCTACGTCGCCGCGCTGGTGGCGCTGGCCCAGTCCGAAGGCGCCGATTTGCGGCGGGACGCGGCGACGGGTTTCCGGATCGAGGGCGGGCGGCTGAAGGCGGTGCTGACCCAAGGCGGGGAGGTGGCCTGCGACCGCGCGGTGATCTGCGCCGGCGCCTATTCCAGGAAGCTTGCCGCCGCCGCCGGGTCGAAGGTGCCGCTGGAGACGGAGCGCGGCTATCACGCCATGGTGGCGGATGCCGAGGCCGGGCCGCGCATGCCGATGATGCCCTATGACGGCAAGATGTCGATCACCTGGACCGATCGCGGCCTGCGCTGCGCCGGCCAGGTGGAGATCGCGGGGCTGGAGGCGGCACCTAACTGGAAGCGGGCGGAAATCCTGCGCGACCATCTGCTGCGCAGCTTCCCCGGCTTGCCGCGCGACCTGCCGGCCAGCCGCGTGAAGATGTGGATGGGCCATCGCCCCTCGATGCCCGATGGGCTGCCCTGCATCGGCCCGGCTGCTGCCTCTCCGGACGTGCTCTGTGCCTTCGGCCATGGCCATGTCGGGCTGGTGGCGGCGCCGCGCACCGCGACGGCGGTGGTGGATTTGCTGGCGGGGCGGAGTCCCGCGCTCGCGATCGAACCATTCCGGCCCTCACGCTTCGGATAATTGCGCTTTTCGCTGGTTTTTCTTGCTACCTGGTGCAATCTTGCATGGTGGCGGCCCTGCATCGTGTCGGGTCGTGTCCACCAGTACGGATTGCATAAGATCGTGTTTCCCGACAACGAGCAGGGCGGCGCCGGGTCCGTCGAAGCCGAAGTGAAGTGGTACAATGCCCGCAAGGGTTTCGGCTTCGTCCTGGGACCGGATGGACAGGACGTCTTCTTCCACGCCTCGGCTTTGACCGAGGCGGGCATCGAGCCGCCGGAGACCGGCGACAAGCTGAACTGCGAGATCGGGACGGACCGTCAGGGCCGGCGCCTCGTCACGCGGATCTATTCCGTGATCAAGGGTCCAGGCGGTGGTGCGGGCGTTGGTGATCGGGGCCCACGCCCCGGTGGCTTCGGCGACCGCCCGCCTCGCCGTGATTTCGGCGGCGGCGGCTTCGGCGATCGTCCGCCGCGCCGCGACTTCGGTGGCGCCCCGGGCGGCTTCGGCGATCGTCCGCCGCGTCGCGATTTCGGCGGCGCCCCGGGCGGCTTCGGCGATCGTCCGCCGCGCCGTGACTTCGGTGGTGCACCGGGTGGCTTCGGCGGTGGCGCCGCGGGTGGCTTCGGCGCGCCGCGCGGCAATTTCGGCGATCGTCCGCCGCCGCGCCGCGACAGCCGCGACGAGGGCGGGCCGACCTATGCCGTCAGCGGCACGGTCAAGTGGTTCGACCAGGTGCGCGGCTTCGGCTTCGTGACCCCTGAAGACGGTGGCCAGGACGTGTTCCTGCACTCCTCCGTTCTGCAGCGCGCCGGCCGTGCCGATGTGCAGCAGGGTGAGAAGGTGGCGCTGGATGTGCGTGACGGCCAGCGCGGCCGCCAGGCCGTTAACATGAAGGAATAGGCCAGCTTCCCTGCGAAGCGGTGCCTTGCGAAACCCCGGCCGTGCCACGGCCGGGGTTTTTTGCGTTGCGGCGCCTGACGAAACCCAGGCTGGGCCACGACCAGGGTTTTTATGCTGTCTTCACGTTTTTTTGATCCATCCTCCGGCGGATTCAGATTTCTTTACTTCTTGTTCACAATTTGGTGAAAGTGTGGGGCACCGCGACGGCACGGCCGATGGGCGGAACGATCCAGACGGGAAGAACCCGGAGAAAAGCGCGATGTCGTCCACCCACCTCACCTCTCTGTCGCCCGCAGCTCAGACACCAAGGCGCAGCGATGCCGCCCTGTTTTGCGATCCGGCCCCGCGCCTTGGCATTTCCTGGCTTGATGACCCGGCGCCGCGCGTCACCGCCCGGCACCAGTCGACGGATGGCCTGATCCAGGCCGTCGTCGGCATCGTCGCCATCGCTGCCGAGCGCGCCCGGCTGGTGGGGGACCTTCCGGCACTGCGGGATGCGCTGGAGCGCGCGCTGGGTCAGACGCTGGTGGAGACCGAGGCCGCCGATCCGCGGGAGCAGGGGCTTCCGCTGCCCATGCCGATCCGCGACGCGGATCGCGGCAATGAGGTGGAGCGCCTGGGCACGCTGATGCGCCGCCAACTGCGCGGCTGATCTCAGCCGAAGCGGGTGGGGCGCAGCCCAGCCTGCAACCAGCTGACCAGCGTGTAGATGTCGTAGACGGGCAGGCCCAGCTCCGCCTGCAAGGCAGCGGCATAGGGTGGCATATTCGTGCATTCCAGCACGATGGCGCCAACCTCCGGATGCCGCGCGACCAGCGCGCGCCCCGCCTCCAGGATGTCCTGTTCGGCGAGCGCGACGTCGAGATCCTGCTTTTCCGCCTTGATCAGCACGCGGAAGAATTCACGCCCCGTCTCCGTGCCCTCCACGGGCACATCCAGCGGCACATTCGCCGCCTGAAGATGCGCGGGCGTCAGCGACCCGCGGCTGACGGTGATGACACCCACGCGGCGGCCGGGCGGCAGCATCGCCTGCACCCAGGGCACCTGCATGAGGGAGGAGGTCGCGACGGGAACCTGCACCGCCGCCGCCAGCTCCGCCTGGAACAGTGACAGGAAGCCGCAATTGGTGGTGATGGCCTCCGCGCCCAGATCCACCAGGTCCTTCGCCGCGGCGATGAAATCCGGCAGCAGCCCCCGCGCGCCGTTCAGCACCACCTTCTCCGGACTGGCGCCGCGCACCACGCGGAACAGCACGGGGAAGGGCCATGTGGTGCCGTTGCCCATGTCACCGGGGATTCGTGGAAAGCGCGCTTCCAGCATGAGGATGCCGAGCGGCGCGCCGTAGATGGATTTGCCCCCGCGCGCGAGGCGCGGAGCATTGGACAGGGTTTGCATGGACGAAGCCTAGCCCCGGCCGGCTTTCTGTCCAGACGGCCAAGGCAAGGGCTTGCGCCGCGGCGGCCGGGACGGTTCCTTGTGCCGTCAAACAGGCCAAACGGGATGCCAAAAGCCATGAAACTCCGACATCGTCTTCTTCTGCCGCTGCTGGCCCTGATGGGCGCCGCGCCGGCCGTGGCGCAGGACAACTGGCCCTCGCGGCCGATCGAATTCCTGGGCGGCTTTCCGAATGGCTCGGGCGTGGACATCTACGCCCGCCGCATCGCCGCGCCGCTGTCGCAGGCGCTGGGCGTGCCGGTGGTGGTCAACAACCGCGTTGGCGCCGGCGGCAACATCGCCTCCGACTACGCGGCCAAGGCACGGCCGGATGGCTACCTGATCCTGTTCGGCACCGCCGGCACCCATGCGATCAACGCGACGCTGTACCGCCGCCTGCCCTTCGACCCGCTGCGCGACGTGACGCATATTGCGCATCTGGGCGACGTGCCGAATGTGCTGACCACCAGCATCCAGCACCGCCCGCAATACACCAGCTGCGCCGCGCTGATCGCCGATGCCAAGGCCCGGCCCGGCGCGCTGAACTATGCCAGCACCGGCAACGGCGCCTCCACTCACCTGGCCGGCGCGGTCTTTGCCCGGGCGGCCGGGATCGACATGCTGCACATTCCCTTCCCCGGCCAGGGCCCGGCCGTCACCTCGCTGCTCGGCGGGCAGGTGGACCTGTTCTTCAACCAGGTCGGGCCGGCCATCGGCCTGATCCAGCAGGGCGCGGTCCGCGCGTTGGGCGTCACCACGCCGCAGCGACTGGCCGCGCTGCCGGATGTGCCGACCATCGCGGAGGCCTGCAACCTGCCGGGCTTCGAGAGCACCACCTGGTATGGCGTCTTCGGCCCTCCCGGCCTGCCGGCGCCGATCCAGCAGCGGCTGAATGTCGAGATCCGCAAGATCATCGAGGCGCCGGAATTCCGGGACTGGCTGGTGAACAACCAGGGCATCTCGCCTTCCACCGTCAGCACGCCCGAGGAGTTTCGGCGCGTGCATGAGCAGGACATCGCCCGCTGGGGCGCCGTGGTGCGCGCGGCCGGCGCCCAGGTGGATTGAGAGAAGGGGGAGGGGGCAACCGCCCCCTCCCGCATCAGGACAGGATGAACTCCGCCGCCGTCAGCTCATGCAGCCCGGCGAGCACCACATACATTTCCGGCACCAGATCCGGATCGGCGCTGTCGAGCTGGATCACCGTATTGCCGAGGTGATGCACGAAGCGCAGCCCCGGCGTGCCCGGCATGAAGCCGCCCGAACCCAGCAGGATGAATTCCTGGATGCCGGGCAGAGCCAGGTCGCCGTCGATGGCGGAAAAATCCAGCCTGTCCTCGCCCACGACGAAATCCAGAACCCGGTCGCGCGTCGCCAGGGTGCTTTCGTCCAGGGATGTCCAACGGAACACGTCGCGCCCGGCATCGCCGCGCAGCCTGTCGGCGCCAAGCCCGCCTTCCAGCGTGTCGTCCCCCGCGCCGCCCCGCAACTGGTCCTCGCCGGCCCCGCCCAGAAGCAGGTCCGCGCCTGCCTCGCCGAGCAGGTAGTCGGCGCCGTCGCCCCCGGCCAGCGTGTCCTGGTCATCACCGCCGAACAGCCGATCATCGCCATCGCCGCCATCCAGGCTGTCATCTCCGGCATCGCCCATCAGGCGGTCCCGATCCGCTCCGCCGAACAGCACATCCCCCCCATCACCGCCGGCCAGCGTGTCATTGCCGGCATCGCCGGACAGCGTGTCGGCGCCGAGCCCGCCTGAGATCAGATCGTCGCCGGCACCGCCCGAGAGGCTGTCATCGCCTGCCTCACCGAGCAGGCGGTCGCGTCCGAAGCCGCCTTCCAGCGTGTCGCGGCCATCGCCACCCACAAGACGGTCATCGCCACGGCCACCGCGCAGCAGGTCGTCACCGCCAAGGCCTAGCAGCGTGTCGTTCCCCGCGAGCCCGCTGATCGTATCGGCGCCTGACGTGCCCAGTCGCCGGTCATTGGTCGCCGGGTCCGGCGCGTCCTGCGTGCTGAAATCGAAGGAGTCGAAGCTGACGTAACGCGCGGCATCGGCGGGGATCAGCGTCATGCGCCCGGCTTCCAGCACCGTCTCCGTCACGTCATCGGCCAGCAGGAACAGCGTCACGCTCTGTTCCGTCTGACCGGCGGTGAAGCTGACGGTGCCGGAGAAGGCCGTGCCGGGGGCGAAGTCCGCCAAGGACAGGCCCTCGGTTTCGAAGACCCAGTTGAGCGTCCGGATGACCGCCACATCCGCGCCGCTGCGGGTGAAGCGGAAGGTGACGGCGGTATCTTCCTCGCCTTCCAGCACGAAGGAAGGGTCAGGCTGTATCACCAGGCCACTATCGTCACTCACGATCGTGCCGGTTGCGCTGCCTTGCAGGATCGGTTGGCCGACGGGGTTGGAGAGGGTGACGGTCAGCGTCTCATTCGGCTCCACCAGATTGTCGTCGGTGATCGCGACGTAGATCGCCTCGGTCGCCTGGCCCGGCGCGAAAATCAGCGTGCCGCTCGTCGCTGTGAAGTCCTGCCCCGCGGTCGCGGTGTTCCCGGCCACGGAATAGTCGACGCTGCCAGCCGTGCTCGTATCCTCGCGCGTCACAATGAAGACCAGCTCGCGCTCCGGGTCCCGCTCCCGCGCAGTGGCATCGAAGACACTGAAGCCGGGCGGGTCCCCGAGGTCGTCATCCAGGATCGTCACCACGACACTTTCCGTCAGCAGCACGCTGCCGCCTGGCTCCAGGAAGGTGACGGGCGTGGTGGAGAGGATGACCTGGAAGGTTTCGCCGGTGATGCCGAATTCGGGCAGGTCCTCGTCGATGGCGTCGCGAACGATCGGGATGAAAATGCTTTTCTGCGTCTCTCCTGGCGCGAAGGTAATGCTGCCGGTGAGCTGCAGCAGATCGTAGTCGATTTCGGCAAAGCCCAGGCCGCCGCCCAGTTCCATCGCTTCCCAATAGACGGTGACACTATGGTCCACGCCGGCCACCAGGCTGACCTCCACGGCCGCAAAGGTGGCCCCGGGGCCGGTGCCTTCCACCACCACCGCATCCGTGGCGCTGATTTCGGCGGTGACCCAGCCCTGACGATAGGCGAAGTGCCAGACGCCCGGCTGGCCAATGATGTTGCCGGTGGTGACCAGATCCAGGGCGGCATCCGGGTCTTCGGCGGCGGCGAGGCTCGGCGGCAATTCGGTGATGATCACCTCGCCATCCAGGACGGTCGCGAAATCCGTCATCACCGCGCGGCCGGCCATGGTTTCGAAGGCCGTGTTGTCGCGGAAATTGAAGGACGGCCACTCCAGCGATTCGTAGCGGAAGGTCACGTCGAAATCGATGGAGGTCGCGCCCGGATTGGTCGCGGGGCGGAGCACGAGTTGGAAGGCATTGCGGCCTTCCGCATCGTCGATCTCTGACCCGCCGCCGGAGGTCGGCAGCACATCGTCCCAGGTCACCACGAGCGTGCCGGTCGCCTCATCCAGATGGTACCAGACCAGGTTCGTGCCGCGGGATGTGCCGCCTTCGCTGGGCGGCAGGGGCGTCTGGTCCGTGTCCACCGGGCTCCAGAAGGGAGCCAGGATGGGTGCGATGGTCTCCCGCGTACCGACCCCCGGACCCTGCGACGGAATGTCGGGCAGTTCAGCCCTGTCGCCAGAGTCTGGGCGGAACTGGATGAACCCATCCTGGTTCACCCAAAGGGCCGAATAGAAGTTGCCGAGGAATTTGAGGCCAGAGCTGGCGTTGAAGAAGGCCGACAGGTCGATCGGCAGCAGGCTCCAGCGTGAATCGGCGGGAAGGGCGTTCTCGCCGAAGCCCGCGGGGCCGCCGAAGCCGTTGATCAACAGTGCCATGCCGGGTTCCTGCTTCTTGAACGTCCGGCATAGAGTGAGGTTGGCGCCGGGAGCGTCAACCTCGTTTCAGTTTCATCCGGTTTCGTGAAGCGGTCGTCAGTTGCGCCTACGACGTTGTGCGGCTTCTTCCTGCCGCATGGTCACGAAGACCTCGTAATCCGCATGCTGCGTCGGCACCCAGCCGATGACATTGCCGCGTTCCACCGCGCGGTGGATCTCCGGATGGGCGGCGGGCAGGGCCAGGTGGAAGGCGGTAATATCCGTCTTGAAGCCATCCGGCGTGTCCTTGCGGACCACGATCGGGCCATTCTTGATCGGGCGGGACTGCCAGATGATGCGCAGGTCGCGCATGTTCAGCAGGCCCTTTTCCGCCGTCGCCCGCAGCATGCCGCGGGAGAAGCCCTCCGAGGCCTCGCCCACGCCGGAGGCCCAGGTCACGCCCGCATCGAATTGTCGCCCCATCACGGCGACGATCGCCTGTTCATGCCCGCCAGCGAAGCCGGTGCGACCAAAATACTGCTCGGGGTTGATGCCGGCGGCGCGCAGCTCCGCGCGAGGGATCAGGTAGCCGCTGGCGCTGTTCGGGTCGGCCCAGGCCATGGTGCGGCCGCGCATCTGCTCGATGCTGGTGATGCCGCTATCGGCGCGGGTGTACATGACGGCGATGTAGCTGGTGCTCTGGTCGGCTTCCTGCGTCACCAGGATGGGTTCCACATTGCCGTTCGATTCCATCCAGCTCGCGGCATAGGCGGCGGGGGACATGGACGCCATCTCGATATGCTTGCCGGCAAAGGCCTGCACCACGCCGGAATAGTCGCTGGCCTGGAACAGGCGGACGGGGACGCCGAAGGTCTCCTCGATCAATCGGCCATAGGCGCCGTAGCGGCCGATGCGATCCGCCTCATTCTCCCCACCCAAGATGCCGATGCGGATTTGCCCGAGCTGCTCCGCCCATGGGCGGCGCCCCTTGGCGGGCATGGCCGGGGCGGGGGTCTGCGCCTTGGCGGCGAGGGGGGCCAGGGCGGCGGTGGCAAGCAGGGCGCGGCGGCGGATCAGCATGGGGCAATGCCTCGGTGACGGAGCCGAGACACTAACGTGACAGCCGCCAGGAATCACCAGGATTGGGCGTCGTGTCGCAGGATGGCCCTGGTTGTGGTGGCCAGGTTGCGCGGTTCGGGCTTCGGCATCTCCGGTCGCTCCATCCGCCCCCAGCCCGGCGCATCCAGCACCGTACCGCCTTCCATGACGATGCGGCCGCGAACGATGGTGGCGACCGGCAGACCCACCGTCTCCATCCCTTCGAAGGGGGTGAAGCGACTGCGGGTGCTGTGCAGCTCCGCGCCACGGATCACGCCTTCCTTTGCGGGATCGACCACGGCGATATCGGCATCTGCGCCGGGCTGGATCACGCCCTTGCGCGGATAGAGGCCAAAGGCGCGGGCCGGGGCGACGCAAGCCATGCGCACATATTGTTCCATGGTCATGCGCCCCCGATGCACCTGGGTCAGCATCAGCCGCATGGAGGTCTCGACGCCGGGGAAGCCGCAGGCATTGTCCCAGAAGCTGGCATGCTGCTTTTCCGCCATGGCATGCGGTGCATGGTCGGTGCCGATCATGTCGATGGTGCCGTCCAGAAGCGCCTGGAAAATGGGCTCCCGCTGCGCGCCCTCGCGGATCGGCGGGTTCAGGCGCGCGATGCGCGCCTTGTCGCCAACCAGATCCTCGGCGGAGAGCAGGAAGTATTGCGGGCCAGTCTCCACCGTGATGGGCACGCCGCGAGCCTTGGCATCCCGGATGATGGGGATGGAGCGCATGCAGGACTCATGCGCGATATGGATGCGCGCGCCAGTCCATTCCGACAGGGTGATGGAGCGGTTGAGGCTTTCCAGCGCGGCGATATCGGCGCGCGCCGCCAGATGCGCGAAGGCGTCGTCGCGGCCCGCTGCTTTCATCCGGTTCTCCCGCCAGAACAGGATGGGCGAGTTCTCCGCATGGATGGTGCAGCGCAGGCCAAGCCCGGCCAGGATCTCAAAACCTTCCAGCACCGCGCCGTCATTGGGTGCGGGCAGATTGCCGGTGGTATTGCCGTAGAACAGCTTGAAGGCGATGACGCCGGCCTCGGCCAGCGGCTCTATGGCATCCAGCGCGCGTTCGTCGAGCAGGCCGTACAGGCCGTAATTCACATGCGCCTGACGGGCCGCCGCTTCCTGCTTCATCGCCAGCGCGTCCAGCGACCAGACCGGCGGGTCGGTGTTCGGCATGTCGAAGATCGTGGTGACGCCGCCGGCGGCCGCGGCGCGGGTGCCGGTGGTCCAATCCTCCTTCTGCGTCATGCCGGGTTCGCGGATGTGGGTGTGCACATCGATGACGCCGGGGATGATGAATTTGCCACGCGCCTCCATGGTGCGCCGAGCGCGTGGCGCGAAGTCGCGATGGCCGACGAAGACGATCACCCCGTCCTTCACCGCGACATCCGCCGCGAAACGCCCGGTGTCGTTGACGACGGTGCCGCCGGTGATCAGCAGGTCGGCGTAGAGTTCGGTCATGATCAGATCACCCAGCCGCCATCGACGGTGAAATCCTGGCCCGTGGTCTGGCGCGACAGGTCGGAGGCGAAGAACAGCACGGCATTCGCCACATCCACATCGGTGCTGATGCGGCGCAACGCATATTCGCCGGCATGCTTCACGCGCGCTTCGTCGAGGCTGATGCCCTCCTTCCGCGCCATGGTGGCCAGCACATTCTCGAAGCGGTCGCCCTCCACCATGCCGGGGGCGACGCAGTTCACATTCACATTGTGCGGGCCGAGTTCCAGCGCCGCGGACTTCGTCAGCCCGCGCAGGCCCCATTTGCTGGCCGAATATCCTGCGCGGCCGGCACGGCCGCGCATGCCGAAGGTGCCGCCGACATTGACGATCTTTCCCGATTTTGCCGCGATCATCGTGGGCGCGAAGGCGCGCATGGTGAGGAAGCAGCCGGTGACGTTCAGGCGGAGGATTTCGTCGAATTCTTCCGGCGTGGTTTCCCAGAAGGTTTTTCCGAGCGGGCCACGGCCGCCGGCGATGTTGATCAGGGCATCGCAGCGGGGGAAGGAGGCCAGCACCGCCTTCGCCATGGACTCTACGCTGGCGGCGTCCATCAGGTCGCAGCCAAAAATCTCGGCGCGGCGGCCCATGGCGCGGACCTGCTCGGCGACGGGTTCGATAGCAGCGGTGTCGCGGCCGACCAAGGCGAGGTCGGCGCCGTGTTCGGCCAGCAGCAGGGTGCAGGCGGCGCCCATCCCCTTCGCGGGGCCGGTCACCACTGCCACGCGATCCTTCAACAGCATGTTCGATTCCTCCGCTGCGCGCCAAATGCCCCCACCCCGACCCTCCCCAGCAAGTGCGGGGGGTTGCGGCACTGCCGCAACGCCGAAGGCTGGTTGGGGTGGGGGCTCTTACCCTACTCTGCCTTCAACAGCCGCTTCGACCGCGTCCAGCCTTTGGCCATCGACCGGCAGTGACACGCTACATGTGGCGCCACCGCCTCGCACCAGGCGCGCGCCTCGGCATTCACGCCGCGCAGCCGCTCGGCCGCCTCATTGGCCGCCGATGCCAGCTTCGCCTCATCCAAACCTAGCACCTTGCGGTCGCGCAGCTTCCAGTCGCCGGCGACCATGACATCGGCGACCGCACTGCCATCCTCGGTCCAAACCATCTGGTTCGCCGCATCGTTCAGCGGCGCCCAATTCACATGCGTCAGGTCCAGCAGCACCAGATCGGCATTCTGCCCCACCTCGATGGTCCCACCGCCGAGCCCCATCAGCCTGGACGAGCCCTGCGTCGCCAGCCGCACCGTCTCCGCCGTGCCGAGCCAGTCGTCATCCTCCGCATCCTCCCAGAGGCGGGAGGCGAAGGCGGCGAGGCGCATCGCCTCGAACATGTTCTGGTTGTCGGAGGAGGAGGAGCCATCGGTGCCGATGCCCACGGTGACACCCGCCGCGATCGCCTTGCGCACCGGCGCGATGCCGGAGGCCAGCCGCATATTGGCGCCCGGATTGTGCGAGATGCCGGCGCCACGCTCCGCCAGCAAAGCGAGGTCACCCTCCGTCAGCCAAACGCCATGCGCCACGCTGAACCAGGGGCCGACCAGCCCTAGCTTGTCCATGTGGCCGAGCAGCGTCGCGCCCGCGTAGCGGATCTCGCCGCCCGCCGCCTGGTAGCGGGATTCGGCGACATGGCTCTGCATCGGCAGGCCGTGTTCGGCGGCCAGCGCGCGGCAGGCCTTCAGAAAATCGTCGGTGCCGTGCAGCGGGATGGTCGGCGCCACGCCGAAGCGAATATTCTTCGACCCATGCGACCAGCCCCGGGCGATGGCGTCCATCGCGCCCAGTGTCTGGGCCGCCGGCGCGGCGGACATTGCCGCGACCTTGCTCCGAAAGGGCTCGGGCAGGCTCTCGATCAGGCCGGGCGTCGCCTGGAAGAAGGTGAGGTCGCCCAGCATCGGCGCCAGCACGGCGCGGATGCCGACCGCCGCATAGGCCTCCGCCATCGCATCCAGCCCTTCGGCGGTCGGAAGCGGGATTTCGGAGGGCAGGTCATAGACCGCGGTGCAGCCCTTCTTCAGGTTCTCCACGGCGTTCAGCGCGCTGGACAGATACTTGTCCTGCAGCAGCCGCCCGCCAGTGACCCAGGGCGCATGGGCCAGCAGCAGCGCCAGGTCCCATTTGTCGCCCGAACCCTTGGCGAGGCCGCCATGACCGTGGCTGTGGCCATTCACCAGGCCGGGGATGATGAGGCGGTTGCCGGCATCATGCGTCTGCGCCGATTCCACCCGCGTGCCCGGCGGCAGCAGCGCGGCGATCCGGCCGCCCTCCACCAGTACATCCTGGAAACTGGTGGAAAGCGCATCCGGCGCCAGAACGCGGGCGCCGGTCAGCAGGATCTTGGACATACGTTCCTCGCGAACCATGCGGCCAGTGCCATTGCACTGGCCAAGCGGCCGGCCGGCCGCCGCCGCTCATGCGGCGGAGCCAGGCCGGCGTTTGTGGGCTAGGAAACCTTCCTCAGAACATCCGCTCGGACTTCGGCGGCAGGTAGCGATCGGTGAACATGCTGTCCGCGCTCGGCGGGTTGGCCACGCCGAGCGCCTCGGCATTCACCTGCACCAGCTGCTGGGCGCGGGCCATGTCGAGATAGCCCATGCCATTGGCGCGGCTGTTCGGCGTGATGATGGAACGGTCACGCGTCATCGCGAAGCGGCGGGATTCCAGCGCCTCGTCGAACAGCGCCTCGCGCCGCTTCAGCGCCGCCATGCCGCCCGGCACGTCGTTCAGCAGCAGCTTGAGGCCGTCGATCGAGGCCTTCACGAAGCGCGCCGCCGCTTCCTGGTTCCGCTCCAGCCACTCCGCGCGGACAAAGACGCCGGAGCCGTAGAGGTCGAGGCCATGCTCGGCATAGGGCCAGGAGAGGATATTGTCCTCCGGGATGCCGAGGCCCACCAGGTTGAAATGCACGGTGAAGAGGAAGCCCGTCACCGCATCCACCTGGCCCGTGCGCAGCATGGTGTCGCGGAGGTTCGCGGCCATGGAGGTCCAGCGCACGCGGCTGGTGTCGATGCCGGCCACCTTGGCGAAAGCCGGGAACAACAGGCGGGAGCCTTCACCCTCCGGCGCGCCCAGGCTCTTGCCCTGCACATCCTGCGGCTTCTCGATGCCGCGCCCGCGCATGGTGACGATGGCGGCCGCGGTGCGGTCGAACACCGGATAGAGCATCACCAGCCGGCTGTTGGGATTCTCCGCATTGAACTTCACCGCGCCGGAGAAATCCGCGAAGCCGATGTCATAGGCGCCGGAGCCCACCTTCACGAGCGCATCGCCCGAGCCGAAGCCGCGATCCATGCGGACGGCGAGCTGTTCGCGCCTGAAAATGCCGCGGTCCTCGGCCAGGGCCCACATGCCGTGATTGCCCTGCAAGGCCCAGTCCAGCGTGAAGCGGATGGCGGTCTGCGCCTGGGCGGTACGGATGGCGGGAAGGGCAAGCGTGGTGCCGGCAGCAGCGGCCATCAGGGTACGACGGTTCAGCATCGGGGTGTCCTCCTCGGTCGCCGCACCATAGCCGGGAAATGCGATCTGTCACCGCCCTGACGGGGGCGGGGGCATCCCTCTCGGCGTAAAACTGCCCGATTTTCGGGCAATCAGCCCGGAATGGGGCGCTGACTACGCTGGGCCAGGTACAGTGTGGCGCCCACCATGATGATCGTGCCCCAGAACAGGCCCCAGCCCGGCGTCTCGCCAAAGGCCAGCAGGCCGATCATCGCCGCCGCCGGGATCTGCACATATTCGATGGGCGCCAGCAGCCCCACCGGCGATCGCCGCGCGGCCCAGGAGGCGAGGAAATCCCCCAGCAGCGCGCAGGCCGACCCGGCCGCCAGGAACATCAGGGCACGAGGGGAGGGGGTCTGCCAGACGAAGGCGGCGACCGGCCCCCAGATCAGGACGGAGCAGATGGCATACCAGGCGACGACGCGCGCCGGCGGCTCGGTGGAGGCCAGGTTCTTCACCGCCACCAGCACCGCCGCGCCGCAGGCGCCGCCCGCCACGGCCGCCAGCGTGCCGGCCGTTGAGGCCGAGCCCAGGCTGAGCCCCGGACCTACCACCACCAGCACGCCCGCGAATCCGACCGCCGCCGCGATTGCCCGGTCCCAGCCCACCTTCTCGCCCAATAGAAGAAAGGCCAGAGGCAGCGCCCAGAGCGGCTTGGCATGCAGGATCGCCACCGCATCGGCCAGTGGCAGCCAGAGCAGGGCGAACATGGAGAGCAGGAAGCTGCAAGACCCGGCGGCGCAGCGCGCCAGATGGGCGCCTGGGCGACGGGTGGCCAGGGCTGGCATGCCAAGGCGCAGCAGCCAGGGCAGCAGGACCAATGTGGTGAAGACGCCGCGCGCGAATGGCACCAGCGGCACCGGAAGGCCATCCTGCATCGCCGCGCGGAAGCAGGCATTCATCCCGGCGAAGACCAGGCAGCAGGCCAGCATGAGGCCCATGCCGGCCAGCAGGCGGCGCCCCTCCGGGGACAGGGGCGCCGCCTGCATGGATTAACGGCGTTCCGGCGCCAGCTCCGCCTCCAGCTCCTTGATCCTGGCGATCAGGGTGGTCCGCAGGCTGGGCGAGTTGTGCGGCTTGATGCCGGCCAAAGTCTCCTTCAGCTCCGCCAGCAGGCGGCGCTTTTCCTGGGGAGAGCGGCGGATCGGGCGATTGTCGGAAAACTGCCCCTCATGCGAGCGCATCGGCGTGACCTTCCCGGGCTGTTGTTGAGCCCTGGGGTTAGGGGCAGCGGCGCCGGGCGTCAACGCGGGCAATGGGCCGCCCACGGCGTTGGCATCTGCCCATGTCGGGGGCAGACCAGGGGACGGATCGCGGCGGCCCGACCGGGCCGCTTGTCCGGACAGCTTGCTTGAAACACGGCGGCGGCGCAGATATCGGCTCGCGCGGGCTTCCGCCACCGCGACCGCGCGACAGGGACGAGCAACGGGGAACCGACAATGATGCCGAAAGCTTTCCAGCCCTCCCGCCGCGCTGTGCTGCTGGGGGCCGCCGGCGCCCTGGCGGCGCCCGCCATCCTGCGCGCGCAGCCTGCCGCCATCAAGCTGGGCATCCTCCAGCCCGTCACCGGCGCCCTGGCGCAGGATGGCGAATATGGCCGCCTCGGCGCCGAGCTGGCGATTGCCGAGATCAACGCCACCGGTGGCATCAAGGCCCTGGGCGGCGCGCAAATCCAGATGGTCTTCGGCGATGCCCGTTCCTCGCCCGAGGGCGGCACGGCGGAAGTCGAGCGCATGCAGGCGGAGGGTGTCGTGGCCGTGGTGGGCGGCTTCGCCAGCCCGATCTGCCTCGCCTCCTCCCAGGCCGCGTCGCGCTACGACCTGCCCTATATCGCCGATGTCGGCGTTTCGGATGCCATCGTCACACGCGGGCTGAAGAACACATTTCGCTTCTCGCCGGGCTTTGGCAGCATCACCGCGGCGGCGCTGGACAATCTGGTGAAGCTGAACGACGCGGCGGGCAAGCCGGCGAAGACCGTCGTCGTGGTGCATGAGGATGGGCTGTTCGGCTCGGGCATGGCCCGGCTGATGGGGACCGAGCTGCCGAAGCGTGGCTTCGAGGTGCTGGAGACGATCAGCCACCCGACCCCGGCGCGGGACATGTCCAACATCGCGCTGCGCATCCGCGCGCTGAACCCGGACCTGATCATCCCGTCCAGCTACTACGCCGAATTCGTGCTGCTGAGCCGTACCTTGCAGCAGCGCCGCATCCGGCCGAAGGGCATCTACTGCGTGCTGAACGGCGCGGCTTCGAACTATCGCTTCGTGCGGGAATTCCCGGATGCGGCGAATCTGGTGATGGACGTGAATCACTGGGCCGATCCGCGCAAGCCGAAGACGGCGGAGCTGCGCCGCACGGTGGAGGCGCAGAACCGCTTCTGGCTGTACAACACGCCGATGAACTACTCGGCCGTGATGCTGGTGGCCGATGCGCTGGAACGCGCCGGCGCTGCCGACCGCGCCAAGGTGATCGACGCGCTGGCCGCGACCGATGGCAAGTTCGACCGCCACATCATGCCCTATGGCCCGACGAATTTCGTCAATGGCCAGAACCAGGCGGGCCAGGCGGTGAACACGCAGGTCCAGGGCAACGACATCAAGGTGATCTTCCCGACCGACTTCGCCGACGCGCAGCCCGTCTTCCCCTGGCCGGCCTGATCCGCCTTGCGATCCTTTCCACCTGAGATCGTGATGGAGGCCGTGGCGAACGGCCTCCTCACCGGGGCCGTCTATGGCCTCGTCGCCCTGGGCCTGACGCTGGTCTATGGCGTGCTGCACATCATCAACTTCGCCCACGGCGCGCTGCTGACGCTGGCGATGTATGCCGCCTGGGTGGCCTGGGCCGCCTTCGGTCTCGACCCCTATGTCGCGATCCTGCCGCTGGTGCCGATCTTCTTCGCGCTGGGCTATGGCGTGCAGCGGCTCGTGATCGGCCCGGCGAGCGGCGGCAACGACCAGAACATCCTTCTGGTGACGCTGGGTCTGTCGATCGTGCTGGAGAACGCCATGCTGGCGATCTTCCGCTCCGACACGCTCTCCGTGCAGGTGGATTACGCGATGGAGGTGGTGGAGGCCGGCCCGATGCTGCTGTCCTTCCCGCGCCTGGTTGGCTTCGGCGTCGCCTTCCTGGTGGCCGCCGTGCTGTTCGTGCTGCTGCGAATGACAGATACCGGGCGGGCGATCCGTGCCGTGGCGAAGGAACGCACCGGCGCGGCGCTGGTCGGCATCGACGTCGGCCATGTCTATGCCGTGACCTTCGGCATCGGCACGGCCTGCCTCGCGGTCGCGGCCTGCCTGCTGCTGCCGTCCTTCTATGTGAATCCGCGCGTCGGCAACGCCTTCGTGCTGGTGGCCTTCACCATCGTGGTGCTGGGCGGCATGGGCAGCGTGCCGGGCGCGCTGGTTGGCGGGCTCGCGATCGGCGTGGTGGAGAGTCTGTCGGGGCTCTATCTC
The DNA here is from genome assembly GCF_053891155.1 of Roseomonas sp. F4. NCBI lineage: Bacteria > Pseudomonadati > Pseudomonadota > Alphaproteobacteria > Acetobacterales > Roseomonadaceae > Roseomonas > Roseomonas sp. F4. Next base: position 242,838 of record NZ_JBSSHK010000004.1, read on the forward strand.
GGCGACAGCCTGGGGCAGCTCGGCATCTTCGTCATCTTCATCCTGGTGCTGCTGTTCAAGCCGACCGGCCTGTTCGGGGCGCGGGCATGACGGCGCGCGATGTCTGGCCGATCCTGCTGTTCGGCGCGATCGCGGCGCTGCTGCCGATCTTCGTCACCGCCGGCACGCTGCTGAACTTTGCCATATTTACGCTGATCCTGTGCCTGGCGGCGCAGGGGTGGAACATCCTCGGCGGCTTCGGCGGGCAATATTCCTTTGGGCATGCGGCCTTCTTCGGCACGGGGGCCTATACGGCCGCGGTGCTGCAGGTGCGCTATGGCGTGAACCCCTATGTCACCTTCCTGGCCGGCGTCGCGCTGGCCTCGGTGGTGGGCTGGGTGATCGGCTTCCTGTCCTTCCGGTCCGGCTTGCGCGGCAGCTATTTTGCCCTGGTCACGTTGGCCTTCGCGGAAGTGTTTCGCGTGCTGGCGAATGCGGTGCCCTTCACCGGCGGCGCAGCGGGGCTGCTGATTCCGCTGGATCAGCGCGCGGCCAACTTCCAGTTCGCCTCGCGCGGCTGGTTCTATCTGGTGGTGCTGGCGCTGGTCGTCGTGGCGCTGCTGCTGACCCGCGCACTGGAACGCTCCCGCCTCGGCGCCCAACTCGTGGCGGTGCGGGAGAATGAGGAAGCGGCGCGCGCCGTCGGTGTGGATGCGCTGCGGGTGAAGCTTTCCGCCATCACCCTGTCGGCGGCGATGACGGGCGCGGCGGGCGGGTTGTATGCGCAGTACTTCCTCTATCTCGACAGCACCATCGCCTATGGCACCTGGATCAGCGTGGAGGCGCTGCTGGCACCCATCATCGGCGGGGCAGGGACCGTCTTCGGCCCCGTCATCGGCGCTGTCATCCTGCACACGCTGGCGGAGCTGACCCGCATGATGGTGGGCCGCATCCCGGGCATCGACCTGGTAATCTTCGGCATCCTTCTGATCCTGGTGGTGCGCTTCCCGCCCCGGTACCTTCTGCGCTTCCTGCGGTGGCGCCGATGAGCTTTTTGCAGATCAAGAACGTCTCGATGCGCTTCGGCGGACTGCTGGCCGTCTCCGACGCCAGCTTCGAGGTGGCCGAGGGCAGCATCACCGGGCTGATCGGGCCGAATGGCGCCGGCAAGACCACGCTGTTTGCCATCGTCTCCGGCTTCCAGAAGCCAACCAGCGGCCAGGTGGTGTGGCGCGGCGCGGAGATCACCGCGCGGCCGCCGCATCTGCTGGCCGCCGAGGGCCTGTCCCGCACCTTCCAGATCGTGCAGCCCTTCGCGGGCCTCTCGGTGCGGGAGAATATCGCGGTCGGCGCCTTCCTGCGCCACAAGCGCCGCGCCGATGCCATCGCACTCGCGGAGCGGGTGGCGGAGCAGGTCGGGCTGACGGCGGAACTCGACAAGCCGGCCGCCGCGCTCACCGTCTCTGGCCGCAAGCGCGTCGAGCTCGCCAAGGCGCTGGCGACGCAGCCGAAGCTGCTGTTGCTGGATGAGGTGCTGGCCGGGCTCAACCCCAGCGAGGTGCGGGACATCGTGCCTGTGGTGCGCGCCATCCGTGATTCGGGCGTGACGGTGCTGATGATCGAACATGTCATGCAGGCGGTGATGAACCTGTGCGAAGCGGTGCATGTGCTGGCCCAGGGCCGCATCATTGCCAGCGGCACGCCGGCGGAGGTTGTCGCCACGCCAGCTGTGGTCGAGGCCTATCTCGGCCACGGCGCGGCCTCCAGACTGTCGGGGGGCGCGCATGCTTGAGGTGCGGGACCTGGTTGCGGGCTATGGGCTGACCCGCGTGCTGGAAGGCGTGTCGCTGGATGTCACGGCCGGCGAGATCGTCGCCGTTCTCGGCTCCAACGGCGCCGGCAAGACCACGCTGAACATGGTGCTCTCCGGCCTGGTGAAGCCGCGCGCCGGCGAGGTGCGGTTCGCCGGTGAACGCATCACGGGCCTGTCACCTGCGCAGGTGATGGCGCGCGGCCTGATCCAGGTGCCGGAAGGCCGCAAGATTTTTCCGAATCTGAACGTGCGGGAAAACCTGGAATTGGGGTCGTACCGCCGCGCCAAGGGCAACCGCGCGCGCAACCTTGAAAAGGTCTTCGCCACCTTTCCAAGGTTGCGGGAACGTGTGGCGCAGGCGGCCGGCACGCTTTCGGGCGGCGAGCAGCAGATGCTCGCCATCGGCCGCGGCATGATGGCGGAGCCAAAACTGCTGATCCTGGACGAACCCTCGCTCGGCCTATCGCCCTTGCTGGTGGAGGAAATGTTCGCCCTGATCAGCCGGCTGCATGACGAAGGGTTGGCGATCATGCTGGTGGAGCAGAATGTCGCACAGTCCCTGGACCTCGCGCAGCGCGCCTATGTGTTGGAACACGGGCAGTTTGTCCTATCCGGCCGCAGCAGCGACGTGTGCGAGAATCCGGAACTGAAACGCGCCTATCTCGGATTGTAGGGAAGGAAAAAATGCCATGGCCATCGTGACGCCGGGGGTGGTACCTGCCTCCACCCTGCTTGCCACATCGCCGCCGGCATGGCTCGGCGAATGGTCCGCCTTCGCGGCGCGGTCGCGCTTCGCCGACCTGCCGGCGGAGGTGGCGCAGCGCACGCGCCTCGCTTTGCTCGACTGCATCGGCGCCATCGCCGCCGGGGCGCAGGAGGGGGAGGTGCAGTCGCTCGCCACCCGGATGATCTGGCGCGAGGGCGGCGGTGACTCACCGGTGATCGGCTTCGGCGGCGGTGCGCGGCCCGGCACCGCGGCTTTCCTCAACGGCACCTCCGGCACCATGCTGGAACTGGATGAGGGCAATCAGTATGCGCGCGGCCATCCGGCCATCCATGTGGTGCCCGCGCTGCTGGCCGCACCGCGCGGCGATGGCGCCAGCTTCCTGATGGCGCTGGCGCTGGGCTACGAAATGGGCAGCCGCGTCGGCATCGCCAGCAAGCTGAATGTCGCGATGCATCCCCACGGCACCTGGGGCACGCTTGGCGCGGCCGTGGCTGTGGCCAAGTTGCATGGCGCCAGTGCGGCAGAGTTCCGCGGCACCATCAACATGGCCGCCTCGCTCGGCCTCGCCACCTCCCGCAAGAACATGCTGGAGGGCGGCACGGTGCGGAACACCTATGCCGGCGTGTCCAACATGCTCGGCCTGACGGTATGGGACCTGGTGCGCGCCGGCTTCGAGGGGGAGCGCGACGGCGTCGCCACCATCTTCGGCGAGGTCTCCGCCAGCGATTTCCGGCCGGAGGAGATGGTGCTGGAACTCGGCACGCGCTGGGAAGTGGCGCGCAACTACTTCAAGCGCCACGCCGCCTGCCGCTACACCCATGGCGCGCTGGATGCGCTGGCGCGGATCACCGCCAGCACGGGCAAGCTGGACGCCACGCAGATCGCCTCGATCGCGGTCGAGACCTACGTCTGGGCCGCACAGCTCGACAGCCCTGCGGCGCCGAACATGCTGGCGGCGAAGTTCAGCATTCCCTTTGCTCTGGCCACCTTCATCGTCCATGGCGCTGCGACGGTGCCCGCCTTCCGCGGGCCGGCGCGGGAAAATCCCGAGATCCTGGCGCTCGCCGCCCGCGTCACGGTGGATGAGGATGCGGCGATGACCGCGCAGCTTCCGGGCCTGCGCCCCGCCCGCGTCACGCTGGTGATGCGCGACGGCACGCGGCATGTGGCGGAGGTCACGACGAATCGCGGCGACACCGAGGACCCCTTCGCGGAGGCCGAGGTGCGCGAGAAATTCCATGAACTGGCTGATCCGGTTTATGGGCGCGACCGCGCCTCGGCGATCGAGGGCGCGGTGATGGGAATGGGGCCGCAGACCGAGGCCTCCGCATTGGTGGAACTGTTGAAATCATGAGTCTGGATGCCGTTACGCTGGCCGTGCTGAAGGGCCGGCTGGAACAGATCGCCGATGAGATGGATGCGACGCTGTACCGCAGCGCCTTCAATCCAATCATCGCCGAGGCTCGCGACGCCTGCCACGGGTTGTATCATGCGGAGAGCGGCGCGACGCTGGTGCAGGGCACCAAGGGCCTGCCGATTTTCGTCGGCGCCATGTCCTTCGCCGTGCAGGCCGTCATCAAGCGCGTGCAGGCCGGCGCGGGGCTGGAGCCCGGCGATACCTTCATCTTCAACGACCCCTATGAGGGCGGCACCCACCTCAACGATTTTCGACTCGTCCGCCCGGTGTTCCGTTCGGGCAAGCTGTTCTGCTGGCTGGCAAGCGTCGGCCACTGGCTCGACATCGGCGGCAATGTGCCGGGCAACTACAATCCGCGCGCGACCGAGAGCCACCAGGAAGGCGTGCGTTTTCCGCCGGTGAAGCTGATGCGCGCCGGGGTGATGCAGCAGGACATCCTGGACATCCTCGCGGCGAATTCGCGCGTGCCGCAATCCAACTGGGGCGACCTGAACGGCCAGCTCAACGCGCTGGATCTCGGCGAGCGACGCCTGCTGGAATTGCTGGATGATACCGGCGATGCGGTGGTCGATGCCGCCTTCGGCGCCCTGGCCGATCGCGCCGCCGCGCTGATGCAGGCGGAGGTCGAGGCGCTGCCCGATGGGCACTACGCCTTCGAGGATTACCTCGACAATGACGGCGTGGTGGATGAGCGGCTGGTCATCGCGCTGGACATGACGGTGCAGGGCGGGCGCATGACGCTCGACTTCTCACGGTCCTCGGGCGCCTGTCTGGGTCCGATCAACATCAGCTACGCGACCAGTGTCGCCGCCTGCTACGTCGCGCTGAAGCACGCCTTCCCGGATGTGCCGGCCAATGCCGGCGTTTTGCGGCCGATCGATTTTGTCATCCCCGACACGTCGCTGCTGGCCGTCGGCCCGCCGCGGCCGGTGGCGGGCTACACCGAAACCATTCTGCGGCTGATCGGCGTGATCTTCGGTGCGCTCGGCAAGGCCGTGCCGGAACGCGCCACGGCGGCGCCCTTCGGCACCATCAATGCGCTGTCGTTGTCGGGCCAGAAGCAGGACGGCACGCGCTGGGTCATGTTCTCCTTCTTCGGCGGCGGGCTCGGCGGCAATCCGGAATCGGATGGGCTGCACCACGCCAACAACCCGATCTCCACCGCGACGATTCCGCCGGCCGAAATCATGGAAGCCGCCTATCCGGTGATGTTCACTCAATGGGCGCTGCGGCCGGATAGCGGCGGCGCGGGCCTGCATCGGGGTGGCGTCGGCGCGGTCTATGAGATCGAGGCGCTGTCGCCCGGCACCACGGAAGTGGCCCTGCTCGGCGAGCGTGGCCGCTACGCGCCCTTTGGTGTCGCCGGTGGCAGCGAGGGCGCGCTGAACCGCTTCGCCTGGCAGGACGGCGAGGGCTGGCAGACGCCGCCCATGGCCAGCAAGATCGTCGGCGTGAAGCTACAGCGCGGCCAGCGGCTGCGGCTGGAAAGCCCCGGCGGCGGCGGCTGGGGCGACCCGGCGCAACGAACGAAGGACGCCGTGGCGCGCGATCTGCGCCTCGGCTTCATCACGCCCGAAGTGGCCAAGCGCGAATACGGATACGAGGCATGAGCGTGGACCATAAGGGCGGTGCCGTTGTCGGCGTCGATGTCGGCGGCACTTTTACCGACCTGTTTCTGTTCGACCCCTCGGCCGGCACCTTTCGCACCGCCAAGGTGCCGTCGAACCGGGGCGATGAGGCCGTGGGCTTCATGGCCGGGCTGCGCAAGCTGGGCGGCCCCGCGGGCTTCGAGGCGATCGTGCATGGCACGACGGTCGGCACCAATGCGCTGCTGGAACGCAAGGGCGCCAAGCTCGGCGTCATCACCACCGCCGGCTTCCGCGACGTGCTGGAAATGCGCCGGCGTGACCGCCGCAACACCTGGGGGCTGTGGGGCGAATTCTTCGCGGTGACCGACCGCGACATGCGCCTGGAGGTCGCCGAGCGCGTGCTGGCCGATGGCAGCATCCACACGCCCGTGAATGCGGAGGAGGTGGCGGCCGCGGCGCGGGAGTTGCTGGCGCGCGGGGCGGAAGCCTGCGCCGTCATCTTCATCAACTCCTACGCCAATGCCAACAATGAACGCGCCGCTGCGCTGGCGGTGCGCGCGGTTTGGCCGAATGCGCATGTCTCCGTCTCCTCCGAGATCCTGCCGGAGATCCGGGAGTTCGAGCGGGCGTCGACCACCGCGCTGAATGCCTATCTCCAGCCTGGCGTCGCCAGCTATCTCGGTAAGCTGGAAGCGGCGCTGGCGGAGGACGGCTTTGGCGGCCGCTTCCACATCGTGCAGTCGAATGGCGGCATCATGTCCACCGCCACGGCGCGCAGCGTGCCGGTGCGCACGGCGCTGTCCGGTCCGGCGGCGGGCGTGATCGCGGCGGCGGCCATCGCCAAGGCGGCGGGCTTCGAGAATGCCATCACCTGCGACCTCGGCGGCACCAGCTTCGACGTGTCGCTGGTCAGCCGCGGACGGATGGAATTGGCGGCGCAGGCCACCATCGACTTCGGCCTGGTGATCCGCAGCCCGATGATCGAGATCACCACCATCGGCGCCGGCGGCGGCTCCATCGCGCATGTCGATCGGGGTGGGTTGTTGCAGGTGGGTCCGGAATCCGCCGGCAGCCGGCCGGGCCCGGTCTGCTATGGCCAGGGCAATACCCGGCCGACGCTGACGGATGCCAATGTGGTTCTCGGCCGCATCAATGCCGACAAGCCCATCGGCGGCGCGCTGTCGCGGCTGGATGTGGAAGGCGCGAAGGCGGCCATTGCCGAGCATGTCGGCAACCCGCTCGGCCTCGATCCCATGCAGGCGGCGGAGGCCATTGTGCGGGTCGCCAATGCCAAGATGGCGGGGGCCATCCGCCTGGTCTCGATCGAGCGCGGGCATGACCCCCAAAAGTTCGTGGCGCTGCCCTTCGGCGGTGGCGGCGCGCTGCATGTGGGTGCGCTGATCAAGGAGGTCGGGCTCCAGGCGGCGCTGGTGCCGCGCTTCCCAGGTGTCACCAGCGCCATTGGCTGCGTCATCGCCGATGTGCGGCACGACCAGGTGCGCACGCTGAACCTGAACCTGGACGGCATCGACGCCGCCGCGCTGGATGCGCGCATGGTGGAGGAAGCCGCCGCCGCCCGCGCCGTGGTGGATGGTGCCGGCCTGCCGGTGACGCGCACCGAAATCCACTTCGAGCTGGACATGCATTATGCCGGCCAGACCCATACGGTGGGCGTGCCGGTGCCGGTGCATGTCATCAACGGCACCACGGGCGTGTCGGAGGCCATCATCCGCATGGCCTTCGAGGCGGCCTATCAGACCGCCTTCAGCCGTCTGCTGCCGGGCCTGCCGATCCGCATCGTCTCCCTGCGCACGGCGGCCATCGGCGTGCGGCCGGACTTCGACCTGAAGGCGTTGGCGCCGCCCAAGGATGCCACGGTGGAGGGCGCCGCGCGCGGTGTGCGTCAGGTGTGGTTCGACGGCGCCTGGCACGCGGCCAATGTGTGGTCGCGGCTGGATCTGCCGGAGGGCGCGCGGGTGCATGGCCCGGCGATCCTGGAACAGGGCGATGCCACGGTGGTGGTGGACCCCGATCTGGTCGCCCGCGTCGATGCCTATGGCAATCTGATCATCGAGCGGGAGTGACGCCGTGCTGACCGATACCGCGCTGCTGCTCTGTGACCTGCAGAACGATTTCATCCATCCCGATGGCGCCTATGGCAAGGCAGGGCAGGGGGCGGCGGATATCGCCGCCATCCCGGCCCGACTGAAGCCGCTGGCGGATGCGGTGCGGGCGAAGGGGGGGTGGATCGCCTCCACCCACTTCACCCTGTTCACCGGCAAGGGCGGCGAACCCTTCATCGACCCGCATCTCCGTCACCTGCGGCCCTTCCTGAAGAAGGGCGATTTCGTGCAGGGAAGCTGGGGCCATGCGGTGGTCGATGAGCTCGCACCCTCCGACCTGCCGGTGGAGAAGGTTGGCTACGATGCCTTCTACCAGACCCGTCTCGAATGGATTTTGCGCAAGGCGGGCGTGCGCAAGCTGCTGGTCTCGGGCATCGTCACCAATGGCGGCGTGGCCTCCACCGTGCGCGGCGCGCATGTGCGGGAGTTCGACGTGACGGTGCTGGAGGATGCCTGCGCCGCCTTCAGCCGGGAGGTGCATGAGACGGCCATCGCCGCCCTGCGCCCCGTCGCCAAGATCAGCACCGTCGCCGCCGAACTGGCAAAACTGCAATGAGCATCCGCCGCGAACAGGACCCGGTCTTCGATGCCGAGGTGCCCGTCGCCATCATCGGCGCCGGCGCCGCAGGCCTGGTCGCGGCGCTTGCCTGCCGCGGCGCGGGGGTGGAGCCGCTGCTGCTGGAGCGGGACCCGGTGCCGCGCGGCAGCACCTCCCTCTCCGCCGGCCTGATCCCCGCCGCCGGCACGCGCTTCCAGCGCGCCCATGGCATTGCGGATGATGCCGCCACCTTCGCCGCCGACATCCAGCGCAAGGCGCATGACCACGCCGAGCCCGGCACCGTCGCCACCGTGGCGCGGGAGGCGGCGCCGACGCTGGAATGGCTGGCCGATGCGCATGGCCTGGATTTCAGCGTCGTCCATGATTTCGACTATCCCGGCCACAGCCACCGCCGCATGCACGGCCTGCCCAGCCGCAGCGGTGCGGAGCTGGTGGACCGGCTGCGCAGCGCGGCGGAGGCGGCGGAAGTGCCGCTGCTGACGGAAGCCCGCGTCACCACCCTGATCCTCGACCAGCACGACACCCCGCGCGGCCTGATCGCGCAACGCCCCGATGGCAGCGAGGAGCGCATCGGCGCGAAGGCCATCGTGCTCGCCTGCTGCGGCTATGCTGGCAATAAGGCTTTGGTCGCCCGCTACATCCCCGATCTGGTGGAGGCCGTCTATTTCGGCCATCCGGGCAATGAGGGGGAGGCCCTGGCCTGGGGCGAGGCGCTGGGCGCGGAGCTGCGCGACATGACCGGCCACCAGGGCCACGGCTCCGTCGCGCATCCGCAGGGCATCCTGGTGTCCTGGGCCGTCATCATGGAAGGCGGCTTCCAGGTGAATGCCTCCGGCGCGCGCTTCTGGAACGAATCCAGCGGCTATTCGGAAGCCGGCGTCGCCGTGATGCGCCAGCCCGGCGCCATCGCCTGGGATATCTTTGACGGCCGCATTGCCGCCATCACCAGGCAGTTCGAGGACTTTCGGCAGGCCGAGGCGCAGGGCGCGGTACTTGTTGCGGACAGCATCGCCGAACTCGCCCGGATGACCAAGCTGCCGCTGGAATCGGAGATGGCGACCGTCGCCGCGCTGAAGGCCGCCGGCGCCACGGATGGTTTTGGACGCAACTGGCAAGGTGTCGCCCAGCTCGCGCCGCCCTATTGCGCCGTGCGGGTCACCGGCGCGCTGTTCCACAGCCAGGGCGGCCTCGTCGTGGATGGCGAGGCGCGCGTGAAACTTGCGGCGGGCGGGATCGTCCCAAATCTCTTCGCGGCTGGCGGTGCGGCCTGTGGCGTATCCGGGCCGGAGGCTTCGGGCTATCTGTCGGGCAATGGCCTGCTCAGCGCGGTCACCCTCGGCCGCATCGCCGGGGAGGCGGCCGCCGCGCTGGTGAATCGGGGATAGGGGAAGACAAGAATGGATGGCATGAGCAAGCAGGGCCTGGGCGAGCAGTTCGGCATCGGCCAGCCGGTCCGGCGGAAGGAAGATGTCCGCCTGCTGACCGGCCGCGGCACCTATACCGACGATGTCAACCTGCCCGGCCAGGCGCATCTCGCCATCCTGCGTTCTCCCCACGCCCATGCCCGCATCCTGTCGCTGGACACCACGGCGGCCCAGGCCGCGCCTGGCGTGCTGCTGGTGCTGACCGGCCATGACGCGGCTGCCGATGGCATCGGCCTGTTCCCGGTGATGGTGGATGTGCCGGCGCTGCCCGGCACGGCGCCGATGTACGCCCCGCCGCGCGCCATTCTGCAGACCGAGGCGGTGCGCTTCGTCGGCGATCCCGTGGTCGCCATCGTCGCCGAAACCCGTGCCCAAGCAATGGATGCGCTGGAGCTGGTCGAGGTTGACTACGACATGCTGCCCTCCGTCACCGATACGGCGCGGGCGCTGGACGCGGATGCGCCGGTGATCTGGCCGGAACATGGCAGCAACCTCTGTGTCACCTGGACAAACGGCCGCGCCGCGGAAACCGACGCGGCCTTTGCCAAGGCGCACAAGGTCGCGAAGGTCGAGCTGGTGCAGAACCGCCTGGTCGGCAACCCGATGGAGCCCCGCGTCGCCGTCGGCGCCTTCGACACCGTCCGCGACCGCTACGAGCTGCACAGCCCCAGCCAGGGCGTGATCAAGGTGCGGGAATCCCTGGCGAAATTCATCTTCAAGATCCCGCTGGAGAAGCTGCGCGTCGTCTCGCTGGATGTCGGCGGCGGCTTCGGCCTGCGCGGCAAGAACTTTCCGGAATCCGCCATGGTGCTCTGGGCGGCGAAGAAGCTGGGTCGCCCGGTGAAGTGGCGCGCCGACCGCACCGAGACCTTCCTTTCCGACCCGCATGGCCGCGACCAGGTGACTAAGGCGCAGATGGCCTTCGACGCGAACGGCAAGGCGCTCGGCATGCGCACGGACACCGTCGCGGCGATGGGCGCCTATCTGTTCGACATGGGCCCGCGCATTCCGACCGTGGCCGGCGCGCGCATCGCCGGCACGGTCTATGACCTTCAGGCGGTGAACCTGAACGTCCGCTGTGTCTTCACCAACACGCATTCCACGGATGCCTATCGCGGCGCTGGCCGGCCGGAAATCGCCTATACGGTGGAACGCCTGCTGGATGTCGGCGCCGGGCTTTTCGGCATCGGCAAGGACGAGATCCGCCGCCGCAACTACATCCGTGCCGACCAGATGCCCTATACCAATTGCGTGGGCAACGACCTCGACAGCGGCGATTTCGCCGGCACACAGCAGATGGCGCTCGACCTCGCCGACTGGGAAGGCTTTGCCGCCCGCCGCGCCGCGTCCGAGGCACGTGGCAAAAAGCGCGGTCGCGGCATCGGCTATTTCATCGAAGCCTCGGGCGGCCAGCCGCAGGAATGGGCACGGCTGCATATGTCCGCCGACGGCAAGGCGCGGCTGCATGTCGGCACTTTCAGCCATGGCCAGGGGCATGAAACGGCCTTCGCCCAGATCGTCCATGCCCGCCTCGGCATTCCCTTCGAGGATATCGAGCTGGTGCAGGGCGACACCGATACGGTGGAGCAGGGTTTCGGGACAGGCGGATCGCGTTCCTCCCAGATGGGCGGTGTCGCGACGTCCCGGGCGTCGGAGGCCGTGCTGGCCAAGGCGAAGCGCATCGCCGCGCATCTGCTGGAAGTGGGCAGCGCGGATATCGAGTTGGAGGGCAGCCGCTTCGTCGTCGCCGGCACCGACCTGTCCGTCACCTGGACCCAGGTGGCCGCCGCTGCCGCCGATCCGGCGAAGCTGCCGGAGGGTGAGGCGCCCGGGCTGGATGAGCAGGTGCTCTACAAGCGCAGCACCGAATGCAATTTTCCGAACGGCTGCCATGTGGCGGAAGTGGAGATCGACCCCGAGACCGGCGTGCTGACGGTGGATCGCTACGCGGCCGTGGATGATGTGGGTAATGTCATCAACCCGATGCTGGTGCATGGCCAGTCGCATGGCGGCATCGCCCAGGGCCTCGGCCAGGCCGTGTTGGAACATGCCGTCTATGACAGCGAGTCCGGCCAGTTCCTGACCGCCACCTTCCAGGACTATGCGATGCCCCGCGCGCAGGATCTGCCGGACCTCGCCATCGGCTTCAACATCGTCCCCACGCCGATCAACGAGCTGGGCGTGAAAGGCGCGGGGGAGGGCGGTGCCTGCGGTGCACCGCCGGCCATTGTCTCGGCGGCCTGCGACGCGCTGGGGCTGGACCATATCGACATGCCGCTGACGCCCGAGCGGGTCTGGCGCGCATTGGGGCGCTGACCCTCAATCCGCGAAGGACAGCCGCAGCTCGCCGCCACCGGGGATGGCACGCTGATCCACCCGCTCCGCCTGGCGGGTGGCGAGCCATAGCGCGAAAGCCTCCTGCGCCGCGATGGGGCCTTCGAGGTCGTTGATATCGGGGCGCGCCACCGGCTTCGGCATCGGCGCGCCGGGCCAGGTGGCGGTGACCAGCACATGGTCCGTCGCGTAATGCGCCTGCACCGTCAGCGTCGTGACACCGCGATCCGCCAGCAGCTCCGCCAGTTCCAGCAGGGCATGGCCGACATGGGTCATGGTCTGCCGCTGCGCGCCCCAGGCGCCGCCCAGCGCCTCCACTTGATCGAGTAGCTCCTGGTTCATCCCGGGCCCGGGCGTGAGGACGAAGCTGGCGCGCTGCACCACCAGCGGTGCTGTCAGCAGGTTCAGCAGGATCGCCGCGAGCGCGCCGGCGGTGACCGGCGACCGCAGCAGCGGCGGCAGCATTTCGAAGATCGGCGCATGCAGCAGCGTGCCGAGACCGATGGCGATGCCCAGCCCCACGGTGAAGGTGCGCCGCGCATCCAGCATGCGCGCGCCCATCAGCTGGCAACCGCTGGCGATCATGAAGCAGCACACATACAGAAGCATGGCCGCCGCAACCGGCTCCGGCACCAGAAGCAGCAGCGCCAGCAGCTTGGGGCAGCAGGCCAGCAGCAGCAGCGCCACCGCCGCGCAGATGGTGACCCGGCGTGCCAGCACCCGGGTCGCGATGGTCAGGCCGACGCAGGCGGAAGACGTGCCGGTGGGCGCCGCGCCGACCAGGCCGGACAGGGCCACGCAGAGGCTGCTGGCCATCAGCCCGCGCCGGATCGGCGGCGCATCCGGCCGCAGCCAACTGCCATCCGCCGCGCGCTGGATCGCCACCAGATCGCCGGTGGAGGAGGCCAGCGCCGCCAGCATGGCCACCAGGAAGGGTGGCAGCATGTTCAGGTCGATATGCGCCATGGCCGGCAGCATCGGCTGGGGCAGGGCCAGCCAGCGCGCCTGCCCGAGCAGCGCCGCATCGCCAAGCCCCACATCCAGCGCCAGAGCGGCGGAAATCCCGAGCGCCGCGCCGATCATCACCGCATAGCGGCCGAGCGCGCGCCCCTTCAGCGCCATGGCCATCATCGCCGCCAGCGTGCCGAAGGCGATGATCGGATACAGCATCGAGCCATCCGGCGTGGTGGTGGCGGCGAAGGCGCGTGGCAGCAGGCTGACGCCGATCAGGCAGACGACGACGCCCGCGACCTCGGTCGGCACCAGCTTCTGCATCCGCGGCAAGGCGGCCGTCAGCACCACGCCCGCCAGCCCCGCCACCACCGCCGCCGCACTGACGACCGCGAGGTTCGCCCCGGGTGCGGAGGCCATGTAGACGGCGACGAAGATCGGGGCCGGGATGGAAGCGACCGGATAGCCGGAGCCGATGGGGCCGCGCGGCAGGGCCTGGATCAGCCCGGCAACGCCGATCGCCGCCACCGACAGGGCCAGGAAGTTCAGCAGGTCCAGCGCCAGCAACCCGAACTGCATCCCGACCAGCCCAGGCAGGATCAGATAGATGGACTGGATCGTCACCTGCTGGGCGGCCAGCACCAGCAGCTGCCCCGGCGCGGGCCGATCGCTCAGCCCATGTTCCAACTGGGGTGGACGGGTGATCGGGCGATCACGGCGGGTGGCGAGAAGCAGGCGCAGCAGGCGCGCCGGCGCCATGGCTTGTAGCGAAAGGCGAATGCGTGGCGCTCCTTCCCCCAAAAAGCCCGCCCCAACCGGCCTGCCATGCCAGATCGCCGTTGAAGAAACGCAAAGGCGCTGGGTGGAAGAATGGAACGAAGAAAGTTACGTTACTGGATCGGATGTAGCCTTCATACCTCTATCATGGCCCGATGCCAGCGCAAGCTTTTCAATGGCCTGCCGGGCTTTGCACATGTGCTGCATTTTTGTATTTGGAGATCGAATTTTAAGTAATTTGTGAATCCTGATCCCGCTCCGGCAGCAGCAACACCGTGTGGCGGCGCAGCAGCCAGACGGCACGCTCGAACTGCGCGGTGGCGGCGAACAGGGCGGCACGGGTTGCCGGTGGCCAGGCCGAGCCATCCTGCACCAGGCGCCGCCGCAGGCCGTCCATCATGCCGCCGCGGTCGTCGGCCAGGTCCCGCAGCATCGCCGCATCCTCAGTATCACCTGTCTGCGCCAGTTCCGCCAATTGGCCGAGCAGCAGATGCAGCGCCTCCGCCATGCGCTGCGTCGTCTCGCGCAGCGCCGGGGGCGCCTGACTGGCGGTGAGGGCGAAGTCGCCCAAGGTCTCCCGCAGCGCGCCGAGGCCGGCATTCGCCGCCTCCAGCGTCACGGCCCGGTCCAGCACGGCCCGCCCGCCACCGCGCGCGATGGCCTCGGCGAGGAAGGTCGCGATGGCGCGCTCCAGCGTCGCACCGGCCTGCTGCGCGCGGGCAGCCTCACCGGCCGGGCGTTCCGGCTCCGCCCGCAGCGGATCCACCAGACCGGGCAGGCGGCGCACCAGGCGCAACTGTTCCCGCGCCACCAGGTCCAGCGCCGTCGGCGGATGGTCCAAGGCGCGGTCATACAGATAGCGCGGCCGCGCCGCCTGCTCCGCCGCGCTGTCCGGGCAGAGCCGCGCCAGCAGCGCCAGCGTCCGGCCGGGCGCTGCGATGCCGATCAGTGCGGAGGCCAGTTGCAGCAGGAGGAACAGCACGCCGATCCGCCCTGAGGCCTCCGGCAGCCAGGATGAGAGGGCGGCCATCAGCAGCGGCAGGCCGCTGGCCTGTTCCAGCAGCAGAAGCGCGAGGAACAGCAGCGCGCCCGCGGCCTTCAGCAGGGCCTGGAACACCACCAGCCGCCGCGCCGCGCCATGCAGCCCGGCGGCCAGCAGCAGCACGGCGCCACCCGAGCCCAGCGATGCGCCGCACACCGCGAGCGCCGCCTGGTCCAGGCCGATCACGGCGGAGGCATGCAGGGTCAGCGCCAGGATACTGACGGTGGAGGAGGATTGCGCCAGCAAGGTCACCGCTGCCCCGGCCAGGAAGGCCAGCGGAAGGCCGAAGCCGCCCTGCGGCCCCGCCATCCCCTGCCAGGCCCGCAGCGGCGCCGCGCCTTCCTTCACCAGATCCAGGCCCAGGAAGATCAGGGCCAGGCCAAGCAGCGCGCCGAGCGCCGGCTTGAAACGGTGGTCACGATCGAAGTTCAGCGCACCCATCAGCCCGACCAGGCCGATCACCCAGAGCACCGCGAGATGAATATCGATGGTGGCCAGCAGCACCAGCCCGGCGGTTCCGGGATTGGCGAAGGCGGCCAGCGGTAGCGCCTGGCGCAGGGACAGCACATTGGACTGCACCAGGGCGGTCAGGATGAAGGTCACCGCATTGCTGCTCTGGGTCAGTCCACCCAGCAGCAGGCCGGTGGCGGCGCTGGCCAGGGGGCCGCGCGTGGCCTGGGTCGCCACCGCCCGCATCCGCTGCCCGGCCAGGGATTTCAGATGCGTCCCCAGGCCCTTGATGCCGATCAGGAACAGCCCGATGCCACCCAGCAGCGCCGCCAGAAGATCGGTCAGCACCTCGAAATCCGTGTCATGAATTTATCATAAATCATTGAAATGGCGGCTGATGCCGAGAAACTGCCCGAAGCCTCCGACAAGGTCCAGGCATTGATTCCCGCCGCGGCTCGCTGCGCTTGCTTCGCAACCGAAGCCCCCGGGTTCTTGCTGCAAATTCAAACGCTTCTCGCCATCATGCCGCGCCGGCCCGTTCCGCCCTGCCGCGGATTGCGCTAGCGTCCCGCGAAACGCCGAGAGAGAGCACCGACGTGCCGCCAGCGCTCGACCTGACCTTCCCGCCCGAGACCGAGGAGGTCTCCCGCCTGCTCGATGCGCTGGAGAGCTTCGCCGAGGCGGCGGAGCTGTCGCCCAAGGCCGCGCACCGCCTGTCGGTGGTGCTGGAGGAACTGGCCGCCAATGTCGTCATGCATGGCAGCACCGGCCCCGGCGCCGCCACCTTCATCGCCGTGACGGTGCGGCGGGAGGCGGAGGCGCTGATCGCCACCATCGAGGATGACGGCCGCGCCTTCGACCCCCTGGCCCGCGCCGCGCCGGATACCGAGGCGGAGCTGGAAGATCGCGACATTGGCGGGCTCGGCGTGCATTTCGTGCAGCAGATGACACGCGACCTGCGCTACAGCCGGGAGGATGGCCGGAACCGGCTGGTCGCCGTGCTGGACGCGGCCGGCTGAGCGCCCGGCATGGCTGACACGGCCCTGGCCGTCCCCGCGCTCGGCGCGGTGCAGCAGGGCCTGGCCGGGCTGGCCGGCTTCGCGGAATCGGATGTGCTGCGCAACCGGCTGCTGCGCGCCGCCCCGCTGCTGCCCCGCCTGCCGCTGGACCGCGCCAGCATCGACCATCCGGATTGGGCGGCGCTGCTGGATGCGGTGACGGTGCAGGAGACGCGGATGTTCCGCGCCGCCGCGCAGATCGATACCTTCCGGCATCAGGTCCTGCCAACCCTGGGGGACGGCCCGCTGACCCTGATCTCCGCCGGTTGCGCGACGGGGGAGGAGGCCTGGACGCTTGCCATACTCGCCGCCGGCACCGGCCGGGACTGGCGGGTGGAGGGGCTGGATCTGTGCCGCCCGGCGCTGGAGGCGGCGCGCGCCGCCCGCTACCATCTCGGCCCGCCCGACGCGCTGCGGGAAGTGCCGCCGGCCGACCGGGCCTGGCTCGATATCGCCGATGGCTGGTTCGAACCGGTGGATGCGCTGCGGCCGCAGGTCGGCTTCCGCCGCGCCAATCTGTTGGACCCCGGCCTGCCGCCGGCGGCGGCCGACGCCATCCTGTGCCGCAACGTGCTGATCTATATGACGGAGGAAGGCCGGAACGCCGTCCTGCAACGGCTGGTCGCGGCGCTGCGGCCGGGCGGTGCGCTGCTGCTGGGGCCGACCGACCGTCCGCCGCCGGGGCTGGGGCTGGTGCCCTGGCATCGCGACATCATCGGCATCTGGCGGCGGGTGGGCACGGATGGCTGAGGCATTGCAGGCCGGCGGCCGCATCTTCGCCTTGCCGCCTGGCGCCGTGGCGGTGCCGGCCAGCCTGCTGCGGCCGGCGCCGCTCGCGGGACCCGGGCTGCTTGGCCTCGCGGCCGTTGGCGGACAGGTGCTGCCGGTGCTGGAAGCCGCGCCGGGCTGCGGCGGCGGTCCGGCCTGGGTGCTGTTGGACGGGCCGGGCGGCCGGGTCGTCGTGGCGGGTGAGGCGCTGTGTGACCTGCCCGAATGCGGCGCGCCACCCCTGCTGCCGCCGCGCCCGACCATAAGACGCCCGCCCGCACCTTTGCCGGCCGGCCCCGGCGGCTGGTCCGTGCCCATGCGCGGCGGGGCGCAGCGCCAGGCGGCGATGGCCGCGGAGCTCGGCGCGCTGCGGCTGGTGCTGCCCTTCCCGGCGCTGGAACGGGTGGTGCCGATGCCGGCACTGCGCCCGGCGCCCGCCGCCGGTCCGGCCGCGCTGGGCTATACCGTCGCCGCGGGCTTGCCCGCCCTGGTGCTCGACCCGGCCTGGCTGCTTGGGGCCGAGACGGAGACGGCGGAGGCCACGCTGCTGGTGCTGTTCCGCCATGGCGGCCGCCGGCTCGGCCTGCCTTGCGCCCGCATCGGCCCCGCCCGGCCAGGGGAGCCGACGCTGCTGCAGCGCCTTGATTCGGTGGCGGAGGCGCTGGTCGTCGCCCCTCTGGCCGAGGCCACCGTCCCGCCGCCGCCGGAGCCCAGCCGCGCCTTGCTGCTCTGCACCGCCGGCGGGCAGGCCTTCGCTTTGCCGGTCGAGGAGGTGCAGGCAGTGATCCCACCCATGGTCCCGACCCAGGCGCCGCATAGCCAGGGCGACCGGGAGTTGCCCGGCTTCCGCGGCATCGCGGCGCATCGCGGCGATGTTCTGCCGGTGCTGGATGCGGGGGAACGCCTGGGTGGCGCTTTCGTGCTGGCCTCGCCCCAGGCCGAGGCCCCGCTGCTGCGCCTGGCCGGCGGGCGCCCTGTGGCGCTGGCCGTCAGCCAGGTCACCGGCTTGCGGCGCATCCCCGAGAGGCTGATCTCCGCCGTGGCTGGGGAGGGGCTGGTCTCCGCCGTGGTGGCGCTGGGCGATGTGCCAATGCCGGTCTGCCGTGCTGCCGTGCTGGGGGCATGGCGATGATCCGCGTGCTCGTCGTGGACGACAGCGGCTTCATGCGCATGGCGCTGCGCCGGATCATCGAGGCGGAGGGCGATCTGCGCGTGGTCGGCGAGGCGGCGGATGGCGAGGCCGCGATCGAACAGGCCGCGAAGCTGCGCCCGGATGTCATCGCCATGGATGTGGAGATGCCGAAGCTCGACGGGCTGGAGGCGACGCGCCAGATCATGGCGCTGCCCGATCCGCCCGCGGTGCTGATGGTCAGCCATCATACGCGGGATGGCTCGGCCTCGGCGCTCTCGGCGCTGGATCGCGGGGCGGTGGACTACCTTTGCAAGGATGGCGATCTCGGCGGCGTCGATCTGTCCATGCTCGACCGCGAATTGCGCGGCCGGCTGCGGCACTGGGCGGGGCAGCGGGCCAAGGTGCGGCCGGCGGCGCGCGGTGCCGCCCCGGTGCGGGTGGTGAAGGCGGCGGGGGGCTGCGACGTGGTGGTGCTCGGCGCCTCCACCGGCGGGCCGGACGCGCTGGCCGCCTTCCTCTCCGCCGCCGGCCGGCTGTCCGTGCCCTGTGTCGTGGCGCAGCACATGCCGGCGGACCTGGCGCCGGACCTCGCCAAGCATCTGGCGCGGCTGTCCGGCGTGCCGGTCGGGGTCGGCCAGCCGGGGCAGAAGCTGATGTCGGGGGAGGTGACGGTCATTCCCGGCGGCACCGATGGGCATCTGGCGCGCGGCAGCGGCACGGAGCTGATCTTGCGGCTCGCGGTGGGCGTCGCGGCGGTGCATCCTTCGGTCGACCTGCTGTTCCAGTCGGCGGCGCTGGTGGCGCGGCGCGCGCTGGGCGTGGTGCTGACCGGGATGGGGCGGGACGGGCTGCTGGGGGCGCGGGCGATGCAGGACAGGGGAATGCCGGTGCTGGCCCAGACCGTGGCGAGCTGCGTCGTCGGCGGCATGCCCGGCGCGGTGATCGAGGGCGGGCTGGCCATCGAGACCGCCGACCCGGCGGGCCTCGGCCGGCGCGTGGCGTCCCTGGTGCGGGAGGTGGTGGCGTGACCACCTTGGACCGCGATCTGCTCGAGGCCTTCGTGCCGGAATTCGAGGCGGAAGCGGTGCGCCTCGCCATGGTGCGCGATGCCGCTGCCGCTGGCCGGGCGCTGGACCAGCTTCGCGCCATGGCCGCCGCGCTGGGCGCACCTTCGCTGGCCCTGCTGGTCGACCGCACGACCCAGGCGCTGGACCCGCTGGACTGGCCCGCCTTGCATGCGGGGGCGGAAGCCCTCGCGGCCCAGGCCCGTGCCGTGGGCCTGGCCGGGCGCGACGTGCCGCTGGCCGAAGCCGCGCCGGCGCCCGCTGCGGGGCCCGCCGCGCCGCCCGCCGCCTTCCTGGACCGGGAGATGCTGGAGGCACTGGCCCCGGAATTCGCCGCCGGCTGCGACCGGCTGGCCGCCGCGCGGGATGCGGCGGAGGCCGGCCGCGCGCTGGATGGGCTGCGCGCCATGGCCGGTGCGGTCGGCCTCGCCTCGCTGCTGACGCTGGCGGAGCGCGCCGCCGGGCTGCTGGACCCCTTCGATGCCCGGGGGATCGCCGCACTCGCCGAGGCGTTGGCGGCGCAGGCCGCGCGCATCGTCGCGGCCGGGGCGGATCTCGATGTGCCGGAGACGGCGGCGGAGGCGGTTGCCGCGCCGCTGGACCCCGAATTGCTCACCGCCTTCGCCCCGGAATTCGTCGCCGGCTGTGCCCGGCTGGCCACCGCCACCGATCCCGCCGCGGCTGCCCGCGCGGCGGAGGCGTTGCGCGGGATGGCGGGCGCGCTCGGCCTCGATTCCCTCGCCGTCCTGCTGGAGGGCGTGCCCGCGGAGCCCTTCGATGCCAGTGCCCTGCCGCCTTGCGCGGCCGCCCTGCGCCACCATGCGGAGGCCATCGCTGCCGCCGGCCACGACCTGCCAGTGGAGGCGGTGCCCCTCGCCGCGCCGCGGCGCCGCGTTCTGGTGGTGGATGACAGCGCCATGATGCGCCGGCTGGTGAAGGAAACCCTCGCCTTGGACCCGGATTTCGAGGTGGTGGGGGAGGCGGCGGATGGCATCCAGGCCTTGTTGGCCCTGCAACGCCTGACGCCCGACCTGACCATGCTGGATATCGAAATGCCGGAGCTGGACGGGCTCGGCGTGCTGCGGCGCTGGGCGCTGGAAGGCGGCGGCGCCATCGTCATCGTCTCCTCCGCCGCGCGGCCGGGCAGCGCCACGGCGGTGGAGGCGCGGCGGCTTGGCGTGTCGGGCATCGTGGGCAAGCCCTCCGGCGCGCTCAGCCCGGATTTGCGGGAACGGCAGGGGGCGTCGCT
The DNA here is from genome assembly GCF_053891155.1 of Roseomonas sp. F4. Taxonomy (NCBI): domain Bacteria; kingdom Pseudomonadati; phylum Pseudomonadota; class Alphaproteobacteria; order Acetobacterales; family Roseomonadaceae; genus Roseomonas; species Roseomonas sp. F4. The sequence goes on from NZ_JBSSHK010000004.1 coordinate 263,294, forward strand.
GCTGCGCACGGCGCGCCGCGCCGCCGGCCTGCCCGTGGAGGCGCCGAGGTGATCGAAGACGAAGCCCTCTGGCAGGAATTCGCGGGTGAGTCGGAGGATCACCTCGACACCATCGACCGCATCCTCTCGGCCGGTGAATCGGACCGCTCCGCGGTGGACCGCCTGTTCCGCGCCTTCCATTCTCTGAAGGGCATGTCGGATGCGCTGGGCGCGCCCGGCATGAAGAATGTGGCGCATCGCTGCGAAGACCTTCTGGGCCTGGCCCGCAACGGCAAGCTGGCCGTCGTCGGCGCCGTGGCCGATGGGCTGCTGGCGGCGGTCGATACGCTGCGGCGACAGCGCGCGACGGTGCTGGACGCCCATCGCGACGTGCCGGCCCCCGCCGATCTGCTGGCCCGGTTGGCGGCCCTGGCCGAGGGTGGCCCCATGCCCGCGCTGGCCGCCCCCCAGCCGGCTGCCGCACCGCCACCCAGCCTCGGCGCGGGCGAAGCCCTGCGCGGCGCGCTCGCCTCCCGCTTCCAGAATGCCGCGCCGCTGCTGGCTGGGCTGGTGACGGAACGGCGGGCCGATGCGGTGCGGGAGGCCGGCGAACTGGCGGAGGCCGCGCGTATGCTGGGTCTCACTCGGCTGGCGGAGGCGGTGGACCGGCTCGCGACCGGCGCGGGCACACCGGCCGCGCTGCCGGCGCTGGGTGGGCTGCGGCGCGGGTTGTCGCTGTTGCAGGAGGTGGCCGGGGAGGCGGCGGGGGCAGCGGCGCTGGCCGCGCCTGCGGGCGGTGAATCGGTGGCGCTCGGCCCGCGCCTCGCGGCGCTGGCGCTCCAGCTGGAAGCGGCGCTGGCCGGTGGCGATGCCACCGCCGCCATGGGCGGCGCGATGGAGGCGGCGGAGGTCGCCTGCGCCTTCGGGCTGGATGGGCTGGAACAGCTTCTGCTGGCGCTGGGCGACCTGGCCGATCGTGCCGCCGATCCCGATGCCGCCGCGCTGCTCGCGGCCCAGGGTCCGGCCATCGTCGAGCGGCTGCGCAATGCCTCCGAAGGCGGCCTGGCGGCGCTGCGCGCGGTGGCGGAGGGGCTGCCGGGTGGCGAGACCGCCGATGCGCGCATCCCCACCGCCTTCGCCACGCTGCTCGGCGCAGAGGGTCGCCGGCGGCTGATCGCGGCGGTGGAAGGCGGGCGGTTGCTTGTGCGGCTGCGGCTCGCGATCGGCCTGCCCGCGGAGCTGGAAGCGGCCATCACCGCGGCCCTCGCGGCGGAGGCGGAGGTGCTGACCAGCCGCACCGTGCTCGACGGCCAGCCACCGCATCTCGACATGCTGCTGGCCGGCTCGGCGGACTTCGAGGCTTTGTCCCGCGCCGTCACCGCCGCCGATCCGGCGCGGCGGGCGGTGCTGGACCTGGCCCCGGCGGAGATCGGCCCGGCGCCGGAGGCGGCGCCGCTGCGCAACGCGCCCGTGACCATGCGGGTGCGGCAGGAGACGATCGACCAGATCATCGCCCTGGAAACCGAGGTCCGCGCCGCCGCCCTGGCACTCGCCGAAACCCTGGATGATGGCGGCGCCAGCGAGGCCTTGGCGGCGCTCGGCGCGCTGGAACGGCGACTGCCGGGCGGGGTGGCGCGGGAACTGGGCATGGCGCTCGGCCGGCTGCGGCAGATGCAGGAGGCGCTGGAGCGTGCCGAAACGCGGCTCGCGGTCGGCATGCGCCGGCTGGATGATTCGGTGATGGAGCTTCGGGTGGTGCCCGTCGGCACCCTGTTCGGCCGCCTGCCGCGCGTGGTCCGCGCCGTCGCCCAGGCCTCCGGGCGGGAGGTCGAGCTGGTGATGGAGGGGGAGGACGTGACCATCGACCGCTCCCTGGTCGAATTGCTGGCCGATCCGCTGCTGCACCTGACCCGCAATGCCGTGGACCATGGCATCGAGCCGCCCGAGGCGCGGGAGGCCGCGGGCAAGCCGCGCCGGGGCGTGCTGCGCGTCTCCGCCGCCCGTCGCACCGGCCAGGTGCGGGTGCGCGTCTCCGAGGATGGGCGAGGCATCGACCGGGACAAGGTGCTGGCCCGCGCCATCGCGCGCGGCCTGGTCAGCGCCGAGCAGGCGGCGGCGATGGGGGAGGAGGAGGTCTTTGCGCTTTTGTTCCGCCCGGGGTTCTCCACCGCCGAGGCGGTGACCGAGACCTCCGGCCGTGGGGTCGGGCTGGATGTGGTCCAGGACGCCATCCGCCGCGCCGGGGGCACCGTGGAAGTGGCCAGCAGCCCCGGCCAGGGCACCAGCTTCACCCTGCGCCTGCCGCTGACCGCCGCGGTGCAGACCGTTCTGTTGGTGGAGGCTGCGGGCCACCCCTATGCGCTGCCGGCGGCGCGGGTGGAGGCGGTGCTGGAGGCCGGCGCCTCCGCCGGCTGCGAGGTGCTGGACCTGGCGGAGCTGGTCGGCGGGGCTCGCGGCAAGACATCCGGGGGCGCCATCGTCATCGTGAAGTCCGGCGGCCGCAGCTTCGGCCTGGCGGTGGACCGGGTGCAACGACGCACGGATCTGCTGCTGCGGCCGCTGCATCCGGCCCTGGCGGCCCTACCGGGCATCGGCGGCGTCGGCGTGCTGGGCAATGGCGAACCGGTGGTCGTGCTCGAACCGGATGGATTCGCGCCCGAAGTGGCGATCGGGTGAACGATACGGCGACCGCCCACCGCTGGACTGGCGCGCACAGCGCCGCTAGAGCCGGCGCAACAAGCCGTGTTTGGCGATTCGCCGCGCGGTTTGAGACAGGTCGATCGTCTTTTGGGGAAGGACTGCCCGTGATTGCCCGACGCCACGCGCTTGGAGCCGGCGGCCTCGCGCTGCTACTGGCCGCTTGCGAGAAAATCGTTCCGCCCCGCATCCTGCCAGAGGACGGCACCATCGACCTGCTGACGCTGCTCAGCGGCAAGCCGGAGCATCGCCGCTTCGCCGCCGCCTTGCAGGTGGGCGGCGCTGTGCCGCGCCTGGGCCTGCGCAGCGGCGCGGTGACGCTGTTCGCGCCGGTGAATGAGGGCTTCGATGGCCTGCCGGCCCCCGTGCTCGCGCTGCTGGACAATCCCCCGGCGAACCCCACCGAGGCGCAGCGCGCCCTGGTGCAGCCCATCGTCTTCGCCAATGCGGCCTTCGGCCTGCTGCGCTTCGAGGATATCGCGGCGCGGCGGAACACCGTGGTGACCTGGGATCGTGGCCGCCTGCTGCTGCAGCCCAGCGGCGCCCGCAGCGCGACGCTGACGCGGGAGGGTGTGACCCCGGTGGCTGGCCGCGCGCCCATCACCGTCACCCGCGGCAATGTGCTGGCGGCCGATGGCGTCTTCCACGTGACCAGCGCGCCGGTGCTGCCGGGCTGAGGTTTTAGAAGTCGTAGAGGCGCGCCGGGTTGTCCACCAGCACGGCGCGCCAGACGGCTTCATCCGGCACCCAGTCGCCCAGCAGGGCGAGAAGCGGGGCTACCTCCGGCTTCGGCTCGGCCTGGTTGGGATGCGGCCAGTTGGAGCCCCAGACCAGCCGGTCCGGTGCCGCCGCCACCAGCCTGCGCGCCAGCGCCGCCACATCTGCATAGTCCGGCGGCCCGCTGCGCGAGGTGCCATAGGGTGAAGACAGCTTCACCCAGACATGCCCGGCCTCCACCAGCCGGAGCAGCGCCCGCATCGACGGGGCATCGGGCGCCACCGGCGTCTCGAAACGGCCGATATGGTCGATCACCACCGGGCAGGGCAGGGCGCGGATCAGCGACTCCCGTGCCTCCATCTCCCCGCCGTCGAATTGCAGCTGCACATGCCAGCCCAGCGGCGCGACATGGGCGGCCAGGGCGTGCAGCTCCTCCCACGGCACCAGCCCGCCCTTGAGCAGGAAGGCGCGGGCGCCCCGGGCACCGGCGGCGTGCAGCCGATGCAACTCCGCCAGCGGCGTTTCCGGCGTCACCACGGCGACGGCCCGGGCCGAATCCAGCCCCAGCGCGGCCACCGCATCCATGGTGCAGGCATTGTCGGCGCCATAAGCGGTCGGCTGCACCACCACGGTGCGGCCCAGCCCGAGCCGCGACCGCAAGGCCGCATAGGCTGGCAGGTCATAGGCGAAAGGCACGGGGGAAGGGTTGCTGGGTGCGACCGGGTAGCGGGACTCAGGCCCGTAGATATGCATGTGGCAATCGGTCGCCTCGGCGGGGACCGGGAAGCGGGGGCGGGTCATGGCGTCTCCTCTGCCGCGCAGCGAAGCCGCGAGCCGAAAGGTTGTCCAGCCGCGCCACGGGCCATAGGGTGCCGGCAATCCGAATCGGGAGGAAAAAATGTTGCATCGCAGGACAATCCTGGCCGGCGCGGCCGGTCTTGGCGCGGCGTCGCTCACGGCCGGCACGGCGCGAGCGAGTTGGGAACCGACGCGGCCGGTCCAACTCATCGTTGGCTTTGCCCCGGGTGGCGGCGCCGACCTCGCCGGGCGCGCCATCGCCGAGGCCTCTTCCAGCTTCTTCCCCGCGCATCTGGTGGTGATCAATCGGCCGGGCGCCGGCGGGGCGATCGCCGCGCAGCACGTCGCCGGCTTGCCGCCGGATGGGCTGAACCTGCTGGTGGGCGGCGGCAGCGAAAGCACCTCCCTGCCAGCCTTCCGGGATCTGCCCTATGACCCGAAGCGGTCCTTCCGTTCCATCATCCGGCTGACGCGCCAGCCGCTGGTCATCGTGTCCAAGAAGGGCGGGCGCTTCCCAGACATCGCCTCGGTCGTCGCGGCGGCGAAGCGGGACCCGGGCGGCGTGCCGCATGGCTCCTCCGGCCTGGGCTCGATCTACCACGCGGTCTTCGTGCTGTTTTCCAAGTCAGCGGGCATCGACCTGCTGCACGTGCCCTTCAGCGGCGGCGCGCCGTCCTTGCAGGCGCTGCTGTCCGGCACGGTGGAGCTGGCGGTGCTGGCGCCGGAGGAGATGGCCGGGCTGTTGCAGGCGGGGGAGGTGCTGCCGCTGGCGGTCGCCTCCGAGCAGCGGCTGGAGCTCATGCCGCAGGTGCCGACGCTGCGCGAGTCCGGCTACGACGTGGTGGTGGAGAACATGAAGGGCCTCTGCGCCCCCGCCGGCCTTTCGGATGCGGCCGCGGCGTCGCTGCACGACCGTTTCAAGCAGGGGATGCAGCAGCCGGTCTGGCGGACCTTCCTGGAACGGACGGGCGCGATGGATGGCTATCTGGACGGGCCGGGCTTCCAGGCGGCGATGGACGCCGTGCTGGACGCGCTGCGGGCCAGCATCGGCCGGACGGGCTGACCGGAAAAGGGGGCGCAGCGCGCCCCCTCGAATGCCTATTGGACGGTGATGCCCTTGCTGCGCACGACCTCGGACCAGCGGTCCAGGTCGCTGCGCATCACGGCGGCAAGGGCAGGGCCGTCGCCGGCCACCGGCGTTGCGCCCTGCTGCACGAAGCGGTCGCGCACTTCCGGATTGGCGAGCATCTTGCCCACTTCCTCCTGAATCCGGGCGACCACCGCCGGGTCCATCCCGCGCGGGCCGAGCAGCCCGTACCAGAAGGAATAGGTGAAGTCGAAGCCGAGTTCCTTGGCCGTCGGCACATCCGGCAAGGCCGGCATGCGACCGCCGGTGGTGCCGATGGCGATCGCCCGCGCCCTTCCATCCCGCACCGCGCCCAGCACCGTGGGCGGGGCGGCGATCAGCAGGCCGACGCGGCCTGCCATCAGGTCGGTGAAGGCCGGACCCATGCCGCGATAGGGCACATGGGTCATGCGGATGCCGGCGATGTCCTGCAGATACTCGGTATAGAGATGCGGGGAGGAGCCGGAGCCCATCGAGCCGTAGAAATTGCCCTCCGCCGCCTGGCTGCGCGCGGCCTCCACATAGTCCCGCAGCGTGCGGGACGGGGCATTGCCGGGCACGACGAAGACGGTCGGGTAGTCCACCATCAGCGAGACGGGCGTGAAATCCGTCATCACGTCGAAGCCGAGATTGGGAAACAGCGGCGGCGCGGTGGCCAGGGAATTGTCGGTGACCAGCAGGGTCGAGCCGTCATTGGCCGCACGCACCACATTGGTCCAGCCGATCACGCCACCGCCGCCGGAGCGGTTGTCCACCACGAAATTGCCACCGGTCTGCTCGCCCAGGCGCTGCGCCAGCAGGCGCGCCACGAAGTCGCTGGTGCCGCCGGGCGGATAGGTGACGACGATGCGGACCTGGCGCGTGCCGGGCCAGGCGGGGCTTTGCGCAACCGCGGGCAGGGCGGCCATCAGCGCGGCGGCGGCGCCCAGCAGGATTCGGCGGAACATGGCGTTTCTCTCCTTGTTAGTCCCGGCCGTTTGCGGCCTTGGGGCGGGCTCGGCCGGTTTCGGCCTTGGTCTTGGCTTGGACGGCGGACGCCGGATGGTGCAGAGCCAGCACATCAGGGGCGCAGCCGCTCGGTCGCGATCCGCGCGCCCTCGCTCATGCTGCGCAGCTTGGCCCAGACGACATCGGCCGAGACGCGGCCGCGCCCGGCCGCCGTGTCGAAGCCGCAATCGGTGCCGGCCATCAACCGGCGCGGATCGCCGAGGCTCTCGGCGATGCGTTCGAGCCGTTCGGCCACCACTTCCGGGTGCTCGACGAAGTTGGTGAGCGTGTCGATGACGCCGGCGACCAGGATCTGATCCTCGGCCAGCGGCTGCTTGCGGAACAGGCGGTGTTCATGTGCGTGGCGCGGATTGGCGAAGGGCAGCACGAAGCCGCCGACCTTGGCCTGGAGGATGGTGGGCAGGATGTCCACCAGCGGCACGTCGGCGTCGTGCGGGCCTTCGTAATTGCCCCAGCAGACATGCAGGCGGATACGGTCCTTCGGCAGACCCTCGATGGCGCGGTTGATGGCGGTGACGACGCGCTCGCAGAAGCCGATGAAGTCGGACAGCGGCCGGTCCTGGTAGGAGGCGTGGCGTTCGAGCGCCAGGTCGGGGCAGTCCAGTTGCAGGATGAAGCCGGCATCCAGGATCGCCTGGTATTCCCGGCGCAGTGCCGTGGCCAAGGCGGCCAGATAGGCTTCCTCCGTGTCATAGTGCTTGTTCTGCACCACGGCGGCGACGATGCCGGGGGAGGGCGCGGCGAGGAAGGCTTCCCGGTACTGACCCTTGGCCGGCGCTAAGGCGCGGGCGAATTCGGCGCATTCGGCGGCCATGGCGGCATCGCCGATATAGCGCACATCGCCCACGGCGGCGGGCAGGTTGGCGGTCATGCTCGCCGTCTCCTTGCCCGCATTGGCGGCCTGGAGGTCGGCCTTGAACTCCGGATAGGCGTCGATGTCCTGCCAGCCGCCGCGCAGGCTTTCGCCGCCCAGCCCGGTCAGCCGGTCGCGCAGGTACAGCACGAAGGATTCGCGGCCCTGCTCGCCATTGTTCGGAATGTCGATGCCGGCGGCGATCTGCTTCGGGACGATGGCCTCCACCGCCGCCTGTGCCGCCGCTTCCAGCTCCGCCGCGTCCACTGCTTCACCCCGCGCGCGGCGGGCATGCAGGCGCGTCAGGGCGCGCGGGCGCGGCAGGCTGCCGGTATGGCTGGTCAGGATGCGCTCGGCACCGTTTGGCATGATGTTTCCCCCGATTTGGGAAAACCTTACCTTCGCAAACCATCCGCCACCAGGGTGCAGCCCGCCACGGCCAGGAGGATGGCGAGCCCCGGCCAGACGGCGACCCAGGGCGCGCTGAACACCAGGTCCTGCGCATTGGCGAGCATATTGCCCCAGCTCGCCGCGGGGGGTGCGATGCCGAGGCCCAGAAAACTCAGCGTGCTCTCGGCCAGGATGGCGCCAGCCACCGTCAGCGCCGCTGCGATGGCGATGGGGCCGGCGATATTGGGCAGGACATGGCGCAGCAGCACCCGCGCCTCGGATGCGCCCAGCGCGCGGGCCGCCCGCACATAATCCCGCGCGAGGACGGAGAGCGCCGCCGCGCGCGCCAGCCGCGCCACGCCGACCCAGCCGAAGACGGACAGGATGGCGACAATGCGAAAAATGTCGGCGGCGGCCTCACCGCGCGGCAGGCCGATGCGCCCTGTGTCGACTGCGGCCAGCACCACCAGCACGGGCAGGGCCGGCAGGGCCAGCATGCCATCCGCGAGCCGCATCAGCACCGCATCCACCGCCCCGCCGCGCCAAGCCGCCAGAAGCCCGATGCCGGTGCCGAGCAGCGTCGCCGCCAGCGCGGTTGCCACGCCCACGGCGAGCGACACACGCGCGCCCTCCAGCAACCGCAGCAGCACGTCCCGTCCGAGGTCGTCGGTGCCGAGGGGGCTGGTGGCGGAGGCCGGAGCGAAGCGATTGAACAGGTCCGGCGCAAAGGGGTCGAGGCCCATCCAGCCGGCGACCAGCGGCGCGGCGAGGCCGCCAATGGCGAGCAGGCCAAGCAGGAAAAGCCCGAGACGAAGTCTCATCGCTTCACCCTCCCCCGCAAGCGGGGGAGGGAGAGATGTGGCGCTCTCCCCTCATACCAGCCGTGGGTCCAGCGCCCGTTGCGCCACATCGGCGGCCAGCGTTGCCAGCATGGTCACCAGGGCCACCAGCAGCAGCGCCACCAGCGCCAGGTTGGTGTCATTGCCCATCACCGCGTCATAGATCAGCTTGCCCATGCCGGGCCGGGCAAACAGCGTTTCGGTGATCAGCGCGCCGCCCACCAAGCTGCCGGCATCCAGCGCCGCCACCTGCAACACCGGCACCGCCGCATTCGGCGCGGCGTGGCGCAGCAGGATGCGCATCTCCCCGGCGCCACGCGCGCGGGCGGCGGTGATCCAGGGGGCGTGCAGCACATTGGTGAGCTCCGCCGCGCTATGGCGTGCATAGGCGGCGAGGTTTGCCACGGCCAGCGTCGCCACCGGCAGCACCAGGAAGCGCAGTGCCTCCGCGCCGCCGGCCTCGGCGGAGCCGCCGGCGGGCAGCCAGCCCAGCGTCACGGCGAAGATGATGATCAGCAGGATGCCCAGCCAGAAGCTCGGCGCGGACTGGCCAAGGATGGCGATGGCATCGGCGAAGGGCGCGAAGCGGGGCCGCATCGCAGCCAGGGCGCCGAGCGCGAGGCCCAGCAGGGCGGAAACCGCCACAGCCGCACCCAACAGCACCAAAGTGGAGAGCAGCGCCGGGCCGAGGATCTGCGCGACGGGTTGCGCGAACAGCCGCGAATAGCCCGCCTCTCCGGTCAGCAGCGACCCGGCCCAGGCGACATACCGGATCATCAGTGGCTGATCGAGGCCGTGCAGCGCGCGCATCCGCACCGCATCCTCCGCCGTCAGACGGGGATCGCCGGCCAAAGCCAGGTCGATGGGATCGCCGGGCATCAGTCCGATCAGCAGGAACATCGCCAGCGACAGCAGCGCCAGCGTCACCGCGATCTGCACCAGCCGCCCGGCGAGCAGGCGGATCATGTCTCGGCCCGGTGGCAGACGGCTTCCACTCGGTTGCCGTCCGGGTCGCGCAGGAAGGCGGCATAGTAGTCCGGGTGGTAGTGCGGCCGTAGCCCCGGCGCGCCATCGTCACTGCCGCCCGCCGCGACCCCGGCAGTATGGAAGGCCTGCACCGCCGCGCGGTCCGGCGCCCCAAAGGCCCAGTGGCAGGCCGGGTCGGCGGCGGCGGCGCCGAGGCGGATGGTCAGGTAGCCGGCCGCATCCCGCGCGCCATAGCCGATGGCCCGATCCTCCCGCCACACGCAGCCCATGCCGAGCAGCGGCATCACGGCGTCGTAGAAGCGGGCGGCGCGGGGTAGGTCGGTGACGGCGATGGACACATGGTCCAGCATCAGCGAGTCACCCGCCATTCCTCGACCCAGTTGGAGGAGGGGCTGAGATGCCCGGTCGGCCGCACCCCGTCCAGCCAGGTCGGCCAGACATGCGCGTCGGAACGGAACCACAGCGGGATGACCGGCAGTTCCTCGGCATAGATGGCCTGGAGGCGATGCCACAACACGCGGCGGCGTTCCCGGTCCAACTCGATGGGCAGGGCTTCCAGCAGGCTGTCCATCTCCGCATTGCGGAAGCCGGTGTAGTTCTGGCCGGACCAGTTGCGGGCGGCGGTCGGGATTTCGTCGGAATGCAGCGTGGTGCGCGGCACGTTCTCGGGGCTGCTGATCCAGGCAAACAGGGCGGCGCCGGTGAAGCGGCGGCGGCTGACGGTCTCGCTGAAGAAGACGCGCGGCGGCTCGTTGCGGATGCGCGCTTCGATGCCGGCCTGGCGCCACATGCCCTGGATTACCTGCTGCACCGCTTCCCGCCCCCGATTGCCGGCGGTGGTCATCAGTTCCAGGGTGAGGCGATCCCCGGCCGCATTGCGGCGGATGCCATCGGGGCCTGGGGTCCAGCCGGCCTCGGAGAGCAGGGCGGCCGCGCGGGCCGGGTCGAAGGGCCATTGGCGCACGGCGTCGTCATGCATGCCGTCCAGCGGATTGACGGTGGTGTGCGCGATGGGCTGGCGGCCCTCGAACAGCCGGGCGACGATCTGGCCGCGGTCGATCGCCATGACCAGCGCCTGGCGCACCCGCAGGTCGGCGAGGATCGGATTGTCCAGCATCAGGTCGAGATGTTCGTAGACCAGGCCGGGCTTGTATTCGATGCGGAAGCGGTTACGGGTGCGGCGCTCCAAAGCGGAGACCTGTTCCAGCGGCAGGCCGAGTTCCCCCGCCACCATGTCGATCTGCCCGGCGAGAAGCTGCGCTTCCAGCGCCGCGGTGTTCTCGATGGTGCGGATGTTGATGCGCCGGAAGGCCGGGGCTGGGCCGGACCAATGGGCGTTGCGTTCCAGCGTCACGCCGGTGCCGGGCTGGGTGGCGGTGACCCGGTAGGGGCCGTTCCACAGGCCGGGATTGGTGGGCTCCGTCTCATAGGCGCTGCGGGTGCGGTAAGTGCGCGGCTCGGCTTCCCAGCGAGCGCGTTCGATATGGGCGGGCAGGGGCACCCAGTCGCCGCTGGCGCCGTATTCGAAGGTGACCTGGTCGAAGCGCAAGGTGATGCGACGGGGGGATTCGACGATGGCCTCATAGGCGCGACGATAGAATTCGCTGCCGCCGAAGCCGGTGGAAAAGTCGCGGCCGGCCTGCCAGGCGAACAGCAGGTCCTCGGCCGTCACCGGCGTGCCATCGCCCCAGGCCCAGCCTTCCCGCAATTCCCAGGTCACGCGGATGCCGGATTTGCCATCCGGCGTCTGCTCCAGCGTGGCGAGGCCGTTCTCCAGGCTGGGGACGGTGACGCAGCCGAGGCACGTCAGGTTCCAGTCGGGGTCACGGCTCGTCAGCGGCCGGCGGGTGAAGCCGCCGACATAGGACTTGGCCGCCATGGATTCGATGTTGGGGTGGAAGGTCGCCGGGTATTGGGTGATGCCGATGGTCAGACTGTCCCGCGCCGGCTGGGCGAAGGCGGGGGCGGCGGCGAGGAGGAAAGCGAAGGTCAGCCGGCGCGTGCGGGCCATGGATCGGTTCCCCTGCTGATACCGTGAATGCGAACCCCCCCCACCGTGACCCGGTCGCTCAGCCGGTACCGGCCGCCGGCGATGAGGAGGTAACGGTCATTGCCACCGGCGGAGATGCCGAGGTGTGGAAAATCGGCCAGCCGCTCGGCCGAGAGTGCCAGATCCTCGGCAAGCCGTCCGGCCGCTTTCGCACTGCGTGATGCGAGGGCCGCGACCAGGGCCTTGGCGTCATCCTGGGCGCCAAGCGTCCAGTAGACCCTCAATCGCGCCCTTCCCGTGCGTCGGCCGCGTCGACGATGCCGCGCAGGCTCGCCATGACCTCCTCATGCGGGACGATCCGACCAGCGGCGAGGTCCGCCTCGCCGCGAAGGATACGGGCGCGCATTTCGAGCGAGGCGGCGACATGTTCGGCGACGGCATCAAGCACCAGGCTCTCTGGCGCGCGCCCCTCGGCGCGCGCCATCTCGGCCAGGGCGTCCCCGATGGTCTCGGGCAGGGATACCGTGAGGTTCATCTCCGCCATCGCCTACTTCCTTACTCCGTGCCGTCCTTCGGCTTCGCCTCGGCCAGCGAGGAAATGCCGCCATGGGCGCCGGACCAGCCCACCGGGTCTTCCAGGAACTTGCGCACTTCCTTCAGCGCGGCTTCCGAGAAGTAGGGGCGTTCGCGGCAGACTTCCAGCACATCCCACCAAGTGCAGAGGTGGTGCAGATTGAGGCCCATGGCCTTCATCTGCTCGAAGCTGCCTGGGAAGACGCCGTAGTAGAAGACCACGAAGGTGTGGTCGCAAATCGTCCCGGCCTCCCGCAGCGCATTGGCGAAGCGGATCTTGGAGGCACCATCGGTGGTCAGGTCCTCGACCAGCAGGGTGCGCTGGCCGATCGGAACCTCGCCCTCGATCTGGGAATTGCGCCCGAAACCCTTGGGCTTCTTCCGGACATAGGCCATGGGGGCCATCATGCGGTCGGCGATCCAGGCGCCGAAGGGAATGCCGGCGGTCTCGCCGCCCACCACCACGTCGATGGATTCGTAGCCGATGTGTCGGCCGATCTTCTCCACCGCCAGGTCGCAGATGCGGTTGCGGGCGCGGGGGAAGGAGATGATCTTGCGGCAGTCGATATAGACCGGGCTCTTCCAGCCCGACGTGAAGGTATAGGGCTCCTCCGGCCGGAAATTCACCGCCTTGATCTCCAGCAGGATCCGCGCGGTGGTCAGGGCGGCGTCGCGGTCCCAGTCGGAGGCGTGCGGGATGGCCATTGTTGCGAGTTCCTCATGCGCGGAGCGATGCGCCGTTGGTAGCCCTGCGACGCGGCGCCGTCCATGACGGTTGAGCAGGTCTGGGTGCTGGCCGACCCGCGCGCCGGCACGGCGGCGCAGGCGTTGGGCATCGCGGAACGGCTGCCGGTGCCGCATCGGGTGGTGCCGCTGGAATGGGGAAAGCTGGCCCGGCTGCCCCTGCCTTTTCCCACTTTGCTGGGCCTGACCGGGCCGGCGCGCGCGGCTTTCGTGCCGCCCTGGCCGAGGCTGGTGATCTCCGCCGGGCGACGCGCCGGGCCGGTGGCGCGCTGGCTCGGGCGGCGCGGTGCGCGTGTGGTGAACTGCATGCGGGCCGCTGGGCATTTCGACCTGTCGGTCATCGGCCGCCACGACGACCCGCCCGATTCGCCCGATGTGCTGCCGATTCTGGGCGCGGCACATCGCGTGACGCCGGCGCGCCTCGCCGCAGCGCGGGAGGAATGGTCGGCGCTGGCGGCGCTGCCCGGGCCAAGGGTGGCGCTGCTGCTGGGCGGGCCGGTGCGGGGAGAGGGGTTGGCCCCGGCCCTCGCGACCGCGCTTGGCGAGCAGGTCGCGGGTTTCGCCGGCAGCGTCATGGCCAGCGCCAGCCGCCGTACCGGCGGGGCGGCGACCGAAGCCCTCGCGCAGGCGCTGTCCGCGGTGCCGCACCGGCTGCATCGTTGGGGTGGGGAGGGGCCGAACCCGTATCTCGGCTTCCTGGCCTGGGCGGATGTGGTGGTGGTCAGCGGCGACAGTGTCTCGATGCTGTCGGAGGCGCTGGTCGGCCCCGCGCCGCTGTTCATCGCGCCGCTGGGCGGGGAGGGACGGCGGCATCTGGCGCTGCACCAAAGCCTCTACGCTGCTGGCCAGGCGCGGCCTCTGGACCAGGCGCCGGCGCCTTTTGTCAGGCCGCCTGTGGATGAGGTGGGGCGGGTCGCCGCTGAAATCCTGGCGCGCGGATGGCTGTGAGGCGGAACCGGGGCGCCGCTGCCGGCGAAGCACCCACCATGTCCAGCACCACCCTCACCGGCTTCCCCATGCCCTGGCGCGATCGCGCCGGTCGCTTTTCCTGGCTGCGCGCCCTGGTGCTGGGGGCGGCGCTGATGCCCGGCCTGGCGCTGCTGTTCTTTCTCGGCACCGGCCAGATGGGCGCCGAGCCCTGGAAGGCGGCGACGCGGGAGGCCGGCACCCATGCGCTGCGCTTCCTGCTGATCTCGCTGGCGGTGACGCCGCTGCGTTACCTGGCGGATTGGCCGAAGGTGCTGACGCTACGCCGCATGCTGGGGCTGGTGGCGCTGGGCTACGCGCTGCTGCACCTGATTCTCTATGCCGGCCACATGGCCTGGGACCTGGCCGAGATCACCAGCGAGATCCTGCTGCGTTTCTATCTGACGCTCGGTTTCACGGTGCTGCTGGGGCTTTGCGTGCTGGGCTGGACTTCGACCGATAGCTGGCAGCGGCGGCTCGGGCGGCGGTGGAAGCGGCTGCACAAGGGCGTCTATGTCCTGGCCGCGCTCGGCATTTTTCACGCGTTTCTGCAGGCCAAGTCGCGCGCGGATTCCACGGTCGTGCTGGCCGGGCTGTTCCTGTGGTTGATGGGATGGCGGCTGCTGCCGGGCTGGGCGCGGGCGCATGGCGCGGCGCTGGCCGGGCTGGCGGTGCTAGCGACGCTCGGCGCGGCCGGGCTGGAATGGGGCTGGTACGCAGGCACCACCAACCTGCCCGCCGGGCGCATCCTGGCCGCCAATCTGGATCCGGCCGCCGGGTGGCGGCCGGCCCAGGGCGTGCTTCTGGCGGGTCTTGCGGTGGCCGCGCTGACTGCGCTGCACCGCCGCCTGACCCGCCCGGTGCCTAAACCCCGGGGACGGTAATCTGCTGGTCGTTCTGGCCGCGCATGGCCCAGCCCGTGGTGCGGTTCTCGATGGCGACCGCCGCGACATACATCGCCACGCCCATTACCGCCGTCACGATCAACCCGGCGAAGACCAGCGGCACGTCGAAGCGGCTGCTCGCCAGGATCATCAGATGGCCGATGCCCTTATTGGCCGCCACCGTCTCCGCGATGATGGAGCCGACGAAGGCCACCGTGATGGCGATCTTCAGCGAGGCGAAGAAATACGGCATCGCCCGCGGCAGCCCGACCTTGCGGATGATGTCGGAAGGCCGCGCCCCAAGCGCGCGCAGCACGTCCCGAAGCTCCGGCTCCACGGTCGCGATGCCGGTCGCCACGTTCACCACGATCGGGAAGAAACTGATCATGAAGGCGGTGATGACGGCCGGGACGGTGCCGATGCCGAACCAGATGACCAGGATCGGCACCACGGCCACCTTCGGCACGGAGTTGAAGCCGATCAGCAGTGGGTAAAGCCCGTGATACAGCAGCGAGGAACTGCCGATCGCCACCCCCAGCAGCAGCCCGAAGATGACCGCCAGGAAGAAGCCGATCAGCGTCGTCATCAGCGTCTGCCAGCTATTGTCCAGCAGCGGCACCCACCACTTCACCATGCTCTCGGCGATGGCGGAGGGCGCCGGCAGCACGAATTGCTGCACGTTGAAGGCGCGAACGCCGATCTCCCAGATCACGAACATGCCGATGATGACGAGCCAGGGCAGCCAGGCCTGAAGCCGGCGACGGCGGCGCTGCGCCACGGCCATGGCCGTCAGCCGGCGCAGCGCCTCCGGCGACATGGTGGCGTCACTGGCCGGGTGGAGAGTGCTCTCAGTGGCCATGGACGACCTCCTCACCCTTGCGGGCGGCGCTGATATGTTCGCGGAGATCATGCACCAGCGAGACGAATTCGGGCTTGTAGGTCGTCTCCAGCGTGCGGGGCCTTGGCAGGTCCACCACACGCTCCGCGATGATCCGGCCGGGGCGGGAGGACATGACCAGCACGCGGTCCGCCAGATAGGCGGCTTCGCGCAGGTCATGCGTCACCAGGATCACGGTCGGCTTCCGCGCCATCCACACATCCTGCAGCACCGCCCAGAGATCCTCGCGTGTGAAAATGTCGAGCGCCGCGAAGGGCTCGTCCAGCATCAGCAGCGCGGGCTCATGGATCAGCGCGCGGCACAGGCTGGCGCGCTGCTGCATGCCGCCCGACAGCTCATGCGGGAATTTCTTGTCGAAGCCGCCGAGGCCGACCAGCTTCAGCAGGTCCTGCGCCTTCGCCTCATACATCGCGCGCTGGGCGCGGAGCTGACGGCGATGCGGCTCCACCACTTCCAGCGGCAGCATCACGTTGTCGATGATGTTGCGCCACGGCAGCAGCGTCGGATTCTGGAAGGCCATTCCGGCGATGGAAAGCGGCCCGTCCACCTCCTGCCCCGCGACCAGCAGCGTGCCGGCGGTGGCGGGCCAGAGGCCGGTGACCAGCTTCATCAGGGTCGATTTGCCGCAGCCCGATGGACCGACGACGGCGATGAACTCGCCCTTGCCGACCGACAGCGTGGCATTCTGCAAGGCCAGCGTGCCCTCCACGCCGCCATAGCGCATGGCCACGTTGCTGATCTCGACGAAAGGTCGCTCCATCCGATTTCCCCGGCCTTCCCTTTGGCGCGACGGGTCGCGCACAGTCCTGTGTGCGACAGGGGGTGGGTTCGGCGCAAGACGCGCTGCGCCGCACAAGAGGCTGTTTGAGGCAGGATTGGGCGATTTTCTGGCGCGCCTTCAGGCAGATCGCCTGATTTGGCGTCAACGCCCCTGCATCACGGCCTGGCAGGCCAGCGGCAGGCGCGGCGGCGGGCCGGGGCGCGCCGGGCGGCGGGGCGGGGTGCGCGCCTCCTCGCTGAACCACCAATCCAGCGAGGCGTCGCAGCCATCCCCCGGCGGCGGCGGGCCGATGTCGCGGCAGTCCGGACTGTCCGGCGGGCAGCGCAGGCGGATGTGCATATGGCTGTCATGGCCGCGCCAGGGCCGCACCCGGCGCAACCAGGGCGCGCCGGCATGGTCGGCGCAGAGCCGCCGCTTGATCGCGGGATTCACCAGCAAGCGGTCGAGCCCTGGCGCCTCCGCCGCGATGCGGATCAGCGTGGCGTGGCGCGCGGTCCAGCGGCTCGAATCCACATCCTGCCCATCGGCGCGGACCAAAGACGGGATGGTCAGATCCTCCCGCATCGCCGCCGGCACGCGCGGCTTCGGCCGCAGGTCGAGCCAGATATCCACATCCAGCCCGCTTTGATGGCTGGCATGGCCCCAGGGCATCGGCCCGCCGCGCGGCTGCCCCAGGTCGCCGATCCAGAGATCTGGGAGCCCCGCCGCCTGGGCCCGGCCGGCCACATGCGCGACCAGTTGCAGCGTGGCTGGATGCCCCCAATGCCGGTTGCGGGAGGTGCGGATGGCCTGCCAGCCGGGCCCCTCCGGCGCCAGGGACTGGCCGCCGGCGAGGCAGCCGAGATTGGTGGTGCCGATGGATCGCGTCGGCCCGGCAGTCGGACGCGCCAGTGCCGCCCAGTCCTCCGCACGGGCCAGTGGCCCCTGTTGCGCCAGGGCGGAGGGGGCCAGCGCCAGAAGGCCGAGGGCCAGACACAGTCGAAAAGGGGCATGGCGCATGGGCTGATGATGACGGGGCGGGCGGGTCGGCTCAAGGCGGCCGGGATCACGTCCTTGCAGGCTGGGGCTTGCATCTGCAATCGATTGCGGGCACCTTGCCGCCGTCGCTACCGGCTGCCGGGGCGGCGGGAAGAAACGGACCCTCATCATGAACAAGACGCCCGAAGGCGCTGGCCTTGGCCGGCGCGCGTTGATGGCCGCCGGCGCAGCGGCGGCCGTGGCGACGACGGGTGCGACGCAGGCCACGGCGCAGGCGCCCGATCCGGCGCGGCCGATCCTGCTGCGCGGCGCGCTGATCCTGTCCATGGACCCCGCCATCGGTGATCTGCCAAGCGGCGATATCCTGATCGAGCGCGGCGCCATCCGCGCCGTGGCGCCCAGCATTCCGGCGCCGGAGGGCGCCGAGGTGATCGAGGCCGCCGGCCGCATCGCCATGCCGGGCATGGTCAACGGCCATATCCACCTGGCCCAGTCGATGCAGCGCGGCCTGTCCACCGAGCATTCCTTCGGCGGCTACTTCCAGACCATCGTGCTGCGCCATTCCAACCGCATGACGCCGGCCGATGTGCAGCTCGCCGACCAGGCCGGCGCGCTGGAACAGATCGCCGCCGGCGTCACCACGGTGATGGACTGGTCGCGGGAGACGATGTCGCCCGACCATGCCGATGCGGCGCTGGCCGGGTTGGACGCCGCCGGCATCCGCGCCGTGCTGGCCTATACCGCGCCGCCGATCCCGCAGGGTGGCGATGCGGCCGCCATCAACGGCCGCATGATCGCCCATGCCCGCAGCCTGCTGGCGCGGCGGGCGGAGGGGCTGGTGCGCATCTGGACCTGCCTGCAAGGCCCGGACTTCATGCCGCTGGCGCCCGCGCTGGCCGATATGAAGCGCCTGGCGGAACTCGGCGTGCCGATCGCCATCCATACCGGCGCCGCCATCTACCCGAACCGCAAGACCCGGCTGCTGGCGCAGCTTGATGCGGAGGGGCTGCTGAACGAACGGCTCCAGATCGTCCATTCCAACACGCATGAGGCGGATGAGTACAAGCTGGCCGCCGAGAAGGGCGTGATGCTGTGCTCGACGCCGGAGGTGGAGATGCGCATGGGCCATGGCCACCCCGCCATGTTCCAGGCGGCCGCCGCCGGGATGAAGGTGGCGGTCGGCACGGACATCCCCTCCATGGTCGGCGGCGGCATCCTGCCGCAGCTGCGCGTGGCGATGGCGGCGGAGCTGCACCGGATCAATGTCGCGGCGCTGGCGGCCGGGCAGGGGGTGCCCGCGACACCGCCGGTCACCGCGCGCCAGATGCTGGAATTCGCGACGATCGGCGGCGCGCGCGGCCTCGGGCTCGATCGCCTCACCGGCAGCCTGACGCCGGGCAAGCGCGCCGATATCCTGCTCGTCCGCGCCGACAGCCCGCTGACCGCGCCGCGCAGCGATCCGGCCGGCCTGGTGCTGTTGCAGGCCGGGCCGGGGGATATCGAAACCGTCATCGTCGATGGCCGCATCCGCAAGCGCGACGGCCGTCTGGTGGATCCCGGCGCCGCGGCGCTGTTCACCCGGCTCCAGGCGCGGGCGGAGGAGATGGCGGCGGCGGCGCGTTGAAGCCGGGTCCATCTGGCGCATCCGTGCGTTGCCCCGGCCCCCCGGCCTGTGGCATCCAGCGCCGATGATTCCCACCCGGCGCCTCCTCCTCTCCGCCACCGCCTCCCTGCTGGCCACGCAGGCCCTGGCGGCCAGCCAGGACTTTGACAGTTTTCTGGAAGGCGTGCGTGCGGATGCGCGCCGCGCCGGCGTGTCGCAGAACACGCTGGCCCGGGCGCTGAACGGCCTTCGCCCGAATGACCGCGTGCTGGAGCTGGACCGGCGGCAGCCGGAATTCACCCAGACCTGGGAACAGTACCGCGACGCCCGCCTGTCGCAGCAGCGCATCGATGCCGGTCGCCGCGCCTTCGCCGACAACCGCACGACTCTGGAGGATGTGCAGGGCCGCTTCAGCGTCTCCCCGCGCGTCGTCACCGCGATCTGGGGGCTGGAGACGAATTACGGCGGCTTCACCGGCAATATGAATGTCATCCAGTCCCTGGCGACGCTGGCCTGGGATGGCCGTCGCGCCAGCTATTTCCGCAATGAGCTGATGGCCGCGCTGAAGATCCTGGATGCCGGCCATGTGGCGCCGGACCGCATGCGCGGCAGCTGGGCCGGCGCCATGGGCCATCCGCAATTCATGCCGAGCAATTTCGACCGCCTGGCGGTCGATATGGATGGCGATGGCCGCCGCGACATCTGGGACAACCGGGCCGATGCGCTCGGCTCCATCGGCAATTACCTGTCGCGCTCCGGCTGGCGCGGCGATGAGCTTTGGGGGCGGGAGGTGGTGCTGCCCGCCGGCTTCGACACGGAACAGGCGCGGCGCGAGAATATGCGCCCGCTGCGCGACTGGGTGCGGATGGGGGTGCGCCGTCCGGATGGGCAGGAGCTTCCGGCACTCGACATGCCGGCGGCCATCCTGATCCCTGGGCCGAGCGGACAGGCCTTCGCCGTCTACCACAACTTCAACGTCATCCGTCGCTACAACCCTTCCAACTTCTACGCCCTGGCGGTCGGAATGCTGTCGGACCGCGTCGCCTGATGATCCGCCGCCGGTCCGGGCTGGTCGCGACGCTCGCACTTGCCGCGCTGGCGGTTGGCTGCGCCCGCACGCCCCCGCCACCGGCGGCACAGCCGCGCTATATGGTGGGCGAGCCCTATCAGCTGGGTGGGCTGTGGTCCTATCCGCGTGAGGACTTCGCCCTGGTGGAGACCGGCCTCGCCGTGGTCGCCAGCGATACCCGCGCCGGCCGTCGCACCAGCAACGGCGAGATCCACGACCCCGCCGCGCTGTCCGCCGCGCATCGCACCTTGCAGATGCCCGCGGTGCTGGCCGTGACCAATCTGGAAACCGGCCTGCAGATCGAGGTGCGGATGAATGACCGCGGCCCGTCCCAGCCCGGGCGCGTCGTCGCTTTGTCGCGCCGCGCGGCGGAGCTGATCGGGCTGCGGCCGGGCGGCACGGCGCAGGTGCGCGTCGAGGTGGTTGGCGAAGCCTCCCGCGCTCTGGCTTCCGGCCTGCCGAGCCAGGAGGTGCGGGAGCTGGCGATCAGCGCCGCGCCGCTGGGCGCGGTGGAGCGGGAGACCCTGGCCCCGCCCCCCGGCGCCACCCAGGCCAGCCGGCTGCGGGAGGCCCGGCAATTCCCCGGCGCCGGCCGCGCCGGCGGGGCCACCGCCGCCAGCACCGGCCCCGCGCCGCCGCTGCGCCTGCCGGAGCGTGTGACGCGAGTCGCCGTGCGGCCCGGGCTGCTCTGGGTGGATCTCGCCACTTTCTCCCGCCGTGACATGGCGGATCGGCAGGCGGCGCGGCTGGCCGGGCTGCGGCCGCGGGTGGATGTGCTGGGCGGGCGCGGGCGCGGGTCGCAGCCGACCTACCGGGTTCGGCTCGGCCCGTTCAACAGCGTGGCGGAGGCGGATCGCGCGCTGGAGGGAACGCTGCGGGCAGGCGTTTCGGAGGCACGGATACTCGTCGACTGATGGCGACGGGCGCTTTCAGCGACTCGTCGTTGCCCCTATCCTGGCAGGAAGCGTCGGCGGGGCCTCGGGCCGCTCGTCCGGCTTTGGCGGACGCCAGCCACCAGCACGACCTCGTCGGACATTGCGTAGAATAGGAAGGAGGCTGCCCATGCGCCGCCGGGACATTATGGGGGCTACCGCCGGCCTCGCCACCGGCCTTTCCACCGGGCTGCTGCCCAGCGAGGCCAAGGCCCAGCGCCAGGCGCCCGCCGCGCGCGCGCCGCGTCCCGCCCCGCTGCCGACCAGCCCGGCGACCACGCCGCTGGGGCCGCTGGACACCACGGCGCGGCACGCCATGATCGTGGATTACGACACCGGCGCCATCCTGCTGGAAAAGGCGGCGGATGACCGCATGCCGCCATCCTCCATGTCCAAGCTGATGACCATGTATGTGGTCTTCGAACTGCTGAAGAACGGCCGGCTGCGGCTGGATCAGCAACTGCCAGTCAGTGAGCGCGCCTGGCGCATGGGCGGCAGCAAAATGTTCGTCGAGGTCGGCGGCTCAATCAGCGTGGAGAATCTGGCGCGCGGCGTGATCGTGCAGTCGGGCAACGACGCCTGTATCGTGCTGGCCGAGGGCATCAGCGGATCGGAGACGCAGTTCGCCGAGCTGATGAACGAGACGGCGCGCCGCATTGGCCTGCGTGACAGCGTGTTCCGCAACGCCACCGGCTGGCCCGACCCGGAACACCGGATGAGCTGCCGCGACTTGGCACATCTGGCACGGCGGATCATCCACGATTTCCCGGAATATTACAGCTACTACAACGAGCGCAGTTTTCGGTGGAACGACATCACGCAGGAGAACCGCAACCCGGCGCTCAGCCGCGTGGCCGGGGCGGATGGCTTGAAGACGGGTCATACGGAGGAGGCCGGCTATGGCCTGACGGCCTCGGCCATCCGTGGCGGGCGACGGCTGATCCTGGTGGTGAACGGCCTGCCTTCGATGCGCGCGCGCGCCGAGGAAAGCGAGCGTCTGTTCGAATGGGCCTTCCGCGAATTCGAGAATGTCGTGGTTTTCCGCGCCGCCGATACGGTGGAGGAAGTGCCGGTCTATCTCGGCGATCGCGCCACGGTGCCGCTGGTCGCCGGCCGCGACCTGGTGCTGACCCTGCCGCGCCAATGGCGGCGCAATCTGGAAGTGCGGGTCCGCTATGATTCGCCGGTGCAGGCACCGGTCAGCAAGGGACAGGGGATCGGCACGCTGCTGATCTCCGGCCAGGGCGTGCCGGAGATGAACGTGCCGCTGATCGCCGGCGCCGATGTGGACCGGCTCGGCCTGTTCCCGCGTATCCCGGCAGTGATCGGGCGCTGGTTCGGCGGCTGAATTGGACCTGACCATCTCGGACCGGGCCATGCGACGGCCGGGCCGATTCATCACGCTGGAAGGCGGGGAGGGGGCAGGCAAGTCCACTCAAGCACGCTGGCTCGCCGCGCATCTGGCTGGGCGCGGTCTGCCGGTGGTGCTGACGCGCGAGCCGGGCGGCGCGCCGGGGGCGGAGGCGATGCGCCGGCTGTTGCTGGGCGGGCAGGGGCTCGACCCGGTGGCGGAGGCGCTGCTGGTGTTCGCCGCGCGGCGCGACCACTTGGTCAGCACCATCCGTCCGGCTTTGGCGGCGGGAATGTGGGTGATCTCCGACCGCTTTGTGGACAGCACGCGCGCCTATCAAGGGGCCGGGCAGGGCGTGCCATCCGAGGCGATCGAGCAGTTGGCGGCGATCGCGCTGGAGGGCCAGGCGCCCGACCTGACGCTGGTGCTGGACCTGCCGGTGGAAACGGGCATGGCCCGGGCACGGCAGCGCGGCGTGGCGGCGGATCGCTATGAAAGGCTCGATGCCGCCTTCCATCAGCGCATCCGCGACGCCTTCCTGGCCATCGCCGCCGCCGAGCCCGCGCGCTGCGCCGTGGTGGATGCACGGATGGATGCCGGCACGGTGGCCTGCGCCATTGCCGCCCTGATCGACAGCCGCCTGCCATGAGCCGCGCACCCCGGGCCGCCAAGGAACAGCAGTTCGAGGACGACCCGGACCTTCCCGTTCGCTCGATGCCCGACCTGTTCGGCCATCACACCGCGGCGGAGACCCTGCAAAAGGCGGCGCAGTCCGGCCGCCTGGCGCATGCCTGGATGCTCGCCGGGCCGCCCGGCATCGGCAAGGCGACGCTCGGCTATCGCTTCGGCCGCTGGCTGCTGGCTGGCGGGGCGGAGGGCGGGCTTCCGGAGGGGGCGACCCCGCTGCACCTCGACCCCGGCCACACCACCTTCCGGCGCATTGCCGCCGGCGCCCATGCCGATTTGCGCGCGCTGCGGCCCAATACCGGCGAAAAGGGCGGGGTGAAGCTGGTGATCCGGGTGGAGGATGTGCGCGCGGCCATCCGCTTCCTGGCGATGACCCCGGCCGAGGGCGGCTGGCGTTTCGTGTTGGTGGATGGCGCGGAGCTGCTGCGGCCGGAGGCGGCGAATGCCCTGCTGAAGACGCTGGAGGAACCGCCGCTGCGCGCCGTGCTGGTGCTGACCACGGCGGCGCCGGATCGGCTGCTGCCCACCATCCGCAGTCGCGTCCGTCGGCTGGACCTGTCGCCGCTCGGCATGGCCGATCTCGACCCGCTGCTGATGCGGCTGCTGCCGCAGCTTTCCACCACGGAACGCGCCACTCTGGGGCGTATCGCGGAAGGCTCGGCCGGCCAGGCGGTGGCGCTGGCCGAAGGTGAGGGGCTGGCGATGCAGGCGCTGGTCGATCAGGCGCTGGCCGATCCCGGCAATCGCCGTGCCTGGCACGCCATGGCGGATAGCGTGGCGGCGAAGCGCGATGGCAGCGGCTTCGCCACCTTCATCGCCCTGCTGCGGCGGGCGATTTCAGCCGGCGTGCGCCAGGCGGCGCGCGGCGAGGCGAGGCCGGAATGGCTCGTGGACCGTCCGCTTGCCGACTGGTCCACCCTGTGGGATAGGCTGGGACAACTCGCAGCCGAGACGGATGTGCTCAGCCTGGACCGCAAGCAGGCGGTCCTGACCGCGCTTCTCTGGCTTGCGCCGCCCCGGCGCTGAGGCGCGGGCTGATCGTGAAACCGGATACAAATGCCGTGACCTCAAGCTCCTATATCACGACGCCCATCTATTACGTGAACGACAAGCCGCATGTCGGGCACGCCTATTCGACCTTGGCCGCGGATGTGATGGCGCGTTGGCGGCGGCTGCAGGAGCGAGAGGTCTTCTTCCTGACCGGCACGGATGAGCACGGCCAGAAGGTGGAGAAGGCGGCGCAGGATGCGGGGATGGACCCGCAGGCCTTCACCGACAAGGTCAGCCAGAGCTTTCGCGACCTGACCGCCACCATGGGCTTCTCCAACGACGCCTTCATCCGCACGACGGAGGAGCGCCACAAGCGCGCCTGCCAGGCGCTTTGGACGAAGCTGGTCGAAAAGGGCGAGATCTATCTCGGCGCCTATGAGGGCTGGTACGCGGTGCGCGACGAGGCCTTCTACGGGCCGGACGAATTGGTGGAGCGGGACGGGGTGAAATACGCCCCCTCCGGTGCGCCGGTGGAATGGGTGAAGGAGCCGTCCTACTTCTTCCGCCTCTCTGCCTGGCAGGACCGTCTGCTGGCCTATTACGACGCCAACCCGGATTTCATCCTGCCGGCCAGCCGGCGGAATGAGGTGGTGGCCTTCGTGAAGTCGGGGCTGTCGGACCTGTCCATCTCCCGTACCTCCTTCACCTGGGGGGTGAAGGTGCCGGGGGACGACAGCCATGTGATGTATGTCTGGATCGATGCGCTGACCAACTACATCACCGCGCTCGGCTACCCGGACGAGACCGCGCCAGCATGGAAGCTGTGGCCGGCGGAGGTGCATTTCGTCGGCAAGGACATTCTGCGGTTCCACGCCATCTATTGGCCTGCCTTCCTTCTCGCCGCCGGC
This sequence comes from Roseomonas sp. F4, assembly GCF_053891155.1. NCBI lineage: Bacteria > Pseudomonadati > Pseudomonadota > Alphaproteobacteria > Acetobacterales > Roseomonadaceae > Roseomonas > Roseomonas sp. F4. Next base: position 288,042 of record NZ_JBSSHK010000004.1, read on the forward strand.
CTGCCGGTGCCGAAGCGCGTCTTCGCGCATGGCTGGTGGACCAATGAGGGCCAGAAGATCTCGAAGTCGCTGGGCAACGTCATCGACCCAGTGGCGCTGGTCGAGGAGTTCGGCCTGGACCCGCTGCGCTACTTTCTGCTGCGGGAAGTGCCCTTCGGCCAGGATGGCGATTTTTCGAAGACCGCATTGGCCAACCGGCTGAATGGCGAGCTGGCGAATGCGCTAGGCAACCTGGCGAACCGCACCCTTTCGCTGATCCAACGCAATGCCGAGGCGCTGCTGCCGGAGGCGACCGCGCCCACCGAGGCCGATGCCGCGCTGGCTGCCCAGGTGGCGGCATTGCCGACGGTGGTCGGCGCGCATCTGGACCGCCAGGAATTCCACCTGGCGCTGGAGGCCATCATGGCCGCGGTGCGCGACGCCAATGGCTATATCACCGTCGCCGCCCCTTGGGCCTTGAAGAAGACCGATCCGGTGCGCGGCCTCGCCGTGCTGCGCCACCTGCATGACGCGCTGCGCGCCTTCGCCACGGTGCTGCAGCCCTTCATGCCCGGGACCATGGCGAAGCTGCTGGATCAGCTCGGCGTGCCGGAGGCGGCGAGGGGGCTCGACGCGCTCGCTACCCCGCTGCCCGCCGGCCTGGCTCTGCCGCCGCCGGAGCCGCTGTTCCGCAAGATCGAACAGGCCGCCTGACCATGCTGATCGTCGACAGCCACTGCCACCTGGATCATTTCCAGGGGGTGGAGCAGGAGGATGTGGTGGCCCGCGCCAAGGCGGCCGGCGTCGGGGTGATGGTCTCCATCGGCACCCGGCTCGGCGCCCAGGCGGCGACGGTGCGGGAGATCGCCGATCGCTATGAGGGCGTCTTTTGCACGGTCGGCGTCCACCCCCAGAACGCCGGCGAGGAACCGGTGCCGGAAGTCGCACAGATCTTGGCCGAGGCGGATCATCCGCGCGTGGTGGGCCTCGGCGAAAGCGGCCTCGACTATTTCTACGACAAGGCGCCGCGGGACGTGCAGCAGCTCGGCTTCCGGCGGCACATCGCGGCCGCACGGCAGTCCGGCCTGCCGCTGGTGATCCATGCGCGGGATGCAGATGCGGATATTGCAACGATCCTGGAGGAGGAGGATGCGGTCGGGAAATTCCCCTTCCTGCTGCATTGCTTTTCCTCCGGCGCGGAGCTGGCGCGGCGGGCGGTGGCACTCGGCGGCTACATCTCCTTCAGCGGGATGCTGACCTTCCCGAAGTCCGACGCCATCCGTGCGGTCGCCGCCGAGACGCCGGCCGACCGACTTCTGGTGGAGACGGACAGCCCGTACCTCGCGCCCGTCCCCTTGCGTGGAAAGCGCTGCGAGCCGGCCTATGTCGTGCATACGGCGGCGAAGCTGGCGGAGGTGAGGGGGCTCGGCATCGCCGCCCTGGCGGAGCTGACCACCGGCAATTTCCATCGCCTGTTCACCCGGGCTCTCTAGACCATGATCCGTAAAAACGGATCATGGTCTAGCCTTCGCCGTGAGGGTGATTCACCGCTACGGCGATTCCGCCTTCGCGGATCACGCTCTAGATGCGGGTGACGCTGCTGGGCTGCGGCGGTTCGGCCGGGGTGCCGCAGCTTGGCGGGCCGGATGGGCGCGGCGACTGGGGCGTCTGCGACCCCGCCGAGCCGCGCAACCGGCGCACCAGGACCTCCGCGCTGGTCGAGGATGCCGCCGGGCGGCGGCTGCTGATCGATGCCGGGCCGGATCTCCGCCAGCAGCTTCTTTCCTGCGGCATCGCAACGATTGATGCGGTGGCCTTCACCCATGCCCATGCGGATCATGTGCTGGGCGCGGACGACTTGCGCATCATCAACCGGCTGCGGGGCACGGCGCTGGACGCCTTCGGCGATGAGATGACGCTGGCGCTGCTCGGCCAGCGCTTCGACTACGCCTTCCGCCCGCCGACACCGCCCGGCTTCTTCCGCCCGGCGCTGACCGCCCGGATGGTGGCGCCTGGCGAAACCGTGGAGATGGCCGGGATGCCGGTGCGGGTGCTGCGCCAGGACCACCGGGTGATGGAGACGCTGGGCTTCCGGATCGGCCGCTTCGCCTATTCCACCGATGTGGTGGCACTGCCGGAGGAGAGCCTGGCGGCGCTGGAGGGGTTGGACACCTGGGTGGTCGGCTGTTTCCAGCGCAAGCCTCATCCGGTGCATGCCGGGCTGGAGCAGATGCTGGACTGGGTGGCGCGGCTGCGGCCGCGGCGGACGGTGCTGACGCATATGGGCACCGACATGGATTTTGCCGAGCTGCGCCGCGTGCTGCCGGCGGGCGTCGAGCCGGGGCATGACGGGATGGTGCTGGAGCTGAGCTGAGTTCACCCTCCGTTCCAGCGCACCCCCGGTCAAAGCCGGGTGGCCAGGCTTTCGTCCTGCCAATCCACATGAAGTGCCCGAGTTGATCCCAGGCTTATCCCCATGTCTGTTTTTTCCATAATATTCCTTATGCGACAAACAGGCATGGGGATAACGGCGACCGGGTTTGGGGATTGATCGCCCTGCGTCAGGATGGCGGCCTTCCCCGGAGAGTCGCCCGCCATGCCGCCCACCGATCCCGCCCCAAATCCCGCTGGCGCCCTGACGCGGCTTCTCGACATCATGGTCCGGCTGCGTGCCCCGGATGGCTGCCCCTGGGACCAGGTGCAGGATTTCGCCTCCATCGCCCCCTACACCATCGAGGAAGCCTATGAGGTCGCGGATGCCATCGCCCGCGGCCCGGATTTTCCCCAGCTAATGGATGAACTCGGCGACCTGCTGTTGCAGGTCGTCTACCACGCCCAGATGGCGGCCGAGGCCGGCCATTTCGGCTTCGCCCAGGTGGCCGAAACCATCTCCACTAAGATGATCCGCCGCCATCCGCATGTGTTCGGCGAGGCCGCCGCCCGCGACGCCGGCATGCAGAACACGGCCTGGGAGGCGCAGAAGGAGGCCGAGCGCGCCGCCAGGGCCGAGACTGGCACCCTCGCCGGCATCCCGCCGGGCCTGCCCGCCCTCACCCGCGCGCTCAAGATTTCCCGCCGCGCCGCCCGCGTCGGCTTCGACTGGCCGGATGCCAATCAGGTGCTGGACAAGCTGGAGGAGGAAGCGGCGGAGCTGCGGGCGGAGCTGCCTGCGATGGACAAGGCCCGCCAGGCGGATGAGCTGGGCGACCTGTTCTTCGTCATGGTGAACCTGGCCCGCAAGCTGAATCTCGACCCGGAGCAATGCCTCGCCGGCGCCAATGCCAAGTTCGAGCGCCGCTTCCGGGCCGTGGAAGGCCGTCTGGCGGCGCGCGGCCTGGCGCCTGCGGATGCGGGGTTGGAGGCGATGGAGGCCGAATGGCAGGCGGTGAAGGTGGCCGAGAAAGGCTAGGCCAGAGGCGCATGTCCGGCATGTAGTAGCGCTACATCGCTTAACTGTAGTGCTACATTCGGGGTTGGCCTGCGAAGATCTGTGCCCCGCAGGCTCGGGGACCTCTGGAACGGAGGGTGAACATGTACGAATTTCAAAAATGAACGTTGCTTGAGGACAACCAGACCTTCATTCATGAGGCTGAACGCGAAAGGAGGGGCGATCCGGAATGATCGAGACAGGTGTCGCCCTGCCCGCCGGCCTCCACCGCCTCTTGCAGAAGCTGGACCCGCGCCAGCGGCGCGTCGCCGCGCTGATCCGCGCCGGCAATGCGGCCCGGGACCGGCGGGACTGGGCAAGGGCCGCCGCGAGCTATGACGCAGCGCTGGCGCTCGACCCCCGGCGCGCGCCCATCCGGGTTCAGCAGGGCCATGCGCTGAAGGAGATGGGCGATCCTGAGGCTGCGCTGCTGGCCTACCGCGCCGCACTCGCCTTGGCGCCGGGGAACACCGACACGGCCTTGCATCTGGGCTATCTGCTGGCCCGCGAGGGTCAGCGGCAGGAAGGATTGCGCGTGCTGCGCGCAGCCGGTGGCGCGGACCCGCGCCTGCAGGCCGCGATCACGGAGGTGACCTGGCAAGGCTTTGACGTGGCCTGGCGCGCGGCGGAAGCCGCCCTCGCCGCCGGTGACCAGGCCGCCGCCGCCTCGGGCTATCTGGCCGCCACCGCCTATGCGCCGGCGGATGCCGCGATCCTGGCCTTGCTGGCAGACCGGCTCTACCAGACAGGGTCCCGCCAGGCGGCCGTCGCCGCCGGTCAGCAAGCGCTCGCCCTCAGCCCCGGCCAGCCTCAGGCCGAGACGGTGCTGGCGCTGGCGGCGCGGGATGACGGCGACCACGACGCCGCCTTCGCCCGCCTGACCGATACGCTCCAGCGGCACCCTGACAACCCAAGGGCACGGGCGGCGCTACAGGAGCTGCGCGCCGCGATGAACCTCGACATTCGCCACCGCATCGCCGTCGAGCGCGGGGTGCGGGCGGAGGATCTGCCGGCCGCGTTCGACTTCGTCTGCTTCGGCACCACCGGCACCTGCAATGCCTCCTGCGCCCATTGCCCGACCAACAAGCCGGAAACCGCCCTGTCGCCGCGGCACCCGATGCCGATGGCGCTGTTCGAAGGCATCCTGCGGCAGATGGCGGAGCATCATTTCTCCATTTTCGGCCAGATCTCGCTGGGGTTGTTCGGCGACGGGCTAGTCGACCCGATGGTGGTGCAGCGGGTCCGGATGGCCCGCGAGCTGTTCCCGGAAGCGGTCATCTCGGTGAACACCAATGGCGCAGCGTACAATCCCCAGCGCCACCGCCCGCTTTTCGACAGCGTCACCCACATCGCCCTGCATGTGGAATCGCTGGTGCCAGAGACCTATGGGCAGTTGATGGCCCCGCTGCGGCTGGAACGCGTGCTGCCGAAGGTCGAGGCGGTGCTGCGCGACTTCCCCGGCAAGGTGAATGTCAGCGTCCCGGTCAGCCGGCTGAACCGGGCGGAGCTGCCGGCGATCCGTGCATGGTTCCTGGAACGTGGCGCCAACGGTGTCGCCTTCGACGGGCTGAGCAGCCGCTGCAGCCGCGACCGCACCGTCTTCGACCGGCTGAGCCTGCACGCCACCCCGATCCGTTGCCGGCCGGACGAAATCTTCGACAACCTGATCATCGATTGCGACGGCGCCGTGATGATCTGCTGCGCGGATTTCGAGCGGCGCGAGCCGGTCGGCAACCTGGCGCAGGACAGCCTGATCGACACGCTGCTGTCCCCCGCCCGGCGCGAGGTGCTGGAGTTGTTCGCCGCCGGGCGCCATGCGGAGCGGGAAAGCTGCCGGCTCTGCTATGGGGACGCGCCGACCGTTCTCGCCTGACCTTTTGTTTGATCGCATGATTCAGACCTTCGGTGCCTTCGCACCTTCGGTCATCATGCTCAGCTGGTCGGCGCCCCCTCCCCGGCCCGGACCACCTTCTTCTCGGGCAGCGGAATCCATTCCGTCTCGCCTGGCACCGGGGCGCCGAAGCGGTCGCGATTCCAGTCGGCCTTGGCCTGCTCGATCCGCTCCCGCGAGGAGCTGACGAAGTTCCAGAACAGGTAGCGCGGCCCATCCATGCTGGCGCCGCCCAGCAGCAGCAGCCGCGCGCCGAGCGGCCCTGCCTTCAGGGACATGCGGTCGCCGGAGCGGAAGACCAGCATGCGGCCGGCCTCGAACACCTGGCCCGCCACCTCGACGCTGCCTGAGAAGACATAGGCGCCGCGCTCCTCCTGATGGTCCGGCATCGGCACCTGGGCGCCGGGGGCCAGCACGGCATCGGCGTAGAACAGCTCGCTGGGCGTCGCGACCGGGGAGGCGATGCCCCAGGCGTCGCCGGCCACCAGCCGCAGCTTCACACCCTCCGCATCCAGGGTCGGCAGCTGGGCCGCGCCGTGATGGACGAAGGCGGGCGCCGTCTCCTCATGCGACTTCGGCAGCGCCACCCAGGACTGGATGCCGGAGAGGCGATGTGGCGCCACGCGGCGCTGCTTCGCCGTCCGCTCGGAATGGACGATGCCCTGCCCCGCCGTCATCCAGTTCACGTCGCCGGGCGCGATGGCCAGCTCTGTGCCCAGGCTGTCGCGGTGCTCGATCTCACCCTCGAACAGATAGGTGACGGTGGACAGGCCGATATGCGGATGCGGGCGCACATCGACGCCGGTACCGGTCAGGAACTCGCCGGGGCCCATCTGGTCGAAGAAGATGAAGGGGCCGACCATCTGCCGTTCCTTGGCCGGTAAGGCGCGCCGCACCTCGAAGCCGCCGATGTCATGGGTGCGGGGCAGGATGACGGTCTCGATGCCCTGGGGCAGCGGGTTGGTCGGGTCGATGAGGGTGGACATGGCGCTTTCTCCCGATGGGTCGATGCACCAGATGGACCGGCGGCATCCTGAGGGCGAATCATCGCCCGGGATAACCACCATCCGCAAATCGCATCAGCGGGCGAGGCGGAATTCGGCCAGCACCCGCCGCCCTTCCGGCGACATGCCCGGTGCCGCCTCCACCAGCAGCGCGGCGAGGCTCTGGGCCAGGGCGGCCCGGCCCTGCTGCACCGTCTCGATCGCGCGGCCCAGCGCGGCCGGGTCGGGCCGGTCGCGGGTCAATTCCCGCCGCACCGCCGCCAGGGCGTCCCGCTGCGCCAGGAACTGCGCCATCACGGTGCCGCGGCGCGGCGCGAAGGCCTGGCGCAGGCGTGCGGCATCCGCCTCCGGCAGCGCCTGCATCAGCCGCAGCAGCGGTCGGTCACCCAGTTCCAGCGCCAGGCCGGCCGTCTCCAGCGGGGGTGTGTCGCGCCAGGTCTGGGCGGCGAAATAGGCGCCTGCGAACAGGTTCAGCGCGAGCGAGGCGAGCAGCACCAGCCGCAAGCGGGTCAGGCTGGTCATGGGGTGTCCTCCTCGAACAGGGCCAGGGGCTCGGTCAGCAGCAGATCGAGCAGCGCATCGCCGGAGGGCGGCAGCGGCACCCCATGACCGGCGAACCAGCCCGCCAGCACCACCCCGGCCAGCCCGACGCCAACCGGACGGGCCAGCAGCCAGCTCCATTCCTGCCGGATCCGCCGCCACGGCCCTGCCTCCCGCCGCGCCTGCTCCGCCCGGATGCGGGCCATGCTGGCGGCGACCACGGCGGTGGCGCGCAGGCGGTCGGCGGGGGTTTCCTCCGGCCTTGCCCGCAGCAGCGCCTCCAGCCGAGCGGCCTCCATCCAGACGGCGCGGGCGGCCGGATCGCGGTCCCGCAACGCCAGGGCGGCGGCGCGCCGGCCGGGCGGCCATCGCGCCGGGTCGGCGCCATAAGTGTCGAGCATCTCGGCAAAATCGTGGATCTGCATGGTCAGACTCCCTGCATCCTCGCGCGCAGCGCCGCCCGGCCCCGGCGCAGCAGCGACCAGAAGGCCCGCAGGTCCAGCCGCAGCGCGGCCGCGGCCTCCGGCCCCTCCATCTCCTGGTGGTAGAACAGCGTCAGCGCGGCACGCTGGCGGTCCGGCAGGGCCGCCAGATGCGTCTCCAGCGCCGCCAGTTCCGCGCGGCGACTTGCGGCTTCCAGGGGTGACGGCGCGGCATCCGCAGTCTCCGCCGCCATCTCCAGCGGCAGGTCGGCACCGCGCCGGCGCAGCCTGTCGAGGCACAACCGCCAGGCGATGGCATGCAGCCAGGTGCCGAGCCGCGCCCGCGCCGGATCGAAGCGGCCGGCCTGGCGCCAGAGCCGCAACAGTACCTCCTGCACCACCTCCTCCGCCTCCGCCCGGTTGCGCAGCATGCGGTCGGTGAAGCGCAGCAGCGCGGGGGTGTGGCGTTCCGCGACCAAGCGGAAGGCCGCCGAATCGCCGGCCGCGATGGCCTGCATCAGCTCCGCCTCGCCAGGTTCGGCCAGCGCGGGGCTGGAGACCCATTCAGCCGTCACACCCATCCCGCCCTGCCCGCATCGCGCCCATCTCCGCTGCTTTCAGGCGGTGATACGGGCGGGATCGGTGGAATCGTCGCGCGGTGGTGATGAAATTTCCACAGGCCGGTCGCGGCGACTTTGCCCGGACGCCGCGTATCACGGCCGATGACCCATCGCCCCACCCGCCGCCTCCTCTGGCTGACTGCATGGCTGCCGCTGGCGGCCTGCAGCACCCACAGCGTGGAGTGCCTGACCCTGGATCTCGAATCCGGCCTGGCCTGGCGCAGCCGGGCCCAGTCCTGGCGGCTGCTGGGTGTGGCGGAGCCGGTGAGCTGCGCGCCCCCGGCCCTGCCGCCACCGGCCGATGGACCACCCAGCCTGCCGCCGCCGCCGGGTTCGCCCGGCACGGCGCCGATGCGCAGTTGAAGGAGACGTCGCCATGCCTCGCCTCGCCTTTCTGCCGATCCTGACCGCCCTGGTCGCCCTGCCCGGAATGGCCTCGGCCCAGGCCTATATCATCGCCCCCGCGCCGCCGGTCGTGATCCGGAAAGCGCCCGTGGTGGTGGTGCCGCGCCCGGTGGTGGTCCGCCCGCCGGTGGTGGTCGTGCCACGCCCGGTCGTCATCCGCCCGCCCGTTGTGGTGCGAGGCCCTGTCGTCATCCGCCGCTGGTGAGCGGAAGCCCCTCGCTGAAAGGAAACCAAGATGTCGCGAAGCCTGATCCTCGTCACGCTGCTCGTCACCGCCGCGGTCCTGCCCGCCGCCGCGCAGCAGCCGCAACAGCAGCGCGCCCTGCTGAATGCCTGCGGCGCCGACTACCGCACCCATTGCGCCAATACCCCACGCGGCGAGGGCCGCATTCTGGCCTGCCTGCGCCAGAACAGCGCCCAGCTGACGCAACCCTGCCGCGACGCGCTGGCGCGGCTGCCGAGCCGGTGAGCGCCATGCGCCGTATCCTTCTTCTCGCCGCCACCGCGATGCTGATCGCGCCGGCCGCCGGCGCCTGGGAAAAGTCGGGCAGCGTGACGACGCCGAACGGCACCTGGACCGGCAGCCGCTCGGCGGCTTGCGCCGATGGTACGTGCAGCCGCGCCGGCAGTGTGACGAACCCGCAGGGGCAGGTCTGGTCCCGCCAGGGCCAGGTCACGCGACAGGCGCCGGGCCAGTGGAGCGGCAGCCGCAGCGCCGCCGGGCCGAATGGCCAGGGCTATTCCCGGAACTGGACGCGCAGCCGATAGGTCAAGCGGGCGGATAGGCGATCGCCACCACCTCGATCTCCTCCACCCCCGCCGGGGTGCGGAGCTTGCGTGTATCGCCGACCCGCGCGCCGAGCAGCGCACGGGCCACCGGCGCGACCCAGGAGATGCGGCCGGCCGCGCTGTCGGCCTCATCCACACCCACAATGGTGATCGTGACCTCGGCATCGTCGGACAGGCGGGCATAGGTGACGGTGGCGCCGAAGAAGACCTGGTCGCGCCGCGTCTGCGCCGCCGGATCCACCACCTGCACCCGTTCCAGCCGTTTGCGCAGGAAGCGCACCCGGCCGTCGATCTGGCGCAGTCGGCGCTTGCCATATTGGTAGTCCGCATTCTCCGACCGGTCGCCGAGGCCGGCGGCCCAGGAGACGATCTCGACCACCTTGGGCCGTTCCTCGTCCCAAAGTTTCCGCAATTCGGCGCGCAGGGCCTCATGCCCCGCGGGGGTCATGTAGAAGGGGGTGCCGGGTGGCAGGCCGGGCGGGCCTTCATCGTCCTCGTCGTCATCCTGGGGCATCACGCGGTACTGCCCGAGACGCCGGCGGCGCGAAAGCCCGCCCGATGGGTTCAGCGGCTGACCGGGCGGGCCGCGATATCGACAAAAGGCTGCGGCAGGCCCTGCACGCCCAGTTGGATCAGCGCCCGGGGCCAGTCGAACTGGTCCCAATGTTCGGCGAGCATGCCGTCCCGCACCGACCAGAGGTCGATGACGTCGAACTCAACACGCTGGCCGCGTGGCCCGATGCCGAGGAAGCCGGGCCCGGTCAGCGTGCCCGTCCAGGTCCATCGGGTGACGACCCGGTCCGTGGTGGCGAAGACATCGTGCAGGATGAAGCGGGCATCCGGCATCGCCTGGTAGATCACCGGCAGGAAGTCGATCAGCCCCTGCCGGCCCTGCGGCACCAGGGGGTTATGCTGGATGTAGTCGCGCGCCACGATCCGTTCGAGGATCGCGACGCGGCTCGCCTGGTCCCGCGTGTTCAGCAGGACCTCGGAGAAGGTGCGGCCGAGCCAGGTGTTGTAGGCGACCGTGCCGGCCGGTGCGGGCGGCGTCAGGCTCTGGGCAGTGGCGGGGGCGGCGGCAAGGGCGGCCATGGCGGGGGCGGCCAGGGCGCCAAGCTGTCGGCGGGTCATGGGAATGCCTTTCGGGACCGGGCGCGGCACGGGCCGTGCCGCTTCACCCGAGCGGCATTATTGATCGATCAATCCTGAACAAGGGCTATCTTGCGAATTATTGAGCGACCGACCAACTATGTGCGGCACGAGGAGGCACGGCATGGCGCGGCCGCGGGAATTCGACACGGAGGCGGTGGTGCGCCAGGCGATGGAGGTGTTCTGGCGCCGCGGCTACGCCGCCACCGCCATGTCCGACATCTATGAAGCGACGGGGCTGAAGCCCGGCAGCGTCTATGCCGCCTTCGGGGACAAGGAGACGCTGTTCCAGCGGGCTTTCGCGGCCTATGCCCGCCACTTCCGCGCCACCCTGCCCACCGGCCCGACCGGGCTGCCCGCCATCCGCGCCTGGCTCGACGCGCAGGTGCGACTGGCCACCGAGGACCCGGAGCGGCGCGGCTGCCTGATCGTCAATACGGTGATGGAGCGGGAGGTGCATTCCGAGGCCACCCGCGCATTGGCGCAGGGCCGGCTTCAGGAAATCCGCGACTTTTTCGTCGAGCATGTGGCGCTGGCGGTCCGCGACGGCGCCCTGCCCGACGGCACGGCCGTGCCCGCGAAGGCGGATGCGCTGCTGGGTGCCGTGGTCGCCATCATGTCACTCGGCCGCGCCGGCGCGGACCGGACCACCATCGCCCATGTCGCCGAGGGCGCGATCGCGGCGCTCAATCCAACGCCTCATTCTTGATTGATCGATCCTGCGCGGTAGCGCCTGAAGGTCGTTAGCCGTCGCCCAGCAGCGCGTCCCGCGCTTCCTGCCAGGAGGCCTGGTCGGGCGCGCAGATCAACCCGCCGGTGACATGGTGGCTGGCCTCGTAGGGGCTGCCGTCGAAACGGGCGGAATAGCCACCAGCCTCCCGGTGCAGCAGCCAGCCTGGCGCGTGATCCCAGGGCATCAGCTTGTTGTAGAACAGCAGATGGGCATGGCCGCTGGCGGCCAGCCGGTATTCATGGGCGGCGCAGCGGAAATTCACGATGCCGGCGAGCTTCGGCAGGCGCGACGCCACCTGAGTCCGTTGCGGCTCCTTCAAAAAGCCCCAGGAGACGGCGCCGATCATGCGGTTCATCGGCACGGGGGCGGCGACGCGGAGATCGGCGAAGCGCTTGCCCTCCGCATCCTCGAACCAGGCCCCCTCCCCGCGCAGCGCCACCGCGGTGTCGTCGCCCAGCGGGTCGTGGATCCAGCCGGCGACCACCTCCCCCTTCACGAAGGCCGCCGCCATGCAGCCGAACAGCGGCATGCCCGCGGCGAAGTTGGCGGTGCCATCCACCGGGTCCACCACGAAGGCGAGGTCGGCGTCGGCCAGCTTGGAGAGCAGCGAGGCATCGGCGGCCGTCGCCTCCTCCCCCACCACCACGCAGCCGGGGAAGCGGGCGCGCAGCGCCGCCTCGATCATGCGTTCGGCGGCCTCGTCGGCCTCCGTCACCAGGTCGAGCGGGCTCGACTTGGTGCGGACATCGCCGGCGGCCAGGCGCCGGAAGCGCGGCAGGATCTCGGCGCGCGTGGCGTCGCGCAGCAGCGCGGCCACATCGCGCGCGGCCTTGGTGTCGAAGCGCATCAGGATCCCCGTTGTTCGAAGCGTGCCCGATCGGCCGGCGTCAGGCGCACCGTGACGCGGATCGCGTCCTCCGCATCCTCCCGACCCAGCACCTCGCCATGCTCATAAAGCCAGGCGAGGCCGGCACCGTCGCCCGGGGCGATGCGGTATTCCGCCGTCTGCATCCCGGCGGTCATCCGCGCATCCAGCGCGTCGCGCAGCGCATCCAGCCCGTCGCCCGTCAGGGCAGAGACGGCGATGGCGCCGGGAATTTCCGGCACCGAATCCACCCCGCCCATCAGGTCGGCCTTGTTCAGCACCTCGATGACGCGGTTGGGCCAGGATTCGTCCATGGCCGCGTCGTCGCCCTCCGCCATCTCGCCCAGCACGCCAAGCACATCGGCGCGCTGCGCGGCGCTGTCCGGATGCGCGGCGTCGCGGACATGCAGGATGATGTCGGCCGCCGCCACCTCCTCCAGCGTCGCCCGGAAAGCCTCGACCAGCTGGGTCGGCAGGTCAGAGATGAATCCCACGGTGTCGGAAAGGATGACCGTGCGGCCGGAAGGCAGCTTGATGGCCCGCATGGTTGGGTCCAGCGTGGCGAACAACTGGTCCTGCGCGAAGACGCCGGCCCCGGTCAGGGCATTGAAAAGCGTGGATTTTCCCGCATTGGTGTAGCCGACCAGCGCGACAACCGGATAGGGCACGCGGGCGCGAGCGGAACGGTGCAGGCCGCGCGTGCGGCGCACCTGCTCCAGCTCCTTCTTCAGCCGGATGATGCGTTCGTCGATCAGCCGCCGGTCGATCTCGATCTGCGATTCGCCTGGACCGCCGAGGAAGCCGAAGCCGCCGCGCTGACGCTCAAGGTGGGTCCAGGACCGGACCAGCCGGGTGCGCTGATAGGAGAGATGGGCGAGTTCGACCTGCAACGCGCCTTCCTTGGTCCGCGCGCGTTCGCCGAAGATCTCGAGGATCAGACCGGTGCGGTCGATGACCTTGGCGCCCCAGGCACGTTCGAGGTTGCGCTGCTGCACAGGCGTCAGGGCGGCATCGACCACCACCACGCTGACGCCGTGGCGCTCACATTCCTCATGCACCATGGCGACCTGGCCCTCCCCCAGCAGGCTGGAGGAGCGCATGGCCCGCAGGGGAAAGATCGCCGAATAGACGACGGTCAGACCGATGGAGGCGGTGAGCCCCACCGCTTCGGCAAGCTTCGCCTCCGCCGCGCGATTGGACGCGGCCTCTCCGCCGCGCAGGGTGCGGTCATGGGGCAGGATCACAGCGGCCCGGGTCGGGCCGTCGCGGGTGTCCTTCAGGCTCCGGCCAGGGCCGGATTCGGCCGGGCTGGTCGGGTTAATCGCGCGATCCGACAGGTGTCACCTCTCGCCCCAGGGTCAGCCGGTTCGGGGCCGGTGCGCCCATGCCTTCCGCGGATTGCGTCGCCGTGCCGGCGCCGGCACCCGCCGCCGTCGCGTCGAACAGCATGATCGGCGCGCCCGGCATCACCGTGCTGATGGCGTGCTTGTAGACCAGCTGGGTGTGCCCGTCCCGGCGCAGCAGCACGGAGAAGTTGTCGAACCAGGTGATGATGCCCTGCAGCTTGACGCCGTTCACCAGGAAGATCGTCACCGGGGTCTTGGATTTGCGAACATGGTTCAGGAACACGTCCTGCACGTTCTGGGATTTCTCGGCGGCCACGAGGGTCGTTCCTTCTTTTTCTTGGCCAGACGGGGAGGTCTGGCCCTGGGCGGGGAGGCGCGGCATTGCCCAGGTGGCATTCATACCACCATCAAGGCCATGCCGGATGTCGCGGCCGTTTCAGGCCGCCACCGCCGCTAATGTCCCCCGGCGACCCCCGCGCTGGCAAGGTCTCGCAACCACGTCGCAAGCGCATGGCCGTCATCGAAAACGTGATCCGGCCGCGCCGCCGCCACGCCGCCATCATGCGCCGCCCGGCCGAGCAGCACGGCGGTGCAGCCGGCAGCCCGCGCCGCATCCATATCCAGCACCGTGTCGCCGATATACCAGACCGCCGGGCCGGCCGGCAGGCCGCAGGCGGCGAGCGCCATCAGGATCGGCGCCGCGCTGGGCTTGTCCGCGCTGGCATCCCCCGCACCAACCAGCGTGACGAAGTGGCCGGCCCAGCCGAGATGCGCCGCTTCCGCCCGCAGCAGCGGCCCCTGCTTGTTGGAGACGACCCCCTGCGGACCCAGGGCGCCGGCGGCCGCGATGGCCTCCGCCGCGCCCGGCATCGGGTTCAGCACATCCAGATGGCAGGACCGCACGGCGGTGTAGAAGACATCCCGCGCCCTCTCCCACTCCGCGCCGAACATCCCCGGGAAGGTGTCCCGCAGCGACCCACGGACATTGGCCAGCACCGTTTCACGGTCCCAGGACGGCATGCCGAACTCGGTGAATGTCGCGTTCAGCCCGTGCTGGATGGCCGCCCAGCCATCCACCAGGGTGTTGTCCCAGTCCCAGAGGATGCAGGCAGGCGGGGTCATGCCGCGTTCTTCACATCGCCCTTCACATGGCGTGCAAAAATGTCGAACAGCCGCCGCACCACCGGCCCGACCTTGCCATCCCCCACCGGCTGCCCGTCGATCTTCGTGATCGGCTTCACGAAGGAGGTGGCGGAGGTGATGAAGGCCTCGCGCGCCTTCCGCATGTCGTCCACCGAGAATTCCCGCTCGTCATAGGCGATGCCCAGCGTCCGCAACTCCGCCATCAGCGCCGCGCGGGTGCAGCCGGGCAACACCACATGGTCGAGGAAGCGGGTGCGGATGGCGCCGTTCTCATCGACGATCCAGAAGGTGGTTGCCGCCCCCTCCGTCACCATGCCGGTCTTCTCGTCGAACAGGATCGCCTCGATCGCACCGGCCTCCCGCGCCTTCTGCCGGGCCAGGCAGTTCGGCAGCAGGTTCACCGACTTGATGTCGCGTCGCGCCCAGCGCAGGTCCGGCAAGGTGATGCAGGCGGCCTGCCACTTGTCGACATCGGTGGGATAGGCCGGCACGCGGCGGATGGTCACCACCAGGGCGGGCGGCACGGGCTTCGTCGGGAAGGCATGGTCGCGACGCGACACGCCGCGCGTCACCTGCATATAGAGCAGCCCTTCCCGAACCCGGTTCCGCTGCGCCACTTCCCGCAGCACCATGGACAACGCGGCGCGGGACATCGGCATGGGCAGCGCGATCTCGCCCAGGGACCGCTCCAGCCGCGCGAGGTGCAGATCCTCATCCACATAGCGGCCATCATGCAGATGGACGACCTCATAGATGCCATCGCCGAACTGATAGCCGCGATCCTCGATGTTCACCGAGGCCTCGGACTGCGGCAGGTAGCGACCATTCACATAGGCGATCTTAGACATGATTGACTTTCCCTCAGACGCCGGGCGCGGCCTTCGGCCGCTTGGCTTCGCCGCATAAGCGGCGGCGCCCGTTCGGGCGCTCGGCCTGGGCAAAGTGGCCCAGGCCGCAGGTTGCGATGCACTTCGTCGTTTGTTGTTGGTCTGGCTATCCGCCCGCCGCTGCCGCGGGCGCGCGGTCCTCGGCATGGACGCCGAGGAACTTCAGCTTACGATGCAACGCGCTGCGTTCCATCCCCACGAAGGACGCCGTGCGGCTGATATTGCCGCCGAAGCGCAATAGCTGCGCCTCCAGATACTGCCGTTCGAACAGCTCGCGCGCCTCCCGCAGGGGCAGCGTCATGATCTCCGAGGATCGGTCCAGCTTCAGCACGGCGGGGGCGGAGGCGCCGACCTGGGGTGGCAGCATGTCCGGCCGAATCGGCTCCCGCGCATCGCCCGGCGCCATGATCAGCAGCCAGTCGATCAGGTTGCGCAGCTCGCGCACATTGCCGGGCCATTCATAGGCCTGCATCGCCGCCAGCGAATCCTCCGACAATTCGCGGGAGGCCATGCCGGAGGTCTCCCCCGAGCGCTTCATGAAATGCCGCGCCAGCGCCGGAATATCCTCCCGCCTCTCGCGCAGCGGCGGGATTTTCAGCGGCACCACGGCCAGGCGGTAATACAGATCCTCCCGGAACCGGCCGCCGGCGATCTCGGCCTGAAGATCGCGGTTGGTCGTCGCGATGACGCGGACATCGACCGTCACGCGTTGCGCCCCGCCGATGCGGACAAAGCCCTGTTCCTGCAAGGCGCGGACGATCTTGCCCTGGGTTTCCAGCGGCATATCCGCCACCTCGTCCAGCAGCAGCGTGCCGCCATGGGCGCGTTCCAGCACCCCGGCCCGGCGCGGCTGGGCGGATGGGTCTGTGCCGGCCTCCACACCGAACAGCTCCTCCTCGAAGCGGGAGGGGGCGAGGGTCGCGCAATTCAGTGCGACGAAGGGGCCATCGGCACGGCGCGACCGGCTGTGCAGCATCCGCGCCGCCACTTCCTTGCCGGACCCGGCCGGGCCGCTGATCAGCACGCGGGACCCGGTGGGCGCCACCCGGTCGATCGCCTGGCGCAGCTGGGTGACCGGGGCGGAAACGCCCACCAGCTCCGCCTCCGCCCCCGCCCGCAACCGTAATTCGCTGTTTTCCCGCTGAAGGCGGGAGGCTTCGAGGGCACGGGAGATGACCAGCAGCAGCCGGTCCGACTTGAACGGCTTCTCGATGAAGTCATAGGCGCCGTTCTGAATCGCCTGCACGGCCGTCTCGATGGTGCCGTGGCCGGAGATCATGACGCAGGGCACCCGCGGCTCCTCGCCATGCAGCGCCGCCAGGATGCCCAGCCCGTCCAGCCGCGAATTCTGCAGCCAGATATCCAGGATCACCAGCGAGGGCCGGCGCGCCTTGAAGGCGGCGATCGCCTGGTCCGAATTGGCCGCCTGCCGCGTCTCATAGCCCTCATCCGACAGGATGCCCTCAATCAGGGCCCGGATATCCGGCTCATCGTCGACGATCAGGATGTCATGCGCCATGGTCAGCCCCGTCGCGCCCCAGTGATGCGCCCTTCACAGGCGTGTCCTCTCGTCCTTGTAGCGGAACCGCACCCGAGTCCTTCGCGCCCTTCGGCGCGACGCGCGGCAATATCAGCAGGGCGCGGGCGCCGGGGCCATCCGGTCGGTCTTCCAGCTCCAAGCGACCCCCATGGTCCTCCATGATCTTCTTGACGATGGCAAGGCCGAGGCCAGTGCCTTTCACCTTGTGCGTCACATAGGGCTCCGTCAGCTGCGCCCGTTCCTCGCCCTCTGGCAGGCCGATGCCGTTATCCTGGACCACCACCGCCACATCCTCGCCCCGCGACTCGACCAGCAGGTCGATCCGGCCCACCTCGCCTTCCGCCCTTGGCGCGGAGGCCACGGCATCGGCGGCGTTCTGCAGCAGGTTGGTCAGGGCCTGGCCAATCAGGCGGCGATCCATGGGCAAGGGCGGCAGATCCTCCGGAATGCTAGTTTCGTAGTGGATTTCAGGATGCGCACCGCGTTGCAGCACCAGCGCCTCCCGCACCACCTGGTCCAGGCGATCGGGCCGGATGACGGGCTGGGGCATGCGGGCGAAGGCCGAAAACTCGTCCACCATCCGGCCGATATCGCCGACCTGGCGCACGATGGTGTCGGTCAGCGTCCGGAAGGTCTCCGGGTCGCTGACGATCTCCTTCAGGTATTTGCGCTTCAGCCGCTCGGCGGAGAGCATGATCGGTGTCAGCGGGTTCTTGATCTCATGCGCGATGCGCCGTGCCACATCCGCCCAGGCGGCCTTGCGCTGGGCCGATTGCAATTCGGTGATGTCGTCGAAGGTCAGCACGAAGCCGGCGACCCGGCCAGGCTGGCCCTCCGCGCCGATGCGGGCGATCAGGCTGCGGCGATGGGCGGGCGGGCCGATGGGGATTTCGGCGGTGCGGGCGCGGTCCGGATGGTCCCGCGCCTCCGCCACCAAGGCGCCGAATTCGGGCGCGACGCGGGCCAGTGGCAGCCCGATCGCGGCGGAGAGATCGACCCCGAGCAATTCGCTGGCGCTGCGATTGGGCAGGTTGATCCGCCCTTCCGCATCCAGGCCGATGACGCCGGCGGACACGCCGGAGAGCACCGTTTCCGTGAAGCGCCGGCGTTCGTCGATCTGGCGATAGGCCCCCATCAGTTCGCCCCGCTGGGCCGACAACTGGCTGATCATGCGGTTGAAAGCGCGGGACAGGCTGGCGAGTTCGTCATCCTGCGTCCCCTCCTCCACCCGCGTCGCCAGGTCACCGGCCCGCACCCGCTCGGCGGCGGTGATCAGGCGGGAGATCGGGCGGGCCATCTGGTTGGCGAAGACCAGCCCGACCAGCACCGCGGCCAGCAGCACCAGCAAGGCCGCGCAGGCGAAAATGAGAGCAAAAGTGATCTGGAGGCTGCCGCGATTGCGGTCGAGCTGGTCGTACTCCTGGAAGGCCAGTTCCGTGGTGCGCATATGGTCCAGCACGCTGCCATCCAGCGGCCGGCCGATCAGCAGCAGCAGCCCCGGCGGGATGTCGAGGTTGGTCACGGCGCGGACCCGGGCATCCGATTCGCCCGGCACCACCGCCACCTCCCCCTGCCGGACCTGTTCCAACGCCCAGCCGGGCGGCGGTTCGATCATCGCGCCCGGGGTGAAGCCGGCGGCGGCCAGCACCCGGCCCAGCGTCGGCTCGAAAACCACGGCCTCGGTCAGGCCGCGGATCGAGGTCTGCGTCGCCAGCAGCCGCTCGAAGGCCGGCAGGTTGTCGGGCAGGAAGACCTGGGCGGCGCGGTTCAGATCGGCGGCCATGGCCAGGGCATCGACCCGGATCTCGTCCCGGTGCTGGTCCATCCAGGCGCGAGAGGCCACCAGCGAGGCTTCGAGGGTCGAGCGCACCCGGTCGCTGAACCAGGCCTGGATGCCGAGATTGAAGAACACGGCGGCGAAGGCCGCCACGATCAGCGCCGGCACCACGGCGACGCCACCGAACAGCAGCACCAGCCGCACATGCAGCCGCGCCCCGGCACTGCCCCGCCGCCGTTCCGCCCAGACCCGTACCAGGCGGGCGACCAGGGAGCCGGCCAGCAGCAGCAGCACCCCGGCATTGAGCAGCACAACAAAGACGATCTGCCCCGGGCTGGTCGGCCCGAAGGGGCTGCCGCCGGCCAGCAGCACGAAGGTGGCGATCCCCAGCAGAACGGCCGTGACCGCCAGACCGAAGGTCGTCGCCCGGCCGAAGAAGATGTCGCCGATTCGCCGCCAGCCAAATGCCATGGCCCGCATCTATCCCAGGCCCGGCCGAGACCAAAGCGTGGCGGCGCGGAAAATCGCGCCGATGGGGTGGGCTGGGATCAGGGCAGGCCCCGTACCACCGGCAGATCCAGCTCCCGCAGCTTCTTGCGCAGCGTGTTGCGGTTCAGGCCGAGCATGGCGGCCGCCTTGATCTGGTTGCCGCGGGTGGCCGACAGCGCGAGTTTCAGCAAGGGCCGCTCCACCTCCGCCAGCACCCGGTCATAGAGGTCGCGGATCGGCATGCCGTCCTTATGCGCGGACATGAAGCCGGCGAGGTGGCGTTCCACCGACTGTTCCAGCGTCTCCGGCGCGCGGGGGCCTTCCTCGGGTGGGGCGGCGGCCTCGGCGAGTTCGGCGCCCACGGCATCGGCGCCGATGATCTCCTGCGGATAGAGCGCCGCCATGCGGCGCATCAGATTCTCCAGCTCCCGCGCATTGCCCGGCCAAGCGTGCTGCTTCAGGCGGTCCATGGCGCCTTGGTCGAGCTGCTTCTGGGGCAGCCCGGCGGCCCGGGCGCGTTCGAGGAAGTGGCGCGCCAGCAGGGGGATGTCCTCCAACCGCTCGCGCAGTGGCGGCAGACGGATCGGCACGACGTTCAGGCGGTAGAACAGATCCTCGCGGAACATGCCGCCGCGGATGGACTGGCGCAGGTCGCGATGGGTGGCGGCGACGATGCGGACATTGGCCTTGATCGGCTGGCGGCCGCCAACGGTGGTGAACTCGCCCTCCTGCAACACGCGCAGCAGGCGGGTCTGCGCCTCCGGCGGCATGTCGCCGATCTCGTCCAGGAACAGGGTGCCGCCGGCCGCCTGTTCGAAGCGGCCGACGCCGCGGTTCAGCGCCCCGGTGAACGCGCCGCGCTCATGGCCGAACAGCTCCGATTCGATCAGCTCGCGCGGGATAGCCGCCATGTTGATGGCCACGAAGGGCCCGCCCCGGCGGCGGCCGTAATCGTGCAGGGCGCGGGCCACCAATTCCTTGCCGGTGCCGGACTCGCCCGTGATCATCACCGTCAGGTCGGTGGTGGTGAGGCGGGCGACCGTCCGGTAGATTTCCTGCATGGCGGCGGAACGGCCGACCAGCGGCAGCCTCTCCTCCGGCTCCTCCGCATCCGCCACCGAAGGCTGCGAGGGCGCCGCCAGCGCACGGCCGACAACCGCCAACAATTCCTTCAAATCAAAGGGCTTGGGCAGGTAATCGAAGGCGCCGCGCTGAGTTGCCTTCAGCGCGGTGGAGAAGGTGGACTGCGCCGACATCACCACCACGCGCAGATCGGGCCGCACCCGGCGGATGCGCGGCACGAGGTCGAGCCCGTTCTCATCCGGCATGATGACGTCGGTGATGACCAGATCACCCTCCCCATCCTCCACCCAGCGCCAGAGCGTGGCGGCGGAAGATGTTGCGCGTACATGGTAGCCGGACCGGCCAAGTGCCTGGGACAGAACGGTTCTGATAGCCCTGTCGTCATCGGCGATCAGGATGGTGCGCGTGGTTGCGGAGACCGCGGCGGCGTCACTCATGCGGCTACTCCAGGCAGGCGGCGGGGTGTGGGGGGCGGCAAAGGCAGGGACAGGCGGAAGGCCGTACGGCCCGGCCGGCTGTCGCATTCGATCAGCGCGCCCTGGTCGCCCACCAGCTTGGCGACCAGGGCCAAGCCGAGGCCCTGCCCGCCGCGCTTGGTGGTAACGAAGGGCTCGAACAATGTGGCGCGGACCACATCCGGGATGCCGGGGCCATTGTCGCGGACGATGACCTGCAAGGGCAGGTCCACCCGCTCCAGGCTCCCCGGCACGGCGATGCGGACGCCATGGTGGTAGGCCGTGGTGAGGACGATCTCGCCATTGCGTGAATCAACGGCTTCCGCCGCGTTCTTCACCAAATTCAGCAGAATCTGCACCAGCAGATCCCGGTTGGCCCAGACCGGCGGCAGGGAGGGGTCGTAATCCTGCAGGATCTTCAGATGCGCGGCGAAGCCGGACAGGGCGATGCGGCGGACATGGTCCAGCACCTCATGGATATTCACCTCCGCCTGCGCCACCGGACGGTCGGAGAACATGTCCATCCGCTCCACCAGGTTGCGGATGCGGTCCACCTCATCCTGGATCAACTGGCACAGTTCCCGGTCACCCTCGCTGGCGCCCTGTTCCAGAAGCTGGGCGGCGCCGCGAATGCCGGATAGCGGGTTCTTGACCTCATGGGCGAGCATCGCCGCCATGGCGGAGGCGCTGCGCGCCGCGCCCCGAAAGTTCAGCTGGCGATCCAGCATCTGCGCGGTGGAACCGTCCTGCAGCGTCAGCACCACGCTGCCCGGCATTTCGGGCAGCGGCGCGCCATGGGCGGCCACGCCGAGCCGGCGCAGGCGCGGGCTTTCCAGCGCAAGGTCATGGTCGGAGACCGGCGCTTCATGGGCGCGCACCTGCTCCAGCATGGCGAACAGCCGATGGTCCGGCGGCAGCAGGTCCCGCAGCGAATAGCTGCGGAGGGAGGCAGCGGAGTGCTGGAAGAACAGCTCCGCCGCCGGATTGGCGAAGCGGAAGCGGTCCTCCGCATCCAGCACCACGGCGGCGATCGGCAGGGCGCCGAGCACGGCGATGGCATCCGGCGGCAGCACGGGCGCGGTGGGCACCGGCAGGCGCAGCGCCCGGGCGGCACGGGTCAGGGCGGTGGCCCTCATGCGGCGAGCCGGTCCTCATGGCCGCCCTCGATGAGCGGCAGGTAGAACCGATCGATCAGCGCCAGCACCGCCTCGACGGTGTCCGTCCGATTGACCTCAGACCGGAATTCCGCCGATCCATGCAGGCCCTTGGAATACCAGGAGATATGCTTGCGGGCGAGGCGCATGCCCGGGTCCCGCCCATGATGGGTCAGCATGGCGTGGTAATGCGCCAGCAGCGTCTCATACTGCTCCAGCAGGCTCGGCTCCTCCGGCAGCACACCGGTCTGGAGATAGGTGGCGACCAGGCGCGGCAGCCAGGGGCGGCCGTAGCAGCCGCGGCCGATCATCACGCCATCGGCGCCGGACTGGCGCAGCGCCTCCGCCGCATCCTGCGGCGTCAGGATGTCGCCATTGACGATGACGGGCAGGTCCACGGCCGCCTTCACCTGCGCCACGAAGGCCCAGTCGGCAGTGCCGTTGTAGAACATCTGCCGGGTACGGCCATGCACCGTCACCATGCGGATGCCGCTCTCCTGCGCGATGCGCGCCAGCTTCGGGGCGTTCAGCGACTGGTGGTCCCAGCCCATGCGCATCTTCAGCGTGACCGGCACTGGCACGGCCTTCACCACAGCTTCCAGGATGCGCGCGGCGCCGATCTCGTCCCGCATCAGGGCGGAGCCGGCGGACTGGCCGAGCGCCACCTTCTTCACCGGGCAGCCGAAATTGATATCGACGATGGCCGCGCCATGCTGCACCACCAGCTTCGCCGCTTCCGCCATCACGGTCGGGTCGCAGCCAGCGAGCTGGACGGAGGCCCCTTCCCCATCCACCTCCACCATCTTCAGCGTGGTCCGATTCTCCCGCACCATGGCGTTGGAGGCGATCATCTCGCTGACCACCAGGCCGGTGCCCTGGGCACGGGCGAGGCGCCGAAAGGGCAGGTCCGTCACGCCGGACATCGGCGCCAGGATGACCGGCATCTGGATGACCGCGCCGCCGAGGTCGATCGGGCGCAGCCGGGGCAAATGGGGTGTCATGCTCATGATTTGAGCAAGGTAGAGGCCGAAGCGCCCGGAGGCAATGCGATCCGTGCAGTCCGGAACAAAGCTGCCACTTATTCCGGCACCATATGGCTTAGGCTGAGGCCAGGATGGGCCAGGCGCCGCGCTTCGGCTAGCCTGTCCGCATGACATCTGTGGCCCTTTTGATGGCGGCCGGCAGCGGCAGCCGTTTCGGCGCCGACCGGCCGAAGCAATACCTGTCCCTGGCCGGTAGGCCGGTGCTGCGCCATGCGGCGGAGGCGCTGCTGCGGGAGGGCGGGGTGGACGTCGTTCTGCCCGTCTGCGCCGCGGACAGCCTGGCGCTTGTCGCGCAGCTTCTGGAGGGCCTGCCCATCCTGCCCCCGGTCGCCGGCGGTGCCACCCGCCAGGCGAGTGTTCGCGCCGGGCTGGAAGCGCTGGCGGCCGACCCGCCGGATGTTGTGCTGGTGCATGACGCCGCCCGGCCGGTGGTGCCGCCGGGCACCGTGCCAGCCCTGCTGGCGGCCTTGGCACAGCATCCGGGTGCCATTCCGGCCCAGCCGGTGACGGATACGCTGAAGCGCGGCGTGGCCGGGCTGATCGAGGCGACGGTGCCGCGCGCCGGCCTGTTCCGCGCCCAGACCCCCCAGGCCTTCCGATTCGCCCCCCTGCTCGCCGCCCATCGCGCCGCGACGGCCGAGGCGACGGACGATGCGCAGCTGCTGGAAGCGGCCGGGCTGGCCGTGGCTCTGCTGCCGGGGCACGAACAGAACATCAAGATCACCTGGCCGGAGGATCTGGCCCGCATGGAGGCCGCCCTGACCCCGCCCCTCATCCCCCGTGTTGGCACCGGCTTCGATGTCCACCGCCTGGTCGCCGGCCGGCCCATGGTGCTCTGTGGCGTGACCATCCCGGGCCCGATGGGGCTGGATGGCCATTCGGATGCGGATGTCGGCCTGCATGCGTTGTGCGACGCCATCTACGGCGCCCTGGCCGAGGGCGATATCGGCCGCTGGTTCCCCCCCAGCGAGGCGCAGTGGAAGGATGCCGACAGCGCCCGCTTCCTGCGCCACGCCGCCGGCCGCATCGCCGCGCGGGGTGGGGTTCTGGCCAATGCCGACGTCACCTTGATCTGCGAACGCCCGAAGATCACGCCCCACGCCACCGCGATGCGCGAAAGGCTGGCGGCGCTGCTGGAGGTGCCGCTGGACCGCATGTCGGTGAAGGCGACCACCACCGAGCGCCTGGGCTTTCCGGGCCGCGGCGAGGGTATCGCGGCGCAGGCGGCCGTCTGCGTGCTGCTGCCTGGCTGAAACCCGCGGTTAAGCCCGTTCAGGCATGCTCCGCATCACGATGATGCGAGGCCAACGTCCATGCGCAGGTTGAGTCTGAGCGCGCTGCTCTATCTGCTGGCGGGCCTCGCCCTGCTCAGCGTGCTCGCCATGGCGGCCCCCGAGGCCGGGCGGGTCTATGGGGTGTGGCGCGAGACGGACCGGATGATCCGGCTGGAGGCGCTCAGCGGCGCCACCACACGGTTTCTCGACAGCCTGCCGATCGAGGCGACCAGCTCCGTCCCAGTGCTCCAGCAGGGCACGCCGGAGGCGATTGCCGCGAATGCGCGTGCGGCGCGGGAGACGGACGCTGCCTTGGCGGCGCTGCGGGAGCGGGCGGCGGCGGTGCCGGACCTCGCGCCGGCCGCGCAGGCGTTCCTGCGGCAGATTTTCGACCAGGTGCCCCGCATCGCCGACTTCCGTAGCCGGCTTGCGGCGCGAAGCGTCGGGCCCACCGATTCCGCCGCGCTCTTCGTCCCGATCTCGGAGATCGCGCTGGCGCTCAGCGGGCAGCTCGCCATCGCGACGCAGGATGGCGTGCTGACCCGCATCGGGCTGGCCAACCACGCGCTGCTGAACCTGCACAACGGCAATATGATGGAACGGGGCGGCGGCCTGCGCATGCTGGGCCAGGCAACGCCGCCGCCTGCCGCCATCGCCCTGTTCCAACGTGGCCTGGTGGTGCAGGCGGTCTATCGCGAAAGACTGGGCAGCCTCGGCTCCCTTGCGCTGAACGCCCGCATCGCCGCCTTCGACGCCACGCCGGCGCGCGCCGCACTGCTGGCGCAGCGCACGGCGATGCAGGCCGGCCAGGGCACGACCGTGCCCGCCGAGGCCTGGCTGGCCAGCTTCACCGCCCAGTCGGAGGCCTATGCCGCGATCATCGCAGCAGGGCAGCAGGAACTGGCGGAGGCGGTGGCGCTGCGCCGCGAGGCCGCCGGGCAGCAGGCCATGCTGCTGTTTGTCGGCGTCGGCGCCATCCTGGCCATTCTGCTTCTGGTGACCCAGCGGATCCTGCGCATGGTCTCCCGCATCGTGGGTGAGATCGGCCAGAGCCTGCATGCGCTGGGCGAAGGTCAGTTCGACGTGGCAATCCCCGGCGTGGAGCGCCAGGACGCGCTGGGCCTGATCGCGCGGTCCGCCCACCAGATGCGCGACAGCCTGGCCGAGGGCCGGCGCCTGCAACAGGCGCAGGAGGCGGAAGCAAGGGCGCGCGAGGAACGCGCCCTGCGCATCGCCGGCCATGTCCGCGGCTTCCAGCAGACCATCGGCACGCTGGTCCGCACCGTCTCCGATGCCTCCGCCACCCTGACGGACACCGCCCGTGGCATGAGCCAGGGCGCGCGGCAGGTGGATGACCAGAGCAATCAGGTCGCGAACAGCGCGGATCTGGCCAATTCCAACGTGCAGGCCGTCTCCGCCGCGGCGGAGGAGCTGGCCTGCTCGGTGCAGGAGATCAGCCGCCAGCTGGCGCGCTCCACCGAAGTGACCAGCCGGGCCGTGGAGGAGACGCGGCGCAGCGATGCGCTGGTCGGCTCCCTGGCCGATACCGCGCAGAAGATCGGCGACGTGCTGGGCCTGATTTCCACCATCGCCGGCCAGACCAATCTGTTGGCGCTGAACGCCACCATCGAGGCCGCGCGCGCGGGCGAATCCGGCAAGGGCTTCGCCGTGGTGGCCAGCGAGGTGAAGGCCCTCGCCGCCGAAACAGCCAAAGCGACGGAGGAGATCGGCGCGCAGATCGGCCAGATCCAGGGCGCCACCGGGCATGTGGTGGAGGCCTTCCGCAGCGTCTCCGCCGTGATCGAGGAGGTGAACCAGATCGCCGCCGCCATCGCCGCGGCAGTGGAGGAACAGGGCGCCGCGACTCAGGAGATCGCCCGCAGCATCCAGGCGGCGGCCAGCGCCACGCGCGACGTCGCCGGCACCATCCAGGGCGTGCGGGACAGCGCCTCCGGCAGCGGCCGTGCGGCGAATGACGTGCTGGGCGCGGCCGAGATCCTGTCGGCCCAGGCCACCACCCTGTCGCAGGAGGTGGGGACCTTCATTGGGCGGGTGGAGGCGGCTTAGGGCATCCGTTCGAGGATCGAGCAGTAATTTGCCACCGCCGCGCCGCCCATGTTGAAGACGCCGGCGCGGTCCGCCTTCGGCAATTGCATCTCGCCCGCCGTGCCGGTGAGCTGCATCGCGGCCAGCACATGCATGGACACGCCGGTGGCCCCGATCGGATGGCCCTTGGATTTCAAGCCGCCGGAGGGGTTCACCGGCAGGCGGCCGTCCTTGGCGGTCCAGCCCTCTAGCGCCGCGCGGGCGCCCTGCCCTTCGGCGGCCAGGCCCATCGCCTCATATTCGATCAGCTCGGCGATGGTGAAGCAGTCATGGGTTTCAACGAAGGACAGGTCGGACAGGCTCAACCCCGTCTCCGTCAAGGCCCGGCCCCAGGCCGCGCGGGCGCCCTCAAACCGAATGATGTCGCGGGCGGCGATGGGCATCAGGTCGGTGGTCTGCACCGCGGCGCGGAAGCGCACGGCCTTGGCCATGCCGCGGGCGGTCTCTTCATCGGTCAGAACCAGCGCCGCGGCGCCGTCGCTCACCAGGGAGCAATCGGTCCGCTTCAGCGGCGGCGCAACAAAGGGGTTTCTTTCAGATTCAGCGCGGCAGAAGGCGAAGCCGAGATCCTTCCGCATCTGCGCGTAAGGGTTGGCGACGCCGTTCCGGTGGTTCTTCGCGGCGATCGCGGCCAGCGCGTCGGACTGGTCGCCATGGCGCTGGAAATAGCTTTCGGCGATCCGGCCGAAGACGCCGGCGAAGCCCGCCGGAATCTCGCCCTCATCCTTGCGGTAGGACGCGCCGAGCAGGATGTCGCCCACCTGCGCGCCCGGCGTCGCCGTCATCTTCTCCGCCCCCACCACCAGGGCGAAGCGGCCGCGTTTCGCCGCCAGGAAATCCAGCGCGCCATGGATGGCGGCGGAACCGGTGGCGCAGGCGTTCTCGTAGCGCGTGGTGGGCTTGAAGCGCAGCTCCGGCACGCTTTGCAGCAGAAGGCCTGAGAAAAAGTCCTGCTTGGAAAAGCCGCCATTGAAGACGCCGACGAAGGCCGCATCGACCTCCGCCGCGCCGATGCCCGCATCCTCGATGGCCGCCCGGGCGACACGGCCGAACAGGCCCTCGATGTCCGGATCGTCCAGCTTGCCGAAGGGCGTATGCGCCCAGCCGATGATGCAGGCGGTCATGGCGGCCTTCTCCTATCTCACGCCAGCATCCAGCTCGGCTTGCGGCGCTGCTTGAAGCTGGCGATGCCCTCCTCCGCCTCCGGGCTGGTGGCACGGCGGGCGAAGCTCTGGGCGCCGGCCTCGGCATAGGCAGGGGGCGCCACGGGGCCGAGGGCCGCCAGCAGCGCCTTGGTTTCCGCCAATGCGCCCGGGGCACCCTGGACGATGTCGGCAATGGTCGCCTGCACCGCGGCTTCCAGCGCCGCCGCATCGGGCAGCACCTGGTGCACCAGCCCGGCGCGCGCGGCCTCCGCCGCATCCATCACATGGCCTTGCAGGCAAAGCCGCGCCGCCTCGCTGCGGCCCATGCGGCGCACCAGCCAGGGCAGGATCTGCGCCGGCACCAGCCCACGCCGCACCTCCGGCGCCGAGAAGCGCGCATCGGCGGCGGCGAGGCAGATATCGGCGGCGGTGACAAAGCCGAGGCCACCGGCATAGGCCGCGCCCTCCACCGCCGCGATCACCACCTGCGGCAGTTCGGCGATGGCGTTGAAGCGGGCGCCGGTCTTCTGGTTGCGGGCGTGCTGGCGGGCGAGCTTTTCCTCCGGCGTCTCCACCGCACCGACCTCGGTCAGGTCGAGCCCCGCGCAGAAGTGGCCCCCTGCCCCGGACAGCACCAGCACGCGGGCGGAAGTGTCGGTCTTCAGCTCCGCCAGCAACACGTCCAACGCCTCCACCAAGGCCTGGCTCATGGCGTTGCGGCGATGCGGGCGGTTGAGCACGGCACGCACCACCGGGCCGTCCCTGGTCACCAGAACGGGGTTTTCGTCGGTCATGCGCAGCGCTTCCTATCCCTTGGGGGGCGGAAACCTCGACCCGACGCCGGCAAGCGTCAAGCCGGGGCCATACGCCGTCAGGCGTCAGATCGTGGTCAGACGCCCTCGCATTCGCCCTCGCGTTGCTTGCTGCGCAGTGTCGCAAGCTCGCTGCGCAGCGCCACCATCTCCGCCCGAAGTGCGGAAAGCTGTTCGCCCACGGGGTCCTCGTCCACTGCCGCGCTCAGCCCATAGCCAATCGAAGGGTCCTGGCAGGGCTGACCACGGGGCGGACGGGCCGGAATGCCGACCACGGTGCAGCCGGGTGCGACCGGCGCCACCACCACGGCATTGGCGCCGACCCGCGCGCCGCGGCCGATGCGGATCGGGCCCAGCACCTGGGCGCCAGCGCCGACCGTCACATGATCCTCCAGCGTCGGATGCCGCTTGCCGGGCTGGCCGGACAGGCCACCGAGGGTGACGCCGTGATAGATCAGCACGTCATCGCCAATCTCCGCCGTCGCCCCGATCACCACCCCCATGCCGTGGTCGATGAACAGTCGCCGGCCGATCCGGGCGCCGGGGTGGATCTCGATGCCGGTCAGCCAGCGCGCCAGATGCGAGGAAAAGCGCGCAGCTGCCGGCAGGCCCAGCTTCAGCAGCGTATGCGACAGCCGGTGCCACAGCACGGCATGCAGCCCGGCATAGCAGAGCATCGCCTCCACCCAGCTCGGCCGCGCCGGGTCGCGGGCGCGGATGGTGCGGGCCAGCTCGATGATTTCGAGCGCCATGATGACGTCACTCCAGCCAGGGCGGCGTAGGCAGGCCACGCTCGCGCAGGAAGGCGGGGTTGAACAGTTTTGATTGGTAGCGCGCGCCGCCGTCGCAGAGGATGGTCACGACGGTATGGCCAGGGCCGAGGTCGCGCGCGACGCGAATGGCGGCCGCCACATTCAGCCCGGCGCTGCCGCCGACCGAAATGCCTTCTTGCATCTGCAGGTCGAAGACCTGTTCCAGCATCTCGGGGTCCTCGATGCGGATGGCGTCGTCGATCAGGTCGCGGGCCTCGGCGAGGTTGCCTGGCGCGCGGGCGGCCTGGCCGATGCCCTCGGTGATGGAACTGCCTTCGGCGCGTGGCGTGCCGGTCTTCACCCAGTCGAGCAGGCCGGAGCCACCGGGATCGGCCAGCACGATCCGCACATCCGGCTTCCGCGCCTTCAGGGCGCGGGAGATGCCGGCCAGCGTGCCGCCGGTGCCACAGGCGCAGGTGAAGGCATCCAACTTCCCGTCCGTCTGGTCCCAGATCTCGGGGCCGGTGGTCGCCTCATGCGCCGCGGCATTGGCCAGGTTATCGAACTGATTGGCCCAGACCGCGCCCAGCTCCTCCGCCAACCGCTTCGAGACATGCACGTAGTTGCCGGGATCGCTGTAGGGCTTGGGCGGCACCAGGCGCAGATCGGCGCCGATCATCCGCAGATAGTCCAGCTTTTCCCGGCTCTGCGTTTCCGGCACGACGATGACGCTGCGCCAGCCCATGGCATTGGCGGCCAGGGCGATGCCGATGCCGGTATTGCCGGCCGTGCCCTCCACGATCGTGCCGGGCTGGAAGGGCGTCAGCTTCCCCTCCGCCATGGCGGCGGAGAGGATGCCAATGGCGGCGCGGTCCTTCACGCTGCCGCCGGGGTTCATGAACTCCGCCTTGCCCAGAATCTCGCAGCCCGTCGCCTCCGAGGCGCGGCGCAGGCGGATCAGCGGTGTGCGGCCGACCGCGCCCCAGAACCCATCGGCGATGCCGGACATCGCGATCAGGCCTTCACCTCGACCCAGCGGAGATAGGGGCGCTCCGCCTCCCACCCCTGCGGGAACAGCGCCTTGGCCTGCTCGTCCGAGATCGACGGGGGGATGATGGCGCGGTCGCCGGGGCGCCAGTTCACCGGGGTGGCCACCTTCTGGCCATCCGTCATCTGCAGGCTGTCGATCACCCGCAGCACCTCGTCGAAATTCCGGCCGGTGCTGGGCGGATAGACTAGGAACAGCCGTACCTTCTTGTTCGGATCGATGACGAAGACGGTGCGCACGGTGATGGAGGGATCGGCCTCCGGATGCACCATGCCGTAGAGGGTAGCGACCTTCTTCTCCGGGTCGGCGATCATGGGGAAGTTCACGGCGTGGCCCTGGGTATCGGCGATATCCGCCTCCCACCCCGCATGACGTTCCAGGCTGTCCACCGACAGGCCGATGACCTTCACATTGCGCTTGTCGAATTCCGGCTTCAGGCGGGCGGTCTCGCCGAGCTCGGTGGTGCAGACCGGGGTGAAGTCCTTCGGATGGCTGAACAGCACGCCCCAGGAATTGCCGAGCCACTCATGGAAGTTGATCACCCCATGGGTCGTGTCGGCGGTGAAATCCGGGGCTACCTGGCCGAGTTGGATGGTCATGGCGTCACCTTCTTGTTCGTCCAAGGGCCGCTGCAAGGCAGCCGCGACTGGACGATAAGGGCATTTCGGAGGCGGATTCCAGCGGGGTCGCGGAGGCGTTTCCGCGCCGCACGGCATCGTGCATGCTCGGCACGCATGGCCGCGCCGCTTGTCTTTCCCTGGCGCTGCCAAATGGAGACGGAGATGGCTGCGGTGCCCATGGATCAGGGAAAAATATTCAGCGAGCAAAATGTTGTCTGGCTCTACACCAACGACCTGGACCGCCTCGCCCAATTCTATGGGGAGGTGCTGGGCCTGCCGCAGGTGATGGACCAGGGCATCTGCCGCATCTTCCAGGTCAGCCCCACCGGCTTCCTCGGCGTCTGCAACAAGGCGGACCGGCCGCGCGGGACCAAGGGGATGATGTTCACCTTCCTGGTGCCGGACCTGGATGCCGCCTATGCGCGGCTGCTGGCGCGCGGGGTGACGTTTGACGGGCCGCCGGAGCTATCAGGCGGCGGCATGGTCTATTCCTGCTTCCTGCACGATCCGGAGGGCTACTGGCTGCAATTGCAGGAATTCCGCGATCCCCGCTGGCCCTATCCGGAGGGGCGCAGGCCGCGCGCGGCATGAGCCCGGACCAAGCCGGATCGCTGGGCCATGTTGGCGCCGACTGAGCGAGTCACTGATCGGCGCATCGGTCGTAGCGGGTTCGGCGCCAATCCTTGAGGCTGCCGAACGCCTCCTCGATGCGGTGGCACCAGAACAGAAAGTTTGTGGCAATCGCGTCACGATGGTCGATGGGGACGCGACGGAGCTGGTGCCGTTCTCACGGGCCAACATCAAGGCGGTGATGGCACCTCGCCTGATGCTACGCTTGCGCCTCTGCTTGCCCTTCATAAAACCGCCACCAAGACAGTGGACAAGAAGACGATCGCGTCGAAACTGCAATGGCCATTCGCGGCGAGATGACAAGCAAACCAAAGCACTCCGTATGCGTCTTCTCGCTCCCGGTTGGCCAAGCGCTTCTTCACAGGATCGGCGTAATCGCAGGCTCGTCAACGCCTTCGACGCCTCCATTGCCTAGGCCAACACCTTCCTCTACGTTGTTTCTGTCAGAGTCCTCCTGCGCCGTATCGCTCGTTCTGAGTGATTCGAGACAGACTCAGAGAGAGGGCCGTCAACGTCCAAAATCATGATATCGTCGGAATATTGACGTGGTTGTATCCTGTTTCCTGCAGGGAGATCTGTGAGTGCGTCATTCCACATTCAAGGGCGAAGTCGAGATCGATTACGTTCTGCGTAAGTCGCCGAACAAATCGGATATCCTTGTGGTGTCTTTCCCCGGGGCTGGGGGAGACAGATTCAGGGCCGACTCCCTTGGTCTGGGCTACATGATGACAATAGGGCAGTTCAACGTGAACGCCCTTTATATCAAGAATTCCAGTAAAGATTTCATTCGAGCATGGTTCGTGGGTTTCGAGGGCGACTTCGCAATCGAAAGGGCGATGATTGAGCTTGTCAATTTTGCTTGCGAACAGACCGGCGCCACGCGTTGTGTCGGCATAGGCTCGTCCCTGGGTGGGAATAGCGTGCTTTACTACGGCCTGAAATACAATTGGGATATTATTTCTGGCGGTGCGCGAGCGAAGAAAGGATATGTGGGCAAGCTGATTCGGGAGATGATTCCGACTGCGAAGGAGAATGGCTTCAACAAGCACGTCTATATGTGCTGGGGGCGGGGTGAGCCCATGTGGGTGGATCCAAACGAGGCTCCATCGATGGTGCGCATCTTCGATGAGTCCAACGTTCCTTATAAAATGGAGCTTTTTAACTACTCCGTCCACGCCAACATATCCAAAATGTTTCCATCTATTATTAAGCGTGAGCTCGGTGCGTTGCTCGGGGTCAAAGCTGCGGTCGAAAACGAACAGGCGGCACCTACCGCCGCGGAAATTACAGCGGAAATCAATACGTCGATTCAGGATCTGAAAATACACGCAGGCGAGCTTGAGCAGACGGCCCCCAATTATGCGATACAGAACCGCCTCAATCACGGCGATCTAAGCAGCAGCGTCATGCTGCGAACTTTTGTCTACGCTGCGCAAGGCTACCACTGGCTGCCGGGATCAAGCGTGCCGGTGCGTCACGAGCCGGGTAAATTCTGGCAGACCGCGGCTCTTCTGACGGGTGACTACGCCAGTGCCATGTGGTTTCAGTCCACGATTCTCAATTACTATAAGGCAACCGGCGACGCCGGTGCGCTGAGGGTTGTCGCCGACAGCATTGCAGAGTTCCTGCAGCTGCCTGTGCCCGCAAAAGAAGCTAAGTCGGAAGCCAAAAAATGGTGGTCGACCCAGCGGCGCGCGCAAGCCCTCATTGACTTCGCTTGCATCGTTCATGAACGCGATCCGGAAGCCTCAGCCGGTGATCTGGATCAACTGCGCCTTGATGTCATCAAGAAGATCGATTGGGCGAGGCTGCGCGCCGAAATAATCGTGGCGCTGACGCGCTCGGTAGGCGCCGAAGCGCTTTTGACCGATGTCAAACAAAGCTATTCCAGGCTGTATTTTCTGCTGCTGGCTGCGGTAGTCTTCAAGGAAAATGAGGCGTTTTACGCCGAGACTTATGATCGGGTCATGAAGGCGGCGGTCACCCTCACAAACTACTACTTTGATGACAATGGCTTGTGCATTTACGAACAGGTGCAGGGGCATCACGACGCGCTGCGATACCTCAGGCAGATCGTCGATTTCGCCGAAGCCAACGGATTCAAGGTCAATCCTGACTTCAGGAAGATCAAGCGTAAGCTTGGCGCCATCGAGACCGCTGCTGCCTATCTCACCAATGAGGACGGTGTGATGCCGAACCTCGGGCACAGCGATCTCGCCAAAACGACCACTGCACCCGCGAGCGGAAACCTGATCAAAACGTCGTCGAATATTGCCGTCCTGTCGGGTGGCGGTGCCTATATCACTATAGGCGGCGGTTCAAACGTCCACTCGTCCTACCGGCACTGTGACCTGCTATCGTTCACATTCAGATATGATGGCAAACAGCTGGTGTGGGACGCGGGCGGCGGTAAGGACGGCCTGGCAGACTATGCCCGCTCAGCCGTGGCGCACTCAGCGCTCTTTTGTGACGAGATCGACTATGTCACGCCGGACTACGCTGACTGGACGGCCCTGGATGATGCCGCAGAAGCGGATGAGTACGTCTTCGTTGCAGGCAAGCATATGTTGATAGATGGCGTGACCTTGTCGCGCCGTTGGCTGTGGCTGAAGCCCAATATCATAGTTATTTACGATGAGGCGCAGAGCGAGAGCGAACACCTTTATACCCAGAATTTCCTGTTGCCGGACTTGAAGTTTGATGACCGGAAGGAGCGCCAGATTACATTCTCTGTCGGCAAGGGGGCCACATTCAGTGTCACGCAGTTGCCCATTGATGGTGACTTCCAACTGAAGAAGTTCTTTGGCGATACCAACGCCGCGGCTTCCGAAAAAACACTGCGTGGCTCAAGGGTGGTCGGATTCAGGAAGCTCGCGAAGCTCACCAATCTTGCCTATGAAAAGCGCGCAAAAAGTGCAAAGTTTATTACCGTATTGGAAGCCCACAGTGGCAAGGAAGGCGAACTTGTCTTCGGTAGCGCGAACGTCGCGAACGGAATGCTGAACGCAACCGCGTCACTTGGTGATAAGACAATCAGCGTTAGCGAGAAGCTGGACCGCGAGGTCATGTGATGCTGCTGCGCTCCTCCCTCATCGATCGACATGCCACTGCTCGTCCGGCGCCACGGCTAAGGAGTAACAGTCTTCCTGAAGCGGAATGCGGATATATGGAGGGCATCATGCGCTCCATTGCCTGTTTCAGCGGGAAATTCAGACGAATCGGTATGTGAGGACGGAATGCTTTATAATATTCAAGTCACTCAGGAGATAATCGATTTCCTGAACCAAAAGCATATACTTCTACTCAATTCAGAGTTCACTAAGGATTCCTCCATAAAAATCGGCGATGTTCTGACATTCGATAAGAATCTTGAGGTTCATCCCTATGCTGCATTTCAGTACGGGGGAAATGTTTTGTTCAGCATGGGTGCGTTCAGCTATGCGCGCTCCTGTCTGGGTGGTGATGAGGGCAGGAGCAATGTTCAGAATGTGAAAATCGGCCGATATTGCTCCGTTGCTGACAACGTCCGGATTTTCCAGGCTGACCACGATATCCGCAATTTTACCACCAGCACATATATTTATGCCATGCCGGCCTTCCGCAGAGAAGGATATGTGGTGAAGGCTCGCGCCAAGGAAGTGGGTCGCCAGCTACAGGCCGCAAAAATCAAAACCGTAACCAGCCCGGTGGTGACGATTGGGCATGATGTATGGATCGGCGGCCACGCGGCGCTTCGCCCAGGGATTACAATTGGGGATGGCGCCTGCATAGCGACCGGCTCGGTTGTCACGAAGGACGTGCCGCCCTACGCCATTGTCGGGGGCGTTCCGGCAAGAGTTATCAAGTACCGGTTTGAAGATCCAGTCATTGAAAGGCTGCTCGCGCTTCAATGGTGGCAGTATGATTTTCTTGGCTTCCGGGTGAAGGCGGATGCGCCCATGGAATTGTTCCTTGAGTCAGTTGCGGAGCAGGTTGCGGCCGGCGAACTCACTCCGTGGGAAACGGTACCGATCACCGCCGAGGATCTACTCGAAATCAGCGGGGAGCGCCGCGCGGCGGGATCGGGCAATGCGGCCGGGCCCACGGTGGGCGACAGTTAGGCACCTGGTCGGGTCGCCGTAAAAGTCTAAGGGGACGATGGGATGCTGAAAGGCAAAAACGCGGTCGTTACCGGTGCCAGAACTGGAATCGGGCGAGCCGCCGTTGAGAAGCTTGCGGTCAACGGGGCCAATATATGGGCTTGCGCAAGGCAGCGAGATGAGGCGTTCGAGGCTGATATGCACAGCATCGCCGAAAAATGCGGCGTGTGGGTCAAGCCCGTCTATTTTGATTTCGCGGACAAGTCTCAGATCGCCGCGGGCGCAAAGCAGATTCTCGACGAGAAGCTCCCGGTCAACGTTCTGGTCAACAACGCTGCGATAAACCAGATCGAGCTTTTCATGCAGACCAAAGTTGAAAAGATAGAGGAGTTGTTTGCTGTCGATTTCTTCGGACCGCTGTTTTTCACGCAAAAGCTGATCAAGCGAATGATTCGGGAGAAAGGCGGAAGCATCATTAACATATCATCGGTTCGGGGATTGCGTCCTGCGCCGGGTAGGCTGGCTTACTCTTCAGCCAAGGCCGCGCTGAAGATGGCGACGGAAACGCTTGCACTTGAACTCGCCGCATCTGGTATCCGGGTCAATGCCATTGCGCCGGGGCAAATAGGTTCGGAACGGATGATGGAGGAGCTGAAGGAAAAAAATACCACGATCAGCAACGCCCTTGGGCGCTTCGGAACTCCTTCGGAAGTGGCTGACGTCATCCTTTTTCTGGCCAGCGGCATGTCGAGCTATATGACCGGCGAGACCATCCCGGTCACCGGTGGGACGGGTGTGGATTTTGCGGCATCTTGAGATAACCCAGTTCGCACAGTAGGGTCCGCCGGCGCTTTCAGTGCGCGATGAATCAACCACCTTGGAGAGATGAAAATGCTGGAAACCTATAAGAAGCTCTTCTGCGAAGCCTTCGAGATCGAGAGCGATGAGGCGGAGACCGCGACGCCCGAGACATTGGGCACCTGGGATTCGCTCCGCCATATGAACCTGATTGCCGCCCTGGAAGACGAGTTCGGCGTCGAGTTCGAGCCGGATGACGTTATGGGGTTGAATTCCTATAACGCGGGCATCGAGCTGCTCAAGAAATACGGGGTTGCTCCCTGATGTTTTTGCTTCTGGACCGAAAGCCACCGCAGGATTGCGCCGTCAAGGACGACAGCGGCGGCTCGCTGACCTATGGTGAAATAGCGACGTTCGCGCAGCAATTGAAAGCTGTCGTTCCGAACAGGTCCTTGGCTTTTTGCTTGTGCGCCAACGATTGTGGCTCATTGGCGGGCTATCTGGCCCTCTACGAGAGCCGCATCGTGTCTCTGCTGCTGGACGCGTCAACCGACCAGCAGCTGCTCGATAATCTGATCGACGCCTACGCCCCCGGATATATGTGGTGCCCGGAGGATCACAACGATGCTCCGCCGCTCATCTCCTTCAAGGGCTATAAGCTGGTCCGCATGGCTGACGATGGCCCGGCCATGCACGATCAGCTGTCCTTCCTGCTCACGACAAGCGGTTCGACCGGCAGCCCTAAGCTGGTGCGGCACAAATATGGCAATTTGGAACATAACGCCAAGGTTGTGGCGGAAGTGTTCAATTGGTCGCGGGATGAGCGCGGTCTTTGTCAGCTTCCGATGCACTACACCATGGGGCTGAATGTCGTTAACAGCCTTCTTCATGCGGGCTCCACCGTGCTGCTCTCGAAAAGCAGCCTGATGTCCCGGGAATTCTGGGCGTTCTTCAAGGCGCACGAACCCACCAGCTTCACCGGTGTTCCCTACAGCTACGAAATCATGCTGAAGATGAAGTTGCTGAGGATGGATGCGCCTCACTTGAAGGTTCTCTCTTCGGGGGGCGGAAAATTGCCCGAGGAGATATTCATCAAGCTGGCTGAGTATGCCGAAGCAACGGATCGGAAGTTCTTTTCCACCTTCGGCACAACCGAAACATCGGCCCGTTTGTCGTATTTGCCGCCCGAGATCGCGCTGAGAAAGATCGGCAGCATCGGCCGCGCTTTTCCAGGTGGGGAAATGTATCTCATTGACCCCGATGGGGCCAGGATTGAGCAGCCCGACATGGAGGGCGAGCTGGTCTTCCGCGGTGATAACGTCACCATGGGCTACGCGCAAAGCCAGGCAGATCTTTTGCTGGGAGACGAGTTCCAGGGCGAATACCGCACTGGAGATATTGCCCGCCGCGATGCGGACGGCCATTTTTACATCGTCGGCCGGATGTCGCGCTTTCTGAAGCTATTTGGGCATCGCGTGAGTTTGGACGCCTGCGAGAAGCTGGTCTCGGAACGCTTCGGCACGGAATGCGTCTGCACGGGCACCGACAAGCAGATGGCCATTTTCGTGATGAATGGCGAGGTTCTGGGCGATGTGCCGCCGTTCCTCGCCGAGACGACCGGCTTGCCCAGAACGGCCTTCAAGGCTTACGCGACCAGCCAAATTCCCAGAACAAACAGCGGCAAGGTCAACTACAAGGAATTGGCGCGCGATCTGCTCTGATTGCTGACGTACTTCAGGACCGCGTGCGGTACTTAATCCCGCCCCTTCATCACGCCAGATGGAGGGGAAGGATGGAACTGTATCGGGGTGATGAAAACAAAATGGCGCACCCGGAGGGATTCGAACCCCCGACCCACGGAGTAGAAATCCGATGCTCTATCCAGCTGAGCTACGGGTGCGAAGCCGGGGCGGTCAGTGGGACCAGTTCTCGCCGCGGCCGAACTTGAAGTTGTCCGCATAGGCCTTCGGCTTGATATCGGCCCGCACCACCGGCGGCTGCGCGACTTCATAGGTCCAGCCGCGGCTCTCGGCATAGGCGATGGCGGCCTCGGCGGTCGGGAAGCGCAGCTTCACCTGGGCCTGGGTGTCGCCGGATCCGGGCCAGCCGGTCATCGGGTCCAGCCGCTTCTTCTCACCGGGGGCGAATTCCAACAGCCACTGCCCGGCGCCGGCGCCGGCGCGGCCGGACTGCATGGCGGATTTGGGCTGGCGGTGGATGCGGGCAATCTGGCTGTCGCGCGACATGGGGCGGCGGTCTTCCCTCGGCAGGGTCGGTAGGCTCGCTGCTGCATACCACAACACGCGGCATCTTGTCGCGACCCCTGCCCTCGCTAACCCCTGGTCAAGCAAGCGCATCCGATACTGCGGCCTCGCCAAAGGAGGCCTCCCTTGCCCCTCTCCCATCCCGGCCTCGCCTACTGATGCCCGCCCTCCTGTCCTTCTATGAACTGCCCGATATCGCGGTCTACGCGATCTTCATGCTGGTCTCGGCCGGCCTGGCCGCGGGCGCCTGCGCCACCATCTCGCCGCGTCTGAGCCTGCCGGATCGCAAGGACCATCTGGACATGGCCCTGCGCAGCACCGCCGCGGTGGTCTCCGCCCTCACCCTCACCCTCGCCTTCTGCGCCATCCAGGCCCGCACCCAGCAAAGCGAGGCGCAGCGGCTGATCTCGGCGGAGGTCTCGGCGATCAGCGGCATGGCGCGGTTGGCGGACCGGCTCGGGGCCTCCGGCACCGCGTTGCAGACCGGCATCCGCGCCTATCTCACCAGCATCACGGAGCAAGAATTCCCCGGCATGGCCGATCGCGGCCGCCACCCAGCCACCCAGGAAGTGGCGGAGGCGCTGGAACATGCGATCTACGCCACAGCCGCCGCCATGTCCGACGTCATGGCCCAGGACCTGCTGCAGGAGGCGGATGACCTGGATACGGCGCGGGAACAGCGCCTCAATCATGCCACGGACGGGCTGCCGAAGCCGTTCTGGATCCTGATCAAGCTGCTGATGCTGTTGCTGATCGCCAGCGGCGCCATGTATCCGGCGCGCCGGCACGTGCTGGGCCTGCTGGCCATCCAGGCCGCCGGCGTCGGCGCACTGGTGGCCTTCGTCTTTCTGATGGACCAGCCCTTCCGGGGCAATCTCGCAGTGTCCCCGGCGCCCTATCACACGCTGATGCGCAGCATCATCCACCGCTCGGAAGTCGCGGCCACGATCCGGCGCGGGCTGATGGTGGCGCAGCCGCCAGCCGTCGCGGCCGAGGATTCCACCCGCCTCGCCGGGGATGACCTGCCGCAGCCCAGGCCGTAAAGACCCCTCCGTGGCGGAGGAGTAGGGAACGTGGCCTGGATCTACCTGGTCGGTGCCGGTCTGCTGGAGATCGGCTGGGCGATGGGGCTGAAGCACACGCAAGGCTTCACCCGGCTGGTGCCGTCCCTGCTCACCGTCACCTGCATGGCGGCCAGCTTCTGGCTGTTGGCGCTGGCCCTGAAGACGCTGCCGATCGGCACCGCCTATGCGATCTGGACCGGCATCGGCGCGGTCGGCACCGCCATCCTCGGCATCTGGCTGCTGGGGGAACCGGCCAGCCTAGGCCGCCTGGCCGGGGTGGCGCTGATCGTGGGCGGCATCGTCACGCTGAAGATGGCAAGCTGAGGCCGGGCTTGACGCCCCGGGCCGGCGCCGCGACCGTGGCCTTGTATCCCAGGAGGCAGCGATGACCGAAACCCTTGAAAAACTGGAAAAGTGGCGCGGCTTCGTGTCGGATGAGGAGTTGGAGACCTATCGCAAAGGCGGCTTCGCCCGCCGCATCGGCATCGGCCGCCGCCCGGCGCTGCTCAACATCGACACCACCTATATGTTCGTCGACCCCGAATACTCCCAATGCGGGCGGGAGGATCCGGCGCTGCTCGCCGCGTTGGAACGGCTGACGGCGCTGTTCCGGGAACTCGACCTGCCGATCTATTACAGCCGCCGTGACGACCGCACCCATCCCAGCTATCGCGGCATCTGGAACCTGAAGCTCGGCACCGCCGGGGACTTCCAGTACAGCCGCGACCCCCGCGCCGACGAATGGCCCGAAGCCTATGCGCCGCGCGAACAGGACCGGGTGGTGATGAAGAACAAGCCCTCCTGCTTCTTCGCGACGCCGCTCGAAGCCTTCCTGCGTTATGACGAGGTCGACACCGTCATCATCTGCGGCATCTCCACCAGCGGCTGCGTGCGGGCCGGCGCCATGGACGCCTTCTCGCACAACTTCCGGGTCGTGCTGGTGGAACAGTGCTGCGGCGACCGCAGCCCCAGCGCCCACAAGGCCAACCTCTTTGATCTCGACATGAAGTTCGCCGATGTCGAGAGCCTGGAGTATGTCGAGCGGGAGCTACGCGCGCGCTTCGGCCTGGCGCGCGCCGCCGAATAGATCAGGGGCTGGCCGCCGGGGTGACGCCGATCATCGAATCGCGCGTCACCAGCGCGGCCAGTCGCGCCGCGTCCCAGCCCTCGGTGCCCGCCGGGCGCGCGGGGACCACCAGGTAGCGCAGCTCCGCATTGCTGTCGTGCACGCGCAGTTCGGTCCCCTCCGGCAGCGTCGTGCCGAATTCGGCCAGGATGCCACGCGGGTCGCGCACCGCGCGGGCGCGGTAGGCGCGGCTTTTGTACCAAGCGGGCGGACGGCCGAGGATGCTGCGCGGGTAGCAGGAACACAGGGTGCAGACGACCAAATGATGCCGCCGTTCCGTGTTGAACAGCGCGGCCAGCTTCGTCCCCGCCGAATCCAGGCCCAGCTCCGCCGCCGCGGCCACCGCATCCTTCGCGAGTCGTCGCGCGAAACCCGCATCGGTCCAGGCGCGCACCACCAGGGCGGCGCCGTTATGCGGGCCACGCGCATCCATCCGCGCGATCTCCTCGCGGATTTCCGTCGCCGTCAGGATTCCCTTGGCCAGTAGCAGGTTACGCACCGCCATGCCGCGCAGCCGCAGCGGGGAGAGCACAGTCTCCGCCGCGTCGTGATCCTCCTGATAGGGATGATCGTCGTCGTGGTCATGATCGTGGTCGTCATGGTGGTGATGCCCCGCCGGCTCTCCCTCCACCCGATCCAGGCCTTCGGCGCGCAGCCGCGCCTCCTCAGCCTGCAACTCGGCCTCCGGCAGCGTCCCCTTCTTGATCAGCAGGCTGGAGAAGGCGAGAATCCAGCGCTCGTAATAGGGCATCGCCCAATAGGTCGCGGAATCGAGCTGTTCCTGCACGCGTCGGCTTTCATCCGTGGTGAACAGGCGGTGGCCGGCCAGCAGCATGCGGATCGCATCGGCCTCCTTCTCCCAATGCGCCGCCTCACGCTCCTCCCGCAGCACGGGGCCGTCGAAGCGGCCGCCGGCGTCATGGGGCGGATGGTCCTGCGGCAGCGTGGTCATGGCTCTCTCCCGGGAAGCGTCGCGCAAGCCTCGACATGGCGCGCGGCCCGCGTCAACGTGGCTGAAATACAACTGGGAGACAGATGGGAATGACGATGCAGAAAACCCTGTTCGGGCGCCGTTTCCTGCTGGCCGCCGCGGGCGGCGCCCTCGCCGCGCCCGCCATCGCGCAGCCGGCCTGGCCGCAGCGCGACCTGCGGCTGATCGTGCCCTTCCCGCCCGGCGGCACCACCGACGTCGTGGCTCGCATGGTGGCGCTGGCGATGCGCGACCGGCTGGGTCGCGCTGTGGTGGTGGAAAACCAGCCGGGCGCCGGCAGCACCACCTCCGCCGCCCGTTTCGCGCGGGAGGGTGACGACCATGCGCTGTTTGTTTCCCAGATCGCCTCCCACGCCATCGGGCCGGCGCTGTATCGCAACCTCGCCTATCGCCCGATCGAGGATTTCCGCGCGGTGACGCTGATGGTCACCGTGCCGAATGTCTGGATGGCGCATCCCGCCAAGGTGCCGGGCGATATCCGCAGCTTCCTGCGCGATGCCCGGGCGCGGCCCAATGAACGCAACTTCGCCTCCGCCGGCAACGGCACCTCCACCCATCTGACCGGGGAGCTGATCGCCCAGCTGGCCCGCGCGCCGATGCAGCACGTGCCCTATCGCGGCGCCGGCCCCGGCATGGTGGCGGTGATGGGCGGCGAGGTGGACAGCTTCATCGATAACCTGACCACCGCCCTGCCGCAGATCCGCGCCGGCACGGTGAAGGCCCTGGCCGTCACCTCCCCACGCCGCCTGCCGGACCTGCCCGACGTGCCGGCGCTGGCGGAGCTCGGCGCGGAGTTCGGCATGGAGGGCTTTTCGTCGGAGGCCTGGTTCGGGTTGCACACCCACCGCACCGCCTCCGACGCC
Organism: Roseomonas sp. F4; assembly: GCF_053891155.1. NCBI lineage: Bacteria > Pseudomonadati > Pseudomonadota > Alphaproteobacteria > Acetobacterales > Roseomonadaceae > Roseomonas > Roseomonas sp. F4. The sequence goes on from NZ_JBSSHK010000004.1 coordinate 330,355, forward strand.
GTGGTGGCGCGGATGGCGGCGGCGGCGCGCGACGCGCTGGCCGACCCGACCCTGCGCCAGCAGCTGGCCGAACGCGGCACCACGCCGCAGGGCAATGCGCCGGAGGAATATGCCGCCCTGGTCAGCGCGGAGCTGGAGCGGTGGCGTGATGTCGTGAGCCGGGGCAATATCCTGGTGCAATGACAAACCCGCCACCCGACCTTCCCCCCGACCTCATCGAGGACCTGCTCGGCCTCGCGCCGGATAGCCCCCTGGGCGTGCTGCGCCGCCGCCGCCCCGAAGCCCTCCGCCATGCGGAGGGCGCCTTTCGCGAATTGGTGCTGCCTGATAATCCGGGCGGCATCAGCCGGGCGGAGCGCGCGCTGCTCGCCTGGCATGTGGCACGGCGGGAAGGCGATTTGGCGCTGGCCGCGCGCTATCGCGACCTGGCTGGGGAGGTGCCGCCCTCCCCGCGCCTCGATGCGCTGCTCGCCTATGCTGAGAAGGTGGCGATGACGCCGGAGACGACGACGAAGGCGGATATCGACGGGCTGGCGGCGCTGGGCCTGTCCTCCCGCGACATCGTGGCGGCGACGCAGTTGATCGCCTTCGTGCCCTATCAGCTGAGGATGCTGGCCGGGCTGCGGGCCATGCAGCAGGAGAAGGCGGCATGACCCGCTTCACCATGAAGCCCGTCGGCTGGCGGCCGCGCCTCGCCCCCGTGAAGGCGGAAACGGCGACGCCCGAGCAGCTCGCGGCGCTGGAAGCCTGCCCGCCGGCGCAGCGCCGCTCCACCTACTTCCTGACGCTCGCACATGATCCCGGCTCGCTGGGTGAGCGTGGCGCGCTGTTCAACATCGTCATGTATGCCGAGGGTGGGCTGGGTCGCGCCGATCGCGAATTGGCCACCGCCGTGGTCTCCATGGTGAATGGCTGCGTCTACTGCACATCCGTCCATGCGAAGCGCTTCGTGGAGCTCAGCGGCGACGAGCCCGCGATGCAGCGCATCCTGGACGAAGGCTGGGCGGCGGAGCGCGACCCGCGCCGCAAGGCCATCGCCGAGGTGACGGAGGCCCTGACCCGCGACCCTGGCGCCGTCACCGCCGCGCATCTGGCGCCACTACGGGCCGTCGGGCTGGACGACCTCGAGATCCTCGACCTGCTGCATTCCATCGCCATGTTCGCCAATGCCAACCGGCTGATGCTGACGCTCGGCGACCCGCTGCTGCCGCGGGTGATGTAGGCATATCAAGCGGCGAAGGGCGGTCGCGATTTGTCACGATGCGCGCGGTGGCAGCCTGCCGTTTGAGGCATGGACTTCCAGCACCGCACTATCCCAGCCGGCAATCCGCTCTGGCCCGGCTGGGTGCGTGTCCAGCATGCCCGTCTCTGCCCGGCCTGAAGCGCGTGCCATCGTGACGAGAAAGCCGCGCGCCTTATCGAGATCGATTTCTGATCGATACAAGATAAGAGCGGCCAGATAATCGGCCTCACGCTCCTGCTCTTTCGAGAATGAGATGCGTCCGATGGCGCCCCCGAGGTTGGCACCGGCCTCGACGCTGCTGCGGCTCAGGTTAGGATCGTAATAGCCGCCACGTGCCGCGTAAGCGCCCGCCGCTCCGACGATGAGCGCGCCGATCAGCGCTCCAACGGCTTGATTTTTCTGGGTATTCACGATGTGATTCGCTGCCTGATGACCCATTTCATGGGCCAGCACGAGGGCGACCTCTTCCTCGTTCGCTGCATACTCAACGATGCCACGATTGATCACGATGGCGCCGTTCGACCCTGCTCCAGCATTGAGGGTCCGGTCCGGAAGTGCGCGGAACGTCCAGGTGCATACCCCGACGTTCATCTCCCTGCAGAGTTGCTCCGCTGCTGGGCGGATTCGTCGGAGCGCCGAGCGCATGGTGTCGAGAACTTCGTCATCGCTGATCTCGCGGCGCGGCGGTGGCCCCTCTGAGGTCCGGATCTCGCCTTGCGCCAAGCTGATATTGCCATTCGAGATCTGGGGCAGCCTGTGGATCGCCCCGCCGCAGCCGCAGAGCAAGGACGAACCTGCCGTCGCGAGGAATGAACGCCGACGCATCTTCCTTTTCCACTTTCCATCTATCATTACATCGTAATGATAAGACATTCTGCCGCGCAAGTTTGTAATTTCGATTTCAATATGAAAAACGATTCACATAAGTAACGCGAAGCACACCGCATACCCGCCCCCACTTGATTCGATATCATAACAGCATCAGCATGGTGACGGGAGTGCCCGCTGATTGCTCTGCGGTAGGAAAAGGGAACGCTATGGAACGGTTTCGAGCCGGGCGGTTGGTCGCCCTGATGATGATCCTGCTGATGCCAGCATGCGCGGTGCAACGAGACTATATCGAAGTCCGACACGTTCCGACCGTTGCGCCGCCGCAGGTACCTGGTGCGCAGGATGTGGCAGTTTCCGTCGTGACCCGCGATGATCGGAGCGGCAACCGTGAACGGGTCTCCGTCAAGAAGAACGGCTACGGCATGGAGATGGCGCCCATCGTCGCGACCAACGACGTCGTCGCCGAAGTTGGGCGTCTGGCAGAGGTGACGCTCCAAGGGATGGGCTTCCAGACCAACCAGGAGCGCGATGGCGCCGTCACGGTGGAGGTCCATAAAATCTGGAACGACTTCAAGCTCGGCTTCTGGTCAGGCCAGGCCGTGTCCGAGGTGAATACGACCATCGCCGTGCGCGCCCGGGATGGCCGGGTCGTGTTCAGCCGCATGTACAGTGTTGAGGCTGCCGTGCCCGAGATCATGATCATGTCCGGCGAGAATGCGCGGCTGTCGCTCGTGCAAGCCTTCGACCGATTGGCGCAACGCCTGGCCACGGACCGGGACCTGGCTCAAGCGCTGCTGACACTCAACGCCGCTCCGGGCACCGCACCGCCGCCGGTCGCGGCGCCTCCGCCGCGACAAACTATTCCTCGGGGCGGCGTGCCCTTGAGTTGATGACGCCGGGCAGGCGGCCAAGGCAAGCGGTCGGACCACATCCGAGGTCAGCCGGCCGCGACCCCTCCCCTCAGTTGATCTGGGCGCCCGAAATCCGCACCAGTTCCGCGTGGCGACCCAGCTCCTCCCGCAGATAGGTCGCCAGGCGTTCCGGCGTGCCGCCGCCATCGAAAGCCATGCCCGCCGCTTCCAGCCGCTGCCGCGCGGCGGGGTCGGCCAGCACCTCATTGGCCAGGGCGTTGAGCCGCGCGACGAGGGCGGGCGACGCGCCGCGCGGCAGCATCAGGCAGAACCAGGTACCGAAAGCGAGCCCGGGCATGCCGAGTTCCGCCGTGGTCGGCACATCCGGCAGTTGCGGCACGCGGTGGTCGGAGAAGACCGCGATGGCCCGCACCCGCCCGGCATCGACCAGCGGCTTGGCGCCGGTCACCAAATTGAACATCGCCTGGATGCGCCCGGCGATGAGGTCCGTAGTGGCCGCCGCCGGCGCCGCATAGGGCACATGGGTCAGTTGCGTCCCGGTGCGGGAGGCGAAAAGCTCCGCCGCCAGATGCATGGAGGACCCATTGCCGGTGGTGCCGTGATTGATGACGCCTGGGTTCGCCTTGGCATAGGCGGCGAAGGCGGCCAGGTCGCGCACCGGCACGTCGTTGTTCACCGTCAGGATGTTCGGCACGCTGCCGATCAGCACCACCGGCGTGAAATCCCGCACCGGGTCGAAGGGCATATCGCGATACATGGCCGGGTTGGTGGCCAGCGTGCCGGCCCAGCCCCAGAGGATGGTGTGCCCATCCGGCTCCGCCCGCGCCGCCGCCGTGGCGCCGATATTGCCGGCGGCGCCGCCGCGGTTCTCGATCACCACCGGCTGCGGCAGGCGCTTTTCCAGCTCCTGCGCGAAGATGCGGGCCAGGGTGTCCGCCGTGCCGCCGCCGCCCGGCGCCGGGACGATGATGCGGATCGGGCGGTTCGGCCAGGCGGGGGCCTGGGCCAAGGCGGGCGCCGCGGCGCCGATGGCCGCGGTGGCGAGAAGGCTTCGGCGGCTGAGGCTCATGGCGATGGCTCCCTGGGGAATGCCGGAACGCTAGGGCCCCCGCCGACCGGCCTCAATAGCCTCGCGCGGGGTCCACGCGGTTCGGCGCCGGCTGGCCTGCCCTCATGGCGAGCAGATTGGTGAAGAGGATGTCCAGCGTGTGGTCGTTATAGGTCTCCGGGTCGTCGGAGGAGACATGGGGCACCACCAGCATCCCCGGCATGCGCCACATCCGGTGGCCAGGCGGCAACGGCTCCGGCACCGCCACATCCGTCACCACGCCGGCGAGCGCGCCGGCCTCCAGCGCGTCGCAGACCGCGTCCTGGTCCCAGACCGCGCCGCGCGCCATGTTCACCAGCTTGGCGCCGGCGGGCAGCAGGCCGATGCGGCGGCGGTCGATCAGGCCGCGCGTCTCGGGCGTCAGCGGGCACGCGAGCAGCAGGAATTCGGCGCGCGGCAGCACGGCATCGAGCCCGGCCATGGTCACCACCTCGTCGCATTCCGGATGCGGGGTGGCGCTGTTCCGCACGCCGATCACCTTCATGCCGAAGGCCCGCGCATGCTTCGCGGCGGTGCCGCCGATGCTGCCCAGGCCGACGATGCAGACGGTGCGCCCGGCGAGCACGGAGCCGAAGCGCTTCGTCCAACTCTCCGCCCGCTGCTGCGTGCCGAAGAATGGGATGTGGCTGGCCAGCATCAGCAGCGACATCAGGGCGAACTCGCCGGCCTTGGCGGCATGGGCGCCACGGTTGTTCAGCAGCGTGACCTCGGGCGGCAGCCAGCCGAAGGGCGCCAGCCCATCGAGGCCGGCGGAGGTGCAGGCGATGACCTTCAGCTTCGGCGCGATGCCTGGCAGGGCGCCGACGGGGAAGCGGGCCTTCACCACGCGCGTCCAGGTCAGCAGCACCTCCGCCTGCCCGATCGCGGCTTCGAAGCCGGCATCGTCATCGGCGAAGGAGACGTCGGGCGTGCCGATCTCGGGATGGCGGGCCAGGGCGGCGGCGAGCTGGGCCTGGGTGACGGGGAACAGCTTCTCGCCGTGTGGATTCTGGATATGGATGCGCATGCGCCAACCCTCGCAGGCCGGCGCGCCGCGTCAAGTCGCTCAGGCCGCTCCGCGGCAGGCCAGCCAAGCGCCGTCCCGGGCGACGAGGCGGCCGGCATGGAAGACCAGGCCGCGCGGCGGATGGCCGCCCACCGCCTCCGGCACATTCTCCGCCGGCAGGGTAAAGACATGCGCGGGGTGGCCTTCGGCGATGCCGTAATCGGCGATGCCCAGCGCGGCGGCGCCTTCGCTGGAGATCATGGCGAAGATCGCCTCCAGCAGCGGATCGGTGCGGACATCCTCGCGCCAGCCAATGACCGATGCGCGTTCCAGCATGTCGGCATTGCCATAGGGGCTCCAGGTGTCGCGGATGTCGTCATTGCCGCAGAACACTCGCACGCCGGCGCGGCGCAGCAGCATCAGCGGCGGCAGGGTGGCGCCACCGGCGCCGTGGGTGACCAGCGCCACGCCCGATTCCGCCATCAGCGCCGCCGCCGCCTGCTGCTTCGATTCGGCGATGCCACCGAGGCAGAAGCCGTGGCTGACGGTGACCCGGCCTTGCATGCCTTCCGCCGTCGTCCGCGCGCAGATCTCCTGAAGGCTGAACAGGCCGAGTTCGCCCGGCTCGTGCAGATGGATGTCGATGCCGACGCCGCGCTTGCGGGCGATGGCGAACAGCCCGTCGAGCTGGCCGGAGGGGTTGCGGTCCACCTCGCAGGGGTCGATGCCGCCGACCAGATCCGCCCCCTCCCCGATCGCCGCATCCAGCAGATCGAGCATCGGCGCGCCGCCCTGGCGCATGACGCCGGCCTGGGGGAAGGCGACGATCTGGATCGTCACCGCCTCCGCATGCGCCTGCTTGGCCGCCAGCACGCCGTGCAGCGCCGTCAGGCCGAAGCCCGGGGTGATATCCGCATGGGTGCGAATATGCGCGGTGCCATGCGCCACGCAGCGGCGGATCAGATGGCCGGCGCGGTCGGCGGTGGAGGCCGGCAGGCTGGGCAGCAGGTTCTGGTCCGTGTCGATCCGGCTCTGGCGGAACGGCTTGGCGCTGTGCGGATGCCAGGGCAGGCCGAACAGTGTCTTGTCCAGATGCATATGGCCGTCGACCAGCCCGGGCAGCAGCAGATGGCCGCCGAGGTCGAGCGTCTCGGCCGCATCTGGGTCGGGGGCACCGGGCGGCAGGATGGCGGCGATGCGGCCATGCGCGATGGCGATGCGCGGGCTGGTGCCATCGGCCAGGCGCAGATGGGTCAGCAGCAGGTCGGTCATGGCGATGGCTCCAGGGTCTGGCGGCCATCAAAGACCGGGGCGGCCCCGCAAGGAAGCATCGCGGCGCCCCGCATTCCGTTGCGTGGAACGCACGGAGTTGCCTGCCGCATGGCCCCTCCGCCCCCGCTATCGTCGCGGCAATGGGAGGCGGCAGCGCGCCCCGATGGAGGAGACGAGGATGAATATCCTGCTGGGACGCATCGCCGCGGCGCGGCGGCGCTGCCTCTGGTTGGCCGGCATCCTGCTGGCGGCGGCCGCGCCGGCTCAGGCGGCCTATCCGGAACGGCCGGTGCGGCTGATCATCGCCTATACGCCCGGCGGCACCGGGGACCTGGTGGGGCGGCTCATCGCCGATGCGCTGGCGCCACGGCTGGGCGTGCCGGTGGTGACGGTGAACCAGGGCGGCGCGAATGGCGCGATCGGTGCCAGGGCGGTCGCGGTGGCGGCGCCGGATGGCTACACGCTGCTGCTGGCCGGCAATGCGATCTTCTCGATCCTTCCGCATCTCAGCAATGTCGGCTACGATTCCACCAACTTCACGCCCATCGCCAATATCAGCGAATCCCAGCGCCTGCTGGCCGTGCGCAACAGCCTGCCGGTGACGACGCTGGCGGAGCTTGTCGACTACGGCAAGCGCAACCCAGGCCGGCTGAACTACGGCACCTCCGGCATCGGATCGACGCTGCACATCATGACGGAGATGTTCCGCCGCGAGGCGGGGTTCGAGGCGCTGCACATCCCCTTCCGCGGTTCGGCGCCCAGCGTGCAGGCGATGATGACCGGCGACGTGGACTTCATGATCGACACCGTCGTGATCCAGCACGCGCAGCAGGGCCGGCTGCGGCCCCTCGCCGCGGTTGGCGACCGCCGCCTGCCGCAATTTCCGGACCTGCCCACGCTGGCGGAGCAGGGCTACCCCAATGTCCGCACCTCCGGCTGGCAGGCGCTGATGGGCCCGTCCGGCATGCCGGCCGAGATCGTCAATATCCTGGCCGCCCATGTCGAATCCGCGACGCGCGAGCCCGCCTTCATCGACCGCCTGGCGCGCGGTGGGGTGGAGGCGCGCTTCCGCTCGCCCGCCCAGCTGACCGAGGATTTGCGGGAGGACAACCAACAGTTCGGCGCCATGATCCGCTCCGCCGGGATCGTCGGCGAATGAGCCGCCTGCGATGATCGAGGGCCTCGTCACGCTGCCGGATGTCCGGCTGGCCTATTGGGACAGCGGGGGGCCGGGCACGCCGGTGGTGCTGCTGCATGCGGCCAGCGGCAGCAAGGATGTGTGGGAGTATCAGCTTCCCGCCCTCCGCGGCCGCGGTTACCGGGTCATCGCCTATTCCCGCCGCGGCTATTGCGGCTCCGAGACCGGGCCGGCGGATGCGCCGGGCACCGGCAGCGGGGATCTGCTGGGGCTGCTCGACCGGCTGGGGGTGGCGGCCTGCCATCTGGTGGGCACGGCGGCCGGCGGGCTGGTCGCCACCGATTTCGCCCTGTCGCATCCCGACCGGCTGCACAGCCTGACCCTGGCCTGCACCATCATCGGCGTGGTGGATGAGGACTATCTGGAACTGGGCGCGCGGCTGCGTCCGCCGGGCTTCACCGACCTGCCGGTCGCCTTCCAGGAGCTCGGGCCGAGCTATCGTGCCGAGAACCCGGACGGCGTGGCGCGCTGGCTCGCCTTGGAACGTCGCGCGCATCCCGGGGGGCGGTTCCGCCAGGGGGCGGTCAACCGGCTGACCTGGCAGGCGCTGCGTCAGATGGCGGTGCGGACCCTGATGGTGAATGGCGATGCGGACCTCTGGGCCCCGCCCGCGATCCAGCGCCTGTTCCTGCGCTGCCTGCCGCGGGTGCGGGGCGTGGTGATTCGCGAATGCGGCCATTCCGCCTATTGGGAACAGCCCGAGGCCTTCAACGCCGCGCTGCTGGCCTTTCTGGCGGAGGAGGGACAGGCGTGAACATCAGGGGTTCCGGCTTCGCGGCCGGCGCTCGGAAATCGGGGTGCCCGGAATCGAACCGAGGACCTCCTGTACCCAAAACAGGCGCGCTACCAGGCTGCGCCACACCCCGAATGGCCGATACCTACGGGGACGGCCGCTTCAGGGCAAGCGGTGCCCGCCAGCCTCAGGGCGTATTGCCGAAGATGCGGTGCAAAGCGCGGTCGCCCACGCGGATGTCCAGCTTCTCCGTGATGCCGGCCTGAAGCTCCAGCGTGGCGCGCACCGGGCCGCGGCTGTCCACCGGGGTCAGGCTGTAGGGCACGGTGCGTTCGGCGATGCGGTGGATGCGGCCGTCGGCGGCGATGAAGACCATGTCCAGCGAGGAGATGGTGTTGCGCATCCACATGCTGCTCTCGCGCGGCACGCCCCAGTCGAACAGCATGCCCTCATTGGCGCCGACGCTCGGCCGGAACATCAACCCGATCATCTGGTGATCCGGGCTGACCGCCATTTCCACCTGGAAGGTGTGACGGGTGCCGTTGCGGGCGACGATGACCAGCGGCTCGGTCGGCAGCCTGGGCTGGGGCTGGTCCACGCCAGGCTGGGCGAAAGCCCGGCCGGCCGCGAGAACACCAAGGGAGGCAAGCAGGGGGCGGCGTTTGATCATGCGGTGATCCTAGCACCCGTTTCAGCCCAGGCGGGAGACGGTTCGGCGGGAGGCGGGTCGGGCAGATCTTCCAGCGTCATCGCCGCCAGGGCACGAACCTCCGGCCGCACCGGCCCGGGCCGCGGCGCATCGGCGATGGAGGTGAACCAATGCTCCGGCGGGTTGCGCCCGCCGGAGCGGGTCCAGGCCAGGCCGCGCAGCACGGCCTCGGCCGCCGGTGGGATGCGCGGCGGGATGGGCAGCCGGTTCAGCGTCGCCCAGACCCCGGCCCAGCAACGCGACACCGACCAGGGATTGTAGCCGCCGCCGCCCAGCACGATCAGCCGCGGCGCCAGGCCCATCAGCGCGGCCACCACGCCGCGATGCGCCGCATTGGAACAGGCGAGGCGCGACAGCGGGTCTTCCAGGATCGCATCCGCGCCACATTGCAGCATCACCGCCTGCGGCCGGCGCTGGCGGAGGATGGGCAGGATGGCGTGGCGGAGCAGGAAATCCATCTCGCTGTCGCCGAAATCCTCAGGCACCGGCAGGTTGCGGGCATGGCCGCCGGCGCGGTTCTCCGCCGGGCCGGTATTGGGCCAGCGCCCGGCCTCATGCACCGAGACGGTGAAGACCCGGGAATCCTCGGCAAAAGCCTGCTCCACCCCGTCGCCGTGATGCGCGTCGATATCGAGATAGAGGATATTGGTCAGGCCCAGGTCGAGCCATCGGTACAGGCCCAGCGCGGCATCATTCACGTAGCAGAAGCCGCTGGCCCGGTCTGGCTGGCCGTGATGCGTGCCGCCGCCCGGCACATGCACCACGCCCCCATCCCGCGTCAGCTCCGCCGCCAGCATCACCCCGCCGGCACTGGTGGCGGGGCGGGAGAAGACCTCGCGATAGACCGGATTGCCATCGGCGCCGATGCGGTGGCGTTCGCGGTGAAGTGGGTCCACCTGCTGCGTCGCCTCCGCGGCCATCAGTGCCGCGATGTAGTCGGGCGTGTGGAAGCGCAGCAGCTCCTTGGGTGTGGCGCGCGGGCTGTCGCGATACTGCTCCGGCGCCACCCAGCCCATGGCGCGGATCAGGTCCAGCGTGGTGGAGACGCGGGGAATCGCCAGCGGGTGCTTCGGCCCATAGGTGGAGCCGCGATAGATCTCGGAACCGATGAGCAGCGGGCGGGCGGGGTGCATCCCGCCCAAGATGGGGTGGTTTCGGTCAGCCGCCCAGGGGCCCGGATAGATGCTGGAACAGGATGGAGGTGCCGAGGCCGATCAGCGCCAGGCCGGCCAGCAGTTCCGCCACCCGGCCGATGCGGCTGGACAGCAGGCGGCCGGTCAGCATGCCGCCCGTCGCCATGATGAAGGTCGCCAACCCGATGGCCGGCGCAACAATCCAGATGTTCACATCCAGCAGGGCCAGCGAAACGCCCACGGCCATGGCGTCGATGCTGGTGCCAACGGCGGTGGCCAGCAGCATCCAGCCGGAACGCCGGCCCACGGGCGCGTCCGGCGCGCGCTGGACGGCGCTGTACAGGATATGCCCGCCGACCAGGCCGAGCAGCACGAAGGCCACCCAATGGTCGATCGCCTCGATGCTGCCGGCGGCCAGCAGGCCGGCGGACCAGCCGATCACCGGGGTCGCCATTTCCACAGCGCCGAACACGGCGCCGGTGCGCAGGGCCTCCGTCACACGCACACGATGGCCCGTCGCGCCACGGCTCAGCGCGGCGGCGAAGGCATCCACGGACATGCCCAGGGCGAGAATGGTGATGGCGGCGGGTGACATGGCAGGCGATCCGAATATCTGCCGCCGGACTACATCCCGAACCGCCAACCGTCAAATTTTACCTTTTAAAATCAGATACTTGTAGGCAAAGCTCACTCTTGATGCGCCGGCTACAGATGCGGGCGGCGGGGACGCAGTCGGGCCTCGGGCACCCTCTTGCCCCCCTCTTGCCCAGGGCGCCCGGCCATCGCATACATCGCGCTGTCATCGGGGGGAGCCCATTGGGGGCTGAGAGGCGGGGCTGGCCCCTGCGACCCCACGAACCTGATCCGGGTCATGCCGGCGAAGGGAACGGTGTCGTGCAAGGCCTCGATTCACCCGGATTCCGTATCGTGCTGCCGCAGGGCCTCTCCTTGGGGAGGCAGCCTGTGCTGGGCGCGCTCGACCTCGCCGTGGCGGCGGGGCGGATCACGGCGCTGCTCGGCCCCTCGGGGTCGGGCAAGTCCACCCTGCTGCGGCTGGTCGCCGGGCTGCTGCCGGTGCCGGTAGGCGGCAGCGTCACCGCCACCGATGGCGCCCCCCTGCCCGGCCGCATCGCCTATATGGCGCAGCAAGACCTGCTGGCGCCCTGGCGCGATGTGCTGGGCAATATCACTCTCGGCGCGCATCTGCGGGGCGAGGCGCCCGACCTGACCAGGGCCGGTGTCATGCTGGCCGAGGTCGGGCTGACGCCGGCGGATGCACAAAAACGCCCGGCGCAGCTCTCGGGTGGCATGCGCCAGCGCGTGGCGCTGGCCCGCACGCTGATGGAAGATCGCCCGCTGGTGCTGATGGACGAGCCCTTCAGCGCCGTCGACGCGCCGACGCGCCACCGCATGCAATCCCTCGCCGCGCGGCTGCTCGCCGGCCGGACGGTGCTGCTGGTGACGCATGACCCGCTGGAGGCGCTGCGCCTCGCCGACCAGATCTTTGTGCTGTCGGGCAGCCCGGCCGTGCCGGTGCCGGTGCCCGTGCCGACTGGCGCGCCACCGCGCCCGGCCGGCGATCCGGCGCTGCTGGCGGCCCAGGCGGCCTTGCTCGAACGCCTTTCGGAGGCCGTTCCATGATCCGCGGCTTCCTCGCCGCCTTCGGCCTGGTTTTGCTCTGGCAGGGCTTCGTCTGGTTGACGGAGGTGCCGCCCTTCCTGCTGCCGGCACCGTCCCGCGTCGCCCAGGCCCTGGTCGCCCGCTGGGACATCATCTTCGAGCATGCGCTGATCACCGGGACCGAAATCCTGCTGGGCCTCGCGCTCGGCGCCCTGCTCGGCTGCGCCACGGCGCTGCTGCTGGTGGCCTGGCGGGAGGGGCGACGCTGGCTGCTGCCGCTGCTGCTGATCAGCCAGGCCGTGCCGGTCTTCGCCATCGCACCGCTGCTGACGCTCTGGCTCGGCTTCGGCATGGCCAGCAAGGTGGCCATGGCCACCATCATCATCTTCTTCCCCGTGGCCACCGCCTTCTATGACGGGCTGCGGCGGACGGAGCCGGGGATGCTCGACCTCGCCGCCACCATGGGCGCCAGCCGCCTCGCGGTGCTTTGGCGCGTGCGGGTGCCGGCGGCGCTGCCTTCGCTGGCCTCCGGATTGCGGGTGGCGGCGGCCGTCGCGCCGATCGGCGCGGTGGTTGGCGAATGGGTCGGGGCCTCCGCGGGCCTTGGCTATCTGATGCTGCACGCCAATGGGCGCAGCCAGACCGATGTGATGTTCGCCGCCCTGTTCGTGCTGGCGCTGATGGCGCTGTCCCTGTGGTTCGTCACCGACTGGCTGCTGCGGCGGGCCATTCCCTGGCAGCCCGATTCCCTTCTCACTGAAAAGGTCACGACATGAAGCGCTTTGTAGCCGCGCTGGCCCTGCTGCTGGTCGCCACGCCCCTGCATGCTCAGCCCGCGCGCCAGCCGCTGACGGTGCTGCTGGACTGGTTCATCAATCCCGACCACGCGCCCATCATCATCGCCCAGGAACGCGGCGATTTCGAAAGGGCCGGGCTGGAGGTGCGGATCATCGCCCCGGCCGACCCCAACGACCCGCCGCGGCTGGTCGGTGCCCGGCGTGCGGATATCGGCGTCTACTACCAGCGCAACCTGCATCTGGCGGTGGACCAGGGCCTGCCGCTGGTGCGCGTCGGCACGCTGGTCGCCACGCCGCTCTCCACCCTGACCGTGCTGCGGGACGGGCCGGTGCGCACGCTGGCCGATCTGCGCGGCAAGCGCGTGGGCTATTCCGTCGCGGGGTTCGAGGAGGTGACGATGGGCGCGATGCTGGAAAGCGTCGGCCTCACCGTCTCCGACATCCGGCTGATCAACGTGAATTTCGGCCTGTCCTCGGCGCTGATGTCCGGCCAGGTGGATGCCATTCTGGGCGGCTTCCGGAATTTCGAGCTGCATCAGCTCGACCTGGAAAACCGCCCGGGCCGCGCCTTCTTCCCCGAGCAATACGGCATCCCGGCCTATGACGAGCTGATCTACATCGCCCATCGCGACCGCGCGCGGGACGCGGTGCTGCGCCGCTTCATCGATGCGACGGAGGCCGCGACCCACTTCCTGGTGAACAACCCGGAGGAATCCTGGCGCATGTTCATCGCCGGCCCGCGGCGCGAGCTGGACAATGAGCTGAACCGCCGCGCCTTCGCCAGCACCGCCAACCGTTTCTCGCTGAGCCCCGGCGCGCTGGACCGCAACCGCTATGAGCGCATGGCCCGCTTCCTGGCCGATCGCCGCATGATCCGCGCCGTGCCGGCGCTTGAGACCTATGCGGTGGAGCTGCCGCCCGCTACCCAGGAGCGATGAGCAGAGAACCGCGTTTCCTTGTCGATGCCGATGCCTGCCCGGTGCGCGACGAAATCCTGCGCGTCGCGGGCCGGCTCGGCTTCGAGACCATCTTCGTCTCCAACGGGTCCCGCCCGATCCGTCCACCGGGCGGGCGCACGCGCATCGTCATCGTCACGGACGGCGCGGACAAGGCGGATGACTGGATCGCGGATGAGGCGACGCCCACCGATATCTGCCTGACCGCCGACATCCCCCTGGCCGCCCGCTGCCTGGCCAAGGGCGCCTTCGCCTTGAACTTCAAGGGCCATCCCTGGACCGAGAACAACATCGGCAGCGCGCTGGCCGGCCGCGCCATGTCGCAGCACCTGCGGGAGATGGGGATGGGCGGCGGCCCGCCGCCGATGGCGAGCGCCGACAAGTCGCGTTTCCTCAATGCGCTGGATGCGATGGCGCAGGCGGCGATCCGGCGGGCGAAGGCCGCGCCGCCGCCAAGCTGATCCGCCTCCGCAACAGGCACGGATGCGTCCGGCCCGCGTTGCAGGGATATGCCCGAAAACCTGCATGACTGCCTGATCGTCGGCGCCGGCCCCGCCGGGATGACCGCCGCGCTATACCTCGCCCGCTTCAGGCGGAGAGTGCTGCTGGTGGATGCCGGCGCGCCGCGCGCCGCCTGGATCCCCACCAGCCACAACATTCCCTTCTTCGCCGAGGGCATTGGCGGGCCGGATCTGCTGACCCTCCAGCGCGACCACCTGGCGCGATACGGTATTGCCGTCGTTCAGGGCGAGGTCACTACCCTGCAGCGCACCGCCGCCGGCTTCACTGCCCGGATCGACACCGCGGATGGGCCGCCGGAGGCCCTCGCCCGCCGCGTGCTGCTGGCGACCGGCGCGGTGGATGTGGAGCCGGATCTGCCAGACCTGCCCGATGCCGTGCGCCGCGGCCTGGTGCGCTACTGCCCGATTTGCGACGGCTATGAGGCACGGGACCGCAGCATCGCTGTCATCGGCCATGGCGCGCGCGGCCTGGGCGAGGCCGCCTTCATCGCCCGAACCTATTCCAACCGCGTCACCCTGCTGACCCTCGGCACCCCGCTGGAGGAGTCCGAGCACGACCTCGCGGCGCGTCACGGCATCCGCGTGGTGGCAGAGCCCATCACCAGCCTCGACATCGCCGAAGGCCGCGTCGTGGCGCTGCGGGCCGGCGGGCAGGAGCATCGCTTCGAGGTGCTGTATTCCGCGCTCGGCCTGACCTACCGCTCCGGCCTCGGCCGCGCGATGGGTGCCGGGCATGACGAGAAGGGCGCGCTGATCGTGGATACGCACAACCAGACCAGCGTGAAGGGCCTCTACGCCGCGGGGGATATCGTGCGCGGGCTGGACCAGATCGTCACCGCCATGGGCCAGGCGGCGGTGGCAGCGACGCATATCCACAATCGTTGTGAGTTGCCCACCGAGGATGAGGAGGGCGGCTAGGCCGCCGCGCCCCGGTCAGCCGATCCGCGCCCCCGCCCCGGCCGCCACCCACGCCAGCCGCCCCTCGCAAAAAGTTGCCACGGGCGCGCGGCGCTCGGCATCCACCACCACCACGTCCCCCCGCAGCCCTGGCGCGATCCGCCCGCGGTCAGCCAGCCCGGCTGCCTCCGCCGGATTGGCGGAAACCAGCGCCCAGGCCGCCGGCAGATCCAGCACGCCGCGCCCGGCCATGACAAAGGCGGCTTCCAGCATGGCGGGCCAGTAGTAGTCGGAGGCCAGGATGGTCACGAGGCCCTGCTCCGCCATCGGCGCCGCAGAGCCCCAGCCCATATGGCTGCCGCCACGCACCACATTCGGCGCGCCCATCACCACATGCTCCCCAGCCTGCCGCGCCGCCTCGGCGACGGCTTCCGACATCGGAAACTCACAGACCTTCGCGCCCAGCGCACGAAAAGCGGCGCGAGCCTCGGGCGTCGCATCGTCATGGCTCAGCATCGGAATGCCGACCTGCCGCGCCGCCGCGGCAAGGCGCGCCTGGGCGGCGGGGACTTCCGGCCGGCGGGCCATCGCGGCCTCGGCCAATGCCACGAACTCGGCGACCGGCACCCCGCCGCGCTGGGCATAGGACGCGGCCTTGGCCGGCTCCGGCAAGCGTCGGACAATGCCGGGCGTGTGGTCGTTGAAGGCGAGCAAGGCGACGCGGCCGGCAGCGATGTCGGCCAGCAATTCCTCCATAACATCGAGGTTGTCGGCCTCGTGGCGGCAATGGATGCGGATGTCGCAGCCGCCCAGCGGTCGCAGCGCCTCCACGGCCGCCAGCGTGGCGCGCCAGGCGGCAATGCCGCGCAGCCCCGGCTCCCAGGACAGGGTCACCCCGAGGCAGGCTGTGGTGATGCCGGCGGCCAGCAGTTGCGCCGCCGAATCGCGCATCCCCAACGCGTGGGGGAAGCCGATGCCGGGGCGCGGCTGCATCTGCCGCTCATGCGCATCGCCATGGATGTCCACCAGCCCGGGCAGCACCAGCAGCCCCGTCGCATCGAAGCGCCGCGCGCCAGCCGGCGCAGCCTCCGCCACCAAGCCCTCGGCCAGCGCCACAGGCGCCCCGCGCAGGGCGCCGTCCAGCAATGCGGTGCCGTTCTCGATCAACCAGGCTGTCATCAGGATTCCACCACAAGCTGTGCGCGGCCGGCGGCGTAGCGGCCGATTGTGACATCCACCACCTCGCCCTCCGGGTCCGTATTGATGGCCTCGGTCACCAGCACCGGCCGGTTGCGCGACTGCTGCAACAGCTCCGCCTCCTCCGCGCTGGGCAGGCGGGCGGTGATGCGGGTGACGCGGCGGCGGTAATCCGGCACGCCGCAGGCGGCCAGCGCGTCGGTGATCGAGGGATTCTGGCGCAGCAGTTCCGGCAGCCGGCCGAACCGGCTGGCCGGGAAATGGTGGGTGCCGATCACCAGCGGCCTGCCATCGGCCAGGCCCAGGCGTTCCACAGCCACCACCGGCCGGCCGCGCCTGATGCCGAGCTGCTCCGCCAGCCCTGTCTCCGCCGCGATTTCCTGGATGCGCAGGATGCGCCCGCCCGGCTCGCGATTCTGCCGGCGGATGATTTCGGAAAAGCGCGTGCGCGGGCCGAGGCGGTAATCGACCACATCCTCCGCCACGAAGCTGCCGCGGCCCTGTTCGATGCGAACCAGGCCGCGGCCTTCCAGCTCCTCCATCGCGCGGCGGACGGTGTGGCGGTTGACGCCGTATTGCGTGGCGAGCTCCGCCTCCGTCGGCAGGCGGGCGCCCGGCGCGTGGGTGCCGCCGGCGATGTCGCGTTCCAGCCGCTGGGCGATCTGGCGCCACAGCGCCACGCCCTCGCCGCGCGCGAGGGGCAGGCCGGGCAGCGCTTGGGGATCATCGGTCATGGCGGCTGCGGTTCTGCTCCGTGTCATGCGTCATGGAAAGTTCAAACCCCTCCCGATCGCTTCATGCGAGTTTTGCTTGACCTTATCGGGGCAGATGACTAGTCGTCTAGACAAATAGAGTATCCCATGACCGACAGCCCCCACGCCCCCTCCGATCCTCCCGCACGGCGACGCTGGATGTCTATCCTGGCCAGGGCCGAAGCCGCGGAAATCGCCGCCCGCCTCGACACCCTGCCCCCGCCCCCACCGCATCGCCGGCTGCGCGGCCCGGAAACCGGGCTGGTGATGGTGCGCGGCCGCGCCGGCGGCGATGGCGCGCCCTTCAACCTGGGTGAGATGACCGTCACCCGTTGCAGCCTGCGGCTGGAGGATGGGGTGGTCGGCCATGGCTATGTCGCCGGCCGCGACGCCCGGCAGGCGGAACTGGCGGCGCTGGTCGATGCGCTGATGCAGGATCCGGCCCGCCGCCCGGCGCTGGAAGCGGCGGTGATCGCCCCGCTAGCCGAGGCCCAGGCGGCGCGACGGGACGCCCAGGCCCGCCGCGCGGCGGCGACCCGCGTGGAGTTCTTCACCATGACCCAGATGCGATGAGCATGACCGGCACCACTTTCCCTGGCTTCGCCGACCCAGTCCTCGACGGCCAAGCCGCCTTTCGCGCCGTGCTCCAGGCGATGAGCCGCCCCGGTCTGGTGCAGCGCATCCCGGTGCCGCCCGAGACACCGCCCGGCCTGTCGCCCGCCGCCGCCGCCTTGCTGCTGACCCTGGTCGATTCCTCCACGCCGCTGTGCCTGGACGCCGGCGCCGAGGCCGAGGCCTGGGTCCGCTTCCATTGCGGCGCGTCCCTCGCCGCGGCTGGTGCCGCCGATTTCGCGCTGAATGCGCCGCTGCTCGCCCTGTCGCCCGGGACCGAGGAAGAACCGGAACGCGGCGCCACCCTGATCCTCGACGTCGCGGCGCTGGAGGAAGGCACCGGCTGGCGGCTGACCGGCCCCGGCATCGAGCACCTGCACCGTCTGCGCGTCACCGGGGCTCCCGAAGATTTCCTGGCCGATTGGGCCGGCAATCGCCGTCGCGCGCCCTGCGGCGTGGATGTCATCCTCTGCGCCGGGGATGTCATCGCCGCTCTGCCGCGCAGCGTCGCGATCGAGGAAGGCTGAGCCATGTATGTCGCGACCAAGGGCGGCGAGCGCGCGATCGGCGCCGCCCATGCCTGGCTGGATGAAACCCGCCGTGGCGACACCAGCCTGCCGGAGATCACCGCCGCCCAACTCGCCGAACAGCTCGGCCTGGCGGTGGACCGGGTGATGGCGGAAGGGTCCTGCCACGACCGCGGCCTGGCCGCGCTGGCGGTGAAGCAGTCCAAGGGCGACCTGATCGAGGCCGCCTTCCTGCTGCGCGCCTATCGCACCACCCTGCCCCGCTTCGGCGCCAGCCTGCCGCTGGACACCAACCGCATGGCGATCCAGCGCCGCATCAGCGCCACCTACAAGGACCTGCCCGGCGGCCAGGTGCTCGGCCCGACCTTCGACTACACGCACCGGCTTCTCGATTTTCGGCTTGCTGCCGCAAGCGGGCCACGAAGCGAGGCGCCCGAGGCTGAAGCGAATGCGGAGCCCACGCCGCGGGTGACCGAAATGCTGGCGCGCGAAGGGCTGATGCAACGGGAGGCCCCGAGCGAGGCGGAGCCGGGCGACCTGACCCGCGAGCCGCTCTCCTTCCCCGCCGACCGGGCGTTGCGCCTGCAGGCGCTGGCGCGTGGCGATGAAGGTTTTCTGCTGTCTCTCGGCTATTCCACGCAGCGCGGCTATGGCGGCAATCATCCCTTCGTCGGCGAAATCCGCATGGGCGAGGTGGCCGTCGAATTCGAGCCGCCGGAGCTGGGCTTCGCCATCGACCTCGGGGACATCACCGTCACCGAATGCCAGATGGTGAACCAGTTCAAGGGCAGCCGGACGGAGCCGCCACAATTCACCCGAGGCTACGGCCTGGTCTTCGGCCATGGCGAGCGCAAGGCCATGTCCATGTCCCTGGTCGATCGGTCCCTGCGCGCGGCGGAACTGGGCGAGGCCTCGGATGCGCCGGCGCAGCAGCAGGAATTCGTGCTGTCCCACTGCGACAATGTCGAGGCCACCGGCTTCGTCGAGCATCTGAAGCTGCCGCATTACGTCGATTTCCAGTCGGAACTGGAGAATGTCCGCACCATGAGGGCGAGCGTGGAGGCGGGGAAGTGACCCAGGACGCAGGCTACAACTTCGCCTATCTGGATGAGTCGACGAAGCGGATGATCCGCCGCGCCATCCTCAAGGCCGTCGCCATCCCCGGCCATCAGGTGCCCTTCGGGTCGCGGGAAATGCCGCTGCCCTATGGCTGGGGCACAGGCGGCATCCAGGTGACCGCCGCCATCCTCGGCCCGCGCGACGTGCTGAAGGTGATCGATCAGGGCAGCGACGACACCACCAATGCCGTCTCCATCCGCGCCTTCTTCCGCCGCGTGGCGGGCATCGCGACAACGGAACGGACGGTGGAGGCCAGCATCATCCAGACTCGCCACCGCATCCCCGAACGCGCGCTGCGGGAGGATCAGATCCTGGTCTACCAGGTGCCGATCCCGGAACCGCTCGGCCGATTGGAACCCCGCATCGCGGAGACGCGGCGGATGCATGCCATGGCCGATTACGGGCTGATGCATGTGAAGCTCTATGAGGACATTGCCCGCCACGGCCATATCGCCACCAGCTACAGCTACCCGGTGATGGTGAATGGTCGCTACCTGATGTCGCCCTCGCCCATTCCGGCCTTCGACAATCCGAAGATGGACCGCATGCCGGCGCTGCAATTGTTCGGCGCGGGCCGGGAGAAGCGGATCTATGCGGTGCCGCCCTATACCAGCGTGAAAAGCCTGGATTTCGACGACCATCCCTTCCGGCCGATCCGTGCGCCGCATGTTTGCGAACTCTGCGGGTCAGGGGACACCTATCTGGACGAGGTGCTGACGGATGACGTGGGCGGGCGGATTTTCGTCTGTTCCGACACGGATTTCTGCGCGGAGCGGCAGGCGGTGAAGGAAGCGGCGGAATGAACGAGCCCCTTCTCACCGCCCGCGACCTCACCCTGCGCTTCGGCCGCATCGCAGCCCTGGATGGCGTGGATATCGACATCCATCCCGGCGAGGTCGTCGCCATCGTCGGGGAATCCGGCAGCGGCAAGACCACGCTTCTCCGGGTTCTCTCCGGCCTGATGCGCCCGGATGCCGGCGAGGTTTCGTATCTCGGCCAGGACGTGCTCGGCATGTCGGAGGCCGCGCGCCGACGCCTGATGCGCACCGAATGGGGCTTCGTCCATCAGAACCCGCGCGATGGCCTCCGCATGGCCGTCTCCGCCGGCGGCAATATCGGCGAGCGGCTGATGGCCACGGGCGCCCGCCATTACGGGAATATCCGCGACCAGGCCTCCCACTGGCTGACCCGCGTCGAGATCGACCCGGCGCGCATGGATGAGGTCCCGGCCAAATTCAGCGGCGGCATGCAGCAGCGCCTGCAGATCGCCCGCACCCTGGTGACACTCCCAAAGCTCGTCTTCATGGACGAGCCGACCGGCGGCCTTGATGTCTCCGTCCAGGCCCGGCTGCTGGACCTGATCCGTGCCTTGGTCGCGGACCTTGGCCTCGCCGTGCTGATCGTCACCCATGACATCGCCGCCGCGCGGTTGCTGGCCCATCGGATGCTGGTGATGCGGCATGGGGTGGTGGTGGAAAGCGGGCTGACCGACCGGGTGCTGGACGACCCCCAGCACCCCTATACGCAACTCCTGGTCAGTTCGGTGCTCGCGGCATGAACCATTCCCTGGTCACCGAGGGCCTCTCCAAGGTTTTTCGTCTGTTTCTGCAAGGCGATGTCCGCATCCCCGTCCTGGACAGCGTGGATTTCAGCGTGGCGCCGGGTGAATGCGTGGCGCTGACCGGGCCTTCGGGTGCGGGAAAATCCACGCTGATGCGCTGCCTCTACGGCAATTACGGCGCCGGCGCGGGCCGCATCCTGATCCGCCATCGCGATGCGATGGTCGACCTCGCCGCGGCGGACCCGCGGCTGGTGCGGGAGATCCGGCGGGAGACCTTGGGCTATGTCTCCCAATTCCTGCGGGTTATCCCCCGCATCGGCGCCCGCGACATCGTGGCGGAGCCGTTGCGTGCGCGCGGCGTGCCGGCGGAGGCCGCGCTCGCCCGTGCCTCCGAATTGCTGACCCGCCTGAACCTGCCCGCCCGGCTGCACAACCTGCCGCCCGCCACCTTCTCCGGCGGCGAGCAGCAGCGTATCAACCTGGCGCGCGGCTTTGCCGCGGACTACCCCGTGCTGCTGCTCGATGAGCCCACCGCCAGCCTCGACCCGGTCAACCGCCAGGTCGTCGTGGCCCTGATGGCGGAGGCCAAGGCCCGTGGCGCGGCGCTGATAGGCATTTTCCACGACACCGAAATCCGCGAGCAGGTGGCCGATCGCCTGTTCGAAGTTTTGCCAATCCAGGACGCCGCATGATTCCCGAAGTCATTCTGACCAACGCGCACCTTGTCCTGCGGGGCGAGGTGCTGCACGGCACGCTGGTGATCCGTGGCGACCGCATTGCCGAAATCCAGCCCGGCCGCAGCCACGCGCCCAGCGCCATCGACCTGGATGGCGACCATCTGATCCCCGGCATCGTGGACGTGCACACCGACAATCTGGAACGCCAGGTGCAGCCCCGCGCGACCGCGCGCTGGCCATCCCGCTCCGCCATGCTGGCGCATGACAGCCAGACGGCGGCGGCCGGCGTGACCACGGTGCTGGATGCGCTGTGCCTCGGCGATCTGGGCTTCGATGTCGGCCGCACCCAGACATTTGTGGAGGGCGTGCAGGATCTGGACGCGCTGGCACATACCGGGCTGCTGAAGTCCGAACACTTCCTGCATCTGCGCTGCGAGATTCCCGCCGCCGATATGCGGGAACTGGTGGAGATGGCGGCCGATCACCCGCTGGTGCGCATGGTCAGCTTCATGGATCACTCCCCCGGCGTCGGTCAGTATCGCGACGTGGAGCGCTATCGCCAGATGCGCATCCGCGGCGGCAAGACGGCCGAGCAGGTGGACAAGCGCATCACCGAATTGCTGGAGCAGCGCGCGAAGCTGCTGGAGCCCAACCGCCGCTGGCTGCTGGACCGCGTGGCGCATCGCAACCTGCCATTGGCCAGCCATGACGATGACAGCCCGGAAGGCATCGCCCGCAATGCGGCCGATGGCATCACCATCAGCGAGTTTCCCGTGACGCGGGAGGCGGCGCAGGCGGCGAAGAAACTCGGCGTGCAGGTGATCGCCGGCGCGCCCAATATCGTCCGCGGCGGCAGCCATTCCGGCAATGTCGCCGTCTCCGACCTGATGCATGACCAGGCGGTGGATGTGCTGGCCAGCGACTACGTGCCGCCCGCCATGGTCGAGGCCGCCTGGCGCGCCGCCGGCCAGGGCCATGCGACGCTGCCGGCCGCGATCGCCATGATCACCGACACGGCCGCGCGGATGGCGGGCTTTTCGGACCGTGGCCGGCTGGAGGCCGGGCTGCGCGCCGATCTGGTGCAGATCCGGCCGCATGAGGGCCATGCCGTGGTGCGCAAGGTTTGGCGCGCCGGGGAACGCATCGCGTGAGGGGCTTTCTTCTTCCTCTCCCCCCAACTAGTTCCCCGCTTGTAGGCGCGGGTGCTCGGCCATGATGCGCGCGGCCATCTACTGGGCGCCGCGCATAGATGACCCGCTGCACAAGCTCGGCTCAACCTGGCTCGGCCGGGACACCGAAACCGGCGCGACCATCCCGCAGCCCCCCCTGCCCGGCCTCGACATCGCCGAGATCACCAGCGATGCCCGCGGCTACGGCCTGCATGCCACGGTGAAGCCGCCCTTCCGGCTCGCCACCTCCTGGGCCGCGCTGCGCGAAGATGCGATGGCGCTGGCGCTGCGCACCAAGCCCTTTGCCCTGCCGCCGCTTCAGGTCGCCGAGCATCATGGCTTCCTGGCGCTGCTGGAGACGGAGCGTTCGCCGGATTTGCAGGCCTTCGCCGATGCCTGCGTCGCCAACCTGGACGCGCATCGCCTGCCGCCAACGGAAGCGGAGATCGCCCGCCGCCGGCCAGAACGGATGACGGAGCGCCAGCGCGAGAACCTGCACCGTTGGGGCTACCACTATGTCTTCGAGGAGTGGTGGTTCCACGTCACCCTCTCCCGCCGCCTGAACGAGGCGGAGATGGAAGTGGTGCGCCCCGTCGTCACGGCCTTCCTGGGCGAGGCCCCTGCGCTGCCGCGCCGGGTGACGGAGCTGTGCCTGTTCACCCAGGCGGGGCCGGGCGCGCCCTTCCTGCTGGCCGAGCGTCTGCCGCTGCTCGGTTAAGCGCAGCGAGCACCCGCGCGGTGCCCTCCGCCACGGTCGAATCATTCATCACGGTCTCGACCGGCAGGCCGGGGGGCAGCGCCGCCTCCCGCGCCAGGCGGGCGGCGATATCCGCCGCGTCCTCCCGCCCCCTTGCGGCGAGGCGCGCGGCCAAGACCGGCAGCGGCGCGGTGATGTTCAGGATGCGCAGCGGGTAGCGCGCGGCGGCCTCCGCCAGCACGGTCCGGGACAGGTTGGCGACCACCACCCGACCTTCCTCCAGCGCCTGCGCCGCCGCCATCGGAATGCCGTAGAGCAGCCCATGCGCGCGCCACCACAAGGCGAAGCCACCGGCCTCGCGCAGCGCCTCGAATTCCGGCTCCGTCATCGGGCTGTGATCCTCGCCACCCGCCTCCGCCGGACGGGTGATGCAGCGGCGGGCAAACAGGAATCGGGCATCGCCTTCCAGCGCGGCGCGCGCGCCCGCCATCAGCGTATCCTTGCCCGCCCCGGAGGGTCCGACCACTGGCACCAGCATGCTTCTTGCGCACCGCAATATTGACCGTGACGCTTCTGCCTGCGCCTATCGGCAGCCTCAAGCCGCCAGACGGAAATACCCCCGAATGTTCACGACGCGCCCCGAAATCGCCGGTACCTTTGGCGTTGTCGCCTCCACCCACTGGATCGCCTCCCAGGTCGGGATGGCGGTGCTGGAGCGGGGCGGCAACGCCTTCGACGCGGCGGTGGCCGCGGGCTTCACCTTGCAGGTGGCGGAGCCGCATCTGAACGGCCCGGGCGGCGACTGCCCGATCATCATCCATGACGCCAAGGCCGGCGCGCAGCGCGTGATCTGCGGCCAGGGCGTGGCGCCGGCCGGGCTGACGGTGGCCCATGTGAAGGGCGAGCTGGGGCTCGACCTGATCCCCGGCACCGGCTTCCTGCCGGCGATGATCCCCGGCGCCTTCGACGCCTGGGCGCTGATGCTGCGCGACTACGGCACCTGGTCGCTGCGCGACGTGCTGTCCTACGCCATCGGCTACGCGCATCGCGGCATCCACTACGTGCCCCGCGTGGTCGCCACGCTGAACACGGTGAAGCCGCTGTTCGAATCCGAATGGCCGACCAGCGCCGAAGTCTGGCTGCGCAACGGCGGCCCGGTGGCCGGCGGCCTCTACGCAAACCCCACATTGGGGAAAACCTGGGAACGGGTGCTGCGGGAGGCGGAGGCGGCGGGCCATGACCGGGTTGCGCAGATCGATGCGGCGCGCAACGCCTGGTATGGCGGCTTCGTCGCCGAGGCGATCGGCGAGTTCTTCGCCAAGGATGCGCTGCTGGATTCCTCCGGCCAGCGCCACAAGGGCGTGCTGACGGCCCACGACATGTCCCATTGGCGCGCCAGCCAGGAAGCGCCACTGCGCCGCGACTATCGCGGCCACACCGTGCTGAAATGCGGCGTCTGGAGCCAGGGGCCGGCGATGTTGCAGACGCTGGCGCTGCTGGAAGGCTTCGATGTCGGCGCCATGGACCCGCTGGGCGAGCAATTCGCCCATACCGTCATCGAGTGCATGAAGCTGGCCTTCGCGGACCGGGAGGCCTTCTACGGCGACCCCGATTTCGTCGATGTCCCCATCCACCACCTGCTGTCCGACGAATACGCCGCCGAGCGCCGCAAGCTGATCGGCGATGCGGCGAGCCTGGACCTCCGCCCCGGCACCCTGCCCGGCATGACAACCCCCTGGGTCGACCATGACGCCGCCAGCCGCGTGGCGCTGCTGACCCGCGCGCCGGGGGCCGGCGAGCCGACCGTGGCGCGGCTGGGCGTTTCCAGCGCCGACACCTGCCACATCGACATCATCGACAGCCAGGGCAACATGGTCTCCGCCACGCCCTCCGGCGGCTGGTTCCAGTCCTCCCCGGCGGTTCCGGGGCTGGGCTTCTGCCTCGGCACGCGAGGGCAGATGTTCTGGCTGGATGAGTCGCTGCCGAACGGGCTGAAGCCCGGCAAGCGGCCGCGCACCACGCTGTCCCCGGCCATGGTGCTGAAGGATGGGCGCCCCTGGATGAGCTTCGGCACGCCGGGCGGGGAGCAGCAGGACCAGTGGCAGCCCATCATGCTGTCCCGCATGATCGACCACGGGCTAAACATCCAGCAGGCGATCGACGCGCCGTCCTTCCACACCGAACATTGGCCGAGCAGCTTCTGGCCGCGTGTGGCCCGCCCGGGCAAGGCCGTGTTGGAAGGCCGCTACGCGCCGGAGGTGGCGCGGATGCTGATCGCGCGCGGCCATCTGGTGGATGTCGGTGGCGAGTGGTCCGAAGGCAGGCTGAGCGGCGCGCGGCAGGAGGAGGACGGCCAGTTGTTCGCCGGCGCCAATCCGCGCGGCATGCAGGGCTACGCCGTCGGGCGCTGAGCCCCGCTCACCTCCGGGCGCCGGGCCAGGGGAGCCGGGCGGCCGGCACCCAGGCATGGCTGGACTGCGGCGCGAGGCTGCGCCGCAAGGCGAGCTGGGCCTCGATCGCCGCTTCCGTCTGCGCCTGAGACGGCACCTCCCAATCCGCCACATCGGCAAAGCCCTCTGCCACCAGGCGCTGGCCGAGCCTGGCGAAGTCGGGCATGGCGCAGGCTAGGCGCCAGTTCACCCCGGCAAAACTCTCCGTCGGCGGCGGGCCGCCGGGCGGGGCGGAGACGATGACGCCGGTGATGCAGCCGAATTCCGCCGGCCTCCGGAAGCCCGCCAGCACCAACTGCCGGAAGATCGGTGGATGCCGGCTGCCGAGCCGCCAGATCATGCCGATCCGGGCGCTGTCCGGCAGGTGGATCGCCGCCAGATGGATCGCCGAGCCCTCCGCCGAGATCAGCATCTCCACCCCCTGATAGAGGGCGACCTGCGCCGCCAGGCTCAGTGTTTCGGGATGGATCACGGCATAGCCGGCGCGGGCGAAATTGGCGTCCAGCATCGATTCCAGCAGGAAGCTGGCCTTTTCCGGCGGCAACCGGCTGCGGGAGAGATAGGCGCGCGGCACCGGGGCAGGCCGTTCCGGCAGGTAGGTCCCGCGCAAAAAAGCCCGGTGCAGTTGGGGCGCCGCCGGCAGGTCGGGCGTGTCCAGCAGGGCGAGTTGCCGCGGCACCACCAGCCGCTCCACCCGCAACGGCGCTGTGACCACGTGGCTCGGGGCCTCCGGATGGATGTCCAGCAGCTCCAGCATCTGCGGCAGCCAGTGACGGTCGGCCGGGCCGGAGGCCGCCTCCAGCGAATTGACCCCCGCCCGCCAGCCGAAAGGCAGGAACAGAAGGCCCCGCGGCGGCGGCGCGCAGCCCGGCCAAGCCCAGAGCCGGCCGAGGGATTCATTGATGAAATGGCCAAAATGCTGGCGTAGCCAGCCACCGAACAGCCAGCTTCCCGGCAAAGCCTCCGCAGGCGTCTCCGGCGCCAGCGGCGCGGGCTCGTTCAGCGTATTCCCGCCGACATGCCGGGCGAGGTCGCAGGGATGGCCGGCGGCGTCATAGACGCCGCCGTCATAGATGGTCCGCCCCTGCGCCCGCGCCCGAGCGGCGGCTTCCCGCGTGATGGTACCGCAGGGGATCAGCAGCGCATCGTCCAGGATCTCGATGCGCGGCATGATCCTCCGGGGTCAGCTTTTCCGCGCCTGGGCCTGTAGCTGGCTGATGGTCGCGCGGTTGGTGACCTGTTCCGGATTCATCCGCACCTCGATGATCGCCGCCTTGCCGCTGGCCTTGGCTCGCTGGAAGGCCGGCACCAGTTCATCGGTCGCTTCCACCACCTCGCCATGCCCACCGAAGGCCTCGATGAAGCGGGCGAAGTCCGGGTTGGTCAGCTTGGTGCCGGAGACGCGGCCAGGATAGGTGCGCTCCTGGTACATGCGGATGGTGCCGTACATCCCGTTGTTGAAGACCAGGATGATCGGCGCCGCGTTGTGGTGGAAACAAGTGGCCATTTCCTGGCCGGTCATCAAAGCTCCGCCATCGCCCACGAAACAGACCACGGTGCGGTCGGGATGGGTAATAGCGGCGCCAATGGCGGCCGGGATGCCGTAGCCCATGGCGCCGTTCGTCGGGCCGAGGAAATCCTGCTTCTCCCGCACATGCATGAAGCGGTTCGGCCAGGTGGCGAAATTGCCGGCGTCGGAGGTGAAGATGGTGTCCTCCGGCAGGACCTTTTCCAGCTCCTGCAAGGCAATGGCCAGGTTCAGCGGACCCTCGTAGCTCGGCGGCTTGGCCTGCGCTTCCCGCGCGGCCCGCACGTCCTTCCGCCAGGCGCCCCAGCGTGGTGCCGCGATGCGCGGCAGGGCCGCGGCGGCGGCGGCAAAGGCGTTCACATCGGCGGTGATGCCCAGCGCCACGCGATGCACCCGGCCGATCTCCGCCTGGTCCTGGTGGACCTGGATGATGGGCTGCTTCCCGGCGAAGTCGAACAGCGTGTAGCCCTGGCTCACCGGCTCCCCGAGGCGGGTGCCGAAGGCCAGGATGAGGTCCGATTCACGGGCCTTGGCAACCAGCCCGGCATCGGCGCCGACCCCCAGATCGCCCGCATAATGGGCGGAGGTGCCGTCGAACAGGCCCATGCGGCGGAAGGAGACGGCGACGGGGATGTCGTTGCCGACCAGGAAGTCGCGGATCGCCGCCTTGCCTTCCGGCGTCCAGCCGCTGCCACCGAGGATCGCCAGCGGGCGTTCGGCCTTGCCCAGCATCTCCATCATCCGGTCGAGCGCGGCCGGCGCCGGATAGGCGGGCATCACCGCGCCGGGTCCGATATCCGGGACCTTGGCAAGGTCCTTCTGCATCTCCTCGCTCAGGGCCACCACCACGGGGCCGGGCCGGCCGCTGGTTGCGACATCGAAGGCATGGGCGATCAATTCGGGGATGCGGGCGGCCTCGTCGATCTGGGTGACCCATTTCGCGATGGGGCCGAAGAAGCGGCGGTAATCGACTTCCTGGAAGGTTTCGCGATCCGTCTCGTTCATGGGGATCTGGCCGACCAGCAGCACCAGCGGGGTGCTGTCCTGGAAGGCGACATGGACGCCGATGGCGGCGTGGCAGGCGCCGGGGCCGCGGGTGACGACGGCAACACCCGCCTTGCCGGTCAGCTTGCCATGGGCTTCCGCCATATGCACGGCGCCGGCTTCGAAGCGGCAGGTCACCAGCTCGATGCGGTTGCGCTGATTGTACAGGCCGTCGAGCAGGTCGAGGTAGCTTTCGCCGGGCACGGCGAAGACATGGGTCGCGCCGTTGGCGACCAGGGCATCGGCGAGCAACTGCCCGCCCGTCCGGCCCTCGATGCCACTGGAATTCTGTGCTGCCGCATGCGCCACGCCGGACTCTCCCCAAGGATGCTTCCCTGGGGATTTAGCCCGGCAAGGCGGCCGCGCCTACTCCGCAACCGGCCGGCGGGCTACTCGGCGGGCGCCGGGTGGTGCGGTGCGTGCTGCGCCTTCTCCAGTTCCGCCAGCTTCTGCGCGATGGCGCCGATCGGCTTGGTATAGGGCGCCAGCAGCAGATACAGCGCCGGCACGGCATAGAGCGTCAGGAAGGTGGAGAAGGTGACGCCGCCGACGATCACCACACCCAGCGCCTGCCGGCTTTCCGCACCCGCCCCCGTCGCCATGGCCAGCGGCAGGGCGCCGAAGGCGGTCGCGATGGAGGTCATCAGGATCGGCCGCAGCCGGGTGACGGAGGCTTCCAGCACCGCGTCATGCACCGTCAACCCGCGATCGCGAAGCTGGTTGGCGAATTCCACCACCAGGATGCCGTTCTTCGCCATCAGCCCGATCAGCAGCACCAGCCCGATCTGGCTGAAGATGTTCAGCGTCAGGCCGGTGAAGTGCAACGCCAGCAGGCCGCCGGTCACGGCCAGCGGCGTGGACATCAGGATGATCAGGGGGTGGATGAAGCTTTCGAACTGCGCCGCAAGCACCAGGAACACCACCAGCAGCGCCATGGCGAAGGTGACATAGAGCGCGCTGGAGCTTTCCTTGAATTCCAGGCTCTGGCCGCGATAGCTGATGCGCGCCTCCGGCGGCAGCACGTCCCGCGCCACGCTTTCCATGAAGGACAGCGCTTCGCCCAGCGTATAGCCAGGGGCGAGCGAGGCGGCGATGGTGATGGCGCGCACCCGGTCTTCCCGCGACAGGCTCTGCGGCCGGGCGCGTTCGGACAGCGTGACCACGTTGGACAGGGGCACCAGCCCGCCCTGGGTGGAGCCGGAGCCCGCGATCAGGCCCAGCATGCCGCCATTGCTGGTGCGGACGAAGATGTTCTGCAGGTCATAGGGGCTGGCGCGGTCTTCCTCCCGCGCCTGGAGCAGGATCTTGTATTCCTGGCCGCCCTGGACATAGGTCCCGACCTCTCGCGAGCCAAGCATCGTCTCGATGGTGCGACCCATCGACTGGATGGAGACGCCGAGTTCCGCGGCCTTGCGGCGGTCGATCTCCACGCGGATCTCGGGCTTGGTTTCGCGGTAGTTGCTGTCGAGGTTCAGCAGCTGCGGGTTCTGCCGGGCACGATCGAGGAAGGCGTTGCGCCATTCCACCAGCTGTTCGTAGCTGGTGCCGCCGATGACGAACTGCACCGGCGGCTGGAAGCCGCGCTGGCCGAGCGAGGGCGGGTTCAGCGCGAAGGCGCGCACACCGGGGATACCGAGCAGACCGGGCATCATGTCCGCCGCGATCACCTGCTGCTTGCGGGCACGTTCATGCCAAGGAGCCAGGCGCATGAAGATATTGGCGGAGTTGCTCTGCGCCGGGCGCTGGAAGCCGCCGACCGTGGCGAAGAGCGAGGCGATCTCGCCATTCTCGACGAAGGGCCGCAGCACCTCCTCCACCCGCTCCACATGCTCCTGCGTATAGGTGAAGGAGGCACCTTCGGGACCCGTGGTCGGGATGATGATGACGCCGCGATCCTCGGTCGGCGCGAATTCCTTCGGCAGCACGATGAACAGCAGCACGGCCAGACCGGTCAGCGCGGCGACCGCGCCCATGGTCAGCACCGGCACTGCCAGCGCCCGGCGCAACGTCGTCCGCAGCAGCCAGTTCATGCCGAGGAAGAAGGGCTCGGTCCAGCGCACCAGACGGCTTTCGCCCTCATGCGCGCGCAGCAGCTTGGAGCACATCATCGGCGTTAGCGTCAGCGCGATGAGGCCGGAGAACAGCACGGAGGCCGCCAGGGCGAAGCCGAATTCGGTGAACAGACGCCCGGTATTGCCGCCCATGAAGGACAGCGGCACGAAGACCGCGATCAGCACCAGCGTGGTCGCGATGACCGCGAAGGCAATCTCCCGCGCGCCGCGGATGGAGGCGAGCAGCGGCGGCTCCCCCTCCTCGATCCTGCGGTGGATGTTCTCCAGCACCACGATGGCATCATCGACGACAAGGCCGATGGCCAGCACCAGCCCGAGCAGGGTCAGCACATTCAGCGAGAAGCCCAGCGCGGCCAGCGCGATGAAGGAGGCGATGATGGAGACAGGGATGGCCACCGCCGGGATGATGGTGGCGCGCCAGGAACGCAGGAAGAAGAAGATCACGACGACCACGAGGATCAGCGCGATCATCAGCGCGTGCTCGACCTCATAGATCGACTGGGCGATGAAGGTGCTCTCGTCATAGCCGATCACCACCTCCACCCCATCGGGGACGCTGCTGCGGATGCGCTCCACCTCCGCCTTCACGCCGTCGGCGACGGACAGCGTATTGGCGGTGGACTGCCGCAGGATGCCAAGGCCGACGCCGGGCCGGCCATTGATGCGGTAGCCGCCGCGCGTATCCTCCGGCGCCACCTCCACCCGCGCCACATCGCCGAGCAGCACCTGGCCGCCGCCGGTGCGCGCCAGCACCACCTGGCGGAACTGGTTGGGCTCGCTGATGCGGGTGTCGGTGCGCACCGTCAGCTCGCGCGCTGTGCCCTCGATACGGCCGCCCGGCAGCTCGATATTCTCGCGCCGGATCGCATCCTCCACGTCCTGCACGGTCAGGCCGCGGGCGGCGAGCGCCTGGCGGTCCAGCCAGATGCGCATGGAGGGCTTGCGTTCGCCCAGCACCAGCACCTGGGCCACACCCTCGACGATGGCGAGCCGGTCGGCGAAACGCCGCTGCGCGACCTCGGTCAACTCCATGCCGGTGAGCTGGTCGGAGGTCAGCGCCACCCAGAGGATCGGCCGCGCATCGCCATCCACCTTCTGCACCACGGGCGTATCCGCCGCGTCGGGCAGCCGCGCCAGGGCACGCGCCACGCGGTCGCGCACATCGTTGGAGGCGGCGTCCACATTGCGGGAGAGCTGGAATTCGATGGTGATCTGGCTGCGTTCGTCGCGGGAGAAGGAGGTCATCACCTTGATGCCCTCGATGCCGGCGACCGCCGCCTCGACGATCTCGGTGATCTGCGTGTCCACCACGCCGGCGGAGGCGCCGAGATAGGTGGTGGTGATGGACACCACCGGCGGGTCGATCGCCGGATATTCGCGGATCGGCAGCTTCACCATGGCGGCGAGGCCCAGCACGATCAGCATCAGGCTGATCACCATGGCGAAGACGGGTCGCTTGATGGAGACGTCCGAGAGCACCATGGCGCGGCTTCCCTGGGGGCTTTCCCGTCATCGGCCGCCGCTTCGGCGTTCCGGATGGCAGGTTGCTGAAAACGGAGGCGGTCTGTTGCGGATCCGGGCGACGCCGCCCGGATCGGTTCGGATCAGGAGGTCGGGCGGGTCATCGTCTCAGTGATGCGCACCGGCGCGTCGTTGCGCAGGCGCTGGATGCCGCGCACCACCACGGGTTCCCCGGCCTCGACACCCGACAGAACCTCAACCTCGCCCCGCAGCCGCTGGCCCAGGCGCACCTCGACACGCTTGGCCCGGTTGTCACGGATGACGTAGACGAAGCTGCGGTCGCCCAGCGGGTCGATCGCCTCCTCCGGCATCAGCAGCGCATTGGTGCGGGTGGCGAGCACCAGCTCCACCGTCATGAACAGGCCGGGCTTCAGCGCCTCATCCGCATTCTCGAATTCGCTGATGACACGGACCGTGCGCGTGCTGGTATCGATGCGGGTGTCGATCACGGAGACGGTGCCGATGAAGGCGCGATCGCCGAAAGCCGCGCTGCGGGCCGTGACCGTGCTGCCGACGCGCACCCGCGCCAGAAAGACCTCCGGCACCGAGAATTCCACCCGGACCTTGGCGATATCGTCCAGCGTGGTCACCACCGTGCCGGGCTGCACGAGGGCGCCGACGCTGACCTGGCGCAGGCCGACGCGGCCGGCGAAGGGGGCGGCGATGCGCGCCTCCTCCAACCTCGCCGCGGTCTGGCGCACCCGGCCCTCAGCCTGGCGGGCCTGGGCTTCCAGGGTTTCGAGGCGCTGTGCGGCGATGGACTGGCCGGGTTGCAGCTGCCGGGCGCGGGCCGCCTGGCTGCGGGCGTCATCATATTGGGCGCGGGCCTGGTCCAGCTCCGCCCGCAATGCCGCGGCCTCCAGATCCACCAGCTGGTCGCCGGCGGCGACGCGCTGGCCTTCCTCGAAGCGGATATTGGTGATGATGCCGCCGACCTTGGCGGTGACGGCCACCGCATTGCGTGCACGCACCGTGCCGACCGATTCAGTGCGGTCAACCACCGCCCCCGTGCGGACCGGGGCCACGGCGACGCCGATCGGCCCGCCCTGGCCGCCACGCTGCTGCGCCGTGGGTGCGGCCGCTTCCAGGCCCACTAGGGCCAGCGGGCGCGGCAGGCCGAAGCTCTCACCGTAAATGTGCCAGGCGGCACCGACCCCGACGATCAGGGCCATGACGGCGAGCTGGGAGGATGTGCGCATGCGACCCCGATTGCTACCAGCGATTCTTCTCGCCCGGTGCCACCATCCGGGAAAGACTCCGTTACCCTTCGTCACCGGCAGTCACATCTTGGCGACGGGGTGGCCCGTTCGCCAGATGACCCACGATACGGGAATTTGCAAGCTATCGGCGAAGAATGCATGCGGGTGGCATGCAAATGTCATGCCTGCCGAGGCACCCCTTTCCGGCCGGCGCGCGCCGCGCCAATCTGCCGACCCATCAGGGGCAGGAGTAAAGCGATGCGAGCCATTTTCGTCATGGTGAAATGCGAGATGGGCCAGGCCTATCGGGTGGCCCGCGAAATGGCGGATGGCATTCCGGAATTGTCGGAGATGCACTCCACCAGCGGCCAATATGACCTGCTGGGCAAATTCTACCTGGAGACGGACCAGGATATCGGCCTGTTCGTGGTGGAGCGGGTGCAAAGCGTGCCGGGGGTGAAGGACACCTACACCTTGCAGACGTTTAATGCCTTTTCAGGCGGCAAGGCCTGACCGGGCGCCGATCAGGGCGGGCGGAGGCTTCCGAAACCCTTCGAAATACCCGCCCCACGCCCGACACAAAGCCGCCCTTCGCCCGCCCTGCCGCATGACCATCATGCAAGGCGTCGGAGGAACCACACCATGCGCGTACTTCCTGCCCTTGCCCTTGCTTCCGCCCTGCTGGTCGGCGCCTGCCAGAATCCGGACGGCTCGGTGAACGTGCCGGCCTCCCTGGCGCTGGGCGCCGGCGCGGCGCTGGGCGTCGCCGCCCTCGCCTCGGCGAGCAACAACAACCACAGCCATTACGGCCGTCGTGGCGGCTATTACGGCCGCCCCTCCTATGGCTATTCGCGGCCCTATTACGGCGGCGGTTACAATCGCGGCTACCGCCGCTGGTGAGGCGGCCTAGGCTAAATCTTTAGCCCCAGGTGCGGAAGTGCGGCATGCCGGAGATCGGCGGTGCCGCCTTCAGCGCCGCGATATCCGGCACCGGGCGCATCAGGCTGGCATCGCCCGCCACCGCGGCCTCGATGGCCGCGGCCACCGCCATCACCTTGGCATCGCCACCGCGCGGCCCGACGATCTGTAGGCCGAAGGGCATGCCGGCCTCGTCCAGGCCCAGCGGCAGGCTGATGGCCGGATGGCCCACCAGCGTGACCGCATAGGCCAGCGACAGCCAGTGGAAATAGGTGCGGGTCGGCTGGCCGTCGATCTCGGCCGGATACAGCTCCGTCCAGAGGCGCGGGCTGATGGTGATGGCCGGGCTGATGATCACGTCGTGGTCGCGGAAGAAGTTCTGCCAGACGCGATAGATGCGGGTCTGCTCGCTGGCGGCGCGGGCGTAATCGGCTAGGCTGTACCGCAGCCCTTCCTCGACATTGGCGATGACGTTCGGGCCGACATCCTGCGGCCTGGTCCGCACTTTCTCCGCATGGCTGGCGATGAAGCTGGCGGCGCGCAGCACCTCAAAGGCCTCGTCGGTGCCACGGCAATCGGGGGTCGCCTCCTCCACCCGGCCAAACAGCGGGCTCAGCGCGGCGACGCGGCTGGCGAAGACCCGGCGGATGTGCTGCTCGGTCGGCGCGAAGCCGAAATCAGGGGTCGCGGCGACGCGCAGGCTGCCGAGGTCGATGCCCATCGGCGGATACAGGTCGCGGTCGCCGCCGCGCACCCGGCGGCCGGGCAGCGTATAGGCCAGCGGGTCCACAGCATCGTCATCCGCCATGGCGGAGAGCAGCAGCGCCGCATCGCTGGCCGTGCGCGCCATCGGGCCCAGCACCGGCAGCGCCGACCAGCCATGGCCACGCCGTTCCGCCGGCACCAGCCCCGGGGACGGCCGGTAGCCGACAATGCCGTTGAAGGCCGCCGGATTGCGGAGCGAGCCGCCGGTATCACTGCCCGAGCAGATCGGGAACATGCCGCAGGCCAAGGCGACGGCCGAACCGCCGGAGGAGCCGGCGGCGGAGCGCGTCGGGTCGAAGGCATTGCCGGTCGCGCCATAGACGATGTTACGCGTATTGGCGCCGGCACCGAATTCCGGCGTGTTGGTCTTGGCCGTGACGATCGCCCCCGCCGCGCGGATATTCGTCACCATCGCCTCATCCTTGGTGGGGATGTGGTCGGCGAAAATCGGGCTGCCCCAGGTGGTGCGGAGGCCCTTGACCTCCTCCAGGTCCTTGATGCCGATCGGCAGGCCATGCAGCGGTCCGAGCCGGCCGCCGGCCATCACATCGGCCTCGGCCTGCTTCGCGGCGGCGCGAGCGCGGTCTTCATCCAGCGCGACCACGGCGTTCACCGCATGGTTCACCGCGGCGATGCGGCCGAGGCAGCTTTCCAGCAGCTCCACCGGGGAAAGCTTGCGGATGCCAATCAGGCGGCGTGCCTCGACGGCGGTGAAGTCGCAGGGTTCGGTCACGCGGCCAATTCCTTTGCATAAAGCGCCAGCATGACGGCGCCGAAACAGGCGAAGAGGACACGCAGATCGCCCCGCTCCGCAAGGTCGTCCCGGATGGTGCGCACCGCGATGGCGGTGGCAAGGTCAGCCGGGTAGCCATAGATGCCGGTCGAGATGGCGGGGAAGGCAATGGAGGTGCCGCCCGCCTCCCTCAGTCGGTCGAGACTGGCGCGATAGGCGCCGGCGAGCAGCATGGGCTCCCCCTGCCCGCCCCCGCGCCACACCGGCCCCACGGCGTGGATCACATGCCGCGCCTTCAGCCGGAAGCCGGGCGTGATGCGTGCCTGGCCGGTGGGGCAGCCACCAAGCGCGCGGCAGGCCGCCAGCAAATCCGGCCCCGCCGCGCGATGCACCGCGCCATCCACTCCGCCGCCACCGCGCAGGCCCTCATTGGCCGCCGTCACCACCGCATCGACGTCAAGGGTGGTGATATCGGCTTCCAGGGCCTGGATGGCCATCAGTAGCCCATCGCGCAGCCGTCCTTGCGCGGGTCCGATCCGCCGACGAGGCAGCCCTTGGCACGGTCGATCAGGATGGCCTGGCCGCCGCCATGCGGCTTGTCGATCAGCGCGACTTCGTGGCCCAGGCGGTTCAGCCGGTCGATGACGCTGGCCGGGATGCCGCGCTCCACCTGCACCTTGCCCTGGTAGGGGAAGAGGCGCGGCGCATCGAGGCTCTCCTGAACGTCCAACCCGTATTCAAAATGGTTGGCCAGGAACATGGACTGGCCCATCGGCTGGTAATGCCCGCCCATCACGCCATAGGGCATGATCGCCTCGCCGTTCTTCATCACCATGCCCGGGATGATGGTGTGCATCGGGCGCTTGTCCGGGGCGATGCAGTTCGGATGGCCTTCCTGCAGGCGGAAGCCGAAGCC
The DNA here is from genome assembly GCF_053891155.1 of Roseomonas sp. F4. Lineage (NCBI taxonomy): Bacteria > Pseudomonadati > Pseudomonadota > Alphaproteobacteria > Acetobacterales > Roseomonadaceae > Roseomonas > Roseomonas sp. F4. The sequence continues at coordinate 366,687 of NZ_JBSSHK010000004.1, forward strand.
GCGGTTCTGCAGCATCACGCCGGCCTTCTCGGCGAAGATGCCGGATCCGAAACCCTCGAAGAGCGAGTTGATGAAGGAGCAGGCATTGCCGTCCTTATCGACCACCGAGAGGTAGACCGTGTCCTTGTGCTTCTGCCAGTCGGCATGGCCGGCCTCGGGCAGTTCCGCCATCGCCTTCTCGTCGCGGATCAGCTTGGCCAGGTCGGTGATGTAGTTTTCGGACAGCAGCTTCGCCAAAGGCACCTCGACCTGGGACGGGTCGGCCAGGAAGGCGTCGCGGTCGCGATAGGCCAAGCGCGCGGCCTCGATATGGCGATGGAAGCGCTCGGCGCTCAGCGGGCCCTGTTCGACGGTGCCGAGCTTCTCGATCATGCCCAGGATCATCAGCACCAGCAGGCCGCTGCCATTCGGCGGGCACTGGAACACCTCCATGCCGCGCCAGGCCCGGCTGATCGGGTCGACGAATTCGGCGACGGTCAGGCCACGGGCGAAATCGGCCTCGGTATGGGTGCCGCCGGCGGCGCGCAGCGTGGCGACCATGTCAGCGGCGATATCGCCCTCATAGAAGGCCTTCGCGCCGTGCTTGCCGATGGCCCGCATGGTGGCGCCGAGTGCCGGATTGGTGAACTTGTCGCCCAGGGCGTAGGCGGCGCCGTTCTTCAGGAAGTGCTTCGCCGCGCCGGGGTGCTTCGCCAGCTTGCCGACCGAGGACTCCCAATCCACGGAGACGCGGCCGGACAGGAAAAAACCCTCCTCGGCATAGCGGATGGCGGGGGCCAGGATTTCCTCCAGGCTCTTGGTGCCATGCGCCTTGTTCAGCGTCTCCCAGGCCGAGATCGCGCCGGGGACGGTGACCGAATGGGCGGAGGTCGGCACCATGGCCGTCAGCCCCGCCGCGCGCAGCGCCTCCGGCGTCGCGCCCATCGGCGCGCGGCCAGAGCCGTTCAGGGCGATGACCTTGCCGGTGCCGGCCGGGGCATACAGACAGAAGCAGTCGCCGCCGATGCCGGTCGATTGCGGCTCTACCACGCCGAGCACGGCGCAGGCGGCGATCGCCGCATCCAGCGCATTGCCGCCCGAACGCAGGATATCCAGCGCGGCGAGCGTCGCCTGCGGCATGGAGGTGGCGGCCATGCCATTGGCGGCATAGACCGCGCTGCGGCCGGGGGCGTGGAAGTCGCGCTTCATATTCGGACACCTGTGCGAATTGTTGACAGTGTTTTGACGCCGTGACGGCCGCGGGGCAAGCCAGTGAAGGGCAAGCCGGGCTTATTGCGTCAGGAAGCCGCCATCGATCACCAGGCTGGTGCCGGTGACCATGGCGCTGGCGGGGCTGGCCAGGAAGACGATGGCGCCCATGATGTCCTCCACCGTCATGATCCGCCCGAGCGGCATGCGGCGGATCTGGCTGGTGCGGATCTTCTCATCGGCCAGGAAATCGCGCGTCAGCGGCGTCTCCACGAAGCCCGGCGCCACGGCATTCACGCGGATGCCCTTGGGGCCGAGCTCGAAGGCCATCGCCTTGGTCAGCCCCTCGATGGCGTGCTTGGTGGCCGTGTAGACGCTGCGATTGGCGCCGGCGACATGGCCGTTGACCGAGGACAGGTTGATGATGGCGCCGCCCCTGCCCTGCTCCACCATGCCCTGGGCCACCGCCTGGGCGACGGTGAACATGGCACGGATGTTCAGGTCCATAAGCTGGTCCAGCGACTCATCCGGCACGTCGAGAAAAGGCTGGCGGATATTGGTACCGGCATTGTTCAGCAGGATGTCGAAGGGACCGGAGGCCTCGACCAGAGCGCGCACGGCACGCCGGTCCGTGACATCCAGCTGCGCGGCGCGGGCGGCGTGGCCGGCCTCGCCGAGAGCGGTCGCCGTCTCCTCCAGCTCATCCAGGCTGCGGGCGGCCAGCACCACATCCGCCCCGGCCGCGGCCAGCGCGACGGCGCCGGCACGGCCAATGCCCTTGCTGGCCCCGGTGACCAGGGCGCGCAGCCCATCCAGGCGGAAACTGGGGGTGACAGGGAGCATCTTGGGGCCTCCTCGGACGCATCGGACGTGCAAGCCCATGCGCCGGCCGACCGGATCGCGCAAGGGTCGTAGCCCACCCTTCCCCGCCCCCACGCCAGGCTGTAGGAATGGGCATGGACCAGATCACCTATGCCGATTTCGAGAAGCTCGACATCCGCGTCGGGACCATCATCGATGCGCAGCCCTTTCCGGAGGCGCGCAAGCCCGCCATCAAGCTGTGGGTCGAATTCGGCGAGGGGATCGGGGTCAAGACCTCCTCCGCCCAGCTCACCGTGCATTATTCCCCGGACCGGCTGATCGGCCGCCAGGTGATGGCCGTGGTGAACTTCCCGCCGCGCCGCATCGGCGGCTTCGAGAGCGAGATCCTCGTCCTCGGCGTGCCGGATGAGAATGGCGCGGTGGTGCTGCTGAAGCCCGATCTGAAGGTGCCCGACGGCGGGCGGATGTTCTGAATTTGTGACGACCCTCTACCGACAGGATGCGAGATAATGGCGCCGCGCTACTACACGGTGACCTGGGACCAATTGCACCGGGATGCCAAGGCGCTTGCCTGGCGGCTGGTGGAGCGCGGCCCCTGGAAGGGCATGGTCGCCATCACCCGCGGCGGGCTGATCCCGGCCGCGATCATCGCCCGCGAACTCGACTGCCGGCTGATCGAGACCGTCTCGGTCGTCACCTATGACGAGGAGCATCGCGGCGAGCCGGAGGTGGTTAAGCCCCCCGCCGCCGCGCTGGCCAGCCTGGGCGAGGGCTGGCTGCTGATCGATGATCTGGTCGATACCGGCACCACCGCCCGGCTGGTGCGCGCCATGCTGCCCAAGGCGCATTTCGCGACCGTCTATGCCAAGCCCGCCGGCAAGCCAACGGTGGACACCTTCATCACGGAGGTGTCGCAGGACACCTGGATCCTGTTCCCCTGGGACACGGAACCGCAGTTCATCGCGCCGATTGCCAAGGGACTGGCGGCGGGGAAGTAGCGTCTCCTGTGAGGTTGGGCCGCGGGCGGGTTCGTAGCGCCCGGATATCCCGCCCGGGTGGCTGTCCGAAAAAGCGGCCATATTCGCGGGTGAACTGCGGCACGCTCTCGTAGCCCACAGCAAAGGCCGCATGGGCGATCGTATCGCCCTCCGCCACCAGCCGGCGCCGCGCCTCGATCAGGCGCAACTGCTTCTGGAACTGCAAGGGCGTCAGGCTGGTGGCCATGCGGAAATGCGCGTGAAAGGCGGAAAGACTCATCCCCGCCGCCTCGGCCAGTGCCTCCACCCGCAGCGCCCCGGCATAAGCCTTCCGGATCACGGCAACGGCGCGCGCGATGCGCCGCGCAGGCCCGTCCGGCAGGCCGAGCGCGCGGATCGCCCCGCCATGGCGGCCCGACAGCAGCCAGAAATGCAGCTCCCGCATCAGCGATGTACCCAGGATGGGCAGGGCCGAGGGTCGCTCCAGCAGGCGCATCAGGCGCAGCGCCGCATCCGCCACTTCGGCTTCCGTGGCGTCCACCGAGACTTTCTGGCCAGCCTGGCCCGGTGCCGGGCCCATCTCCGACACCAGCGCCGCAATGATCGCCGGGTCGAGGTCCACGACCAGGGACAGGTAGGGCATGCGGGCAGAGGCCCGCGTCACTTGGCTGACGGTCGGCACATCCGCCGTGATGAGCAGCGATTCCCCGGCGCCGAAATCGAAGCTGCTGCTGCCCATCGTCACGCGCTTGTCCCCTTGCAGCACGATCGCGATGAGCGGGTTGGAGATGGCGTATTGCAGCGCCGTCGGCTGCATCTCGCGCAGCACGGTGAGGCCGGGGATCGAGGTCGGCGCGATTCCGTCCCGGCAATGACGCTCGGCATGCGATCGCGCGGCGGCGGCCAGACTGTCGATCATCCTCGGACCTTAGGCCCAGCCAACATCTTCGGGCAAGCGGGCCATCGGATCAGCAAGCCTAGTACTGCACCTTTTCAGCGGATAGGCGAAGAGGATCGGGAGAATCAGGCAAGACTGAGCGAGCATCAGGCAAGGCACGATGGCCAAGCGGCGGCATATGCCGGGCCACCACGTCACCCATTGCATGGAGCCTTCCAATGCCTGCCATTTCCCTCGTCACCGGCGCCAGCCGCGGTCTCGGCCGCAACACTGCCATCAGCCTCGCGCGCCGGGGCGGCGACGTGATCCTGACCTATCGCAGCGGGGCCGAGGCCGCGCATGCGGTCGTGGCCGAGATCGAGGCGCTGGGCCGCCGCGCCGTCGCACTTCCGCTCGACGTCACCGACATCGCGGGCTTCGCCGGCTTCACGCAGAGCCTGCGCGCCGTGCTGCGCGACATCTGGGGCCGGGACAGCTTCGACCACCTCGTGAACAATGCCGGCCAGGGCGAGATGGGCAGCCTGGCGGAGACCACGGAAGCGCAGTTCGACGCGCTCTTCGCCACCCACGTCAAAGGCGTGTTCTTCCTGACCCAGGCGCTGCTGCCCCTGCTCGCGGATGGCGGGAGGATCGTGAATTTCTCCTCCGGCCTCACCCGTATCTCCTTTCCGGGCTTCTCGGCCTATGCGGCGGCCAAGGGCGCGGTGGAGGTGCTCAGCCTCTATATGGCCAAGGAACTCGGCGCGCGGGGCATCGCCGTGAATACCGTGGCGCCCGGCGCCATCGAGACCGACTTTCTCGGCGGCGCCGTGCGCGACATGCCGGACCTCAACCGGCAGTTCGCGGCGATGACCGCGCTCGGCCGCGTCGGCGTGCCGGACGACATCGGGCCGATGGTCGCCAGCCTGCTCGGCCAGGATCACCGCTGGGTCAACGGCCAGCGCATCGAGGTCTCGGGCGGCCAGAGCATCTGAGCGCGGCCGCCCCAATGCGTTAGGACAGATGCGTTAGAAGGAGGGTATCTCCTCCTTCGCCACCAGCACCTTGTCCACGCGGCGGCCGTCCATATCCACCACCTCGAAGCGCCAGCCGGACCAGGAGATGCGGTCGCCCTCCTTCGGGATGCGTTGCAGCAGGGCCAGCATCAGCCCGGCGACGGTGTGATAGGTACCCTCCTGCGGAAGGTCCGGCAGGTCGAGCCGGGCCTTCAACTCGTCGGAGGGCATCATCCCCTCCAGCAGCAGGCTGCCGTCATGGCGCACCACGGCCGGATGGTCGGAATCGTGATGCGGCGCGCCCAGCTCGCCCACGATCGCCTCCAGCAGGTCGGAGGCGGTGACCACCCCTTCGAAGCTGCCATACTCGTCCATCACCAGCGCCATGCCGATCGGATCGCCGCGCAGACGTTCCAGCGCGTCCAGCGCCGAGAGCGTGTCCGGCAACACGCGGGCCTGGCGCAGCGCGCGCGCCACCGACATCGGCGCGCCTTCGAGCAGCTGGTCGAGTAGGTCCTTGGCCGCCACCACGCCCACCACATTGTCCACCCGCCGGTCGGCGACGACGAAGCGGGTGACGGAGGAAGCGCGCAGCCGGGCGGCGATATCCTCAGGCGGCGCGGTGCGGTCCAGCCACTCCAGCTCATTGCGCGGCGTCATCAGTGCGCGCACCGGCTTGTCGGCCAGGCGCAGCACCCGCTCGATCATGTGCCGCTCCTCGGTCTCGATGGCGCCGGAGGTCGCACCCTCCGCGACCACGGCCTTCACCTCCTCCTCCGTGATCTGATTGGCGCTGACATCGTGCTTGCCGAACAGCCGCAGCACGAAGGCGGAGGAGCTGGAGAGCAGCCAGATCACCGGGCTGGTGACCCTCGACAGGGTGGATAGCGGCCGGGAGACGAGGACGGCGACGCGTTCGGGATTGCGCAGCGCGAGCTGCTTCGGCACCAGCTCCCCAAGGATCAGGCTGAGATAGGTGATCGCCATCACCACCAGGGCGAAGGCCACTTCCTGCGCCGCGGAGCCGATCAGCGGAATCTGTTCCAGCCCCTCGGCCAGCAGCGCGGATAGCCTGGCGCCACCGAAGGCGCCGGCGAGGATGCCGACCAAGGTGATGCCGACCTGCACCGTGGGCAGGAAGCGCTGAGGATCATCCGCCAGCGCCTGTGCGGCCGCGGCGCCCTTGTGGCCACGGCGCAGCATGGCGGTGAGGCGGGTGCGACGTGAGGAGACGATGGCAAGCTCGCTCATCGCGAACAGCCCATTCAGCAGCACCAGCAACAGGATCAGCAGCACCTCGAGGCCAATGGCCATCTCGTTCACGGTCTCCGATAGGTTGTCTGAGCGCGCCAGATGTAGCGCCGGGCGCGCGGCGGCGGAACCATCCTTACCACAGCACGGGTCGCCCTGAGGAACCGCGCGCTGCCGCGCGCGCTGGACTCGACTGACGCCCTCCGTGGCTGCCGGAATTACGGCAGGAATGTGGCGACCCGGTAAAGGGTCTCAAAAAAATTTGCGTTGTATTAATAATTGGATTTGTTAGTCTCCTGGCAACACCTTCCCACTTCGGAGGCAATTCATGCGCAACGATGAACAGACCCTCTCCCCCCCCGCCGAGGCGGAGATCCTGCCCTTCCCCAATAGCGATGAACGCCGCCTGCGCGTCGCGCTACGCAATCTCGAGGCCGCGCTGGCCGAACAGCGCGCCGCCATCGCCAACTTCCGCGCCGAGCTCGCGGCTCTCGGCAGCGCCGTCGCCGGCCTGGGCGACAGCACCCAGTTGTTGCAGGATCGCCTGCACGAAACGGCCGAGGACACGGCCCTTGCCCGCGACGCCGCGCTGCGCCTGCAGAAGACCGCCGAAGCCATGGCGATCTGAGCGGCACACCAGCCCCCGCTTTCCTTCACACTTGTCGCGCCTCCATCTGGCCTTGTAGTATCGCTACACCAGGATGGAGGGGGCGATGCGCGACAGAATCGCCCATCTGCTGGACCGGCTGAGCCCAGCCGAGCGCAAGGTCGCGGAGATGGTGACGGCCGATCCGGCCGCCGCCATGAACGCAACCCTCGCAACCCTCGCGCGCAGCGCCGGCGTTTCCGAACCCACCGTCATCCGCTTCTGCCGCTCCCTCGGCCTGGAGGGCTTCGCCGATCTGCGCATGGCGCTGGCGCGGGCCGAGGGTGGGGGCGGCGCCCGCATGCATCGCCGCATCGGCCCGGGCACGCCGGTGCCGGATGCCGCGCTCGCCGTCTTCGACACAGCCATCGCCGCTCTGGCCGAGGCGCGGCAGAAGATGGACCCGGCCAGCATCGAGCGTGCCGCCCTCGCCTTGGTTCGCGCCGCGCGCGTCGAGATCTGGGGTTTTGGTGCCTCCGCCGCCGTGGCGCAGGACCTGGCCCACAAACTGTTCCGCATCTGCCGCGGCGTCGTCGCGCGGTCGGACCCACACATGCAGGCCATGGCCGCCGCCACGCTGGATGGCGACGCGGTCGCGCTTTGCATTTCCCATACCGGGCGCAGCAAGGACATTGTGGAGGCCGCCACGCTCGCCGCTGCCTCCGGCGCCACGGTCGTCGCCATCACCCTTCCAGGCTCGCCGCTGGCCGCCTGCGCCACGCTGCTGATCCCCTGCGAGGTCGAGGAGGATACCGAATTGCACACGCCGATGGTGTCGCGCCTGGTGCATCTGGTGCTCGGCGATGCGCTGTCGGTTGCCGCCGCCCTGCTCTCACCGCCGGCGGCGGAGCAGCGCCTGTCACGCATGAAGGCCGCGCTGCGGCAGCGGCGGAGCGAGCCGTGAGTCGCCGCTTGCGCGCCGCCGCATCCGATTCAGGAAGGGAGACAACGTCATGAACCATGCCCTGCTGCCGCAACTGCGCGCGGCCCGCGTCATCCCCGTGGTGCGCACCACGGATGCGAGGCTAGCGGCGCTGGCCGTGGAATGGCTGCGCGGCGCCGGCCTGACCATCTTCGAGATCACCATGACCGTGCCCAACGCGCCCGGGCTGATCCGCGCCTTGTCCGCAGACCCCGCTCTGATCATCGGCGCCGGCACCGTGCCGGACCGCGCGGCGGCGGAAGCCTGCCTCGCCGCGGGCGCCCGCTTCCTGGTCTCGCCCTGGGTCGATCCGGCGGTGGCGGAAGCCGCGCGGGGCGCCGGCGCAGCCTCCATGCTCGGGGCCATGACGCCGACGGAGGTGCGCGCGGCGCTGGCTGCCGGCGCCGATGTGGTGAAGGTGTTCCCGGCCAGCTCCGCCGGCGGACCGCCGCACATCAAGGCGCTGCGCTCGGTCTTCCCGGATGTCGCCTTCTGCCCCACCGGCGGCGTCGATGCCCGCAATGCGCCGGACTATCTGGCGGCCGGCGCCGCCTTCGTTGGCATCGGCGGCAAGCTGGTGGATGAGGCGCTGCTGGCGCGCGGCGACCGCGCCGCCATCGAGGCGGCGGCACGCGACGTGCTCGGCCTGCGGCAGGCGTGACGGCGATGCCCGACATTCTCTGCCTCGGCGAGCCCATGCTGGAATTCAACCAGCAGCCGGATGGCCGGTATCTGGAAGGCCATGGCGGCGACACCTCCAACGCCGCCATCGCGGCGGCGCGCAATGGCGCGGCCGCGGGCATGATGGCGCATATGGGCCAGGACCGGCCGGGCGAGAGCTTTCGTCAGCTCTGGGCGGCGGAGGGTGTGGATACCGCGACGGTGTGCGGCGATCCGGACGCGCCGACGGGAATCTACTTCGTCAGCCACGGGCCGCAGGGGCACGACTTCACCTTCTATCGCAAGGGCAGCGCCGCCAGCCGCATGCGCGTGGCCGATGTGCCGGAAGCGGCGATCCGCCAGGCGCGCATCCTGCACCTTTCGGGCATCAGCCTCGGCATTTCCGACACGGCCTGTGACGCCGCTTTCCATGCGATGGAGGTGGCGCGCGAGGCCGGTGTCAGCGTCTCCTTCGACACCAATCTGCGGCTGCGCCTCTGGCCGCTGCGCCGCGCCGCCGCCTGCATTCATGCGGCCGTCGCGCTCTCCGACCTCGCCTTCCCGTCCTTCGATGATGCGGTGGCGCTGACCGGTCTGCGCGATGCGGACGCGATCGCGGATTTCTACCTGAAGCTCTGCCCGCTGGTGCTGCTGAAGCTGGGGGCGGAGGGGGTGATGGTCGCGACGCGCGAGGCACGGCAGCGCATTCCCGGCTTCAAGGTGCAGGCCGTGGATGCGACCGGCGCGGGCGATACGCTGGCCGGCGCCTTCCTCGCCCGCATCGTCGGGGGGGATACGCCACAGCAGGCGGCGCGCTACGCCAATGCTGCCGCGGCGCTGTCCACCACCGGCTACGGCGCCGTCGCCCCCATTCCGCGCGCGGCCGCGGTGCGCGCCTTCCTCGACGCGCATCCGGTCTGACTTCGCGCCGTCACACCGCCTGCATCAGCGGCCGGATATGCGTCGCGGCACGGGCACCCACGGCGCGCAGGAAACCGCAGCGCTCATAGAATGTATGGGCGGAGACCGGTGCCCGTACCCGCAGTCGCGCATAGCCATGCGCCGTCGCGGCGCTCGCCACCGCCTCCACCAATGCGCGGCCGACACCGGCCCGGCGCGCCGGGCGCAGCACATAGAGGCGGCGCACGCGGCCGATATGTTCCAGGCTCAAATAAGGATCGCGCGTCAGCCCACAAAGGCCGAGCAGCGCCTGGCCGGCAAAGGCGGCGAACAGGGCATCTCCGGCCGCACTGAATCGCAGCACGTCCTGTTGCCAGTCCTCGCGCACCACTTCCAGAATGCGCTGCCCGTCGCCGATGGCATCGGCGGCGAGATCGTCAAATTGGTCAGGCAGCAGCGTGATTCGCTCGATGCGAATCGGCAGGCTGGCGGCGACCCCGAAGGGCCGAATGGGGCTGAGCAACGGGGAGGTCGCCTAAAGCGGAGTGCGGCGGACTCATAAAGCTGGCCCGCCGGCCACGCCAGCCCCGTTGCCTGTCACGTCCGGCGATTGTCACCCGGTCGCAGCCGCAGTCCAGGGCGCAGATTCGTGAAGGGCAGCGTCGCCGGATCGGCCACCACCGGCCCAGGCGCGGCGACCACCAGCACAGCCTCCGCGATCGGCTGAAAATCCGCGCGGAAATGCACGCTGGATTTCAACGCGAGAATGCGCTGTGCCGAGGGCTCGATGCCGACATGACGGAACAGCGCCTGATCATAGGCCTGCATCTTGCGCGACGTGACAATCACGCGAATGCCCGGCTGCGGGCTGATCAACGCCGTCGGTCCGAGATCGGCGACATTGCCGCCGGCCATCGGGCCAGTGCATACAAAATGCCCATCGGTCAGCATCAGCACGCGCGCGGAGACCGCCAGCGGCGCGCCATCGGATTTGCCGCCGAGGTTGAGCGTGACCACCTCCCCCTCCCCGGCCGCATGACAGGCGGCGGCGCTTTCGGCGTCGTTGATCAGCGCCAGCACCGCGCCTTCCGCCTTCTGGCGGATCAGCTCCGCGAGCAGCCCCGTGGTGTCGCCATGGCCGCCGCCGCCGGGATTGTCCTGTGTATCCGCGATCACCACCGGGCGATCCGACTTCATCGCCAATGCGATGGCCTTGGCGACGCCGGCATCAGCGTCATGGATATCCGGCGCGAAGGCGGATTCACGCGCGGCGAGATCGGCCAGCAAGGCCTCCGCCGCCGCATCGGCGCTGTCCTGATCGGCGGCGAAGGCGGCGAAGCCGGCGCCGCAATCGGGGAAGTCCGCATAGGGGAAGCCGAAGCACAGGCCGAGCTCTGCGACGCCCGTGCGTTCCGCGATCTCCGCCCGCGCGGCCATGGCATCGGCCATCGGTGGCACCAGGGTGCACTGGCCGGTGATGGGGATCAGGTAGTCGAGCTGCCGGAAGGCTTTCGCGAAGGGCCGGCCGAGCGCGATGCGGTCGAACAGCAATTGCATGGCGCGCGCGCCGGCCTCCTTCATGTCCACATGCGGATAGGTGCGGAAAGGCGCGAGCGCGTCGGCGTGCTGCACCATCGCCGCCGTCAAATTGCAATGCGGGTCGAGGCTGGCGGTGATCGGCACATCGGGGCCGAGGATGGCGCGGGCGCGCCGCAGCAGTTCACCTTCGGCATCGGGGAAATGCTCGGCGACCATGGCGCCGTGCAGGTCGAGATAGAGGCCATCCAGCGGGCCTTCATCCAGCGCCGCCTGAAGGTCATGGAAGATCAGCGCGGCGAGGCGCTCGAAGGCCTCGGCCGTGACGGGGCCAGCGGGATTGGCAAAGCCCCAGGAAAGTGGGGCGATGGTGACACCGGCTTCCTCCGCCACGCGGATCGCGCCGGCGGCGGGCACGGCGGAGGGGCGCAGCGTGTTCAGCAGCGTCGCCGGGCGTTGCACGCTGGGCCAGCCACCGGGCGCGAGAAAATCCGCCCAGCGCGTCGGGATCGGGGCGAAGGAATGACTTTCATGCAGGAAGCCGCCGATGGCGATGCGCATGTCTTGGGAAGCTCCGTGGACCGAGGCCAGGAACCTGCCAGCCCCGGCGCCGGGTGGGAAGGCGGCGCGGGCTGCGGCATGCTGCGCGGCGATTCGAGGAGAGAGCCGATGTCGGACGAAGCGCTGCGCCAACCCCTGCCGCCGCAGGCGCCCGCCCCGTTGCGCCAGGTGCCGGTGCCGGGCGGCAGCCTGGCCTGCTGGGACACGGGCGGCGACGGCCCGGCGGTGATCCTGCTGCATCCCGGCACCGGCAGCCATGCCGTCTGGGGCTACCAGCAGCCGGTGCTGGCCGCGGCGGGCTATCGCGTCATCGGCTATTCACGGCGCAGCCATATGGGCTCGCCCGCCACCGAGGACCCCGGCTGCGCGGCGGAGGATCTGGCGGCGGTGATGGATGCGCTGGGCGTGACGCGGGCGCATCTTCTGGGCTGCGCGGCGGGCGCCATCGTCGCCTGGGATTTCGCGCTGTCCTTCCCCGAACGCGTCGGGCGGATGGTGCTGGCCTGCACCCATATGGGGCTGGAGGATGCGGATTATGCGGCGCTGAGCGCCAGCCTGCGACCCAAGGGCTTTTCCGAGATGCCGGGGCATTTCCGCGAGGTGGGGCCGAGTTATCGGGCCGCGAACCCAGAGGGGACCGCCGCCTGGCTGGCGCTGGAACATGCGGCGATCCCGGGCAAGCGGCAGGAGCAGCGGCGGCTGAACCGGCTGGATGTGGCGGCGCTCGGGCGGCTGGCGATGCCGGTGCTGCTGATCGGCGGCGACGCCGATTTGTGGGCGCCGCCTTCGGTGTTCCGGATTTTCCACAGGGCGCTGCCGGGGAGCGAGCTGGTGATTCTTTCCGAATGCGGACATGCGGCGCAGTGGGAGCAGCCGCAGGCGTTCAATGCGGCTGTGCTGGAGTTTTTCGGGCGGGGATAGCGGCGGGCCCCCCACCCGGCCGCTGCGCGGCCACCCTCCCCCGCTCTTGCGGGGGAAGGTCGGGGTGGGGGCTCAGCCGCCCTACCCCTTCGCCACCCCTGCCGTCGCCAAAACCGCGTCCGCCACCACCAGCAGCCCCGCCTCCGCCCATTCCGGCGTGATGCTCTCCGCCTCATTGTGGCTGATGCCGCCATGGCAGGGGGTGAAGACCATCACGGTCGGCAAGCGCCGCGCGCAGTACACCGCGTCATGGCCGATGGCCGTCGGCATCTCCTGATGCGGAATCTTCCGCGCCATCGCGGAGTCCCGCAGCCGATCCACCAAAGGCGCCGCGAAGGGTGTGGCGGGCGAGATCCAGAAATCCTCCACGGCCACGGTCACACCACGCCGCGCACCGATCGCCGCGGCCTCCCCGCGTAGCGTGGCGGCTAGCGCCGCCAGCTTGTGCTCGTCGTCGTGCCGCGTATCCAGGCTGAACCAGACGCGGTCCGGCACCACGTTGCGGCTGTCCGGATGCACGGTCAGCCGGCCCACCGTGGCCCGCGCACCGGCGGCCAGCGCGGCATTCTCGATGGCCAGAATCATCTCGGCCGCGCCCATCATGGCGTCCCGCCGCCCGGCCATGACGCTGCCGCCATGCGCATTCTCGCCGGTGACGGTCACCTCGAACCAGTGCTGCGCCAGGGCATGGGTGACGATGCCGATATCGAGGCCCAGCTTTTCGAGCTGCGGCCCCTGTTCGATATGCACCTCGAAATAGGCTTCCAGCTCCTGCAAGGCCGCCGGATCGGAAGACCCCGCCCAGCCAATCCGCGAAAGTTCGTCGCCGAAGATGGCGCCGCTGCTGTCGGTCTTGGCCAGCACCTCGGCTTCCGGGAAGATTCCCATGGCGGCGCCGCTGCCCATCATGGGGGGCGAGAAGCGGGCGCCTTCCTCATTGCTCCAGTTGATGAGCATGACGGGCGCTTCCGTCTCGATCCCCGCCTCGTCCAGCGCGCGCAGAATTTCGAGGCCGACCAGCACGCCCAGCACGCCGTCGAACTTGCCGCCCGTGGGCTGCGTGTCGAGATGGCTGCCGATGGCCACCGGCTTGCGCGACGCATCGCGCCCCGGCCGGGTCAGCGCCATGTTGCCCACGCGGTCGAGCGCCAGCGTCGCGCCCGCGGCTTCCGCCTGGCGTTGCAGCAGCGCGCGGGCTTCGCCGTCCAGGTCGGTCAGCGTCTGCCGGTTGTTGCCGCCCTTCGCCGTGGCGCCAATGCGCGCAAATTCCATCAGGCTGTCCCAGAGGCGGGCGCCGGAGGGTTTGAAATTGCCGGTCATGCCGTAGCCTCCACGCCGCACCATTCGGCCATGGTGATGGCGATGGTCCTTGTGATGTCGTGCATGCTGTCCATGCCGACGCTTTCATCAATGCCGTGGATATCCTGCGCATCCGGACCAAAGCAGGCCACGGGCGTGTCCTGGTACAGGGTGAAGAACCGGCCATCCGTCAGCCCGGTCGCCGGATACTTGCGCAGCTCGTGGCCGGTGAGGTCCGCGAAATTCGTCATCGAGGCCTGCACGATCTCCGCCTGCATGTCGAAGACGCAGGGATCGGCCATGAACCCCTTGAACTCCAGCTTCACCTTGGCGCCCTTCAGCGCGCCGTCGCCGCGCGCAGCCTCGACAATGCGTTCGATGTCGCCGCGCACGCTGGCCGCCGTATTGCCCATCATCACGCCGACCCGCAGGCCGAGCGTGGCGCGGGTGGGCACGGAGGAATTCCATTCGCCGCCCGTGAAGGTGCCGAGGTTCACGTTCACCGGATGGTTCACGCCCCGGAAGCTGGGGTGGATCAGCTCGCCGCGGTTCATGTCGCGCTCATAGGCTTCGAAGCGGGTCCAGATGGACATCGCCGCCTCCACCGCATTCACCCCCGCCTGCTTGTCCCGCACATGCGCCGGGCGGCCCGTCACGGTGACCCAGGCCCAGACCACGCCGACTTCCGCGCTGTACATCGCCGGCAGGCCGGGGCCGGGTTCGGGGATGATGACGGCATCCGTCTTTGGCATGGCCAGCATGCAGGCCAGAGCGCCATTGCCGGTGCATTCCTCCTCGATCACCGACTGCATCTGCACCTCCGCCGCCGGTTGCAGTCCGGCAAGCTTCAGGGCGCGGAATGCGGTGACGTAGCTGAGGATGCCGGCCTTCATGTCGCCGGCGCCACGGCCATACATGCGGCCGCCCCGGATGTCCGGCGCATAGGGCGGCGTGGTCCACTCATCCTCGGCGCCTTCCGGCACCACATCGACATGGCCCTGCAAGGTCAGAGACCGCCCCTTCGCGGCGCGCGGCCGGTGGACGGCCACCACATTGTCGCGCCCCTCATAACCGATCAGCGGCGGGGAAAAGCCGGGATGGGCCGCCAGCACCGCCGGCTCAGTCGGCACCCGCCGCGAGGTCAGGCCCAGGCTTTCATAGACGCGTGCCATCTCGTTCAGCGCCGAGGCCTCGTTGCCGAGAGTGGAGGGGCAGCGCACCAGGCGCATCAACGCCTGCTCCCCCTCCCCGCGCAGCGAATCGCAGGCCTCCAGAATGGCGCGGCGGGCGCCCGGGTCGAGTTTCATAGGGACCTCAAGTGATAGTCGGCGGAGTCCACCCTCTTCCGGGGATCCTGTCCAGCAGTTGGCGCGTATAGGCATGCGAAGGCGCGCCAAAAACCTGCGCCGTCTCGCCCATTTCCACGATGGCTCCGCGCTGCATCACCGCGATGCGATCGCAGATCTGCGCCGCGACGCGCAGGTCATGCGTGATGAACAGCATGGTCAGGCCAAGGGTCCGGCGGATATCCGCGAGAAGTTCGAGGACCTGCGCCTGGACCGAAACATCCAGCGCCGAAACCGGCTCATCGGCGATTAGCAATTCGGGCTCCATGGCCAGTGCGCGGGCGATGCCGATGCGCTGCCGCTGCCCGCCACTGAATTCATGGGGGAAGCGGTCCATGGCGCCTGCATCCAGCTGCACCAGCCGAAGCAGGTCCCGCGCCCGATCCAGCGCCGCGACGCGCGGCGTGCCGTGGGTGATCGGCCCCTCTGCGATGATTTCGCCGACCTTGCGGCGCGGGTTCAGCGAGGCGAAAGGGTCCTGGAACACCATCTGGATGCGTTTTCTGAACGGCTTCCAGGCCTCGCGGGACAATGGGCGCAGGTCGCTGCCGTGGAACAGCATCTCGCCGGCCTCGGGCTTCACCAGATTCACCACGCAGCGCGCCAGCGTGGACTTGCCGCTGCCGGATTCCCCGACCAGGCCCAGCGTCTCCCCCTGGCGCAGCACGAAATCCGCATCATGCACGGCGCGCACCGCCACCTTGGGCGCGAACCAGCCGCCGCGGCTGTAGGTCTTGGTGATGCCGCGCGATTCCAGCACAGTGGCGCCACCGACTTCCGGCCGCGTTGTCGGCGTGCCATGCGGCACGGCGGCGATCAGCGACTGGGTGTAGCTGTGGCGCGGTCGGTTGAGAATCTCCGCCGCCGGCCCCTGTTCGACGATGCGGCCAAGCTGCATCACCGCAACGCGGTCCGCCACCTCCGCTACCACGCCGAAATCATGGGTGATGAACATCACGCCCATGCCACGGCGCGACTGGATCTCGCGGATCAGCCGCAGGATCTGCATCTGCGTGGTGACATCCAGCGCCGTGGTCGGCTCATCCGCGATCAGCAGCGCGGGTTCCAACGCCAGTGCCATGGCAATCATCACCCGCTGCCGCTGGCCGCCCGAGAGCCGGAACGGGTAGGCGCGGGCGAGCGAGGCCGGGTCCGGCAGGTTCACCGCCGCCAGCAATTCGGGCACGCGGTCCTTCGCCCGCGCGCCCTCGCCATGGACGGACAGCGCCTCCGCGATCTGGTCGCCGACGCGCATCAGGGGGTTCAGGGCCGTCATCGGCTCCTGGAAGATCATCGCCATGCGGCTGCCGCGCAGCGCCCGCAACTGCTCCGGCGTCTGCGCCGTCAACTCCGTTTCGCCGAGCCAGATGCGCCCGGCGCGGCGCGGCAGGCCGGGCGGCAACAACCCCATCACGGCATTGGCGGTGATGGATTTGCCGCTGCCCGATTCGCCCACAATGCACAGGATCTCCCTTGCATCGACATGCAGCGAGATATCCGTCACTGCATGCTCGCGGTCGCCACCCGGAGGCAGCGCGACGGTCAGGTTCTCGACCCGCAGCAGGCTCATGCCTTGGCCGTCCCGCGCTGGCGCGCGAGGCGCGGATTCATCGCATCCGACAGCCCCTCTCCCACCAGGTTCAGCGCCAGCACGGTGAGGAAGATGGCGATGCCGGGAAACACGCTCATCCACCAGGCGAGCCTAATAACGGAGCGGCCGGAGCCAATGAGGAACCCCCAGGTCATCAGGTTCGGATCACCCAGGCCGAGGAAGGACAGCGCCGATTCCAGCAGGATCGCATTCGCCACCATCAGGGAGGACAGCACGATGATCGGCGACAGCGCATTGGGCAGGATGTCCCCCAGCACGATGGAGATGCGGGACTTGCCCAGCACCTCCGCTGCCTGCACGAATTCCCGGCCGCGTAACGAGAGAAATTCCGCGCGCACCACCCGCGCGACGGGCGGCCAGGAAACGACCGCGATGGCGAAGACAACGGAGGAAATGGTGGGCGTGAAGATCGCGACCAGAAGGATCGCCAGCACGAAACTCGGGATGGTCTGGAAGAACTCGGTGAAGCGCATCACCACATCATCCGCGATGCCGCCGAGATAGCCCGCCACCGCGCCGAGCGAGACGCCGACCGCCAGCGCCACCACGGTGGAAACGGCGCCCACCATCAGCGAGATCCGCGCGCCATGCGCGATGCCGGCGGCGACATCCCGCCCCAGGCTGTCCGAACCCAGCAGCATGTCCATCTCGCCCGGTGGCATGAAGGGCGCGGCCACCATGTCCCAGGGCGAGTCGGGAAAAATCAGCGGCGCGCCCACGGCCATGGCCAGCACCAGCAGCAGGATCACCAGCCCCACCACCGCGCCCTTGTTGCGCGCATAGCGCCGCGCGAAGTCCCTCACCCGCTCACCTCCACGCGCGGATCGACGACCGCATAGAGCAAATCCGTCACCAGGTTGAACAGCACCACCATGACGGAGGTGGCGAGGAACACGCCCATCAGCACCGGATAGTCGCGCGCCAACAGCGCTTCAAAGGCCAGTCGTCCGATGCCTGGCCAGGCGAAGACCGTCTCCACCAGGATCGAGCCGCCGATGAGCTGCCCGGCCTGGATACCGGCGAAGGTGATGACCGGCAGCAGTGCGTTGCGCAGCACATGCCGGCGCACCACCTGCCCCTCCGGCACGCCCTTGGCGCGCGCCGTCTTGACAAAATCCTGGTCCGCCACTTCCAGCATCGTCGCACGCGTCAGCCGCGCATAGACCGCCATGTAGAACAGGCCCAGCGTCAGCGCCGGCAACAGCAGGTGCTTGCCGACATCCAGCACCCGGCCGAAGCCCGTAATATTAGCGCCCACCGTCATCATGCCGAAGCTCGGCAGCCATTCCAGCCAGACGGAGAAGAACAGCACCAGCATCAGCCCGACCCAGAAGATCGGCGTGGCGTAGAAGGTCAGCGCCAGCACGGTGATCAGGCTGTCCGCCCAGCGCCCGACGCGGCCTGCCGCCAGCGCGCCCAGCGTCACGCCGAGCCCGACGGCGAAGACGAAGGCCGCACCGGTCAGCAGCAGCGTTGCCGGCAGGCGTTCCAGGATCAGCGTGGCGACGCCCATCTGCTGCCGGTGACTGAATCCGAGGTCGAGCGTCAGCACGCCCTTCACATAGATCCACAGCTGCACCAGCAGCGGCCGGTCCAGCCCGAACTGTTCGCGGAGCTGCGCGATGAATCGCTCATCCGCCGCGCCCGACTGCCCCGCGATCACGCTCGCCGGATCACCGGGCGCGGCGTGGATCAGGAAGAAATTACAGACGACGATCGCCAGCACGACGATCGCCGCCTTCACCACCCGCCGCAGCAGGAAACCAGGCAGCAGCGAGGGGTCCACGCGATCAGGCCGTCAGGAACACGTCGTCGTAGCTGGCATGCACCCCGGTGCCGAGCTTCACGGGGTTCTGCACCTTCTTGTCGTGGATGGTCGGGAAGGCCATTTCCATCAGCCAGATCTGCGGCACCTCCTCCACCAGGATTTTCTGCACGTCGCTGAAGGCGACGCGCCTCTCCTCGGCCGTCTGCGCATCCCGCGCCGTGGCGAACAGCGCATCGACGCGCGGATTGGAGTAGCCGCCGGTATTCGTGAAAGTCACCTTCTGGATGTTGGAGGAGACATAGGTGCGCTCCACGCCCAGGGTCGGATCACCGAACTGGTAGACGAAGTTGATCGAGGTTTCGTATTCCCAGGCCCCGATGCGCCGCGCCCAGGACCCGGCATCGGTGCTCTCCAGCTCCAAGTTGATGCCGACCTGGCGCAGCGACTGGCGCAGATATTCGGACAGTCGCGTCCAGATCTCGCCATAGGGCAGGACCAGATGCTTGATGGTGGTGCGAACGCCCTGGGCATTGGGGCGCAGCCCGGCGGCATCCAGAAGCTGGGCCGCGGCGCGGGGGTCGAAGCCCGGCAGCTTCACATTGGCATCGTGGAACTTCGTCGTGCTGGCCACGGGATTCGTCGCCGGCTTGCCGACGCCGAACCACAGGCGCTGGGCGATGAAGTCGCGATTGATGGCGCGGGAGATCGCCTGCCGCACCCGCACATCCGCCAGCGCCGGCACGCGGTGGTTGGTCTCGATCCAGGAAACCGGGGAGAAGTATTCCCAGCCATCCGTCCGCACCTCCAGATTGGGGCGGGCGCGCATCGCCGGCACGTCGAAGGGCTCGATATCGCCGGCGGCGGTCATCATCACCTGGCCGGTTTCAAGGGCGAGGCGGCGGGACTGACTGTCCGGCACGATGCGGTAGATGATCGCATCCAGATAGGGCTGGCCGGGCTTCCAATACTCCTCGAAGCGCTCCAGCCGGATGAAGTTGCCGCGCTGCCATTCGGCGAATTTGAAGGGCCCTGTGCCGACGGGGCGCTGCACCGCTGGGGCCGTGCGGAAATCCTGGCCGTCGAACAGGTGCTTCGGCACGATGGCGCAGGCGGTGACATCGAACATCAGCAGGAAGGGTTCGAAGGGCGCCTTCAGCGTCAGCGCGACGGTATGCGCATCCGGTGCCTCCGCCTTGTCGATGCGGCTGAAGATGGCACGGGCGCGAGGCGCCACCTCCATGTGGAATTTCGTGATGGAGAAGATCACGTCATCGGCCGTCATCGGCCGACCGTCGTGGAACTTCACATTCTGACGCAGCTTGAAGGTGTAGGTCAGCTTGTCGTCGGACAGCGACCAGCTTTCCGCCAGTTCCGGCATCGGCTCCAGCGTCGGGCTGAACTTGATCAGCCCCTGGAAGATCTTGCTCGCCGCGATCAGGGTCGGGCCCTGGTTGTTGACACCGATCTGCAGCACCGGCGGCTCCGGCTGCAGGATGGTGGTCAGCGTGCCGCCGCGACGCGGGGCGATACCTTGGGCGCGGGCCTCCGCCACGCGCATCAGGACAGGTGCGGCTGCGGTCGCGGCCATCAGGCCGCGGCGGGTCATGCTCATTTGCGAAAGCCCCCTTGATCGTGCGGGAACGCTAGACCCCGCCGGGGCGCATGGACAAGGCGGCATTCGCGCCTCTACCGTCCTCGCCATGAAGACCTTCGCCGATCCTGCCCAGGAATTGCACAAGCCCCGCTTCTTCCTTCAGCGCGGCGAGGTCCGCGCGAATTACGAGGTGCCGGGCCGTGCCGCTTCCCTGCTTGCCGGGCTGATGCGCCTCGGCCTGGCGCCTGCCACGCCGCCGCCCGCCCCGCGCGCGGCGCTGGAGGCGGTGCACCCCGCCGCCTATCTCGATTTTCTCCGGGATGCCCACGCCGAATGGCGCCAGTTGCCCGGCGCGGGGGCGGAGGTCGTGGCGAATATCCACCCCAGCCCCGAAATGCTGGCCCAGGGCGCGCCGGTGCCGACGGGGCTCATCGGCAAGGTCGGCTGGTACACGGCGGATACCAGTTGCCCGATCGGCGACGGCACCTGGCAGGCCTCGATCGGCGCCGCCGCCTGCGCGCTGGCCGCCGCGCGGGAAGCCAGCGCCGGCCGCAGCGCCTATGCGCTGTGCCGCCCGCCCGGCCACCATACCTACGCCGCGCGCGCCGGTGGCCATTGCTACCTGAACAACGCCGCCATCGCGGTGGAGGCCTTGCGCCGCAACGGCGCCGCCCGCGTCGCGGTGCTGGACATCGACAGCCACCACGGCAACGGCACACAGGGCATCTTTTGGGACCGTGCCGATGTGCTGACCGTCTCCGTGCATGGCGACCCGTCCGGCTATTACCCCTGGTATGTTGGCCATGCGGGAGAGCGAGGCGGCGGCACGGGTATCGGCTGCAACCTCAACATACCGCTGGCCCAGGGCAGCGGCGATGCAGCTTGGCTCGCCGCCATCGGCACCGGCCTGACCGCCATCGGCAATTTCGGCGCCGATGCCTTGGTGGTCTCGCTCGGCTTCGATGCGAGCGAGCACGAGCCGCTGAATTTTCTCTCCGTCACCGCCGATGGCTTTGCCGAAGCCGGACGGATGATCGCGGGCGCGCGGCTGCCTGCCGCCATCATCCAGGAAGGTGGCTACAACGTCGATCTGCTCGGCGCTTTATTGGAACGCTTTCTGACCGGCTGGGGCGGTTGATTTAGGCCCGAAAACAATCAACCCTGGATGCGTGAGTTCCATCGCCCGCATCCAGACCTTCGCCTTCGCCGGCATTGAGGCTGTCCCCGTCGAAGTCCAGGTGCAGATCGCGCCAGGCCTGCCCGCCTTCCTGGTGGTCGGCCTGCCCGACAAGGCGGTGGGCGAATCCCGTGAAAGGGTACGCGCGGCGCTGACCGCCATTGGCCTGTCGCTGCCGCCCAAACGGGTTCTGGTGAACATGGCGCCCGCCGACCTGGCGAAGGAGGGCAGCCATTTCGACCTGCCCATCGCCATCGCCGTGCTCGCCGCCATGGATGTGCTGCCGCGCGACGAGCTGCATGATTTCGCCGCGCTCGGCGAACTCGGGCTCGATGGTGCTCTGGCGCCGGTGGCCGGCGTGCTGCCCGCCGCCATGGCGGCCTCGGCGCGAGAGCTGGGGCTGGTCTGCCCGGCGCAGCAGGGGCCGGAGGCCGCCTGGGCCGGGCGCATCCAGGTGCTGGCACCGCCCGACCTGCCGTCCCTCATCAACCATTTTCGGGGCAGCCAAACCCTGGCTCAGCCGGTGCCGCCGGTGCTGGAGGATGCGCCCTGGGCCGGCCCCTGCCTGAGCCAGGTGCGCGGCCAGGAAAGCGCCAAGCGGGCGCTGGAGATCGCGGCCGCCGGCAACCACAATCTGCTGATGGTCGGACCGCCCGGCTCCGGCAAATCCATGCTCGCCGCGCGCCTGCCCGGGTTGTTGCCGGATCTGACGCCGGCCGAGGCGCTAGAGATTTCGCTGGTCCATTCTGTGGCCGGCATGCTGGTGGAAGGCCGGCTGTTGAAGCGCCCGCCCTTCCGCGACCCGCACCATTCGGCCTCCGTCCCGTCCCTCGTCGGCGGCGGCCATCGCGCGCGGCCGGGTGAGATTTCGCTGGCCCATCTCGGCGTGCTGTTCCTGGATGAATGGCCGGAATTTCCCCGCGCGGCGCTGGAAGCGCTGCGCCAGCCGATGGAAACGGGGCGCACCACCATCAGCCGCGCCAATGCCCATGTGACCTATCCGGCGCGCTTCCAATGCGTCGCCGCCATGAACCCCTGCCGCTGCGGCTATCTCGGCGAGCCGTCCCGCGAATGCGCCCGCGCGCCGGGCTGCGGCCAGGACTACCAGCAGCGCCTGTCCGGGCCGCTGCTGGACCGCATGGACGTGACCATCGAGGTGCAGCCGATCTCTCCCGCCGAGCTCACCCGCGCCCCGCCCGGCGAGCGCACCGAGCTGGTGGCCGCCCGCGTCGCCGCCGCCCGGGACCGCCAGCGCGCCCGCCAGGGCCAGACCGCCGCCCGCTGCAATGCGGAGGCGGAGTGGGAGGCGCTGCAACCCTTGGCGGAGGCGGAGGCGCTCAGCCTGCTGGAAACCGCCGCCACCCGCCTGCGCCTGTCCACCCGCGGCCAGGTGCGCAGCCTGCGCGTGGCACGCACCATCGCGGACCTGGCCGGCGCCGCCCAGGTCGGCCGCGCCCATGTGGCGGAGGCGCTGGCCTTCCGGCACCGGATGCCGGGGCGGGGCGGATAGGGCCGCCTACCCCTTCGGCAGGCCCACGCCCGGCGCGGGTCCGGGCACGGGCCGCGGCCCAGGTGCCGGCCCGGTCGGGTCCAGCCCGCCGCTGGGCGGGGCCGGGCGTGCCGTGGGGTCCAGCCCACCACCTGGCGGCGCGGGGCGTGCCGTGGGGTCCATGTCGAAGCCGCTGCCATTGCGCTGGCGCATCTCTGTCACGCAGGCGGTCATATGCGGCAAGCTGGCCTGGGTGCCGCGCAGGCCGACGCCCCAGTTGACGCCGCTGGCGAAGCGAATCTCCGCCGAACTGGCCTGGGCGAAATCCACGATGAAGCCACGCATGGCCCGAGGCTCGGCGGTGATCAGTCCGGCCGCGCCGCCCAGATTGTTGCGGTCATTGAAATTCCCGAAGGTGAAGGTCACCGGATAGGCGCGCCCGCCCACCGCCACCGCCGCCTGCTGCCCCCGCAACCGGTCGAGCCGCATGTTCGGCGCGCTGATGAACAGATGCAGTCCCTGGCTGTTCAGCATGAAGGAGACAATGCGGCCGGAGCTTTGAAAGCGGGTGTCCCAGGAACACCAGGCGCGGTCGCCCTGGTTCTGGAACAGCTTCACCGTCCATTGGCCGCTGGACCGGCGCCAGATCTCATTGGCCTCCGCCGCCGGAGCTACGCCCAGTCCCAGCGCCAAGCCGACAAGCCATCCACGCAGCCGCATGCCGCCCTCTCCTCCATCCCGTTCCTGAGACGGTAAGGCGATCCTGACCCGCCTGTCATCCGCCCGCCATGCCGCCGCGCCGTCCCTGAAATGCGCCCACCGGGCTTGCCCTGGCGCCCCGCCTCCCCCAATCCGGGGGGCAATCCGGGAGAGGGCCAGGCCATGAAGATCATCCGCGACCTTGCCGCCCTGCGCGCCAGCAGCGCGGAATCGCGCCAGAATGGCCGCAGGCTGGCGCTGGTGCCGACCATGGGCGCGCTGCATGCGGGCCATCTGGCGCTGGTCGCCGCGGCGCGACAGGCGGCGCAGACGGTGGCGGTTTCCATCTTCGTCAACCCGCTGCAATTCCTCGCGAGTGAGGACCTCAGCCGCTATCCGCGCGACGAGGAGGGGGACCTCGCCAAGCTCTCCGCCGGTGGCTGCGACATCGTCTGGATGCCCGATGTGGCCACCATGTACCCGGAGGGTGCCGCAACCACGGTGGAGGTCGCGGGCCCCGCGGAAGGCTATGAGGGCCACGCCCGCCCCGGCCATTTCCGCGGCGTCGCGACGGTCTGCACCAAGCTGTTCAGCCAGACCGGCGCCGATCTGGCGGTGTTCGGGGAGAAGGACTGGCAGCAATTGCAGGTGGTGCGCCGCTTCGTCGCCGACCTCGACCTGCCCATCCAGATCCAGGCCCATGCGACGGTGCGGGAGGCGGATGGGCTGGCCATGTCCTCCCGCAATGTGCGCCTCAGCGCGCAGGAACGCGCGGTGGCGCCGACGCTGCCGCGGGTGATGCAATCCGTGCTGGGCGCGATCCGGGGCGGCGCGCCGCTGGCCTCGACGCTGGAACACGGGATGGCGACGCTGCGGGACGCCGGATTCGCGCCGGACTATCTCGACCTGGTGCAGCCGGAGACGCTGCGCCCCTGGCAATCCGGCCCCGGCCGGCTGCTGGCTGCGGCGAAGCTCGGCGATGTGCGGTTGCTCGACAATATGGCGCTGTAGCCTCACCCCGCCCGCAGCGCATCGGTGATGCGGCGTACCCGCCCCGCCGCATCCACCAGCAGCACATCGAAGCGCACACCCTCCCCGCCCTCGCCCGGATTGGCCGCCATCCAGGCCCCCGCCGCCGCCATCAGCCGGGCTTGCTGGCGCGGGCCGAGGGCGAAGGCGGCGTCGCCCAGCGTGGCGCGGGCTTTCACCTCGACGAAAACCAGCAACCCGCCGCGCGCCACCACCAGGTCGATCTCGCCCGCGCCGGTGCGGGCACGGCGGGCGAGAGTCACAAAACCTTCCGCCGCCAGCGCCGCCTCCGCCCGCGATTCCGCATGCCGGCCGCGCGCTTCAGAAGCGCGGCGCGTGGCGGTGGCATCCTGCATGGCCTAGGCTCGGTTCAGGCTGATGGTGGACTCCATGCGCATCCTGCTGCTCCTTCTTCTCGTCCCCGGCCTGGCCTTCGCCCAGCCGGCCCAGCGCCACATGGTCGCCACCGCCAGCCCGCCGGCCAGCGAGGCCGCCCGGCAGGTGCTGCGCGATGGCGGCAGCGCGCTGGATGCGGCGATTGCCGCGGCGATCATGATGACACTGACGGAGCCGCAGGCCAGCGGCATCGGCGGCGGCGCCCTGATGCTGCATTATGACGGGGAGGCGCAGGAGATCGAGGCCTGGGACGGCCGCGAAACCGCGCCCGCCGGCGCCACGCCAGGTCTGTTCCTGAACCCCGATGGCAGTCCGATGCGCTTCGCCGCCGCCATGGAAGGCGGCCGCAGCGTCGGCGTACCCGGTCTGCTGCGCATGCTGGAGGCCGCGCATCGCGAACATGGCCGCCTGCCCTGGGCAAGGCTGGTAGCGCCCACCATCGCGCTTGCCGAGGCGGGCTTCGCCATTCCCGCCCGCATGGCCGCCGCCATCGCTGGCAATGCCGAATCGCTGCGCCGCGACCCGGGCGCGCGGGCCTATTTCTTCGCCGCCGACGGCACCCCCCTTCCCGCCGGCCATCGGCTGCGCAATCCGGAACTGGCCGATACGCTGAGACGGGTCGCCGAGCAGGGCGCGGTGGCGCTGCATGAAGGTCCGGTGGCGGAGGCGATCGCCGCCGCCGTGCGGGGCCATGCCAATCCCGGCAGCATGACCACCGCCGACCTGGCCGGCTACGCGCCGCAGCGCCGCGCGCCGCTCTGCACCCCCTATCGCATCTGGCGCATCTGCGGCTTTGGCCCGCCGAGTTCGGGCGGCGCCGCCGTGGCGCAGATCCTCGGCGTGCTGGAGCATTTCGACCTGCCGGCCCTGGCCCCGGACAGCGCCGATGCGGCGCATCTGCTGGCGGAGGCCGGGCGCCTCGCCTTCGCCGACCGCAACCTGTACCTCGCCGATGCCGATTTCGTCCGCGTGCCGCTGCACGGGCTGGTGGAGGCGCCCTACCTCACGCTGCGCGCGCAGCTGCTGGACCGCGACCGCGCCTTGCCCGAACCCCGCCCCGGCAATCCCCGCTGGCGCCAGGCCGGGCTGGCGCCGCAGCCGACGGAGCAGGAGGCCGGCACGACCCATATCTCGGTCATCGACGGCTTTGGCGATGCCGTCTCCATGACCTCCACCGTCGAGGCGGTGATGGCCAGCCGGGTCTTCGTGCGTGGCTTCCTGCTGAACAATGAGCTGACGGATTTCAGCTTCCTGCCGGAGGTCGGTGGCCGCCCCGTCGCCAACCGGGTGGAGCCGGGCAAGCGGCCGCGCTCCTCCATGTCGCCGACCATCGTGCTAGATGCCGATGGGCGGCCGCTGCTGCTGCTGGGCTCGGCCGGCGGGGCTCGCATCATCGGCCATGTGGCGCAATCACTGATTGCGATGCTGGACTGGAACCTGGAGCCGGCCGAAGCGCTGTCCCTGCCACGTATCGGCGTCACCGGCACAGGGCCGGTGGAGTTGGAGGCGGGCACGCCGGCCGCTGCATTGGCGCCGGCACTCGAAGCCCGCGGGCATCGGGTCGATATGCGTGAGATGAATTCCGGCCTGACCGCCATCCGCGTGACGCCACGCGGTATCCTCGGCGCGGCCGATCCACGGCGCGAGGGCGTGGCCCTCGGCGATTGAAGGAGTTTCCACCATGCGCCGCCTGCTCGCCTGCCTGCTGCTGCTGGCCGCCACCCCCGCTTTCGCCGAGGAAACGCGGGAGATCGGCCATGTGAACACCGCCATCACCAATCTCGGCCTGACCCGCAGCCACCGCGTGGTGGTGGAGCGTTTCACCGATCCGGAGGTGCGCGGCGTGTCCTGCTACATCAGCCAGGCCCGCACCGGCGGCCTGTCCGGCATGCTCGGCGTGGCCGAGGACCCGGCCCGCTTCGCCCTGAACTGCACCGCCACCGGCCCCGTGGAAGTGCAGCCCGGCGCCCGCCGTGGGGAGCGTGGCGAGGTGGTGTTTGAAAGTAGCACCAGCCTGTTCTTCAAGGAAACCCGCGTGCATCGCTTCATCGATGAGGAGCGGAACGCGGTGGTCTACCTCGCCTGGTCGACCCGGCTGATCGACGGCTCGCCCTACAATGCGGTGGCGGCCGTGCCGGTGAGGTAAGACCAGCAGGCGGGACAGGGCGCTATACCAGCACCAAGTTCCCGCCTTCTACCTGTGCCTTGGCTACCCCGGATGCGGGGTAGCAGGGTCCGGTCAGGCGCTGCGGACCTCCTCGAGGAAGCGCTCCACCTGCACCCGCAGCGTCTTCGCCACGCCATCCACCTCCTGCACCGCCGTGAAGACGGTATCGGCGGCGACGCCGGTCATCTGGCTGTCATTGGCCACCAGGCCGATGGTGCCCGTCACCTCCTGCGTGCTGGTTGCGGCGAGCTGGACGCTGCGGGCGATTTCCTGAGTCGCGGCGCTCTGCTGTTCCACCGCGGCGGCGATGGCGGTCGCCGAGCCGTCGATGCCCATGATGCCCTGGGCGATGGATCGCGTGGCCTGGACGGCCGCCTGGGTCGCGGTGCCGATCTCCTGCACCAGCGTCGCGATGCCATCCGTGGCCTTCGCCGTCTCCACCGCCAGGTTCTTCACCTCGGAGGCGACCACCGCGAAGCCCTTGCCGGCCTCGCCCGCCCGCGCCGCCTCGATCGTCGCATTGAGCGCGAGGAGGTTGGTCTGCCCGGCGATGCGGCGGATCAGCCCCACCACCTCGCCGATCCGGGACGCCGCGCTGGCGAGGTTCTGCACCACCCCCTCCGTCCGCTCGGCCTCGGCACTCACCTGCCGCGCTTCCTGGGCCGAGCCCTGCACCCGGGCGGTGATCTCGCGGATCGAGGCGCCGAGCTGCTCCGTCGCGGCGGCCACCGTGTTCACGCTGTCCATTGCGATCTCGGCGCTGCTGGAGGCGCTGGTTGCCTGCTGCCCGCTGCGCCCGGCCTGCTCCCGCATCTGGCCCGCCGCCCCCTGCAGCCGCGCGCCGGCGCCGCCGAGATCCTGCAGCGCGCCGGCCACGCCGGCCTCGAAGCCGCGGCAGAGCGTCGCGACGCTTTCGGCCCGCTCCAGCTGCGCCTTCTGCTGGGTGGCGCGCTCGGCGCGCAACGCCTCTGCCCTGGCGGCGCCTTCGCGCAGCGCCTCCAGCGCCTCGGCCATGCTGCGCAGCTCATCCGGCTGGCGCGGCATCGGCACAGGGGTGGCGAGATCGCCGGCGACGAGCCGGCCGACGGCGAGGTTGAGCGCACCCACCGGCCGCGCCAGGCGGCGCAGCAGCACCACGCTCGCGACCAGGCTCAGCGCCAGGGTCAGGGCCAGGATGGCGGCGGCGACGACCAGGCTTCGCCAGGCGGCGTCCTCCTGCGCCTCGGCGTTCTCGAGCGCCGAATCCAGGGCGGCGGTGCCGATCGCGATGATCGAGGCGAAGGGCGCGTTGCATTGCCTCGTCCAATCGGCGGCGGGCATCACCGGCCGGTTGCTGCCGTCAAGGCGGGTCACGGCGTCGCGGATCGCGGCATTGGCCTGGTCCACCTGGCCCGAGGCCGTCCCAAACGCCTGGCGCAACGCCGGGTTGGCGCCCTCGCGGGCGAGAAGACCCTCCAATGTCTCGCGGCCCGAGGTCGCGATCTGCGAAATCCGCGCCCAATCCACCTGGGCCTGCACATCCAGGGGGCGGGAGGTGGCGATGAAGGGTCGCAGCAGGGAGCATTGCTGCCCGAAGCCGGACCGCAGCTCCCAGGCCTGCTGGCGCACCGCGACCAGTTCCGCGGCCAGCGGGCTGGTCATCCGCATCCGGGCGCTGACCACCTGGCTGAGATCGCTGACAGCATCGCCCACATCGCGCTGCGCCTGGGACAGCGCGGCCAGCGTCCGCACATCGCGCTCGCCCCTCGGCCGGGTGTAAAGCGCCTCCAGTGCCGGCATCTGCGGGGGCACCTTCGCCAGCGCATCCTGCAGGGCACGGAGCGGGGCGGCCAGCGTGGGGTCCCCCTGCCGGGCCACCGCCTCCAGCGTCTGGCGCGTGGTGGCATCGATCTCGCGGAACATCGCATCGATGCGGGGCTTCGGGTTGTCCTCCGTCAGGATCGCCGTCTGAATGAAGGCGGTCGGGCTGCGCTGGGCCTGGGCCAGGGCGAAGAGCAGGCGATCCAGTTCGGCGACCCCACGGGAATCCCGGGCGTTTGCCAGGCCTGACAGGCTCTGTTGCAGCTGGACCCCCGCCATGGCGAGAAGTGCCAGCAGCGGCACGGCGAACAGAAGGCCCAGAAGTTTGACGACCGAACGGCGCATGGCATTCACGGGCGGAAGTCCTTGAGAGTCATTTGCAATGACTTATCCCCGAAGCCGATTAATCGGACGGTAATGGCCGGCCCCACGGGCCCGCCGCCCCCCGGGGGGGTTGCATCACGCCCCCCGCCTCCTTAATCGCCGCGCTGTGTATTCCGGGGGGTGCCGGCATTGACCGCATTGATTGAGATCGAGCGGCTGACCAAACGCTTCGGGGCCTTCACGGCCGTGGATGACGTGACGTTTTCCGTCGCCAAGGGCGAGGTTCTGGGCTTTCTCGGCCCGAACGGCGCCGGCAAGTCGACCACCATGCGCATGCTGGCGGGCTTCATGACACCAACCTCCGGCACCGCCCGCATCTGCGGGGAGGATGTGGTGGACCGGCCCGTGCCGGCGAAGCGGCATCTCGGCTTCCTGCCGGAAGGCGCGCCGACCTATCCCGAGATGACCGTCACCGGCTTTTTGCAGTTCTGCGGTCGCGCCCGTGGCTTCCATGGGTCCGCCCTCGGTGACCGGGTGGCGCATGCCATGTCCCTGACCCAGCTCGAAGGCGTCCGCCTTCAGCCGGTGGAGACGCTGTCGAAAGGCTTCAAGCGCCGCGTTGGGCTGGCGGCGGCGCTGCTGCACGACCCCGCCGTGCTGGTGCTGGACGAGCCGACGGACGGCCTGGACCCGAACCAGAAGCACGAGGTCCGCAACCTGATCCTGTCCATGGCGCCGACCAAGGCCATCGTCATCTCCACCCATATCCTGGAGGAAGTGGCCGCCGTCTGCACCCGCGCCGTGGTGATCGCGCGCGGCCGCGTGGTGGCGGATGCGACGCCGGCGGAGCTTGCCGCGAAGGGACCGACCATGGATGCCGTCTTCCGCGCCTTGACCCTTCCCGCCGAAGCGGAGGCCGCGTGATGGGTGGCCTTGTCACCGTCTTCCGCCGCGAGCTGGCGGGCTATTTCGCCACGCCCGTCGCCTATGTCTTCATCGTCATCTTCCTGGTGATGGCCGGCGCGCTGACCTTCACGCTGGGCAATTTCTTCGCCCGCGGTCAGGCGGATTTGCAGCCCTTCTTCACCTTCGTGCCCTGGCTGTTCCTGTTCCTGGTGCCGGCTCTGACCATGCGGCTCTGGGCCGAGGAACGCCGGCTCGGCACCATCGAATTGCTGCTGACCCTGCCGCTGGCGCAGTGGGAAGCGGTGGTCGGCAAGTTCCTCGCCGCCTGGGCCTTCTGCGGCATCGCCTTGGTCCTGACCTTCCCGCTGGTCATCACGGTGAACCTGCTGGGCAATCCGGATAATGGCGTGATCCTGACCGGCTATCTCGGCTGCATGATGGTGGCCGGCGCCTTCCTGGCCGTGGGCGCGGCGATTTCCGCGCTGACGAAGAACCAGGTCATCGCCTTCGTGCTCGCGGTTGCCGCCTGCTTCTTCCTGACCGCCGCCGGCAGCCCGGTGGTGACGGAGTTCCTGTCGCAGCGCGTGCCGCAGCTCGCCGATATCGCGCGCGGCATCAGCATCACCGAACGCCTCGGCGGCTTCACCCGTGGCGTGATCTCGGCGCGGGATGTCGTGTTCTTCGCCTCCTTCATGGCCTTCTTCCTCTTCGCGAACACCATCGCGATCGACCAGCGGAAGGCGGACTGAGCCTCATGAGCACCACCACTTCTCCCGCTCCTGCGAAGGCCCAGGGCAAGCGCGGCCTCTCCGCGCTTCTGGCGCTGGCACTCGCCGCCGTGCTGATGGTCGGCGTGAACATGCTGGCCGACCGGCTGCTGTCCCGCGCCCGCATCGATCTGACGCAGAACCGCCTCTACACGCTCTCCGACGGTACCCGTCAGGTGTTGCAAGGTCTGACCGACCCGGTGACCTTCCGCGTCTTCTATTCGCGCCGCCTCGGCGCCGCGATCCCGCTCTACGGCGCCTATGCCGAGCGGGTGCGGGCGATGCTGGAGGAATATGCGGCCGTCTCCGCCGGCAAGGTGCGCCTCGAATTCTTCGACCCGGAACCCTTCTCGGAGACCGAGGACCGCGCCATGGCGCTCGGCATCCAGGGCGTGCCGGTCGACCAGTCCGGCGAGCAGGTCTATTTCGGCCTGGCCGGCGTGAACCTGCTGGATGACGAGCGGACCATTCCCTTCTTCCAGCCGGATCGCGAGCGTTTCCTCGAATACGATCTGACCCGCATGGTCTGGGAGCTTTCGAACCCGACGCGGCCCGTGCTCGGCGTCATCTCCTCCCTGCCGCTGAATGGCGACCCGCGGGCGATGATGATGCGCCAGCCGGGCGTGGGTCAGCCCTTCGTGGTGATGAACCAGATCCGCAACTTCTACACGGTGCGCGACATCGCCATCGACGCGCAGGTGATCGCGCCGGATGTGCAGGTGCTGCTGGTGGCCCATGCGCAAGGGCTGTCGGACGCCACGCTCTATGCCATCGACCAGTTCGTCATGCGCGGCGGGCGGCTGATCGCGCTGACCGACCCGCATAGCGAAAGCCAGGCCTCCCGCCCCTCCCCGGGCCAGCGGCCAGCTACCGATACTTCCTCCTCCCTGTCGCGCCTGCTGAATGCCTGGGGCGTCGAGGCGCCGTCGGACAAGGTGGTGCTCGATCTGCGCGGCGCCTGGCGCGTGCGCGCTGATCCGCGTGACCGGGTGCAGGCGGTGGACTACCTCGCCTGGTACAATGTGCCGACCGATGGCCTGAACCGCACGGAGGTCGCGACCGCCGAGCTCCAGCAGGTGACCGTCGCCTCCGCCGGCGAGGTGCGCCGGCGCGAGGGTGCCACGGTGGAATTCACCCCGCTGGTCACCAGCAGCACGCGCTCCATGCTGGTGGATGCGGCCGCGGTGCGAACCGATCCGAGCCCGACGCGCCTGCTCTCCGACTTCCGCCCGGACGACACCAGCCGCACCATCGTGGCGCGGCTGCGTGGCCCGCTGACCAGCGCCTTCGAGGCGCCGCCGGCACCGCCCGAGGGCGCCGAGCGACCGGCGGATTTCCCGGCACATCGCCCGCGCACGGAAGGCCCCGCCAACCTCATCGTGGGCAATGACGCCGACATCCTGGAGGACCGCTTCTGGGTCCGCACCCAGGACTTCTTCGGCCAGCAGGTGGCGACCCCGATCAGCGACAACGGGTCCTTCCTGATCAACCTCGCCGACAGCATGGCGGGTGGTGAGGCGTTGGTTTCGCTGCGCTCCCGCGGTGAATCGCTACGCCCCTTCGCCTTGGTGGATGACATCCGCCGCGATGCGGAGGCGCAGTTCCGCCAGACCGAGCGCGGGCTGACCGAACGCCTGGAAGCCACCGAGCGCCGCCTGCGCGAATTGCGCCAGGGCCCCGGCCAGGGCCAGCCCGCGGCCAATACCGTCATCACCCCGGAACAGCGCGCCGAAATCGACGCGGCCCGCGCCGAGATCGTCCGCACCCGTGGCCAGCTTCGCCAGGTGCAGCTGGAACTGCGGCGGGATATCGAGCGGCTGGAGACCTGGCTGCGGCTGGCCAATATCGCCTTGGTGCCGGCGCTGTTGACGCTGTTCGCCATCGGCCTCGGCATCATGCGCAGCCGTCGTCGCGCGGGAGCGCGCGCATGACCCGGCGCGGCCTTCTTCTGCTGGGCGGTGCGGCGGCGGTGGCCGTTGGCGGCGCCATCCTGCTGACACCGGATCAGGCGACGCCGCCCTCCCCCTCCAGCAGCGATCTGGCCTTTCCGGGCCTGGCGCAGCGGCTGGCCCAGGCGGCTGCCATCGAGGTGAAGCGCCATGACGGCACCTTGCAGGTCCGCCGCGCCGCGCCGGATGTCTGGGTACTGCCAGCCAAGGCGGATTATCCGGTGCGGCCCGAACGGGTGCGCGAATTGCTGGTGGGGCTCACCGAGCTGCGCCTGACCGAACCCCGCACCGCCAATCCCGAGATGCTCGACCGTCTCGGCCTGGATGATCCGACGCGGGAGGGGGCGACCTCCTCCCTGCTGCGCATCCTGGACGCCCAGGGCGCCGCGATCGCGGAGCTGGTGGTTGGCCGGCGCCGCGTCCGCACCCAGGGCAATGTGCCGGAATCCGTCTATGTCCGCCGGCCCAATGAGAGCCAGGCCTGGCTCGCCGAGGGTCGGCTGCCGTTGGATGGCGATCCGAATCTCTGGATCGACCGCGACCTGGCGAATATCCCGCGCGACCGCGTGCGCGGCGTGACGGTGAACCGCCAGGGGGAGGCGCCGCTGATCCTGCGCCGTGGCGCCGATACCGACGCGCCGCTGGCGGTGCTGGAGCCCACCACCACGCCGGAGCTGGACGAGATCAGCCTGGATGAGGTCGCGCGCGGCTTCGAGTTTCTGACGTTTCTCGATGTCCGCAAGGCGGCCGAGATCCCCGGCGAACGGATCGGCGAAGGTCGCTTCGAACTGACCGACAACCTCCGCATCACCGTCACCATGAACAAGGATGGCGAGACGCTGTGGGGGATGCTGGCGGCGGAGGGCGATGAGGAAGCGGCGCGGCTGAACGCCCGCTGGCGGGGCTGGGCCTATCAGCTCGGCCAGTGGAAGGAGAAGTCCTTCGTGCCGCGGCTGGAGGACCTGCGAAAGCAGGAGGCCAGCGCCCCGGCCGCGACCGCGCCGGAGGCTCCGGCCGTGACCACGCCGAGCGAGACACCGGACGCGCCACCCCCCGCCGCACCCCAGTGACGGCGAATCCGCGCGAATACCCGACCCGCCCCTGGGTCGGGATCGGCGTGGTGCTGCTGCGAGGTGAGGAGGTGCTGCTGATCCGTCGTGGCCGGCCGCCGCGCATCGGCGAATGGTCCCTGCCCGGCGGCGGCCAGCGCCTGGGCGAAACGGCCGAAGCCTGCGCCCGCCGCGAGTTGCTGGAGGAGACGGGGGTCGAGGCCGGCCCCCTCACCCTGCTCGCCGTGGTCGATGCCATCACCCCCGGCGGGGCCGGATGCGGCCCGCGCTTCCACTACACCATCATCGACTATGCCGGCGCCTGGACCAGCGGCAGTGCGAGGCCCGGCGGCGATGTGACGGAGGTGGCCTGGGCGCCGCTGGACGGGCTGACACCCTTTGGACTGTGGCCGGAGGCGCTGCGCGTGATCGCCCTCGCCCGGTCCCGCCGATAGAGCGTTGTCACCGCCACTGTCGCGATTGTGCAGTGGCGGTGCCGCCGCTGATGCGCCAGTTTGACCATGGATGCGGACCGCCCTGAACACTGACCGCCCCACCGGCTGGCGCCCTGCCCGGCGCGGCTTCGCCCTGCTCTGGGCTGCGGCGGTGCTCCTGCCGGCCCTGGGCGTGCTCGGAACCGGCCTGACCTCCTGGCGGGAGGTGGAGCGGGAGGCGCATGACCGGCTCCACCGCAACACCGACATGCTGCACCAGCACGCGCTGCGCGCCTTCGCGACGCAGGAGGCGATCCTGGCCGCCCTGGCCCGCGCCACCGCCTATCGGGACTGGGATTCGCTGCGCCAGGACGCCGCCCTGCACGGTCTGATGGCGGAAATGACGGCGGCCGGCCAGCCGTTGATCCGCGCCGTGGCGCTGGCCGATGACACGAACCGCGTCGTCGCCGCCTCCTATGAATTTCCGGCACGCCCCATCGATCTGAGCGACCGGGCCTATATCCGGGCGCTGAGCCAGGGGGCCGGACAGACGGTGGGCGAGCTGGCGGAAGCCCGGCCAATGGGCGGCCGCGCCTTCGGCATCGCCCGCAGCGCCCCGCCGCGGCCCGATGGGGCGCCGGGCACGCTGATCGCCTCCTTCAACCCGGGGCCGCTGGAGGCCTTCTATGCCTCGGTCGCGGAGGCGCCGCGCGATGTGGTGGCCCTGGTGAGGCTGGATGGTGCCACGCTGGCCCGCCACCCGCCGCTGCCGGCCGATGCCGATCCGGGGCCCAGCCCCGTCGCCGAGGCGCGGCTGGCGGAGGCCCTGTCCCGCCCCCGTGGCGTGGCGCCGCTGCCGTCCGAATCACGCTTCGATCCGGTCAACCGCCTGTTCGTCGCCCGGCAGGTCGGTCAGTGGCCCGTGGCGGTGCTCTACGGCCTCGACCGTGGCGCGCTGGCGGCGACCTGGCGACAGCGCATGGTGGGGCCACTGGTCAGCGGGGTGGGTGCGGCCATCCTTCTGCTGTTGCTCACCGGCGTCGCGGCGCGCGGCGCGCGGCAGGAACGCAAGGCGGCGGAGCGCCGCATGCAGGCGGAGGCGCAGCTGGCCAGCGCCAATCGCGCGGCCGCCATCGGCCTGCTGGCGGCGGGGCTGGCGCATGATGTGAAGAACCTGGTCCAGGCCGTGCGCAGCGGCGCCCGGCTGATGGACCAGCGCGCCGGCGACCCTGTGGAAGTGCGGCGCTGCGCCGGCCTGCTGGGCGATGCGGCGGAGCGTGGCCGCAAGCTGGTGGATGCGATGCTGGCCTTCGCCCGCGGGGGCGAGGCGCCAGAGACGACGCAGCTCGACCTGGCGCCGGCGTTGCGGGAGCTGGTGGAACTGCTGAACCGCACCCTCGGCAGCGGCTGGCGCGTGGCCGCCGAGCTGCCCGCGGACCTGCCGCCGGCGCGTGGCGACCGGGCGGGATTCGAGGCGGCGGTGGTGAACCTCGCCGCCAACGCCCGGGATGCGATGCCGCGCGGCGGCGTTGTGACCATCGCCGCGCGGGTGGAGGAGGTGACGGAGGAAGGGCCGCTGCGGCCCGGCCGCTATGTGGTGACCGCCGTCAGCGACACCGGCGCGGGCATGGATGCGGAGACATTGGCCCGCATCGGCGAGCCCTTCTTCACCACCAAGCCCGCGGGCATCGGCACCGGGCTTGGCCTCGCGACCGTGCGCGGTTTCTGTGAGGCGGCGGGCGGGCTGCTGCGGATCGACAGCGAGCTGGGCCGTGGCACCACGGCCGCGATGTGGCTGCCGGTGGCGGCGTAAAGCGCTACCGCCGCCGCGCGAAACCCGCCAGCAGCAGCAGCACGCCGAGCCCCGCTGGCACGACCCAGACCGGCCAGAGCAGCACCGGCAGGATCACCCAGTCCCACAATTCCGGCAGGACACGACGCTGCACCCCGGCCTGGAAGGTATTCAGGAATTCCGGCCATATCCGAAAAATCGCGGCGCCCAGCGGCGTGTCGGCGCCGAACCACAGCCCCAGCGCCAGGGCTGCGATCAGCAGAAAACTTCCGAGGAATTTCAGGCGTAAAGCCTCTCATTCTGAAGGTTGGTGTAAAGTCCGGCGACGAAATCGCCGTAGCCGTTGAACATGCGCGTCGGCACCCGTTCATTGCTGCCGATCAGCCGTTCCGTCGCCTGGGACCAGCGGGGATGGGGCACCTGAGGGTTCACATTGGCCCAGAAGCCGTATTCGCTGGCCTGCAAGGTCTCCCAGAAGGAAACCGGGCGCTGGTCCGTCAGGGTGATGCGGGCGATCGACTTGCCGGATTTGAAGCCATATTTCCACGGGAAGACCACGCGGAACGGCCCACCATTCTGCGGCGGCAGCGGGCGGCCGAACAGGCCGACCGGCATGAAGGTCAGCTCATTGGCCGCCTCCTCGATGGTGCAGCCCTCGATATGCGGCCAGGGGTACCAGGACTGCCGCAGCCCGGTCATCACCTCCGGCTTCTGCGCCGTCTCGAAGCGCACGTATTTCGCTGAGCCGAGCGGCTTCACGATGTCCAGCAGCTTGGAAAGCTGGAAGCCGGTCCAGGGCACCGTCATGCCCCAGGCTTCGACGCAGCGCAGGCGATAGACGCGCTCCTCCAGCCCGATGCGGCGGATCAGGTCGTCCACGTCGAATTCGCCGGGGCTTTCGACCATGCCCTCGACCTTCACGGTCCAGGGCCGGGTCGGCATTCTGAGCGCGGTGCTCCAGATGCCCTTGTCGCTGCCGAATTCGTAGAAGTTATTGAAGGTGACGGCGTCCCGCTCGGGCGAGATGGCGCGATCCGCCGGGTAGCGGGTGTTGCGCATGGCGGGCGGCAGGTCGGGGATTTCGGCCGGCAGGCGGGTCCAGGGGTCGGCGGGTTCGCTGCGGCGCCAGAACTGGGCCTTGGCGACGCTGGGCGCGAGCATCGCCCCGGCGCCGGCGGCGGCCATCAGGGCGCGGCGGCCCAGCACCAGATGTTCGGGGGTCGCCTGGCTTTCCGGGATCTCCCAGCCGCGCGGTCGCTTGATCAGCATGGTGGTCTCCGCCTTGGGGTCTCTAAGCTTCGTGCGACCCCGCCTTCCGTCAAGGACGGGGAAGGATCGCGGAGGGTGGCAGGCCCGGTCGCGACTCGATCCGGAAGACGCGATAGCGCTCCGCCTCGATGCCCCGCCGGCTGCGCGACAGGCTATGCCCAACCGGCTCGGCTCCGGGCCAGTCAGGCGCGCTGTCCCTTCTTTCGCTTTGCACCAACACCCCGGTTACGCCCGGCACGGGGCGCGGAAGATTAAAAAGCGCCCATCGGGGATTCAGCGCCACCACCGGGATGCCCGGCGGCAGGTTCAGGGCGAGCTGCGCGGCCAGGCCGTATTCCTCCGCCGCCACGAAGCTGGCGCCCTGGGTGCGCCGTTCGGCCTCCACCGCCTGGGCCAGCTCCGGCCAGCCGCCGAGCCGTGCCAGGGTCGGGTCCTGCCGCCGGCCGAGCGGCAGCGGCGCGAAGGCCGCCTGGATATAGACCGCCAGCGCCAGCACGGCGCCAAGCCCCACCGCCGGCCGCTGCCAGCGATGCAGACGCGGCGGCAGGAAGGCGGCGGCGGCGAGGCAGGCGGCGGGGTAGAGGATGGCGGGCCAATTGCCCTGCACCCGGCTGCCGGTCGCCTGCCACAGGAACAGCGCCACGCCCGGCAAGACCAGGGCGGCCAGCAGGCCCGCCGCCGCATCGCCCCGCCACCAGCGGCGCGCCGCCACAGCCACGCCGACGACGCAGAGCAGAAAGACCAGCGGCGTCGCCAGGCCGATCTGCCCGCCGATCAGCTCCCCCAGATAGCGCAGGGTGAAACCCGCCTCATCCGTCCCGGCCCGCCCGCCCTGCTTGGCGAAGGAAGCCCAGTCGTTCCGCGCGTTCCACAGCACCACCGGCAGGAAGACCAGCCCGGCGAGCGCGCCGCCGGCATAAAGCCGCCAGTCCCGCCACCAGCGCCAGGCGTCGCGGCTGCCCACCAACCACAGCACCACGCCGGCGCCCAGCAGCACGGCCGTGTATTTGGAGAATAACGAAAACCCCGCCAGCAGCCCGAAGGCCAGCCACCAGCGCCCATCCTGCGTCGCATGCAGCCGGGCCAGCGCCCAGAGCGCGGCGGTCCAGAACACCAGCAGCGGCAGGTCCGGCGTCACCAATATGCCGCCGACACCGACCAGCAGCGTCGCGTTGAACAGCAGCGCCGCCCAGAAACCCGGCTTCCGGTCCGGAAACAGCGCATCCCCGGCACGGGCCAGCAAAAGGGAGGCGATGGCGAGCGCAATCGGCCCGATCAGCCTGATTCCGAAAGCATTCTCCCCGGCCAGCAGCGTGCCGGCGCGGATGAACCAGGCGACCATCGGCGGATGGTCCAGATAACCGCCCTGAAGCGTGCGGGACCAGACCCAGTAATAGGCCTCGTCGGGCGCCAGCGGCACCAGCGCCGCGACGCCCAGCCGCAGCGCCGTCACCCCCAGCAGCAGCCAGGCCAGGCTCATCGGGCGCGCCAGACCAGGGTGGAGGAGACGGCATAGTTCCACACGACGGTGATCAACGCCCCGGCCGCCCCGGCCGCGCCCCAGGCCAGCAGCCCGTCCCGCACGAGAAGCCCGGCAATGCCGACATTCGCCGCCGCGCCGATGCCGCAAACCAGGTAGAACAGTGCCAGCCCGCGCCACAGCGCCGCCCCGCGCAGCCGTGCGTCGCGATAGGTGATGCGGTTGTTCAGCACGAAATTGGCGGTCATCGCCACGAAGGTCGCGGCCCATTGCGCCGGCCCGAAGCCCAGCGGCCCGACCAGCAGGGCCAGCGCCAGCATATGCACCAGCAATCCGATCGCCCCGACCGCCGCGAAGGCGACGAAGCGCAGCGGCACCGCGCCGCGCGTGGCCTTGTCCAGCAGCAGCCCGCCGAATTCCAGCAGCACCGTGGCGTCCAGCTTGCTCTCCCCCGCCTGGCGGGAGCGGAAGCTGTAGGGCAGCTCCGCCACCACCAGCTTCCGACGGGCCGAAAGCAGGATATCGAGCAGGATCTTGAAGCCGCGCGCGGCCAGCCGCGGCGCCACCTCCTCCACCAGGTCGCGCCGCAGCAGGAAGAAGCCGCTCATCGGATCGGCCACCTTCACAGGCAGTAGCAGCCGCGCCAGCGCCGCGCCACCTTCGGAAAGCGCGCCGCGGGCGGCGGAAAATCCGCCCTCCGCCGCGCCGCCGGCGACGTGCCGGCTGCCGATGGCGATATCGGCACCGCCTTCCACCGCCGCCAGCATGGCCGGCAGGATGGTCTCGTCATGCTGAAGGTCGCCATCCATCACCGCCACGAAGGGTGTGGAGACGGACAGGAATCCCTCGATGCAGGCCGAAGCCAGCCCGCGCCGGCCAATTCGGCGGATGCAGCGGATGCGCGGATCGGTCGCGGCGATGGCGCGGACGGCCGCGGCCGTGCCATCGGGGCTGTCGTCATCGACGAACACGGCCTCCCACGCCAGGCCGGCCAAAGCGGCGTCGAGCCGCGCGACCAGGGGGGCGACGTTGGCGGCCTCGCCATAGACGGGAATGATGACGGCCAGGCGGGCAGGCAGGGTGGCGTTCACCGGCGCCCTCCTACAGCAAGATCGCCAGCGATGAAATCGGTGCGGCGGCGGAGTCACCCGACGTTACAGGCGCTCAACCATAGCGTGCGGGGGGTCATTTCACCCCGGGCGTAAGAAGGTTAATGTCGCCGCCATGATGCCATCGGCGCCTCGACAGGACAGGACCGCGTGCCCGACCACAGGTCGGATGCGATAACGGCGTGATACGGCCTTTCCGGATCCTGCCCTTGCGCCGGCCGCGAGGTCTCTGGTTGCTGCGCGCCGCGGCCATCCTGTTGCCCTTGGCGGCCCTGATCGCCGTGGGCTTCGGTATCTACCGTTCGACGGAACAGGCGGCGCGCGGGCGGGTGCAGCGGGTGGCGGACATGCTGCACGAACACGCGCTACGCGCCTTCGAGGCACAGGAACTGACCATCGCGGCGGTCGAACAGCGCATGTCCGGTCTGGACTGGGACTCGGCGGCGCGGGACCCCGGGCTCTACGACTTTCTGCGCGTGCTGGATGCGGTGAATCACAGCTCCGGCGGCATCGCCCTGGTCGATCCACGCGGGCTGCTGGTGATGTCCTCCGCCCGCCCGCTCAATGCGGTGCCGCGCGATGTCGCCGGCCAGGACTTCGTCGCCGCCCTGCCGGCGGGGTCCGCCATCCGCGATGCGCCCTTCATCAGCCAGGTGATCCGGGAGGCCGATACCGGGATGCTGGCCTTCTCCCTGGTGCGGCCGCGCGCCCGGCCGGATGGGCTCAGCGATGGGGGCGCCGTCCTCGCGGCGCTCTGGCCAGGGAGTTTCCAGTCCTTCTATCGCAGCATCCTGGAGACTCCGGGCGATTCGGTAACGCTATTCCGGCTGGATGGTGCCCTGCTGGCCGCCGTGCCGCCGCCGGCCTCGCCCGAGGGCGCCGCCCTGCCGCGCGGCGCGGGAGATGTGCTGCGGGCCATGCGGCGGGGCCAGGTGGCCACGATGCGCGGCCCCTCCCCCTTCGATGGCGAAGCGCGGCTGACCGCCTTCCGCCGGGTGGCGCGGCACGACATAGGCGTCGCCTATGGCCTGTCGGAACAGGCGCTGCGGCGCGAATGGCTGCGGCGCATGCTGGGACCGGTGGTCGGCGCCACGCTCGGCATGGCGCTGCTGCTGGCCGCGACTTGGCAGGCGGAGCGCGCCATGCGCAACCGCAGCCTCGCGGAGGCCCGGGCGCGCGGCGCCGAACGGCAGGCGACGCTCGGCCTGCTCGCCGGCGGACTGGCGCATGATTTTGGCAATATCACCCAATCCGTGGTCGCCGCCGCCCGGCTGCTGGACCGCCATGCGGAGGATACGGTGCGGGTGCGGCAGGTGGCGAGCCACCTCGCCCGCCACGCCGAACGCGCCACCGCCCTGGCGCGCCGCCTGCTGGACACCACCCGTCGCGCCGACCCCGCCACGCTGTCGAATGCCCCGCCCGTCGATGTCAGCGCTTCGCTGCAGGAACTGACGGCGCTGCTGGATGCCACGCTCGGCGCCGGCATCCGGGTGCGCTGCGAGGCGCCGAGCGGACTGCGCAGCGCGCCGGGCCTGGACCGGGCGGAGCTGGAGACGGCGCTGATCAACCTCGCGGCCAATGCGCGGGACGCCATGCCGGCGGGCGGGGAGGTACGGATCATGGCCCAGCGGCTGACCATTCCGCCGCAGCCGGACGGTGTGACCGGCCTGTTGCCGGGTGCCTATCTGCGTATTTCCGTGAGCGATTCCGGCCAGGGAATGGCGCCCGAAGTGCTGGCCCGGCTGGGAGAACCCTTCTTCACGACCAAGCCGGAGGGGCGGGGCACGGGGCTCGGACTGGCCATGGTGGCGGCCTTCCTGCGCCGGGCCGGCGGCGCGCTGACGGCCGAAAGCGCGTCCGGGCGCGGCAGCACCGTCCATCTGCTACTACCCGCCCAGTCGTCATAGGACCTTTCCCGCCGGGAAGGCGACCAAGGGAACCAGAAGCGAAGCCGATGCCTACTTGTTACCCAGCGGAAAAGCGTCGCCAGGCGCGCCCGCAAACCCATTGTCCACAGGCTGACAGGGCACGCAGCTTCACAATTCCTCCCACTCTTGTCGGGCATTTGCCTTCCTAGGCGGGGAATTATGTTGTCTGATACCACCCTGAGTTGTCAGACGTTGGACGTCACCACCAGGACGAGAAGCGAGAGACGCATTGCCTCCGGCCGGTCTGCCTGTGAATGAGACGGAACGCCTGAAAGCGCTACATGCGACCGGCATTCTCGATACCCCGACCGATGCGCGGTTCGATGCTTTCGCACGGCTTGCCGCCCATCTGGCCGGCACCCCCATGGCGCTGGTCTCCCTGATCGATGCGGACAGGCAGTGGTTCAAGGCGGCGATCGGCCTGGACCTGCGGCAGACCCCGCGCCGTACCTCCTTCTGCGCCCATGCCATCCTGGACCCCGATGCGGTGATGGTGGTGGAGGATGCGGCGCAGGATCCGCGTTTCGCCGACAACCCGCTGGTATTCGGCCCGCCCCATATCCGCTTCTACGCCGGGGCGCCGATCATCGACCGTGATGGCCATGCGCTGGGCACGCTCTGCGTGCTGGATCGGGAGCCGCGGCAGATGTCAGCCGCGGCGGCCGATGCCCTGGCCGATATCGCGCAGGGCGTCGCGGCGGCGATCGAGCTGCGCGGCAGCCTGGAATCAGCCCAGTCGGCGGCGCTGCGCGACCCGCTGACCGGGCTGGCCAACCGCCCCCTGTTCGAACAGCGGCTGGAGGAGGCCATCGCCCAGGCCCGGGCGCCGGATGGGCACGGCTTCGCCGTGTTCTGCCTGGACCTGGACCGCTTCAAGGCGGTGAACGACCTGCTGGGCCATGCCGGCGGCGACGCTCTGCTGCGGGAGGCGGCACGGCGGCTGATGGCCTCGGTGCGCGATGCCGATACGGTGGCGCGACTCGGCGGTGACGAATTCGCCGTCATCCTCTCCGGCCCCGTGACGCATGGCGAGGCCGATGCCCTGGCCGTGCGGCTGATCGAAGCGCTGAGCGCGCCCTTCGAATATGCGGGCCAGCCGGTGCCGATCCGCACCTCCGTCGGCTATGCGCTGGCGCCCGCCGACGGGCTGGATGCGGATGCGCTGCTGCGGCGCGCCGACAACGCGCTCTATGCGGCGAAGAACCACGGCCGCGGCCGGCAGATGCGCTTCGACCCGGCCATGGAGGGCCAGCTCGCTGGCCGCCAGGCGCTGGAGCGGGATCTGCGCGCCGCGCTGGCGCATGGCGCCTTCCGCTTCGACTGGCAGCCCGTCGCGGATGCGCGGACGGGGCGGATCGTCAGCTGCGAGGCGCTGCTGCGCTGGGACCGCCCCGGCTTCGGGCCGGTTTCCCCGGCCGTCTTCGTGCCCATCGCGGAAGCCTGCGGCCTGGGCGGCATGCTGGATGAATGGGTGCTGCGGGAGGGTTGCCGCCAGGCCGCGGCTTGGCCGCATCAGCTCAAGGTCGCGTTGAACGTCTCCGCCTCCCGCTTCCATCTCGGCGGGCTGGCCGGGCTGGTCTCCGCCATGCTGCGTGATTCCGGCCTGGCACCGGACCGGCTGGAGCTGGAGGTGACGGAGGGCACCCTCATCAAGGATGAGGCCGCCGCCGCCGTGACGATCGAGGAGCTGCACGTGCTCGGCGTGCGGGTGGCGCTGGATGACTTCGGCACCGGCTATTCCTCGCTCGGCTATCTGCACGCCCTGCCGCTGGACAAGGTGAAGCTCGACCGGTCCTTCATCCTGGGCGTCGAGGGCAATGACAAGGCGCGCAACGTCATCCGCGCCGTGCTGCAGCTTTGCCGCGGCCTGGGCATCAAGGCCTGTGCGGAGGGGGTAGAGACGCAGGCGCAGCTCGACTTCCTGCGCGCCGAAGGCTGCGATCTGATCCAGGGCTATCTGATCGGCCGCCCGGCCCCGACGCCCCCGGTGCCGGACGCCGCGCCCGATGCGCCCTCCGCCTGGATCCTGCCGCCCCGGCCGGAGATCCTCGCCGCCCCGAGCCGCGCCGCCCCACGTCAAAGCTGGGCCCGGGGCGTGCGGCTGCGCTGGGCCGGGCTGGCGATGCTGGCGCTGATCCCGATGCTGGGCTTCTCCACCTGGCTGCTGGAGACCGAGGCGCGCGACCGCATCGCCGCCGCTGAGAGCCAGGCCGCCGAAGTGGCTCAGCGCGGCGCGCGGGAGGTGGATGCGCTGGTCGAGCAGGCACAGGCACTGCTCGGCGCGCTGTCCCGTCTGCCGGCGGTGCAGGACAGCCTCCGCGACGGATCAGGCGCCGAGGCCTGCACCAATGTTCTGCGGGAAGTGTCGGACGGCGCGCTCTGGCTGCTGTCGCTGACGACGATGCGCCCCGATGGCTGGAGCGTCTGCAGCAGCCGCGGCGGCCCTCCGGTGAATCTGGGGGAGCGTCCCGGCATCCAGCAGATGCTGCGGGAACGGCGGGATGTGCTGTCCGGCCTGACCCGGCCTGCCACGGGCGACGGGCCGCCGGCACTGTATGTGGGGCGGCCGATCCCGGGTGAAGACGGTGAGATCGCGGGC
Source organism: Roseomonas sp. F4 (assembly GCF_053891155.1). Lineage (NCBI taxonomy): Bacteria > Pseudomonadati > Pseudomonadota > Alphaproteobacteria > Acetobacterales > Roseomonadaceae > Roseomonas > Roseomonas sp. F4. The sequence goes on from NZ_JBSSHK010000004.1 coordinate 410,946, forward strand.
ATGATGACCGCGGGCCTCGACGTCGGCTGGCTCATGCGGCGCCTCACCGCCAGCGCCCCCGCCTCCTTCCGCATCGGCCTGATCGATGGCGAAGGGCGACTGGTCGGGCTGCATCTGCCGGATGTCGATGCGGCGGAGCTGGCGAATTGGCGGACAGGCAATGATGTCGCGGCCAATCCCGTGGTGCGGGCCGCACTGGCGGCCAATGGGCCGGGCAGTGTGCGCGCGCCGATGCGCGATGGCGCCGATGGGATCTTCACCTTCGCGCCGCTCGGGCTGGGTGGCGCGCGCGTCATCGTCGGGGTGGATGAGGCGCTCCTGCTCGGCCCGGTGAATCAGCGGCGTCTGCTGTCCTATCTGCTGATGGGCATTGGTGGGCTGGCCCTGGTTGGCCTGGTGCTGGTGCTGGGCGAGGTGCTGGTGCTGCGGCCGATCCGCCGGCTCGGCCACACCGTGGACCGGCTGGCCGATGGCGACCTGTCGGCCCGGGTCGGATTGGGCACGGGCATCGCGACGCCGGAGCTGACGGCGCTGGCCAGCCGCCTCGATTTGATGGCCGCGCGCCTGGCTGCGGCGCTGGAGACGGCCCGGGCGGCGAGCGCGGTGAAGTCGCGCTTCCTCTCCGCCGCCAGCCACGAGCTGCGCACACCGTTGAATGGCATCCTGGGCTGGGCGCAGCTGATGCTGCGCGACCGCACGCTTGGGCCCGACCATCGGGAGCAGGTCCGCACCATCGCCGAGGCCGGGGAGCATCTGGCCGGCGTGGTCGGCCGGCTGCTGGAGATCAGCACCATCGAGGCCGGCCGCGCGGAAGCACCACGGTTGGAGCCGACGGACGCGGCCGCGCTCGCCAGGTCCTGCGTCGATCTGCTGCGGCCCTCGGCCGACCAGAAGGGGCTGTCGCTGCGCATCGAGGTGGCGGCGGACGTGCCCCGCGCGGTGCTGATGGACAAGGCGCGGGTGCGGCAGATCCTTCTCAACCTGCTGGGCAATGCGGTGAAGTTCACCGAGGCGGGCGGCGTCACGCTGCGCGTCTTCCGCCCGCTGGAAGGCCGTCTGCGCTTCGATGTCAGCGACACCGGGCCGGGCGTGTCACCCCGGCTGAACGGCCGCCTGTTCCAGGATTTCGTGCGTCACGATCCGGATGGAAAGGGCGTGGCGGGGTCGGGGCTGGGGCTGGCGGTCTCCGCCCGTTTCGCGGCGCTGCTCGGCGGCCAGATCGAATACGAGCCGGGGCCGGACGGCCGCGGCAGCCTGTTCTGGTTCGAGCTGCCGGCACCCGCAGTGGCCGCGGCGGAGGCCACGCCGTCCTCCGGCTCCACCATGATGGGCCGCGTGCCGGCACCCCTGGTGCTGCCCGAATTGCGGCCGACCGCCCCCGCCAATGCGGAAACCCCTCCCCCCGCCACGACGCCTCCGGCGCCCGCTGACGCACGGCGGGGTTTGCGCATCCTGGCCGCGGATGACGTGGCGGCGAACCGGTTGCTGCTGCGCGCGACGCTGGAATCGGTGGGCCACCGGGTGGAGCTTGTCGCGGATGGCGCCGCGGCGGTGGAGGCGGTGGCGCGTTCGGGCGGCTGCTATGACGCGGTGCTGATGGATGTGCAGATGCCGGGAATGGACGGGCTGGAAGCCACTCGCCGCATCCGCGCCCTGCCCGGCCCGATTAGCCGCGTGCCGATCCTGGCCGTGACCGCCGGCGCCTTTCGCGAGGATATCGAAGCCTGCCAGGCGGCCGGCATGGACGGCCATGTGGAAAAGCCGATCCGCGTCGCGACCCTGGAACAGGCCCTGGCCGAGCTGGTCGGGCCGATCGACGCCATCGCGGAGGCGGCGCGCAGGGCCTCCGCCTGACCGGCGCAATCCAGGATACGCCCGCCGTCAGGCGCGCGCGGTCTTTGGCGCAGGGACGCGACGGGGCGCCAGTCGCAGCAGCAGGAAGCCCAGCGCGCCGGCCATCGCCGATCCCATCAGGATGCCGATCTTCACATTGTCCTGCAGCATGGGGGCATCGGCGAAGGCCAGCAGGCCGATGAACAGGCTCATGGTGAAGCCGATGCCGCAGAGCAGCGCGATGCCCAGCAACTGTGTCCAGCTCGCGCCCATCGGCAGCTCCGCCAGGCCGGTGCGGATGGTCAGGGCGGCGAAGCCGAAGACACCGATCAGCTTGCCGAGGAACAGGCCCATCGCCACGCCGAGCGTCAGGTTGTTGCCCAGCGTGGCCAGGGTGACGCCGGCGAAGCTCACCCCGGCATTGGCGAAGCCGAAGATTGGGATGATGAGGAAGGCGACCCAACGGTGCAGCGCATGTTCCAGTTGGTGCAGCGGGGAATGCAGGTCGTCCGGCGCGCCGGGGGCCGGGCGCAGCGGAATGGTGAAGGCCAGCAGCACGCCCGCCACCGTGGCATGCACGCCCGAGCGCAGCACCAGCACCCAAAGCACCGCCCCCAGCAGCAGATAGGGCCAGAGCTTCATCACCCCGCCGCGGTTCATCGCCATCAGCACCACGATCACCGCCGCCGCCAGACCGAGGTCGAGCAGCGAGATATTGCCCGTGTAGAACACCGCGATGATGGCGACGGCGCCGAGGTCGTCGATGATGGCGAGCGCGGTAAGGAAGACCTTCAGCGAGGTCGGTACGCGCGAGCCCAGCAGGGACAGAACACCAAGCGCAAAGGCGATGTCGGTCGCCGCCGGAATCGCCCAGCCGCGCGCGGCGATGGGGTCGGCGGCGTTGAAGGCCAAGTAGATCAGCGCCGGCACGACCATGCCGCCCAGTGCCGCGATGCCCGGCAAGGCGCGGCGGGACCAGGTGGAGAGCTGGCCGTCCAGCACCTCCCGCTTGATCTCCAGCCCCACCAGCAGGAAGAAGACGGCCATCAGCCCGTCATTGATCCAGTGCAGCAGCGACAGCGGGCCGAGATAGGCGCTGAGCGCGCCGAAATAGCTGGGCGCCAGGGCGGAATTGGCGACGATCAGCGCCAGCACGGCCGCCCCCATCAGCACGAGGCCGCCAGAGGCCTCGCCATCCATGAAGCTCCGCAACATCGAGAAGGGGCGGCGCGGATTTGGGCGGGTCTCGGCCATGCGTCTGCGTGTCCCTCATGCGGTCTTGGGAGGCGGCCGGGGCAAATGGCGGGCGAAGCCATCGCGCGCCACCCCGGACGGCCTCCTCCGCGCTTTGGCGCGGCATGGCCGGGGAGTTACCGGGTTATGGCCAAATAGCAACAAAAGCCGGCGTGTTCGGCAGCGGGCCGTGGCGCGCCTACAGCAGGCCGCGCGCGATCCCGCCATCCACATTGACCGTCTGGCCGGTCACATAGGCGGCGCGCGGGCTGGACAGCCAGACCACCATCACCGCCACCTCCTCCGCCGTCGCGAAACGGCCGATGGGGATCTCGTGGGCGAATTCGGCGATCACCTCCTCCACCGCGCAGCCGCGCTCCGCCGCCAGCTTCGCGGCGCGGTCCTGCCACAGCCGGGTCAGGGTGCGGCCCGGGGCGACGCAGTTCACCCGGATGCCCTCTCCCGCATATTCGCCGGCCAGGGTCTTGGTCAGACCGAGCAGCCCGGCCTTGTGGACGTTCGAGACGATCTGGTTCGGATAGGGCATGCGGGATGCTGCCGCGCCGAGCAGCACCACGGATGGCGCCTGGCCCAGGCGCAGCAGCGGCAGGGAGGCTCGCACCGCCCGCACCGCCGACAGCACGTTGAACTGGTAATTGCCCAGCCAATCGGCATCCGTCAGCGCCTCGAAGCTCGAACGGATGGAGCCGCCGACGGCGTCGACCAGGGCATCCAACCCGCCCCAGCGTGCCTGCGCCGCCGCCGCCAACCGCTCCGCCGCGCCATCCTCTGTCAGGTCGGCGGCCATGCTGGCGGGGGTGCGGCCGCATTCGGCGCCGATGCGCTCCGCCGCCGCGGCGATGGCGTTGGCGTCGCGGGAGGCCATCAGCACCTCCGCCCCCTCCGCCACCAGAAGCTTCGCCGTGGCATAGCCGATGCCGGTGGATGCGCCGACCACCAGCACGCGCCGGCCCTGATATCCAAGATCCATCCCAGCCTCCCCTCGATCGCCGACGCTATGCGCTAAGGCGTTGACTGTCAGCAATAGCCTGTCTAACTGGACTTACGAAGATCAAGAACTGTGCGGCACCCAGAGCCGCCATCCGGGGAGAGATGGGCTATGACCGATTCCATTCATGCGTTTCCGCGCCGTCGCGCGCTGCTGCTGGCGGCCGGTGCCGGCGCCGCGCTGGCAAGCCCGGGCATCGCCCGCGCCCAGAACTTTCCGGAACGCCCGATCACGCTCCTCGTGCCCTTCGCCACCGGCGGCTACAATGACCGCCTGGCCCGCGCCATGGCGCCCTTCGTGCAGAAGCACATCGGCCAGCCGGTGACCGTGGTGAACCGCCCGGGCGGCGGCACCGTGCTGGGCAACACTTTCTATATGCAGCAGCCGGATGACGGCTACATGGTCATGGTCCACTCGGCCGGGCCCTATATCCCGCTGTCGATCCTGACCAGGAATGCCCGCTACAAGGCGGAAGACTTCCACATGATCAACCTGCCCTCCCGCGACCTGACTTTGGCCGCCTGCGCCACCAGCAAGGGCATCAATTCGATCGAGGAGGCGGTGGCGAGCCTGAAGCGCGACCCGCGTAGCCTGTCGATCGGCGTGCAGCCGGCCTCGGCCGACCTGATCAACATGGCGCTGTTCCTGCAGGCGCATGGCATCGACCGGTCCCGCGTCCGCGTAGTGACTTACGACGGCGGTGGTCCGGCGCGCACGGCGACGGCGGGCGGGCATGTCGATATCGGCTTTGTCGGCGGCGAGGGCTTCCTGCCGATCAAGGACCGCATCAGGCCCCTGCTGCTGTTCAGTGACGAGAAGTCCACCGACTACCCGGATGCGCCGCTGCTGACCGACCATGCCCGCGCCAACAACTTCGAGCCGCAGGCTGTCGACGGTTCGCAGCGCGGCTTCGTGGTGCTGAAGCGCTTCGTGGAGGCGCAGCCGGAGCGCTACCGCATCCTGCTGCAGGCGATCGAACGCGCCACCAAGGACCCGGACTGCGTCAGCACGCTCGGCAACCAGCAGCTCGCCACCACCTGGTACGGGCCGGAGGCGTCGAACCGCGCCTATTTGAGCAGCGCCACGCTGATGGAACGCCATGCCGGCCTGCTGCGGCAGGCCTGAACCTCAATGAGCGAGGCGCCGCCAATGCAGGCTGAGACCGTGGGGCGCCGCGTCGCCTGGGCACCCCTGATCCTGGTCACCCTGCTGGCCGGGCTGACCCTGGCCTATCTGCTGGAAGCGCGCGGCGTCTCGCTGGACCCGCAGAACCTGCTGCTGTTGCAGCCCACCGCCTGGCTGGTTCTGCTGCTGTGGGGTGTGTTGGCCATCGGCTTCCTCCGCGCGCCTGTGCTGGCCAGCGATCCCGCGAATGCGGAAACGCCCGGCGACGTGCTGCGCATCCTGGCCATGGTGGCGGCCTTCGGCGGCTTCATCCTGGGGCTGGAGGGTATCGGCTACGACCTTTCCGTCTGGGGCTTCACCCTGGTCGCGCTGATCATCGGCGGGGAACGCAAGCCGCTGCCGCTGCTGATCTTCCCGCCGATCTTCATGGTCGCGGTGATCTACGGCTTCCGTCTTCTGGTCCCCTACCCCTTCCCCACCAGCCTGCTGTAGGGCGCCGCCACCATGATCGACTTCCCCGCCCTCGGCTCGGCCATCGCCCTGCTGAGCAGCTCGCTCGATGCCTGGCTCTGGGTGGTGCCCGGGCTGCTCATCGGGCTGGTCTTCGGCGCCCTGCCGGGTATTTCGGTCTCCATGGCCATGGCGCTGGTGCTGCCGGCGACGCTCTACATGGAGTTCCTGCCGGCCATCATCTTCCTGACCTCGGTCTATACCGGCGCGGGCTTCGGCGGCTCGATCCCGGCGGTGCTGATCAATATCCCCGGCACCTCCTCCGCCGTCGCCACCACCTTCGACGGCTATCCGATGGCCCGGAAGGGCCAGCACAATGAGGCGTTGGGCGTGGCGCTCGTTGCCTCCTGCATCGGCGTGCTGATCTCCTACGTGGTGCTGTTCGTGCTGGTGCAGCCGCTGGCCGAGATCGTGCTGCGTATCGGGCCGTTCGAGATGGCGGCGATCGGCATCTGGGGGCTGGTGCTGTTGGGCTCGATAGGTGGCTCGACCGTCAGCAGAGGGCTGTTCGCGGCGGCGATCGGCGTGCTCTGCGGCACGGTAGGCATGAACACCGCGGGTTATATGCGCGGCGACATGGGCATCAGCTGGCTGCTGGACGGCATCCCCACCATCCCGGCCATGGTCGGGCTGCTGGCGGCGAGCCAGCTTTTCGCCCTGGTGAATGCGAAGTTCATCGTGGAATCGGCCGAGCAGCGCACCATCAGCCTGCGCCGCATCCTGGATGGCGGCATGATCGTGCTGCGCAACCCGCTCACTCAGCTCCGCGGCACCGCCATTGGCGTCTTCGTCGGCGCGGTGCCGGGCATCGGCTCCTCCATCGCCAATCTGATCTCCTATGGCGAGGCGCGGCGCGCGTCGAAGGACCCCGAGAGCTTCGGCAAGGGCAATCCGGAAGGCGTGATCGCGGCGGAAAGCGCCAATAGCAGTTCCGAGGGCGGGTCCATGGCGACCATGCTGGCGCTGGGCATTCCGGGCGGCGGCGCGACGGCGATCCTGCTGGCGGCCTTCGCCATGCACAATGTCATCGGCGGCCCGCGTTTCATGGAGCAGAACCGGGACATCGTCTACGCGATCATCCTGTCCAACTTCGCCCAGGCGCTGGTGCTGCTGGTGATCGGCGCGGCCTTCGTCTTCGTTGCCTCCAACGTGGTGCGGCTGCCGCTGCGCTACCTGATCCCGAGCGTGCTGGTGATGTCCACCATGGGCGCCTTCGCCATCGAGGGGTCCATCGCCGGCCCCATCACCCTGTTCGTCTTCGCCGTGCTGGGCTGGCTGATGTCCCGCTATGGCTTCCCGGTGGCCGCGATCGTGGTCGGCCTGCTGCTCGGCAAGCTCATCGAGACAGAAATGCTGCGCGCCTGGCAGCTTTCGGGCGGCGATGCGGCCTATATCTTCGACTATCCGGTGGCGGTGGGAATCCTGGTGGTGATGATGGTCTCCCTCGGCCTGTCCGTCCGCCGCGACATCCGCCGGCGCAAGGCTTTGAGGGCGGCCGCGGCGTGACGTCATGGTTGACTCGCGCCCGGACGAGGCAAAGAGTTGTTGCTGCGAAGGAGGAGAACCTCAAATGGCCCTGACAGTCGAAGATTTTGCTGCGCAATGCCGCACCGCGCTAAAGGACAACCCCGGCAAGCCCGGTCGGGAGAAGGTCTGCGCCCTCGTGCAGGAGGCGCTGAAGGACCCGGGTTTCGTCGCCGCGGCCATCCCGGAGGGCACGCCGGAGCGCCAGGTGATCTATGAGGACCCGGAGCTGGGCTTCGCCGTCCTCGCCCATGCCTATTCGGATGCCAAGACCAGCAGCCCGCATGACCACGGCCCCTCCTGGGCGATCTATGGCCAGGCGACGGGCGAGACCGTGATGACCGACTATGAATGCCTGGCGCGGCCCGAGGGCATGAAGTCCGGCAAGGCGCTGCGCCTGCGCGACTACACGCTGCGGCCCGGCGATGCCTATTTGTACGAGCCCGGCGACCTGCATTCCCCTCGCCGCGACGGCCCGACCCGGCTGCTGCGGATCGAGGGCGTCAACATGGATCGCGTGAAGCGCCTGCCCTATGTCGAGGTCCAGGCTGCCCAGGCCTGAGGCCGGCTGGCCGGGGCCGCGCGGCCCCGCGCCATGGTCCTCGGCGAGGCTTTCGACTAGCCTCCTCGCGGCAGCGAAGGTGGCCCCACGTGCCTGAAATCGATTGGATTGAGCAGGCTGTTGTCGTTCCCTCCTCCGGTCCAGGGCGCGGCCCTGGCGGCCTGATCGTGGATGGCGGGGTACTGCGGCCGGATGGCTCCCTGGTGGAGCATGGGCGGCATCGCGGCGATCGCATCATGGAGATGCCGCCCGCTGTCCCCGACGCGGCGCTGCCCGTCACCCAGGGCCGCGCCATGTTCGGTGGCTGGCTGCAGCCGCATTTCGGGCATTTCATGGCCTTCAGCATCGGGCGCCTCTGGGCCATCGCGGCGCTGAAGGGCCAGGTGGATGAGGTGGTGTTTCTGCAGTTGCATGGCGTGCGGGGCAATCCAGCGCGCAATCAGCAGCTTGCCACCCCGATCAAGGATGTGCTGGCGCATCTCGGCTTGGGCACCAAGCTGCCATATCGTATCCTGACAGCGCCGGAGCGCTTCGCGCAGTTGGCCGTGCCTGCGCATCTGATCCTGTCCGGGGACGCACCGGACGATCACAAGACCAGCTTCGTCGGCATGCTCAACAGCATGCGGCGCTCGCCCGGCATCCGGAATGGGCTGGTGACGCCCCGCCTCTATGTCTCCCGCCGCCTGTTGCCAGAGGATATGGGCGGGATGCTGTTCGAGGACCTGCTCGAGGAGAACTTGATGGCCGAAGGGTACAGCATCATGTACCCGGAACGCCTGACCATCGCCGAGCAGGTGGCGGTCTATGACTCGGCACGCGATGTCATATTCGCCGACGGGTCGGCGATTCACCTGGGCGTCGGCTTCCTGCGCCGGGAAAATCCGGTCGCGGTGATCGCGCGCCGTCCGGCAACGAACCCGCGGCCGGGCTATCTGATGTCAGCCGGGCTCAGGCGGTCCTGGCTGGTGGATACGGTGGTGGGGGGCGTGGTGACCCTGGATGGCGACAACTTGACGGACCATGCGACGGTGCTGGGCGTCGGCATCCTGGATTTCGCGAAGTTGCGGGATGATCTGGTCGCGGCGGAGCTGATCACCGGCCGGTCCTGGCGCTGCCCATCCCAGCAGGAGCAGCAGGCTGCGATCGACGCCCTGATCGCCGCCCGCAAGGCCGCCACACCAGGCCGCACGGTGCGCCAGGCGACGCGGGAGGAACTGATGGCCGCCAGGCTCAGCCGCCGGCGGCCGCCCGGCTGAGCAATGGCAGGGAGCCCATCCATGAAGATCGACCCGGCACTGCTGCGCTATGAACAGGTCGAGCCTGGCCTGGTGATTGAGACCGGCGGCATCACGGTGACGGAGGCGCATATCATTGCCTTCGCCGGCCTGACCGGGGATTTCTTCGATATCCACATGGACGACGACTATGCGCGCGGCCTGGGCTATCCGGGCCGTGTCGCGCATGGGCTACTGGGATTGGCCCTCTGCGACGGGCTGAAGAACCGTGCGCCCGTGAAGTTTGCCGCCATCGTCTCGCTCGGCTGGCGCTGGACCTTTGCGGGGCCGATCCTGGTCGGTGACCGCATCGCCGCGCGCATCACCGTGCTGTCAAAGCGCGCGACCCGGAACCCCGGGCGCGGCATCGTCACCATGGGGTTCGATCTGCTGAACCAGAAGGGTGAGGTCGTGCAAAAGGGTGAGAACGACCTGATGGTGCATACCCTACAGGTCGACGAAGCCGCCTGACTCGGCGCTGCGCAGAATCGCCTCGATGGCGTGCAGCACGGGCAGGCCGGTGACACCGTCATTCAGGGGCGCGCGGCCTTCGGTGATGGCGGCGCACATCTCGGCGATCATGGCGCGGTGTGGGCCGTGGTCGAAGGCCATGGGGTCGGCACCGCCGCCTCCGGCCATGGCGCCATCGACGATCTCGACCGCCCTGCCCTTCACATGCAGCTCCAGCCGTTCCGCCACCAGCGCCGCGCTGCCGCCGGTGCCGGCGATCTCGACACGTTCGGGATAGCCGGGTTCGGCCACCGTCGTCGCATCCAGCGCGCCGATGGCGCCGCTGGCGAATTGCAGCGCGGCGCTGGCCATGTCCTCCGTATCGATGGCGCGCAGACCGCTGGTCTTCGCCAGCGCGCCGAGGCGCGCCAGGGGGCCGGCGATGTGCAGCAGAAGGTCCAGCGTGTGGATCGCCTGGGTCAGCAGCACGCCACCACCATCCCGCGCTTTCATCCCCCGGCCCGGCTGCGCGAAATAGGCGGCGTCGCGCCACCAACGAATGCTGGCCGAACAGGACAGCAGCGTGCCGAGTTCGCCGTCCGCCACCGCCTGCTTCAGCCGCAGCGCCGCTGGCCGAAAGCGATGCTGGAAAACGACGCCGAGCGTGACGCCGGCGTCGCGCGCCACCTGCACGAGCTGCGCCGCCTCGGCGGCCGTGCGTTCCAGCGGCTTTTCCACCAGCATGTGCTTGCCCGCCGCCGCCGCCGCGCGTGCCACCGGCAAATGCTGGCCCGGCGGTGTCAGAACCAGCACCAAGCCGAGATCCGGCGCGGCGAGCAGCGCCTCCAGGCTATCGAAGACGGGCGCCTTCCAGCGCAGAGCAAAACCCGCGCGACGTTCGGCGCTCGGTGAAAAGCCGCCGATCAGCCGGGCGGTGCCGGCTTCCGCCAAGTCGCGGATCGCCAGCATATGCGGCTGGGTCGCCATGCCCAGCCCGACGACGCCGATGCCGATCATGCCCGTCCCCCTTCGCGTAAAGCCGCCAGGCACAGCACGTTCATCTCGTTCTCATAGGCAAGGCCCGCGGTCAGCGGCGCCTCCAGCGATTGGCGCACCGCCGCTTTCACCGCCTGCACCGCAACAGGTGACAGCGCCGCCAAACGGGCACAGAGCGCATGCGCCGTCTGTTCCAGGGCGTCATCCGGCACAAGCTGTTCCACCAGCCGCAGCCGCAGCGCCTCTGCCCCGTCGATCTGCTCGCCGGTCAGCAGCAGCCGCATGGCCTGGCCGAAGCCCGCCACGCGCGGCAGCATCTGGGAAGCGCCGCCGCCGCCGACCCAGCCGCGCGTCACCTCCGGAAAGCCGATGCGGCTGCTCTCCGCCGCGATGCGAATATCGGCGGCCAAGGCGAGTTCAAAGCCACCGCCCAGCGCCCAACCCTTGATCGCGGCGACAACGGGCTTGCGGATCGCGCGCACTGCCCCCGGATAGTCCGGCCGATGCCGAAAATCCCAGGCGGTCCGAAAAGCCTCGATGGCGCGAAGATCCATGCCGGCGCAGAAGGCGCGTGTGCCTGCGCCGCGCAGCAGCACGGCGCGCACCGCGTCATCTGCATTGATGCGGCGCGCATGATCGGCGAGTTCGGCGGCCATCGTATTGGTGATGGCGTTGTGCTTGGCGGGCCGGTCGAGCGTCAGCACCGCCACGCCTTCCGACACGTCCAGCGTCACCTCTCCGTCCTTGGCCTCCGCCATAGCTTTCCCTCCCGCGCTTTACCGATAGGATAGCGGCAATGACGATTGGGGAAACGGGCGGGATGCGCAAAGTGACGGCGCGGCAGGCGGCATCGCTGCTGCGGGATGGCGACACGCTGCTGATCGGCGGCTCCGGCGGTGGGCACGCGGTGCCGGAGGCCTTGCTCGCGGCGCTGGGCGAACGCTTCGCCGAATCCGGCGCCCCGCGCGGCATCACGGCGCTGCATCCGGTGGGCGTGGGCGATGGCGGGACGCGCGGCCTTGGCCATCTGGCCCAGAAGGGTCTGCTCAAGCGCAATATCGCCGGCAGCTACGTCAACAGCCCACCGGTCGGCGCCATGGCGCTGGCCGATGAGATCGAGGCCTGGTCCCTGCCGCAGGGCGTGCTGTCCCAGCTCATGCGCGAAATGGCGGCCGGGCGCATGGGGCTGTTCACGAAGACCGGGCTGCACAGCTTCGTCGATCCGCGCGTCGAGGGCGGCCGCCAGAGCCCTTCCGCCAAGGAAGACCTGGTGGAGCTGGTGACGCTGCGCGGCGAGGAGATGCTGTTCTACAAGCCCTACCACGTCGATATCGCCTTCCTGCGCGGCACCACGGCCGATGAGGACGGCAATGTCTCGATGGAGCAGGAGGCGGTGACGCTGGAAATGCTCTCCGAGGCGCAGGCGACGAAACGCTGCGGCGGCATCGTGGTGGTGCAGGTGAAGCGCGTGGTCCGCCGCGGCAGCCTGCATCCGAAGATGGTCAAGATCCCCGGCATATTGGTGGACCTGATCGTCCTGGCGCCGGAGCAGGAACAGACCTACCTCACCTCCTATTCCCCCGCCTATTCGGGCGAGTTCCGCATCCCGCTGGACGACATCCCGCGGCTGAAGCTGGATGCCCGCAAGATCGTGGCACGGCGCGGGGCGCTGGAGCTGTTTCCGCGCGCCATCTGCAATCTCGGCTCCGGCATTTTTACGGGCATCGCCAATGTGGCGGCGGAGGAAGGCTGCCTGGACGCCATCTGCCTGACCAATGAGCAGGGCAATATTGGCGGCGCGCCGGCGTCCGGTGGGGAGGCGGGCGCGGCGATGAACCCGGATGCGCAGGTCGACCAGCCCTATCAGTTCGACTTCTACGATGGCGGCGGGCTCGACCTCGCCTTCCTGTCCTTCGCGGAATTCGACGCGGCGGGGAATGTGAATGTCTCCCGCTTCGGCGGGAAGCTGATCGGTCCGGGCGGCTTCATCAATATCAGCCAGCACGCGAAGCGCGTGATCTTCGGCGGCACGCTAACCGCCGGCGGCAAGCCCAAGGCGGTGGCGCAGGTGGAGCAGATCACCTTCTCCGGCGCCTTCGCCCGTGAACGCGGCCAGCCGGTGCTTTATGTGACGGAAGCGGCCGTCTTCCAGCTCGGGGCGGCGGGGCCGGAGATGGTGGAAATCGCACCTGGCCTGACGGTGGAGGAGGTGTGCGGCCGCATGGGCTTCCGACCGACCATCGCGGCCAAGCTGCGGCAGATGGATGCCAGGCTGTTCGCGGAGGCGCGGATGGGCCTCGCCGGCGATATCGCGGCGCGTCCCGGCCGCCCCGTCTCCGACCGCCTCGCGGCCCTGGCGCCATGAGGTTCGGGCTGGAGGCCGGTGCGGAGGCTGCCTTCAGCAAGACGCTGACGGAACGCGACCTGTTGCTGACGGCGGAGATCACCGGCGACCACGACCCGCTGCATGTCGATGCCGACTATGCCGCGCGCACGCCCTATGGCCAGCGCATCGCCCATGGCGCCCTGGTGCTGGGCCTGCTTTCCGCCACCGCCTCCGCCATCGCGCAACGGGCCATCGCCGCGGGGGCAGAGGGGGTGCCAGTTTCCATCGGCTATGACCGCGTCCGCTTCCTCGCCCCGGCCTTCATCGGCGACACCCTGACCGCGCGCTACCGGGTGGAAAGCCTGGATGCGGCACGCCGCCGCTCGGAAGCCGCCTGCGAGGTGGTGAACCAGCATGGCACCCTCTGCCTGGCCGCCCGCCACCTGATGAAATGGGTCAGCCCCGGCGGGTAACTGGGCGGTTTCCAAGCGGCGCGGTAGCTGCTTAGACTGCGAAGGTAAAAACCCGGGCGTCATGACCCGGCAGTAACAAGGGGAAGCTATCCATGGAACGTCGTGCATTGCTCGGCGGCATTGCCGCTGCATCCGGCCTGCTGGCCGCACCGCATGTGGTCCGCGCCCAGACGCCGATCACCCTGAACGGCGCCAGCCAGTTCAATGAGGAACACGTCTTCACCCGCGCGATGAAGCACTTCGCCGAGAAGGTGGTGGAGTATTACGGCCGCCCGGTGAACTTCGTCTGGCACCTCAACAGCTCCCTGGGGCTCGAGAAGCAGTATTTCGAATATATGTCCGCCGGCCGCGCCGTGGATTTCGGCATCGTCAGCCCGGCGCATATGTCCACCTTCAGCCGCGCCGCGCCCTTCATCGACGCGCCCTTCCTGTTCCGCGACCTGTCGCATTGGAACAAGGTGCTGGACGGCGACATGCTGAAGCCTGTCTCCGACGAGGTGGAGCGGCGCGCCCGCGTGGCCCTGATCGGCTATGCCGGCGGTGGCACCCGCAACATCTTCTCCAACCGCCCGGCCACCAACATGGCGGAGCTGCGCGGCCTTCGCGTGCGCGTGCAGGGCGCGCCGATCTGGTCCCGTACCTTCCAGGCGATCGGCATGGCGCCGCAGGTCATCGCCTATAACGAGGTCTACAACGCCATCCAGAACAACGTCATCCAGGCCGGCGAGAACGAGGCCGCGGGCGTCGAGCAGATGCGGTTCTACGAGGTCGGGCCGAACCTCATCATGACGGAGCACGCCATCACCGTGCGGCCGCTGTGCTTCTCCGTGCAGACCATGTCGCGCCTGCCGCGCGAGATGCAGGAGGCGATCCGTCGCGCGGGTCGTGAGGCCGGCGTCTTCGGCCGCAATGCCGAGAGCAGCGAGGATGCGGCGAAGATCACGGCGCTGGAATCCGCCGGCCGCCTGAAGAAGGTCGCCTTCACGCAGCGCGCGGAGATGAACGCCGCCGTTGCGCCGGTGATGGAAGCCTATGCGAAGGAGATCGATGCGGACCGCATCTTCTCCGCCATCAATGCGATGACCTCCTGAGCGTCGCGGCGGGGCGCCAGGCAGCGCCCCGCCCCCCCCCTTCTCTCCTTCTCAAGGATACCCCCGCATGTCGCCAACGGGCGCGCGCGGCCTGTTCCGCCGCATCACCGAGATCTACGCGCGCATTCTGGAGGCGCTGCTGGTCGTCACCGTCGTCGGCATCATCTTGCCGGTCACCTTGCAGATCATCGCGCGCTTCCTGGAGTTCATTCCCCGCTACATCTGGACCGAGGAACTGTCCCGCTTCCTGCTGGTCTGGATGATCATGATCGGCGCCATGATCGGCGTGCGGGAGGCGACGCATTTCAACGTCGACCTGTTCTACAACCTGCGTGGCCGCGCCAAGGCCGCCATGGACATCATGTCCTCGATCTTCGTCCTGGCCTTCGCCTGGGTGCTGATCGTCTACGGCTGGGAATTCACCGACACCGCCTGGTACCGCATCAGCGAACTCGCGGAATTGCCGCTCTGGACCATCCACATCGCCTGGCCGCTGGCCGGCGTCACCTGGGTGATCTTCGCCGGCGAACGCATCTGGGACGACATGCAGATCCTGCTGCATGGTGAGAGGGCGGATTCCTGATGGGCGGCAATACACTCGCGACGGGCGAAGCCGCGTGGCTGATGTTCGGCATCTTCTTCATCCTGCTGGCGCTGCGCGTGCCGGTGGCGGTCTCGCTCGGCCTGGCCTGCCTGCCCGCCTTCATCCTGGAAGACCGGCTCTGGCCGATGATCCTGGTGCAGGAGACCTTCAACTCCTACAATTCCTTCATCCTGCTGGCGGTGCCCTTCTTCCTGCTGGCGGCCAATCTGATGACCGCGGGCGGCATCACGGACCGATTGGTCACCTTGTCACGCTCCATGGTCGGGCATCTGCCGGGCGGCCTTGCCCAGATCAATGTCGTGCTCTCGGTGTTCTTCGCCGGCATCTCCGGCAGCTCCACCGCCGACGCGGCGAGCCAGGGCAAGATCTTCATCGAGGCCCAGATCAAGGAAGGCTACGCGCCGAGCTTCTCGGTCGCGATCACCGCCGTCTCCTCCGTGCTGGCGGTCGTGATCCCGCCCTCGATCCTGATGATCGTCTGGGGTGGCGTGCTTACCACCTCGATCGGCGCGCTGTTCCTGGCCGGCATCCTGCCGGGACTGTTCCTGGCGCTGGCGCAGATGGGCACGGTCCATGTCTATTCGAAGGCCCGCAACTATCCGACCTATCCCAAGGCGAGCTGGGGTGAGCTGGGCTATGCGATCTTCATCGCCATCCCGGCGCTGATGACGCCCTTCATCATCATCGGCGGCAAGATCTTCGGCTGGTTCACCCCGACCGAGGCGGCCTGCGTCGCCGTGCTCTATGCCCTGGCCCTGTCGCTGATCGTCTATCGCAAGCTCGACCTGCGAGGGCTCTACAACGCCTTCAGCGAAACCGGCCGCTTCGCCGCCATCACGCTGTTCTGCGTGGGCACGGCCAGCACCTTTGGCTGGCTGATGGCCTTCTACCAGATGCCGCAGGCGCTGCTGGCCGGGGTGTCCGGCTGGGAGATGGGGCCGATCGCCGCCGGCTTCTTCATCGCGGCGGTCTTCCTGGTCGTCGGCTGCTTCCTGGATGCCATCCCGGCCATCATCATCGTCGGCACCATCCTCCAGCCCGTCGCGGCGGCGGCGGGCATCCATCCCGTGCATTTCGCCATGATCAGCATCGTCTCCCTGGCCTTCGGGCTGGTGACACCGCCCTACGGGCTGTGCCTGCTGATCTGCTGTTCCATCGGCAATCTGCGACTTGTGGATGTGCTGAAGGACGTGGTGCTCATGCTGCTGCCGATGCTGGGCGTGCTGATGCTGCTGATCCTCTGGCCGGACATGGCGCTGATGATCCCACGCCTGCTGGAGCCCGGCTTCATGGAGTAGCCTGTTGCGGCAGGGCGCGGCGGGGTGCATTCAACGGGGGTGACCTCCCCCGCGCCCCGACCACCCCTCGTCTCCCTGCGGCTGATGCTGCCGCATCTGCGACCCTACCTGGCGCGCGCGCTGCTGGCGGGATTCGCCCTGCTGGCTGCCGCCGGCCTGACGCTCACCCTGGGCCAGGGGCTGCGGCGTCTTATTGACGAGGGCTTCAGCGGCGGCGCCGCGGCGCTGGACCATGCGGCGATCTTCATGGGCAGCGTCGTGGCGCTGCTCGCGATCGCCACCTCCGCCCGCTACTACCTGGTCTCCTGGCTCGGCGAGCGGGTGGCGGCGGATCTGCGGCGGCGGGTCTTCGACCACGTGCTGTCGCTCTCGCCCCGCTATTTCGAAACGGCGCGCACCGGCGACATCCTGTCGCGCATGACCGCCGATGTCGGGCTGCTGCAATCACTCATCGGCTCCGCCATCTCCATGGGGCTGCGCAACACGCTCACCGGCCTCGGCGCGCTGGCCATGCTGCTGGCCACCAGCGCCAAGCTGGCCGGCATCGTCCTGGCGGTGCTGCCGCTGGTGATCGTGCCGCTGGTGGTCTTCGGCCGCCGCGAACGCCGGCTTTCGAAAACGGCGCAGGAACGGGTGGCGGACCTTGCCGCGACGGCGGAGGAAGCGCTGAACGGCCTGCGCATCGTCCAGGCCTTCACTCATGAGCCAGAGGACCGCCGCCGCTTCGGGGCGGAGGCGGAGGCCTCGGTCACCGCGGCGCTGCGGCGCGTCGCCTCCCGCACCGCGCTGATCCTGGTGGTGATCCTCTGCGGCTTCGGCGCCATCACCTTCAGCCTCTGGGTCGGCGGGCATGATGTGGTGGCGGGGCGGATGACGGGCGGCGAGCTTTCCGCCTTCGTCTTCTACGCCGTGCTGCTGGCTTCCTCCGGCGCCACGATGAGCGAGCTCTGGGGCGAGATCCAGCGCGCGGCGGCGGCGGCCGACCGGTTGCTGGAACTGCTCTCCGCCGAATCGGACATCCGCGCACCCGAAAGCCCGGCCAGCCTGCCCGATCCGCCGCAGGGCCGCGTGGCCTTCGAGGACGTGCGCTTCACCTATCCGAGCCGACCCGACCGGGCGGCGCTGGATGGCTTCTCGCTGACCGTGGCGCCCGGGGAGACGGTGGCCCTGGTCGGCCCCTCCGGCGCCGGCAAGACCACGGTTTTCCAGCTGTTGCTGCGCTTCTACGACCCGCAATCGGGCCGGGTGCTGGTGGATGGGGTGGATGCCGCCACGCTGGACCCCGCCGCGCTGCGTGGGCGGCTCGGCCTGGTGCCGCAGGATCCGGCGATCTTCTCGACCAGCGTCGCCGAGAACATCCGCTACGGCCGGCTGGATGCGACGGAGGCGGAGGTGCGCGCCGCGGCCCGGGCCGCCGCGGCGGAGGATTTCATCCTGCGCCTGCCGCAGGGCTATGCCACCCATCTGGGCGCCCGTGGCGTGACTCTGTCCGGCGGCCAGCGCCAGCGCATCGCCATTGCCCGCGCCATCCTGCGTGACGCGCCGATCCTGCTGCTGGACGAGGCGACCAGCGCGCTGGATGCGGAATCCGAGCAATCAGTGCAGCAGGCGTTGGAGGAGCTGTCCAAGGGCCGGACGACGCTGGTCGTGGCGCATCGCCTGGCGACGGTGCGCAAGGCCGACCGGATCGTGGTGCTGGAGGAGGGGCGGATCGTCGCTCAGGGCACGCATGACGAGCTGGTGCGCCAGGGCGGGCTTTATGCCCGGCTCGCGGCGCTGCAATTCGCGGAGGCGGGGTGACGAAAGCCATCGGGCGTAATGCACGCCTTCCTCACCCGCCCTCTCCCCCCTTTGGGTGGAGAGGGTTTAGCCGCCGCGTGGGGGCAGGACGAAGCCGTCCTGGCCGGGCGTCTCCGCCCATTCCCGGAAGGGTGCGGCAGGGTTGACCCGGCCGCTGCGCAGCAGGGTCAGCCAGACCTCGCTGGCCTTCAGGAACTGGTTTACGCCGCAGGGCCAGAGCGCCAGGCTCATCGCCTCCGCCATCTTCGGCTCGGGCACCGCCTCGCCATAGGCGGCTTCCAGATCCGCGGCGAGCGCCCATTCCTCGCCCCGCGCGGTGTGGATGCCGAGCAGCGCCAGCCGCGCCAGGACCGGCGGCACGTCGAGCCCCGCGATCAGGGCGGCGACCCCATCCAGATAGCCGCGCGCCGCCGGGACCTCCGGGAAATAGCCCTGCCAGTGCCTGTCGAGGAAGGCGAAGGTCTCCGCGCCGCGCGCCCAGGCGACCAGGCGGAAGGCCGCCTCCGCCTGGCGCCCTGTGCCGCCGGTGCGGAAGAACAGGTCCACATGATGCGTGCCGACATGCTCATCGGCCGCGGTCAGGATGGCGAGCCAGACGAATTCCTTCTCGAAGGGATCAAGATGGCGATCCGTCAGGGTCAGCGCCCGGTACATGATGCCATAGGCGTCCTGCAGATCCGGCAGGGCGGCCGCCATGGCGCCCTGATGCGGCATCAGATAGCCGCGCCGGGCGCGGAATTCGGCCAGCCGCGCGCGCACCTCCTCGGCGGAGGGTGCGGCGGCGGGGTCAGCCGGCACGGATATCGGCCGCCCGGATCACCTCGCCCCAGCGGCGGCTGTCCTTGGCGATCCGCTCCTGGAACTCGCTGACGGGGCCGCCCAGGATCTCGATGCCGTTCTCGGTCATGCGGGCGCGAACCTGCGGATCGGCCAGCGCCTGTTGCAGCGCGGCGTTCCAGGCCGACAGGATCTGCGGCGGCATGCCACCGGGGCCGCAGATGCCGAACCAGTTGCTGACGTCGTATTCCGGCAGCCATTGCTTGATCAGCGGCAGGTCTGGCAGGGCCGGCGCCGCGCTGCTGCCGCCAAAGGCCACGCCCCGCAGCGCGCCAGCGCGGATCTGCGGCAGGAAGTCCGGCATATTGCCGATCATGAAGGCGATCCGCCCGGCCATCAGATCGGTCATCGCCGGCGCGCCGCCGCGATAGGGCACGTGGGTGAACTCCACGCCGGCCATGCGGGCAAACAGCTCCGCCGCCAGATGCGGGCTGGCACCGACGCCGGAGGAGCCATAGGTGATCGCGCCCGGACGGGCCTTCGCCTGCGCGATCAACTCCGGCACGGTGCGGAAGGGCGCCTCGGGATAGGCGATGAGGATCTTGTAGATGCCGGCGACGCTGGCGATCGGAGTCAGGTCGCGCTCCACCGAAATCGGCAGGGTCATGCCGGGCAGGTTGGGCGAGACGGTCAGCATACCCATGGTGGCGAGCACCGCCGTGTGTCCATCCGGCGCGGCCCGCGCGCAGACCTCGGCCGAGATCATGCCGCCGGCACCCGACCGGGTTTCGACGATGACGGACTGGCCCCACTGGGCGCGCAGCGAATCGGCCATCAACCGACAGATCAGGTCGCCGGCGCCGCCCGGCGCGAAGCCACAGATGATCCGCACATCGCGGGAGGGCTTCCAGGCGGGCTGGGCTGAAGCCGGCGCGGCGGCGAGCAGGGTGGCGGAGGCCAGCAGGGTCCGGCGGGTCGGTTGCGGCGGGGCGTGGGACATAAGGGGCCTCCTCGGCTTTTTTGCGGGCCTTGGTCGAGAGTACTTCGCCGGATTCGTTAACCTGCCCGGCGGCAGTCTAGATACGGTATTCTAGGATACAATAGATATTCTGTCAGACTGGTCGAACGCGACCGACTCAGATTCCCTCGAACAGCCGCGTCGAAAGGTAGCGCTCGGCCGAAGACGCCGCGATGCCCACCACCAGCTTGCCGGCCATCGCGGGGTCCCGCGCCACCGCCAGGGCCGCATGCAGCACGGCGCCGGAGGAGATGCCGATGGCCAGCCCCTCCTCCCGCGCGCAGCGGCGGGCGGCGGCCATCGCCTCGCGCTCGGAAACCCGATGAATCGCGTCCAGGCTTTCGAAATCCAGCACCACCGGGCGAAAGCCGGCGCCGATGCCCTGGATGTCATGCGGCCCGGCATCCTCCCCCGACAGCACGGCGCTCTCGGCGGGTTCTACGGCGATGATGCGCAGATCGGGGTGGCGCGGCTTCAGGGTGCGGGCGATGCCGGTCAGGGTGCCGCCGGTGCCGACACCGCCCACCACCACATCCACCTCGCCACCCGTATCGGCCCAGATCTCCTCCGCCGTGGTGGCGGCGTGGATCGCCGGGTTGGCGGGGTTGTCGAACTGCTTCGGCATCCAGGCGTCGGGGGTGGCGGCCAGGATCTGTTCTGCCCGGGCGATCGCCCCGGCCATGCCGCGCCGCGCCGGGGTCAGTTCCAGCTCCGCGCCCAGCAGCTTCATCATCTTGCGCCGCTCGATGCTGGCGCCATCGGGCATCACCACCAGCAGCCGGTAACCCTTGGCGGCGGCGACGAAGGCGAGGGCGATGCCGGTATTGCCGCTGGTCGGTTCCACCAGCGTCGACCGGCCGGGGGCGATCAGCCCTTCCCGCTCCGCTGCCTCCACCATCGCCAGGCCGATGCGGTCCTTCACCGAGCCCAGCGGGTTGAGGAATTCCAGCTTCAAGGCGAGATGCGCGGCCAGGCCTTCGCTCGCTTCCAGCCGCGGCAGACGCACCAGGGGCGTGGCGCCCACCACCTCCAGCACGCTGCCGAAGACGCGACCGCGCGCCAGTGTGGGGCGGTGGTGCGGGGTGCCGTCGGCCATGGCCAGTAACCCTTTTTCGTACTCTGGTCGGGATATGGGCGAGGTCGGCATCGCCTGGCAACAAGCGGGGGGCTGGAAAACCACATCCAGATTTCGTAAATTGCGGGAAAATCAGAGGAAGTCGCTCCAGATGCTGATTCGCCGGGACCGCGCCATGACCGCCATCGCCGTCATGCTGGATGTCGCCTTCCATGCCGGCCGCGGCGAGGAGGTGACCGGCGGGGCGGAGGTCGCGGCGCGCATGGGCGCGGCGCGGCGGGGGATCGAGCCGGTCTTCCAGGCCTTGTCCCGCGCGGGGCTGCTCGACAGCCTGCGCGGCCCGCATGGCGGCTACCGCCTGGGCCGCCGCCCGCGCGACATCAAGCTGGAGGAGATCGTGGCAGCGGTGACCGATGCGGAAGCGGAAGCGGGCGACCTGACCGGCCGGCTTCAGGCCGCGGTGGTGGTGCCGCTCTGGCAGGAAATGACGGAGCTGCTGCGCACCCGCCTGGCCGGGCTGACACTGGAAGACCTGTTGCGCCGCGCCCAGGCGGCCGGGCTGAAGCGGCCGAAGACGGAGCCGCTGAACTTCGCGATCTAAGTCCTAATCCGCCCCGGGCGCCGCGAAAGGCACGCCCACCGTCCGCACCAGCCAGGCCAGACGATGCCGCTGCGCCGCCTGGGCATGGGCGCGGCTGGCGGCTTCCGCTGCGTCGCCATCCCGCGCCCGCAGCGCGGCCAGGATCGCCAGATGTTCCGCATGCGCCTGCTCCGCGCGGCCGGCCACCGTCAGCAGGCTGGGCAGCAGCGCCATGGTGGCGGAGATCTGTTCCAGGCTGCGCAGCAGGTAGCGGTTATGCGCCGCCAGATAGAGCAGCCCGTGCAGGCGCTGGTTGGTCTCGGCCAAGGCGCGGGCATCGCCGAACAAGGCAGGCTCGCCGGCGATGAGCTCGGCCATGGCGCCGATCTCGGTCGGGCTGGCGTGCTGGGCGGCGAGGCGGGCGGCCGCACCCTCCAGCACTTCCCGCATCACATACAGTTCCACCACCTGCTGGTGGTCGGGCTGGGTCACGGTCAGGCCGCGCCGCGCTTCATGGGTCAGCAGCCCCTCCGCCTCCAGCCGGGCGATCGCCTGGCGGACGGGCGTGCGGGAGACGCCGAAGCGCGCCGCGAGATCGGTCTCGGTCAGCCGGATGCCTGGCGCCAGCGCGCCTTCGCGAATGGCGGCGCGGATGCGGCCATAGGCTTCCTGGCCGAGGTCGCGGGTCGGGGGCGGCATGTCCATGAGCAACAGTTTAGCGCAGGCTGGCCAGTGGATGGAACATCCATCTGGACATCACTGGATACGAGTGGATACAAGACAGCACGAAGACAAGGGAAACGTGGCGTATGCCGGATTTCGCCCGGATCTATGACGTATTGGTGGTGGGCGGCGGCAATGCCGCGCTCTGCGCCGCCATCACCGCGCGCCGGGCCGGCGCCTCGGTGATTCTCTGCGAGGCCTCCCCGCCCCCGCTGCGCGGCGGCAATTCGCGCCACACCCGCAACCTGCGCGCCCTGCATCCCGGCCCCACCACGGTGCTGACCGACAGCTATCTGGAGGAGGAGTATTGGGACGACCTCAACCGGGTCACCGCGGGCAAGACCAATGAGGACCTGGCTCGGATGTGCATCCGCGCCAGCCAGCATGCGCCGGACTTCCTGGCGAGCTGCGGCGTGGTGTTCCAGCCCTCACTCTCCGGCACCCTGTCCCTCTCCCGCACCAACGCCTTCTTCCTCGGCGGCGGCAAGGCCCTGGTGAATGCGCTGTACCGGGAGGCGACGAAGCTCGGCATCGTGCTGCTGACCGATACCGAGGTGCAGCACATCCAGGTCGAGGAAGGCCATGCGACGGAGGCGGTGATCTCCCATTGCGGCTTTCCGCAGCGCATCCGCTTCAAGGCGCTGGTCGCAGCCAGCGGCGGCTTCCAGGCTAATCGCAACTGGCTGCGGGAGTATTGGGGCGACGCCGCCGACAATTTCCAGATCCGCGGCACCCCCTATGCCCAGGGCACCATCCTGAAGGATCTGCTGGCCCAGGGCGTGCAGCAGGTTGGCGATCCCACCCAGTTCCACGCCGTGGCGAATGACGCCCGCGCCCCGATGGAGGATGGCGGCCTCGCCATGCGGCTGGACTGCGTGCCGTTCAGCCTGGTGGTGAACCGCAATGTCGAGCGCTTCTACGACGAGGGCGAGGATGTCTGGCCGAAGCGCTATGCCATCTGGGGCCGGCTGATCGCGCAGCAGCCCGGCCAGATCGCGCTGGCCGTCACCGACAGCAAGGCGGTGATGAACTTTCTGCCCAGCGTCTACCCGCCCTACAAGGCGAACAGCATCCGCGAGATTGCCGCCATGGCGGGCTTCGATGCGGACAAGCTGGAAAAGGTCGTCGCGGACTTCAATGCCGCCGTCCGGCCCGGCACCTTCAAGCCGATGGTGCCCGACGATTGCAGTACGGAGGGGCTGAGCCCGCCCAAAAGCCATTGGGCGCGCCGCATCGACACGCCACCCTACTACGCCTACCCGCTGCGGCCGGGGATCACCTTCACCTTCCTCAGCGTCAAGGTGAACGACCAGGCGCGGGTGCTGATGGCGGATGGCAAGCCCTCCGCCAATATGTTCGCCAGCGGCGAAATCATGTCCGGCAATATCCTCGGCCAAGGATATCTCGCCGGCTTCGGGATGACCCTCGGCACCGTCTTCGGGCGGCTGGCCGGTGAAGGAGCGGCGCGCCATGTCCGCAACTGAAATGAGCAAGCTCGACCTGCTGCTGCAGGAAGCGACCGAGATCGAATCGGACGCCTATCAGGACGCCCGGCGCCAGATGGCGGTCTGCAATGCCTGCCGCTATTGCGAGGGCTATTGCGCCGTCTTCCCGGCCATGGCGCAGCGCCGGGAGTTCGAGAAGGCGGACCTGACCCACCTCGCCAATCTCTGCCACGGCTGCAAGGGCTGCTACCACGCCTGCCAATACGCCCCGCCGCATGCCTTCGGCATCAATATCCCGGCGACCTTCGCGACCATCCGCCAGGAGAGTTATGCGGAGTACGCCTGGCCAGCAGGCGCGGGCCGGCTGTTTGAACGCAACGGCACGCTGGTGGCCGGCCTCGCCACTTTATTCGTGATGGTCGCGCTGCTGCTCAGCGTCGCCATCAAGGACCCGACGGTGCTGTTCAGCGCGCAGACGGGAACGGGCGCCTTCTTTCGCATCATCCCGCTCTGGCTGATCAATATCCTGGCCGGCGGCAGCTTCCTCTTCGCGATCATCGCCATGACCATGGGTGCCATCCGCTACTGGCGCGCCACGGGTGGCATGGGCGGCAATTTCCAGCCGGCGCCGGCGGCGGAAGCGGCGGTGGATGTGCTGACGCTGCGCAACCTCGGCGGCGGCGGGCATGGCTGCAACGACCTGGACGACAGCTTCGCCCAGCACCGGCGCTGGCTGCACCAGTCCATGTTCTATGGCTTCATGCTCTGCTTCACGGCGACGACGACGGGGGCGATCTACCACCACATCTTCGGCTGGCACTCGCCGCATGCCTTCTTCTCCCTGCCCGTGCAGCTTGGCACCTGGGGCGGCGTGCTGCTGTGCATCGGCACCGCGGGGCTGATCGTGGTGAAGACCATCACCGATCCGGTGCCGGTGGCGCGCAAGCTGATGGGCGGCGAATACGCCATGCTCGGCCTGTTGTTCCTGATCGGCGCGACCGGGCTGCTGCTGCTGGTGGTGCGGCATACCGGGGCGATGGGCATTATGCTGGTGCTGCATCTGGGCCTGGTGCTGGCCCTGTTCGTGGCGCTGCCCTATTCGAAGATGGTGCACGGCATCTATCGCGGCATCGCCCTGCTGCGGAATGCGCGGGAGAAGCGCGCCGCCTGAGGCGCCCCCCCACCCCCACGCAACAGAGGCCCGCGCAACAGAAACGAAATAATCCCCGCTGTTACGAAACACCATCGAAACCTCGCGGTTCTAGGAAGCGCGCCCATCGCAGGGGCGCTTCCAAGGGACTGGATGACGGCCCGCTGCCGATCCACCCCACGAGGTTTCCATGACCGCGCCCAAAATGGCGTCCTTCGCCGCGTCTCCCCATGTCATCGAGGGCACCGATGGCACGGACTACCTGTTCGGCGAGACCGGCGCCGACCTGATCATCGGCTATGGCGGCGATGACCACATCTTCTACGACAACCTGGCCGAAATGCAGGGCGACACCGTCGCCGGCGGAGCGGGCTTCGATGCGCTGAACCTGACCTTCGCCGGCGCCACCGCCGGCGTCACCGTCACCGTGGTCGATTCGGCCCAGATGATTTCGCTGCTGGGCGCCAAGGTCGTCGACATCGAGAGCTATGCGATCACCGGCTCCGGCTTCGCGGACCGGTTCACCGGCGGCACCTGGGACGACCGCTTCGTCGGCGGCGGTGGCAACGACACGGCGCTGGGTGGCCTGGGCGACGACACGCTCTTCGGCGAGGATGGCCACGACCGCCTGGAGGGCGGCAATGGCGACGACGCGCTGCTGGGGGATGCCGGCAACGACCTGTTGGGCGGCGGCAACGGGCGCGACCAACTCTACGGCGGCAGCGGCGATGACCGCCTCTATGGCCAGGCTGGCGAGGATGGGCTGACCGGCGACGCCGGCAACGACCTGTTGGACGGCGGCACCGGCCACGACACGCTGCGCGGCGGCGAGGGCAATGACCAGTTGCTCGGCGAGGTCGGAGACGACAGCCTGGTCGGCGGTACCGGCGCCGATACGATGCTTGGCGGCAGCGGCAACGACGTGATCGAGCGCTGGAACAGCGACGGCGCCGATTCCATCGATGGCGGCACGGGCGTCGACCGGCTTGTGCTGCACGGCCTGTCCGGCAACTTCGTCGCCAAGGCGGCCAATGTGCTGAACCTTCTGGCCGATGGCACCCGCATTCTCGGCATCGAATCCTACAGCATCGACGGCACCGAGCAGGACAATCTCTTCGCCGGCGAGGCGGGCGACGATGTGCTGAACGGCTTTGGCGGCGCCGATACGTTGCGCGGCGGCGCCGGCCAGGACCTGCTGATGGGCGGCGAGGGCCGCGATCTGCTGGAAGGCGGCGATGGCGACGACATCCTCATCGTTGGTGCCGGCGGCATCGACACGATCCATGGCGGCGCCGGCATCGACACGGCGCGGATCGACCGCTTCTCCTATTCCGATGCGATCGCCTACCGCTTCACCGGCGCCGCGACCGCCACCCTGTCGGACGGCACCACACTGACCGGTATCGAGATCGTCGAGATCAACACCGCCTATGGCAATGATGTGCTCACGGCCGGTACGGCGATGCGCGTGGTGTTCAACGCCGCCGGCGGCAACAATGTGCTGACCGGCAATGTCGGCGATGACGTGATGACCGCGGGCTATGGCAACGACACCATCCGCTCCGGCAGCGGGATGGACCGCATCATCGATGGCGGCGGCGCCAATGTCATCGATGCCGGCGCGGGCGACGACGAAGTGAGCGTGGATGGCGCGTCGGGCCACAGCCGCATCCAGCTCGGCACGGGGAACGACGTGGTCTATCTCAACAATGGCGGCGGCAGTGCCGGCGGCCTCTATACCGTCGATGGCGGGGACGGCATCGACCATGCCTGGATCAACCGCTCCGCCAGCACCCGCGACCTGACCTTCATTCTCTCCGCCAAGGCTGTGGTGGCGAATGGCGATATCTCGCTGGCCAATGTCGAGCGTGTGCATATCCGCTCCGGCTCCGGCAATGACAGCCTGGTGGGCGGCGCGCTGGACGACTGGTTCAACGGCATGTCGGGCGCCGACACGCTGCTGGGCCTCGGCGGCAATGACGAGCTGACGGGCTGGTACGGCGCCGATCGGCTGGAGGGCGGCGATGGCGCCGACATCCTCTGGGCCACGGGTGGTATCAAGGATGGAGATGCCGATACGCTGCTGGGCGGCGCTGGGGCGGACGAGCTGCACATGAATCGCGGCGACTTCGCCGATGGCGGCGCGGAGGAGGACCGCCTCTTCCTCGACCTGACCGAGGAGTTCGTGAACTTCACCTTCGTCTTCTCCACAGGGATGACCCAGGTCGATGCCACCACCCGCTTCACCGGCATGGAGCGCCTGTTCTTCGACGGCGGCCGCGGCCATGACAGCATCACCGGCGGGGCCCTGGCCGATGTGCTGGAGGGCAATGCCGGCAATGACCGGCTGCGCGCTGGCGCAGGCAATGACGAGCTGACCGATGGCGACGGCAATGACAGCCTCTATGGCGAGGCTGGTGACGATGTATTCGTGCGCACCGACTTCGACGCGAATGGCACCGACTTCTTCGACGGCAGCTCGGGCATCGATACCCTGCGCTTCAACATCGTCTCGAACGCGCCGGTCTGGCTGGATATGGTGGCGCAGCAATACAATGGCGGCCTGGCCCAGGGCCTGACGCTGCGCCTGGTCGAGAACGTCGTCGGCAGCGATCGCGGCGACGACATCCGCGGCTCCTCGACCGCCAATACCTTCTGGGGCGGCAAGGGCACCGACTACCTGGAGGGTCGCGAGGGCAACGACGTGCTGGTCGGCGGCGAGGACTCCGACATCCTGTCCGGCGGCACGGGGCGCGACATCTTCCGCTTCGGCCTCGGCGCCACCGGCTCCGGCGACCTCATCCTCGATTTCGTCCGCGGCGAGGACCGCATCGCCATCGAGCGCGAGGCCTTCGGGCTGGGCAATGCGGCGGCGCCCTCGCTGGTTGTCGGCGCCAGCCCGGTGGCCAATGCCGCGACGGCGCAGTTCCTGTTCGAGACCGGCACCGGCCGGCTGTGGTTCGATGCCGATGGCGCGGGGGATCAGGCCGATGCCAGCTGGGTCGCAACCCTGGCCGGCGTCACCACCCTCTCGACGGCGGACCTGATCCTGGTGTGAATGGTCCCCGGCATGGGGGGGGACGGCGCGATGCGGCATTTCTTTGGATGGGCGACGCCCAATTCCCAGCGCGTCTCCATCATGCTGGAGGAATGCGGGCTGGATTACGCGGTCACCGGCGTGAACATCCGCGCCCGTGAACAGTTCGCGCCCGAAATCCTGGCGCTGAACCCCTATGGCAAGATCCCCATCCTGGTGGAGGATGGGCGGCCAATCTTCGAAAGCGGCGCGATCCTGCTGCATCTGGCGGAGCGCCACGGCGTACTGATGGGCGAGGACCGGGCCACCACCCTGTCCTGGCTGATGGTCGCCCTGACCTCGCTCGGCCCTTTTACGGGCCAAGCGCATCACTGGACGGAACTGGCCCCCGAAAAGCCGGAGGCGGCGCGGGCGCATACCACCGCGCTGGTCGACCGGGTCTATCGCCTGCTGGATGGGCGCCTGGCGGAGGTGCCCTATCTGGCCGGCTCTACCTGCTCCATCGCCGATATCGCAGCCTATCCCTGGGTCGCCAAGCACGGCTGGGCCGACCGGACGCTGGAGGCGACCCCACATCTGGCCGCCTGGTTCGATCGGATGGGGGAACGGCCGGCGGTCGCGCGGGGGATGTCAGTGCCGGCGGGGGCGCGGTTGAAGTAGATCGTCGCCAAGTTACAAGCCTAATCCGGGCGCACCACCCTGGCATCCAGGGCATTTCCGCAGGTGAAAATCTGATCCATTTGCACCAAAATCCAAGCCGCAGTGCTTACACCTAAGGTGCCAGACGTATTGATTGTGATCATTTCCAGGCTGTTTAGTTTTCTCGATCAGCAGCTGACCGTTTCTGTTGGTTTGGCCTGGCTGAGTCTTTGAGATTGCCATAATTTTTCGCTCGCTCCTGCGGAATCTGGTGGCGGACGATTGCCCAATTCCAAGCCTCCCGCCCAGCTTAGATGAAACTTTCCCCGCGTGATCCGTTGATCATTCCTCGCTATGCTGCACCGCCGTCATGCCTTCCCCGGCAGGGCCACCAAGGAATGCTTCGCATGAACGCCCAAGCCCCTCCCCCCGGGCGCGAGATGATGGCCCGGTCCGCCGAGGCCATGACCCGCTTCATGGAACAGGCCCAGGCCATGGGCGAGGTCGCCCGGCGCCAGATGGCCGCCATGGCCCCGGTCGTCGCCCCGCGGGTCATGGATGGCGCAGCCCCGACCGGCGCGGCCTTCCTCAGCCGGTCCCCCTTCAAGCTCATGGCCGACGCCATGGCCTATGCGGTCGATGCCTCCCAGCGCTCGGTCCTGTTCTGGGACACGATGCGCCAGGCCGGGAACACCTTTGCCGAGCATGAGAAGGCCGGCTGCCCGCCCGTGCTGGTCTTCGACTGGGACATGGTGGTGGATGGCCGCACCCTGCCCCGCCGCTGCAACTACGCCCTGGTCCGCATCAAGCCGCCGGAGGGCGCCAAGCCCACAGACCCGGCGATGCGCCCCTTCGTCATCATCGATCCCCGCGCCGGCCATGGCGCCGGCATCGGCGGCTTCAAGTCGGACAGCCAGGTGGGCGTCGCGCTGCGCCGCGGTCATCCGGTCTATTTCGTCATCTTCTTCCGCGACCCGGAGCCGGGCCAGACCATCCTGGACATCACCGAGGCCGAGGCGATCTTCCTGCGCCGCATCCACGAACTGCACCCGGAGGCCCAGCGCCCCGTGGTCATCGGCAATTGCCAGGGCGGCTGGGCGGTGATGATGCTCGGCGCCTCGGAGCCGGAGCTGACCGGCCCGCTGGTGCTGAATGGCGCGCCCCTCTCCTACTGGGCCGGGGAGCGCGGCCGCAACCCGATGCGCTACACCGGCGGCCTCGCCGGCGGGTCCTGGCCGGCGGCGCTGCTGGCCGATCTCGGCAATGGCACCTTCGACGGCGCCAACCTGGTTTCCAACTTCGAAAGCCTGTCGCCGGGCAACACCAAGTTCCGCAAATACTACAATCTGTACGAGAAGGTGGACAGCGAGGCCGAGCGCTTCCTGGAATTCGAGCGCTGGTGGGGCGGCTACTTCCTGATGACACGGGACGAGATCCGCTGGATCGTCGAGAACCTGTTCATCGGTGACAAATTCGCCCGCGGCGAGATTTCCGCCGGCAAGGGCGCATCCTTCAACATGCGCTCCGTGAAGTCGCCGATCGTCGTCTTCGCCTCGGCCGGTGACAACATTACCCCGCCCGGCCAGGCGCTGCGCTGGATCGCCGACGTCTATCGCGACGAGCAGGAAATCAAGACGCTCGGCCAGACCATCATCTATCTGGTGCATGACGAGATCGGCCATCTCGGTATCTTCGTCTCCGGCAAGGTGGCCAATAAGGAACACACCGAAATCGCCAATACGCTCGACCTGATCGAGAGCGTGGCGCCCGGCCTGTACGAACTGCGCATCACCGGCACCGCCGGCAGCGGGCTCAACACCGGCTATCAGGTGGAGCTGGTGGAAAAGACCATCGGCGATATCCGCGCCATCTCCGGCGAGGCGGAGAACGAGGCCTTCCCGGCGGTGGCCCGCATCTCCGCGCTGAACCAGATGGTCTATGACCTGTTCGCCAGCCCGGTGATCCGCCAGTTCACCACGGAACAGTCGGCGGAGCTGCGGCGGCAGATGAACCCGATGCGCGCCCGCCGCTACATGGTCAGCGACGCCAATCCGCTGATGCGCGGCCTGGGTCCGCTGGCGGAGATGGTGAAGACCAACCGCGCCCCGGCGGCGGCCGACAATCCCTTCGTGGCCATGGAACGCGCCTGGGCCGATTCCGTCGAACGCAGCATCGATGCCTGGCGTGACTGGCGCGACTCCCTCCAGGAAACCGCCTTCCACGCCATCTACGGCACGATGTCCGCTCTGAATGTCGCGGCGGAGGTGCCGACGGTGGATGCGGTGGCGGAGCTGGCGGCCGAGACCCCGGATGTCCGCGCGGCGCTCGACCGGGTGGCGGAAGGTGGCTACGCGGAAGCCGTGGTGCGGATGATGATCCTGATGGCCAAGGCCCGCGGCGGCGTCCGCCGCAGCCGCCTCGCACGGTCCAACACCCTGCTGACGACGGAGGAGCCCTTCGCGCAGATGACCTCCTCCGCCCGCCAGGCGCTGATCCGGGAACAGACGGTGGTGGTGGAGATGGCGCCGGGGGAGGCCTTCGACACCCTGGCCACCCTGCTGCCCGACGCGGAGAGCCGCGAGCGGGCGCTGACCACGGTGGCGGATGTGGCGGGGCCGGAGGAGGAGTTGGGCGAGCCGGCGCTCGCCATGCTCGGCCGGCTGCGCGGCTTGCTGCGGGCCTGACGTCAGGAAACGACCGCGCATTCATTAATGCGCAACTTGGCGGGGTTCATCCTGTCTCTGCATCCAGTGCCCCCGTGCTGGATTCCAAGGCCGCAAGAATTGCGGCGCCGAGGCAAGAGGGCCACCCCCCATGTTACCCATGACGTCGCATGCCACGGGCCACCGGCCCGTCCAGACCGCCGATTTCGTCGCCGCATCCCTCCTTACCTCGGAGGAGGGCGCCGAGATCCACCTCATCGCCCGAGATGGGCGCATGTTACGCCTTCCAACCGATGAGGCGAATGCGCGCCAGCTGATCATCGGCCTGTGGAAGGCCCTGGATGGGCAGCGCTGAGAACGGGATTGCGCCGCGCGGGATGAGGCCTATCGTGCCCCGAACGGGGGAAACGACATGGCGGAAGCGCGCAAGGTTGCGATCGTCGGGGCGGGGCTGATCGGCCGGTCCTGGGCGATGATCTTCGCCCGGGCGGGATGGCATGCCAGCCTGTATGACCCCAGCGCCGCGGCCCTGGAAGCCGCCCCGCGCCTCTGCGCCCAGGGTCTGGCGGAACTCGAACGGCACGGGCTTTGTCCCGCGCCGGAAGCCGCCGCTGCCCGCATCAGCCTGGCCAGCAGCCTGACCGAAGCCCTGTCCGGCGCCACCTTCGTGCAGGAAAACGGGCCGGAGGATGCCGCGACCAAGCGGGCGATCTTCGCCGAGCTGGATTTCCTGGCCGCGCCGGATTGCATCCTGGCGTCTTCCACCAGCGCCATCCCCGCCTCCGTCTTCACCGAGGGGCTGGCGGGCCGCGCGCGATGCCTCGTCGCCCATCCGGTGAACCCGCCGCATCTGGTGCCGGTGGTGGAACTGTCCGGCGCGCCCTGGACGGCGCCCGCGACCATCGACCGTGCGCGGACCATCTTCGCCAGCATCGGCCAGGCGCCGATCACGGTGAAGCGGGAGATCGAGGGCTTCATCCTCAACCGCCTGCAAGGCGCCCTGCTGGCGGAGGCCTTTCGCCTGGTGCAGGAAGGCTATGTCTCGCCGCAGGACCTGGACACGACGGTGGCGGAGGGGCTGGGCCTGCGCTGGTCCTTCCTCGGCCCCTTCGCGACCATCGAGCTGAACGCGCCCGGCGGCATCCCCGATTATTGTTCCCGATATGGCCCCTTCTACGGCCGCATCGCCGCGGCACCCCCCTCGCCCGAGGTCTTTGGCGCAGCAGGAATCGCCAGCATCATGGAGCAATGGGGCGCAACGCCTGACCGCGCGGAGATCGCCGCACGCAGCGCGAGACGCGACGCGCGGCTGGCCGCCTTGGCCGCGCACAAGAAGGAGGCCGAGAAGGCATGAGCCGCAAAGTCATCATCACCTGCGCGGTGACGGGCGCGATCCACACCCCCAGCATGTCCCCGCATCTGCCGATCACGGCGGAGCAGATCGCCGATGCAGCGATCGGCGCGGCGGAGGCGGGCGCGGCCATCGTCCATCTGCATGCCCGCGACCCGGTGGATGGCCGCCCCGACCAGTCGCCAGAGGCCTTCGCGCCCTTCCTGCGGGTCATCAAGCAGCGCAGCGACTGCGTGGTGAACATCACCACCGGTGGCGCGCCCACCATGACCATCGAGCAACGGGTGAAGCCGGCGGCGAGCTTCGCGCCGGAAGTGGCTTCGTTGAACATGGGCTCGATGAATTTCGGGCTGTTCGGCATGCTGAACAGGTTCAAGGACTTTCAGCATGATTGGGAACAGCCCTACCTGGCCAACAAGGACATCCTGTTCCGCAACACCTTCGGGGATATCGAATATATTCTGAAGACCTGTTCCGAGAACGGCACGCGCTTCGAATTCGAATGCTACGATACCTCCCACCTCTACAACCTGAAATACTTTCTCGACCAAGGCCTGGTGAAGGCGCCGCTGTTCATCCAGACGGTTTTTGGCCTGCAGGGCGGCATCGGCGCGCATCCGGAGGATGTGATGCACATGAAGCGCACGGCGGACCGGCTGTTCGGCGACCAGTATCGCTGGAGCGTGCTCGGCGCCGGCCGCAACCAGCTTCCCATCGCGGCCATGGCCGCCGCCATGGGCGGCAATGTGCGCGTCGGCATGGAGGACAGTCTCTGGGCCGGGCCAGGCCGGCTGGCGCGCAGCAATGCCGAACAGGTCCGCGCCGCGCGGCAGATCATCGAGGGGCTGGGGCTGAGCGTGGCCACGCCGGATGAGGCGCGGGAAATACTGAGCCTGAAGGGCGGGGACCGGGTGAATTTCTAATGTCTCTGGCGACGCTGCGCGCGGTTCGGACCTGGCGAGCCGCGCTGGCGGCCTCCCTGCTCGCCTTCGCCATCTCCATGCCACTTGGCGTGCTCCTCGACGACCTGTTGCGGTTCGTGTCGCGGGACGGCCTTTTCGCGGTGATGCTGGCGTGGGACCTGCTCAGCCTCGCCGTGGTGGAGGGCTGCAAGCTTGCGGCGCTGTGGTGGATCCTGCGCCGGGACATCGAAAGCTGGCCGGCGCTCGGCCTTGCCTATGGCGTGCTCGCATGGGGCTGGTCGCTGCTGCGCTGGGGGCTCGATTGGCTGCAATTCCCGGGCTTCGTGACCGCCTCGCCGATGATGGCACTGCACCTCGCCACGCCGATCCTGTTCCACTTCCTGCTCGGCCTTCTGGCCGTGGGGCTTGCGCGCGCGCCGGGGCGGGTCTGGTGGGGCTGGGCCGGGGCAAGCCTGGCGGGCCTTGTCCTGATGAGCTGGCGATTCTGGCTGATGCAGACGGTGCCGCTGCCGGAAAGCCTGCTGCTGCTGGTGGATATTGGCCCCCCGCTCAGCCTGATCCTGTTCGGACTCGCCGTATGGCGGGTGCGGCGCCATGGTCCCCGCCACCTGGTGGTGCTGGGGTTTGGCGTGATCGCGGCGCTGCTGCTGGTGCTCGGGCTTCTGTACCAGATCGTGCCGGTGGCGGGCTTCCGCCGGGCGGACCCCGCGGCAGCGCTGGTGGTGGCGCTCGGCCTTTGCTTCCTGGCGGCGATGGTGGCGCAGCAGACCATACTGCGCTGGATGCGCCGCCCGGGGGAGTAGAGCTAGACGCCGCTACCCGTGGATGTTCCCGTTGCGCGCCGACCAGCGATAGGTGATCTCGCCATACTGACGGCCCGTGATGCGCAACGGCAGTGTCGGCGCGTAGATCTCCATCGCATAGGCGGGGCGGTAGTCGCAGACCAGCTTGCCCGTGGCATCGGTGATGAACACCCAGGTCGCCGGCCCGACCCGCCAGGTGACGCCGCCATGACTGGCGACCTGCATCGCCACGATACCGCGCCCCGAAATGCCGTAGTTGCGGACGGAACGGATGAAGGGCCGGTACATCGCGGGTTCATTCGCGACGGCCTGGGCGATGATGTCGTCCTCATGATCCTCGACCATCGCCTTCACCACACCGGTGACGATGCTGGCAGCCGAACCTATGGCGCCGCCGGCGAGGGACACCACGGTGCCGAGCCCCCAAAGCTCCATATCCCCCGGCTGCGGCGCCCGCCCCGACAGCACCCAGACCGCGGGCTGCACCAGCGCGCCCGCGAGTCCGCCCGCCGCCCCGCGCAGGCCAAGCCGGCCCGCCTCCCCGGCCCCACGCTCGATGGCGCGGGTCAGCGTTTCGGAGGCGATGGTCTGCGCCACCTCCCGCCCGGTGTTGGAGGAGTTGTTGATGAGGTCGGTGATGCCGTTGGTTTCGGCCGGTGGGGTGAAATCCCCGGCGGCCGGCTGGGTGGCTCCACTCATGGCCTGCTTCCTCGCTACCGTCTTTGGACGGCAGGATAATCAGCACGGCGCGGAGCCCGCGTTTCGGTCTGCTTCGCGCCGTTACGCGTGATGGCAGGCCACCAGCGCACCATCCTCCCGCGGCGTCAGCAGCGGGCGTTCGGCGCGGCAGATGTCGGTCGCCTTCGGGCAGCGCGGATGGAAGGCGCAGCCGGAGGGCGGTGAGAGCGGGGATGGCAATTCGCCCGCGATGGGCTTGAACTGCGCCGGCGCGTCGCCGTCCAGCCGCAGTTTCGGCACGCTGTCCAGCAGCCCCTGGGTGTAGGGGTGGCGCGGCGCGGCATAGATGCGGGCGGCCACGCCGCTCTCCACGATGCGGCCGAGATACATGATGGCGACGCGGTCGCTGACATGCCGCACCACGGACAGGTCGTGCGAGATGAAGACGCAGGTCAGGCCGAGGTCGCGCCGCAGGTCGAGAAACAGGTTCAGGATCTGCGCCTGGATCGAGACATCCAGCGAGGCCACCGGCTCGTCACAGACCAGCATCTCGGGCTGCATCGCGAGCGCCCGCGCGATGGCCACACGCTGCCGCTGGCCGCCGGAGAACTGGTGCGGGAAGCGCGTGGCGAAGGCGGGGTCGAGGCCGACGCGCGCCAACCATTCCGCCACCATGCGCGGCGCCTCCGCCCGGGTGGTCAGGCCGTGGGTGACGGGGCCTTCTGCGATGGTCTCACCGATGCGCATGCGTGGGTTCAGCGAGGCGAAGGGGTCCTGGAACACCGTCTGGATGCGCGTTGTAGCTTTGTGCCGCCCGACCATGGGCGCGACGCCCGAGACCAGCACGCGGCCCGTCGTCGGCGCCAGGATGCCGGCCAGCATTCTCCCGAGTGTGGACTTGCCGCAGCCGCTTTCGCCCACCAGGCCCAGCGTCTCGCCGGCGGTGACGGAGAGCGACACGTCGGACACCGCCTGTACCGCGCGACGCTCCACCTGCGCACCCAGCGCGCCGGCGATGCGGTCCCCCAGCGACAGCCGCGGGTCGAAGCGTTTCGTCACGCCCTCCGCCACCAGGATCTGGTTCATGCCGCCACCCCAAGCGGATGGTGGCAGCGGAACAAACGGTCGCCCATGACCACATCCGGCGGGTCCGTCGCGCAGACCGCATCGGCCCGCGGGCAGCGCGGCGCGAAGGGGCAGCCGGGCGGCAGGGACAGCAGGCTGGGCGTGGTGCCGGGAATCTGGTTCAGCCTCTCGCCCGGCAGCGCCGTGGCCGGCAAGCTGTCCAGCAGCCCGCGCGTGTAATGGTGGCGCGGATCGCGCAGCACCTCCCCCACCCGTCCCGACTCCACGATGCGGCCGGCGTACATGACTAGCAGCCGGTCCGCGAGGGAGGAGACGGTGGCCAGGTCGTGGCTGATCCAGACCAGCGCCGTGCCCGTCTCCCGCGCCAGCTTCTGCATCTCGGCCAGGATCTGCGCCTGGATCGAGACATCGAGTGCCGTGGTCGGCTCATCCGCGATGATCAGGTCCGGCTCATGCAGCAGCGCGGTCGCGATCGCCACGCGCTGGCGCATGCCGCCCGAGAATTCGTGTGGATAGGCATCCAGCCGTGTCGCCGCATCCGGAATACCGACGCGGGTCAGCGTGCGCGCGGCGAGGTCCCGCGCCGCGGCCTCGCTGGCCCCACCATGCGCACGCACGGCGAGTGCCATCTGCTGACCGATGGTCAGCACCGGGTTCAGCGTCGCCGCCGGGTCCTGGAAGACCATGGCGATGCGCTTGCCGCGCAGCTTGCGCATTTCGGGCTGCGTCAGCCCCACCAACTCCTGCCCATCGAAGCGGATGGAGCCGGAGACGATGCGGCCGGGCGGATCGACCAGGCCGATCAGCGAAAAGCCGGTGACGGATTTGCCGGAGCCGCTTTCACCGACCAGGCCAAGAATTTCGCCGCGTTGCAGGGTGAAGGACACGCCTTCCACCGCGCGCACCACGCCGGCGCGGGTGAAGAAATGCGTGCGCAGGTCGCGCACTTCCAACAGGCTCATTTGCGGAGCCTCGGGTTGAACTGGTCGCGGATCTGGTCGCCCACGATGTTGATGGCGACGATCAGCAGGATCAGCGCGACGCCCGGATAGACCGATATCCAGCTTCGCCCGTTCATCATGTAGGGAAAGCCGTTGGCGATCAGCATGCCGAGCGAAGGCTCGGTCGGCGGCAGGCCGAGGCCGAGGAAGGACAGCGTGGCTTCCAGCGCGATGGCATTCGCCACCTGCACGGTGCCGACGACGATCAGCGGCGGCAGGCAGTTGGGCAGGATATGGCGCAGCACCACGCGCCAGCTTGGCAGCGGCGTGGCGGAAGCGGCCTCCACATAGTCCTTCTGCCGCTCGGCCGTCGCGGCGCCGTAGGCGGTGCGGGCGAAGTAGGCGTATTGCGCGGCCACCAGCGCGATGATGAGCTGCGACTTCCCCTGCCCCAGCACCGCCACCAGCACAAGCGCCAGCAGGATCGCGGGGAAGGAGAGTTGCAGGTCCACCACCCGCATCACCAGCGCCTCCACCCATCCGCCAAGATGGGCGGAGAGGATGCCGAGCGCCGCACCCAGCGTCATCGCCACCGCGCCGGCGACCAGCCCCATCTGCAAGGAGATGCGCAGCCCATAGAGAATGGCAGAGAGCAGGTCCCGCCCCTGCGCATCCGTGCCGAGCCAATGCACATAGCCGCCGGAGCCGACGAAGCCGGGCGGCCGCCGTGCATCCATTAGGTCCAGTCCGGCGAGGTCATACGGGTCCTGCGGCGCGAAGATCGGCGCCGTTAGCGCGGCCAGCACCACCAGCACGACGACGGCCAGCGCGACGACCGCCACCCAGTTTTCCCGGTACTCGCGCCAGAAGTTGGTCACGCCGCGCGCCCCCTACGCAGCCGCGGGTCCAGCAGCGCGTAGGACAGGTCCACGATCAGGTTGATCACCACGAAGAAGAAGGCGACCAGCACGAGATAGGCCACCATCACAGGCCGATCGAGCGAGGTGATGGAATCGATGATCAGCTTGCCCACGCCGGGCCAGGAGAAGATCGTCTCCGTCACCACGGCGAAGGCCAGCGTCGAGGCGAATTCCAGCCCGAAGACCGTCACCAGCGGAATCGAGATCAGCCGCAGCACGTGCCGCCGCAGGATGGTGAATTCGGACAGGCCGGCGGCGCGGGCGAACTTCACCGTGTCGGTCAGCATGATCTCCCGCGTGCCGGCGCGCGCCAGGCGGATCATCATGGCCAGCTTGAACAGCGACAGGTTCAGCGCCGGCAGGATCAGGAAGGTCAGCCCCTCCGCCGTCAGGAAGGACCAGCCGACGCCGAAGACCTCCACCGTCGGTCCGCGATCTCCCGCCGGCAGCCAGCCGAGATTGACGGCAAAAGTCAGGATCAGCAGCAGACCGACCCAAAAGGTGGGCACCGAAAACCCCAGCACCGACACCGCCATGATGGCGCGGGAGGAGACCGCGTCCGGCCGATACCCAGCATAGATGCCGAGTGGGATGCCGATGAACGCACCGATCAGCACTGCAGCCAGCGCCAGTTCCAGCGTCGCCGGCAGCCGCTGCATCACCAATTCCAGCACCGGAATGTCGAAGACCAGCGACCGGCCGAAGTCACCCGTCAGCAGCCGTCCGAGGAAGGCGAAGTACTGTTGCCACAGCGGCAGGTCCAACCCGTAGCGGCGGATCACCTCCGCCCGGATGTCCTGCGTCGCATCCGGGGCGATCAGCACGTCGATCGGGTTGCCGATGGCGTATACGCCCACGAAGACAAGCGCCGACATCGCCAGCATGACGCCGACCGATTGCAGGAGTCGCTGGATGATGAAGCCGAGCATTGCGATGCAGTATCGGGGCATGGACAGCGGACGCAAGCCGTTCCTACCATCGGCGTGACAGGACGCTTCCCCGGGGACGAAAAGAATGACCCAGACCTTCCGACGCCTCGCCTTGGCCGCCACCACCGGCCTGATGCTGGCAGGAACCGCCGGTGCCCAGACCCTGAACCTCGGCGTACGCGCGGGGCCGGAGGGGGTGGACCCGCATTTCACCGCCACCGGCACGCATGCGGAGGCGCTGAAGCATGTCTTCGACACGCTGGTGACCAGCGGCGACAACCTTCAGCTGGAACCCGGCATCGCCGAAAGCTGGCGGCCGATCGACACCACGACCTGGGAATTCAAGCTACGCCAGGGTGTCACCTTCCATGACGGCAGCCCGATGACGGCGGAGGATGTGGTCGCCTCCATCCGCCGCATGCAGGTCCTTTCGGGCCCGAACCCAACGCGCATCTACGTCCGCAGCGTGAAGGACCTGCGCATCGTCGATCCGCATACGCTGCATGTCATCACGGACGGGCCGGCGCCCACCCTGCCGAACGACTTCATTCGCGTCTTCATCACCTCGGCCCGCGCCACCGCCAGCCTGACGCCGGAGACGAGCAACGAGGCCTTCAACACCGGCCGCGCCGCCATCGGCACCGGCCCCTACCGCTTCGTCTCCTGGACGCCGCGGGAGCAGTTCGTGGTGGAGCGCAACGACAGCTACTGGGGCGGCCGCCAGCCCTGGGCGCGGCATGTGCGCCGCGAAATCCCGAACGACGCCGCCCGCGTCGCGCAGCTGCGCACGGGACAGGTGGACATGATCGTCCGCGTGCCGGCGGCCGATGTCTCGACGCTGGAGCGCGACCGCGCGCTGCGGGTGGTGAAGGCGGATACCGTCTATGTCTTCAACCTGCAGCTCGACCTGCGCGAGAGCACGCCGCAGGTCACCGCCCGCGACGGATCGCGCCTGAACACGAATCCCTATCGCGACATCCGGGTGCGGGAGGCGATGGACCTCGCCATCGACCGCAAGGCCCTGGCCGAGATCGCCATGGAGGGCCTCGGCACGCCGCAGGGCCAGATGGTCACGCCCGGCATCTTCGGCTTCAACCCGAACATCCCCATCCCGACCCCGAACCTGGCCCGCGCCCGCACGCTGCTGGCCGAGGCCGGGTACCCCAACGGCTTTCGCATGGTGCTGAATTTCACCAACAACCGCTTGCCGGGCGACAACGGTGTGGGCACCGCGCTGGCCCAGATGTTTGCCCGCATCGGCATCGAGGTGCAGGCCGCCGGCCAGCCCGCCGCCGTCATCTTCCCGGCCCGCGCGCGTGGCGAGCTTTCGAACATCATGGCCGGCTGGGGCACGCTGACCGGCGAGGCGAACTACTACTATTCGTCCAACGCGCACACCAACAACCCGGCCCTGCGCCTCGGTGCCTTCAACTGGCACGGCTATTCCAACCCGGAGATGGACCGCCTGATCCAGGCCGCCTCCATCGAGCTGGATGACAAGAAGCGGGAAGAGTTGTTGCAGCAGATCGCCACGCTGTTCACCACGGACCGCGTCGGCATGCCGCTGGCCTCCGTCGGCTCCGCCTGGGCGATGCGGCGGGACCGGGTGAACCTGGTGCGGGCACGGACGGATGAGGACACCCTGGCGATAGACATCGTGCCGACGCGCTGATGAACATCGCTGAGCATAACTGGAAGGATATCGAGGCGCGGTTGCGCCTCGATGACCGTTGTGTGTTGCCGCTGGGCAGCACGGAGCAGCACGCCCAGCTTTCCCTGGCGACGGATGCCATCCTGGCGGAGCGTGTCGCGCGGGAAGCGGCGGCACCCCTCGGCGTGCCGGTGTTTCCGGTGATGCCCTTCGGCCTCGCGCCCTACTTCGCCGCCTTTCCAGGCAGCATTTCGCTGCGTGTGGAAACGTTGCTGGCGGTGATGCGCGACCTCATCACCAGCGTCACGCGCGCGGGCTTCCGGCGCGTGATGGTGGTGAACGGCCATGGCGGCAATGCGCCCGTCGCCGCGCTGTTGCAGGAGATGATGGCGGAAACGCCCGGCCTCAGCCTCAAATTCCACAACTGGTACAACACACCGCGCGTCTGGGCCGCGGCCATGGCCGCCGACGCCTCCGCCAGCCACGGCAACTGGTTCGAGAATTATCCCTGGACCCGCCTGCCCCATGCGCCGGCGCCCGAGGGCCGCAAGCCTATCCCGGACCTGGCGCGCATGAAGGCGAGCGGCCCCGCGCAGACGCGGGAAATCCTCGGCGACGGCGCCTTCGGCGGCCCGTGGCAGATCGACGACACAACCATGCAGGCCATCTGGGAGATCGGCGTGGCCGAGACCCGCGAAGCGCTGGAGGGACCATGGCAGACCCGATAGTCATCTGGGGTGCCGGCGCCATCGGCGGCACGCTCGGCGCCTTCTGGGCGCGCGCCGGGCATGACGTGCTGCTGGTCGACACCGTCGCCGAACATGTCGAGGCCTGCCGCACCACCGGCCTGCACATCACCGGCCCGGTCGCCGAGTTCACGCAGGTGATCCCCGCGGTGACGCCGGCGGAGCTCACCGGCACGTTTTCCCGCATTGTCCTCGCGGTGAAGGCCCAGGCCACCGAAGCCGCCATCCCCATGCTGGCGCCGCACCTGGCGCCGGATGGCTTCGTCTTCTCCGCCCAGAACGGGCTGAACGAAATCACCCTGTCCCGCGCCCTGGGCGCCGATCGCGTGATGGGCTGCTTCGTCAATTTCGGCGCCGACTGGCACGGCCCCGGCCAGATCCTGTTCGGCAACCGCAGCGCCGTGGTGATCGGCGAGCTGGATGGCGTGACCCGCCCGCGGACGGAGGCGATGTTCGCCCTCGCCCGAGAATTCGAGCCGGATGCGATCCTCACCGACGACATCTGGTCCTACCTCTGGGGCAAGATGGCCTATGGCGCGATGCTCTTCGCCACCGCGCTGAACAATGACAGCATGAGCGCCAATTTCGGCGATCCGGCGCGCCTGCCCGTCTGGCTGGCGCTGGGCCGGGAAGTCGTCGCCACGGCGCTGGCCCATGGCGTGACGCCGCGTGGCTTTGGCGAGTTCAAGCCGATGGCCTTCGCCCCCGGCGTGCCGGATGCGGAGGGTGCGGCCGTGGTGGATTGGCTGCGCGATTTCAACGCGGTCGGCGCCAAGACCCATTCCGGCATCTGGCGCGACCTGGCTGTCCGCCGCCGCAAAACGGAAGCGGATGCACAGATTGGGCTGGTGCCCGGCTTGGCGGCGGAGAAGGGCATCCCCGTGCCCGTCATGAAAAAGCTCTGCGCCCTGATCGCCGATCTTGAGACCGGCCGCCGCGCCCAATCCCCCGAGACTTTTGCGGCGCTGCTGGCATGAGTGATCCGGTCCTCGACCACCTTCTGGCCCATCGCACCCCCTTCGTCGCGCGCCTCGCCGCCCTGGTCGCCTGCCCCTCCGTCTCCACCGACCCCGCTTTTGCCCCCGGCATGGCGGAGGCGCGGGACTGGTGGTGCGCGCGCCTCGTCGCGCTGGGCTTCGAACAGGTGCGGGAGGTGGCGGCCGGCGGTCACCCCGCCGTCACCGCGCGATGGCATGGCGCCGGGCCGCAGGCGCCGACGCTGCTGGTCTATGGCCATTACGACGTGCAGCCGCCCGACCCGGCCGAGGCCTGGACCTCGCCCCCCTTCCAGCTCACGCCCCGCGGCGGCCGGCTGTATGCGCGCGGCGTTTCCGACGACAAGGGCCCTTCCCTTCTCGCCATCGAGACGCTGGGCGCCTTCCTGGCGGTGGAGGGCAAACTGCCCTGCAACGTCACCATCCTGCTGGAGGGCGAGGAGGAAGTCGGATCCGCCACACTGGCCAAGATCCTGGAACAGGACCGCACCTGGTTCGCCGCGGATGCCGTGCTCTCGGCCGATGGCGCACGCTGGCGGGCCGACATGCCGACGCTGACCGTCGCCACGCGCGGCAATACGGCACTGGAGCTGTCGCTGCGCAGCGCGGGGAAGGACCTGCATTCCGGCCGCTATGGCGGCGTGGTGGCGAATGCCGCCCAGGCCATGGCGCGGCTGCTGGCGACGCTGCACGACGCCCAGAGTGCCATCGCCGTCGCCGGCTTCGCCGATGGCACGACACCGCCCGATGCGGCGATGCGCGCGCAGCTCGCAGCGATTCCCTTCGATGTGGCGGCGCACGATGCCAGCATCGGCGCCGCGCCTTCCGGCCTGTCCACCGCCGCCTTCCTGGAACGGCTCTGGCTGCTGCCGACGCTGGAGGTGAATGGGATGTGGGGTGGCTATACCGGCCCCGGCGGCAAGACCGTCATCCCACACCAGGCCTTCGCGAAACTATCGATGCGGCTGGTGCCGGGGCAGGACCCGGCGGCGGTGGTCGAAGCCGTCTCCCGCCATCTGCGCGCCCATTGCCCGCCCGGCCTGGCGCTGGAGATCCGCAGCCTGCGGGAGGGCAGCCGCGCCACCGAGGTCCCCGGCGACCACCCCCTGCTGCTGGCCGCCGAGGCCGCGCTGACCCAGACCACCGGCACCGCCCCCTTGCGTGTCCGCATGGGCGCGACGCTGCCATTGAGCGACATCGTGCAGCGCGTGCTCGGCCTGCACACCGTCATGTTCTCCTTCGCCACGGCGGATGAGGATTTTCATGCGCCGGACGAGAACTGGCGGGAAAGCGCGATCCCCGAGGGCTTCGCCGCCTGGGTGGCCCTGCTGCGAGAGGTGGGCCGGTTGGGGCGGGTGGGATAGGTCAGGCGGCGGCGGCGCCCAGCCGTCGCATGGTCGCCAGCCAGCCCTGCCGCGTCGCCTCGTCGCGCCCCGCGGCGTTGCCGAACAGGGTCCGGCGCACGGGGCGGATGCCGACGAATTGCAGCAGGTTCCGCTCCAGGCTGCGCAGGCTGTGGGCGCGGAAGAACAGCCGGTAGAGAATGGCCGGCATCCCCATCGTCACCACCACCCGAGCCGACCGCCCGCGCAGCAGCCCGGCATTGAGGCCTCGCGCGCCGCGCGGAAAGGCGAAGCCAGGGCGCATCACCTGCTCGAACAGCGCCTTCAGCGCCGCCGGGATATCGCCGAGCCAGAGCGGGTAGAGGATGACGATGTGCTCGGCCGCGGTGAAGGCCGCCTGCACTGCCGCTACCTCCGCGGAGGGCGCGGCCTCCCATTCCGTGGTGCTGCGCAATGGCGGCAAATCGAGCTGCGCCACGTTCAGCCGTGCCACCACATGCCCGGCCGCGGTGGCGCCCTCGGCATAGGCATTGGCCAGCGCATGGACCAGGCAGCCTGGGTCGGGATCCGGATGGCCATCGAGGATCAGGATGCGCATGCGGCGTCCCGTGGCGGTGTCCGCCCAGCCTGCGCCTTTTCCGGGCGGCGTTAAACG
This sequence comes from Roseomonas sp. F4, assembly GCF_053891155.1. Taxonomy (NCBI): domain Bacteria; kingdom Pseudomonadati; phylum Pseudomonadota; class Alphaproteobacteria; order Acetobacterales; family Roseomonadaceae; genus Roseomonas; species Roseomonas sp. F4. The sequence continues at coordinate 455,182 of NZ_JBSSHK010000004.1, forward strand.
CCCAATCGGGCAATGGCCTCCGCTGCCAGCGCGTCCGGCGTCGCCGCGACATCCAGCAGCACGGCCCCTTCCTCCGGCGCCGGGGGTTCCAGCGTGGCGAATTGGCTGGCCACCAGGCTGGCCGGCATGAAGTGGTTTTGGCGCGCCGCCTGGCGCGCCGCGACCAGGGCCATGTCGCCTTGCAGGAAGACCAGCCGTAGATCGGGCGCCGCCGCGCGCAGGCGGTCGCGATAGGCGCGCTTCAGGGCGGAACAGGTCACCACGCAGCCCCGGCCGCGATGGGCCGCCAGATGCGCGCCGATGGCATCCAGCCAGGGCGCGCGGTCGTCATCATCCAGCGGCTCCCCCCGGCTCATCTTCGCGACGTTCGCGGGCGGATGAAAACTGTCCGCGTCGTCGAAGCGCAGCCCCAGCCGATCCGCGATCAGCGGCCCGACGGTGGATTTCCCCGCGCCCGAAACGCCCATCACCAGAACAAGATGGCTCATTTCGGCTCCAGATGCCCACCGAAGGCGTTCCGCATGGCCGATAGCGACCGATCCGCGAAGGGCGCCTCCTGCCGTGACCGGAAGCGGGAATAGAGCGCGGCGGAGAGCACCGGCGCCGGCACCGCGCTTTCGATCGCCGCCTGCACCGCCCAGCGCCCCTCCCCACTGTCGCCGACCCGCCCGGAATAGCTGGAAAGCTCCCCATCCGCCGCCAGCGCCTGGGCCGTCAGGTCCAGCAGCCAGGAGGCGACGACGGAACCGCGGCGCCAGGCCTCGGTGATATCGGGCACAGGCAGGTCGAGCCGCAATTCCGGCGCCACGGCGTCGCTGCCCTGCTGGCGCAGCAGTTCCAGCCCCTCCGCCATCGCCTGCATCATCCCGTATTCGACGGCATTGTGGACCATCTTGGTGAAATGCCCGGCGCCGTTGGCGCCGCAATGGACGTAGCCCTGTGGTGGGCGCGGGTCGGCTTCGGCGCTGCGGCCCGGCGTGGGGCCGGCGGCCGCCTCGCCCGGCGCCAAGGCCCGAAACACCGGGTCCAGCCGTTCCACCTGTTCCGCCGGCCCGCCGATCATCAGGCAGTAGCCGCGCGCCAGGCCCCAGACACCGCCGGAGGTGCCGATATCCAGCATGTCGATGCCGGCGTCGCGCAGCAGCTCGGCACGGCGGATGGCGTCCTTCCACATGCCGTTGCCGCCATCGATCACGACATCGCCGGAGGCCAGGAAGCTGGAGAGCTGGTGGATCGCGTCTTCCGTCGCCTCCCCCGCCGGCAGCATGACCCAGACGGCGCGGGGCTCGGCCAGTTTCCCGGCCAGATCCTCCAGATCCTTGGCCGCCGTTGCCCCCTCCGCCGCCAGCTTTGCCACCACCTCGGGGTCGCGGTCCCAGACCACGCAGTCGATGCCGGCGCGAATCAGCCGCCGCACCAGATTGCCGCCCATGCGCCCGAGCCCGACCATGCCGAGTTGCATTGCCCATTCCTCCCGTATCCGTTGGTCAGGATGCGGGCCGGCGGCGGTCAGGACAAGCCGGCGGCGGCCTCGGCGGTCTTCGGCTTCACCGGGATCTTCAGGTAGCGCACGCCATTGGCCTCCGCCGCCGGGAAGCGGCCGGCGCGGATATTCACCTGGATGGAGGGTAGCAGCAGAGTCGGTGCCGCCAGCTTCGCGTCGCGGGCGGTGCGGAAGGCGACGAAATCCTCCTCCGTCTGGCCATCCTTCACATGCGGGTTGTGAGCGCGCTGTTCAGCCACGGTGGACTGCCAGGCGAAGCGGTCCCGGCCCGGCGCCTTGTAGTCGTGGCACATCCACAGCCGGGTTTCGGGCGGCAGGGCCAACAGGCGGTGGATGGAACGGTACAGCGTGCGTGCATCGCCACCGGGGAAATCGGCGCGGGCGGTGCCGTAGTCGTGCATGAACAGCGTGTCGCCGACGAAGACATCGTCCGCGATCTTGTAGGCGGCGCAGGCTGGCGTGTGGCCCGGCACATGCAGCACCTCCACCTCCAGCCCGCCGATACGGAAGCGCTCGCCATCCTCGAACAGATGGTCGAAGTCACCGCCCTCGGGGGTCATGTCCTCCAGCCCGAAGACAGGTCGGAAGATGGTCTGCACCTTCTTCACACCGGCGCCGATGCCGATCCGCGCGCCGCTATGCTGCTTGATCCAGGGGGCGGCGGTCAGGTGATCGGCATGGACATGGGTTTCCAGCACCCAGTCCAGCGTCACACCCTCCGCCTTCGCCGCGTCCAGCAGCGCCTGGGCGGAGGTCGTGTCTGCCTCCCCGCTCCGATTGTCCCAATCGAGCACCGGGTCCACCACCGCGCCGTGCTTCGTGGCCGGGTCCCACACAAGGTAGGAGACGGTGTTCGTCGGCTGGTCGAAGAAAGCACGGATTTCGGCCCTGGCCATGACTATCTCCCCTGGCTTCGGCCGATCCTACAGCATGATCGCACTGTGAATCACCGAGTTCCTGGGCAGAATTTCTTACCCGGCCGGCAATTGCATCCCACGCCCGTCTGGCGTGGTGTCCTGCACAGTCCCGACGGTGGAGGCCGGCCAGTGCTGCCGGATGATGCCCATCATGCCGCCCCCGAACGGCCCCGCGAAATCGGTGCCCAGTTCCGTCAACGTGTTCAGCCACCCCGCATTCACCGCACCCGCCGCGGCCAGGCGCTGGATGGCCATATCCTCGGCCAGCTTGCTGTTGCTGCCGGACACGTCGGTCACGACCTGCACGTTGTAGCCCGCCCGCAGCAGGTCCAGCGCCGTGTGCAGCGTGCAATTGTCGATCGAGATCCCGCCAATGATCACATCCCGCCTTCCCGTCGCCGCGAGCCAGGCCATGAAGGCGCTGGTGCAGCCGGATGGCGTGGTGCGCGGGAAGGTCGCGGCCCCCGCATCGATCAGGGCGCGTATCTCGGGCAGGAATGTGCCGTAATAGCCGTTCTCCTCGCCGAAGACCGCCGTCGGCATGGCAAACAACGCGCTGAACTTGGCATAGGCCTGGATGTTGTTCCGGAACTGGCGGCCGGGGATGGTGGTGATCAGATTGTCGAGGCCGGTGACGTAGTCGACATAGACGACAACGGCACTGTCCGGCGTCATGCGGCGAAGCGCGGGATGGGTCATGGGGAGCGGGTCCTTGGCTGTTTCAACGAGCCGAGAGGTAGGGCGCTCCGCAAGGCCGTCGCCGGCGCGGAAGTGGGACGGGCCGTTCCCGGATGGGAACGGGCCGGCGCCTTGAACAGCGAAGATCTTCGCCTATTCCTGCGCGTCGCCGAGGCCGGCAGCCTTTCGCGTGCGGCCACTGTGCTGCGCCGCCCGAAATCCTCCATCAGCCGGCAGTTGGCGCGGCTGGAGGATGAGGCCGGGGCGCGGCTTCTCGAACGGGGTCGGGAGGGAGTCCGCCTGACCGACGCCGGCCGGGTGCTGCTGGCGCATGCCGCGCAGGTGGCAGCCCTGATCGATGGCGCGGCGGCAGCGGTCCAGGCGGCGCTGGAGACCCCGCAGGGGGTGCTTCGGGTGAATGCGCCGCATCTCTTCGCGACGCATTTCCTGGCGCCGCATCTGCCTGCCTTCCTGGCAGCCCATCCCGGCGTGAAGCTGGTGCTGGACGTTTCACCGGTGCCGGTCGGCGCGGCGGCGGCCGAGACGGATGTCATGATCCGCGTCGGCCCGCTGGAGGACAGTTCGCTGCTGGCACGACGCATCGGCACCAGCGAGCTCCGCCTTTATGTGACCCCCGCCGCACTGGGCGGCCTGGCGCCGGAGGAGGCCGCCGCGCGGCTGCGGGTGTCGGGCATCGCGGAAGATGCGCCGCTGGGCCAGTACCGCAACGTCATCGCCTTCGAAGCAGGGACTCCGGTCCAGCGGATCGAGGTGCTCGACCCGATCATCCGCCATGGCCTGGTCACCGCGGGGGCGGGTGCGGCCTGGCTGCCCGCCTTCCTCTGTCGCTCTGCGGCGGAGCGGGGTGAGCTTCTGGACCTAATGCCAGACGCCCCGCGTGGCCCCATCGCGCTGCACGCCGTCTTTCCGCCGGAGGGATCGAAAAGCCCGAAGCTGCGGGTCTTCCTCGATTTCCTGACGTCATTGGACGTGCTGGGAAACCGCGATGGCGGCCCATCACGCCAGGATCGGTAGCGGTAGCAGGATCACCTCAGCTCCAGCCGCCGGTCCCGGCCTTCCGGTGCAGCGCCATGAGAATGCGTTCCGGCGTGGCAGGCAGGTCCAACGCCTCCACCCCGATCGCGTCCTTCAGCGCATTGGCGACGCTGATCGCCAGCAGCAGCGGCGGCTCCCCCACCGCCTTGGAGCGGAAGATGGTCTCGGACCGCGCCGGCGCGCCTTCCAGCAGCCGCACGTTGAAGACGGGCGGCACGTCGCGGGAGCCGGGGATCTTGTAGGTGGAGGGCCCCACCGTGCGCAGCCGGCCCTGCGCGTCCCACCAAAGCTCCTCGCAGGTCAGCCAGCCCATGCCCTGCACGAAGGCGCCCTCGATCTGGCCGCGATCGACGGCCGGATTCAGGCTGCGCCCGCAATCCTGCACGATGTCGGTGCGCAGGCAGCGATGCTCGCCGGTCAGCGTATCGACGATGACTTCCGACGCGGCCGCGCCGTAGGAGAAGTAGAAGAAGGGATTGCCGCGCATCGTCGCGCGGTCCCAATGGATGTCCGGCGTGCGGTAGAAGCCGGTGGAGGACAGCGAAACCCGTTCCAGGAAGCAGAGTCTCGCGAGTTCGCTGAACTCCAGGAAGACATTGCCACCTACGCGCTCGGCCCAGACGCGGTTGTCGGCGAAGATCACCTGGTCGGCCGGAATGCCGAAGCGGGTCGCCGCCACCTCCGCCATCCGGCCCTTGATCGTCTCGGCGGCATTGTGCGCGGCCCAGCCGTTCAGATCGCTGCCGGTGCTGGCTGCGGTGGGCGCCGTGTTCGGCACTTCCGCCGTGCTGGTCGCGGTGATGGCGATGCGGTCGAGGTCGACGCCGAAGACGTCGCAGACCACCTGCGCCACCTTCACGAACAGCCCCTGACCCATCTCCGTGCCGCCATGGTTCAGCCGGATGGAGCCATCGGCATAGACATGCACAAGCGCGCCGGCCTGGTTCAGATGCATGACGCCGAAGGAGATGCCGAAGGCCAGCACCATGGAGCCCAGGCCACGCCGCAGCGTGGGATGCGCCGCGTTGAAGGCCGCGATCTCCCCCCGCCGCCGGTCCCAATCGCTGTCCTGCCGGGCCTCGGCCCAGACGCGGGCGATCAGGTCGCCCTCGACCTTCTGGCCATAGGGCGTCTCCTCCCCATTGCCCGGCGCGCCGCAAAAATTGCGCGCGCGCACCAGCTCCGGCGGCAGGCCGCAGGCGGCGGCGACGCGATGCACCACATCCTCCATCAGCAGCGCGCCCTGCGGGCCGCCGAAGCCGCGGAAGGCGGTGTGAGAGACGGTGTTGGTCTTCACCGCGCAGCCGGTGATCGCCACATCCGGCACGTCACAGCAGTTCAGCGCATGGGTGATGGCGCGGAAGACGACACCCGGCGACATGTCGACGGACCAGCCGCCATCAGCCGCCAGCAAGGCGGTCAGGCCCAGGATACGACCCTGCTCGTCGAAGCCGGCGGTCCAGCGGTAGAGGAAGGGATGGCGCTTGCCGGTGGCGATCATGTCGGCCCGCCGCGACAGCCGCAGCTTAACCGGCCGCCCGGTGGCCTGGGCCGCCAGGGCGGCCGCCGCCGCGACCCAGCTCGCATTGCTCTCCTTGCCGCCAAAGCCGCCGCCCATGCGCCGGCAGGTGACGGTGACGCGGTGGCAGGCGCCGCCCAAAACCTTCGCCACCACATGCTGCACTTCGGAGGGATGCTGGGTGGAGGAGACGACGAGCATCTCCCCATCCTCCCCCGGCGTGGCGAGGGCGATCTGGCCTTCGAGGTAGAAGTGCTCCTGCCCGCCGGCGCGGAATTCCGCCTCCATCCGGCGCGGCGCCGCGGCGATGGCCCGTGCCGCGTCGCCGCGCGTCATGACCTGCGGCGCGACCACATGCTGGTCGAGCTCCAAGGCCCGCTCGATGCTCAGCACCGGCTCCAGCGGCGTGATCTCGGCCTGGATGGCGGCGGCGGCGCGGAGCGCATCGTCGCGGCTGGTGGCGACGACCAGGGCCAAGGGCTGGCCGGCGAATTCCACCAAGCCGTCGGCGAAAAGCGGCTCATTCACCGCGATGTCGTTCTGGCCCGGCACGTCGCGCGGGCCGAGCACGGCGACCACCCCCGGCATCGCCCGCGCCGCCGCATCGTCCAGCGCCAGCAGCCGGCCATGGGCGATGGGGGAGAGCACCAGCGCCGCATGCAGCGTGCCGGCGGCCTCCGCCGCATCATCGGCGAAGCGGGCCTCGCCGGTCGTGTGTTTCAGCGCGCTGTCATGGCGCAGGGCGGCGCCCTTCATGGGCACACCGCATAGCTGGCGACATCCGCGGGCAGGTCGGGGTTCGAGCCCCGCAGCGCCAGGCGCCGCAGCAGCCCCTGTGCCACCATCAGCCGATAGGCGGCCGTGCCGCGCCAATCCGACAGCGGCGCGATCTCCTCCGCCAGCACTTCAGCGGCCTCCCCCAGCGTGGCGGCGTTCAGCGGATGGCCGCGCAGCGCGGCCTCGGCTCGCGGCGCACGGGCGGCCATGGGGCCGACGCCACCGAAAGCCAGCCGCGCCTCTACCACCCGCCCCGCCTCCATCCGTATCCAGAAGGCGGCACCGACCGTGGCGATGTCCTGGTCGTGGCGCTTGCTGACCTTCTCACAGACAAACAGATCGTCGGGCGCGCGGCGCGGCAGGATGACGGAGAGGATGACCTCATCCGGCGCCAGATCGTTCACCCGATAGCCCTTGAGGAAATCCGCCACCGCAATCTGCCGCCGCCCGCGCAGCGAGGCCAAGGTCACCTGTGCCCCCAGCGCCAGCAGCGGCGGCAGCGCATCGCCGATGGGGGAGGCCGTGCCGAGATTGCCGCCCAGCGTGCCCAGCCCGCGGATCTGCCGCGAGCCGAGCCGTGCCAGCAGGCTGACAAGCGGTGCGAAACCTGCCTCATGCCGGCAGGCCTCCAGCAGCGCGGCATAGGGGAGCGCGGCGCCGACCTCCAGCGCGTCCTCCGTCGCCCGCAGCGCGTGCAGTTCGGGCACGCCGAGCAGGCAGATCACCTCCGCCGGCCTTTCGCGATGGTCGGAGACGCGCAGGCCGAGATCGGTACCCCCGGCCAACAGCCAAGCGTCCGGATGCGCTGCCCGCAGTGCCAGCAAGGCATCAAGCATCACCGGCCGATGGAACACCTGGCCCGGTGCCTCGAAGCGCGCCGGTTCGGCTGGCAGCGGTTCAGGCGCCGCCATGCCGTCATCGGCAAGGCCGGCAAAAACATCGAGGATCGGGCGATAGCCGGTGCAGCGGCACAGGTTGCCGGCAAGGGCCTCATGCACCTCCCCGCCCTGGCGCGCATGCGCCCAGGCGGTCATGACAATGCCGGGGGTGCAGAAGCCGCATTGCGTGCCGTCGCTCTCGGCCATGGCCCGCTGGATCGGGTGCGGCGCGCCATCCGCGCCGCGCAGGCCCTCCACCGTGCGGATGGCGCGGCCGTGCATCTGGCCCAACAAAGCGAGGCAGGCATTGATCGGCGTGCGGCTGCCCTCCGCCCCCTCCAGCACCACGGTGCAGGCGCCGCAGTCACCCTCCGCGCAGCCTTCCTTGGTGCCCATCAGGGCCGCCGGACCGCGCAGCCAATCGAGCAACGAGGTGGTGGGGGAGGTGCCGGGCGGCAGGTGGACCTGCCGCCCGTTAAGGAGAAAGGCGATGGAGGTGGCGCTCATGGCCCGAGCATAAGCAAAAGCCGGGCCTGCGGACCATCATCCCGGCTCGGAGACATCCTCCCCGAGCATCCGCGCCCCGATCGTCACCAGCCCACGCAGCGGCACCGGCAGCCAGGCCGGGCGGTTGGCGATCTCGTAGCCCACCTCATAGGCCGCCTTTTCCAGCAGGAAGAGGTCGAGCGCCGCCGCCGCCCCGGCCGGCACCGGCCCGGCCTCCGCCTCCCAGGCCGTGTTGTAGGCGCTGAGGAAGGCGGCCTCCGCCGCCACCCGCCAGCGCGCGATCAGCGCCGAGCGGCGCGAGGTCGGCGCGGCGGTGGCGGAGCCGGATTCCTCCGTCGCCGTCGCCACCGCGCCGGCATAATCCAGGCTGCGCAGCAGACCGGCGACATCGCGCCAGGGGCTGGATTTCGCCCGGCGGTCATCCAGCGACCGCGCCGGCTCACCCTCGAAATCCAGGATGACCGCATCGCCCGGTGCAACCAGCACCTGGCCCAGGTGGAAGTCGCCATGGATGCGGGTGGCCATCAGCGATGCCGGGTCCGGCGGGTTGGCGCGCAGCGCCGCGAGCAGTGCCTCACGCCGGCTCGTCAGCCATTCTGCCAGCCGCGCCGCCTCCCCTTCCAGCCCGGGCGCGGAGAGATATGCCAAGGCCCTGTCCAGCATCGCCGCGGTCTGCTCGACCCACTGCGTCACCATCGCCGCATCGGCGGCATCCGGCGCGAAATCCGGATCCTCCGAGGGGCGGGCGAGCACCAGGTGCAGCTGCGCCAGGCGGCGGCCGATGGCCTCAGCCAGGGGCAGGTAGCCGGCCAAAGGGTCGTCGGGTTCGGACTCCGTCAGCGCGGCGTCATCGACGGTCCGGGCCAGCCAGTCCAGCGTCCAGCCCCAGGCATCGCCCTGGTTGCGGCTGAAGGCCTGCAGGACCATCAGCGTATGCGGCACGCCCTGCGCATCCACCCGCACCACCTCGCCCAGCAAGGCCGGGGTGCCCGGATAGCCGGCGGCGGTCAGGTGGCGCGCCATTTCCGATTCCGGATGGCGGCCGGGCAGCACGCGGCGGAACAGCTTCATCACCACCTGCTCGCCGATGATGACGGTGGAGTTGGATTGCTCGACCCCCAGGCGTCGCACATCCGGCACGTCCGGCAGGTCCATGGCCCGCAGCGCCTCGGTAGCCGTGAAGCGCACCGCGCCTTTCGGTGTTTCCACACTGTCGCCATTGCGGCAGGCGGCCAGCACGGCGCGAACGAAGCCGTCCACCGCCATGGCGTCGGTCAACAGCCCGACGCGGGAGCCCTGGCGCAGCCGCGCCAAGGCGAGCTGCCCGGCCGGCAGGCTTTCCTCCTCCACGCCGATGCGCGCCATGGGCAGTGACCAGAGGGCACCATCCACCTCCAGCTCCGCGAGGATCATCAGCGGCGACAGGGCGAAGGGCACGGCATAGGCGAAATGCGGAGGGTTTTCGGAGGTCTGGTTCTTGGCGCCGAACCAGCGGCGGCGATGCAGCCATTCCGGCAGCACCTCCCGCTCCAGCACCCGGCGGGCCTCGGCGATCAGGGATTGCGCGCCGCCGGCCTTCATATCGGCCGGCCCGACCAGGGTACGCAGCTCCGCCAGCGGTTGCGGCGCGGCGACATGCCAGGCCGGCAATTGCGCGCCTTCCGCCAGCAGGAACCAGTGGAAGGCATAGGGCGGCAGGGTCAACACATAGGACTGGCCGCCGATGGGCGGGAATGGCGTGCCACCCAGCATCTCCACCGGAACGCGGCCGGCCAGCGCCGACAGGTCCAGCTCCACCGCCTGCGCGGCGCGGGAGAGGTTGAAGACGCACAGCACAACATCGCCCTCATACTCGCGCAGATAGGCGAGCACCTTGCGATTGCCGGGATAGAGCAGCCGCATCGCGCCGCGGCCGAAGGCCTGGCTGCGACGCCGCACCGCCAGCATGCGGCGCGTCCAGTTCAGCAGGCTGTGGCTGTCCCGCGCCTGGGTTTCGACGTTCAGGCTCTGATAGCCATACATCGGGTCCTGAATGGTCGGCAGGACCAGCGCGGCGGGATCGACGCGGGAAAAACCGCCATTGCGATCCGGCGACCACTGCATCGGCGTCCGCACGCCGTCGCGGTCGCGCAGGAAGACATTGTCGCCCATGCCGATCTCGTCGCCGTAATAGATCACCGGCGTGCCGGGCATCGACAGCAGCAGCCCGTTCATCAGCTCGATCCGCCGACGGTCATTCTCCATCAGCGGCGACAGGCGCCGGCGGATGCCGAGGTTCAGGCGAGCGCGACGATCCGCCGCATAGACCGACCAGAGCGTGTCACGCTCGGAATCGGTGACCATCTCCAGCGTCAGTTCGTCGTGGTTGCGCAGGAAGACGGCCCATTGGCAGCCATCGGGAATTTCCGGCGTCTGGCGCAGGATATCGGTGATCGGGAAGCGGTCTTCCTGCGCCACCGACATGTACATGCGCGGCATCAGCGGGAAGTGGAAGCACATGTGGCACTCGTCGCCATCACCGAAATACTCCTGCACATCCTCCGGCCATTGGTTGGCCTCGGCGAGCAGCATGCGGTTCGGGTAGCGATCCTCCAGCGCCGCGCGGATGCGCTTCAGGATGGCGTGGGTCTCGGGCAGGTTCTCGTTGTTGGTGCCGTCGCGCTCCACCAGATAGGGCACGGCGTCCAGCCGCAACCCGTCCACGCCCAGGTCGAGCCAGAAGCGCATGACGCGCAGGATGGCTTCCAGCACGCGGGGATTGTCGAAATTCAGATCGGGCTGGTGGCTGTAGAAGCGGTGCCAGTAATGCGACTTGGCAACCGGGTCCCAGGCCCAGTTCGACTTCTCCGTGTCGATGAAGATGATCCGCGTGCCGTCATAGCGATTCGGATCGTCCGACCAGACGTAGAAGTCCCGCTGCCAGGAGCCGGGCGGCGCGTGGCGGGCGCGCTGGAACCAGGGATGCTCGTCGCTGGTGTGGTTGATGACCAGCTCCGTGATCACCTTCAGCCCGCGCGCATGGGCTTCACGCACCAGACGCCGGAAATCCGCGAGCTTGCCGTAATCCGCATGGACATCGGTGTATTCGGCGATGTCGTAGCCATCGTCGCGCCGGGGCGAAGGGTAGAAGGGCAGCAGCCAGATCGCGTCCGCGCCGAGGCCCGCGACGTGATCCAGCTTGGAGATCAGCCCGGCGAAGTCGCCGATGCCATCGTCATTGCCGTCCATGAAGGATTTTGGGTGGAGCTGGTAGATGACGGCGTCGCGCCACCATAAGGGCGCCCGCGCCAGGTCCCATGCCTGCTCCTGCCTGCCTGCCTGGGATGCCCCCGCCCCGGTCGTTGCAGCCTGGTCCGTCCCAACCTGGTTCGTCCCCGGCTGGTTCGCCGCGCTCCGTCCGTCCGCCATGCTGGCCGCCATGATCTTCCCCTGATTGAGGAGGCGGAACGCGATGAAACCTGTTCCGTTCCGCCTGCCCCGCCGATCGGCGCCTGATGCTGGTTGGAATGCAGATCGGGGGCCGACCCTGTGTCGCCGCTGCGAGGTCCTGCCGCAAGCGCGGGACGGCCGCCCTCGCGACAGGCGCGCGGGGGCCGGCGACACAAGCGGGTGATTTGTCGCCGCCCGTCGCGCGGATTGGCCGCGCGTAGATGGGCTACTGCGGAAAACCGATGAAGACGTAGCCGACCTGGCGGATGGTGATGATGCAGCGCTCACCCAGTTCCGGCGCCAGCTTCTGCCGCAGATGCAGCACCGCATTGTCCACCGCCCGGTCGCCCGGGCGCCAGGTGCGGCGGAAGACCTGCTGGGTCAGCACTTCCCTCGTCTGCACCTCGCCGGGCTTGGCGGCCAGGGCGGCCATCAGGTCGAATTCCGAGCCGGTCAGCTCCAGCAGGCTGCCGTCGGGCCGCAGCAGCCGGCGTTCCACCGGCTGCAACCGCCAGCGGTCGCGATGCACCGGCGCGGCGGCCATGCCCGCCGGGCGGCGGATTCGCGCACGCAGCCTCGCCACCAGTTCACGGCCGGAGACCGGCTTGACCAGGAAGTCATCGGCGCCGAGCTCCAGCCCCAGCACCCGGTCCGTCTCCTCCCGGTTGCCGGTCACGATCAGGATGGGCGCATTGGTGCGCGCGCGCAGCTCCGGCAGATGCGGCAGCGTGTCCACCGGCCCCAGCCGCTGGTCGAGGATGATGGCATCCAGCCGCTGCGTCTCGACGATGGCCAGGGCCGCCTGGAAGGAATTGGCGACGACGGTGCGCAGGCCGTAGCGCGCCAGATAGGCGGCCATCTCATCGGTCAGCTCCCGCTCGTCATCCGCCAGCAGCACCAACGGCAGCAGCGCCTGCCCCATCGCCATGGTCTCCCGGCTGCGTGGTTCAGCATCCGCGACGTCAAGGCGAGCGGCCATCGTCCTCAACGTCATGGAATGTCTCCCGGGATGGGCGAGCAGTCCACAAATGGAGACGTTCGCCGACGCGGAGGTTAACCGAGGACAAAGGCTGACGTCGAGCGGCCGTCTCAGAAAAAGGCATAAATCATTCCGCAAAAGGCGACACCACGGCGACGCGTTAACGTCTCATTCATCTCTCCGCCTTCCAGGGACGGTGCCGGATTGCCGGATCGCCCTGCCAGGACCTGCGAGACGGAGCCGTGCGATGAACATGCCGATCAGCCTTGGCAGCGCCCCCAGCCCGGCGTCGCTGCGCCTGCAAAGCCTTGCCGGACTTTCGGTGATGCTGGTGGATGACGAGGTGGAGGTGCTGGAGGAACTGGCCGGCGCGCTCGGCCGGCGCGGCCTCGACGTGCTCTCCGCCAGCTCGGCGGCAGCGGCACTCGCCCTGCTGGCTGGCCGGCCGGACGTGGCGACACTGGTCAGTGACATCCGCATGCCGGCGATGGATGGGCTGGCCCTGGCGGAGGCGGCGCTGCGGGGCAGGACGGAGGCGGAGGCTTTGGAGGTGGTGCTGGTCACGGGCTACGCCTCCTCCGCCCATGGCATGGCGGCGGCGCGGCTTGGCGCCTTTGGCCTGCTGCAGAAGCCGATGCGGGGTGCCGACCTGGCGCGCATGGTGCAGGACGCCCTGGCCCGCGCGGCGCTGCGCCGCGGGATCTCGCTGGGACGCGACCGGGGCGCGAGGGCGCGCTGGAGCGCGCCGGGCTGGAACGCCACCGACCCCGCCTCGCGCCAGCGGCCGGCCACCCCCGGCCCGCACCCCTTCCCCCCGATCCCGGCGCCCCGCCCCGCCCCGCGGCGCCCTGCCCCGCCCCTGACCGTCGTCCCTGCCCCCCGGCTCGACCCGACCCGCGCCGCGGAGGCCCTGCTGCACAGCCTGGCGCAGCGGCTGGACGCCGCGGGGCATGGCATCGAGGCGATCGCCCGCGATCTGCACGGCCCGCTCGGCGACCTGCTGCGTGCCGTGCCGAAGGCGGAGGCCGGTTCCGGCGCGCCCAGCCGCCTGCTCGACCTGCTGGACGAACTGATGGACATCGCGGCGCTGGAGGTCGGTGCCCTCCAGCCGCAGCGCGCGCCGATCTCGGTGCATGGCCTGCTGGATGCCGTGGCGCTGCGGCTTTCCGCGCTGGGCCTGCGCTGCGGCCGACGCATCATCCTGCAGCCGGATGCGGACCCGGCCTTCCTGCTGGACAGCACCCGGCTGGTTCGCGCCATGGCGCTGCTGGCGGGGCTGGCACTGGGCCCGAAGCCCGGCACGGGGCTGGCCGAACTGTCGATCGATGCCGGCGCCGGCCAGGCGCGGCTGGATCTGATGATCCGCCCGCAGTCACCGCCGCCGGAGGCGGAGGATGCAAGTCTGCGCCACATGACCATGGCCATCGCCCGCCACTTGGTCGCCCTGCAGGGCGGCAGGCTGGATACTTGGCCATTGCCCGAGGGCGCCCTGCGCGCCCGGCTGCTGATCCGCGGCACCTGATACCCCGGGCGCCCACGCGCCCGATCCCGAGACCTGAAGCGGCCCCTCCGCGCCCCGTTGGGCGGGACGGGTGATCCGCGCCCCCTGGAGACCGCCTTGATGCTCGCCGAATCGCCAGCCGCCGCCGCGACCCCCCGGCCGACTTTTTCACCGATGGCCCGTCGTGCCTTGCTCGCCCTGACCACCGCCGCCCTGGTGCTGGCGCCCGCCTGCGGCAAGTCCTGGGTGCCGGCCTCGCCGGCAGCGGCCGAGGACGACCCCGCCGCCGAATGGCGGTTGTTCAGCGACCGCTTCATCACGTTGGATGGCCGGGTGGTGGATGATGGCAATGGCGGCATCTCCCACAGCGAGGGCCAGGGCTATGCCCTGCTCTTCGCCGAGGCCTTCGACGACCGCCAGACCTTCGAGCGCGTGCTGCGCTGGACGCGCACCCATCTGCGGCGTCCGGACGGGCTGCATGCCTGGCGCTTCCGCCCGGAGGGGCGGCCGCAGGTGGAGGACAGCAACAATGCCACCGATGGCGACCTCTATATCGCCTGGGCGCTGCTGCGCGCCGCGGATCGCTGGCAGGAGGCCGGCTGGCGGCGCGACGGCCAGCGCATGGCGCAGACCATCCTGCAAAAGCTGGTGGTGGAGGTGGAGGGGCGCTGCCTGCTGCTGCCGGCTGCTTTCGGCTTCAACCATGCCGACCGGGTGGTGGTGAACCCGTCCTACTACTGCTTCCCGGCGCTGGCCGCCTTCAACCGGGCGCTGCCGGACCGGATCTGGGGCCGGCTGATTGATGACGGCCAGCAACTTCTGCGCGGCGCGCGCTACGGTCGCTGGGGCTTGCCGGCGGATTGGGTGGAAATCAGCCGCCGTGGTGGTCAGCTCCAGCCGGCCGCGGGATGGCCGGCGCGCTTTTCCTATGACGCGGTGCGGGTGCCGCTCCACCTCGCCTGGGCGGGGATGGGGACGGAGCCGGCGCTGCGCGCCTCCGCGCAATTCTGGACCGGCCCCTGGACGGCGGGCCGGCCCGCCTGGGCCGACCTTCGGACCGGCCATCTCGCCCCCTATATCGCCCCCGCCGGGATCGAGGCGGTGGCGGAGGTGACACTGGCCAGTCACCAGCACCGCGCCGTGCCGCGCCCACTGCCGGGCATCACCCGTGGCACGGAGTATTACTCCGCCGCGCTGTCACTGCTGGCGCGACTGGCCCTGCGGGAGAACCCGCGCAACCTGATCGCGGAGGCCGCGCGCGAGGGACATCCCGGCTGAGTCCCAACTCTCGGGAATTACCCCGCGGCGATGGCTGCCGCCCGTCGCGCCACGCCGCCATTGTCGTGGCCCACGCCCGGCACCGTCTCCAGCCGCCAGTGGAAGGGCACGCCCAGCCGGGCGGCCGCGGCACGGGCTTCCGCGTAGAAGCGCATGCCTCGCGCCAGGCGATGCGGCCCCTGGGCGATGGCGCCGGGCTGGCGCGGGATGGAGCGGTGATTCGGGTCCACGTCATCCGCGCCGAGCAGCACCGTGACGGGCCGCGCGAAGGCCGCCGCCAGCCGTGCATCCTCCACCGTGGTGCCGCCGAGGCCGAAGGGAAAGGCCACGTCCCGCACCGGCATGGTGTAGGAGCCGGCATTGGCGGTGACGATCGTCTCCGCCCGGCTGGTCTCCGCTAGCATCAGGTAGCGATGGACGAATTGCGCGCCGGCGGAATGGCCAAACAGCGCGAAGCCATCCCGTGTCGTCCCGGTATGGGCACGCACCGCGTCCCAGACCCGGTCGATGACACCAAAGGTCCAGGCCTCCGGCGGGTTCGGCACCCCGTCCTGGGTGACGACATTGCCCCAGTTGTAGGAGGCGACGGTCGGAAACTTCGCATGCGAGAATTCGGGCGCGATCAGCAGCAGGTTGGCGGCCTCGGCCTGCGGGATCCATTGCGTCAGATAGCGGTCGGCATCGCGCTGCAATCCGTGCAGCACGATGATCGCCCGTCCCTCCCGCCGCCAATCGGCGGGACGGTGCAGGAAAACCCGCATCGGGCCGGGCTGGCCGGCCGGCTCCGCCATCTCGAACATCTCGGGCGGCTGAGCCCGCGCCGCGCGGGGCACGGCGGCGAGGGCGCCCAGCGCCAGAAGGCTGCGGCGTTGCATCAGACCCGCCCCATCAAACGGGCCGCGGCGCCGGCGGCGGCGGCTTGGCCGCCTTCAGGGCGCGGCGGATGTCGCCCTCCAGCTTCTCCAGCTCCTCCGCCGCGCGCAGGCGCTGGCCGCGGGCCTCGTCGGCGATGCGGAGACTGTCCTCGATGGTGGCAACCAGCGCGGCATTGGCCTTCTGGACGGCGGCCAGGTCGAAGACTCCACGTTCCAACTCGGTGCGGGCTTCCAGATTGCCGCGTCGCAGCGTCTCAGCATTGGCGGTCAGCAGCTGGTTGGTCAGGTCGGTCGCGGCCTTCACCGCCTGGCCAGCTTCCCGCATCCGGTGGATCGCCAGCGCCTGGGCGAGCTGCTGGCGCCAGAGCGGCACGGTATTGGCCAGCACCGAATGGATCTTGCTGGCCAGGGCCTTGTCGTTTTCCTGGATCAGCCGGATCGAGGGCAGCGCCTGCATCGCCACCTGGCGGGTCAGGCGCAGATCGTGCACCCGGCGGTCCAGTTCATCCCGCGCGCCACGCAGGTCGCGCAGTTTTTGAGGCGCTAGGTCGTCGGTGGAATTGGCGACGGCCGCTTCCATGGCCGGAATGGCCTCGTTGTCCGTCTTGCGCAGTACCGATTCGCCGGCCTGCACATGGGTGCCCAGGGCGTGGAACCATTCGAGCGTCGCCTGGTACAGCCGCTCCAGCCGCTCCACGTCTTCCAGCAGGCGGGTGCGGTGCGTGTCGAGCTTGTCGCCGATTCCCTCGATCTGGCCCTTCACCGTCTCGTAGCGGCCGATGATTTCCGTCACCTCGGCGCCGGCCTTGGTGAAGATGCGGGCGAGGAAGCCGGGGCGTTCGTCCAGCTTGGTCACGTCGAAGCCGCGCAGCGTCTGCAACAGGGACGCCAGGGTGCGCCCCGCCTCCCCCGTCTCCTGGTTGCGG
The DNA here is from genome assembly GCF_053891155.1 of Roseomonas sp. F4. Classification (NCBI taxonomy): domain Bacteria; kingdom Pseudomonadati; phylum Pseudomonadota; class Alphaproteobacteria; order Acetobacterales; family Roseomonadaceae; genus Roseomonas; species Roseomonas sp. F4. Next base: position 472,006 of record NZ_JBSSHK010000004.1, read on the forward strand.
GCGCCTTCCAGCATGGCATCCGCCGCGGCCTGGGCCTGGGTCTGGGTCTGCTGGCCGAAGCGTAGGATGGAGCCGGGATCGGAGATGTCGATCTGCTGCGCCAATTCGCCGATCAAGGCATCTGGCACGGCCGCGCCGGATGGCGCGGCTTCGGAAAGGTCGCGCTCGGCCGCGGCCTGGGCGGCCGCCATGGGGCTGGGGGAGGCAACCTCCACCACCTCCGGCCGTGCGGCGCCGTAGGGCTTCGGGCTGTTGGGCTTGGTCGTGCTCATGCGTAACCCTCCTGGCGCAGCCGTTCAGACAGCACCTTCACCTGGATATCGAGTGCCACGCTCTCCTCCGCGCGCAGCTTGGCGCGGAGTTCATCGGCGGCGGTCTGCATGTCGGCCAGCAATTGCGGCAGGCTTGCGGGCGGTTCGGCGCCCGCGGCCAACCGCTGGGCGATGCGGTCCAGCCCGTCCAGATGCACGGCCAGGAAGCGCCGCGCCAAAGGCAGCCGGTCCGGCCGCGCCTCCAGATCGTCCAGCACCGCATCCATCGCCTGGGCGATGCCGGCCATGCGCGGCTCCGCCGTGACGCGGGCCAGGCGCAGGCGCGCTTCCTCCAGCGGTCCGGGCGGCGGCGGGGGCATGGCGGGCGCGGGCGGGTCCACCTCCACCAGCGCGCCGTCGTACATCAGCCGGGTGCCGAGCCAGGCGCCGGCGGCCAGCAGCAGCGCGATCGGCACGCCCGTGGCGGCGCCCATGCCGGCGACGATGCCGGTCGCCGCGGCCACCAGCAGGGCCGCCCGCCTGGTATCGCCGCGCCGGCCGCGGCGCAGGGTGCGAACTGCCAGGATCGGCAGCAGGATGCCGAGGCCGGCGGCGACCAGGCCGCGCGTGTTCCCACGCACCACCTCCACCACCACGTCGAACAGAAGTGGCCAGGTGAACAGCGGCAGCAGCAGCCCGCGGGTGCCGTTGCGGAAGTTGCTGAAGGCACCCTCCGCCTTGGCGCGCGCGCCGCGCCAGGGGTCGTTCTGCCAGACGGGACGCTGATCCGACATCAGCGGAACAGCGCGATGGCGCTGGCCAGCCAGAGGCTGAGCGTCAGCAGCCAGAAGCCGGCGACACGTCGCGCGGGGGCCGGCAGGGTGGGCAGGAGGATCTTCGGGGGTCGGGCCATGGCGCCCCACAAATCGACGCGCGGGGCCGCCGGATCAAGGGCCTTGCGGGTTACAGGGGCCGCGGGCACGCCAAAACTTCAGCGGGCTGGTGCCGCATGCCGGAATGTTGACGCCGCGGCCCGTGCCGGAAAGCCGGGCGCCGCGTTGCATCGGCCCAAGGGCGGAGAGCAAGCACATGGCGACGTGGACAATCGAGGATCTGGCCAAGGCGATGGGCCGGATCGACTTCGCGATGCTGACCACCAGAACCGAAGGTGGCGCCATGGCCACCCGGCCGATGAGCAACAATGGCGAGGTCGAGTACCGCGGCGATTCGTACTACTTCAGCTGGGACAGCGCGCGGACGGTGCGGGACATCGAGGCGGAACCGCAGGTCGGCCTATCCTTCCAGGGCCAGAGCATCGCCGGCCTGCTCGGCAAGCCGCCGCTGTTCGTCGCAGTGCAGGGCACCGGCCGCATCATCCGCGACAAAGCAGCCTTCGCCGCGCATTGGTCACCCGACCTGGACCGCTGGTTCCCGCAGGGCATCGAGACGCCAGGCGTGGCGATGATCCATGTCCGCGCCACGCGCATCCATTACTGGGACGGCTCGGAGGAGGGTGACATCACGCCCTGACGTCAGCGCCTGTCCGCCCTGGGGTCCAGCGCATCCCGCAGGCCATCGCCCATCAGGTTGAAGGCCAGCACCACGATGAAAATCGCCGCCCCCGGCGCGATCGCCAGCCATGGTGCCGTTTCCAGGAAGCGCTGGGCGCTGTTCAGCATGGACCCCCAGCTCGGCGCCGGCGGCTGCTGACCGAGCCCGAGGAAGCTGAGCGAGGCCTCGGCGATGATCGCCTCGGCGATCGAAAGCGTGGACTGCACCAGCAGCGGCGGGATGATGTTGGGCAGGACGTGGACGAAGGCGGTGCGCCAGGGCGGATTGCCCAGCGAGCGCGCCGCCTCCACCCAATCGGTGCTTTTGGCATCCAGTGCCATGCCACGCGACAACCGCACGAAGATCGGGCTGGCGGTGATGGCGATGGCCAGCATCGCATTTTCGAGAGCCGGGCCGAGGAAGGCTGCCAGGGCAATGGCCAGGATCAGGAAGGGGATGGACAGCATCGCATCGGCGATGCGCGAGATCAGCGCATCCACCCAGCCGCCGGCGAGCCCTGCCAACAGCCCGAGCGGCACGCCAATCAGCACCGCGCCGATCACGGAAACGACGCCCGCCATCAGCGAGGCCCGCGCGCCCCAGATGACGCGGGACAGCACATCCCGGCCGTTCTCATCCGTGCCGAACCAGTAGAGCTCGGAGGGTGGGCGGCGGATGCGGGACCAGCTGGTCTCGATCGGGTCGAAGGGCGCGATCCAGGGGGCCAGCAGCGCCACCAGCACGAAGGTCAGCACCACCAGGAAGCCGGCCAGCGCCAGGCGGTGGCGGATGAAGCGGCGGATGGCGCGGCGCGTCGGGCTTTCGCCGCGCGCAACCACGACAGGGGCTGCGGTCGCGCTCATGCCTGCCGCAGCCTCGGGTTGATCGCCATGTACAGGATATCCGCCAGCAGGCTGAGCGCCACGAAGATCAGCGCGGTGGCCAGCACCACGCCCTGCACCACCGGGTAGTCCCGGTTGAACACCGCATCCACCACCAGCTTGCCGAAGCCGGGGATGGTGAAGATCTGCTCGGTCAGCACCGCGCCTGCCAGCAGCCGGCCGAATTCGATGGTGCCGAGCGTGACCACCGGGATCAGTGCGTTGCGCAGCGCGTGTTTCCAGACCACGACACGCTCCGTCAGCCCCTTGGCGCGGGCGGTGCGGACATAGTCCTGGCTCAGCGCCGTCAGCATCGCCGCGCGGGTGTGGCGCATCAGCACGGAGGCGACGCCAGTGCCGAGCACGAAGGCCGGCATGATCGTCGTCGCCAGCGACTGCACCGGATCCTCCCACAGCGGCACGTAGCCCGAGGGCGGCAGCCAGCCGAGCTGCACGCTGAAGAACAGAATCATCATGATGCCGAGCCAGAAGTTCGGCGTGGAAATGCCGAACAGCGCGATGCCATTCGCCGCCCAGTCCCAGGCCGTGTCCTTCTTCACCGCGGACAGGATGCCGAGCGGCACGCCGATGGCAATGGCGATCAGGAAGGCCATGGTGGCGAGCTGCGCGGTGACCGGCAGCTTCTCCAGGATCAGGTCGGACACCGGCATGCGAATGCGCCAGGAGAAGCCGAAATCGCCCTGGAGGACGTTGCCGATCCAGTAGAGGTATTGCGCATAGATCGGCTGGTCGAGCCGCAGTTCGGCGCGGATCTGCGCCAGCACCTGCGGGTCGCCGCGTTCCTCACCTGCCAGGATCATGGCCGGATCGCCGGGCATCAGCTGCTGCAGCCCGAAGATCAGGAAGGAGAGAATCACCAGCGTCGGCAGTACCTGGCCGAGGCGTTTCAGAAGCCAGTTCCACATGTTCGGTCAGCTCCTGGGCCTTACGCGAGCCCCCCTCACCCAACCCTCTCCCCCCCGTCGGGGGGAGAGGGCTTTTGCTCAGTTCAGCCTCATGCCCTGCAGCCGCACCATCCCATCCGCGATCGGCTGGTAGCCGGTCAGCCGCGCCGAATGGATCATCACGTTCTTGCGGTGCCACAGATAGATCCGCATGCGGTCGCGGCCGAGCGCCAGTTCCATGATCTGGCGATAAAGATCCTGCCGCTTGGCCACATCCTGCTCCGTCCGCGCCGATTGCAGCAGCGCGTCCACCTCGGGGTTCGCGTAGCGCCCGTCATTCTGGCCGCCCGTGCTGTGCATGAAAGCGAAGATATTGCCGTCCGGATCGGTACGGCCGGACCAGCCGAGCAGGAAGGTCTCGAATTCGCCGCGCACGGCGCCGGCGAGCGCGGAGGCGAATTCGGCGGCGCGCAGCGTCACCTCGAAGCCAGCCTCGCGCGCCATCGCCTGGATCACCTCGCCGGCCTGGCGCAGGTCCGGGTTGTTCGGCACGGTCAGCTCCACCGGCACCGGGCTGGTGAAGCCGGCTTCCCGCAGCAAAGCGCGGGCGCGGGCCACGTCGCGGGTCTCGGGCTGGAAGCTGCGGACATGGAAGCTGCTGGCGGGCGGCACCGGCTGGCGGGTCGGCGTGTACATGCCCTCATAGACCACCTGGTTGATGGCGGTGCGGTCCAGCGACAACTCGAAGGCCTGGCGCACGCGGGCATCGCGCCCCATGGGCGTGTTCGCGCGCGGGCCATTGCCGATATTGATGGTGATGCCCTGGTAGCCCAGCTCATCCACCGGCACGCCGCGCAGGTTGCGGTTGCGCTGGATGGAGCGCAGGTCGTCCGGCTCCATCCGCTCGCCGAACTCGACCGCGCCGGATTGCAGGTTGGCCAGGCGCACCGTGTTGTCCGGGATCGGCAGATAGGTCACGCGGTTGAAGTGGATGTTTGCGGCGTCCCAGTATTCCGGGAAGCGCTCCAGCACGATGCGCTCCTGCGCCACGCGTTCCACGAAGCGCATCGGGCCGGCGCAGACGGGACGGTTGCCAAAGTTGCGGCCGGCGGCCTCGGCGGCCTTGGGGCTGACGATCATGCCTGCGCGGTCGGTCAGCGTCGCCATGAAGGCGGCGTTGGGCGCGCCGAGCTTGATACGGACGGTCAGCGGGTCCACCACCTCGATGGATGTGATGTCGCCCATCTCCGAACGCCGGAAGCTGCCCTGGAGCGTCAGATGGCGGTTCAGCGAATAGCGCACGGCCTCCGCATCCATCATCTCCCCATCATGGAAGCGCACGCCCTGGCGCAGCCTGATGGTCAGCGTGGTCGCGTCGTCCCAGGTGAAGCCCGTGGCGAGCTGCGGGATAGGCTCCAGCGCCGCGTTGATGTCGAACAGCTTGTCGCAGAAGCCCATATAGACGATGCGGCCGACATAGGTGCGCGACAGGGTGGGGTCGAGGATGTCCGGGTCCTCGCGCAGGGCGATGCGCAGGTTCTGCCCCAAGGCGGCCGGCGTTGCGCCGAAGGCGGCCAGGGCGACGAGCCCCGCGGCGAGGGTTTTGCGGATCATGCCAGTTCTCCCGTTTTTTGTGTCTGGTCGGTGAAATAGGCCTGCAGGCGGCGCAGCCTTTCGCCGCCGGTATCGGCATCATGGCCAGCCAGCGCAGGCGGCAGGCTATCCTGGAAATGGCAGGCGGCGAGGTGGCTGGTGCCTTCCATCGGCGGCACCTGCTCCGCGCAAAGCGCCTGGGCATAGGGGCATCGCGTCCGAAACCGGCAGCCGGAGGGCGGATTAATCGGGCTGGGGATGTCACCCTCCAGCAGCGGGGCGTTCGCATGCCCCTGCCCCGGCACGGCCGCCAGCAGCGCGCGGGTATAGGGGTGCCGCGGCGCCCCGAAAACCTGGGCGGTGGGGCCTTCCTCGACAATGCGGCCGAGATACATGACCGCCACGCGGTCGGCGATGTGGCGCACCACGCCAAGGTCGTGGCTGATCAGCACGAAGGTCAGGCCGAGTTCCCGGATAAGGTCCTGCAGCAGGTTCACCACCTGCGCCTGCACCGAGACATCCAGCGCCGAGACCGGCTCATCGCCGATGATCAGTTTGGGCTGGCTGGCCAGGGCCCGCGCGATGGCGATGCGCTGCCTCTGGCCGCCCGAGAATTCATGCGGCCAGCGCCGCGCGAGTTCCGGCCGCAGCCCAACCCGCGACAACAGCTCCGCCACCCGCCGCGTCTCCTGCGCCCGCGGCACGATGCCATGCAGCCGCAGCGGCTCCGCGACAGCCTGTTCCACCGTCATGCGCGGGTCGAGACTCGCAAAAGGATCCTGGAAGATGAGCTGCATGTCGCGCCGCCGCGCGCGCAGCGCGCGGGCGGACAGGCCGCGAAGGTCTTCGCCCTCGAATAGGATCTGGCCCTGATCGGCCTCGATCAGCCGCAGCGCCAGGCGGCCGAGGGTGGATTTGCCGCAGCCGCTCTCGCCGACGATGGCGAGCACGCTGCCCTTCGGCACGGCGAGCGACACGCCGTCCACAGCGCGCACCGCACCCCGCCGGCGGCCCAGCGCATCGCGCACCGGGAATCCCTTCGCCACATCGCGCAGTTCCAGCAAGGGCGCGCTCATGCGGCCTGCTCCAGCAAGGTGTCGAGTGGCGCGCGCCAACAGGCGGCCTGGTGGCCGGGCGTGATCTCCGCCAGCGGCGGCTGTTCCGCGCATTTGGCGATGGCGAAAGGGCAGCGGGGGGCGAAGCGGCAGCCGGGCGGCGGGTTCATCAGGTCCGGCACCGTGCCCTCGATGCTGGCGAGCCGAGCGACGCCGCCCTCCAGACGTGGCACGGCGCCCAGCAAGCCAATGGTATAGGGGTGCTGCGGATTGGCGAAGAGGTCGGCTGCCTTGGCGCGTTCCGCGACGCGGCCGGCGTACATCACCACCACATCATCCGCATGGTCGCGCACCACGCCCAGGTCATGGGTGATCAGCACCACCGCCGTCCCCGTCTCCCGCTTCATCTCGTCGATCAGCGCCAGGATCTGCGCCTGCACGGTCACGTCCAGCGCCGTGGTGGGTTCGTCCGCGATCAGCAGGCGCGGGCGGCAGGCAAGCGCCATGGCGATCATCACCCGCTGGCGCATGCCGCCCGAAAGCTGGTGCGGGTAGCTGCGGGCGCGACGCTCCGGCTCCGGGATACGGACGCGGGCGAACATCTCGATGGCCTTGGCAAAGGCGGCCTCGGGCGAGAGGCCCTGATGCAGGCGCAGGGCTTCGGCCACCTGCTCGCCGGCGGTGAAGGCGGGGTTCAGGCTGGTCATGGGTTCCTGGAACACCATGGCCATCTGCCCACCGCGCCGCGCCCGGCGCTGGTCCGGCGTCAGGGCCAGCAATTCCTCACCCACCAGGCGGATGCCTCCACCCACCTCCCCACCCTGCGGCAGCAGCCCCATGATGGCCAGGGCGGTGACGGATTTGCCGCAGCCGCTTTCACCCACCACGGCCAGGGTCTTGCCCGCCTCGACGCTGAAGGACACGCCATCCACCGGCCGCAGCCGGCCGCGATCGGTGGGGAATTCCACGGTGACGCGGGCGAGGTCGAGAACCGGCGTGCTCATTCGGATAGCGCCTCCTGCCTCTGGGCCTCGGCGATGGCCGCCTGGATCACGGCCCGGTCGAAGACGCCGGGATGGTCGCGGCCCGGCAGGAAACGGCGAAAGTGGCGCAGATAGCCGCGCCAGACGCCGTGCAGCCGGCGCAGCTCTGCCAGCGGGTCCGGGTGGTCATCCACCCGCAGATCGAGATCGGGATAGGGATCGGCGGAGGCCACCTGCATCGCCGCCGATTGCCGCCCGCGCCGGTCGCCGCCCGCCGCCTCCCCGGCCTCCATCGCCAGCAGCAGGCGTTCCGCCATGGGCAGGCCGGCACTGGCCAGCGCGGCCTGCAGCGTGGCGTCCAGAACCTCCGGCCCCGCCAGCATATTGCCGGCCACCGAGACATCCGGCGCTGCCAGATGGCCGCACCAATCGATGCAGGCGGCCCCGGTATGCTGGGCGCTGGTGCCATCGGCCGCCAGCACATGCGCCTGGCGCATCGCCTGACCCGCATCGGCCTGCATCAGCTCGGCCAGGGCCTGCACCGGCCCCTGCCCCGCCCGGAGCCGCGCCAGCGCGTCCGGCGCGACAAAGGGGTTCACCAGGGCCTGGGTACTGGCCGCCCCGACGCCCCCCTCGACGCGCGGGCACAGGGCACCCGCCGCCAGGAAGCGGCTGGCCACCGCGACGCCGAATTCACCGGTCGTTGGATCGCGCAAAAGGATCGACCACGTCATGCCTTGCTACATGACAGGCTGACCCGGCGGCGCAAGCCTGACCTTTGGCCGAATGTCCGATCCTGCGCCGCGGCCTGCCATCGGCTTGACCAGATTGCCGCCCGGCGCGGCAGATCAGGCCGCCCTGGCGCCGCGGCTGATGATACGCTGCCGAAAGATCACCCCCTCGGCGCCAGGAGCCCGCCATGCCCAAGCCCATGCAGCTTTCCCTTGCCCCCGAGCAGCTCTGGCAGGCGATCAATCCCTGGAGCTTCTATCAGCAGGGCGCGCAATTCGGCCTGTTCAACGTCCAGCTCGGCCGCACCCCGGATCCGGCCGTGGAGCAAAAGATTCTCGAGGATGTCGGCAGCTATGGCCGCCAGATCGGCCGGCTCGGCGATGCGCTGGAGGTGCTTTTGCGCCATGTGAAGTTGGAGGGGCTGAGCCCGGAGGAGGTTGATGCCCTCGACATCCTGCGCGGGCAATTGGCGGAGGTGCGCCGCATCAAGCAGCGGGAGGGGGTCAATCCAGCCGCACATCCTGAAACCGCACCAGCCCGTCCGGATGCGCCCGCAACCCGTTGAGCCGGGCCGAATAGCCGATGATGTTCTTGCGGTGCCACAGATAGATGCGGCTGCGGTCCTGCTCGATGGCGATCCGCCAGACCTGGGCATACATCTCCCGCCGCCGGGCCGGATCACGCTCCGCCCGCGCCGCGTCGAGCAGCCGGTCGACCTCCGGATTGGCGTATTTGCCGTCATTCGTGGCGCCGGCGCTGTGTGAGCCGTTATAGACATTGCCATCCGGATCGGGCCGACCCGACCAGGCACCGATCGTCGTCTCGAAGGCGCCGCGGGACGTGGAATTGAGCTGGGAGGCATATTCCATCGCCGCCAGCCGCAGCTCGAAGCCGGCCTCCCGCACCATGGCCTGAATCATCTCCCCGGCCTGGCGCAGATCGGGGTTGTTCGGCACCGTCATCTCCACCCGCACCGGCAGGGCGACGCCGGCCTGTTGCAGCAGAGCACGCGCGCGGGCCAGGTCGCGCGGCGGCACCGTCGCCTCACGCAGATGGAAGGCGGAGGAGGGCGGAATCGCCTGCACCGTGGGGGTGAACTGGCCGGCGAAGATCACCTGGTTCAGCGCCTGGCGGTCGAGCGCCGCATCGAAGGCCTGCCGCACCCGCGCATCGCGCCCCATCGGCGTGTCGGCGCGTGGGCCATTGCCGAGATTGATGGTGATGAGTTGGTAGCCCAGCTCATCCGCCTCCGCCACACGCAGCCGGGGGTTGCGCGCCATGGCCTGCGCATCCTCCGGCTCCACCGCGAAGATCAGGTCGAGCGAACCGGCCTGGAGATTGGCCCGCCGCGCGGTATTGTCCGGGATCGCCTGGAAGGTCACGCGGTCCAGGTGGATGCGGCCAGCGTCCCAGTACCCCGGAAAACGGTCCAGCACGATGCGGTCCTGCGCCACGCGCTGGGTGAAGCGGAAGGGCCCGGCGCAGACCGGGTTCAGCCCAAAATCCCGCCCCGAAGCGGCGGTGGCCGTGGGGCTCAGGATCATGCCGGAGCGGTCGGCCAGCTGCGACAGGAAGGGCGCGGAGGGCGCGCTGAGGCGGATCACCACGGTCAGCGGGTCCACCACCTCCACCGCCGCCAGGCTGGTCAGCTCGGCGCGCCGAAAACTGCCTTGCAGCGTCGCATGGCGTTGCAGGGAGGCCTGCACCGCGGCGGCATCCATCGGCGTGCCGTCATGGAAGGTGACGCCGGGGCGCAGCGTCAGCCGCAGCGTGGTCGGATCCTCCCAGCGCCAGGCGGTGGCGAGCTGGGGCACGATCTCCAGCTTCTCGTCCAGATCGACCAGCTTGTCGCAAAGCCCGGCGAAGACGGTGCGGCCGACGAAGGTGCGTGCCAGGGTCGGGTCCAGGATGTCGGGATCGTCGCGCAGGCCGATGCGCAGCGTCTGCGCCTCCGCGGCACCGAGGCCGAGCGTTACTGCCAGAAGCCATGCCGCCGCGCGTGGGATCATCGCCCGCCCCTCCGGTTCCTGCTGCAATGCAGTAGGCCGCAGGAAGGCGTGGCCCGCCAGCGCAAAACGGCGATGGCGGGTGGCGCGGCTCAGGCCGCCCTTCGCTGCGCCCCGCGGGCGACCAGCGTCGCGACCTCCGCCTCGGTCAGGCGCTGCGGGCTGAAGCGCAGGCGAAGCCGGCCCTGCTCCAGCCCCACCAGCTCCGCCTGTCGCTGGCCGAGGCCCGGCAGGTCCAGCTCCAGCAGCGCGCCGCGCGCCAGGCCTTCGGACCAGTCCGGTCCCCGTGCCAGCCGGGCCCCACCCATGGAGACATCTTCCACCCGCACCGGCGTGACGCTGCCGCCATGGCGCAGCGTGGCATCGAGCTGCACGGCATGGCGCGGCGAGCCGCGCCGCTCCAGCTCCGGCGCCGCGGCGCGCACCGTCGCCACCACCGTGTGGCGCAGGCCGGCGAGGCCGGAGCGCATCTCCCCCGCCATTTCGCCCAGCGCGGCCGCGCGCGCGCCCACGGCGGCGCCGGCCTCGGTCACGGCGGCCAGCCGCCCGCTCATCTGCCGCGCCGCATCGGCCGTGCCCATCACGGTGCGGGCGATGTCATCCGTCGCCTCGTTCTGCTGCGCCATGGCGGCGGCGATGGCGGCGGAGATCTGGTCCAGCTCGCCGATCGTGCCGAGCGTGGCGCGCACCGCCAGCACGGCGGCTTCCGTCGCCGCGCCGACCTCGGCGATGTGGCGGGCGATTTCCTGCGTACTGCTGGCGGTCTGGCTCGCCAGGGATTTCACCTCCCCCGCCACCACGGCAAAACCCTTGCCGGCATCGCCGGCGCGCGCCGCCTCGATCGTCGCGTTCAGGGCCAGCAGGTTGGTCTGGCCGGCAATGTCGCCGATCAGCCGCGCGACGGCGCCGATCCGGCCCACCGCTTCCTGTAGCCCGGTGATGGCGCGGGTGCCGGATTCGGTCTCGGCCACGGCGCGGCTGGTGGCGGCGGCGGCGGCGGCGACCTGGTCCGTGATGCTGCGGATGCTGGCGGTCAGCTCCTCAGTGGCGGCGGCGCCGGATTCGGCATTCTCCAGCACGCGATGCGCGGCCTCCGCCACCTGCGCGCCGGCCTCGCCGGAGGCGGCGGCGAATTCGCCCATGGCGGTCGCGGCCGTCGTCATCCGGGCGAGGTCCGCGGCCATGGTCTCGCTGGCATCGCCCGTCCTCTGCTCCACGGCTTCCGCCATGGCGCGCAGCCCAGCGATCCTGGCCTGCTGCGCGGCCTCCCGCGCGGTTTCCTGGTCGGACCGGAGGCGCACCGTCTCCGCGCTGCGTTCCCGCAGCACCTCCAGCGCCTGCCCCATGGCCCCGAATTCGTCGCGGCGCGGGCTGACCGCGCGCACCCCGTCCAGCCTGCCCTCCGCCACCTCCTGCATCGCGCGGGTCAGCGCGTTGAGCGGACGGGCGACGCGGCGGCGGACCAGCCACAGCGCGCCAAGCGCCACCAGCAGCGCGGCCACGGCGAGCCCGGCCAATATCCGGCCGAGCCACAGGGCGATGGCGCCGCTATCCCGCAGCCTGGCATCGGTGCGCGCCAGGATGCTGTCGGACAGGCCGCCGATCGCCTCGCTCAAGGGGTCGATGTCGCGGTAGAGGGCGTTGCGCACCAGATCATCCAGCGCCGCCCGATCCTGGCCTTGCAGCGCCCTGGAGAGGGCGGCGACCGTGGCATCGGCGGCCTGCCGGCGTCGTTGCACCTCGGCCCAGCCCACCGCATCCGGCGGCGCGCGGTCAAGCCGCGCGAGGCTGGCGGCGATGGTGGCCTGGGCGGTGCGGAAGCTGTCCAGACCCTCGGCCCATTGCATATTGCCGTTGCGGACCTTGTGGCTGGCATCGACCACCGCCACCGCATAGGCGTCCGACATGGCCTTCAGCTCGATCAGCGGCGTGACCGCCTGCTCGTTCAGATAGCCGAGGTCGGCCTGGTTGTTGCGCAGCGCCGACCAGCCAAGCAGGCAGGCCGCGCCGACACACAGTGCCAGCGCGAGCTGAATGGCGACGAGAAGGTGGCGGATCGGCATGCCGGCGTGACCCTGGAACGGATCGACGAACCTAACCCGCCGCGGTTAATCGGCGCTGAACCCTACAGCTTCACCTTCAGCAAATGGCCGATCTCGCCGACCACGCCGCGCCGGAAGGCCAGCACGCAGGCGACGAAGATGACGCCCTGGATCACCGTGACCCAGGCGCCGAATTCCGCGAGGTAGTTCTGCATAGTGACGATTACCGCAGCCCCCACCACCGGGCCGAAGACCGTGCCGAGCCCGCCCACCAGCGTCATCAGCACCACCTCGCCGGACATGGTCCAGTTCACATCGGTCAGCGTCGCGATGCCGAAGACCAGCGCCTTGGTGCCGCCGGCCACGCCGGCCAGCGCGGCGGAGAGCACGAAGGCCATCAGCTTGTAGTCGTCGGTGCGATAGCCGAGGGAGGTGGCGCGCGGCTCATTCTCCCGCACCGCCTTCATCACCTGGCCGAAGGGCGAATGCACCACGCGGTGGATCAGCAGGAAGCCCGCCAGGAAGACCGCGGCCACCACCCAGTACAGCGTGAAGTCGGACCCCAGCGGGATCACACCGAACAGGAAGCCGCGCGGCACCTGCTGGATGCCGTCCTCGCCGCCGGTGAAGGGGGCCTGGAGGCAAAAGAAATAGACCATCTGCGCCGCCGCCAGGGTGATCATGGCGAAGTAGATGCCGGATCGGCGGATCGCCAGCCAGCCGATGATCAGCCCCAGCACCGACCCGACCAGGCCGCCGCCAAGGATGGCGAGTTCCGGCGTCAGGCCCCAGACCTTGGCGGCATGGGCGGTGACGTAGCCGCCCATGCCGAAAAAGGCGGCATGGCCGAAGGACAGCAGCCCGACATAGCCGATCAGCAGGTTGAAGGCGCAGGCGAACAGCGCGAAGCACAGCACCTTCATCAGGAAGACGGGGTAGAGAAAGAAGGGGCTGATCAGCACAAAGGCGAGCAGCACCCCGAAGGCCAGCGCCTGGGCACGGGTGAAGCCGAGGAAGCCAGCCTCCTCATGCGCCGCCGGCGTGGCGAGGGTGATGGTGGTATCGGCCATGTCTCAGCCCCTCCCGAACAGGCCGGCGGGCCGCGTCAGCAGCACGATCGCCATGATGACGAAGACGACGGTGGCGGAGGCTTCCGGATAGAAAACCCGCGTCATGCCCTCGATCAGCCCGAGCGCGAAGCCGGTGACGACCGAGCCCATGATGGAGCCCATGCCGCCGATGACCACCACGGCGAAGACGGTGATGATGAAATTGGCGCCCATTGCCGGGTTCACCGAATAGATCGGCGCCGCCAGCACGCCGGCGAAGGCGGCCAGCGCCACGCCGGCGCCATAGGTCAGCGTCATCATCCGCGGCACATTGACGCCGAAGGCCTGGACCAGCTCGGGCCTTTCGGTCGCGGCGCGCAGATAGGCGCCGATCTTGGTCTTCTCGATCACCAGCCAAGTCAGCAGGCACATGGCGGCAGAGGCGATCACCACCCAGACGCGATAGCCCGGCAGAAACAGGAAATCGAAATCGAGGTCGAGCGCCGCGAATTCCGGCGGCGGCGCATAGGGAAGGCCGGAGGAGCCGAAATTGTTGCGGAACACCCCCTCGATGATCAGCGCCAGGCCGAAGGTCAGCAGCAGGCCGTAGAGGTGGTCCAGCTTGTAGAGCCGCGCGATCATCGTGCGCTCGATCACCATGCCGAAGACACCCACCAGCAGCGGCGCCAGCACCAGCGCGCCCCAATAGGGAATGCCGGCCCAGGCCAGCAGCATCCAGGCGACGAAGGCCCCCATCATGAACTGGGCGCCATGGGCGAAGTTGATGACGTTCAGCATGCCGAAGATGATGGCAAGGCCCAGCGACAGCAGCGCGTAGAAGGCGCCATTCACCAGCCCGAGGATCACCTGCGGGGCCGCCATCTCAAGTTCGAAGAGCAGGTTCTCGATCACCGGGCGCGGGCCTTCGCGAAATCGGGTGGCAGGCGGTGCCGCGCCCCGGACTGGCCGGGGCGCGGCGCGGCGTCAGCTCCGCACCAGGGAGCAGCCGCCCTCGGCCAGGGGGCGGAAGGACTGGTCGGCGCCGGTGGTGCCGAGCAGCTTGTAGTAGTCCCAGGCGCCGCGGCTTTCGCCCGGGGCCTTCACCTCGAACAGGTAGCAGGGGTGGATCTTCCGGCCATCGGCGCGGATCGAGCCCTCCCCGAAGGCATCGTCGCTGGTCGGCATCGCCTTCATCCGCGTCACCGCATCGGCGCCGGACGCCTTGGCCGCCGCAACGCCCATGTCGCCCACCGCCTTCAGGTAGTGCAGCACGGAGGAGTAGCAGCCCGCCTGCACCATGGACGGGCGGATATTGCCCGGCATGGCGCCGAGGCGCTGGGTGAAGGCGCGGGTCTTGTCGTTCAGATCCCAGTAGAAGGTCTCCGACAGCACCAGCCCCTGCGCCACTTCAAGGCCGAGCGAGTTGACGTCCGTGATGAAGACCAGCAGCCCGGCCAGCTTCACGCGCCCGCCGCGGGTGATGCGGAATTCGGCGGCCTGCTTGATCGAGTTGATGGTGTCCGCGCCGGCATTGGCCAGGCCGATGACCTGGGCACGCGACCGCTGCGCCTGCTGGAGGTAGGAGGAGAAGTCGGTGGTGCCCGGGAAGGGCGTGCGCACCGCGCCCAGAACCTCGCCGCCCTGCGCCTTCACGAAATTGCCGGTGTCGCGTTCCAGCGCATGGCCGAAGGCGTAGTCGGCGGTGATGAAGAACCAGGACTTGCCGCCGGCCCGCACCATGGCGCCACCGGTGGACTGCGCCAGCATCCAGGTGTCGTAGGTCCAGTGGACCGTGTTCGGCGAGCATTGCGGCCCGGTGAGGTCGGAGGTCGCCGCGCCGGAATTGAGGAAGACCTTGTTCTTCTCCCGCACCAGCGTGTTCGTGGCCAGCGCCACGGAGGAGGTCGGCACATCGACCACCACGTCGATGCCGTCGCGGTCGATCCACTGGCGCACCACGGTGGAGCCGACATCGGGGCGGTTCTGATGGTCGGCCTGCACGACCTCCACCGTCACGCCGCGCGCGGCGATGCCGGATTCCTGCACGGCGAGCTGCACCGCCTGGGTGGAGCCCGGGCCGGACAGGTCGCGATAGGTGCCGGACTGGTCGTTCAGCACGCCGATGCGGATGGTGTTGGCGGCCTGAGCGCGGGCGCTGCGGAAGGGCAGCCCGCCCAGCGCCGGAAGAGCGGCGGCGGCGCCAAGTAGCGTGCGGCGATTGATGGTCATGTTCGAATTCTCCCCAGAATGTTCGGCAGGCACCGGGCTTTTCAGACGCCCAGGTATTCGTGCAGCCGGTCGAGGCTGGCGGTCAGATCCTGATTCGCCACCATGTCCACGATACGGCCGTGTTCCATCACATAGTGCCGGTCCGCCACGGTCTGGGCGAAACGGAAGTTCTGCTCCACCAGCAGCACGGTGAAGCCGCGCTGCTTGATCGCCCGGATCATCGCGCCGATCTGCTGCACGATGACGGGCGCGAGCCCCTCCGAAGGCTCATCCAGCAGCAGCAGCCGCGCGCCGGTGCGCAGGATGCGGGCGATGGCCAGCATCTGCTGCTCACCGCCCGACAGCTTCGTCCCCGGGCTGCGCGCGCGTTCCTTCAAATTCGGGAACAGCGTGTAGATCTCATCCAGCCCCAGCCCGCCGGGCGCGATGACCGGCGGCAGCATGAGATTTTCCGTGACGTCGAGGCTCGCGAAAATGCCGCGCTCCTCGGGGCAATAGGCGATGCCGGTGCGGGCGATGAGGTCGGAGCGCAGGCCGATCGTCTCCCGCCCCTCGAACTTGATGCTGCCGGCGCGGCGACCGACCAGCCCCATCATGGAACGCAGGGTGGAGGTCTTGCCAGCGCCGTTGCGGCCCAGCAGCGTCACCACCTCCCCCGGATGGATATCGAGGGAAACGCCGTGCAGCACATGGCTTTCGCCGTACCAGGCCTCCAGGTCGCGGATTTCCAGCATGGCCGCGTCAGACATGCGCACTGCCTCCGGCGGTTTCATGCTGCGTGCTGCCGGCAATGGTGGGATCGGTGCCGAGATAGGCGGCCTGGACTTCCGGGTTGCGGGAGACGGTGGCGTAGTCGCCCTGCGCCAGGACGCGGCCGCGCGTCAGCACCGTGATGGTGTCGCAGAGACCTTCCACGACTTTCAGATTGTGTTCGACCAGCAGCACGGTGCGGCCCGCGGCGACGCGCTTCACCAGGGTGACGATGCGGTCCACATCCTCATGCGTCATGCCGGCCGTCGGTTCATCCAGCAGCATCATGACGGGATCGAGCGCGAGGGTCGTGGCGATTTCCAGCGCCCGCTTGCGGCCATAGGGAAGCTGGCCCGCGGTCAACTGCGCGTAGCCGGTCAGCCCCACATCCTCCAGCAATTCCAGGGCGCGGTCGTCGTAGCGCTGCAACACGCTCTGCCCCCGCCAGAAGTCGAAGGACGCGCCACGCTGGCGCTGCAAGGCCAGGCGCACATTCTCCAGCACCGTCAGGTTCGGGAAGACGGCGGAGATCTGAAAGGACCGCACCAGGCCGAGCCGCGCCACCTCGGCCGGCTTCATGCCGGTGATGTCACGACCGTCGTAGCGGATGGTGCCGCGCGTCGGCTGCAGGAATTTCGTCAGCAGGTTGAAGCAGGTGGTCTTGCCGGCCCCATTCGGGCCGATCAGCCCATGGATGCTGCCGCGCCGCACCTCCAGACGCACATCGCTGACCGCGGCGAAGCCACGGAATTCCTTCGTCAATCCCTCGGTCTCGAGGATCGTATCGACCACTCGCGGACGCCCCCAATTGTTCGTTTTTTGCAAGACCCGCGCCGGGGCGATTGATGCCGCCCCAGCGCATGGCCGATGCGCTTGTTGTGCATTGTCGCGGGCCAAACGCCCGGGCGCAAGCGGGGAAAGGAACCAATCTAAGTAATGGTCGGCCTATCAAAGGCATGTCACTGGCAGGCCAGCCCCGCCAGGCGCTTGACAGCTTGGCAAGCGGGGATCGAATATTTGTCCGGACAAATTAAGGGGCTGCGCGAATGGATATTCAGCGCGACGATCTCCAGGCCCGCGGCCTCGCCATGATCGAGACCGCCGGCGCCGAAGCGATGGCGGCCCCGGGGCCGGAGGCGGCGATTCGGGCGCTGGCGCAAGGCTGCTTCGATTTGCTGGGCGACCGGGAGGCGCATCGGCGCCCCGGCGCCCTGAAGCCCGGTGAGCGCGACTACTTCATCGCCGGCAGCTTCTTCGTCACGCCCGACCGGCAGTACCACATGCTGGTCGGCCAGATCGGCTTCCCGCCGGAACAGGAAAGGCTGCTGGTGCCGATCGATGGCGGCCATCCGGGCCGGGTCTATGCCAGCCGTCGCAAGCTGCTGCTGGAAAACACCGATGACCATGAGGGCTTCCGGCAATACCTGAAGACCTCCCGCATGGGCTCCACCATCTTCGCGCCCATCCTCTGGCAGGGCGATTTCCACGGCATGCTGATCATGGCCGCACAGGCGCGCTATGCGATGCGGCCGGTGGATCTCGCCATCCTCGTCGCCTGCGCCCAGGTCGCCGCCGGCGCCTGGATCGCCCATGGCGGGCCGGCCTGGCTCGCCGCCAGCTACCCGCCGGCCAATGCCTTCAAGGTGAACCGCGAAGGGGTGGATCAGCCCGCCTGACGCGCGGCAGCCACCCCATATTCGCGGTGGCGTGGCGGGCCCCGACCGGGCAAGGCTCGCCCCAACCTTCCCAGGACGACCATGGCCCGCTGGCTGCCCCTGCTGCTCGGCTTCCTCACCGCCGTCGGCCCGCTTTCCACCGACATGTACCTGCCCGCCTTCCCCGCCATCGAGGCGGAGCTGGGCACCGGCTGGGGCGGGGTGCAGGCCACCCTCTCCGCCTGGTTCATCGGGCTGGCAGTGGGCCAGCTGGTGCAGGGCACGCTGGCGGACCGGCTGGGGCGTCGCCGGCCGCTGATCATCGGCACGGCGGTCTATACGGTGGCCTCGATCGGCTGCGCGCTATCCGCGGATATGCTGCAACTCTCCGCCTGGCGCTGCCTGGCGGCCTTCGGTGGCGCGGCAAGCGCGGTGATCCCGCGCGCCATGGTGCGGGACCTGGCCACGGGGATGGACGCGGCGCGGCTGATGTCGCGGCTGATGCTGGTGATGGGCGCCGCGCCGATCCTGGCGCCGACACTGGGCGGGGTGCTGCTGCTGGGCGGCGGCTGGCGCGCCATCTTCTGGGTCTCGGCCAGCTACGGCCTGATCTCCTGCCTGCTGGCGGCCTGGCTGCTGCCGGAGACGCTGCCGCCCGAGCGCCGGCTGCGCCGGTCGCCATTGGCGCTGATCGGCGATTTCGGCCGCATCGGGGTGGAGCGGGGCTTCCTGTCCAATGCGGTGATGGGCGGGGCCACCATGTTCCTGGTTTTCGCCTTCATCGCCGGCGCGCCGGAGGTCTATATCGCGCAATACGGCATCGCGCCGGCGCAGTTCGGCGTGCTGTTCGCGGTCAGCGCCACCGGCTTCATCGGCATGACCCAATTGAACCCCTGGCTGCTCGGCCGCATCGGCAACCAAGTGCCGCGGCTGGCCGTGACGGTCTGCCTGGGAGCCGTCAGCCTGCTGGCCTTCTTCGCCTTCACGGGAATCGGCGGCTTTCTCGGCCTGTACCTGCCGGCCTGCGTGGCGCTGGCCTGCACCGGGCTGGTCTTCCCCAACTCCGCCGTAGGCGCCCTGGCGCGGCATGGCGTGCGGGCGGGCAGCGCCTCCGCCCTGCTGGGCACGCTGCAATTCGCCCTGGCGGCATTGGGTGCGGCGTTGGTCGGCGCGCTGACGGAGGACAGCGCCCGGCCGATGGCGGGGCTGATGCTGGCGGGCGTGTTGGTGGCCGTGGTGGCTGAGAGGCTGCGGCCGCGCGGCTGAGGTGAGGCGGGCGGACACAAAAAACCCCGCACGCGGCGGGGTTGAAAGATGATGGTCGGAGCGGCGGGATTCGAACCCACGACCCCCAGTCCCCCAGACTGATGCGCTACCAGACTGCGCTACGCTCCGACTGCGGCGGCAATAGCATCGGGGGGGCGTCGCCGCCAACCCCCGCCCGGCAGGTTTCGGCGTGTCTCAACTGCGTGCGACAAGCGCCCGCAGTTCATGGGCCAGGCGTTCCAGCGTATCCAGCGCCTCCCGCACCGGCTCGGGCGCATCCGCCTCCTCCAGGTCGCCCAGAGGCAGTTCCGGGGCGGCGCCGGCCTCGTCCAGCCCACCCTCGCGCAGCAGGCGCTGCACACCCTTGATGGTGTAGCCCTGGGTGTAGAGGAGGTCGGAAATGCGCTTCAGCAGCGCGATATCCTCCGGCCGATAATAGCGCCGGCCACCGCCGCGCTTCAGCGGCTTCAATTGCGGGAATTTGGTTTCCCAGAAACGCAGCACATGCTGGGGGATCTGCAGATCGTCCGCGACCTCGCTGATGGTGCGGAAGGCGGTGGGCGCCTTGCGCGGCCGGGCGCGGGTGGCGTCACCCTCCAGCGTGTCGTCGCTCATGCGTCATCATCGGCGCTGCCGCCGATGGTCTGGCCTGGATTGAGTCGCGCCTTCAGCACATGGGACGGGCGGAAGGCCAGGACCTTGCGCGGCTGGATCGGCACCTCGACCCCGGTCTTCGGATTGCGGCCCACACGGCGGCCCTTCTGGCGCACGACGAAGGAGCCGAAGGCGGAGATCTTCACCGCCTCCCCAGCCTCCAGCGCCTGGGACATGCGTTCCAGCACCGTTTCCAACAGCTCGGCGCTCTCGTTGCGCGAGAGTCCGACCTGCGCGTAGATCGCTTCCGCCAGATTGGCCCTCGTGATCGTCGTCATGCCCGAGCAGGTCCTTGCAACCCCTTCAAGTCACAAGAAAGCCGGGTTCCGCGACGGCCGTCAACCATGGGTTTGTGGCAACTGAGGCTTCGTTCCGAGAGCTCGTATCAGGTTTGCGATGCAAACCTTTGTTCGTACTCAGAACCTTGCGAGCGCGGCGCCCCAGGTCAGCCCACCGCCGATCGCTTCCATCAACACCAGATCGCCACGGGCGATGCGCCCATCGCGGGTCGCCTCGGCCAAGGCGAGGGGAATGGAGGCGGCGGAGGTATTGGCATGGCGGTCCACCGTCACCACCACCCGGTCCATCGGCAGGTGCAGCTTGCGGCCCATCGCCTCGATGATGCGGATATTCGCCTGATGCGGCACCAGCCATTTCACATCGTCATGGCCGAGGCCATTGGCCGCCAGGGCCTCATCCACCGCCCAGGCCAGCTTGGTGACGGCGTGCTTGAACACCTCCCGCCCCGCCATGCGCACGACGCCGGTGCCGCCGGTGGAACCGGCGCCGCCATCGACCGCCAGGATGTCACCATGCCGGCCATCGGCGTGCAGATGGGTGGAGAGCAGGCCGCGATCGGCCTCCTCCGTCTCTGCCGCGCGCAGGAAGACGGCGCCGGCGCCGTCGCCGAACAGCACGCAGGTGCCGCGGTCGGACCAGTCCAGGATGCGGGAGTAGATTTCGGTCCCCACCACCAGCACGCCGCGCGCCTGGCCGATGCGGATCATCGCATCCGCGACGGACAGGGCGTAGATGAAGCCGGTGCAGGCCGCCGCGAGGTCGAAGGCGAAGCCCCGGGTCACGCCGAGCCCGCCCTGAATACGGGCGGCGGTGGAGGGAAAGGCGCTGTCCGGCGTCGAGGTGGCGACGATCACCGCATCCACGTCATCAATCGAGGCGCCAGCCTGGGCCAGCGCGGCCTGACAGGCGGCGATGCCCATGGCGGAAGCGGTCTCGCCCGGCGCGGCGAAGTGCCGGCGGCGGATGCCGGTGCGCTCGACGATCCAACTGTCGCTGGTGTCGAGGTTCTTCTCCGCGGCCAATTCGTCATTGCTGACGGAGCGGGCCGGCAGGTAGCCGCCGGTGCCGGCGATCACGCCGCGAATCGACGCCGGATTCATCGACGCCGGAATCCCTGGGGCCACGGACATGTCGGAGCTTTCTAGCGCGAGGTGGCGGCAAGCCGCGGGGTGGGGCTGGGCAGAAGCGCCAGGCCTTCCCGGATCCGGTCGTTGAAGCGATGCGTGACCATGTCCATCGCGACATCCACGGCATGGGCGAAACCGATGGCATCGGTGCCACCATGGCTCTTCACCACCACGCCGTTCAGCCCGATCAGCACGGCGCCGTTGTAGCGCCGCGGGTCCATCCATTCGCGCAGCCGGTCCAGCGCCGGGCGGGCCAGGACATAGCCCATGCGGGCGGGAATGGAACTGGTGAAGACCTGGCGCAGCAGGTCGCGCATCAGCTTCAGCGCGCCCTCCCCGGTCTTCAGCGCCACATTGCCCGTAAAACCATCGGTGACGATCACGTCCACGGTGCCGGCGGCGATGTCGTGGCCTTCGACAAATCCCCGGAAGTTCGTACCGAGATGGCTGACGCGCAGCGTTTCCGCCGCCAGCCGCACCCGCTCATCGCCCTTCAGCTCCTCGGAGCCGACATTCAGCAGGCCGAGGGTCGGATTGGTCAGGCCGAGGACAGCACGGGCGAAGGCGTCGCCCATGATGGCGAATTCCACCAGATTGCGCGCATCGCACTGTAGATTGGCGCCGAGGTCGAGCATGACCACGTCGCCGCGCGCCGAAGGGCCGATCGCCGCCAGCGCCGGCCGGTCGATCTCCGGCAGCGTCTTCACGACGATCTTCGCGAGCGCCATCAGCGCGCCGGTATTCCCGGCGGAGACAACGCCCGAGGCCTCGCCCTGGGCCACGGCATCAATGGCCACGCGCATGGAGGAACCGCGCACGCGCAACGCGGCGGTCGGCTTCATGTCACCGGGAATCGATTCCGGCGCATGGCGCAGCATGCAGGCCTTGGCGGCACGCGGCCGCCGGGCCAGCAGGGCACCCAGCCGAACCTCATCACCCGCGAGAAGGAAGCGCGCCTGCGGATGACGTTCCGCAGCCAGCTCCAACCCATCCAGGACGGATTCGGGGGCGTGGTCGCCGCCCATCGCATCGATCGCAAGGGAGAAGGCTGCCGCCTCCCGCCCCGCAAGGACCTTACCCGCCACCTTCAGAGCCCCATGGGCATGCGCCCCCTGGTCAGACGCGGACGACACCCTTGGCCTTATCCGCGGCCATCACTTCGCGGCCGTCATAGTGACCGCAATGGGAGCAGATATGGTGCGGGCGCTTCAGTTCACCACAGTTCGAGCATTCCAGATGCGCGGCGGCCGTCAGAGCCTGATGGCTCCGGCGCATGCCGGCACGGGAGGGCGAAACCTTTTTCTTCGGAACGGCCATGGTGCCGAGCCTTTCTCATCAACAGGCTGAAATATCAGCGGAGCGGCGGGCATTAGCACCGCGCGGCCCGATGGCGCAAGCTACCCGCCCCGGCTTTGACCGTTCAGTTCCGCTTCAGGCGGGACAGCGCGGCAAAGGGGTTCGGACGCTGGGGGGTATCCTCGATCTCCGGCTCCGGCTCAAGCGCCGCGCCGTCCAATTCGGGCGGAATCGCCGCATCCGGCGCGCGCGGCCAGGGATCGAGTGCCAAAGCGAGCTGTTCGGCCAGGATTTCGCCCAGATCCACCGAATCCCCGCTGGTCTCGATTTCGTCCGGGCTGTCCGGATCGTCGTCGGTCGCAGGAATGCCGGGCGGCAGGATTCGCAGGTCGAGCTGCGTGGCGACGTGCTGGGCCACCGGCTCCAGCGACACCACGCATTCCTGCACCACATCGGCGCTGAGCTGCCCCTTCAGGCGAATCACACCGCCCGACTCCGGCACCAGATTCACCTCCGCCTCCAGCCTGGTCACGCCGGGAATCCCGAAGCGTTCGGCCAGGGCAGCGCATTCGGCCGGATTCGCGCGCAGGTCCAGGCGGCGCGGCGCGGTGGCGCCCAGGCGATGGAGGCGGGAGAATTCGGGGGTCATGCGGGGATCTCCACATCGAATCGCGCATGGCCGCGCCGGAAGGCGTCGATCTGCTGCGGCGCCAGGGCGGCGGCCACAGCCAGGCTGTAACGGGCGAGCCGGGCCGGCGCGCCCTCCGGCGGCGCCTCCCCGCGCCAGATGTTGCGGGTCAGGGCGGCTTCCAGCGCCGGGGCATCGCCAGCATCCACCGCCGCCTCATACGCCGCGGCGCGGCCGTGGAAGGCCTCCCACATCCGCTTCACCCGCTTGCCCACCACCAGATCGCCCACGCCCATCTCACGCAGGTTCACATCCATATCGGCGAACATGGCGTCGAACACCGCCTGGGCCAGCTTCGGGCCATCCGGATCCGCATCCCGCCGCAGGCGGCGGATCAGCAGCGCCACATGCAGGGAAACCAGGTCGAACCGCCCATCCAGCGTGTCCGGCGCCCCGAGTCCCGCGAAGAAGCCCGGGCGCCGCGCCGCGCCGACAGCGGCCGCATAGAGCTCGAACCCCGCCCTTTCATGCGGCTTGCGCGTGAAAAACCCGAGCAGGCCCATATCTCTCCGTCCTCATGAAGCCGCCGCGCCGCGTGGCCGTTGACCGCGACCCGCCAGGGTGGCATTGCCGCCACATGGAGCGCCCCATGCACGCGGTCAACATCTTGCGGCCTTTGGTGGCCCGTCGAACCCGCCCCCTCCCGGGTGCGGCCCTGGCGCTCGTCGCCCTGCTGGCCACCGCCGGCTGCTCCTGGATGCCCTCCGTCCCAGGCGCCAGCCTGTTCGAGAGCCCGCGCCAGATGCGCGGCCATGCGGTGGAGGAGGAGGCGCTGGCCCAGATCACCCCGGGCGTCAGCACCCGCGCCGATGTCGAGGCCGCGATCGGCTCGCCCTCCGCCACCGGTACCTTCGACAATAGCATCTGGTACTATATGAGCAGCGTCACCCGGCAGCGGCCGGCACGGACCCTGTCCGTGGAAGATCAGCGCGTGGTCGCCATCACCTTCAACGGTTCGGGCGTGGTGCAGAACATCCAGCGCGTCGGGCCGGAGGATGGCCGGGACGTTCAAGTGGTCAGCCGCATCACCCCTGCCCCGGGCAACGATCGCACCGTCCTGCAGCAGCTCTTCGGCAATATCGGGCGCCTGGCGCCGGGCCTGGGTGGCCAGACCAACCAGACGATCGGCGCGCCGAGCCGCTGAGGCTTGCTTACGGCCTTCACCTCAGGCGAAGGCCGCCGCCCCCGCGATCTGCTCGCCGGCGCCTGTCACGCGGGTGGTCTGCGCGAAGAAGCGCCAGTTGCCGTCCCTCCGGATGCCGATGACCGCGGCGCGATAGGCGTAGCCTTGGTTGCGAGCAAAAATCGCCCGCACGCCGTCGGTCAAGCCGGCCTGCACGGTCGGGTTCAATGCAGCGCCATCCATATCATCCGTGCCGGCCAGGACATTCGGCCCCTGGATGTGGGAGACGATTTGCGCGCCGCCGGAGGGCATGCCCACCCCGAAGGTGCAGCCGGATAGCAGGCTGGTGAACATGATGTCCGGACCGCCGTGGCGCGGCAGGGTGAAATGCGTGTCGACCGGCTGTTCGTTCATCTGCTGCATGCGTACGAACCAGATCCGCAGCGTGCCGCCGCCAGCATAATGGCCCGGCTGGGCCAGCCCGATATCGAAGACGATGCGGGGCCGCTGCTTCACCCTGCCCAGCAGCCCGGACAGGCCGGTGGTGAAACCCGGATCATCGACACCCCAATCGGTGAACCAAGCCTCCGTCTCGCCGGAAGTATAGTGATTGCCGGAGATCATCACACGGTAGTGGCGCAGGAAGGCGGCGGTGTTCTGCACCATCTCGTTCTGGATCTGCGCCAGGGTGATTGGCATGGCGGAACCTGCAATCGTTGCGTGACGATCAGGTAATGCAATGCGGGGCCGGAAGAAAATACCTTTCCGGCCCCGGCGACATCACACCCGCATCAGATGCACCTCGACCGAGGGGCGCTTGCGCAGCCGGCGGCCAACGGCCTTGCGCACGGCGGTGCGTGCGGCTTCGCGCAGCAGCCCATCCTCCCTCTTCAGATTGCCCGGCATCTCGGCCACCGCGCGCACCAGGTCGGCAGCGATCTGCCCCGGCTCCTCACCGCTGTCCTCGAACAGGCCGGGGGCCGAGACCTGCGGCTTGCCCAGCACGCGGCCGTTGCTGTCCACCACGAAGGAGGCGACGATCACGCCGTTCAGCAGCATCTTCTTCCGCGCCGCCAGAACATCGCCGTCCAGCCGCAGCAGGCGGTCGCCATCGATGGCGAGGCGTCCGACCGGCACGCTTTCCACCACATCCGGCTTGCCCGGGGCGAAGCGCAGCACGTCGCCATCCTCGATCACATAGGCGATGGCGCCCAGGCTCTCCGCCAGATTGGCGTGCTCGTTCATGTGGCGCCATTCGCCATGCACGGGGATGGCGTATTTCGGGCGGACCAGCTGGTACAGCCGCTTCAGCTCATCCCGCGCCGGATGGCCGGAGACATGGACCATATGATCATCCGCCGTCATCACCTTGACGCCGGCACGCGACAGCTCGTCCTGCACCCGCAGGATGGCGCGTTCATTGCCCGGGATCATGCGGGAGGAATAGATCACGCAATCCCCCTCCCCCAGCGAGATATGAGGATGGGTGTCGCTGGCGATCTTGGTCAGTGCGGAGCGTGGCTCACCCTGGCTGCCGGTGCAGATGATCAGCAGCTGGTTGTCGGGCACATCCTCCGCATCGTCTTCCGACAGGAAGGGCGGAATGGACCGCAAATAGCCGCATTCCCGCGCCGAGGCATCGGCATTGCGCAAGGACCGCCCGAACAGCGCCACCTGCCGCCCGGCGCCCTGGGCCGCCAGCGCGATGGATTCGATGCGCGCGAGGTTGGTCGAGAAGCAGGAGACGGCGACGCGACCTTTCAGCCCCTTGATCAGCGCGGCGAGGTTGCGGCGGACCTCCGCCTCGCTGCCGGAATGGCCCTCGACCATGGCATTGGTGCTGTCGCAGACCATGGCCAGCACGCCCTCATCGCCCAGGCGCCCGAAGGCGGCCTCGTCGGTTGGCGGGCCGATCAGCGGGTTTGGGTCGAGCTTCCAGTCGCCGGTGTGCAGGATGGTGCCGTATTTCGTGCGGATCGCCAGCGCCTGCGGCTCGACGATCGAATGCGCAACCCGCAGGAATTCCAGGTCGAAGACGCCCAGCTTCCAGCGCCCGCCCAGCGGGATGGTAATGATTTCCGCCTGTTGGCCCAGCCCAGCCTCGCCCAGCTTGCGACGCAGGACGGAAGCGGTGAAGGGGCTGGCATAGATCGGGCAGCGCAGCTTCGGCCAGATATGGGCAACAGCGCCCACATGGTCCTCATGCGCATGGGTGATCACCAGGCCCACCAGCTTGTCCCGGCGCTCGGCCAGCCAGGCGGGGTCGGGCACCATCACCTCGACTTCCGGATGTTCCGATCCGCCGAAGCCCAGGCCGAGGTCCACCGCCAGCAAGGCGCCATCGCAGCGGTAGACGTTGAAGTTGAGTCCAATTTCCCCCGTCCCGCCGAGCGGGATGAAGGCCAGGTCACCAGTCATTCTTCTTGTTCCAGTCTTGATACAGCGTTCGTCGTCTCGGGGCGCAGCGCCCGACCCGGCCGCCGCCTGCCCGTCGCCATCAAGGGCGCCAGGCGGGGTGGCTCAGGGGTCGTCGCGTCGCGCGGTTCTGGTGAAGATGGGGGCGGGGTTGCGGGTCGCCAACAGGCGAAGACCATCCAGGGTCGTATCCTGATCGGTCGTCTCGATCACTGTGGTGCCTTCCGCGAATAACGGGGCCAGGCCGCCAGTGGCGATCACCTTCAGATTGCCGACCGGATGCTCCTCCTGCTCCGCCCGGATGCGGGCGACGATCCCTTCGATCAGCCCGACATAGCCCCAATAGATGCCCGATTGCATCGCGGCAACGGTATTGCGACCAACCACCGCCTGCGGCCGGCCGATGCCGATGCGCGGCAGCCGGGCGGCGGCGCGGTGAAGTGCCTCGATCGACAGGTTGATGCCGGGCGCGATCACACCGCCGAGATAGGCGCCATCCCTCCCCACCACGTCGAAGGTGGTGGCCGTGCCAAAGTCGATGACGATCAGCGGCCCGCCATAGGTGTGATGCGCCGCCAGGGCGTTCAGCAGCCGGTCGGCACCCACCTCATGCGGCGCATCGACGCGAATCTCGAAACCCCAGTCGAGATGGGCGCGGGCGACCAGGGGTTCGCATTCGAACCATTCGCGCGACAGGCGGCGCAGATTGTAGAGCGCGGCCGGCACCACCGTGCCGATGACGCAGCGGGTGATGTCGGTGGCCTTCAGACCGGAATGCTGGAGCAGGGTCAGCAGCCAGACCGCATATTCGTCCGAAGTCCGCTCGGCATCCGTGCGGATGCGCCAGCGGCCGCGCCATTCCTGGCCGTCATGCACCGCGAAGACAACATTGGTATTGCCCGCATCCACCGCCAGCAGCATGTCTCAGTCAGCCTCTCGATAGGCGATTTCGCCAGTGGTCACCGCCTGGACCCGGCCCTCCGCGGCCAGCAGCAGGCTGCCATCCTCGGCAAGGCCGGCATAATGGCCCGAACGGCCACCGCGCAGCGTCAGCGGGGCCTGCAAGGCCGGGCCGCGCGCCATCCAGGCCGCACGCACCGCATCGAAACCCTGGTCCCGCCATAGCCGCCGCAGCCGTTCCAGCGCGAACAGCATGCTCACGGCCACCTGTTCGGGTGGGATGACACCCAGGCTGGCGGTCGGGCGGTCCGGCAATGCGGGGGGTGCGGCCAGGTTCACGCCGATGCCCATGACGAGCCAGTCCAGTTCACCCGCCGGCGTCGCGGCGCTTTCGCACAGCACGCCGGCGAGCTTGGCCTCTCCCAACAACACGTCGTTCGGCCATTTGAGGCGGAGCTCGGCGGGGTTCGGGGCGAAGGGGGCGACGCCTTCCGCCATCACCAGGGCGGCCAGCAAGGCCCATTTCCCGGCATCCCGCGCCGGGCCGCCGGGGCGGAGCAACAGGGAAAAATAGAGATTGCCGACCGGGCTTTCCCAGGCTCGCCCATCCCGGCCGCGCCCGCCTGTCTGCCGCCGCGCCAGCACCGCCAGCCCCTCAGGCTCCCCCGCCTCGGCCAGTTGCTTCAGCAGGTCGGAGGTGGAGGACAGGCTTTCATGGATGCGCAGGCGCCACCCAGGCGGTGGCGCGATGCCAGGCGTCATCCGGCCAGGGCCGCGACCGCCACCTGGGCGGCGGCGATGATCGGCGCCGGGAACAGGAAGAACAGCACCGTCAGGATGCCGGTGGCCGTCATCACCACCGTCAGGCCGGCAGGGCGCGCATCCAGCGCCTCATCGCCCGCGTCGAAATACATCACCTTGACGATGCGTAGGTAGTAATAGGTCGCGACGACGGAGGTGCCGATGCCGACCGCAGCCAGCACCCAGTAGCCGCCCTGCACCGCCGCCAGGAAGACGTAGAGCTTGCCGAAGAAGCCGGCGAGCGGCGGGATGCCGGCCATGGAGAACATGAACACCGCCATCCACATGGCCATCGCCGGATCGGTGCGGCCGAGGCCCGCCAAGTCCTCCACCTGTTCCAGCGCGCGGCCCTTGCGGCGCATGGCGACCAGCACGGCGAAGGTGCCGACCGAGGTCACCATATAGATCGCCATATAGACCAGCACCCCGCGCAGCCCGACATCGCTGGCCACCGCCAAGCCCATCAGCGCGTAGCCGACATGGCCGATGGAGGAATAGGCCATCAGCCGCTTGATGTTGCGCTGGCCGATGGCCGCGAAGGCGCCCAGCAGCATGGAGCCGACCGAGGCCACCCAGATCACCTGCGACCATTGCGCCGCGAGGTCCCCGAAGGGACCCGCCAGCACGCGCATCAGCAGCGCGATGGCCGCCACCTTCGGCGCGGTGGCGAAGAAAGCCGTCACCGGCGTCGGCGCACCC
The DNA here is from genome assembly GCF_053891155.1 of Roseomonas sp. F4. NCBI lineage: Bacteria > Pseudomonadati > Pseudomonadota > Alphaproteobacteria > Acetobacterales > Roseomonadaceae > Roseomonas > Roseomonas sp. F4. The sequence goes on from NZ_JBSSHK010000004.1 coordinate 500,957, forward strand.
TCATAGACGTCGGGCGTCCACATATGGAAGGGCACGGCCGAGATCTTGAAGCACAGCCCGGCGAGAACGAAGACCAGCCCGACCACGACGCCAAGGCCCACTGTGCCGCCCGACAGCGCATCCGCCAACTGGTCGAAATTGGTGCTGCCGGCAAAGCCATAGACCAGCGACGAACCATAGAGCAGCAGGCCCGAAGCCAGGGCGCCGAGCACGAAATACTTGAGCCCGGCTTCCGCGCTGCGGGGGTTGTCGCGGTCGAAGGCGGCGATGACGTAGAGCGACAGGGAAAGCAGTTCGAGCCCGATATAGAGCGACATCAGGTCATTGGCCGAGACCATGACCAGCATGCCGAGCGTCGCGAACAGCATCAGCACGGCATATTCGAAGCGCCCGATGCCCGCCTTCTCATTGTAGTCGAGCGACAGTACCACGCCCAGAGCGGCGCCCAGCAGGATCAGCACCTTGGCAAAGCGGCTGAAGGCGTCGGAAACATATTGGCCGAGGAAGGCCGTGCCCTCCCCCTGCCCGATCACCAGTACCGCGGTCAGCACGAAGGCGCCGATCACGGCCATGGAGACGGGGAAGAAGGTCTCCTTCTTCGGGATCACGCCGCCGGCCAGGATCAGCAGGCCGGCGATGCCGAGGACGATCTCCGGCGTGGCAAGGGTCCAGTTCATCGGGCTCATCACATCCCAGCCAGTCGTGCGGCGCCGAGGGCGGCTTCATGGCGCGCGACCAGCGCGGCCACGGTCGCCTCGAAGAAATTGAGGAAGGAGGAGGGATAGACCCCCATCCAGATGGTCAGCAGGATCAGCGGCGCGAAGGTGGCGTATTCGCGCGGGCTGAGATCCAGCAGCGCCTTCAGATCCTCCCGCACGATCTTCCCGAAAATGACGCGGCGGTACAGGTACAGCGCATAGGCCGCGCCCAGGATCATGCCCATGCAGGCGCCGAGCGCGACCCAGGGGTTCACCCGGAAGGCGCCGACAATCACCAGCAACTCGCCCGGGAAGCCGGCAAGGCCAGGCAGTGCGACGCTCGCCATGGTAAAGACCATGAAGACCAGCGCATAGGCCGGCATGATCTTCGCCACGCCGCCGTAGCGCGCGATTTCCCGCGAATGCACCCGGTCGTACAGCACGCCGACGCAAAGGAAGAGCGCGCCGGAGACGACGCCGTGGCTCAGCATGGTGAACAGCGCGCCGGACAGGCCCTGCGCGGTGAAGGTGAAGATGCCCAGCGTGACGATGCCCATATGAGCGATCGAGGAATAGGCGATCAGCTTCTTCATATCCTCCTGCGCCAAGGCGACGAGGGAGGTGTAGATCACCGCGATCACGCTCAGCGCGAAGATCAGCGGCGCGAAGTCGGCGGAGGCCTGCGGCAGCAGCGGCAGGGAGAAGCGCAGGAAGCCATAGGCGCCCATCTTCAGCAGCACGCCCGCCAGAATAACGGAGCCCGCGGTCGGCGCTTCGACGTGCGCATCCGGCAGCCAGGTATGCACCGGCCACATCGGCACCTTCACGGCGAAGGAGGCGAAGAAGGCCAGGAACAGCCAGAACTGCATGCGTGGCGAGAAAGCCGTCTGCATCAGCGTGGGGATGTCGGTGGTGCCGGCCTCGTACCACACCGCCAGGATCGCCAGCAGCATCAGCAGGCTGCCCGCCAGGGTGTAGAGGAAGAACTTCAGCGCCGCATAGACGCGCCGCGCACCGCCCCAGATACCGATGATGAGGAACATCGGGATCAGCACGGCTTCGAAGAAGATGTAGAACAGCACGAAGTCCAGCGCGGCGAACATGCCGATCATCATCGCTTCCAGCACCAGGAAGGCGACCATGTATTCGCGCACGCGGGTCTGCACGCTTTCCCACGAGGCCAGGATGCAAAGCGGCGTCAGGATGGTCGACAGCAGGATGAACAGCACCGAGATGCCGTCCACGCCCATGTGGTAGCCGATGCCGTATTCCGGCAGCCAATCCACCCGCTCGACGAACTGGAATTCCGCGGTGGACTGGTCAAAGCCGGTCCAGAGCAGCAGCGACAGCGCCAGGGTGATCAGGCTGGCCCAAAGCGCGGTCCAGCGGGCATTGCGCGCCACCACGGCGTCCTCGCCCCGCACCATCATGATGATCAGGGCGCCGGCCAGCGGCAGGAAGGTGACGAGGCTCAGCAGGGGGAAACCGGCGGTGTTCATCGGGGCATTCCGACCAGAATGAGGCTCACGAACAGGACAAGCCCGATGATCATGGTGAAGGCGTAGCTGGCGACCCGGCCGGATTGCAGCCGCACCGCCCCGCCCGCCACCCCGACAGCCAGGGACGCCGCGCCATTCGGCATGCCATCGATGATGCGGGTATCGCCGGTCTTCCAGAAGACGCGCGCCAGATGCAGCGCGGGCCGCACGAAGATCGCGTCATACAGCTCGTCGAAGTACCACTTGTTGAGCAGGAAGCGGTGCAGGCCCGGCAGGGCGCCGGCCAGCATCGCCGGCAGCTTCGGCGCGAACATGTACATCACATAGGCCAGCGCGATGCCCGCGAGGCCGACCACGGTCGGCGCCAGCGGCACCCAGGACGGCACGTGATGGGCGTGTTCCAGCACCTGGTTGGTGGCGGAGGTGAAGATCGCGCCGTTCCAGAAGGCGTCCTGATCATGACCCACGAAAAGACCGTAGAAGACATAGCCCGTCAGCACCGCGCCCACCGACAGCGCCAGCAACGGCACCATCATGGTCCAGGGGCTTTCATGCACATGTTCCATGGTGTGGTGGTCCGCCCGCGGCGCGCCATGGAAGGTCATGATGATCAGGCGCCAGGAATAGAAGGCGGTCAGGAAAGCGGCCAACAGGCCCATGGCGAAGGCGTACATCCCTGCCCCGCTATGCGCGGCATAGGCCACCTCCAGCACCATGTCCTTCGAGTAGTAGCCGGCGAAATAGGGCACGCCGGCCAGCGCGAGGGAGCCGATCCACATCATCGCATAGGTCAGCGGGATCTTCTTCCAGATGCCGCCCATGCGGCGGATGTCCTGCTCATCCGACATCGCGTGGATGACGGAGCCGGCGCCGAGGAACAGCAGCGCCTTGAAGAAGGCATGGGTGAAGAGATGGAACATCGCCGCCTGATAGGCACCGACGCCGACTGCGAAGAACATGTAGCCGAGCTGCGAGCAGGTCGAGTAGGCAATGATGCGCTTGATGTCGTTCTGCACGCAGCCGATGGTCGCCGCAAAGATCGCCGTGGTGGCGCCGACGATGGTGATGATGGTGAGCGTGGTCGGCGCGTATTCCAGCACCGGCGACATGCGGCACATCAGGAACACGCCGGCCGTCACCATGGTCGCCGCATGGATCAGCGCGGAAACCGGCGTCGGTCCCTCCATCGCATCCGGCAGCCAGGTGTGCAGGCCGATCTGCGCCGACTTGCCGCAGGCGCCGAGGAACAGCAGCAGGCCGATGACTTCGAGCGACGGCAGTCCCAGGAAGGTCTGGTTCTGCACGGCCTCGACACCCGCGAAGATCGTCTCGAACTCCACGGACTGGAAGGTCCAGAAGGTGAGCGCCATGCCGAGCATGAAGAACACGTCGCCGACGCGGTTGACGATGAAGGCCTTCATCGCCGCGCGGTTGGCGCTTTCCTTCTCGTACCAATATCCGATCAGCAGATAGCTGGCGAGGCCGACGCCTTCCCAGCCGAAGAACAGCTGCACCAGGTTATCGGCCGTCACCAGCATCAGCATCATGAAGGTGAACAGCGAGAGATAGGCGAAGAAGCGCGGGATCGTCGCGTCATGCGACATGTAGCCCACGGAATAGAGGTGGATCAGCGTCGAGATGAAGGTGACCATGGCCACCATCACCACGCTCAGCGTGTCGTAGCGCAGCGCCCAGGAGACCTCGAAGCCACCCACATCGATGAAGGTGAACAGCGGTACGACGCCGGGCGCGCTGTGCAGCGCCACATCGACGAAGGCCGCGGAGCCGCAGACGGCCGCGAGCGCCATGAAAAACACGGTGGCCCATTGGGCCGGCTTGTCGCCGATCCAGCGGCCCAGGAAGCCCGCGATGCAGGCCCCGAGCAGCGGGAAGAAAATGGCGCCGACATACATGGGCTCAGCCCTTCAGGGTGGACACGTCATCCACCTCGATCGTGCCGCGGTTGCGGAAGTGGATGACGACGATGGCGAGGCCGATGGCGGCCTCGGCCGCGGCGACCGTCAGGATGAACATGGCGAAGATCTGCCCGGTGAGGTCGCCCAGCTGCGCGGAGAACGCCACCAGGTTCAGGTTCACCGCCAGCAGGATCAACTCCACCGACATCAGGATGACGATGATGTTCTTCCGGTTCAGGAAGATGCCGAGCACCCCCAGCACGAACAGGATCGCCCCCACCGTCAGGTAGTGCGAAAGGCCGATCGCCAGCATCAGTGGTGCCCCCCATGGGCGTGGTCATGAGCGATGGGCTTGGGCTTCTCGGCCGGCGCATCCACCGGCGGCCGCTCGATGCCCAGCTCCGCCAGGCCGGCGCCGCTGCGCACCTGGCGCAGATTGACGCTGCCCATGCGGGAAACCTGCTTGCCGATATCCTGGCGCTTGGCCTGAGGCTTGTTGCGCAGCGTCAGCACGATGGCGCCGATCATCGCGACCAGCAGGATCAGGCCGGAAAGCTGGAACAGCCAGACATGGTCCGTATAGAGGATGCGACCGATCTCGCGGGTGTTCTCCGCCCCCGGCTCCATCGGGTTCAGCCGAAGTCCGGCCGCGTTGTCGGCGAAACTCCAGCTTCCGAAGACGAAGATCAGCTCGACGAAGAGCACCAGGCCGATGACGCCGCCGATCGGCGCGTAGCGCTGGAAGCCTTCCCGGATCGCGGAGAAGTCCACATCCAGCATCATCACGACGAACAGGAACAGCACCGCGACGGCGCCGACGTAGACGATGACCAGGATCATCGCCAGGAACTCCGCCCCTGCGATCAGGAACAGCGCCGCGGCGTTGAAGAAGGCCAGGATCAGGAACAGCACGGAATGGACGGGATTGCGGCTGGTCACCACCATGACCGCGCTGGCGATCAGGATGGCGGCGAACAGGTAGAAGGCGATGGCGGCGATCATTCCCCTGCCCCTCAGCGATACGGCGCGTCGAGGGTCAGGCGCTGGGCCAGCGCCGCTTCCCAGCGGTCACCGTTATCCAACAGCCGGCCCTTGTCGTAGATCAGCTCCGACCGCGTTTCCGTGGCGAATTCCAGGTTGGGTCCCTCAACGATGGCATCCACCGGGCAGGCTTCCTCGCACATGCCGCAATAGATGCACTTCGTCATGTCGATGTCGTAGCGCGTGGTGCGACGGGATCCGTCCTCGCGCGGCTCGGCCTCGATGGTGATGGCCTGGGCGGGGCAGATGGCCTCGCACAGCTTGCAGGCGATGCAGCGCTCCTCCCCATTCGGGTAGCGGCGCAGCGCGTGCTCCCCCTTGAAGCGCGGGGAGACCGGCGACTTCTCATAGGGATAGTTGATGGTCGCCTTGCGGCTGAAGAACTGCTTCAGCGTCAGCGCCATGCCGCCGACCAATTCGGTCAGCAACAGGCTGCGGGCGACGCGATCGAGGGTTGCCATGGATCAAACTCCTCCCGGCAGCCAGCCGAAGATCTTCAGCACGAAGGCGGTCAGCACCAGCCAGATCAGGCTGAGCGGCAGGAACACCTTCCAGCCCAGACGCATCAGCTGGTCGTAGCGGTAGCGGGGAAAGGTCGCGCGCACCCAGACGAAGACGAACAGGCAGAAGCAGATCTTGAAGATGAACCACAGCGGCCCGGGCACCCAGGTGAAGGGCGCGATGTCGAAGGGCGCGTACCAGCCGCCCAGGAACAGGATGGTGATGAGCGCACTCATCAGGATCATGTTCGCGTATTCGCCGAGGAAGAACAGCGCGAAGGACATGCTGCTGTATTCGACGAAGAAGCCCGCCACCAGCTCGGACTCGCCTTCCGGCAGGTCGAAGGGGGCGCGGTTGGTTTCGGCCAGCGCGCTGATGAACATGATGATGAACATCGGGAAGAGCGGGATGATGAACCACAGCCCCTCCTGCGCCCGCACGATGTCGCTCAGGTTCAGGGAGCCGACGCAGAGCAGCACGGTGACGATGACGAAGCCCATCGAGACTTCGTAGCTGACCATCTGCGCGGCGGAGCGCAGCGCGCCCAGGAAGGCGTATTTCGAATTGGAGGCCCAGCCGGCGATAATGACGCCATAGACGCCGAGCGAGCTGATCGCGAACAGATACAGGATGCCGACATTGATGTCGGCGATCGCCCAGCCCTCATTCACCGGGATCACCGCCCAGGCCAGCATCGCCAGCATGAAGGTGATCATCGGCGCCATGATGAACAGCGCCCGCGCCGCGCCGGAAGGAATGATGGTTTCCTTCATCAGCATCTTCAGCGCGTCGGCGAAGGGCTGCAGCATGCCGAAGGGCCCGACGATGTTCGGCCCCTTCCGCATCTGCATTGCGGCCAGCACCTTGCGCTCGGCCCAGGTGAGGTAGGCGACGCCGATCAGCAGCGGCACCAGCAGCGCCATGGCCTGGGCCACGGTCAGTGCGAGCACGCCCAAGGGGGTGGCGAGGAAAGCGTCCATCGTCCTACTCCGCCGCCACGGCCATCGGCGCGGCATAGGTCGCCGCGCACTGCGCCATCACCTCGGAGGCACGGCTGATGACATCGGCCTGGTGGTAATTCGCCAGCGGCAGGGTGAAGGCCGCGGAGGCCAGCGCGCCGACATCGCCCGAAGGCCCCGTGGCATCGGCGCAGAAGCCGCGTTCGAAACCCTCGGTCAGCGGCATGGCATCCCGAAGCTGCACCAGCGTGTCGAAGGGCAGCGTCGCGCCCAGCGCCTCGCTGGCGGCGCGGATGATGCGCCAATCCTCACGCGCCTCGCCCGGCGGATGCACCGCCAGATGGCCGCGCTGCACGCGGCCTTCCGTATTCACCCAGGTGCCGTCCTTCTCGGTATAGGCAGCGCCCGGCAGGATGACGTCGGCACGGGATGCCGCGCGGTCGCCGTGATGGCCCTGGTAGATCACGAAGGTGCCCGGCTGGATCATCGCCGGATCGACGCTGTCGGCGCCCAGAAGCCACAGCGCATCCACGCCGCCGCCCAGCATGCCGCCAATATCCTGCCCGCCCTCACCCGGCAGGAAGCCGAGCGCCAGGGCGCCGACCTGGCCGCCGAACAGATGCAGCAGATTGAAGCCGTGCCAGTCCGGACGCAGCGCATCGGCGCTGGCCGCCACCTGCCAGGCCGCGGCCAGCACGGCTGCGCCATCGGGCCGCGCCAGAGCGCCGCGCCCGAGCAGCACCATGGGCTTCTTGGCCGCGCGGAAGGTCTGGCTGAACCAATGCGTGCCCTCGATGAGGGTGCCCAGCGCCGCCGGGCTGTCGCCCAGATGCTCATGGCCATAGGTCAGGTCGAGGCCCTGCGGGCCGATCAGCCCGACCGGGAAGCGGCCCTGCGCCCAGCGCTTGCGGATGCGGGCGTTGATGACCGGCGATTCCTGACGCGGATTGCTACCGACGATCAGCAGCGCATCCGCTTCCTCGATGCCGGCGATGGTCGTGTTGAAGCGGTAGAAATCCGGCCGCGACACGTCGATGGCCGCGCCATCCACCCGGCAGTCCAGATTGGCCGAGCCCAGCTTCGCCATCAGCGACTTCAGCGCGAACAGGCTTTCGGCATCCACCAGATCGCCGGCGATGGCGCCGATCCGCGAGCCCGGCAGACCCTTCAGCTTCGCCGCGATGGCCGCGAAGGCTTCGCCCCAGCTCGCCGGCCGCAGCTTGCCATCCACACGCACCCAAGGCCGATCCAGCCGCTTGCGCTTGAGCCCATCGAAGGAAAAGCGGCCACGATCGGCCATCCATTCCTCGTTCACATCCTCATTGATGCGCGGCAGGATGCGCAGCACTTCCGGGCCGCGCGTGTCGATGCGGATATTCGTGCCGGTCGCGTCCAGTACGTCGATGCCCTCGGTCTTACGCAGCTCCCAGGGCCGCGAGACGAAGGCATAGGGGCGCGAGGTCAGGGCGCCGACCGGGCAGATGTCGATCAGATTGCCGGAGAGTTCGCTGGTCAGCGCCTGCTCGACATAGGTGCCGATTTCGAGGTTCTCACCGCGATTGGTGCCGCCGAGCTCGGATGTGCCGGCCACTTCCGCGGAGAAGCGCACGCAACGCGTGCACTGGATGCAGCGGGTCATGATCGTCTTGATCAGCGGCCCGATATTCTTGTCCTTCACCGACCGCTTCGCCTCGCGGTAGCGGCTGTGATCCATGCCGTAGCCGACGGCCTGGTCCTGCAGGTCGCATTCGCCGCCCTGGTCGCAGATCGGGCAATCCAGTGGATGGTTGATCAGCAGGAATTCCATGACGCCGCGACGCGCATTGCGCACCACAGGGCTGTCCGTCTTCACCACCATGCCATCCGCGACCGGATAGGCGCAGGAGGCGACGGGCTTCGGCGCCTTCTCCACCTCGACCAGGCACATGCGGCAATTGCCGGCGACGCTCAGACGCTCATGGTAGCAGAAGCGCGGGATTTCCTTGCCCGCGGCCTCGCAGGCCTGCAGCACCGTGGCGCCGTTCGGGACTTCGACCTCGATCCCGTCAACCGTGACCTTCGCCATCACGCCACCTTCCTATAGGCCGCGAAAAGGGCATCAACCGCCACGCCGTTGATGGTCATCCCCGTCAGCCCCGAACCCGTCACCTGCACGCCCGAAAGGTCGCAGGCCTTAAACTGCGCGCCGGCCAGCGTCGCGCCTTCGAACACCGTGCCGCCGAGGTTGCTGCCCTCGATGCGGCTGCCGGTCATCGTCGTACCCTTCACCAGGCTGCCGGGCGCATTGCAGCCGGAGATGGCGATGGGGCCGGCCTTGCCGGAAATCTCGGTCATACTTGACCACCCTTCATGTCGCGAACCCGCGCCAATATCCGGCGGAAGCTGAGCGAGTAGTGCGGCGCAATCTCGTCATGATGCTTCAATACATAGTCGCGGTGATACTGGACTTGGCTTTCGACCGTCGCCAGCCAAGCACATCGTTCGCTTCCCTTGGTATGAAGCAGCACCTGCTCGCAGGCAGAGGCCATGAATGAGAAGAACCACTCATAGGCGCCGAACTTACCCGTGTTGGTTATCTGCGTCAGATCGCCGTTGGCCAGGACTGGATGAGAAATAGCGAGCTCGAGATACCTGTCGTAGGCCACCAGTGCAGCAGAGCGCGCGGCAGTGCTACGTGCGTCGCGGCCCTGGATCAGTGCAATCACCAGCGCAGCAACAACCGCCGCCAGCGTGCCGACCGCACTCAACATTTCCCAAAAGGAATCACCCGCCGGGAGTGTCGCCTGCGCCGGGTTCATCACTCGGCCGCCATCGGCAGCGCGGCAGGCTGCCCATGCGCGGCCTTGTAGGCGGCGATGCGCTCCTCCATCACCGGCCGGTAGTGCCGGATCAGCCCCTGCACCGGCCAGACGCCGCCATCGGCAAGCGCGCAGATGGTGTGGCCCTCGATGCGGCGGGTCACATCCTCCAGCACGTCGATCTCCTCGATCTCCGCGCGGCCCTGCACCATCCGGTCCATCATGCGGCTGACCCAGCCCATGCCCTCGCGGCACGGGGTGCATTGGCCGCAGCTCTCATGCTTGTAGAAGCGCGACAGGCGGGCGATGGCGCGGACGATATCGGTGGACTTGTCCATGACGATCACGCCCGCCGTGCCCAGGCCCGACTTGTGCTCGCGGAGCGCATCGAAATCCATCAGCACATCGTCACAGATGTGCTTCGGCAGCAGCGGCGTGGAGCTGCCGCCGGGGATCACACACATCAGATTGTCCCAGCCGCCGCGCACGCCACCGGCATGACGCTCGATGAGCTCCCGCATCGGGATGCTCATCTCCTCCTCGACATTGCAGGGCTTGTTCACATGGCCCTGGATGCAGAAGATCTTGGTGCCGGAATTCTTCGGACGGCCGAAGCCCGCGAACCAGGCCGCGCCACGGCGCAGGATGGTCGGCACCACGGCGATGGTCTCGACATTGTTCACCGTGGTCGGGCAGCCATAGAGGCCGACGGCGGCCGGGAATGGCGGCTTCAGCCGCGGCATGCCCTTCTTGCCTTCCAGGCTCTCGATCAGCGCCGTCTCTTCGCCGCAGATATAGGCGCCGGCGCCGCGATGCACGTAGAGATCAAAATCCCAGCCGGAGCCCGCGGCGTTCTTGCCGAGCAGGCCGGCGGCATAGGCCTCGTCGATCGCCGCATCCAGCACGCGGCTCTCATTGTAGTACTCGCCGCGGATGTAGATGTAGCCGGCATGGGCGCCCATGGCGAAGCCGGCGATCAGGCAGCCCTCGATCAGCGTATGCGGATCGTGGCGGATGATGTCGCGGTCCTTGCAGGTGCCGGGCTCGGATTCGTCGGCATTCACCACAAGGTAGTGCGGCCGCTCGCTCGCCTGCTTCGGCATGAAGGACCACTTCATGCCGGTCGGGAAGCCCGCGCCGCCGCGGCCGCGCAGACCGGAGGACTTCATCTCCTCGATGATCCAGTCACGACCCTTGGCGAGGATGCCGCCCGTGCCGTCCCAGTTGCCACGCTTCTGCGCCGCCGCCAGGCGCCAGTCCTGCAACCCGTAGAGGTTGGTGAAGATGCGGTCCTTGTCGGAGAGTGCCATGGCCTATTCTCCCCCCACATCGATCAGCGTCAGCGGCCCGCCTTCCGGCGCGCTGGTCTGGCGACCGATGCTGCTGCCGGGTGTCGGCTTCTCGCCACGCTTCAGCGCCTCGATCAGCGCGACGGTGCGGTCGTAGTCGAGGTCTTCGAAATAGTCGTCATCCACCTGGAGCACCGGCGCATTCACACAGGCGCCGAGGCACTCCACCTCGGTCAGCGTGAACAGCCCATCCTCGGAGGTCTGGCCGACACGCACATGCGCCGCGTCATGGCAGGCGCGCATCACATCGTCCGAGCCGCGCAGCATGCAGGGCGTCGTGCCGCAGAGCTGCAGATGGTGGCGTCCGATCGGCTTCATGTTGAACATGAAGTAGAAGGTCGCGACCTCATAGACGCGGATCGGCGCCATGCCGAGGCGATCGGCGATGACATCCATCGCCACCTTCGGCACCCAGGCGCTGCCCGTGCTGCGGCCCATCTGGCGCTGCACGACATAGAGCAGAGGAATCACGCCGGAAGCCTTCTTCGCCTCCGGATACTTGGCCAGAATCTTCCGGATTTCGGCCTCGCTCGACTCGTCGAAGGCGAAATGCGTGGGCTGTTCGAAGCTCACCGGTCGATCTCCCCGAACACGATGTCCAGGCTGCCAATGATGCTCACCGCATCGGCCAGCATATGCCCCTTGGACAGGGCCTCCATCGCCTGAAGATGCGCGAAGCCGGGCGCGCGGATCTTGCAGCGATAGGGGCGGTTGGTGCCGTCGGCCACCATATAGACGCCGAACTCGCCCTTCGGCGCCTCGGTCACCGTATAGGTCGCGCCTTCCGGCACGTGATAGCCCTCGGTGTAGAGCTTGAAGTGATGGATCAGGCTTTCCATCGACCGCTTCATCTCCCCGCGCGAGGGCGGGGAGATCTTGTGGTCGGCGATCTTGACCGGACCCGGGCGGATATGGCCCAGGCACTGTTCCACCATGCGCAGCGACTGCCGCATCTCCTGCATCCGCACCAGGTAGCGATCGTAGCAATCGCCCTGCACGCCGACCGGGATTTCGAAGTCGAGCTGGTCGTACATCTCATAAGGCTGCGACTTGCGCAGGTCCCAGGCGCAGCCGGAGGCGCGCAGGCAGGGGCCGGAGAAGCCCCAGGACATCGCCTGCTCCGCCGTCATCACGCCAATATCGACGGTGCGCTGCTTGAAGATGCGGTTCTGGGTCAGCAACCCCTCAAGCTCATCGAGGAATTTCGGGAAGCGCTGGCACCAGGCGCCGATCTTATCCTCCAGACCCGCCGGTAGATCCTTCGCCACGCCGCCGGCGCGGAAGTAGTTCACATGGTAATGCGAACCGCCAACCGCCTCGTAGAATTCCAGCAGATGCTCGCGCTGCTCGAAGCCCCAGAGCGATGGCGTGATGGCGCCGACGTCGAGCGCATAGGTCGTGACGTTCAGCAGGTGGTTCAGGATGCGCGTGAGTTCCGCGAACATCGTGCGGATCCATTTGGCGCGCAGCGGCACGTCATTCTCGATGCCGAGCAGCCGCTCCGTCGCGAGGACAAAGCTGTGCTCCATGCACATCGGGGAGACGTAATCCAGGCGGTCCATATACGGCATGGCCTGGAGGTAGGTCTTGTATTCGATCAGCTTCTCGGTGCCGCGATGCAACAACCCGATATGCGGATCGGCACGCTCCACCACCTCGCCCTTCATCTCCAGGATGAGGCGCAGCACGCCATGCGCGGCCGGATGCTGCGGGCCGAAATTGATGGTGTGCGTCTCGGCATCGAACAGCTTCTGGGAGGCGTTCGGGCCGTCCATCTGCGACAGGCCGGAGACGAGTTCCGTTGTCATGACTTCGGCCCCTCGATCTGCCCGCGTTCGCTGCGGATCTGATGCACCTTCTCGTCGCCCGGCAGGGTGGTCATGCCCTCCCACGGGCTCAGGAAGTCAAACGACCGGAAATCCTGGGTCAGCGCGACAGGCTCATAGACCACCTGCTTGCGGGTCTCGTCGTAGCGAACCTCGACATGGCCGGTCAGGGGGAAATCCTTGCGCAGCGGATGGCCCTCGAACCCATAGTCGGTCAGCAGGCGGCGCAGGTCGGTCTGGCCCTCGAAGACGATGCCGTACATGTCCCAGGCCTCGCGCTCATACCAGGTCGCGGCGGGCCAGACGGCGATCAGGCTCGGCACCGGCGTCGCCTCATCGGTCGAGACCAGCACGCGGACACGCTGGTTCAGCGCGAGGCTGAGCAGGTTGTAGACCACCTCGAAACGCTCCGCGCGCTCCGGCCAGTCCATGCCGCAGATGTCCATCACCTGTTCGAAGGCGAAGCGCGGATCGTCGCGCAGCATCAGCATCAGCGGCACCAATTGGTCCCGCCGCGCGCGCAGCACCAGCTCCGCCCCGCGTTCCACGAACACCTCCTCCACCACGGAACCCGCGGCTTCGGCGATGGCGGCGCCCAGCGCCTGGAGGGTGCTCACCTCAGCCACGGAGGATGGTCCCCGTGCGGCGGATCTTTTTCTGCAATTGCAGGATCCCATAGACCAGGGCTTCGGCGGTCGGCGGGCAGCCGGGGACATAGACATCCACCGGCACCACACGGTCGCAGCCGCGCACCACGGAGTAGCTGTAATGGTAATAGCCGCCGCCATTGGCGCAGGAGCCCATGGAGATCACCCAGCGCGGCTCCGACATCTGGTCGTAGACCTTGCGCAAGGCGGGCGCCATTTTGTTGGTCAGCGTGCCGGCCACGATCATCACATCCGACTGCCGCGGCGACCCGCGCGGGATGATGCCGAAGCGATCGAGGTCGTAGCGCGCCATATAGGCGTGAATCATCGGCACCGCGCAGCAGGCCAGACCGAAGGTCATCGGCCAGAGGCTGCCGGTGCGGGCCCAGTTCACCACCTTGTCGAGGTTGGCGATGACGAAGCCTTTTTCCTCGATCTCACCGGTGATGCCGCGCACCACGGAATCCTGCGCCGGGCCGGGGGGCAGAGCCTCCCTGTTCCAGGCGATCTGGTCTGCATTCGAACCGCTCATGCCATTCTCCGGGCGCCCTGCCGGCCTCCCCTAAAAGGCTTCATTCCCAGTCCAGCGCGCCTTTGCGCCACTCATAGATGAAGCCCACCGTCAGCACGCCCAGGAAGCCCATCATGGACAGGAAGCCGAACCAGCCGATCTCCCCGAGCGTGACCGCCCAGGGAAACAGGAAGGCGACTTCCAGGTCGAAGATGATGAACAGGATGGCGACCAGGTAGAATCGCACATCGAATTTCCGGCGCGTGTCGTCGAAGGGCTCGAAGCCGCATTCATAGGCCGAGAGCTTCTCGGCATAGGGCTTCTGCTTCGCGGCCAGAAGCGCGCCGCCGACCATCGCGCAGGCGATGCCGCCGGCGATGCCCAGGAACACCAGGATCGGGAAGTATTCTGCCAGCAGCGGCTGGGTCATGGTGCTTCGGCCATCCTTGCCTGGCCCGAGGCCGCCAAGGGCACCCGGGCTATTCCACTTGCACGCCAAGGCGGGGCGAACTGCGCCAGTCCCGCAGGCCCCGTCCCCATCGCATTGCAGCGCAGCGGAGAATACTCGCCCTGGCCACACTTCGCCATAGGGCCGATGCATGATGGAAGTGTTGACATGTGGCAGGTCGTACCAAGGACCAAAAAGAAAAAGGGCGCTCACCAATGGTGAACACCCGTTTCTTAACTTTCCAGAGAAAGTAGCAAGTCCGCGTGGCGCGAGTGACGGGGCTCGAACCCGCGACCTCCGGCGTGACAGGCCGGCGCTCTAACCAACTGAGCTACACCCGCCCGCGAACTTGTGCGGCGGGGAATAGGGGTGCGGCGGCGGCCTGTCAACAGCCTCCCCAGGTGCCCCGCGGACGGCCCGGGGAGCCGGCGGCGGGGGCTGCCCTGATCGGTCCGGCAATAGCATTTCCGGCGATTCGCATGATTGATCCGCAGGCCACCCCTCGGCCTCTCGGGGCCGTTCCGGCCCGCGAAGGCGCTTGGCGGCATGGTTCGATGACAAAAAAGTCGCGAGCGGATGTGGGTTGGACGGCACTGGCGACGCCGGATAGTGGTCAGGCGCCGCCGCCAGGCCGCGCCACGCCCTCCAGTACCTCCACCACCTGCTCCGCTGTCTTGCCTATATGGGTGGTGAGTTCCTGGGTCGCGGCGGGGTCGCGCGCCAGGGTCAGTTCGGCCAGCCGGGCATGGACCCGCAGCATGTGGTCCCAATCCAGCGCCGCGATCTTGATGATCCGGCGGTAGCGCGTCTTCTGCACATACAGCTCGTCGCAAAAGCGCTTCAGCGAGGGCAGCGGGCAGCCGGCGATCAGCGCGGCATGGAAGCGATGATGGCGGACCTCATAGCTGTCCAGCCAGGCCTCGCTGGTCATGTCGCGGCGGCCGATCTCGTGGCCCAGCACGGAGAGGGCGGCGACGATGCCATCTTCCCATTCCGCACCGCCCTCCGCCATGGCGAGCCGCAGGGCCGCCGCCTCCGCGATCTGACGGGACTGGGTGATGTCCTGCAGATGGGCGCGGGTGACCGGTGGGACGGAAAAGCCCTTCTGCCCCTCAAGCCGAACCAGCCCTTCCGCCGCCAGCCGCGCCAGGGCTTCCCGCAACGGCGTCGCGCCCAGGCCGTAGCGGGCACTGAGTTCGCGCAGCCGCAGCCGCGCCTCCGGCGGCAGGCTGCCGGCGATGATGTCCCGCCGCAGCTTGCGGGCCGCGGACTCCGCGAGGGTGACCTCCGCGAGGATGGCTTCCTGATTCTGATCGATCATCTGAAAAATTTATATTTCATCTAGCCAGACGCTGTCCAGCGCGACAGGATGGCGTCCATGGAAACGACCAACGAAACGCATGATCCCGCCTTGCGGGCCTGGATTCCCGCGGCCAATGCGCCGGAATCCGACTTCCCCATTCAGAACCTGCCGCTTGGCCTGTTCTCCCGACCCGGCGAGGCGCCACGCCCCGGCATGGCGATCGGCGACCGCGTGCTCGACCTGCGGGCGGCGGCGGAGCTGGGCCTGGTCCCGGCGGAAGGCCTCGGCGGGCCAACGCTGAATCCGCTGATGGCGCTGGGCCGCCCCGCTTCGGCGGCGTTGCGCCGGGCCGCCTCCACCCTGCTGCGCCAGGGTGGCGCCGGGCAAGCCGCGGCGGAACGGATCACCGTGCCGATGGCGGAGGTGACCCTGCACCTGCCCGCGTCGGTGGCGAACTTCACCGACTTCATGATCTCCCGCGACCATTCCGAACGCCTGGGCGCGCTGAAGAACCCCTCCGCCCCCCTGCCCCCGGCCTTCTCCCATCTGCCCATCGCCTACCACTCCCGCGCCTCCTCGCTCCGCGTCAGCGGCACGCCGGTGATGCGGCCGAACGGACAGCGGCGGGAGGAGGATGGCAGCGTCAGCTTCGGGCCGGAGCGGCGCCTGGATTTCGAGCTGGAACTGGCGATCTGGATCGCCGGGGAGAATGCGCTGGGCACGCCGGTGCCGATGCGCGCCGCACCGGAGCGGCTGTTCGGCTATGGCCTGCTGAACGACTGGTCCGCCCGCGAGATCCAGATGCTGGAAATGCCGCCCCTCGGCCCTTTCCTCGGCAAGAGCATGGCCACCACGGTCTCGCCCTGGATCGTGACGGCGGAGGCGATGAGCCCTTTCGCGACCGGCGCCGCGCCACGGCCGCTTGGGGACCTGCCGGTGCCGGCGCATCTGGACAGCGCAACCAACCGCGCCGCGGGCCATCTGTCGCTCACCATGGAGGTGCTGCTGCTGACCCCGGCCATGCGCCAGGCCGGCGCCGCGCCAGCACGCATCACCGCGACGGAATTCGCCAACCTTTACTGGACGCCGGCGCAGCTCGTCGCGCACCACGCCTCCAATGGTTGCAGCCTGTTGCCGGGCGACCTGTTCGGCAGTGGCACCTGTTCCGGTCCGGAAGCCGGGGCCCGCGCCTGCCTGGCCGAAATCGCCCTGACCGGCCCGATCGCCCTGCCTGGCGGTGAGACGCGGCGATTCCTTCTGGATGGCGACGAGGTGATCTTTCGCGCGCGCGCCCATGCGCCGGGCGCCGTGCCGATCGGCTTCGGCGAATGCCGCGCCGAAATCCTGCCAGCACCCGCCTGGCCCAACTGACAACAAGAACGACGAGGAACGGACAGGCCCCATGCCGAGACGCATCATCGACATCTCATCGACCCTGAAGGCGGGCATAGCCTCCGACCCGCCGCACATGCTGCCCAAGATCAACTACCGCAACCACCACGACACCGCGCCCTCCATGGCCGCGCTGATGGGCGTGCCGGTGGAGGCGCTGCCGGAGGGGGAATATGCGGCGGTGGAGGAGATCACCCTCTCCACCCATAACGGCACGCATCTTGACGCGCCCTACCACTACTTCTCCCGAATGGATGAGGCGCTGGTCCCGGGCGGACGCCCGGCCATACGGATCGACGAGGTGCCGTTGGACTGGTGCCTGCAACCCGGCGTGAAGCTGGACTTCCGGCATTTTCCCGACGGCTATGTCGCGACACCTGAGGATATCCGCCGGGAGCTGGACCGCATCGGCCATGTGCTGCGACCGCTCGAGATCGTGGTGGTCAACACCGCGGCCGGGGCGCGCTACGGCCAGCCGGATTTCCTCGATACCGGCTGCGGCATCGGCAAGGCGGCGACGCTATGGATGCTGGAGCAGGGCGTGCGCGTGGTCGGCACCGATGCCTGGTCCTGGGATGCGCCCTTCAGCCACACCGCCCGGCGGGTGAAGGAAACCGGCGATGCCTCACTGATCTGGGAAGGCCACCGCGCCGGACGCGAGATCGGCTACTGCCACATGGAGAAGCTGAGCAACCTCGACGCCCTGCCGGCCGACGGATTCACCGTCGCCTGCTTCCCCGTGAAGATCGAGCGCGCCTCCGCCGGCTGGACCCGCGCCGTCGCCATCATCGAGGAGTGAGACCATGCGCCACATGATGCTGGCCGCGCTGCTCGCGCTGGCCCCCCTCACCTCTGCCATCGCCCAGGGAAGCCAACCGGGGAGCCAAGCGGGCAGCTATCCAGAGCGTCCGATCACCATGATCATGCCCTATTCGCCCGGCGCGGCGGATGTGCTGATCCGGGCGATGGGGGAGCATATCCAACGCACGCTGCACCAGCCCCTGGTGCTGAACACGCGGGACGGTGCCTCCGGCGTCGTCGGCATGCGGGTGGTCGCGGCGGCCGCGCCGGATGGCTATACGCTGGGCCATACGCCTATGACCGCCATCGTCGTGCAGCCGCATCTGCTGCGGAATCCGGGCCTGGGCCCGGAGCAGTTCGAAGGTGTCTGCGGCACCAATGAGAATGTCATCACCGTCGCCGTGCGGACCGAAAGCCCGATCCGGGACCTGCCTGGCCTGGTGGCGGAGGCCCGCAGGCGCCAGCTCAGCTTCGGCAGCCCCGGCCCCAATTCCCTGCCACAGCTCGCCGTCTGGCGCGTGCAGCGGGCCACCGGCGTGGAGATGAACCACATCCCCTATCGCGGCGAGGCGCCGCATGTGAACGACACGCTGGCCGGCCGGCTCGACTTCTCCGCCGCCATCGTCAGTTCGGTGGCGGAGCTGGTGCAGGCGGGGCGGATGCGGATGATCGCGGTGTTCTCGGCCAACCGGCATCCGGATTTCCCCGATGTGCCGACGGCGCGGGAACAGGGCATCGATGCCCAGCAATTCTCCCAGGTCGGCATCTACGCGCCGCGCGGTACCCCTGCCCCGATCCTCGACCGGCTGGAGGAAACCTGCCGCGTGGCGCTGGAGGATCCGACCGTGCGCCGGGTGCTGGCGACCAGCCGCAGTCCGGTGAGCTTCGTGCCGCGCGCGGAGCTCACCCGGATGATTCGTGAGGAGTACGGCAATTACGGCCGCATCCTGCGTGAGCTTGGCGTACAGCCGGAATAGGGACGGGCGGGCGGCGGTTCTGGTGGGCGCTGACGGGATCGAACCGCCGACCACCTGTGTGTAAGACAGGCGCTCTACCGCTGAGCTAAGCGCCCCAAGCGCCCCCATGGCCTAGCCGCCCGGCGGCGCGGCGCCAAGACCTTTGAAACGGAAAAGGGCCAGCCCCTGCGGGCCGGCCCTTCCGTCACGTCAGATCTTGGCGGGTAGTCTCAGTTCACCGCGTCCTTCAAGCCCTTGCCGGCCTTGAAGCGCACCGTGTTGGTCGCCGGGATCTCAATCTCCTCGCCGGTCCGCGGGTTGCGGCCCTTGCCGGCCTTGCGCTTGGAGGTGCTGAAAGTGCCGAAGCCGACCAGTCGGACTTCGGTGCTCGTCTTCAACGCCTTCTCGATCGCATCGAACACCGCATCGAGCACGTCGCTCGCCTTGGCTTTCGGAATGTCAGCAGCCTCCGCAACCACGGTGACCAGATCCTGCTTGTTCATGTGGGACTCCCTTTCAGGTTCCTGTTCATTTCGCATCATCGAACGGGCCCGAATCACGCCCCGCCACGGCGGCACACTAAGAGCCGCGTTTCAGCGCAGTCAACGTCGTCGCTCTCGATTTCTGGCGGATAACCGCCATTTCCGGGATACAGGCGCGGTAAATTCGCATGGCGCGAGGGCAAATCATCGGGAGGTTGCCAAATATTCAGGATGCGGCGCCCGAAAACAGAAAGGGCGCGCACCCCAGGATGCGCGCCCTCGCCCTGTTCAGACCCTCGCCGGCCTCACCTCAGTGCGGTCGCACCGTGGCGCCATCGCTGCCCGCGGACCCGGCGGCAGGCGCCGGATCGGCCGGCTCCTCCCAGGTGATCGCTTCCGGTTTGCGGACCAGGGCCTGGGAGATGACCTCATCCGCATGGCTGACCGCGATGATGGTCAGCCCCTTCTTCACATTGTCCGGGATCTCGGCCAGGTCCTTCTCATTCTCCTTCGGGATGAAGACCGTGGTGACGCCGGCACGCAGCGCCGCCAGCAGCTTTTCCTTCAACCCGCCGATCGGCAGCACCCGGCCACGCAGCGTGATCTCGCCCGTCATGGCGATATCCTTGCGCACCGGAATGCCGGTGAGCACGGAGACGATGGAGGTGGCCATCGCCACGCCGGCGGAAGGTCCGTCCTTCGGCGTCGCACCTTCCGGCACATGCACATGGATGTCCCGCTTCTCGAACACCGTCGGCTTGATGCCGAAGTTGATCGAGCGGCTTCGCACATAGGACAGCGCCGCGGAGACGCTTTCCTGCATGACGTCGCCGAGCTTGCCGGTCGTCTTGATGGCACCCTTGCCCGGCAGAACCACCGATTCGATGGTCAGGATCTCGCCGCCCACCTCGGTCCAGGCGAGGCCGGTGACGACGCCCACCATGTCCTCGGCTTCCGCCTCGCCGTAGCGGAACTTCCGGACGCCGGCGAACTTCTCCAGGTTCTTGACGGTGACCGCGACCTTCTTCGTCTTCTTGGAGACGATCTCCTTCACCGCCTTGCGGGCGATGCCGGCCAGCTCACGCTCCAGGTTACGCACGCCCGCTTCGCGGGTGTGGTAGCGGACCATGTCGTGCAGCGCCTCGTCCGAGATGCTCCACTCGCCCTTCTTCAGGCCATTGGCCTCGCTGACCTTGGGCAGCAGATGGCGCTTGGCGATCTCGACCTTCTCATCCTCGGTGTAGCCGGGGATGCGGATGATCTCCATGCGGTCCAGCAGCGGCTGCGGCATGCGCAGGCTGTTGGCCGTGGTGACGAACATCACGTCGGACAGGTCGTAATCGACCTCCAGGTAATGGTCGTTGAAGGTGCCGTTCTGCTCGGGGTCCAGCACTTCCAGCAGGGCGGAAGACGGGTCACCGCGCCAATCGGCGCCCAGCTTGTCGATCTCGTCCAGCAGGAACAGCGGGTTCGACGACTTCGCCTTCTTCATCCCCTGCAAAACCTTGCCGGGCATGGAGCCGATATAGGTCCGACGATGGCCACGGACTTCCGCCTCATCGCGGACGCCGCCCAGGGACATGCGGACGAAGTTACGACCGGTCGCCTTGGCGATCGACTTGCCGAGCGACGTCTTGCCCACGCCGGGCGGGCCGACCAGGCACAGGATCGGGCCACGAATCTTGGGCGAGCGCGACTGCACCGCCAAATACTCGATGATCCGCTCCTTGATCTTGTCCAACCCGTAGTGGTCGGCATCCAGCACCGCTTCCGCCGCGACCACGTCGTTGCGGATACGGGTCTTCTTCTTCCACGGGATCGACAGCATCCAGTCGAGGTAGTTGCGCACGACGGTGGCCTCGGCCGACATCGGCGACATGGTCTTGAGCTTCTTCAGCTCCGCCATCGCCTTGTCGCGGGCCTCCTTCGAGAGCTTGGTGGCCTTGATCTTGGCCTCAAGCTCGGCGGCCTCGTCCTTGCCTTCCTCGCCCTCGCCCAGCTCCTTCTGGATCGCCTTGAGCTGCTCGTTCAGATAGTACTCGCGCTGCGTCTTCTCCATCTGCCGCTTCACGCGGCTCCGGATGCGCTTTTCCACCTGAAGGACGCCGATCTCGGCTTCCATATGGGCGAAGACCCGCTCGAGACGCGGGCCGACGCCCACGATCTCCAGCAGCTCCTGCTTCTCGGAGATCTTGAGGTTCAGGTGGCTCGCCACCGTATCGGCCAGCTTGGCCGGCTCCTCGATCTGGTTGATCGAGACCAGCACTTCCGGCGCGATCTTCTTGTTGAGCTTGATGTACTGCTCGAACTGCGCGACCACGGTGCGCGCCAGCGCCTCCAGCTCGCGCCCCTCGGGCTTCGGCTCATCGGCCGTCGCGGCAAAGGCCTCGAAATAGGGTTCGGTGCCCTTATAGGCATCGATCTTGGCGCGCCGGCCGCCCTCGACCAGCACCTTCACGGTGCCGTCGGGCAGCTTCAGCAATTGCAGCACCGTGGAGACGGTGCCGACCTGGTACAGGTCCTCTGCCCCCGGATCGTCCTGCGCGGCGTTCTTCTGCGCGACCAGCAGAATTTGCTTGTCGTCGCGCATCACCGCTTCCAGCGCGCGGACGGATTTCTCGCGCCCGACGAAAAGGGGGACGATCATGTGGGGGAAGACAACGATGTCACGCAGCGGCAGGACGGGAAGCAGTTCGCCGCGGACGGGTTCAGTGGGATTGGCCGCCATATCGGACCTCACTTTGGACGATCGGCGCGGGAACCGCCCCCAGGATGATCCCACCTGGGGTCCTGGTTATCGGCACGGTTCCGGCGCCACGGGATTGTCAAACAGATGGCCCCCCTACCCCACCATCACAAGCGGCCCCGCATGCGGGTGCTTCGTGTCAGGGGTGCCATCGGCGCCAGGCCTATCGGGGCCTGGCCCCGTTCCTCAGCCCGCAGATTGCTCCGCGGGGCGTTCACCATAGATGAACAGCGGGCTGGCGCGGCCTTCGGCCACCTCCCGGTTCACCACCACCTCCTCGATATCCTCGATACCGGGCAGGTCGAACATGGTGCTCAGCAGGATCGCCTCCATGATCGAGCGCAGGCCGCGGGCGCCGGTGCGGCGCTGGATGGCCCGCGTCGCCACGGACTTCATGGCGTCCTCGGTGAAGGTGAGCTTCGCCCCCTCCATCTCGAACAGCCGCTGATACTGCTTGATCAGGGCGTTCTTCGGCTTGGTCAGGATCTCGATCAGGGCCTTTTCGTCGAGGTCCTCGAGCGTCGCCACCACCGGCAGGCGGCCGATGAATTCCGGGATCAGGCCGAACTTCAGCAGATCCTCGGGCTCGACTTCCTTCAGGATGGCACCCGCGCGCCGCTCATCCGGCGCCCGCACCTCGGAGCCGAAGCCGATGCCGGAGCCCTTGCCGCGGGAGCCGATGATCTTCTCCAGCCCCGCGAAGGCGCCGCCGCAGATGAACAGGATGTTGGTCGTGTCGACCTGCAGGAATTCCTGCTGGGGATGCTTGCGCCCGCCCTGCGGCGGCACGGAGGCGACGGTGCCTTCCATGATCTTCAGCAGCGCCTGCTGCACGCCCTCACCCGACACATCGCGCGTGATGCTCGGATTGTCGGACTTGCGGGAAATCTTGTCGACCTCGTCGATATAGACGATGCCGCGCTGCGCCCGCTCCACATTATAATCGGCCGATTGCAGCAGCTTAAGGATGATGTTCTCCACATCCTCACCGACATAGCCGGCTTCCGTCAGCGTCGTCGCATCCGCCATGGTGAAGGGCACGTCGAGGATGCGGGCCAGCGTCTGGGCCAGCAACGTCTTGCCCGAGCCGGTCGGGCCGATCAGCATGATGTTGGACTTGGCGATCTCGACCTCGCCGGCCTTCGCCCCATGCGCCAGGCGCTTGTAGTGGTTGTGGACCGCGACCGACAGAACCTTCTTCGCATGATCCTGCCCGATGACGTAATCATCGAGGACCTTGCAGATCTCGCGGGGCGTCGGCACGCCGTCACGCGACTTGACGAGGTGCGTCTTGTGCTCCTCGCGGATGATGTCCATGCAAAGCTCGACGCATTCATCGCAGATGAACACGGTGGGCCCGGCGATCAGCTTCCGGACCTCGTGCTGCGACTTGCCGCAGAACGAGCAGTACAGGGTATTCTTCGAGTCGCCGGACTTGCTCATGCGCGCTCCGAAAGCCTCAAGCCGCGACCGCCAGGCAGGTTGACGGCGCGGGACGCCTGCCCCCCGGCCGGGGGGCGGGAAACAAAGGAATATAGCCCCGCAATCGAGCGGGGGAAAGTGCCACCCATCGGGTGACGGCGCGGCAAGGTGCCGCGCCCCGCCCGAAGGGCGCTCAGATCTTCACCGGATCGGTCGGCGGCACCGGCCGCTGCTCCACCACCTGGTCGATCAGCCCGAAGTCCCGGGCCTCCTCGGCCGTCATATAGGTGTCGCGTTCCATCTTGGCCTCGATCTCCTCGATCGGCTGGCCGGTATGGTGGACGTAGATGCGGTTCAGGCGTTCCCGGGTCTTCAGGATCTCACGCGCCTGGATGGCGATGTCCGTGGCCTGGCCCTGGGCGCCGCCGGAGGGTTGGTGGATCATCACCTGGCTGTTCGGCAGGGCGAAGCGCTTGCCCTTGGCACCGGCGGTCAGCAGCAGGCTGCCGGCGGAGGCGGCCATGCCGACGCAGACGGTCGAAACCGGGCTGCGGATATACTGCATGGTGTC
Source organism: Roseomonas sp. F4 (assembly GCF_053891155.1). Lineage (NCBI taxonomy): Bacteria > Pseudomonadati > Pseudomonadota > Alphaproteobacteria > Acetobacterales > Roseomonadaceae > Roseomonas > Roseomonas sp. F4. Next base: position 524,823 of record NZ_JBSSHK010000004.1, read on the forward strand.
ATACATCGCGAGGCCGGCGGTCACGACGCCGCCCGGGCTGTTGATGTAGAAGGCGATCTCCTTGTTCGGGTTCTCGCTTTCCAGGAACAGCAGCTGGGCGCAGACCAGCGAGGCCACCTGGTCGAAGATCGGCCCGGTCAGGAAGATGATCCGCTCCTTCAACAGGCGCGAATAGATGTCATAGGCCCGCTCGCCCCGCGCCGTCTGTTCGACGACCATGGGCACGAGCGAGTTATTGTAGATCTCGACCGGATCGCGGTCACGCATGGTGGTCCCTTTCATGCCCGTCCGTCGCCGGCCTGGGCGCATTCCCCTGACTGGGTTCCCCTCGTCGGGGCCACAGTGTGACAGCGAATCTCTGCCATTCCCTTTAAGATGGGGAAAGCCGCGTCGCCCGCAAAGCCCCCCACCCCAAGACCCATATGGCGGAGCGCGGAACTGGGGCGAGAGTCCCGCAAATGCAAGCGGGGCGGGCCTTGGGCGCCGCCCCGCTGAACGATCCGGATTGGCCGAGGCCGCTTAGTCGGCCTGGGTGGTCAGCTCCGACGGGGCGACCTGATGGTCGGTGACCTTGGCCAGTTCCAGCACGAAATCGACCACCTTCTCCTCGAAGATCGGCGCCCGCAGGCCCTCGATCGCCTGGGGATTCTTGCGGAAGTACTCCATCACCTCCTTCTCCTGCCCCGGGTAGCGGCTGGCTTCCTGGCGCATGGCGTTGGCGATTTCGTCGTTCGACACCTGGATGTTGTTGGTGCGGCCGATCTCGGACAGCAGCAGGCCCAGGCGGATGCGGCGCTCGGCGATGCCGCGGTAGTCCGCCTTCAGCGTCTCCTCGTCCTTGCCCTTGTCGTCCGCATCCAGGCGGCCGGCCTTCAGGTCCTGCTCCACCCGCTGCCAGATCTGGGCGAACTCGGCCTCCACCATGCCGGACGGCACCTCGAACACGGCCTTCTCGGCCAGGGCGTCGAGCAGCGCGCGCTTCACCTTCATCCGGGCCAGGGCGTCGTATTCGCCCTGCAGGTTCTCGATGACCTTGGCGCGCAGCGCGGCCATGTCCTCAAGCCCGAGGCGCTTGGCGAATTCGTCGTCCATCTCCGGCAGCTTCTTCACCTTCAGCGCCTTGGCGTTGATGGCGAAAACAGCGTCCTTGCCGGCCAGAGCGGCGGAGCCGTATTCGGCCGGGAAGCTGACATTGATGTCCTTCTTCTCGCCCGGGCTCATGCCTTCCAGCTGCTCGGTGAAGCCGGGGATGAAGCCCTCGCCGGCCACCTCGACGGGGGTGTCGGTGGCAGTGCCGCCCGGGAAGGGCTCGGACAAGCTGCCGTCCTCGTTCTTAGTGCGGCCCTCGAAATCGACGACCAGCACGTCACCCTTGGCGGCCGGGCGGGCTTCGGCGACGTCTTCCGTGGTGGCCAGGCGGCCGGCCATGGTGGCCAGGAATTCGTCCACCTGGGCGTCTTCCGGGGTCGCCTTCTGGCGGTCCAGCGCGATGGAGGCGAAATCCGGCATGGGGATCTCAGGCAGCAGCTCCAGGTCGATCTTGTATTCCAGATCGGCGCCGTCGCTGTAGTTCACCAGCTCGATCTTCGGCTGCAGCGCGGGGCGCAGGCCGCGATCGGCGATCACCTGGCGGGTCGCGTCATCGACCGACTGTTCCAGCACTTCGCCGGCCACGGCCTGGCCATAGCGCTGCTTGACCACGGCGGCGGGCACCTTGCCGGGGCGGAAGCCGGGCAGGCGCAGGTCGGCGCCCAGTTCCTTCAGGCGCTTGTCGCGCTTGGCGGCGAGGCTGGCGGCCGGGACGACGACCTGGAACGCCCTTTTCAGCCCCTCGGCGGGAAGCTCGGTGACCTGCATTTTGGACCTTCTTTATGCACAGAGGCGCCCATGACGGGCGCAAGACGCTTTGAGGCCCGCCCCGTTACCGCCCAAGGGCGCCGGGGGCAATGGGGATCGGCCCGAAACCGGGCCAGGCCACGGTTCCCCGTCGGTCAAAAGCGGTGAAAACCATGCGGGCGGAGGGACTCGAACCCCCATGACTTGCGCCACTGGAACCTAAATCCAGCGTGTCTACCAATTCCACCACGCCCGCCTGAAGCCGCTACCTACCCCGGCCTCCGCCCCATCGCCAAGCCCGCCCCTTCAGCGATCCAGCACCGCCGCCGCGCAGGCATCCAGGATCGCCGAGGCATCCAGCCCATAGGCCGCGTAGAGGTCCGGCAGGTCGCCAGCCTGGCCGAAGCGGTCGACTCCGAGTGGCACCACCCGCTGGCCACGCACCGCGCCGAGCCAGGCATGGGCCGCCGGATGCCCGTCCAGGATCGTCACCAGCGCCGCGTCGCGATCGAGCGGTGCCAGCAATGCCTCGATGGCGGAGGTGCCGCCGCCACGCCCCTGGCGTTGACCGCGCCGGCTTTCCAGCCATCCGGCCTGCAGGCGATCGGGGCTGGTCACGGCGAGCAGCCCGGCATCGGGCACGTCCTCCCGCACCGCCGCGAAGGCTTCCCGCACCTCGGGCGCGATCGGGCCCTGATAGGCGATGGCGAGCTTCGCGCCGGGGCCGGGCGGGACGTCCCAATAGCCGCCGGCGATCACCCCGGCCGGGTCCAGCTTGCGCTCCGGCTGCGCCAGGGCGCGGGTGGACAGGCGGAGCCAGACGGAACTGCCATCGGGCTTCTGCATATGGTCGAAGGCGAATCGCATCAGGATCGCCAATTCGTCCGCATAGGCGGGTTCGTAGGCGACCAGCCGGTCCTGGGCGATGCCGATCAGCGGCGTGTTGACCGACTGGTGCTGGCCACCTTCCGGCGCGAGGGTCAGGCCGGAAGGTGTTGAAACCAGAAGAAACCGGGCGTCCTGGTAGCAGCCATAGATCAGCGCATCGAGGCCCCGGTTGACGAAGGGATCATACACCGTCCCCACCGGCAGCAGCCGCGCCCCATATAGCGAATGCGACAGGCCGAGTGCCCCAAGCAGCAGAAAAAGGTTCTGCTCGGCGATGCCGAGTTCGATGTGCTGCCCCTCCGGCCCCATGCCCCAGCGCTGCGCACTCGCCAGCTTGGCATCGCGAAACACATCGTTCTTCAGATGCCGGTCGAAGATGCCGCGCCGGTTCACCCAGGGGCCGAGATTGGTGGAGACGGTGACATCCGGGCTGGTGGTGACGATCCGCCCGGCCAGCGCGGCATTCTCCCCCTGGCCGCGGCCGATTTCGGCCAGGATTTCGCCGAAGGCCCCCTGGGTGGACATCATCCGCCCCGGCGGGATGCGCGGCGCCGGCAGGGCGGCGGGCACCGGGATGGTCGGGGATTGCAGCTGGCGCCCTTCCGGGGCCAGCGTCCGGGCGAAGGGAATGCTGGCCAGGAAGCTCTCCAGCTCGCTTTCCGGCACGTCCAGGCCTTCGAATCGGTCGAACTCATGGCCGGGGCGGATGCCCATGGCATCCCGGAACGTCTCCATCTGCTCCTTGGTCATCAGCCCGGCGTGGTTGTCCTTATGCCCGGCGAAAGGCAGGCCCATGCCCTTGATGGTATAGGCAATGAAGCAGGTGGGCTGGTCGCCGGCGGCATCCGCGGCCCGGAAGGCCTCGGTCAGAGTCTCGATGTCGTGGCCGCCGAGATTGGTCATCAGCGCCGCCAGCTCGTCATCGGTCAGCGGGTCGATGATGGCGCGCACGCCCGGCACCCGGCCCAGCTCCGCCAGCAAGGCATTCCGGAAGGCGGCGCCGCCCTGGAAGGTCAGCGCGGCGTAGAGGCTGTTGGGGCAGTCATCGATCCAGCGCCGCAGCGCCTCCCCCTCCGGCCGGGCGAAGGCGGCTTCCAGCTTGCGGCCGTATTTCAGGGTGACGACGTCCCACCCCATGTCGCGGAACAGCCCCTCGATGCGACCGAACAGGCGATCCGGCACGACGCTGTCCAGGCTCTGGCGGTTGTAGTCCACCACCCACCAGACATTGCGCACATCGTGCTTCCAGCCTTCCAGCAGGGCCTCGTAGATATTGCCCTCATCCAGCTCGGCATCGCCGACGATCGCCACATGTCGCCCGGCGGCAATCTCCGGCCGCCCAAGCCCGTGCAGCCGCACATAGTCCTGCACCAGGCTCCCAAAGGTGGTCAGCGCCACGCCGAGGCCGACGGAGCCGGTGGAGAAATCCACCTCCGCGCCATCCTTCACGCGGGACGGGTAGGGCTGGATGCCGCCGAACTGCCGCAGCGTCGACAGCTTCTCCCGCTCCTGCCGGCCGAGGAGATAGTTGATCGCATGGAACACCGGCCCGGCATGCGGCTTCACCGCCACCCGGTCCTGCGGCCGCAAAATCTCGAAATACAGCGCCGCGAGGATGGAGACGGAGGAGGCGCAGGAGGCCTGGTGCCCGCCCACCTTCAGCCCGTCGCGATTCGGCCGGATATGGTTGGCGTGGTGGATCATCCAGGCGGACAGCCACAGCAGCTTGCGCTCCAGCGCATGCAGCAGTCGCAGGCGGTCGGCGGGTGCGGGCTCGGTCCGGATCGGCCGCTCCATTGTCATGCTGCTGTTCCTCGACGTTCCTTGCCGATGAGCATAAGGGCAGCCGCAGCGGGTGCGAAGCGCGGCTTGGCGCCCCCGCCGGCACGATGTGGTGCGCCGCTGACAGCGCGAATCTTCACAGCGATGTGAAGTCCGGGAGCGGATCGGTTCCAGCGCCGCTCTTGTGCAACTGCGCTCTCCACGGCGTTGTGGCGATGTTCGCCCGCCCCCGCAATGAAACCGAAACGGATCCATGACCTGGACTCAGGCCACGTTCGGCCGCATCACCCTTGGCTTCACCGCCATCGGTTTCGCCCTTCTCCTGGCGCTTGGCGTTGGCTTCGTCTGGATGGTCCAGCAGACGCGAAGCTATGCCAATGCCGTGGTGGCCACCCAGCAGATCCGGGTTTCGACGGCCGAGGTGCTGAGCTCGCTCCAGGATGCGGAGACGGGGCAGCGTGGCTATCTGTTGACCGGCGATCGCGACTACCTCGCCCCCTATGAGCAGGCGGCCGCGCAGATCGAAGCCGAATTGGACCAGCTGACCCGGCAGGTGACCGCCGATGGCGGCCGCCTCGATGCGTTGCTCGAGCTGCGGGCGCGGATCGAGGCCAAGCTCGCGGAGATGCGTGGCACCGTCGAACAGGCCGAATCGGGCGACATGGCGGGCGCCATCGCCACCGTGCGGGATGGCCGCGGCAAGCGGCTGATGGACGAGGTGCGGGCAGTTCTGGCCGGGATCGAACAGCGCACCGTGGCGCGTCAGGCGCGCCGCGCCACCGCCCTGGAATCCGCCGGCGGCATCCTGCTGATGGTGGCCACCGGCGGATTGCTGCTGATCGCGCTGGTCAGCTTCGGCACCGCCCGCGTCGCGCTGCAATACACCCGCGACCTGCAGGAGGCGCAGGCGGCGCTGCAAAGCGCCAATGCCAGCCTGGAACAGCGGGTGGCGGACCGCACCACATCCCTGATGGCGGCGAATGAGGAAATCCAGCGCTTCGCCTATATCGTCTCCCACGATCTGCGCGCGCCGCTGGTCAATGTGATGGGCTTCACGCAGGAGCTGGAGACCGCCATCGCCACGGTGCGCAGCATGGTCGAACGCGCCGAAACGGAAGCCCCCGGCCTGCTGACGCGGGAGGTGCGGGAGGCGGTGGACGAGGATATTCCGGAGGCGATCGGCTTCATCCGCTCCTCCACCAACCGCATGGACCGGCTGATCGGCGCCATCCTGGCGCTGTCCCGCGAGGGTCGCCGGCGGCTGACGCCGGAGCCGGTGGCCTTGCAGACACTGCTGGAGGGCATTGCCGCCAGCCTGCAGCATCAGCTGGACCGCGCCGGGGCGGAGATGACGCTGAAGCCCCCCTTCCCCACCCTGCGCACCGACCGCCTGGCGCTGGAGCAGATCCTCGGCAATCTGCTCGACAATGCGACGAAGTACCTGGAGCCCAGCCGCCCCGGCCGCATCATGGTGCAGGCACGGCGCGAAACCGGGCTGAACGCCATCGATGTGATCGACAATGGACGCGGCATCGCCGCGCGCGACCATGCCCGGGTGTTCGAGCTGTTCCGCCGCTCCGGCCCGCAGGACCAGCCCGGGGAAGGTATCGGCCTGGCCCATACCCGCGCCTTGGCCCGCCGCATGGGCGGCGATATCCGTCTGACATCGACGCTTGGTGTCGGATCGACCTTTACCCTGCTATTGCCCGACACCCTGCCCGCGCCCGACCCGGCGAGCGGAGCGCCGCTTGAGGAACAGCCCGCATGAATGTCTCCGCCCAGGCCGTTACCATCGTCATGGTCGAGGATGACGACGGCCATGCCCGGCTGATCGAGAAGAACCTGAAGCGCGCCGGCGTCTATAACGACGTCAAGCACCTGAACTCCGGCACCGCCGCGGTCGAGCATCTGTTCGGCCCGCAGCGCCAGGCCGGCGCGCCGGTGCTGGTCCTGCTCGACCTGAACCTGCCGGATATGAGCGGCATCGACATCCTGGCGCGGTTGAAGGCGGACCCAGAGCTGCGCCTCGCACCTGTGATCGTTCTGACGACAACGGATGACGACCGGGAGATCCGGCGCTGCTATGAACTCGGTTGTTCCGTCTACATCACCAAGCCGGTGAACTACGAAACCTTCGCCCAGGCTGTCCGCCAGCTCGGGCTGTTCCTGGCCGTCATCCAGGTGCCGCCCACAGCCCCATGACCCCCCCTGCCAGTCCCGCCACCTCCCGCATCCTGTATATCGACGATGACGCGGCGCTCTGCCGTCTCGTGCAGCGGGCGCTCGGGCGGATGGGGCATGAGGTGATCACCGCCGGCGGTGGCGAGCAGGGCGTGGCCATGGCACGCCAGGGCGGCTTCGCGGCCATCTGCCTCGACCACTACATGCCCGGCGCCGATGGGCTGGAAACGCTGGCGGAGCTGCGCGCCCTGCCCGACCCCGCCCCCGTCATCTTCGTCACCGGGGCGGATGAGACGCGGGTGGCCGTGGCGGCGCTGCGCGCGGGGGCCGAGGATTTCGTGGTGAAAACCCCGGGCGAGAGCTTTCTGCTGCTGCTGCACCGGGCCATCGAAGGCGCCGTCCAGCGCGCCGCCATGCACCGCCAGCAGGCCGAGGACGCCGCCGCGGTGCGCGAAGCACGCGACCGGGCGGAGGAGCTGGCGGCCAGCCGCGCCTTGCTGTTGCAGGAGGTGAACCACCGCGTCGCCAACAGCCTGCAGATCATCGCCAGCCTGACCCGGCTTCAGGAAGGCGCGGTCGCCGACCCCGCCGCCCGCGCCGCCCTGGCCGCCGTGCGCCACCGTATCGCGGCGGTCGCCCAGGTGCATCGCAGGCTCTACACCTCCGCCGATGTGCGCTCCGTCGCGCTGTCCGATTATCTCGGCGGGTTGCTGACGGAGATCGGCCGCAGCGTGGAAACGGCGCGCATCGACTTCACCGCCATCCCGCTGGAAGTCCCCCCCGACCGCGCCGTATCGCTCGGCGTCATCCTGTCGGAGCTGGTGACCAATGCGCTGAAATACGCCTATCCGGACAAGCCCGGCGGCGGCCCCATCCGCGTCAGCCTGGACCGCGATGGCGATGGCGGTGTGTTGCGGGTGGAGGATGACGGGGTCGGCGGCGCCGGCGCCGATCAGGTCTCCGGCACCGGCCTGGGCGGGCGGATCGTCCATGCCATGGCGGGGACGATCGGCGGGCTGGTGGAATTCGCCGGCGGGCCGGGCTCCCGCATCACGGTGCGGTTTGGGCTGGGATAGGGCTTTCCGGCGCGGCTTGCGTCGCGCCGGCCAACGGAAGATCGAGGGTGGTCACCCGCAATCCCTCCCCCAGCTCCACCTTCATCTGCCCAGCCAGGTCGTGGCTGACCATCCGCGCCATCAGTTCCGACCCGAACCCGCGACGCTGCGCACCCGGGGCGGGTGGCGGGCCGCCGCGCTCGGTCCAGATGAGGTGGAGCGCCCGGGCCGCCGCCCCGCCATCCACAGCCCAGCCAATGCTGACGCGCCCCTGCGGCACGGACAGGGCCCCATGTTTCGTTGCATTGGTCGCCAGCTCATGCAGCACCATGCCGAGCGTCAGCGCCACCTTCGGCCGTAGCAGGACGGGCACGCCCGACAGGGTGACGCGATCCGCGCGGTCGGCATGCGGCGCCACTTCCTTCGCCACCAGCGCTTCCAGATCCACCGTGGTCCAGCCCTGGTCGGCCAGCAGTTCATGCGCCCGCGCCAGCGCCTTGATCCGCCCGCCGAAGGAGGCGCGGAATTCCTCCAGCGAACCGGTGCGGCGCAGCGTGCTGGTGGCCACGGCCTGGACCACCTGAAGCATGTTGCGCACCCGGTGGTTCAACTCATCGACCAATGTGCCGAGGATCTCCCCTTCCACCACCTTGGTCACGTCAAAGAAGGTCAGCACCACGCCATCCACCTGCGCATCCGCGGTGCGATAGGGCAGCAGGCGCATCAGGTAGTGCACCTCGCCGTCGCGCGCCGTGACGCGGCGTTCCACCGCTTCACGCTCATCCAGCACACGCCGCGTCTCCTGCCGCATGTCCACCTTGTCCAGCTGGCTGGAGAAATCCGTGATCGGGCGCCCGCGATCGGCGGCCACCAGGTTGAAGATGCTGGTCACCGCCGGGGTGAAGCTGCGGATCACCAGGTGCCGGTCCAGGAACAGCGTGGCGATCTGGGTGCTGTCGAACAGGTTGCGAAGGTCGCCATTAGCGCGGTCCAGCTCATCGATCTTGCTGGACAGCTCGATATTGGCGGTGCGCAGCTCCTCGTTCACCGATTGCAGCTCCTCCTTCGAGGTTTCCAGCTCCTCGTTGGTGGATTGCAGCTCCTCATTCACCGAGACCATTTCCTCGTTGGCCGAGGTCAGCTCCTCGGTTGCGGTCTCATATTCCTCGGTGATCGATTGCAGGCGCTCTCGCGTGTCGCGCAGTTCGCGGTCCAGGCGCTGCATGCCGGCCTGGTCCGCCGGCTCACCCGACCGCACCACGACCGGCGGTGCGGCGGGCAGGTCGTTGAACACCACCATGTACAGCTGGTCCTTCGCCTCCCGCATCGGCATCGGGATGATGGTCAGGTCGATGCCGAAGCGCTGCTGGTCGACCTCGATCTCGACCTGCGGACGCTTCACCCGGGCGTGGCTTTCGACCGCCTCGCGCAGGGCACCGCGTAGCACGAAGCGCAGGCCCGGCCTGGCCATGGCCAGAAGCTGGCGGCTGGGCTGCCCGGCGGCGGGTTCCAGATAGCGGCCCAGATGGGCGGACTGGTGCAGCACGTCGCCGTCCCGGTTCACCACCACATGCGGCGGCGTGAACTGGTCCAGCACCAGCGCCTCCGCCGCCTGCCGAAGGTCGGAACCGCGCGTGCCCGTCGCAGGGCGCGCCGCGGCACGTACGGGCCAGGCACGCGTGGTGCCGGTGGTCATGACCATCGGCCGCAGGCCGGGTCTGCCGTGGCCGCTGGTGTCCCGGCGCCGGTAGATGCGATGCGCCTTGTCGTCGGCCACGAACAGTTCGCTGTGCCGGGCGATGGTCTCGGCGATGCCCAGGAACAGGAAGCCGCCGGGACGCAGCGCGTAGTGGAACAGCGGGATCACCTGATCCTGCAACCCGGTGCCCAGATAGATCATCAGGTTGCGGCAGGAGACAAGATCGATGCGGGAGAAGGGCGGATCGTTGATCAGGCTGTGCGGCGAGAAAACGCAAAGGTCGCGCAGTGGCTTCGCCACGGCATAGCTCGCCGCATCCACCGTGAAATGTCGCGCCACCTGCGCGGGCGACAGGCTGGACAGCAGCGCGGCGGGGTAGCGCCCGCGCCGCGCCACGGCGAGTGCGGGCTCGTCGATATCGGTGGCGAAGACCTGCGCGCGCGGGCCGCCGGGATGCGCGTCCATGTAGTCGCGCAGTAGCATCGCGAGGGAATAGGCTTCCTCCCCCGTGGCACAGCCGGGCACCCAGACCCGCACCGCCTCATCCGCCCCGCGTCCCTCGAACAGCCGGGGAATGACGCGCTCGGCGAGGGCGGCGAAGGCGTCGGGGTCGCGAAAGAAGCTGGTGACGCCGATCAGCAGGTCCTGGAAGATCCGCGCGCAGCCGGGCGATATAGGCCTCCAGGCCCGGCAGGCGCAGCACATGGATGCGGCGCTGCACGCGACGGAAGAAAGTGCGGTCCTTGTAGCCGGCGAAATCATGCCCGACCCCGGCCTTCAGAAGGCCGGCGATCGTGGCATGCGCCGCCGCCGCCGCCGCATCGTCAAGCCGTTCATGGGGCGACGAGTCGTCAAAGGTCTCCGACAGCTCCGCTAGCCGGTCCACCATCTGGTCCGAGGGCACCACAAGATCGACCACCCCGGCGGAGATCGCGCTGTGGGGCATGTCGTCATATTGCGGGGAGGTCCCGTTGGCGCCCTGGGCCATGGTCAGGCCGCCGCCGGTCTTGATGGCCTTCAGCCCGAGCGTGCCATCGCTGCCGCTGCCCGACAGCACGATGCCAATGGCGCAATGCTGCTGGTCTTCCGCCAGGGAGGCCAGGAAGACGTCGATCGGATGGCGTTCGCGCTTGAGGTCGGGCGGCTGCGCCCGCAGGCGGATAGTGCCGTCCTGGATGGTGATGATGGCGTTGCTCTGCAGGACGTAGGTGTGCCCCGATTCAATCTTCTGGCCGTCTTCCGCCGGCACAATGGGCAGGCTCGTGCAATCGGCGATGATGGAGGGCAGCGAACTCAGCCGGCCGCGCGCCAGATGCGTCACCACGATGAAGGCCATGGGTAGCGGCTGCTTCATCGCGCGGAAGAAGGCCTGCAGAGCTTCGACCCCACCAGCCGAGGCGCCGATGCCGACGATGGGAAACCGCGACACGACGTTGGTCATCTGGTCCTGACATCGTTGCTGGAGGAGCGGCGCAGGTCGCGCGCATGGGGCTGGTGAAGTCGCCGGCCGGATGTCACATGCAACTGTAGGCGCCTGGGGGGCCACTTGCCATCGCACCTTGGCCCCCAGACGCAGCTGAACGCGCTTTTTCATCACGATTTCGTGACAAACACCGAGAGTTGCGGCGCGAGGCCCCCGCTAGCCCGCCCGCCACCAGCGGCGCGTCAGCACCAATGCGCAGACACCCTCCAACCCGATCACCATCGTGGCCCGGGGTGCGCCCAGCCAATGCGCCATCAGCCCGAGATGCAGGAAGCCCAGCAGGCCCAGCCCGATGCAGGCCGAAAGCACGCCGAGCGCGCGGGACCGCATCTCCGGCGGGGCCGTGGTATAGACCAGCGTCGCCTGCATCGCCGCGAAGGCGGCACTGCCGATGCCCACCACCAGCAGGGCCAGCGCTGCCGGAATCGCCGCGGTGATGGCGGCGAAGATCACGAACATGCCGCAATACATCGCCGTGCCGCCGACATAGATGGCCCGGTACCAGGCCGGCCGCACCAAAGGCACCAGCAGCGCCGCGCCCAGCAGCGCGCCCAGCCCGTCCATCCCCGCCAGCAGCCCGACCCCCTCCGGCCCCAGCCGAAGCTGCTCCTGCCCGATCACTGGGATCATGGAGGAGACCGGCCAGCCGAACAGGTTGAAGATCAAAGTCACGATCATCACCCCGGCCATGCCCGGCGTGCGCAGCACCAGGCCGAAGCTCTCCCGCATGTCGCGCAGCACACCGCCGCGCGGCGGCTGGAGGACCGAACGGTGCGAGAGGCGCAGCGCCGCCAGCACCGCCAGCAGATAGAAGCCGGCGCAGAGCAGGAAGGCCGGGCCGAGCCCCGCCGCCGCCAGGATGGTGCCGCCCACCGCCGGACCGGCGATGCGGCTGGCATTGTTGGCGACCACGTCCAGCGACACGGCGCGGGCCATGCGGCTGGCACCCACCACCTCCCCCAGCATCATCCGCCGCACCGGATTGTCGGCGGCCCAGACGATGCCGGCGATGAAGCTGGCAAGACCCAGATGCCAGACCGCCAGCAGGTCCGACAGCGCCAGCGCCGCCAGCGTCGCGGACAGGGCGCCCTGCACGCTGAGCATCACGAGCAGCGCGGAGCGTCGCTGCACCCGGTCCGCCGCGACGCCGAGAAAGGCGCCGAACAGCCCCATCGGCAGCAGCCGCAGCAGCGTCATCATGGCGACGAGAAAGGCGGAATGGGTCTGCTGCCAGACCACGACGCCGACCACCAGCATCTCCAGCCATCGCGCGATGGAAACCAGCAGCCCCACCAGCACGATGCGCCGCGCATCCGGCACGCCAAGCACGCCGCGCGCCCCTGATCCCTGCAACAGCTTCCACCCGGCTTCTCTGACGGGCGATCCTTGCAGCGGTGGGCGTCTGGCTCAAGACGGGGGGCTCAAGCCGCGGTCACAGAAATCCCTTGGCCAGCTTGCGGATGGCAGGCGACGCGGCGCGCTTGCCCTCTCCGGCATAGTCCTCGTGATAGGATTCGATCTTCGCCGGGTCGTAGCGGTAATTCACCATCAGCCCGCAAGCCTCCCGGAACCCCTTGTCGGAGGTGTCGCCACGCCAGTTCAGGCGTTCGACGCGGGCCCCGTTGGACAGGTGGAAATGCGCCACCGGGTCCCGCGCGCGCTTGCCGTCGCGGCCCGATTCCGCCAGCAGATAGCGGGCGCAGGCGCGGGTCAGGATCGGCTCCAGCAGCTTCGCCGTGGCCTCCACCCGCGCCCAGCCGCGACGGGCGATCAGCCGGCGCAGCGTCTGCACCGGGGTTTCGGCTTGCGCATCGGCGGGGTCGGCGCCGGGGGCGGCGATGGCGGGTTCCGGCGGGGCGACGGCGCGCAGCGCCTGCGCTTCCTCCTCCGTCACCAGCGTCGTGTCCGCCGCCTCCAGCCGCGCTTCCAGCCAGCTACGGAAGCCGGGGATGGGGGAGAGCGTCGCGAAGCAGTTCAGATTGCCGAACTCGGCGCCCAGCACCTCCACCACCCGCTTGATCAGGAAGTTGCCGAAAGAGATGCCATCCAGCCCGCGCTGGCAGTTGTTGATCGAATAGAAGATCGCGGTGTCGGCCTGGCGCGGGTCCAGCAGCGGCGCCTTTTCATCCAGCAGTCCCTGCACGCTGGCCGCCATGCCCTCCACCAGCGCGATCTCGACGAAGATCAGCGGCTCCTTCGGCATGCGCGGGTGGAAGAAGGCGTAGCAGCGGCGGTCGGAATCCAGGCGGTTCTTCAGGTCGCGCCAGGTGCGGATGCGGTGCACCGCCTCATAGCCCACCAGCTTCTCCAGCAACTCGGCCGGGGAGGACCAGTCGATGCGGCGCAGCTCCAGGAAGCCGACATCGAACCAGCTGGCCAGAAGGCTGCGCAGATCGGCCTCCAGCGCCTGCAGCATGGCGTCGCCGCGCATCCGTGCCATCAGATCGGCGCGGAGCTCCACCAGGAACTTCACGCCGTCGGGGATGGTGGTGAACTGCGTCATCAGCCGCAGCCGCGGCGGCTCCAGCACCCGGCGCAGCTTCGCCTTGGCGGTGGCGCGCGCCTCGGCATCCGGCGCGCGGGCGACGGCGTCCCAGGCCGCGGTGACGGCGGCGGCGTCGGAATCGAAGCTGGCCAGGGCGCGCAGGAACTCGCCGCGCGCGACCTCATCCGCCGAGAGATAGCTCTGCGCCAGCCGCGCGGCGCGGGAACGGGCGGAAACCTCGCCGCCCTTGGCGTCCAGGCAGGCCCGCATCTGCGGTCCGAAACCTTCCTCGCCCTCCGGCGCGGAGGAGGCGATGTCCCGCCAGAGCGCGGTGACGCGCCGCAGCGCGCGGTCAATCAGGCCGGGCGGGGCAGCAACGTCAGACATCACGCTTCCTTTCCGCATATTTCAGGGATGATGCCCGAGAGGCGCCCCTCCGTCGAGGAACATCGCCGGCATGGTGCGGGACAAAGGACGAAAGAACCGTTGGGAGACGGGCCGGCAGATCCTCCGCCAGCAGCCCCGGGCCGGCCAGGGTGGCGGCGGCGCCGTGCAGGTGGCAGGCGCAGGCGGCGGCCTCGAAGCGTGCCATGCCCTGGGCCAGCAGCCCGGCGACGATGCCCGCCAGCACATCGCCGGTGCCGCCGCTGGCCAGCCAGGGCGGGGCGTTGTGGTTGATGGCGACACGGCCATCGGGCGCGGCGATCAGCGTATCAGCCCCCTTCAGCACCACCACCGCCCCGGTGGCCCGCGCCGCCGCGCGCACCGCCGCCAGCCGGTCCTCCCCCGGCGGGCCGAAGACAGCGGCGAATTCGCCGGCATGGGGCGTCAGCACGGCGCAGCCGGCGAGCGCGGCGGGGTCGCCCGTGGCGGCCCGCAGCGCGCCGGCATCGGCCACCACCTGGCGGCCGGCGGCCACCGTCTCCCGCAGCATCTGCCGCGTCGCGGCCTCGGGTGGCAGGCCGGGGCCGATCACCCAGGTTCCGATCCGCGCCTCCTCCCGAAGCGCCGCCGCGCCGGCCTCGCTGACCATGGCGCCGGGGTCGCCGGCGCGCAGCACAGCGGCCGTCGCGGCGTCCGGGGCGAGCAGCGTCAGCAGCCCGGCGCCCGCGCGGCGCGCGGCGGCGGCGACCAGCCGGGCCGCGCCGGTCATCGCCGGCCCGGCCACCACGGCCACATGCCCGCGCGCGTATTTGTGGTCGGCAGCGCCCGGCACCGGCAGGCGCCACAGCGCCGGCCCGTTGCGGAAGGTTTGGGGCTGGATCGCCCCGAGCACGGCGGTGGGCAGCCCGATATCGGCCAGCACCACCTCCCCGCACAGCTCCCGCCCCGGCAGCAGCAGATGTCCGGGCTTGAGGCGGAAGAAGGTGACGGTCAGCGCGGCGGCGGCCGCGAAACCCCGCACCGCCCCCGTCGCGCCATCGAGGCCGGAGGGCACATCCACCGCGACGATCGGCGCGCGTACCGCGCCCAGCACCGCAGCCGCCCGCCCCGCCACCGGCTTCGACAGGCCAGCGCCGAAGACCGCATCGATCACCAGCCCAGCGCGCGCCACCTCCGCCTCGGTGAAGGACGCCATCCGGCCGTGCCAGCGCGCGGCGACGGCGGCGGCGTCGCTGCCGGGGCTGGGCGGCGCCAGGGCGGCCACCGCCACCGGCCAGCCCACCTGTTCCAGCAGCCGCGCCACGACATAGCCGTCCCCGCCATTATTGCCGGGGCCGGCCAGCACCAGCACCCGCACCGGCCGGAAGCGCCGCAGCACAGCCCGCGCCACAGCGCGGCCCGCCGCCTCCATCAATGTCAGGCCGGGGATGCCACCGGCAATGGCGGCCGCATCGGCGCGGGCCATCTCGGCGGGGGTGAGGAGTTCGGGCGGAAGGTCCATGCGCGGAGGCTACATCGGGCCGGAGCCAAATGCGCCGCCCCCCGCGGCAAATCAGCATGGCCGCCGCGAACCCTCGGCCGCCTCTGGCGCTACCCCTCCATGCGCCATTCCCTTCGCCTTCTCACGATCCCCGCTTTGTTGCTGCATTTGGCCTCCGCCGGCGCGCAGCAGCTTGACCGCGAACCCGCCGCCAGCGCCGTGCCGCCGCGCAGCGAATTGCCGGGCGACCGTGCCGGCCCACCTTCGGAGCCGCGCACCGGCGCGCCGGCCCAGCAGGCGGAGCCGCGCCCGCCCGTGGGCGTCGGCACGCCGCCGCAGCAGCCGCCGAGCACCGAGCCGCCCGCAGGCCATCGCACCATGCCGGCGCCGGAAGTGCCCGGCCAAAGGCTTCCCGAGAGCAGCTCGGGCGCCGGCAACCTCGGCCAGAGCCCGATTCCGGACCGCGCCAGGCCGGATCGCCGCTGACTGGACCTTGCTGACCGGGACCTTATCCGGACTTGGTGCTAGGCTTGGCGGGCAACTGGTCTGGAGTCGCGGGCATGGCCTTCGTCGTCGCCGTCGCGCAGCGCAAGGGTGGCGCGGGCAAGTCCACCCTCAGCGCCAATCTGGCCACCGCCCTGGCGAGCCTCGGTATGAAGGTCGCGCTGCTCGACACCGATCCGCAGCAGACCCTGACCCGCTGGGGCGCGGAGCGCGCCTCGGCCGGGGCGCGGGCACTGCCCCTGCATCTGGAAGCGCCCGCGGGATGGCGCTTGCCGGCCAGCCTCGACAAGCTGCGACGCAGCCAGGATGTCGTGCTGCTGGACACGCCGCCGCATGCCGATACCGATGCCCGCATCGCCATCCGCAACGCCGACCTGGTGCTGGTACCCTTGCAGCCGTCCTCCGCCGATCTCTGGGCCATGGATGCGACGCTGGATCTGGCGAAGGGCGAAAAGCGCGCCGCGGCCATCGCCCTGAACCGCGCGCCGGCCAGCGGCAAGCTCCTGTCGCAGATCCTCGCGGAGCTGGACCGCCGCGCGCTGACCCGTCTGGAGCCTGCCATCGGCAACCGCACCGGCATCGCCCAGGCCTTCGCCGCCGGTCTCGGGGTGACGGAATCCGCGCCGAAATCGGTGGCGGCGGCGGAGATGCGGGCGCTGGCCCAGGCATTGATGGCGCTGCGGCCGCGCTAAACTCCCGGCCACCCAGGATCCGGGTCTTTTCAGTCGCTGCGCGATGTGGCCATTTGCCGCGCCGCAACACGTCACAAGGAGCGGCGCCGCATGGCCGATGAGGTAGAGGACGCGCCAGAGGCCGGGCCGCAGATCATGCGGCCGGATGCGGGCGTCGAGATCCATGAGGACAATTTCCCGGAGCTCGATGCGGTCGCGGCCATCCAGCGCGGGCTGCACACCTTCAACCAGGAAATGGGCGGCCCCTATGACCGGGAGCCGGTGACGCTGCTGGCCCGAGGGCCGGATGGCACGGTGCGCGGCGGACTGCTCGGCCTGACCTTCTGGGGCTGGCTGTTCGTCGACTGGATGTGGCTGTCGCGGGAGCTGCGCGGCAAGGGCGTCGGCTCCGAACTGTTGATGCGGGCGGAACGCATCGCCCGCGAACGCGGCTGCGGCCAGGCCTATACGGACACCTTCAGTTTCCAGGCGCCGGATTTCTGGCTGCGCAACGGCTATACGGAATTCGGCCGGCTGGACGGCATGCCCGCCGGCCATGCGCGGGTATGGTTCAAGAAGACACTGTGATTCAATACGACGCCGTGAAGCCCGAATTCATCGTCCATATCGGCCAGTCGAAGACCGGCACCTCCTCCATCCAGCGGGTGCTGGGCGGGCAGCGTGCGGCCTTGGCGAAGCTGGGCATCTGCTACCCCACCTCCCCCGGCTGGGCCAATCACGGCATGCTGCCCGCCTCCCTGGTGCCGCTCTCGCGGCTGGGTCATTTCAATCCGGCGCTGTGGGACGGCATTGGGGCGGAGGCGCGGCTGGCGCAGTTCCGCCGGGACTTCGCGGCGGAGATGGCGGGGCTGCCGCCGACCACGCGGCTGGTGATCCTCTCCGCCGAGCAATGCGGCGGGCTGCTGACCAATGAGGAGGAAATCGGCCGGCTGCGCGACTTGCTGACCCCCCTCGCCTCGCGCATCCGCATCGTGATCTATCTGCGCCGGCAGGATCAGCATGTGGCCAGCAGCTACACCCAGGCGCTGCGCGTCGCCGCCATTCAGCCGCCGACCTTGCCGCAGCAGGGGCCGGACCGGCTGCCGCATTACGATTACCGCCTGCTGCTCGACCGCTGGGCCAAGGTCTTCGGCGAGGCGGCAATGGTCGTGCGCATCTTCGACCGCGCCCGGCTGGTGAATGGCGATGCGGTGGATGACTTCCTGGCGCTGTGCGAGGCGCCGCTCGCCGTGCCGCCGGACCATCCCGACCGGCAGAGCAACCTCTCCGTCACCCCCGCGGCCATCGACCTGCTGCGCGCGATGGGGGAGCGGCTGAAGGCGCGGCCCGAGGGGCTGACCGCCTCCTCCCTGCTCTGGCGACGCTTCACCGGCGCGGTGTCCGATGCCCTGCCCGGCCGCGGCTGGCAGCCCCATCCCGCCGAGGCGGCCGCCTTCCTGGCGCGCTTCGCAGAGGCGAATGAAGCGGTGCGGCAGCGCTGGTTCCCCGACCAGCCGAGCCTCTTCGCCCCCCTCACCCCGCCCGCCGATGCCCCGCCACCGCCGCCCGGCCCGCCCGCCATCGACCGCACCTCGGCGCTGGAGGCGGCCTGCCAGGTGCTGGAATCGCATCTCGGCGCGGCGGCGCGGCGCGAGGCGGAGCACTTTGTGCATGTCGGCCGGCTGCATGAGCGGCTGGGCGAGGCAGGCCCGGCGGCCAATGCCTTCCGGGCGGCGCTGCGCGTGGTGCCCGACCATGCCATGGCGCATCAGCATCTGGCGGAAGCCGCGATCCGGGCCGGGAAGAAGGAGGCTGCGAAGCCGCATCTGGCGGTGCTGCGCCGTGCCCATCCGGACCATGCCGCGACCCGGCGCGTGGCGGAGCTTCTGGGCGAGGCTTAAGGGCGCTTGCGCAGCAGGTAGCGGTGCCGGCCTTCCATCACCAGCACGCCCTTCTGGTTGTGCACAGTGCTGCGCAGGCCGACCACGCCGGTGGTCCGGTTCGGCGTCAGCTCATCGACCTCCAGGCAGGGATAGACCGTGTCGTCGAGGAAGACCGGCTGCAGGAAGCGGCTGGATTGTTCCAGGAAAGCCTTCAGCGACTCCTGCACCAGATGCGGGAAGATGCCGGCCCCGGCGGCCGTCTGGATCGCCACCTGGAAGCCATGCGCCAGCATGTCCGGCAGGCCGTGGGCGCGGCAGTAGTCCCGGTCGTAATGGATCGGGTGGTTGTCGCCGCTGGCTGCCTGGAAGGCCAGGAAGACGGCGCTGGTCATGGTGCGGCTGGGCAAGGGGAAGCGCTCGCCGAGCCGGAAATCCTCGAACCAGCGCTGCTCCGCGATCATGCGGTGGGCGCGCGGATCGAAGGCCTCCGTCATCGCCGCGCCTCCGCCGCCCGCACCACCTCGCGCCGCCAGATGTAGAGGCCCGCGCCGACCAGCACGCCAAAGCCCGCGAGTTCGAAGCCATCGGGCCATTCGGACCAAACCAGGATGCCCACCAGCATGGTCCAGATCAGGCCGGAATATTCGAAGGGCGCGAGCAACGTCGTCTCCCCTCGCCGATAGGCCGCCGTCATCAGCAATTGCGCGACGGCGGAGACGCAGCCGATGCCGCCCAGCAGCAGCCATTCGCGCGGGGATGGCGTGACCCAGACCGGGATGGTGCCGATCCCGGCCAGGGTGGCGGAGCAAATTGCGAACCAGAAGACGATGGACACGCCGGGCTCCCCGGCCTCCCCCATCTTGCGGATGCTGAGCATGGCCATGGCCCAGCCGAAGGCGCCCAGCAGCACCAGGCCGACACTGAACACCGGCAGCGCCGCCCCGCCAAAGCCCGGGCGGACCATCAGCAGCACGCCGCCGAAGCCCACCACCACCGCGGACCAGCGACGCCAGCCCACCTTCTCCCCCAGCAGCACGGTGGACAGCGCCGTCAGGAACAGCGGCATGGTGAAGCCCAGCGCCGTGGCGGTCGCCAGCGGCAGATAGACGAAGCCATGGAAGGCGCCGACCATGCCGCACATGCCCCAGAAGGTGCGCTCCACATGGCGCCAGGGCAGCCTGGTGCGCAGCAGATGAAAGCCGCCGGCCTGCGCCACCATCAGCAGCAGCAGCGGCAGAGCGAAGAAATTGCGGAACAGGATGATCTGCGGCAGCGGAATCGCCGGCCCGATCGACTTCACCAGCGCGGCGGAGACGACGAAGGCGGCCGAGGCGCCCAGCACCAGAAGGATGCCGCGGCGCCGCGCGGCGGCGAGGCCCGGAGAAACGGGGGGGATGATCGGGGGGATGCGGGACATGGACGTTCCTGATGCCCAAGGGTAGGGTCGGCCGGGCATGAGCGCCAGCCCGCCCCCTCCCCCCGACACGCCATCCCGCCACCCAAAGGCCCCGCCGATCCCGCCCTGGCCGGGGCTGGAGGTGTTGGAAGATGAGGTTGTCTGGGGCCAGCGCTTCGCTTTGCAGCGCGTGCGCTTCCGTTATGCCCGCTTCGACGGCTCGCCCTCCGGCGTCCTGACCTGGGAATTGTGGCGGCGCGGCCAGGGCGTTCTGATCCTGCCCTATGACCCGGCGACCGACCGAATCGCCATGATCGAGCAGTTCCGCCTGCCGGCCCTGGCCGCCGGTCTGGCGCCGGTGATGACCGAATGCCCAGCCGGGCTGCTGGAAGCGGGCGAGGACCCGGTGCTGTCCGCCGGCCGCGAACTGGCCGAGGAAACCGGCCTCACGGCGCTGGCGATGGAAACCATGGGTCGCTTCCAACTGATGCAGGGCGGTTGCGACGAGGTGGTGCATTTCCACTGCGCCCGGGTCGATCTGGCCCATGCCACGGCCAGCACCCATGGCCTCGCCACCGAGCATGAGGAAACACGGGTGCTGCTGCTGCCGGCGGAGGAGGCCTTCCGCATGGTGGCCGACAACCGCATCCAGAACGCACCGGCCGCCCTCGCCCTGCTGTGGTTGCAGGCGAACCGCGCCAGGCTGTGCGAGCAATGGAAAGACTGATGACGACCGAGCCGCTTTTCACCGAAGACGCCTATCTCCGTGAGACAACCGCCCGCGTGATCGCCGCCGATGAGCGTGGCGTGGTGCTGGACCGCACCGTCTTCTACGCCCGCAGCGGCGGCCAGCCCGGCGATACCGGCACGCTGCGCTGGGATGGCGGAGAGGCCACGGTCGCCGAGGCCACCAAGGGTGAGGCCGGCGCCATCCTGCACACCCTCGCCCCCGGCGCGGCCCTGCCGCCGGTGGGGGCGGAGGTTCTGGCCAGCCTCGACTGGGCGCGGCGCCACCGGCACATGCGCATGCACACCACCCTGCATCTGCTGTGCAGCGTGCTGCCCGGCATATATGCGACCGGCAACCAGATCGGCGCCGAGAAGTCCCGCCTGGACTTCGACCTGCCCGATCCGCCGGCCAAGGAATGGTTCACCGAACAGCTCGCCGCCCTGGTCGCCGCCGACCATCCGACCGGCACGAGTTGGATCACGGAAGCCGAGCTGGACGCCAATCCGCAGATGGTTCGCACCCTGTCCGTGCAGCCGCCGCGCGGCGCCGGGCGCATCCGCCTGGTGCGCATCGGGCCGGAAGGCTCGCCCGTGGACCTGCAACCCTGTGGCGGCACCCATGTGCGCAGCACCGGGGAGATCGGGCGGGTGGAGGTCTCCAAGCTGGAAAGCAAGGGCCGCCAGAACCGCCGCATCCATATCGTGCTGGGAGAATGAAACCCATGGACCTGCTGGTATCCACGGAATGGCTGGCGGCCGAGCTCGGCAAGCCCGACCTCGTCGTGCTGGACTGCACGACCTATCTGCCGAATGAGCAGGGCAATGCGCCGGACGGTTTCCGCAAGGCGCATATCCCGGGCGCGCTGCTGTTCAACATCGACCAGATCGCCGATCCCGATAGCAGCCTGCCGCACATGATCCCCACCCCGGCGCGGTTCGAGAAGCTGATGGGCGCGCTCGGCGTGGGCAATGACACGCGCGTCGTCTTCTACGACCAGCACGGGCTGCGTGCCTCCCCGCGCGGCTGGTGGATGATGCGGCTGTTCGGGCATGAGAAGGCCGCGGTGCTGGATGGCGGGTTGCTCAAGTGGCAGCGCGAGGGTCGTCCGGTCGAGACCGGCGAAGCTACCGCCAAGACCTCCGCGACCTTCGTGGCCGACCTCATCGCCCGCCGCCTGGCCGGCATCGGCGATATCAAGCGCATTGTCCGCCAGGGTGGGGGCGAGGCGCTGATCCTCGATGCGCGGTCCAAGGCCCGCTTCGACGGCACCGCGCCGGAACCGCGCCCAGGCCTGCCTTCCGGCCATATGCCCGGCGCGAAATCCCTGCCGGCCGCCGATCTGGTGGGGCCTGATGGGACGATGAAAGATGTGGCGACGCTGCAGGCGATGTTCGCCGAACGCGGCGCCGACGACACCCGGCCGATCGTCACCTCCTGCGGCACCGGGGTCACCGCCTGCGTCGTGGCGCTGGGTGCGCTGCGGGCCGGCCTGCCTGAACCCGCCGTCTATGACGGCTCCTGGACTGAATGGGCGAGCCGCCCGGAAACCCCCAAGGACGTAACCTGATGCCCGACGACGCCCCCGGCGATAAGACCCACGGCTTCGCCACCCGCATGTCACATGCGGCGCGGCCGCCGATCCGCGCGCTCAGCTTCGTCAACCCGCCGGTGCATCGCGGCTCCACCGTCACTTCCCCCTCCTGCGAGGCGCGACGCGAGAATGGGAAGCGCCGCTTCGAGCGGGTGCTGACCTATGGCACCCAGGGCGGCCCGACCCATTGGCAGCTGGAGGATGTGGTCGCCGAGATCGAGGGCGGCACGCATTGCACCATCACCGGCACCGGCCTGTCCGCCGTGACCGTGCCGCTGATGGCCTGGCTGAAGTCCGGCGATCGCTGCCTGATGCCCGACAGCGTCTATGGCCCCGCGCGCAACCTGGCGGAGAATGTGCTGCCCGGCTGGGGCGTGGAGACGCAGTTCTACGACCCCTGCATCGACGCCGAGGGGCTGGAGAAGCTCTGGACCCCGAACACCAGGGTCCTCTATCTCGAGAGCCCCGGCAGCCACACCTTCGAGGTGCAGGACGTGCCGGCGCTGACCGCGGTGGCGAAGCGCCACGGCGCCATCAGCATGATCGACAACACCTGGGGCATCCACAGCTTCCAGCCCTTCGCCCATGGCTGCGACGTCTCGATCCAGGCGCTGACGAAATATGTCGGCGGGCATTCGGACATCCTGCTGGGCTCCGTCACCGTGGCCAGCCAGGAGCATCACCACATCGTCCGCGGCATGTCCTCGGCGCTCGGCCATTATGCCAGCCCGGATGACTGCTGGCTGGCGCTGCGCGGCGTGCGGACCATGCCGGTGCGGCTGAAGCACCAGTCGGAAAGCTCGCTCCAGGTCGCGGCCTGGCTCGCGACGCGGCCGGAGGTGATGGAGGTGCGCCATCCCGCACTGCCGGGCGCGCCGGGGCATGAGATCTGGAAGCGCGACTTCGATGGCGGCTGCTCGCTGTTCGGCATCGTCTTCCAGCCGCGCTACACGGAGGCGGATATCTTCCGCTTCGTCGACGGGCTG
The DNA here is from genome assembly GCF_053891155.1 of Roseomonas sp. F4. Lineage (NCBI taxonomy): Bacteria > Pseudomonadati > Pseudomonadota > Alphaproteobacteria > Acetobacterales > Roseomonadaceae > Roseomonas > Roseomonas sp. F4. The sequence continues at coordinate 547,857 of NZ_JBSSHK010000004.1, forward strand.
AAGCTGTTCGGCATCGGCGCGAGCTGGGGCGGCTATGAATGCCTGGCGCTGCCGACCAATGGCCAGCTGGTGCGCAAGGTGACGCCGGCGCTGCCGGGCCAGGCGGTGCGGCTGCATATCGGGCTAGAGGAGGTGGCGGATATCATCGCCGACCTCGAACAGGGCCTGACGCTGCTGCCGCAATAGCGGACCGCGAAACCTGACGGCCAACGGCCGTCAGGATAGCCGGAAGGCCAGGATCGCTTTCACATAAGCGGCGAAACCGGTCTCCCCTTCCGGGGTCAGACCATAGAGCTGCGTCTTGCCGATGCGGCGGGATGCTTCGACGGTGCCGGCCTGGTCCAGCCGCTTCAGCACCAGCCGCACGGTCGGGCCGCTATAGCCACTGGCGGCGGCGAGTTGGTCGACGGACAGCGCCGCTCCGGACCCCGACGCCAGGATCTCCTCATAGAGCAGCAGGCCTACATCGAAAGCGATGCGGCTGTTGCGTACCCCGGTGTGGCCATCCAGCCGCCGCAGGTCCCGCAACAGCCGAAGCGCGGCCTCGTGGCCATCCAGCACGTCCCGACCTTGGGTCATGCATGGCTTCTGACATATCAGAACAAGATTGCAACGTTCTCAATTCAACAAAATTGACAACGCGCCATGACATTCACGCGGCACTGGCCTCCGCAGGCCGCGCCGCGGCAGCGCAGCGGGCGCAAAGGCCCTCGACCTCCACCATGGTCCGGTGCGGCACGAAACCCTGGCGGGCGGCGGCGGCGGCCAGGGCAGCCAGAGTGGCGGGATCGCAGATCTCCGCCGTAGTGCCGCATTGGCCGCAGATCAGGAACTGGTGCGGATGGTCGTGCCCGTGGGCATGGCCGTGGCCGGCCTCATCGCAGCCGATGAAGGCGTTCAGCCGCTCCACCTTGTGGATCAGCCCCTGAGCCAGCAGGAAATCCAGCGCGCGGTAGATGGTGGGCGGCGCCGCACCGCGCCGGGCGCCGCGCAGCTGGTCCAGCAGCGCATAGGCGCCGATCGGCTGTCCCGATTGCAGGACCAGACGCAGCACCTGCCGCCGCAGCTCCGTCAACTGGGCACCATGGCGCTGGCAGGTCGCGGCGGCCTGGTCCAGCTGGGCTTCCAGCCGCTGGTCATCCCTCGCCTGCGCCATCGCGATTTCTCCTCATCCGGGGGGCGGTAGGCATCCCCCGCGCCTCCCATATAATGCCTTCCCATGATCGACACACCCACCCAGCCGGCCACCCTCAATGCCCATAAGCTGGTCGAGGCCGTGCGCTTCGATGCGCGCGGCCTCGTCGCGTGTATCGCGCAGCAGCATGATACCGGGGAGGTGCTGATGATGGCCTGGATGAACCGGGAGGCGGTGGAAGAAACGCTGGCGACCGGCCGGGTCTGCTACTACAGCCGTTCCCGCCAGGGGCTTTGGCGCAAGGGTGAGACCTCTGGCCAGATCCAGAAGCTGGTGGAGCTGCGGCTGGATTGCGATGGCGACACGCTGCTGGCGCTGGTCGAGCAACACGGCGTCGCCTGCCACACCGGCCGCCGCAACTGCTTCTTCCGCGCCATGCGCGACGGCGAGCTGGCGACCATCGCGGAGCCGCTGATGGACCCGGAAGCGCTGTACGGCCAGCACCAGGGACACAGCCATGACGGGCACAGCCACGGATGAGCGGCCCGATCCCCGTCACGCTGCTCACCGGCTTCCTCGGCGCCGGCAAGACCACGCTGCTGAACGCCCTGCTGAAGCAGCCGGCCATGGCCAATACCGCCGTGCTCATCAACGAGTTCGGCGAGATCGGCCTGGATCACCTGCTGGTGGAACGGCTCGATGGCGACACGGTGCTGCTGAATGCCGGCTGCCTGTGCTGCACCATCCGCGGCGACCTGCTGACCGCGCTGGACGGCATCTGGGACCGGATGCTGGCGGGCCAGGCGGTGGCGCGGGTGGTGGTGGAGACCACCGGCCTCGCCGACCCCGCCCCCATCCTGCATACGCTGATGGCCGATCCGCGCATGGCGCGGCGATTCGTGCTGGATGGCGTGGTGACGCTGGTCGATGCCGCCACGGGCATGGCGACGCTCGACAGCCAGATCGAGGCGCTGCGCCAGGCCGCGGTGGCGGACCGGATCGTGCTCAGCAAGGTGGACCTCGCCTCGTCGGATGCTGTGGCGGCACTCACCGACCGATTGCTGATGCTGAATCCCACCGCGCCGATCCTGCCCGCCATCGCCGGCGATGTGCCGGCGGCGGCGCTGCTGGATGCCGGAGCCTATGACGCCTCCTCCAAGCTGCCGGATGTCGCCACCTGGATCGGCGCGGCGGCGCCGCATGGCCATCACCACCATCATCACCACGACCGCAATCGGCACGACCCACGCATCCAGGCACTGTGCCTGGAATTCGACAAGCCCTTGCCCTGGGCAGGCCTGGCCAGCTGGCTGGAGATGCTGGCGATGACGCGCGGCGCTTCCGTTCTGCGCATCAAGGGCCTGCTGGACCTCGTCGGCGAATCGCGGCCGGTGGTCATCCACGGCGTGCAGCACCTGTTCCATCCACCGACCCGCCTGCCCGCCTGGCCGGAGGGCACGCCGCGTCGGTCCAGGCTGGTCTTCATCCTGCGCGACCTGGACCCGCAGGTGGTGCGCGACGGTCTCGCCGCCTTCCTGCAGGCCGCGGAGCAGGAGGCGGCGCTGCAAGGCGATTGATGGCGGGCAGTTACGTTGACTTCACCCCCGCCGCGCGCTTCCCTGGCGCCCGCCGGGGCAGACATCCGGCTTGTGGCCAGGGAGCCTTGTGACGCCATGTCCTTGACGATGCCGGAGGAAATCCTCCTCCTGATGCTCGATGACGAAAGCGGGCGCTTGCAGGAGCGCGCGGCCCCCTCCGGCGACTATGCGATCGCCGGCGCCGTGCTCGCGGAGCTTGCGCTGGCCGGCCGCATCGACACCGACCCGACCCGCCTCTACGTGGTCAATCCGGCGCCGACCGGCGATGCGCTGATGGATCGCGCCCTGGCGCAGATCGTGGCCGCGCCGGAGACCGGCGACAGCCGCCACTGGATCGAAACGCTGGCCGCCGATGCTGACGAATATCGCGATGCGCTGTTCGAGCGGCTGGTCGCGAAGGGCATCCTGAAGCGCGTCGAGGGCCGCTTCCTCTGGGTCTTTCCGGAGCGCCGCTACCCGGTGATCTCCGACAAGGAGGAGCGGGAGGTGAAGGCGCGCATCATGGGCGTGCTGTTCCACGACGACATCCCCGATCCGCGCGACTCGATGCTGATCGGCCTGTGCCGCGCGGGTGGCCTGTTCTCCCTGATCCTCTCGACTCAGGAACTGGACAAGGTGCAGCCGCGCATCGACCAGGTGGCCGATCTTGAGGAATTGAACCGGTCCCTGGCGGATGCCATCCGGGAAATCTATGCGCAGATCGCGCGCTACGCGCCGATGGTCTAAGACAATCCGTAGACGCGAGCTCAGGACAGGACAGGCTTCATGGATATCTCGGAAAGCACCGACCAGGGCGTGAAGGTCGCCGCCCTGAAGGGCCGCCTCGACACCGCCACGGCCCCCACGGCGGAGACGAAGCTGCTCGCCCTGCTGGAGGGTGGCGCCAAGGTGGTGGCCGATCTGGCGGAGGTGCATTACGTCTCCTCGGCCGGGCTGCGCGTGCTGCTGAAGGCGGCGAAGCAGGCCAAGGCCATTGGCGGCAGCTTCGCGGTCGCCTCCCCCCAGGCGCCGGTGCGTGAGGTGCTGGAGATCAGTGGCTTCGACAAGATCCTGGCGATCCATCCGAGCCGCGACGCGGCTGTGGCCGCGCTGGCCTGATCTCCCGGCGCCTCTCGGCCCATGAAAAACCCCGCCACGGCGGGGTTTTTCATGGGCGGGTCAGCCACGCCGCAGCTTCACCCACAGGATGAAGCAGGTCAGTGGCACGGTGACGAGATTGGCCACCACCAGCCCCGTCGACCCCTTCATCACGCCATAGCCGAACCACAGCGTATTGCCGGCCACCAGCAGCACCAGCAGGGCCAGGGAGAAATCCCGCGCCGATCCGCTGCGCCAGGTCTTCCAGGCCTGCGGGATGAAGGCCGAGGTCGTCATCGCGCCGGCGACCAGCCCAATCGCCTCCACCGCCACATCCACGCGCGCGCTCTTTCCTGTCCGCCACGCGGCCCCTATGCATCGGGGCATGGCGGAAATCCATCTCACCTTCGAGACTTTGTCCGGCCCGGCGCTGCATCCCCTGCTGGCGGACCTCGCCCGGTTGCGCATCGCGGTCTTCCGGGAATGGCCCTACCTGTATGAGGGCGATGACGCCTATGAGCGGGGCTATATGCGCGCCTATGCCGATGCGCCGGGGGCCGCCATCGTGGTCTGCCGCGATGGCGACCAGGTGGTGGGGGCCGCGACCTGTGAGCCCATGGCGGAAGCCCATGCCCAGGTGCCGGCCGCCTTCCGCGCCGCCGGGATGGACCCGTCGCGCTTCTGCTATTTTGGCGAATCGGTGCTGCTGCCCGCCTATCGTGGCCGAGGCGCCGGGGTGCGCTTCTTCGCCGAGCGCGAGGCCCATGCCCGCCGCCTGTCCCTGCCCGAGGCCGCCTTCTGCGCTGTGACGCGCGCCGAGGACGATCCGCGCCGCCCAGCGGGACAGGTGCCGCTCGATGCCTTCTGGGGTAAGCGCGGCTATCAGCGAAGGCCGGATCTGAAGGTCATTTTTAACTGGAAGGAAATCGGACAAGACGCTGAATCCGCGCATGAACTCTTATTCTGGACCAAAACCCTTTGAGCGCCCCCCCGCCCCTGCCCTTGCGTCTCGGCCTGCTCGCCTGGCCGGTCGGTCAGCCCGCCTCGGTGGCGGAGTTCGAGGCGCGGCTGGACGGCTTCCTGGCCGAGGCGCGCGGCCGCGCCGATCTCTGCATCCTTCCGGAATATGCCTGCGTGGAACTGGGCGCGGCTCTGGCCGGCAATGTCGCGCCGGATGAGGCGACCGAACTCGCCGCCATGGTCGCCCATGCCGAGGCCATCCTGGCCGCGATGCGGGCCGCCGCCATGCGCGCCGGGGTCTGGCTGCTGCCGGGCACGCTGCCGATGCGGGCGGAGGATGGGCGCATCATCAACCGCGCCCCGCTGATCGCGCCGGATGGCCGGCTCGCCTTCCAGGACAAGCAGGCGATGACGCGCTTCGAGACCGAGCGTTGGGGCGTCGCCTCCGGCGCCACGCCCGCCGTCTTCGACACACCCTGGGGACGGATCGGTATCTCCATCTGCTATGACGTGGAATTCCCGAAGCACGCCCGCGCCCAGGTGGAGGCCGGCGCCTGGCTGATCCTCGCCCCCTCCTGCACCGACAGTTTGCGTGGGTTTGCCCGGGTGCGGATCGGGGCGGCGGCGCGGGCGCTGGAGAACCAGTGCTTCGTGGCGGTGACGCCGACGGTTGGCCTCGCGCCCTGGTCCGTGGCGCTGGATGAGAATCACGGCGAGGCGGCCATCTTCGGCCCGCCGGATCACGGCTTTCCGGAGGATGGCGTGGTCGCGGCCGGCGGCATGGATGCGCCGGGCTGGCTGTTCCACACGCTCGACCCCGCCCTGGTCGCGGAGGTGCGGGCGCATGGCGCGGTGCGCAACCATCGCGACTGGCCGCGACGCCCCGTCCCCGCCCCGCGCCCGGCGCGATTCGCATGAGCCTCGTCTATGTCGTGGCCGGTGAGGCCTCCGGCGACGTTCTGGGCGCCCGGCTGGTGGCGGCGCTGCGCGAGAGGCGGCCTGAGTTGGCCTTTGCCGGCATTGGCGGCGACCGGCTGGCGGAGCAGGGCCTGCAAAGCCTGTTCCCCATGCGCGAATTGGCGTTGATGGGGCTGATCGAGGTTCTGCCCAATATCCGCCGCCTCGCCCGCAGGCTGGACGAAACGGTGGCGGAAATCGCCGCGCGCCGCCCCGCCGTGGTGATCACCATCGACGCCCCCAGCTTCACCCTGCGCCTCGCGCAGCGCATCCGCCCGCTCGGCATTCCCGTGGTGCATTACGTGGCGCCGCAGATCTGGGCCTGGCGGCCGGGGCGGATCGCCAAGATCAAGGCGGCGGTGGACCACATCCTGTGCCTGCTGCCCTTCGAGCCCGTGATCTTCGAGGCCGCCGGCATCCCCGCCAGCTTCGTCGGCCATCCGGTGCTGGAATCCGGCGTCGATGCCGGCGATGCCGCCTGTTTCCGCGCCGCCCATCGGCTGGCGGCGGAAGCGCCAGTGCTGGTGGTGATGCCCGGCAGCCGGCGCAGCGAGGTGAAGCGCCTGCTGCCTGTCTTCGGCGCCGCGCTGCGCCTGGTGGCGGATCGCGTGCCGGGTCTGGTGGCCGCGCTGCCGGTCTCGACGGTGGTGGCGGAGGCGGTGGCGGCGGGCACAAGGGACTGGCCGGTGCGGCCGATCCTGCTGACGGATCTGGCCGGCAAGCACGACGCCTTCGCGGCCGCCTCCGCCGGGCTGATCAAGTCAGGTACCTCCAGCCTGGAGATGGCGGTGGCGGGCGTGCCGCATCTGGTGGCCTACAAGGTCAATCCCATCACCGCCGCCATCGTCCGCCGCCTCGTCCGGGTGCCTTTTGCCAGCCTGGTGAACCTGCTGGCGGAGCGGCAGGTGGTGCCGGAGTATTTGCAGGAGGGGGCGACGCCGGAGGCCTTGGCGGAAGGCCTTACCGGCCTGCTGACCGACCCCGCCCAGGCGGCGGCCCAGCACGCCGGCTTCGCCGAGATGCTGGCCAAGCTGCGCCCGCCCGAGGGGTTGCCGAGCGCCGCAGCGGCCGAAGTGGTGCTACGGCAGATGGCGCCATGATCGCGCTGCGCCCGCCGGTGCCCGGCGATGTGCCGCAGATGCGCGGGCTGTTGGACCAGCTCGGCTATCAGGTGACGGAAGCCGATCTGCTCGTCCGCCTCGCGGGCGTGTCGCCGGAGGATCTGGTGCTGGTGGCAGAGCAGGATGCGCGGCTGCGCGGCGTGATTGCCCTGCACCGGGCTACGATCCTGCATGCTGGTCCCGTCGCCAGGATCATGACGCTGGTGGTGGATGAGGCCGCGCGCGGCGGCGGGGTGGGGCGCTTGCTGCTGGAAGCCGGCGCCGCCTGGGCGAAGCAGGCGGGCTGCGACACGCTGGAGCTGACCTCCGGCAAGCAGCGGCTGCGGGCGCATGCATTTTATGAGGGGCTAGGGTTTTCGGCCTCGGGGCTGCGGCTGCATCGGGCATTGTAGGCGGGTCTTCCCCCCCCCCAACCCGAGGCTTTTCAGCCGATCGCGGCCTCCACGGCCAGCGCGACTTCCAGCGCCGCGATGCCTTCCGCCGCGCCGACCTCCACCGGGGCCGTCCCGGCGCAGGCCGCGGCAAAGCCAGCCTGTTCGGCTTCCAGGCTGTCATGGTCGGTCCAGCCGGCGCGATCAATGCCGTGATCTGGCATGTTCGCCACCGGCTCCGCCCCGCCCCGGCGCAACATGGCCAGGCCGCGATTGAGGAAATCGACACTCATCTCCCCCTCCCGCCCCAGCACCCGCAGCCGCCGCTCCATGGCCAGCGAGACGCGCGACGCGGTGATGGTCGCCGCCCGGCCGCCGGAAAAGCCCAGCCGGGCCACGGCGAAGTCGGCGTGATCGGACATCACCCGCGCGCCGACGGCCTCGACGCTGCGCGGTGCCTCCCCGGCCAGTTTCAGCACCAGGTCGATGTCATGGATCATCAGGTCCAGCACGACAGACACATCCAGGGAGCGCGGCCGGAAGGGGGCGACGCGCACCGCCTCCCAATGCACGGGCTGGCCGCCTTCCTGCGCCGCGACCACGGCGCGGAAGGCGGCGGAGAAGCGCTCGATATGGCCCACTTGCAGCACGCGGCCGCGTTCGGCGGCCAGGCCGGCCAGCGCCTGCGCCTCGGCCAGGGTGGCGGCGATCGGCTTTTCCATGAACAGATGCCGCCCGGCCTCCAGCACCTGGCGGCCCAAGGCGGCGTGGAAGCGCGTGGGGGCGGCGACGATCACCGCCTCCGCCGCCGCGATCGCCTCCGCCGCCGTCAAGGCGGGCACGCCGCATTCGGCGGCGACCGTGGCGGCCCGCGCCGGGTCGGCGTCATGCAGCGCGACCAGCCGCAGCGGCCCCTCCGCCCGCGCCGCCTTCAGCGCATGGAAGCGCCCGAAATGCCCGGCACCCAGCACCGCCACCCGCAAGGACATCCTGAAAACCCTTTCTTCAAGCCACGGGGTGATACTGCGTCACGCGCGGGCTTGCATCAGGGGGGGCCGCGCCGCATCTTCCGGCCCGGTGGCATCGCCCCCCGCATGGGGTAATAGGGCCGCTCCTTCACCATTGGGGTCTGGCTGCTTCCATGATGTATTTCGCCCGCTGGAAGGTGTTCGCCATCATCGGCGTCTGCCTCCTCGGCATCCTGGTCTCCCTGCCGAATGTCCTGCCGCGCAGCGTGCTGCCGGATTGGGCCCGCCAGATCAGTCTCGGCCTCGACCTGCGCGGCGGCAGCTACCTGCTGCTGGAAGTCGATACCTCCGCCATGGTGCGGGAGAGGCTGGAAGCGCTGGTCGATACCGCCCGGCGCGGCGCCAGCAGCGCCAATCCGCGCATTCTCTATACCGGCCTGGCGGCCAACCCGGCGGAGCGCCGGGTGACGCTGCGGGTTTCCGACCCTGCCCGCGCCGCCGACATGGCCCGCATCCTGCGTGATGCCGCCATCGTGGTGCCGGCCGGCGCCGGGGCGCAGCAGCCGGATATCGAAGTGACCACGGCCCCCGACGGCCAGGTTTCCGCCACGCTGACCGAGGTGGCGCTGCGCGCCAAGGCCGGCAATGCGGTGGAACAGTCGCTGGAGATCGTCCGCCGCCGCATCGACGAGACCGGCGTGGCGGAGGCGCTGATCGCCCGCCAGGGCGCCAACCGCGTGCTGGTGCAGTTGCCCGGCGTGGAAGACCCCGCCCGGATCAAGGCGCTGCTCGGCCAGACCGCGCGCATGACGTTCCATCTGCTGGACGAATCGGCCAATCTGCAGGCTCCGACACCGCCGCCGGGGACCATGTTCCTCGCTGGCGACCGCTTCCAGGAACGCTATGCGGTGCGCCGCCGCGTTGAAGTGGATGGCGCCAATCTGACCGATGCCCGCGCCGGCCAGGACCAGAACGGCCAGTGGGTGGTGAACTTCACCTTCGATTCCATCGGCACCCGCCGCTTTGCCGATGTCACCCGCCAGAATGTCGGCCGCCCCTTTGCCATCGTGCTGGATGACCGCGTGATCACCGCGCCCAACATCCGGGAGCCGATCACCGGAGGCCGCGGCCAGATCTCCGGCAGTTTCGACGTGCGCGGGGCCAACGACCTTGCCGTGCTGCTGCGCGCCGGCGCCCTGCCCGCGCCGCTGACGGTGGTGGAGGAACGGACCGTGGGGCCGGAGCTGGGGGCGGATGCGATCCGCGCCGGCATCATCTCCCTCGCCGTCGGGGCCAGCTTCGTCTTTCTTTATATGGGCCTAGCCTATGGCTTCCTGGGCTGGCTGGCGAATATCGCCCTGTTGGCCAATCTGGTCATCATGATCGGAATATTGTCGGTGATGGGCGCCACCCTGACCCTGCCCGGCATCGCCGGCATCGTGCTGACCCTCGGCACGGCGCTGGATGCGAATATCCTCATCAACGAACGAATAAGGGAGGAGGTGCGGAACGGGCGAACGCCCATCTCGGCCCTGGAACTGGGCTTCACCAAGGCCTCCGGCACCATCATGGACAGCAACCTGACCAATCTGATCGCCATGGGCTGCCTCTATGGCTTCGGCAGCGGTCCGATCAAAGGCTTCGCCGTGACCGTGGCGGTGGGCACCGTGGTGCAGATGTGGACCGCGACCGTGGTGGTGCGGCTGATGGTGTCGAGCTGGTATCGCCGCCGCCGCCCGCAGACGCTGCCCGTTTGATGCCAGCGGTCTGAGGAAAAACGACATGTTCCGTGCCCTGTCTCGCCCGCTGTTCCGCATCGTCCCGGACGACACCCGCATCCCCTTCATGAAGGGTGCCGTTGTCGGGCTGATGATGTCCGCCTTCCTGTCCATCGCCTCGCTCGTTCTGGCGATCTATCCCGGCATGGCCCGGGGCATCGACTTCCAGGGCGGCATCGTCATGGAGGTCCGCACCGAGGGTCCGGCCGATCTCGCCACGCTGCGCAGCGCCGCGTCCAGCCTCAATCTGGGCGATGTCGGCGTGCAGCAGTTCGGCTCGCCCGAGGCCGTGCTGATCCGCCTGCCTGTCCAGGGCGACGAGGCCGGCACCCAGCGCGCCGTCGCCGCCGTGCGCGGCGCCCTGGAACAGGCCAGCCCCGGCACCCGCGTGCTGCGCGTGGAGGCGGTGGGTGAGCGTGTGTCGTCGGAGCTGTTCCGCGGCGGCATGATCGCACTGGGCGTCAGCCTGCTGGCGATGCTGATCTACATCTGGTTCCGCTTCGAATGGCAGTTCGGCGTCGCGGCGATCATCACGCTGATCCTGGACACCACGAAGACCATCGGCTTCCTGGCCGTCACGCAGATCGAGTTCAACCTGCAGACCATCGCGGCGATCCTGACCATCGTCGGCTTCTCGGTGAACGACAAGGTCGTGGTGTTCGACCGGATGCGGGAGAATCTGCGCAAATTCAAACAGATGCCGTTGCGGGACGTGGTCGATCTGTCGATCAACGAAACGCTGAACCGCTCCATCGGCACCTCGATGACCCTGTTCCTCTCGGCCCTGCCGCTGGCCCTGTTCGGTGGCGACGCGCTGGCCGGATTCGCCTGGACCATGCTGTTCGGCATCGTCCTGTCGACCTCCTCCTCCATCTTCATCACCGCGCCGCTGGTGCTCTACACCGGCGCCAAGTCGCTGCGGCCGAAGGAGGCCGCCACCACGCCCGCCCAGGCCCAGGCGACGTGAGCCTCCTCGTCCTGCGACGCCGTGGTCTGCTGGGGCTGGGTGGCGCGCTGGCGCTGTCGACCCCAGCGCTTGCCGTGCGCCGCAACCCGGCCGAGTTGCTGGTCGGCGCCCCGCCGGGCTCGCCGGTGGACCTCTGGGCGCGCGGTGTCGCGCCCTTCCTGGAACGCGCCTTGCCGCGGCTGACGCTGGTCGTGCGCAATCGCCCTGGGCGCTTCGGCCTGGACCTGGTAACCGCGCTGGCCGAGGCCGAGCCGGACCAGCGGATCTTCGGCGTGGTCAGTTCCCCTCTTCTGCTGGCCCGTGCGGTGGAACAGGGCGATCCCTTTCCGCTCGGCCAGATCGCGGCCCTGGCCGGACTCGCCGAGGACGGCATGGTGCTGGTCGGCGCCAATGCCGGGCCGCAGGACGTCGCCGCCCTGCGGGCGCTGGGCGATCGCGGCACGCTCGGCACCGCGCCGCCCGGCAGCGCCGCGCATATCGCGGCACTGCGGCTGGATGGCCGGCTGGACATGCCCCGCTTCGCCTTCCCCTCCGCCGCCGCCGCGCGGCAGGCCGCCATCGGCGGCCATGTCGCCGCCTCCATGCTGGCGCTGCCCGATGTCATCACCGGGCTGCGGGAGGGCAAGTTGCACGGCATCGGCATCGCCGCAGCGCGCCGCAGCCCGCTACTGCCGGAACTGCCGACGCTGCGCGAACAGGGCGTCGATCTGGTCGCCGCCGCCTTCCGCGGCTTCGCGACGAGCCCGACCGCGCCGGAAGCCTTTCGCACCGCCCTGCTGCGCGGGCTGGAGGCGGTGGCCGGAGACCCGGATTTCGTCGAGCAATGCAGCGGGCGTGGGCAGGTCCCACGCTTCCTGGGGCCAGAGGCCTGGGGCCGGCTGCTGACCCGCGCCGATGCGGATCTTCGCCAACGCTGGGCCGATGAGCCCTGGCTGCCGCGGCGCGCCTGACACTCCCGACCACACGCGACTGTGTTCGCGCCGGTTTGCGGGCCTTCATCATGCTAGGCTATGGAATCCGCGCCAGGGCGTGGCGCGTGATCGCCAGGGAACGGCTTCTGTGGTTCAGCTTATTTTGTCCCGGATTCTTACTTTATCACAAATTCGTGATATCAATGCGGGCGCGCCGGCACCGCTTTCCGGTTCTGTACGGAGGATGAGCTTAGGATGATGAGGCGCCCCGGCCGCGCCCTGTCGGACCCCGGCACCGTGTTGCTGGTGGCAAGCGATCCGCAGGTTATCGCCGCGACACGGGACGCCGTGCGCCAGATGGCGGGGCCTCCGCCCGTGCTGGTCGCCACCTCCGCTGAGGCACTGTCCCATATGCTGGGTCCGGGTGCGGCCCCGCGCCATCTGGTGGTGGAGAATGGGGCCGGCAGCCTGGCCCTGTTCAGCGCGGCGCAGGACCCCTTCAACGGCACGGAAGTTGTGGTGATAACCCGGCCCGGGCAGATGTCGCCGCCCGGCCTGCGCCAGGCACCGGCGGAGGCGAAGGGGCTGGCCGCCATGTTGGCCGAAGTCCGCGCCCAGGATGTGCTGGCCGATTGCGACGCGCCGGCCTTGGCCGCCGGTCTGACGCGTGGCGAGATCACCGTGCGCTTCCAGCCCATGGTCAGCCTGGCCGACCGCCGCCCCATGCTGGTGGAGGCGCTGGCACGCTGGGAACGACCTGGGGCAGCGCTGGGCGCCAGCGAATTCGTGCCCTTGGCGGAGCAGGCAGGTCTTGGACCGAAGCTGACCTTCGCCGTGGCCCAGCGCGCGATCAGCGAACTGGCGGCGCATCGCGGGAACCGGCGCATCCGCCTGTCCTTCAATCTTCCCCTCTCCGAACTGCTGAAGCCCAGCCTGCCGGTCTGGCTTGGTCGGTTGACCGCTGAATCGGGCCTCACGCCGCATGATGTACTGCTGGAACTGACCGAAAGCACCCAGGTGCGCGACCGGTCGCTGCTGCGGCGCGCCCTGATGCGTCTGGCGCGCGCCGGCTTCGGCGTGTTGCTGGATGATCTGAGCCTGGATGACGGCCGCCGAGGGCTGCTGGCCCTGCCTTTCGCCGGGGTGAAGCTGGACCGCAGCCTGGTGATCGCGATGCCGAGCTGCCGCCGCGCCCGGGGCGAGGTGGAGCGTATCGTCCGCCACGCGCGCCGGCATGGCATGTTGGTGATCGCGGAGGGGGTTATGGACAGCCATGTCTGGCGCGCCGCCGCCGCGGCCGGCTGCGATATGGCGCAGGGTTTTGGCGTCGGCCGCCCCCTGCCGCCGGCCTCCCTACCCGCCTGGGTCCAGGCTTGGCGGGCGGCGGCGACGCCGGTGGATCAGGCCCCGTAGCTGGCCCGGTACAGCGCGACGATCTCCCCGGCATCCGGCACGCGCGGATTGTTCGCGGGACTGCCGGAGGCAATGGCCTGCTGGGCCATGAGTGGCAACAGACCCTCCCACTTCGCGCCGTCGATGCCCCATTTCGCCGGGCTCGGCACCTCCAGGTCGCGGTTGAGCGCGCGCAACTCCTCTACCAGGCGCTGGGCGGCGGCCTGGTCGCCCTCCGCCTCGCTGGCCACGCCCATCACCCGCGCCGCCTCGGCATAGCGGCCGCGCGCGGCCTCCAGCCCGAAAGCGGTGACGGCGGGCAGCAGCATGGCGTTGGACAGGCCGTGCGGCACGTGGAAATGCGCGCCGATCGGGCGGCTCATGCCATGCACCAGGGCGACGCTGGCATTGCTGAAGGCAAGGCCGGCCAGGGTCGCGCCGCGCATCATCGCCTCCCGCGCCGCGGCATCCTTTGGATCGGCCCAGACGCGGCGCAGATTGGGTGCGATCAGCCGCATGGCGCTGCGGGCATAGTCGTCGGAGACCGGATTGGCCTTGGCGGAGACGAAGGCCTCAAGCGCATGGGTCAGGCTGTCGATGCCGGTATCGGCGGTGATGCGGGCGGGCAGGCCGAAGGTCAGCTCATGATCCACCACGGCCGCCAGCGGCAGGGCGCCGAGGCCGGCGATGAGCATCTTCTCATCCGTCTCGGTGTCGGTGATGACGGTGAAGCGCGTGGCCTCGCTGCCGGTGCCGGCGGTGGTGGGCACGCAGATGATCGGCACGGCGCCCCGGCTGGCCACGGCGGGCACCTTGAAGTCCCGCATCCTGGCCCCGGCTGGCGCGGCGGCGAGGATCGCCATGGCCTTGGCGGTGTCCATCGGGCTGCCACCGCCGAAGCCCACCAAGCAGTCATAGTCGCCAGCCGCGAAAGCCGCGACGCCGGCGGCAATGACGGTATCCGTCGGGTCCGGCACCGTTTCCGAGAACACCGCAGGCGCCATCCCTGCCGCGCGCAGCGGGGCCAAAGCGCGTTCCAGCAGGCCGGAGGACAGCATGAAGGGGTCGGTGACCACCAGGGGACGAGACAGGCCAAGCTGGCCCAGAACCTCCCCAAGCTTGCCGACCGCGCCGCCGCCCATCACCATCAGCCGTGGCGCCACCAGTGACATGATCATCGCGTTTTCCCCCCTCGCCTCATGGCGGCGAGGGTAGGACAGGCGGCCCGGCCCGTCAGTCCCCCGCGCGCCGCAAGACAGGCTTTCGCGCGATGAAGGTAAGGCGGCGATTCAAGCCGCGCGGGAAGCCTTGCGTGCCTTGGCCGCCGCGTAGAGCGCCAGGCGCTGCGCCGCGACGGGGGACATCCCTTCCTCCGCCACACCGACATGCGGCGGCAGGGTCTCGGCGAAGTGGCAGGCGACGCGGTGGCCGGGGGCGAGGTCGCGCAGCGCCGGCATTTCCGCCTTGCAGCGGTCCTGCGCGAAGGGGCAGCGCGTGTGGAAGCGGCAGCCGCTGGGCGGGTTCATCGGGCTGGGCACATCGCCGCCGATCGGCTTCACCAGGCCGCGCCGGCGCGGATCGGGATGCGGAATCGCCGAGAGCAGCGCCCGCGTATAGGGGTGCAGCGGCGCGTCGAAGATGGCGCGCTTCGGCGCCGTCTCGACGATCTGGCCGAGATACATCACCGCCACGCGGTCGGCCATGTGATGCACCACGGCCAGGTCATGCGCGATGAACAGGTAGGACAGGCCGAAGCGCCGTTGCAGATCCTTCAACAGGTTCACCACCTGCGCCTGGATCGAGACATCCAGCGCCGAGACCGGCTCGTCGCAGATGATGAGTTCCGGCTGCACCGCCAGCGCGCGGGCGATGCCGATGCGCTGGCGCTGGCCGCCGGAGAATTCATGCGGGTAGCGCTGCGCGTGAAATGGGGCGAGGCCCACCAGGCCAAGCAGCTCCTTCACCCGCGCGGCACGGGATTCGGCGGTGCCGATGCCATGCACCTCCATCGGCTCCGCAATGGTATCCGCCACGCGCAGGCGCGGGTTCAGGCTGGCATAGGGGTCCTGGAACACCACCTGCACGCGGCGGCGCAGCGTGCGCAGCGCGGCGCCCGAGACTTCCAGCCCATCGAAGCGGACGGTGCCGCCCGTGGGCTCGATCAGCCGCAGCACGAGGCGGGCGGTGGTGGACTTGCCACAGCCGGATTCGCCGACGATGGCCAGCGTCTCGCCGCGCTCGATGCGGAAGGACACGCCATCCACGGCGCGCACCGTGCCCACCTGTTTCGCCAGCACGATGCCCTTCTTGACCGGGTAGTGCTTGGTGAGGTTCTCGACCTCCAGCAGCGCGCTCATGCGGCGATGTCCAGGCTGTTCTCGACCGGCGCACGGATGCAGGCGGCGTAGTGGCCGGGCGCCACCTCCTCCAGCGGCGGGGGGGCGTTGCGGCAGGCGGCGATGGCGAAGGGGCAACGTGGTTCGAAGCGGCAACCCTTGGGCAGCGCGAAGGGCGGCGGGACGCTGCCCTCGATGGCCAGGAGTTCGTCCCGCGACTCATCCAGGCGCGGCACGGAGCCGAGCAGGCCGAGGGTATAGGGGTGCTGCGGGCTGGCGAAGAGTTCCGCGGCGGTGCCGCGTTCGGCGATGCGGCCGGCATACATCACCGCCACCTCATCGGCCATTTCGGCGATCACGCCGAGGTCGTGGGTGATGAGCACGATGGACATGCCGGTTTCCGCCTGCAGGTCCTTCAGCAGGTCGAGGATCTGCGCCTGCACCGTCACGTCGAGGGCCGTGGTCGGCTCATCGGCGATCAGCAGTTTTGGTTTGCAGGCCAGCGCCATGGCGATCATCACGCGCTGGCGCATGCCACCCGAGAGCTGGTGCGGGAATTCGTCGAAGCGGCGCGCGGGGGCCGGGATGCGCACGCGGTCCAGCGCGGCGATGGCGCGGTCGCGCAGCTCCGCCTTGCTTGCCTTCGTGTCGTGGGCGCGCATCGCCTCCATGATCTGCACCCCGATGGGGTGCACCGGATTCAGGCTGGTCATCGGTTCCTGGAAGATCATCGCCACCTGGCCGCCGCGCACGGCGCGCATGCCGGCCTCCGACAGATCCAGCAGGTTCTGGCCTTCCAGCAGCACGCGCCCGGCCGCGATGCGCCCCGGCCGCGGCACCAGCCGCATGACGGACAGCGAAAGCATGGATTTGCCGCAGCCGGACTCGCCCACGATGCCGAGCGTCTTGCCGCGCGGCACCGTCAGATCGACGCCATCGACCGCGGGAATGTCGCCATTGGCGCTGCGGAACACCGTCCGCAGCCCTTCGATCTGAAGAAGAGGATTCATGACCACCGGAATGTGGGGGGCGAGGAGACTTCGACCGGGCGATGCGCCCAGTCCTGCGACGGCGCCTTCTCGATGATGCGCTTCTGCGCCTCATGCAGATGCGCGGCGGCGCCGTGGTAATCCATGGTCGTGACCTTGCCGTCGGCGACCACCTTGTTGCCATCGACATAGACATCGCGCACGGCGCGATCACCGGCCGCATAGACCAGGCTGCGCACCGGGTCGCGGCCCGGGCGCATCATCGGATGCGTCACATCCACCAGCACGAAGTCGGCGCGGGCACCGGCGGCGAGGCGGCCGATATCCTCCCGCCCCAGGGCCTTGGCGCCGCCGATGGTGGCTGCATCGAACAGCTCCGTCGTCGTCATGCTGCGCGGATCATTCGCCTGGGTGCGGGCGAGATAGGCGACGAGACGCATCTCATCCAGCATGTTGTGCGGATAGGTATCCGTGCCGAGGCCCATATTCACACCGGCCCGCTTGTAGCGCCCAAAATGCTTCAGCGTGATGCCGCGGCGGGCGAAGACGGTCGGGCAATGGGCGACGGTGGTGCCGGTTTCCGCCAGGCGTCCCATGTCGCTGTCGGTCCACCACTTCGTCGAGGGGTGATCATCGAGAAAAATGCCGTGGCCGATGATGCTGCGGTCGCTGAGCAGACCCATGGAATCGAGCCAGCCGATCGGCGTCTTGCCGGTGCGCCGCGTGATCTCGTGGAACTCCACCACGGATTGCGCCGCGTGGATCTGCCAGGACAGGCCGCGCTTCTCGGCCTCAGCAAAACTGTCCTTCAGCAGCGTGTCGGTGCAGGTGTCGATCTGCGCCGGCACCACCATGCCGAACAGGCGGCCGCTTTCGTGCTGCTCCGCGCGCTCGATCAGCGACAGCGCCTCCGCCATCGCCTTTTCGCCGGCGGCCTCGTCCCATTCATATTCGACGACATGGCCGTTCTTGGTGAACCACTTGGCGGATTTGAACATCGGCGCGATGCAGACCCGCATGCCGGATTCCGCCAGCAGGTCCATCCAGCCCGGATGCGCCATCGACAGGTCCGCCACCGTGGTGACGCCCGACAGCAGCAGTTCCGACAGCGCGACGCGCACGCAGGAAGGTACCGCCTCCGAATCCGCCCGGAAGATCGGCATGAATTCGTAGAGCGAGGAGTTATACAGGCCGGGGGAACCGATCTCGTCGATCAGCCCCTTGTTCATCGGCTCGCTGGAGGGGTGCGAGTGGATGTTCACCAGCCCCGGCATGACCATCAGCCCCGATCCGCTGATCTCCTCCTCCGCCGGGCCGTCATAGCCGCGGCCGACGAAGCTGAGGGTGCCGCCGGTGAAGGCCACATCGGCATCGGGCAGATAGATGTGCTGCTTCGCCGAGGCGTCCCATGCAACGACGAGATCGGCGTTGCGGATGACGGTGGTGGTCATGCCGTTTCTTCCCTTCTTCTTATCGCGTCGTGCGCATATCGAGCGCCTTGTAGATGCCTGCGCCATAAAGGCCATGGGCGCGCAGACCGGTGACGCGGCTGGACACCGCGACATACAGGTTCTCACGCGCCGTGGTCAGCCAGGGGGCTTCCTCCGCCAGCTGGCGCTGCAGATTGGCGAGCGCGGTGCGGCGCACGGCCGGGTCGGTGGCGCTGCGCGCCTCATCCAGCCAGGCGTCGGTCTGCGGGTTGTTCCAGTTCATCCGGTTCGGCGTCGGACGTGCCCGGCTGTGCCAATAGAGACTCAGCGCGTCGCCGGCGGAGAAGTACGGGTAGGACAGGAACAGCGCATCGAATTCCTGCGTCGCCATGCGGCCCCAGGCCACGGTCGCATCGAACAGCTGGATGCGCATCTCGATGCCAACGCGGCGGAGCTGCTGCTGGATGATCTCGCTCTGGCGCTGGTTCTCCAGCGTGTTGATGCCGTAGGTCAGGAAGGTGGCCCGCTGGCCGTCCTTCACGCGGACACCGTCGCTGCCCATCACCCAGCCGGCTTCTTCCAGCGTGCGCTGCGCGGCGGCCATGTCGAAGCGTGGCACCATCGCATCGGACTGCGCATCGTAGTCCAGCGTGTTCGGGTTGACGATGTTCAACGCCGGCTGGGCGTGGCCGAACCACACGGCGCGCACCAGGGCCTCCCGGTCCACCGCCTGATGGATGGCGCGGCGCACCGCGCGGTCATTCATGACGGGCTTGTCGACCTTGAAGCCCAGGTAGAAGTCCCAGAAGTAGTTCGGCTGCGTCAGCACGGACACGGTCGGCACGCGGCGCAGGTTGGTGATGGCCACGGTCGGGATGTACTGCGTGACGTCCGCGGCGCCGGTCTGGATGGCGGCCAGGCGTGCGGAGGGTTCCGGCACCACGCGCCAGACGATGCGCTCGACATGCGCCGGGCCCTGGTTCTGGTACATCGGCGGGCCCCAGCGGTAATTCGGATGGCGCGTCAGCACCAGTTCGTTCCGCGGGGTCCAGGACTGCCAGCAATAGGGGCCGGTGCCGTTGAAGCCCTGGCTGCCGAAATTCTGGCCGAGGCGATCCACCGTGGCCTTGTCGATGATGCCGGCGAAGAACAGCGTGAGTTGCGACAGCAGTTCGGAGAAGGGCTCGTTCAGCTCATATTCGACGGTATGCGCATCAACGGCGCGGATTTCCTTCACCGGGCCGGCGCGCCAGGCAACGGGGCTGCGCGTTTCGCGGGAGATCCAGCGGTTGATGGAATAGACCACGTCCTCCGCGGTGAATTCCTTGCCGTCGCAGAAGGTGACACCGCGACGCAGATGGAAGGTATAGGTCTTGCCGTCCGGCGAGACGCTCCAGCGCTCCGCCAGGCCGGGGCGGATGGTCTGCCCATCGAAGTCCATGGTGACCAGCGTGTCGGTCATCATGCCCACCACCTCACCCGCGCTGCGCGCGGTGGAGCGGTGCAGGTCGTAGCGGTCCGCGTCGATCTCGCGCAAGAATACCACGGTGTTGCGCGGCGTTTGCCCGAATGCCGGCAGCGCCGTCACCATCGCCAGCGCGGCGACGAATGCGCCTTTGAGGAACTTCATCTTCTTCTCCCTGCCTGACTAGATGCGCAGCCGGGGGTCGAGCGCATCGCGCAGCGCATCCCCCAGCACGTTGAAGGCCAGCACGACAACGAAGATGCCGACGGCCGGAATTACGGAGATATGCGGCGCGAAGAACAGGAAGGTGCGCCCCTGCGCCGCCATGGCGCCGAGCTCCGCCACCGGCGGCTGCGCGCCGAGACCCAGGAATGAAAGCGCCGAGCCCAGCAGGATCACCTGGCCGAAGCGCAATGTGGCGAAGACCAGGATCGGGCTGGCGCAATTCGGCATCAGATGCCGCCAGATCAGCCGCGCATCGCCCATGCCCTGCGCCCGGGCCGCCTCGATGTAATCCAGCCCCAGCACGACCAGCGCGGTGGAGCGCGCGATGCGCGCCATCAGCGGGATGGTGGCCACCGCCAGCGCGATGACCACGGCCGTGACACCCGGCCCGAAGATGGCGGCGATCGCCAGCCCGAACAGGATGGCCGGGAAGGACAGCATGATGTCCGCCAGCCGCATCAACAGCCCATCGATGCGGCGGTAATAGGCGGCGGCGAAGCCCATCGCGACGCCGATGACGCCGCCGATGCCGAGGCTGAGCGCGCCCATCGCCAGAGTCACCCGCAGGCCGTGCAGCATGCGCGAGAGCATGTCCCGTCCCTGCCCGTCCGTGCCCAGCAGATACTTTCCATCCGGCGGCTGCATCACCGCCATCAGGTCCGTGTCGAAGGGATCATAGGGCGCGATCCAGGGCGCCAGCAGCGCCGCCAGGATCACCAGCACCACCACCGCCAGCGAGATGGCTGCGGCCGGTTCCCGCAGCAGGATCTTCAGCGTGCCCGGCCGCGCCGGGGCGACGATTTCGGTCGTGCTGCTCATCCCGCGCGCACCCGCGGATCGAGCACGCCATAGAGAAGATCCACCGTCAGATTCACCAGGATGAAGCCCATCGACAGGACGATGATGGTGCCCTGCGCCATCGGAAAATCAGAGGACAGGATGGCGCCCACCGCCAGCCGCCCGACGCCGGGCCAGGAGAACACCGTCTCCGTCACCACCGCGCCGCCGAGCAGGAAGCCAATCTGCAACCCGATCAGCGTCACCACCGGCACCATCGCATTGCGCAGCGCATGCCGCGTGACAACGAGATGCTCCGCGAGACCCTTGGCGCGCGCCGTGCGCACATGGTCCGCGCCCAGCACATCCAGCACCGCCGTGCGCGTCATCCGCGCCACCGGCCCCACGAATACGCCGCCGAGCGTGATCGCCGGCAGGATCACCGCCCGCAGCCCCTGCCAGGTCCAGAGCGGCCCCTCACGCCCGGTAAAGGGCAGCCACTGCCATTGGAAGCCGACGAACCAGATCAGCACCAGGCCAAGGAAGAACACCGGCACAGAAACGCCGGCGACGCTGAAGGCCATCACCACGCGATCGATCAGCGAGCCGCGCCAATAGGCGCCGACCGTGCCCATGGCGATGCCGAGCGGAATGGACCAGATCAGGCTGGCCACCATCAACTCCAGCGTCGGCCCGATGGTCGAGGCCAGTTCGCCGGCAACCGGCACGTTGTTGATGATCGATACGCCGAGATCGCCCTGCGCCAGGCGCCAGACATAGAGCGCGAACTGCACGTAGAGCGGTTCATCCAGCCCGAGATCGGTGCGGATCTGCGCGATGACCTCGGCGCTCGCATTCGGACCGGCGCGGACGACGGCCGGATCGGTCGGCACCACCTGCATCAGCAGGAAACCCACCAGCAACACGCCAAACATCACCGGCACCGCCAGCAGCAGACGCTGGACGGCATGTCTCAGCATGGTGCGAGCGCCCCATGCCGGTCGAAGATCACCTCGCCGCCGCGCAGCGTCAGGTCGGCGCGCGTGTCGCGCAGGATCAGCTCCGGATCACAGTCGAAAATGTCGCGCGACAGCACGGCGATATCGGCCTGCATGCCGGGCTCCAGCGTGCCGCGGCGATCCTCGGCAAACTGCGTATAGGCGCCGCACCAGGTCTGGCAGTGGACGGCCTGTTCCGCCGTCAGCGTCTGGTCAGGGCCGAGCACCGTGCCGCGATTGGTCTTGCGAGTCAGCATGGTGAAAAGATTGGCGAAGGGATCGACGGAGGAAACAGGGCAGTCGCTGGACGCCGCCGGATGATGCCCCTCCTCCAGCCAGGTCCGCATCGGATAGGCTTCCTCCGATCGCGCGCGACCGAGGTTGCGGATGTAGAGGTCGCCGAACTCGTACATGAAGGCCGGCTGCGGTACCGGCAGGATGCCGCGCGCCAGCATGCGCTTGCGCTGGTTCGCGTTGAGGAAGCCGCAATGCTCGATGCGATGGCGGCGGCCGAGGAAGGGATGGGCCTCGCTATCCGCCATCTCCATGCCGACCAGCACCTGCTCGATCGCCGCATCGCCGATGGCGTGGATATCGAGCTGCCAGCCCTGCTCATGGAACAGCTTCAGCAAGGCGTGGATCTTGTCGTCGGGGAAGGTGAAGACACCCGTGCCGCCGCCGGCGCTTTCCAGATAGGGATCGAAGAAGGCCGCCGTCAGACCGCCAGCGGAACCATCCGCAAACACCTTGACCGCGCCCCAGCGCAGCATGTCGTCGCCCTGCATAGGCCGCAGCCCGGCCTCCCAGGCCTGCAAGGCGATGCCTTCCGGATTGCCGGCCAGCACGTTCCACATCCGCATCAGCGAACGACCGCTGGCAACGGCGGTGCGAAACGCCGCGACCTCTGTCATGCCGGCCGTCATGCCGACATTCATGTCGGTGGCGGAGGCGAAGCCGAGCGAGGCGAGGTGCTTGCCGGCGCGTTCGATCGCATCGACCAGCGTCGCCTCATCCGGCTCCGGCACCACGTCGCGGATCAGCCGCATGGCGCGTTCCTGGAACAGGCCGGTCAGCGCGCCGCCCTTGCGTTCCACCACACCGCCCTCCGGGTCCGGCGTGTTGTGGCCGACGCCGGCGGCGCGCATCGCGGCGCTGTTCGCCACGCCCATATGGCCGCAGGTGCGGACGATGAAAACGGGATTGTCGGGCGAGACGCGATCCAGCTCCGCCGCGGTCGGATGCCGGCCGATGTCGAGCTCCGCATGGTCGTAACCGCGGCCGAGCACCCAGGCGCCCTTCGGCGCGGCCTTCGCCGCATCGCCGATTCGCCGCAGCACCTCATCCAGGCTGCGCACCTCCTCGGCCCGCAGATTCACGCCCGCCAGCGCCAGGCCGTAGGGCAGAAGATGCATATGCGCCTCATTGAAGGCGGGAATCGCCACCCGCCCCTCCAGCGCCACATGCCGGGCCTGGGGTGCCGCCGCCGTCACCTCCGCCAGGCTGCCCACGGCCAGAACCAGGCCGTCCCGCACAGCGAGTGCCTCGGCAAAGCCGCCCGCCAGGCCGCGAAACACGCGCCCGCCGGAAAAAATCACATCCTGGCCCATGCAGTCGACCAACCCCATTCCGCGCGTCGTTTTAAGTGACCCGACTGTCATGCGGTGATCCCCACCCGTCAACCCGGTGATGACGCAAGAAGATTGCGTATCGAGCGGTTGACGGAGATGATCCGCCCCTTCGCTAGGCAGGATGATACCCGATGATGCGCAAACGCTGGCTCGGCCTTGTGGCCGCGGCCGCCCTCAGCCTTTCACCCGCCGCCGTCTCGGCGCAGTCCACGCTGCGGGTGGTGCTGATCAACGACCTGGCGAGCCTGGACCCGGTGAACTCCACCGCCGCCTTCGTGCGGAACCATGGCTTCATGGTCTACGACCAGCTTTTCGCGCTGGACAGCCAGGGCGTGGCGCGGCCGCAGATGGTGCAGACGCATGAGGCGAGCGCGGATGGCTTGAGCCATCGCTTCACCCTGCGCGATGGCCTGACCTTCCATGATGGGGCGCCAGTGCGCGCGGCCGATGCCGTGGCCTCCATCCGTCGCTGGTCGCAGCGCGACATCGTGGGCCGGGCGCTGGCGGCCTCCACCGCCGCGATGGAGGTGGTGGATGACAAGACCTTCACCATCCGTCTGTCCCGCCCCTTCGCCCTGGTGACGGAAGCCCTGGCCCGCCCCACGGCCAGCGCGCTGTTCGTGATGCCGGAGCGTATCGCCGCGACGCCCGCCAGCACCGCCATCACGGAGGCGACGGGCAGCGGCCCCTTCATCTTCCAGCCGCGCGAATGGCAGGTCGGCAACCGCGCCGTCTACCTGCGCAACCCCGCCTATCGTCCGCGTCCGGAGCCAGCCGATGGCCTGGCCGGCGGCAAGGTGGTGAGCATCGACCGGCTGGAATGGGTGGCGATGCCGGACCCCGCCACGGCGGCGGCGGCGCTCCAGGCGGGGGAGATCGACTTCATCGAACAGCCCTCCCCCGACCTGATCCCGGTGCTGGAGCGCAACCGCAACATCCGCACCTTCGCCCTGAACCCGGTGGGCTTCATGGTCTGGCTGCGGCTCAACCACACCCAGCCGCCCTTCGACAGGCCGGAAGCGCGCCAGGCGCTGCTGCACCTGATCAACCAGCAGGATGTGCTGAATGCCGTGGGCGTGCGGCCTTCCGAACAGGTGCCCTATTGCCCTGCCTACTTCTTCTGCAACACGCCGCTGCAATCGGATGCCGGCGCCGAGGGTCTGCGCGCCGAGAATCTGGAGCGCGCGCGCGCCCTGCTGCGGGAGGCCGGGTATACGAACCAGCGCGTCGTCTTCATGAATGCCGCCGACAGCCCGATCAACAACGCCGCCACGCTGACCATGGCCGCCGCCTTCCAGCGCGGCGGCTTGAACATGGACGTGCCGAGCATGGACTGGGCCACCGTCACCCAGCGGCGCAACCGGCGTGAGCCTGTCGAGCAGGGCGGCTGGAACATGTTCGTCACCGTGGCGAATGTGCTCGACGGCCAGAACCCGCTGACCAACCTGTATCTCGCCAGCCCCTGCGAGGGCGGGCTGACCGGTTGGCCCTGCGATGCGGAGCTGGAGGCGCTGCGCCGGTCCTGGTGGGAGGAGAATGACGCGGCGAAGCGGCAGGAGATCCTGCATCGCGTCCATGCCCGCGCCTATCGCGTGCTGCCCTATATCAATGCCGGGCAGTTCCGCACGCTCGCAGCGCATCGCAGCAATATCGAGGGGCTGCGGCCGACCACCGTGCCGGTGTTCTGGGGCGTGACCAAGAGATAGCGATCAGGCGAGGCTGCGTCGCAGCCTCGCAATGGCGCCGGGCAGGCCGCGTATCTTCAGCACGCGGCCTGCCTCGTCGTAGTCCTCCGACAGCACGCGGGCGCTTTCATAGACCTCGCCGATCAGCCCCTGCTTGGCATAGGGCAGGACCAGCACGTCCTCCTCCATCTGAGCCTCGAAGAAGGCGATCAGCGTCTCTCGCAGCGCCGCGACATCTTCGGGCGCATGGGCGGACAGCATGATGGCATCGGGGTGCTTTTCGGCAAGCGCCGCACGGCCTGCGACATCCACCCGGTCCATCTTGTTCAGCACCAGGCGCGAGGGCACCGTATCCGCGCCGATCTCCCGCAGCACGCTGCGGCTGACCTCCAGCTGCGCCTCATAGGTCGGGTCGGAGGCATCCACCACGAACAGCAGCAGCGAGGCCTCCAGCGCTTCCGCCAGCGTCGAGCGGAACGACGCCACCAGATCATGCGGCAGCTGCTTGATGAAGCCGACTGTGTCGGAGACCAGGATGCGCGGCCGCGTCTCCGGCTGCAAAATGCGCACGGTGGTGTCCAGCGTCGCGAACAGCTTGTCTTCCACCAGCACCTGGCTGCCGGTCAGCGCCCGCATCAGCGAGGATTTGCCCGCATTGGTGTAGCCGACCAGCGCCACCCGCAGCTGATCCCGCCGCGCGGAACGGCGGTTGTCAGAATCGCGCTGCACCGCTTCCAGCTGGTCCTTGAGCTCGGAGATACGGTCCCGGATCTTTCGGCGATCCAGGTCCAGCGCGGTTTCGCCCGCGCCCGGCCCCTGCTGGCGCCCGCCGCCGCCCGAGGATTCGCGCAGGCGCGGCGCGACATATTTCAGCCGCGCCATCTCCACCTGCAACTTCGCCTCCCGCGTATTGGCGTGGCGGTGGAAGATCTCGACGATCACGCCGGTGCGGTCCAGCACCTGCGCGCCGGTGGCGCGTTCCAGATTGCGGATCTGGCTCGGCGAGAGTTCGTGATCGACGATGACGAATTCCGGCTTCGCCGCGGGGGCTTCGGCCTCCGCCTCCTTCCCGGCGGGCGCTTCCGCCGCACCCTCGAAACGCTGGCGCGCCTTGGCCGTCGGCTTCGGTGCCATGGTGCCGATCTCGCCGGTGCCGCCGGTGAGGGCCGCGAGTTCCGCCAGCTTGCCACTGCCCAGCAGCGACCCGGCGCCGGTGCCTTCCCGGCGCTGGGACACCTCCCCCACCACCTCATAGCCGAGCGTCTTCACCAGCCGCCCCAGCTCCTCGAGGCTGGCGGCATGGGCGATGTCATCCACCTCTGGCGTCTGGATTCCGACGAGGACGGCGCGCGGGGTGGGGGCTTTGGTCTCCATGGCGGGGACCTAGCACGGAACGCGCCGAAACCCAGCCTTGGTCAGGCCCGCCGGCGGGACCGCGACAGATGCAGGGCCGCCAGCCCTGCCAGGATCGCCAGCGAGATCACTGCCGGCAGCGCCATGGGCAGCGGGTCGCCAACGCGCAGATGGCTGACCACGGCGCCCACCAGCACAGCCCCGAGCAACGCCGTGGCGGGCAGCAGCAGGCGGGCATGCAGCAGGGCGAAGGCCGCCGCGAATTCGATGACGCCGATGGCATACATGAACCACAGCGGGTAGCCGAAATGCGCGAAGCCGTGCAGTTCGAAAGGATGCGCCGTCAGCTTCATCGCGCCGGCGATGCTGAACAGCACCACCATTAACCCGCGCAACACCCAGTCCAGCTTGCGGAAGGTCGGTTCGGACATCATGCAGCCTCGGCCATGTTTGTCATCGGCGGACCCAGCACGATAGTGCCGTAGCTGGCCGCCAGGCTCGTCATTTCCTGCGGAGACAGGCCCGCGAGGCGGGGAAACAGGGTTTCGACGCCGCCCGGCGCGAAGGTGGCGAGCATGCGGCAGGGCCGGTCCGCGGCATTGATCCAGCCATGCGGGGTGCCGGCCGGGATCAGCACCAGGTCGCCGGGCCCCGCGGCGAAGATCTTCTCGCCCAGACGGAAGGTCGGACGACCCTCCAGCACATAGAAGGTCTCCTCCTCCGCATGCAGGTGCAGGGGGGTGGCACAGCCGGGTTCGGCGAGGCTCTCCATCACGGAAAAGCGCCCCTGCACCTGCGCAGCATGCAGGCGGATGGCGACGCGCTCACCGGGGATGGCGGAGAACCATTCGGCGGCATCCTGGGCCAGGACACCGGCCTCTACGGGGGCAGTCGGGGGTTGAGTCATCTGGGGGCTCCAGCTTCGATTGGGGGCGCCCCTCTACCCGGCCCGGACGTGGCGGGATTGTATCCGATCAGCATGGATGGATGGATCCTGCGCCCGGCTGCACGCTACGCCGCACGCTTCTGCAGCCGTCGCCACAGGCCGGGCGTCTCCCCCTCCTGCCGGGCGAAGACCCGGGTGAAATGGCTCTGGTCGGCGAAGCCGCAGGCCAGCGCGATCTCCGCCAGGGTAAGCTCCGGCCGGGCGAGCATCTGCCGGGCCCGCGCCACCCGGCAGGCCTGCAGATAACCATGCGGCGTGGTTCCGGTGGAGGCCTTGAAGGCGCGGGAGAAATGCGCGACCGAGAGCCGGCACTGCCGCGCAATCTCCGCCAGCGAAGGCGCTTCCGCGATACTCTCCGCGATCAATTCCCGCGCCAGGCGAAGCTGCCAGGGCGCCAGGCCACCCCCGCGCAGGCGGCTGAGTTCCGGCATTCCGCCATAGCGCTGCACGAGATGGGCGCAGAGACCCAGCACCAGGTGGTCGATCAGCAACTGGCTGGCTTCCTCCGGCCGCTCCAGCGCCGCCAGGATCAGCGGGCGCAGCCCGTCCACGATCGGGTCCCGCGTGTTCCAGCCATGGGGTGTCCGCAAGGCGCGGATCTGCGGGAGATCCGCCTCATCCGCCAGGTCATCCAGCGCGGCGCGGGGGATATGCAGGTGAAGACTGTCGAAGCGGCCGATGATCCGGCAGCTGGGGGCTGCGTTGAGATCCGTGAGGTTGAAGGCATCCGGCGTCTGGAAGATCTCCGCCAGCGGCCCCGGCCCGTTGCTGATATGGCGCCGCGGCGGGGGACCGAGATGCATGATGGCGAGATGCGCATCATGGCGGACGGCCTGCAGGACGACCTCCTCCTCCGTCTCCTGCCGCAGGCGGCCGAGGGTCAGGGTGGCGTTGTGATAGCGGGTGCGGAGGACCGCCTCGGGCGGCCGCCCCTGCTTCACCCAGGAGAGGGATGTGTCGCGTCCATGCATGGTGGCCGCTATCTGCCGAAGTCCTGACGGGCCCGCAACAGATCGCTGGGCGCCGCCCGATCATCTTCCGGCGAGCCTGGAAGCGGCTATTCCGCGCGGCGCCGCCGCAGCGCCAGGTCCAGCAGCAGCAGCCCCGTGGTGAAGACCACCAGCAGCACGGCCACCGCCGCCATGGCGGGGTCCAGGTTCTCGTTGATACCGTCCCAGATGCGGCGCGGCAGGGTGAAGACATCGCGGGAGGCGATGAACAGCACGATCACCAGCTCGTCCCAGCTATGGATGAAGGCGAAGATGGCGCCGGAGAGGATACCCGGCGTGATGCGCGGCAGGATCACCCAGCGCAGCGTCTGCATCAGGGACGCCCCCATGCCCCGCGCCGCCTGTTCCAGCCGGGGGTCGAAGGCGGCCAGGGCGGTAGAGACGGTGATGACCACATAGGGGATACCGGTGACGCCATGGGCGATAGCCACCCCCAGGAAGCGATCCAACAGGTCCAGCCCGGCGAAGTACCGGTACAGGCCGATGGCATAGACGATGGAGGGGATGATGATCGGCAGCAGCATCAGCGCCCGGATCAGATCCGTTGCTCGCCGCGCCAGGCGCCAGCACCCGATGGCGCAGAACGTGCCGGCCAGCACCGCGATGGCGGTCGCCGCGACGGCGATCAGGAAGGATTGCCAGATGGAGCCCAGCCATTCCGGGGACCCCAGCACGGTCATGTAGTGTTGCAGCGACAGCCCCTCCCTCGGCAGGGACAGGAACCGCTGGTCGGTCATGGAGACCGGGATGATGATGCTGATCGGCAGCAGCAGATACAGCGCCACCACGCCGGCGGAGATGCGGGCGAAGGGCCCGGGCCGATGCGCCATCATGCCCCACCCCCGAAGATGCGCCGCAGATCGACGATGCGGGCGAAGACGGCCAGCGTGGTCAGGATGGCGACGACCAGCATCGTCGCCATCATCGTCCCCAGCCCCCAGCGCAGCAGATCCAGGATCTGCAGGCCGATCCATTCCGCCACCATCAGCGTCTTGCCACCGCCGAGCAGCGCCGGGGTGATGTAGAAGCCGAGCGAGAAGATGAAGACCAGCACGCCGGCGGCCAGAAGGCCGGGCAGCGACAGCGGCAGGAAGATGCGCCCGAAGATGGTGAAGCGCGACGCGCCGAGCCCCCGCGCGGCCGCCATCAGGCGCGGATCGATTTCCCGCATGCTCGCCAGCATGGGCAGTACGGCATAGGGCACCATGTAATGGACCATGCCGACGATGATGCCGAATTCGTTCCAGACCAGGGCCAGCGGTTCGGTGATGACGCCGCTTGCCATCAGCGTCTCATTCACCAGGCCCTGGCGGCGCAGAAGCGTCACCCAGGCGAAGGCGCGCACCAGCACGGAAATCCACAGGGGCACCAGCACGGCCAGGATCCACCAGCGCTGGGCGGAGGGGCTGGACAGCGCGATGCGATAGGACAGCACATAGCCCAGCAGCAGCGACAGCGCCGTGGTGATCAGGCAAATGCGCAGCGTGGTGACGATGACCCGCTGCACGCTCTCACTCGTGAAAAGCCGTTCGTAATTGCCCAGGCCGGGCGTCGGCTCGGTGAAGGAAATCGCCAGCACCTGCGCGATGGGCGCGACGTAGAAGGCCGTCATCAGCAGGAAGGCCGGCAGGATCAGCAACCACCAGCCGACATCCTGCCGGCGGATCATGCCTGGTCATCCAGCACGGGCACGCTGGCCGTGGAATGCCAGCCGAGGCGCAGTGACAGCCCCTCCCTCGGCGCGATCGGGGCGTTCCAGGTGGGCAGCGTCACGCGCAGCGTGCCAAAATCCGGCGCCGCAACATTCAGCGCATAGCCGGCGCCGAGATAGGACCAGCTCTCGATGGTCCCGGTCACGCTGTTCTCCGCCGTCTCCCCCTCCGCCAGCAGCGCCATTTTTTCGGGCCGCAGGCTGAGCAGGACCTGGCTGCCGAGCGGCGGCGCCTCGGCAGCCGCGGTCACCACCCGCGTGTCGCCGGCACCGATGGCGAAGCCGCCGGCGAAGACTTCCCGTACCGTGCCGTGCAGGAAGTTGGACTTGCCGAGGAAGTCGGCGACGAAGCGCGTCGCCGGGCGCTCATACAGCTCGGCCGGCGCGCCCTGCTGGATCAGCTTGCCGTGGTTGAGAATGGCGACGCGGTCGGAGAGCGACAGCGCCTCCTCCTGGTCATGCGTCACATTGACGAAGGTGCGGCCGATACGGCGGTGCAGGGCCTTCAGCTCATCCTGCAATTCGGCGCGCAGCTTCTTGTCGAGCGCCGAAAGCGGCTCGTCCAACAGCAGCAGCGCGGGTTCGAAGACCAGCGCGCGGGCCAGCGCTACGCGCTGCTGCTGGCCGCCGGAAAGCTGGCGCGGCAGGCGATCACCGAAGGCGGAAAGCTGCACCAGGTCCAGCGCCGCGCGCACCTTCGCCTCCCGCTCCGCCGCGCCCAGCTTGCGGACGCGCAGAGGGAAGGCGACGTTTTCCGCCACGGTCATATGCGGGAACAGCGCATAGCCCTGGAACACCATGCCGAAGTCGCGGCGTTCCGGTGGCAGGGCGGTGATGTCCCGGCCATCGAGGCGGATGGCGCCCTCGCTCGGCGCGACGAAGCCGGCGATGCACATCAGGATGGTGGTCTTGCCGCTGCCCGAGGGGCCGAGCAGGGTCAGGAATTCCCCCTGCCCCACCCCCAGCGAGACATCGGCCACGGCGGTGAAGCTGCCGTAGCGCTTGCTGAGGCGCTCGATCGCCAAAGCGTGGCCGGCGGCGCCACTCATGCGCGGTAGTCCGGCTGCTCACGGTCCAGCTTTCGCCGCAGCGCCTGCCAGGGCAGCCAGCCCTTGGTCGGGCCGGTGCTGAACTGCTTGCGGGTACGCTCCACCGTGGCGTCGGAGGCCACTGCCAGCGGCGCGCCGGAGGATTGGGCGGCGATCTGGATGCGGCAGGACTGCTCCAGATACCACATCCAGTAGAAGGCCTCCGCCACCGTATGGCCGACCGTCAGCAGACCGTGGTTGCGGAGGATCATGGCCGGCTTGTCGCCGAGGTCCTGCACCAGCCGCTCCCGCTCCGACAGGTTGTCGTCGGCCGCGACGCCTTCGTAGCCATGGATCGCGACGCGGCCCATGAACTCCATCATCATCTGGTTCAGCGGCAGCAACCCGCCCTTCTGCGCCGCCACCGCCATGCCGGCCAAGGTATGCGTGTGCATCACGCAGTTCGCGTTCGGCGCACCGAGATGCACGGCCGAATGGATGACGAAGCCCGCCGGGTTCACCGGCCATGTGGTCGGCTGTTTCGGCGCCCCCTCCGCATCCACCAGCACGAGGGAGGAGGCGGTGATCTCCTCGAACAGCAGCCCATAGGGGTTGACCAGAAATCTATGGCCTTCTCCCGGCACCCGCACCGACAGATGGGTGAAGACCAGGTCGGTCATGCCGTAGAGGGCGATCAGCCGGTAGGCGGCGGCCAGATCCTCCCGCAACTCCTGCTCGGTCGGCACATGCCCGGGATCGGGCCGGGTGGGAGGGGCGGGAAGCGCCATCAGTAACCTCGTGCGTGGTCGTAGAGATTGACGAGCGGGCGGCCGGCGGCGAGGTCGGCGATGGCGGCCGCGACATATTCCGCACGCTCCCGCCGGCTGGGCAGGCTGGCGATATGCGGCGTCACGATGATCTTCGGATGCGCCCAGATGGGGCTGTCCGCCGGCAGCGGTTCCTTCTCGAATACATCGAGCACGGCGCCGGAGAGGTGGCCGGAATCGAGGGCGGCCAGGATGTCCTCGATCTTCTGATGGCTGCCGCGCCCGACATTCACCAGCCCGGCGCCCTTTGGCAGCTTGGCCAGCAGCGTCGCATCCAGGATGCCGCGCGTCTCCGGCGTGGCGGGCAGCAGGCAGACCAGCAGCTTCGTCTCCGCCAGGAAGGCATCGAATTCCTCGACGCCGGCGAAGCAGGTCACGCCAGGCAGGTCCTTGCGGCTGCGCGACCAGCCGCGCACGGGAAAGCCCAGGCCCTGCAGCATCGCCGCCGCGCGGCTGCCCATATTGCCCAGTCCCATGACGCCGATGGTGCTCTCGCGCGCGGTGAATTCCGGCTCGAAATACTTCCACCGCGACGCGGCCTGGTTCAGCGCGATCCGCCGCGCATCCTTCAGCAGCGACAGCGCCGCCCAGCAGACGAATTCGCCCATCCGCTGGGTGGAGCCCTTGGTGGCCATGCGCATCAGCGGCAGATGCTTCGGCAGGTCCGGATCGGCGGTGATGAAATCCACGCCCGCGCCCGTGCCAACGATCAGCTTCAGATTCGGCATCCGGCCGATCCGCCCCGGCTCCGGGTCCCAGACCAGCACATAATCCACCTGCTCCGGCGCCACGCTGGCATCACCCCACCAGCGGACATCAAGGTCCGGCGCGAATTCGGCAAAATGCCGCTGCCATTCCGGCATGGCGGCCTCGCCACCGGATTTCACCAGGATCGTCGGCATGGGGCCCCTTGTCACTCAGCTTGCGGCGCGGCCGATGCCGCACCGCAGCATTCCTGCCCTCAGCCCGTGACCATGTCGATATAGTCCGCATTGGCCTGGGCATAATTCTGCCCCCACCAGCGGCCATCCTGCGCCACCTGGACCCGGGCATTGGCCGGATCGGTCGGGTTGTATTTCTTGAATTCCTCCGGCACCAGCGCCGCCGCATTGGGGTTGGTCGGGCCATTGCCGAGGAATTGCAGAAGCTCGACCTGCGGCGCCGCATTGGCCAGCATGGAGGCCAGAAGCTTCTGCGCCAGCGCGCCGCCGGGATTGCCGCGCGGGCTGACGAAGATGCCCGGCTGCAGGATGCCCTGGTTCCAGATGAACTTGAACCGGCCGTTGCTCTCCGCTTCCAGCACCTTGGCGCGGGTATGCCAGATCTGGCCCATCACCGCCTCTCCGGTCCGGATGAACTGCTCCGATTCGGAGCCGCTGTTCCAGAAGACCAGGTTGCGCCGGATCTCCCGCACCTTGGCGAGGCAGGCGCGGATATCCAGCGGGTAGAGGCTGGCGATGTCCTTGCCCAGCGCCATCTGCGCCGCGTCCAGCGCGCCGGCGGCATCGCGGCGCAGAAGGCGGGTGCCGGGGAAGCGGCGCAGGTCCCAGAAATCCGCCCAGCCGGTCGGCGCGGTCTGGAACTTGGTGCTGTCATAGACCAGCACGCTGCTGAAGGAATAAGGCGCCGCACCGTGTTCCAGCGCGAAGGTCGGGCCGATGACATGGGATCGGTCGACCACGCTGTAATCCACTGGCGTCAGCAGGTTCATCCCGCCCAGCAGAAAGGCCGAGGTCGCGGAGCTGTCGCAGAGGTCCCAGGTGACACGCCCGGATTCCACCATGGAACGGATGCGCCCCGCGGAGGGCCCGGTGCTGTCCTGCACCACCGTCACGCCGGGATTGGCCGCCTCGAAGGGCTTGCCGTAGTTGTTGCCGAAGCCCTGATTGGCGATGCCGCCCCAGTTCACCATCACCAGACGCTGCGCGGCCTGGGCCTGGGCATCATCAGGCAGCGCCGCCGCCGCCCCCAGCGCGGCCAGGCCCGCCATCAGCCCGCGCCGGCTGACCTCGCCCCGGCGAAATTTCTCCAGCGCCAGCTCGACGCAATCCTGCTGGAAGCTTTGCATACGAAATCCCCTTTTTGATGAAGCCCCGATCGGGGTCCCTTGATCCGGAGCGCGTCCGGCAGGAACCTCTCGCTTTGCAGCAAGTGAACAGCGGGACGCGCGCCACGGCAATGACTGATCTTCATCCGATCTTCGCCCCCGCTTTCAAGGCGCGCCCCTGGTGGTGGGAAGCCGCTGAGCCGCCCGACCGCGACAACACACTGCCCGACCATACCGCGGTCGCCATCGTCGGCGGCGGCTATGCCGGCCTCTCGGCCGCGCTGACGCTGCGGCGGCTGGGGCATGAGGTGACGGTGATCGATGCCGAGCGCATCGGCTGGGGCGCCTCCTCCCGCAACGGCGGCATGGTCTCGGGCGGGCTGAAGGTGGCTTCGACCGGGCTTGAGGCGACCTACGGGGCGGAGGAGGCGCGCCGCATCACCGGCGCTGCCGCCGCCTCCTTCCCCTTCATCGAGGAGACCATCGCGCGGGAGGGGATCGACTGCGACTATGTCCGCTGCGGCCGCTACGCCGCCGCCTGGTCACCGGGGCACTATCGCGCCATGGCGGAAAAGGCCGACTGGATCGCGGAGCTGACCGGCCTGCCGACCGAGATGGTGCCCAAGTCGCGCCAGCGCGAATTCCTGGGCAGCGATCACTACCATGGCGGCATGGCCGCGGCGGCGACCGGCAGCCTGCATCCCGGCAAGTATGCGCGCGGCCTGGCCGCGGCGGCGGAGAAGGCGGGCGCCCGTCTGGTCGATGGCGTGCGCGTGACGGGCGTGAAGCAGGAGGGCAGCGGCTTCCGGCTGGCCACCGACAAGGGCGAGCTGCGCGCGGATGCCGTGCTGGTCGCGACCAATGGCTACAGCAAGGACCCGCGCGGCACGGCCCTGCCCTGGCTGGCGCGCCGTCTGATTCCGCTGAACTCCTATATCATCGCCACCGAGGAATTGCCGCCGGAGACAATGGACCGGCTGTTCCCCGGCCGCCGCATGATCTCCGACAGCAAGCGCGTGTTGAACTATTTCCGTCCCTCACCGGATGGCAAGCGCGTGCTCTGGGGCGGTCGCGCGAGCTTCCGGGCGGTGACAGCGGAGCAATCCGCGCCGACTCTGCACAGCTACATGACGGCCGCCTTCCCGGAACTGGCGCAGACAAAGATCACCCATGCCTGGACCGGCTATGTGGCCTTCACCTTCGACTACCTGCCGCATATCGGCGTGCAGGACGGCGTGCATTTCGCCGCCGGCTGCCAGGGCAGCGGCGTCGCCATGGCCACCTGGCTCGGCCACAACGTCGCGCTGAAACTGGCCGGCGCGGCGAATGAGCGCTTCGCGCTGGACGGGCTGAATTTCCCGACGAAGCCGACCTATACCGGCTCGCCCTGGTTCCTGCCGTTCGTCGGTGGGTGGTACCGGCTGCGAGACCATATCGACAGGATCGCGGCGTGAGACCCGACTTCATCCTGGTCAACGGCCGTATCGCGAAGATGGATGCGGCCGGCACGGAATGCACCGCATTGGCGTCGCTCAACGGCCGCATCGTCGCGCTGGGCGATGACGGCCTGCGCGACCTTGCCGGGCCACAGACCAAAATCCTGAACGCCGAGGGCCGCCGCGTGCTGCCCGGCATCGTCGACAGCCACGCGCACCCCGATGCCTATGCGCTGCGGCTGCGGACCTGGACGCTGGTTTCGCCGGAGCATGTGACGACGCGCGAGGCGCTGCTCTCCCGCATCCGCGCGCGCTGCGAGAAGGCCGCGCCCGGCCAGTGGTGTGCCTTCTACCGGCTGAACGAACGCGCCAGCGGTGGCTATCCGACGCTGGCGGAGCTGGATGCGGCGAGCCTTGGCCGGCCGATCTTCATCCTGCGCACCGACGGCCATCTCGGCCTGGCGAATTCCGCCGCCTTCGCTGCCTGCGGCGTGACTCGGGACACCCCCGACCCCGCCTTCGGCCGCTTCGACCGCGGTACCGATGGCGGCTTCACCGCGCTGGTGCGGGAGACGGCGGCGCATGTCTTCCTAAACGCCCTGCACGACCAGGACAGCGAGGCCGATATCGCCGAGGGCATGGAGCAGGTGCAGGACCAGTGCCTCGCCGCCGGCATCACCTCCGTCGCCAATTCCCTGACGCCCAGCAAGGCGATCCGCGCCTATCAGAAGATGCGGCGGGACGGGAAATGGCGGATGCGCATGGGCATCATCGCCTCCGGCCGCGACGAGCCGCTGGTGCCAGCGCTGATCGCCGCCGGCATCCAGTCCGGCTTCGGCGACGACTGGCTGCGGATGATCGGTGTGGAGTGGTGCCCGGACTGCTCGACCAGCGGCCGCACCGCCGCCTATTGGGACCCCTATCGCGGCACGCCGGTGCCGGGCGAGCCGGTGCCGAATACCGGCATGCTGCTTTATGAGAGGGACGACCTCACCCAGCGCGCCACCGCCGCTCATAAGGCCGGCTTGCAGGTGATGATTGAGGGCGTCGGCGACCGCGGCATCGATTTTGCCCTCGACGTGATGGAAGCCGCCCTGGCCGCACACCCCGTGGCGGATCACCGGATGCGCGTGGAACACTGCTGCTACGTCACGCCGCCGATCCTGGCGCGACTGAAGCGTGGGGGCTTCGTGGACAGCTCCGCCACCGGCTTCATGGACGAATTGGGCGAGGCCTATGTCGCCAATCGAGGGCAGGAGGCCATGCGCCATATGTGGCCGCATCGCGCGCTGATCGATGCCGGCATTCCCGCCCCCGGCCATTCCGACTTCGCGGTCTGCCGCGTCTCCCCCTGGACCGCCATGGCCTCCATGGTCACCCGCCGCACCACGGGCGGCGCGGACCTCGATGCCAGCCAGGCCATCACGCCGCTGGAGGCGATCCGCGCCTACACCACCCTCGGCGCCTGGGCGCAGCGGGAGGAACACGAAAAAGGCTCGCTGGAGATCGGCAAGCTGGCCGATTGCATCGTGCTGGACCGCGACGTGCTGAACGGGGAGGACATCGCCGGCACCCAGGTGAAGGCCACCGTGGTCGGCGGCGTGCTGCGCCACCAGGCGTGACGTCGCGTCTTTCGCCCGCCGATATCGCGCTGCTGCTGGTTCTCTGCGCGAGTTGGGGCTTTGCGCAGGTCGCCATGAAGCTGGGTGGGGAGGGTATCTCCCCCCTGGTGCAGGCCGGACTGCGCTCCGTCCTGGCGGTGCCACCGGTGCTAGCCTGGTGCTGGTGGCGCGGCGTCGTGGTGCTGAAGCGGGACGGCACGCTGGCGGCGGGGCTGCTCTGCGGCGCACTTTTCGCGCTGGAATTCTGGGCGATCTTCGCCGCCCTGGAACGCACCACCGCCGCGCGCGTGGCTGTGCTGCTCTATACGGGCCCGTTCTTCGCGACCATCGCCACCCATTTCCTGCTGCCGGATGACCGGCTGACGGCGCGCAAGCTGGCCGGCCTGCTACTGGCCTTCTGCGGCCCTCCGCTGATCTTCGCCGACCGCCTCGGTGGCATCCAGCTTGCGGGGGATGCGCTGGCGCTGCTGGCCGGGCTCGCCTGGGGCGGCACCATCGCCACCATCAAGGCCAGCCACCTGACCCGAATCGCGCCGGAGCGGACGCTGCTGTATCAGCTTGCCGTGTCATCCTTCCTGATCCCGCTCGGCTTCGCCCTGGGCGAGGCCGGCATCTTCGCGCCCAGCGCCGTGGTCTGGTGGTCGCTGGCCTATCAGGTGCTGGGCATCGCCTTCGCCAGCTATATCGCCTGGTTCTGGGTGATGGCGCGGCACCCGGCCTCCCGCCTAGCGCCCTTCCTCTTCCTCACGCCGGCCTTCGGCGTGGTCTTCTCCGCCCTCATCCTGGCGGAGCCCATCACCCCGGCCCTGCTCGGCGCGCTCGCCTTGATCGGCGCCGGAATCTGGATCGTGAATCACCGATGAGTGGCCGCCGTCCCCCTCCGCCGCGCCTGGCCAAATCCTTCCGGGAGAGGCTGGGCGCGCTGCGCAACCTCTGGCCCTTCCTGGCCATGGTCTGGCGCACCAGCCCCTGGCTCACCAGCGCCTCCCTCGCCCTGCGGCTGGTGCGGGCGGTGCTGCCGGTGATGGCGCTGTTCGTCGGCAAGCTCATCATCGACGATGTGGTGGCGCTGCTGGGGGAACAGCCGCGCCCAGACAGCCCCTGGGGCTGGTGGGAGACGGGCCGGCTGAACGGGCTCGCCTGGCTGGTCGCCGCGGAATTCGGCCTTGCAATCCTGAGCGATCTGCTGGGCCGCCTGGTCTCCCTGGTCGATGCGCTGCTGGGCGAGCGTGTCGCCAATGACGCCTCCATCCGCCTGATGCGCCACGCGGCGACGCTGGACCTCGAAACCTTCGAGGATGCCGCCTTCCAGGATCAACTGGACCGCGCCCGCCGCCAGACCAGCGGGCGAATGGGGCTGATGGGGCAGATCTTCAATCAGGTGCAGGACCTGCTGACGGTGGCCAGCTTCGCCGCCGGCCTGCTGCTCTATGCCCCCTGGCTGATCCTGCTGCTGCTGGTCGCGCTGGTGCCGGCCTTCCTGGGCGAATCCCACTTCAACGCCCAGAGCTACGCGCTGGACTATTTCCGGGCGCCGGAGCGCCGCGAACTGGACTACGTCCGTGCCACCGCCGCCAGCGCGGAGACGGCGAAGGAGGTGAAGGTCTTTGGCCTGAACGATTTCCTGATCGACCGCTACGCCCAGGTCTCCGCCGCCTTCTATGCGGGCAACCGGCGACTGGCCCAGCGCCGCGCCTTCTGGGGCGGCGCCTTCACCGCGATCGGCACGGTGGGCTATTATGTCGCCTTCGCCTTCATCGTCTGGCGCACGCTGGAAGGCGCCTTCAGCATCGGCGACCTGACCTTCCTCGCCGGGTCCTTTCGCCGGCTGCGACAGTTGCTGGAAGGGCTGCTCGCCGGCTTCTCCACCACCGCCAGCCAGGCGCTGTACCTCGATGACCTGTTCCGCTTCTTCGAGGTGACGCCGGCCATCCTGTCGCCGGCCGATCCCCTGCCCTTCCCCGCCCCCATCCGCCAGGGCTTCGTCTTCGAGGATGTCGGCTTCCGCTATCCCGGCGCAGAGCGCTGGGCCGTCCGCCACCTGTCCTTCACACTGCAAGCCGGCGAGGTGGTGGCGCTCGTCGGCGAAAACGGCGCCGGCAAGACGACATTGGTGAAGCTGCTGACGCGGCTGTATGACCCGGTGGAAGGCCGCATCCTGCTCGATGGCCGCGACCTGCGGGATTACGACCTGGACGCGCTGCGCGGCAGCATCGGCGTCATCTTCCAGGATTTCGTGCGCTACAATTTCACCGCTGGCGACAACATCGCCGTCGGCCGCATCACCGCCCGCGACGATACCGCCCGCATCGAGCGCGCCGCCCAGCGCAGCCAGGCCGATGCCGTGATCGCTCGCCTGCCGGAGGGGCTGGCCCAGATGATCGGCAAGCGCTTCCGGAACGGCGTCGAGCTTTCGGGCGGCGAATGGCAGAAGATCGCCATCGCGCGGGCCTATATGCGGGAGGCGGAGGTGCTGGTGCTGGACGAGCCCACCGCCGCCCTGGATGCACGATCCGAATACGAGGTCTTCGCGCGCTTCAAGGAACTCAGCCAGGGCAAGACCGCCGTGCTGATCTCGCACCGCTTCTCCTCCGTCCGCATGGCGGACCGGATCCTGGTGCTGGCGGATGGCAAGGTGGAAAGCCAGGGCACGCATGAGGAATTGCTGGCGGAGCGCGGGCGCTATGCGGAGCTGTTCGAGTTGCAGGCGGCGGGATATCGCTGAGGCCCGGCTGCCCGGCGCCTGCCTTCGCGTCTATGGTCGCCGCCGAATCGCAGCGATATCGGGACCCGACCAGCCATGAGTGAACGCAACCGCCGCATCGTCATCGTCGGCGCCGGCCCGGTCGGCCTGGTGCTGGCGCTGAAGCTGGCCACGATGGGCCTGCCGAGCCTGGTGCTGGAAGCGGGGGACGATATTTCGGAGGAGCTGCGCGCCTCCACCTTCCACCCGCCCAGCCTCGACATGCTGGACAGCCTGGGCCTCGCCCAGGATCTGATTGCGCAGGGACTTGTGACGCCGACCTGGCAGATCCGCCGGCATGAGGATGGCGAACGCGCCGTCTTCGACCTCGGCGTGCTGAAGGACGACACGGCGCATCCCTACCGGCTCCAGGCCGAACAGTGGAAGCTCTCCCGCCTCATCCTGGCGAAGCTGGCGGCGGAACATGCCGGCACGGTGGAGCTGCGCTTCAACGCCAAGGTGGATACGGTGGTGCATGGGGTGGACCATGTCGCCCTGACCGGCCAGGGCTTCGACCCGGTGGAAGCGCCCTATGTGGTGGGCTGCGACGGCGCCCGCAGCGTCATCCGCCGCGCCATGGGCCTCGACTTCCCGGGCGATACCTATCCCGAGACCACCATCCTCGCCACCACGCCCTTCCCCTTCCATGAGGTGTTCGAGGGCCTATCCAACGTCAATTACATCTGGACCCAGCACCCGGCCTTTTCCGGCACCTTCTCCCTGCTGCGCGTGCCCGGGCTGTGGCGCGCCTCGCTGCACACCGCGCCAGGCGAATCGGTGGAGGAGGCGCTGGAGCCGGCGGCGATCGAGCGCAAGCTCCAGGCCATCTATCCCAAGGGCACGCCCTATGAGGTGCCGGACCTGCGCCCCTACCGCATCCATCAGCGCATCGTGGAGAATTACCGCATCGGCCGGCTGATCCTGGCCGGGGATGCCGCGCATCTGAACTCACCCTCGGGCGGCATGGGCATGAATGGCGGCATCCAGGACGCCATGGAACTGGCCGAAACCCTGGCCCCGGTCTGGCGGGGGGAGGAGGAGGCCGCGCTGCTCGACCGCTACACCCGCCGTCGCCAGCCGATCGCGGCCCGGGAGATCATCGCCCAGGCTGACCGCAACCGCGCCCGGATGCGGGAACAGGACCCGGCCAAGCGGGCCGAACTGCTGGCCGACCTGCAGGCCACCGCGGCCGATCCGGTGAAGGCGCGGGAGCATCTGCTGCGCTCTTCCATGATTTCGGGGCTGCGGGCGGCGAGCCGGATCATGTGAGGATTCGTCCCCTTCACCGAACTGACATAAATCTGTAAAATCCCCGCAACGCTGGCCGTCTAGAGCCGCCGTCACCTTACGGGGAGAGATTTGCCATGTTCCGCCGCACTTTGATGGCGGGCGCCGTCGCGCTCGCCGGCCTGATCGGGCCGGCTTCCGCCCAGCAGCCCACCGAGATCCAGTTCTGGCACGGCCTGTCGCAGCCCCTGGGCGGGCTACTGGAGCGGCTCGTGTCGGACTTCAACGGCAGCCAGACCCAGTACCGCATCGTCCCGACCTTCCGTGGCAGCTATCCGGAGACGATGGTCGCCGCCATCGCCGCCTTCCGCGCCGGCCAGGCGCCGCACATCGTCCAGATGTTCGAAGTCGGCACCGGCACCATGATCAATGCCGGCCGCGCCATCATCCCGACGCATGAGCTGCTGACGCAGACCGGCGTCAACATCAACTTCGACGACTTCCTGCCCGGCGTGCGCGGTTACTACGCGGCGGCCGATGGCCGGCAGATGGCGATGCCCTTCAACAGCAGCACCTCCATCGTCTACTACAACAAGGACGCCTTCCGCCGCGCCAACCTGAACCCCGACCAGTTCCCGACCACCTGGGAAGGCGTGGGCCAGGCGCTGACGGCGCTCAAGGCCTCCGGCCATGCCTGCCCGATGTCGACCGCCTGGCCGACCTGGCTGCATGTCGAGCAGTTCAGCGCCATCCACAACATTCCCCTGGCGACCCAGGGCAATGGCTTCGGCGGCGCGAATGCGGAGCTTCGGGTCAACAACCCGCTGATGCTGCGCCACATGACCAACCTGGTGAACTGGCAGAAGGAAGGCCTGTTCCGCTGGGGCGGCCGTGACAATGCCGGTGAGGCGCTGTTCCCGGGCGGCGAATGCGCCATCATGATGACCTCCTCCGGCTTCCGCGCCCGGGTGCAGCGGGAGGCGCGGTTCGACTGGGGCGTCGCCATGCTGCCGACCTATGAGGGCACGGCGCCCGCCAATGCCATCATCGGCGGTGCCAGCCTCTGGGTGATGAACCGCGGCCCGAACGCGCAGCGCAGCGCGGCCGAGCTGCGTGGCGTGGCGGAGTTCTTCGCCTACACCGCCCGCCCGGAAGTGGCCGGCAAGTGGCACATGGATACGGGCTATCTGCCGATCACGCGCAGCGGCTTCGAATCCGCCCGCGCCACGGGCTTCTACACCCAGCCGGCCAATATCGGCGCCGATATCCCGATCGAGCAGATGCTGCGCGGCGCGAGCTCGGAGAACACCCGCGGCATTCGCCTCGGTGGCTTCGTCGAGATCCGCGTCATCATGCAGGAGGAGATGGAGAAGGCCTTCCAGGGTCAGCAGACCCCTGAACAGGCCCTGGCGGCGATGACGGCGCGCGGCAATGCGGTTCTGCGCAATTTCGAGCGTGCGAATCGCGGCGGCTGATACAGCTTTAATGGCCTGATGGAGGGTGGGCATGGGGCCCACCCTCTTTGCGTTCTGAAGGGGGATCGTGGCGTTGCGGAAGAAGGTGATCTTCAAGGGAACGCTGTTGCCCTGGCTGCTGCTGCTGCCGCAATTGCTCATCACCGCCGTCTTCTTCTTCTGGCCCGCCGGCCAGGCGATCTACGGGTCCTTCCTGCGGGAGGATGCCTTCGGCCTGTCCCGGGAGTTCGTGGGGCTGGACAATTTCACCGACGTGCTGGTCGATCCGACCTATCTGGCCGCCGGCTGGAATACGGTGGTGTTCTCCTCCGCCGTCGCGATCTCCGCGCTCGGCATCGCGTTGTTCCTGGCGGTGCAGGCGGATAAGGCCATCCGCGGCACCAACTTCTTCAAGACCATGCTGATCTGGCCCTATGCCGTGGCGCCGGCGATTGCCGCCGTGTTGTGGCTGTTCATGTTCCATCCGCAGATCGGCCTGTTCGGCCGTATGATCAACGGCATGGGAATCCTGTGGGACTACAAGCTGAATGGCGGCCAAGCGATGACCCTGGTGGTGGTCGCGGCGGCCTGGAAACAGGTGTCCTACAACTTCATCTTCTTCATGGCGGGCCTGCAATCCATCCCGAAAGCGGTGCTGGAGGCGGCGGCCATCGACGGTGCCCGACCGATGCGGCGCTTCTGGACCATCATTTTTCCTCTCTTGGCCCCCACCTCGTTTTTCCTGCTGGTGGTGAACATCGTCTATGCCTTCTTCGACACCTTCGGCACGATCCACGCCCTGACCGGCGGCGGCCCCGGGCAGGCGACGACGACTCTGATCTACAAGGTCTATGTCGACGGCGTCCAAAACCTGAATTTCGGCAGCTCCGCCGCGCAGAGCGTGATCCTGATGGCCATCGTCATCCTGCTGACCGCAGTGCAGTTCCGCTTCATCGAGCGGAAGGTGCATTACTGATGTCCGCCACCATGGACCTGGAGGCGGACCGCCTCGCCCGCGCCACCCTCCGCCGCAACGCGCGCAATCGCTGGGTCGCCTATATCTCGCTGTCGCTCGGCGTTCTGATCTTCGCCTTCCCGATCTGGATCACGCTGGTGGGCTCCACCCATGATGTCTCCACCATCGGCCGCGGCGACGTGCCGCTGTGGTTCGGTGGGGAGGCGGTGGCCAATTACGTTTCCGCCTGGCTGACGGGCGGGGAGGCCACGCGCACCACGCGTTCCGTCCCCGCCTGGGTCATGCTGTGGAACAGCCTGAACATGGCGGTGCTGATCGCGGTGGGAAAGATCGCGATCTCCCTGCTCTCGGCCTATGCCGTGGTGTTCTTCAGCTTCCCCGGCCGCATGATCGCCTTCTGGCTGATTTTCATCACCCTGATGCTGCCGGTCGAGGTCCGCATCATCCCGACCTTCGAGGTCATGGTGAATCTCGGCCTGATCAACACCATGACCGGCCTTGTCGTGCCGCTGATTGCCAGCGCCACGGCCACGCTGCTGTTTCGCCAGTTCTTCCTGACCATCCCGGATGAATATGTGGAAGCGGCGAAGATCGACGGCGCGGGGCCGCTGCGCTTCTTCAAGGATGTCGTGCTGCCGCTGTCCATCACCAATATCGCGGCGCTTTTCGTCATCCTGTTCATCTATGGCTGGAACCAGTACCTCTGGCCGCTGCTCATCGTCTCCGACCGCGATCTGGAAACGGTCGTCGTCGGCATGACCAAGATGATCGGCAATGGCGATGCGCAGAATGAGTGGAACATCATCATGGCCACCGCCGTGCTCGCCATGCTGCCGCCCGTGGCGGTGGTGGTGTTCATGCAGCGCTGGTTCGTGAAGGGCCTGACGGAGACCGAGAAGTAACATGGCCACCCTGTCCCTCACCTCCGTCAAGAAGCAGTTCGCCGCCACCCAGGTGCTGCACGGCATCGACCTCGACGTCGCGGATGGCGAGATGATCGTCGTGGTCGGCGCCTCCGGCTGCGGCAAGTCCACGCTGCTGCGCATTGTCGCGGGGCTGGAAACGGCCACCTCCGGCACCGTGCGCATCGACGGCCGTGACGTCACGGCGTTGGAGCCCGCGGATCGGGACATCGCCATGGTGTTCCAGAACTACGCGCTCTACCCGCATATGTCGGTCTTCGAGAACATGGCCTATGGCCTGAAGATCCGCGGCATGAAGCCCGCCGAGATCAGGCGCCGCGTGGATGAGGCCGCGCAGATGCTGGAGATCGGCCCACTGCTGGACCGCAAGCCCCGCCAGCTCTCGGGCGGCCAGCGCCAGCGCGTCGCCATGGGCCGCGCCGTGGTGCGCGAACCCAAGCTGTTCCTGTTCGATGAGCCGCTGTCCAACCTCGATGCCAAGCTGCGCGTGCAGATGCGCGCCGAAATCCGTCGCCTGCAAAAACGCCTCGGTGTCACCAGCCTGTTCGTCACCCATGACCAGGTGGAGGCGATGACGCTGGGCGACCGGCTTGTCGTCATGCATCAGGGCCGCGCCGCGCAGGTCGCCTCCCCCATGGAGGTCTGGGGCCGGCCGGCGGATACCTATGTGGCGGGTTTCATCGGGTCGCCGGCCATGAATTTCCTGGCTGCGACGATGGATGAAGGCGGCACCGGCGCGACCATGAAGGCGGGGCCGTCCCTCGTCTTTACCGATGGCGCGCGCGCTGCACCCGCCGGCACGCCGCTGACCCTCGGCATCCGGCCGGAGCATGTCCAACTGGGCGGAGGCGGGCTTGCCCTGGCGGTCGATCTGGTGGAGCCGCTGGGGTCGGAGACCGT
Source organism: Roseomonas sp. F4 (assembly GCF_053891155.1). NCBI lineage: Bacteria > Pseudomonadati > Pseudomonadota > Alphaproteobacteria > Acetobacterales > Roseomonadaceae > Roseomonas > Roseomonas sp. F4. The sequence continues at coordinate 592,828 of NZ_JBSSHK010000004.1, forward strand.
CATCCATGGCACCCTCCCGGGCGGCGAAATCCTCACCGCCCGCCTGCCCATCCCGGCCAGCGGCATCGGCGCCGTGCTGCCGGTGATCCTGCCGCCGGAGGCTTTTCATGTCTTTGACGGCGGGACCGGCAAGCGCATGGATGCCAGCTGAGCCGATCTTCCTGTAAGGAAGACGGCACAGAAGGAGCGACTGCGCAGCGCATGGATGTGGACCCCTCGGCCGAGCCCGATGCCCCCCCGACCCCCGATGCGATCCGCGCCCGGGGCGACGCGCTGCGGGATGCGCGGCGATGGGCGGAGGCCGAGGCGGCCTATCGCGACTACCTCGCCGAACGCCCGCGCCACTGGCAGATCCATGTCCAGCTCGGCCATACCCGCAAGGAACAGGGCGATGCGGAGGGCGCGCTGACGCATTACCAGCGCGCCGCCCTGCTGGCGCCCGATGATCCGGACCCGATGCTCCAGGCCGGTCATGTGCTGCGCAACCTCGGCCGTGGCGCCGAGGCGGCGGAGGCGCTGGGCCGCGCTTTGGCCCTGGCGCCGGACAGCGCCGATCTGCGCCATGTCGTGGCCCTGGTGCGCCACCGCACCCTGCCACCGCCCGAGGGTCCGATGCAGGCGCCGCCGCCGCGCCCGACCGGCACGCCGACGCAGCTCGCTTTCGATGTCACCGACCTGGTCGAATATCTGCGCGCCGCCCGCACGCCAACCGGCATCCAGCGGGTGCAGATGGGTATTCTGGGCGCGCTGCTGGCCAGCCCGGCCCGCCCGGCGGATGTCATTCTGGTGGGCTTCGAGGGCGCGACCTGGCGCTGGTGGCATGTGGATGAGACCGCCTTCCGCCGCGTGCTCAACCTGGCGCGGCTGGGGGGGCAGGAGGACGATCCGGCCTGGCAGGCCGCCCTCGCCGCGCTGCTGACCCCCGATGCGCGGCCCGACGCGCCCATCATTCCCGGCTGCACCCTGGCCTCGCTCGGCAATGCCTGGGGGGTGCGGGAGTATTTCCGCGGCCTGCGCCGCCTGCGCGCGACCACGCCGATGCGCTACGTCGCCTTCGTGCATGACTGCGTGCCGCTGGCCATGCCGGAGCATTGTCTGGACCTGACGGTGCGGCTCTATGCCAAGTGGTTCGCGGCGCTGTCGCTGCATGCGGATGGCATCCTGGCCAATTCCCAGGCGACCATCGGCGACCATGCCCGTTTCGCCGCGCCGCTGGGCCCGGTCGCGCCGGCGGGCCTGATCCGCCTCGCCGCCGAATCCGGCGCGGCGCCGCAGGCGGCCGCCCAGGCCGCCGCCGCCCTGCCCTTCCCCCGGCCGGGGGAGGATTTCGTGCTGTTTGTCGCCACGCTGGAGTCCCGGAAAAACCACCTGATGGTGTTCCAGGCCTGGCTGGAACTGGTGCGCCGCCTGGGCGCGGCGCGCGTACCACGCCTGATCTGCGTCGGCCGCCCCGGCTGGCGGGCGGAGGCGGCGCTGGCGCTGCTGAACGGCTCGCCCGACCTGCGACGCAAGGTCTCGGTCGTCTCCGGCGTCTCCGACCTCGCTTTGGCGGGGCTGTATGGGCGCTGCCTCTTCACCGTCTACAACTCCTTCCATGAGGGCTGGGGCCTGCCGGTCAGCGAAAGCCTCGCCGCCGGCAAGCTTGCGCTGGTGCCGGCCCATTCGGGGCTGCTGGAAGCCGGCGCGCCGGGTGCCGTGTTCTTCGCGCCAGGCGACATGCCCGATCTGGTGGCGAAGCTGGAGATGCTGCTGACCGACACATCGCAGCGCGAAGCCCTCGAAGCCCGCATCGACCGCGGCGCCGCCCGCCGCGACTGGCCCGATGCGGCGCGGGAGGTTCTGGCGGCGCTGATGAACCCGGCGGATACTCCCCAGCCCCCCCAGGACCTGCCGCTCGGCCGGCACCTGCCCATGGGCTGGCGCGGCGAGGGCCTGCCCTCCCCGGCCATGGCCTGGGCGGAACGGGTGCGGGACGGGCTGGCCTGGTGGTGGCAGGAGGATTGGGGCGTCTGGATGCGCGACGGCGTCGCCACCCTCGCCTTGCCGGCCAGCCTGCCGGAGGGCACGCCGATGCGCGTGGTGCTGGAACTGCGTGGCCCGCCGGCCCCCCTCACGCTGCGGCTGCGCGCGCGCGGCCGCCGGGCGGAAGGCTGGCGCGGCGTCACCCTGGCGCCCGGCGAGACGCTGCGCTGCGTGCTGCAGGCGGAGGCCGGGCCGGGCGGCGTGGCGGTCGATTTCGACTCCGGCGATGGCGTACCGCTGGGCGACCGGCTGAAGCGCATCGTGGGCGCCGGGCTGACCGGGGTGATGCTGTGCCGGGAGGATGACCTCGCCGCGCGCCTTGCCGCATTGGAACGCGCCGAGGCCTGACAAAGCGGGATCATGATGCGCCCGGTGCGAGTCGTCCGCACTTCGCCTATCCTGTCGCGCGAATCGGCAAGATGCCGATGTTGCGCCGAGACGCGCGGCGAGCTTCACCCCCGACGAAAGGGGCTTGTTTCATTTACAGAGCCCGGCCCCCCGTCGCAGGACGACCAGGCGCCTCCCGCTCCGGCCTCTTCGCCCTTCTGGGCGGATTGCTGGGGTCTGGACTTGTCTGGCTGGGCGCCGCCTGGTTTGCCGAGGATCGGCGCGCCGCCACAGCCACAGCGGCGCAGTCCATCGCGCGCCATGCCGCGGAGGCGGGGCAGCGCTCGATCGCACCCGCCATCGAAGCGGCGACGGCGGCCTTGGCTGCGGCAGACCAGCGCCCGGCGGACCGCGCCATGGTCCAGGCCCTGTCTGGCCGGATTGGCCGGGACGGCGTGCAGTTCGGCGCGGTGACCGACGCCGGCGGCCGCATCCTGTGGTCCAGCCACGCGCCGCTGCTGGGCCAGTCGATGGCGGGGCAGGAGGTTTTTGCCCTGCACCGTGCCGGCAGCCCGGCGCCGTTGCTGAGCCCCGCTCTGCTCGACCTGCCAGGTGGGCCGCGCAGCCTGCTCGCCAGCCGCGCCCTCACCGATGCGCGCGGTCAGTTCGCGGGCATCGCCGTGGTGGCGATCGACCCGCGCCGCCTGGACCAGGCGCTGGCCGATGCGGCACCCCTGCCCGAGCTGCGCCTGGCGCTGCTGCGGAGGGATGGCACACCACTGGCCGCCGGGGGCAGCTTCCTGGCGCCCTGGCCGTCGCCACCCGCAGGCTCCACCGACCTTCTTCGCCCGGCCGGCGACGGGCTGCCACCGCTGGCCCTGACCAGCCTGCCGCTGCCGCCCGATCTGGTTCTGCTGGCCGCCTATGATCGCCAGCGATCGATCCGGGACGCCGCGGAGGCTGGCTGGCTGGCCTATCTCTCGGCCCTTATGGCCAGCCTGCTGCTGCTTGCCTTCACGCTGCCGCGCCGCCCTGCCGCCGCTGTCACAGGGGTGCTAGAGGAAGCGTTGCCCGCCGTCTTCTATCGCGGCCTGATCGAGCCGGGCGGCACGCTGCGCCTGACCGAGATCGGCGCGGGCGTCGAGCGCCTGACGGGATGGTCGCCAGAGGCTGCTCTGCGCCCCGGCTGGCGCCAGCGCGGCATCGATGCGGCGACGCTGCCGCTCGGCCCGGATCTTGAGGACCGGCTAAGGCGGGAATCCCAGGCCATGGCGGAATTCCGCTTCCGCCGCGCCGATGGCGCCTGGATGTGGCTGCGCGAGACCCTGCGCGCGACCGGCCGTGGCGCGGCGGGCATCGAGGTGACGGGCGCGCTGGAGGATATCTCGGCGGAGCGGGAGCTGGCCTTGCAGGCGGCCACCTCGGCGAAGTTCGCCACATTGGGCGAAATGGCGGCGGGGCTGGCGCATGAGCTGAACCAGCCCATCGCCATCATGTCCCTGGCCGCGGAGAATGCCGCGGAGGCGCTGGAATCCGGCGAGGACGGGGTGGAGGAAGCTCTGACCCGGCTGCGCCGCATCATGGCGCAGGCAGACCGCGCAAAAGCGATTGTGACGCAGTTGCGCGCCTTCTCCCGCGTCGATGTGGCGGCACTGGAACCGGTGGACCTGGGCAGCGCCGTGCAGGGGATGATGGTGCTGGCCGGCCAGGCGCTGCGGGATGCGGGCGTCCAGGTGCAGCTGCGCCTGCCGGATCAGCTGCCGCCCGTGGTCGGGCAGATCATCCTGGTCGAGCAGGTTCTGTTGAACCTGGTGCTGAATGCGCGCGACGCCCTGCTGGAACATCCCCCGGACCGCCGGCGATTGCGCATCGACGCCGAAGCGCCGCCGGATGCGGAGGTGGTGAGGCTGCGGGTGAGCGATACCGGCCCAGGGCTGAGCGAGGAGGTGCTGGAGAAGCTGTTCGAGCCCTTCTACACCACCAAGCCACCTGGCCTCGGCACAGGGCTGGGCCTGTCCATCTCCCGCACCATCATGCGCGGCGTGGGCGGACAGATCCTGGCGGCGAATGCGCCGGATGGCAGCGAGATGGGCGCCGAATTCACCCTGGTCTTTCGCCGCGCCAGCCTCGACCCCGCATCAGGGGTCGCACCGCGCGGGGTTGCCGCGACCCCAGCACCCCGCTGGCCGGCCGCGACCTGATGCCTCAGGCGGCGCAGAGCCGCCCGAGCATGGCGGTCAACTCCGCCGGGTCGTAGGGCTTGGCCAACACCATGACGTGCTGATGTCCCGGCGGCAGACCAGAGGCGCCGTAACCGGTGGCGATGACGTAGGGAATGCCGCGGGCCGCGAGCAGATCCGCCACCGGCGTCGAGGTTTCGCCAGCCAGGTTCAGGTCGAGCACCACGGCGTCCGGACGTTCCCCGGTCGCCAGCATCTGCAGCGCCTCCTCCACCGTGGCGGCCGGACCGAGCACCTGGAAACCGGCATCCAGCAGCGCATCCTCCACCAGCATGGCGACGAGGGCCTCATCCTCAACCACGAGGACTTTTCGAATCACTCCCGACATCACCTACTCCGTCAGCCAAGGTATCACGCACTTCAAACGCCTCAGCCGCCTTGACGTTCCAACTCGCGCGCGCCGGCATCATGCACCTTGCGGGTTTCATCTATAATTCAGACCGTTTCGTGGCGGTCTGCACGGGAAGGTTGTGCAAGCCAGGCAAAAGCCTGACCCCGTTGGAGGCGGACGGGGGCAAGGCGATAGGCGGAACCCTCATAGGCCATCAGCCGTCGCAGCGGCGCGCCGCAGAGCCGCAGCAGCAACCCCTCCACCGAGGCGCCGCGCTGGCGTACCAGCATCGGCCAGGGCGTGCCGCGCAGCCGGACGCGGCGCCATCCGTTCAGGCGCGCGCGGCGCAGCGCGCGGGCTGGAAACCGGCGTCCCGACCTGGCGGCGAGAACCGCCGGGTCGAGCAGCGAGCCATAGAGGAAAACCTCAATGGCCTGCGTTGGCACCCGAGAAATCCGGCACCGGCAGGCCGGAGGCCTGGAGCTGACGGGCGATATCGGCCTTCAGCCGGTCCAGCCCGGCCTCGGACGACGCCTCCGCCCGCGCCACCAGCACCGCCTGGGTGTTCGACGCGCGCAGCAGCCACCAGCCATCCTCGGTCAGCACGCGAACGCCGTCCACGTCCTGCACCTTGGCGCCCTCGGCCGCGAGGCGCTGCTTCACCTCGGTGATGACGCCGAACTTGCGGGTATCGGCGCAGTCGAAGCGCAGCTCCGGCGTGTTGATCACCTGCGGCAGGGCGGCGCGGACCTGGCTCAGCGTCTCCGACATGCGGGCGATGATGCCCAGCAGGCGGACGGCGGAATAGGGCGCGTCGTCGAAGCCATACCACTTGTCGGCGAAGAAGATATGGCCCGACATCTCGCCTGCCAGCGGGCTGCCGGTTTCCGCCATCTTGGACTTGATGAGCGAATGGCCGGTCTTCCACATCAAAGGCGTGCCGCCGGCCTTGGCGATCTCGTCGAACAGCACCTGGCTCGCCTTGACGTCGGCGATGATGGTGCCGCCGGGCTTCGACTTCAGCACATCGCGGGCGAGCACCACCAGAAGCTGATCGCCGAACAGGATACGGCCATCGCCATCCACCACGCCGATGCGGTCCGCGTCGCCGTCGAAGGCAATGCCAAGATCGGCGCCCTGCTTCGCCACCTCTGCGATGATCTGTTCCAGGTTCTTGGCGACGGTCGGGTCCGGATGATGCGCCGGGAAGGTACCGTCGATGCTGCCATTGATGATGTAATGCGTGCCCGGCAGCTGTGCCGTGAGCAGCTTGACGATCTCGGCGCCCGAGCCATTGCCCGGGTCCCAGACCACCTTTAGCGCACGCTCGCCACCATCCCAGTCCTGCATCATGCGCGCGACGTAGCGTTCGGAGACATCGACCTGTTCATCGGTGCCGACCGCATTGGGCACAACGTCGCCCTCGGCCGCCATGCGGCCGATCTCCTGGATCTGCGCGCCGTAGAATGGCTTGCCGCCCAGCATCATCTTGAAACCGTTGTAGTCCGGCGGGTTGTGGCTGCCGGTCACCATGATCGCGCCATCCGCCTTCAGGGCGTAGGAGGCGAAATACAGCATGGGGGTCGGGCCACAGCCGATGCGCGCCACCTTGAGCCCGCAGGCACGCAGACCGGCGACGAGCTGCGCCTCCATCTCCGGCGAGGACAGGCGGCCATCATAGCCCACCGCGACCTTGGTGCCGCCGGCACGGGACACCATGGTGCCGAAGCAGCGGCCGATGGCGAAAGCGTCCTCCGGATGCAGGGTCTGCCCGACGATGCCGCGGATGTCGTATTCGCGCAGCGAGGTCGGGTCGAAGCGATGGTTGAAGGCCGTCATCGGCGGCGGATCTCCCTGAGGTTCCAGGATTATTGGGCGTACTTCTTCAGGATCGCCTGCATCTCCGGCGCCATGTCCGGGCGCGACAGGGCGAAGGCGACCTGCGCTTCCAGATAGCCCGCCTTGTTGCCGCAGTCGAAGCGCCGGCCCTCATACAACACGCCGTGGAAAGGCTGGGTTCCAATCAGCTTGGCCATGCTGTCGGTCAGCTGGATCTCCCCGCCCGCGCCCTTCTCCTGCGTCGCCAGGAAGCCCATCACCTCCGGCATCAGCACATAGCGGCCGATGACGGTCAGGTTGGAGGGCGCCTTCTCGACCGGCGGCTTCTCCACCAGGCCCTTCACCTCGACGAGGTTGCCGGTGGTCGCGCCGGGATCGATCACGCCATAGGAAGAAACACGCTCCTTCGGCACTTCCTCGATCGCGACCACATTGCCGCCGGTCTGGTTATAGGCGTCCACAAGCTGCTTCGTGCAGGACACGTCGCAGAGCATCAGATCGTCCGGCAGCAGGATGGCGAAGGGCTCATCCGCCACGAAGGCGCGGGCGCACCAGATGGCGTGGCCGAGGCCCAGCGGCACCTGCTGGCGGGTGGAGACGACGGAGCCGGGCGGCAGCGCCTGTTCGCGCAGCATGGCCAGTTCCTTGGCCTTATTGCGCTCGGTCAGGGTGCGCTCCAGCTCATAGGCAACGTCGAACTGGTCCACCAGCATGGTCTTGCCACGGCCGGTGACGAAGCAGAATTCCTCGATACCCGCCGCGCGGGCCTCCTCGACAGCGTATTGAATCAAAGGCTTATCGACAACCGGCAGCATCTCCTTGGCCATCTGCTTGGTGGCGGGCAGGAAACGCGTGCCGAGCCCGGCAACGGGCAGGACGGCCTTGCGAAGTGGCTTGCGCACAGATGGGTATCCCTCGGCGATTGGATGGCGGAGAAGTGCCATGCCCTGCCGATTGCGTCCACCGCAACGGTCCGCGGTGGGGTCAGTGAAGCAGGGTGTCCCGCGCCGCGTTCAGGCGGGAGGCCAGCCAGTCCGACCCACCCTGGTCCGGATGGGCGGCCCGCATCAGGCGGCGATGGGCGGCGCGGATGGCCTGTTCGGTCGCGCCCTCGGCCAGGCCCAACACCTCCAGCGCCTCCGCCCGCGTCATCGGGCCGCCGGAAGCCGGCGCGTGGGCGGCGTGCAGGCGCCACTCGGGATGGCCCCGGTCCAGCCAGGCCTCCAGCAGCGGCACGCCTTCCGGGTCCAGCGCCGCCAGCTCGGCCAGCAGCGCCAGCAGCGCCGGCAGGTCGAGATCAGCGAGATCGGCCCCGGCCATGCGGCCCGCCTTGACCCGACCCGTCATGCGGCCGGTGTCATGGTCCAGAGTCATGGCCAGATGGGCCGTTTCCACATCGGAGGCCTGGCCGGCGCTGGCCGCGCCGCCACGCGCGAAGGTGCCGGCGCTGCGGCGGCCCTGCCACCAGCGCCAGACGAGCGGCCCGAACAGCGCCAAGGCCCATAAGGCCTGGCCACCCCGCCCGCTGATCAGCAGGGCCGCCAGCAGCGCCAGGCCCAGCCCGCCGGCGAACAGCGCCAGCGCCGCTTTCACTTGTCCCGGCTTCGCCTCCACGAACAGTTTTGTGAGCGCCAGCAGGCCGACCAGCAGCAGCAGGCCGAGGGCAAGCCAGACCATGCGTCAGGCGCCCCGCGGGCTGGGCAACTGGCCGGCAATACCCCGCGCCGCCGCGCCGCCGAGCCGCTGCAAGGCCGGCCTGCCGCCCGCGGCGAAGACCGCCACGGCCCGCAGCAGGTCACGCAGCGCCGTGGCGCTGGCCGCGTCGAAGGGCGCCCAGGCGCCGCCGGACAATTGCGCGATCTGCCGCAGGGCGTTTCGCGCCACCGGGTCCACGCCTTCCTGGAAGCAGAACAACGGCAGGCCACGCAGGCCGAGCTGGCCGGCGACATGGCAGGCGGCGTCCACATCTTCCTCGAAGGCATCGCCGATGAAGATCAGCGCATTGACCCGTTGGCGCTGGGTTTCCGCCAGCGCGTGCTTCAGCAGCCGCTCGATCTGGGTCTGGCCGCCGAGGCAGGAAACCGCCGTCATCCGCTGCGCCAGGTCGCGGGCATGGGTCAGGAAGGGGGTCGCGGCGAATTCCCGATAGCCGCGGTAATAGGCGAGGCTGACGGCCAGCCCGCCCATCTCCCGCACCGCGCCGAACATCTCGGCCTGAAGGTGGCAGGCGCGGTCCCAGCTCGGCTGGCGGCTGGCGGTGGCATCCATGGCGAAGATCAGCCGGCCCACCGTTCCGCGCGCCGTCGCCACGGCAGGCATCGCCTCGACCTTGCGGAGAAAGGCGGCGACGGCCAGGGAGCCGGGTTTATCGGGCAGACTGGTCATACAGGGGATGTGGTGCCGCGCGCCGCTGACCGCCAGGGCTTACTGCACCGCCAAGCCCGTGATATCGTTTCGATTATGGCAAGATGGGTGGAGCTGGCGGATGCGGAGGCGCATCCGCTTTACGGGTTTCGAGGCTGGCTGCGCCTGCCATCCCTTCTCGCCGCGGTCATCCTGCTGTCCGCGCCCATCATGTTCGTCAGGGATTGGTTTATCCCAATCTGGCTGGGCCGGACGACGGGCCATGATGCGTCCTTGCAGGATCTGTATGTCCTGGCCGTGGGGCTTGTCACCGCCATCCTCTGGTTTCGGCGCTGGCGCGGCTTCCGGATTTTTTACGGGCTCTCGGCGGCGGCCGACCTCGTCCTGTCGCTGGCGCGACTGCCCCCTTCCGGCGACCCGATGCGGACGGAGGAGATCGCCTTTCTGATTACAGGCATGGCATTCGAGCTGGCTTTCCTGCTGGCGATTCACCGCAGCCAGCGCTTCCGGATCACCTTCGAGCACCGGCTGCGGGCAGATGAGGCGAGCCTCACCCCACCGCCAGCATCCCATTCGCCTGCGCCGCCGCCAGCGCCGTCATATTGACGATGCCGCGCGCCGTGACACTCGGCACCAGCACATGGATTGGCTTGGCCATGCCGAGCAGCATCGGGCCGACCTGAAGCCCCTCGCCCGCCGCCTTCAGCAGGTTGAAGCTGATATTCGCGGCATCCAGCGTCGGCATCACCAGAAGATTGGCCGCATCGGTCAGCGGGCTGTCGGCGACGGCGCGGTCGCGGATCGCCTGCACCAGCGCGGCGTCGGCATGCATCTCGCCATCCACCTCGAAATCCGGTCCCGACTCCCGCAAAAGGCGCAGCGCGTCGCGCATCTTGCGGGCGGAAGGCGCGCCGGAAGCGCCGAAGCTGGAATGTGACAGCAAGGCGGCCTTGGGCGTCAGGCCGAAGGCGCGGATCTGCTCGGCGGCCAGCAGAGTCATATCGACGATCTGCGCGGCGGTCGGGTCCACCGTCAGATGCGTATCGACGAAGAACAGATGCCCGTTCGGCACGATCAGGGCGGAGAGCGCATAGACCCGTCCCACCCCCTCCCGCTTGCCGATCACGTCATAGGCGTGGTGCCAGTGGCGGAACCAGTCGCCGGTGCCGCCGCAGAGGCAGGCATCCGCCAGCCCCGCTTCCAGCAGCAAGGCGGCGGCGACGGTGGGGCGGTTGCCGACGCGACGCCCGGCGGCATCGGGCGGAATGCCCTTGCGACCCACCTTCACCTTGTACAGCTCGACCAGCGGGCCGAAGACCTCCGTATCCTGCGCCGGGTCCAGCACGCGCACGGATTCGGAAAAATCCATCCGCAGGCCCATGGCGGCCGATTTCGCGGCGATCACATCGCGGCGCCCAATCAGGATCGGCTCCGCCAGCCCGTCATCCAGCACGGTCTGCACGGCGCGCAGCACCCGCTCATCCTCGCCATCGGCATAGACGACGCGCGAGGTGCGCTTGCGCGCCGCCTCGAAGACCGGGCGCATCAGATTGCCGGAGCGGAAGACGAAGCGCTCCAGCTCCTGCCGATACTTCGGCATGTCGGTGATCGGGCGGCGGGCGACGCCGGACTCCATCGCGGCCTTCGCCACGGCCGGGGCGATTTCCAGGATCAGCCGCGGGTCGAAGGGCTTTGGGATGATGTATTCGGGACCGAAGGTCGGCGCGCTGCCGCCATAGGCTGCGGCGACCACCTCACTCGCCTCCATCCGCGCCAAAGCGGCGATGGCATCCGCCGCGGCGACCTTCATCGCCTCATTGATCGTGGTGGCGCCGACATCCAGCGCGCCACGGAAGATGAAGGGGAAGCAGAGGACGTTGTTGACCTGGTTCGGATAGTCGGTTCGGCCGGTGGCGACGATGGCATCCGGCCGCACCGCGCGCACGGCCTCCGGCAGGATTTCCGGCTCCGGATTGGCGAGCGCGAAGACCAGAGGCTTCGGCGCCAGCAGCGGCAGCCATTCCGCCTTCAGGATGCGCGGCGCGGACAGGCCGAGGAAGACATCGGCGCCCGCCAGCACCTCCTCCAGCTTCCGGGCATTGGTGTCCTGGGCATAGGCGGCCTTGAAGGGGTCGGTATTGGGCCGGCCCTGCCAGACGACGCCGTCGATGTCGCAGATGGTGACGTTTTCCCGCCGCAGCCCCATGGCCACCAGCAGGTCGAGGCAGGCGATCGCCGCCGCGCCACCGCCGGTGTTCACCACGCGCACATCCTCCAGCCGCTTGCCTTGCAGCAGCAGGCCGTTGCGGACGGCGGCGGCGACGATGATGGCGGTGCCGTGCTGGTCGTCGTGGAAGACCGGGATGTCCATCCGTTCCCGCAGCGTCCGCTCGATGGCGAAGCATTCGGGGGCCTTGATGTCTTCCAGGTTGATCGCGCCGAAGCTGGGGCCGAGCGCGGCCACGCATTCGATGAACTTGTCCGGGTCGCGCTGGTCGATCTCAAGGTCGATGGAATCGATGCCGGCGAACTTCTTGAAGAGGACCGCCTTGCCCTCCATCACCGGCTTGGAGGCCAGCGCGCCGATCGCGCCCAGGCCCAGCACGGCGGTGCCATTGGTGATCACCGCCACCATGTTGCCGCGCGCCGTATAGTCCCAGGCCGCGTCGGGGTTCTTGGCGATTTCCTCGCAGGCCGCGGCGACTCCGGGGGAATAGGCCAGGCCGAGGTCGCGCTGCGTCGCCATGCGCTTGGTCGGCTCCACGCTGAGCTTTCCCGGGCGCGGCAGCCGGTGATAGTCCAGGGCTGCCTTGCGAAAATCCTCGTCCATTGCCACCTCCGAGGCTTGCTATAGGCGATATCCGCCCGCGCCGCGACCCGTCGCGCCAGGAGCTTCGCAGTCCGAAAGCCCTCGTTGTGTGCCTGGCGCCCCGCAAGACCGTTGATGCGGAAGCAGGCCCCCGCATGCCATGCTCGGGCCGGCGGAAGGAGAGGCGGTCAGGCCATGACGATCAACGGCTTCGCGCTGCTCGCGATCATCCTGCTGATCTTTCCCATGCTGTACTTCCTGCTGGCCTCGCCGACCTTCCTGCTCCGCCCGCTGAGTGACCCGGTCGTCACCCGGCTGCTGCGCGGTCTGGTGAACGTCCATTTCTGCGCCGTGACCGTGACCTGCGGCATCGCCATCCTCGCCTTCCTCCTGGCCGGCCGCCCGGGGGTCGCCATCGGCATCGGGGTCCTCGCAGCCCTTGCCATAGGGGCGCGGCGCTGGTTCCTGGCGCGGATGGATGCGGAGCTGCGGTTTCGGGACTCCGGCGACGCCACGGCGGTGCCCCGCCTGCGGCGCCTTCACTGGGCGGGCATGCTCTACAATGCCGTCCAGTTCACCCTGGTGGTGGGCAGCGTGTCCTGGATCTTCCCGCCAGGCGCCTGAGCCCGGCCAGCCCGCCAGCCGGTGAGGAAGAAATATTTTTCCCGGGCGACCTTCTGGGCCGATTTCCGGCCCGCCGCGGCCCCGTCATCGGATTTCCCGGGGGCTTTGACCTTCATCGGGAAATATCCCGATTGTCACATGAGCAACGCCGGGTGTCGGATTTGCCTTCGGCGGTTGGAAACACGATCTATCAGCGGCCACCGGAGCAGTCGGGCGGGTCCATCCCCCCAGCCGCGATGGCGAGCCAACAATCGTAGCAGGATCACATGTTTCCCCCGCGGGCCCGGCAGGCCCTTCATTACCGATCGATTGCCAGAAACCAGCTGGACGTCGTCCATCGCATGGATCTGGATTTGGAGCAGGTCGAGGATTACCTCGGGCCGCTCTCCGATATTCTGGACAATGTCCGTCGCGGCGCCGCGCATTCGCTGATCGCCATCGAGGCCGAGGGCCGGATGATCGGCTTCTACGTCGTCCATCCCGACCGGCGCGATTCCAGCTGTTGGTGGCTGGGTTGGTTCATCCTGGCGCGCTCGCATCAGGGCCGCGGCCTGGGTCGCACGATCCTGGCGCGGATCATGGCGGGCATGGCCGCCGTGCCCGGCTGCCGCCGCATCCGGCTGATTGTCGTGCCGGAGAATGGCGGCGCGCTGGCGCTCTATCGCAAGATGGGCTTCAGCCTGGTCGGCACGCTGCCGGCCACGGGCGACCTGGTGATGGAATGCGCGCTGCGCCCGGGCAGCCCTGCCCTGGCGCAGGCCGTCCGCGCCCTCGCCTGCGCCATCGCGAGCCGTCGCGGCCGCCGGCGCATGCGTCTGCGGCCCAGGACCGGGCCGCATGCGGCGCGCGTCATCGGCATCGAGCGTGGCCCGCCGGCTCGCGGCCAGGCCGGTGCCGCCTTCGAGCGCCCGCCGCCACGGCTGGCCGCCTGAAACTGTCTTCGGGAAAAAGGGGATGGTGCGGTCGAGAAGATTCGAACTTCCACGGGGTTGCCCCCACCAGCACCTCAAGCTGGCGCGTCTACCATTCCGCCACGACCGCATATCGGGTAGGAGCGCGCCTATAGCCGATGACAACGCACCCGACAACGCCCCCCTTTGGGCCCCTTCCCGCCTCTCCTGAATGGTCCATTGCCCCGGGCCGGCTGCCCTATGCGCCGACGCTGGAGGCCATGGCCGAACGCGTGGCCGCCATCCGCGCCGGCACGGCGGCCGAGGCCGTCTGGCTGGTGGAGCATGAGCCCACCTACACCGCCGGCACCTCCGCCAGGCCCGAGGATCTGCTGGACAGCCGCTTCCCGGCGGTGGCCGCCGGGCGTGGTGGCCAGTGGACCTATCACGGGCCGGGGCAGCGTACCGGCTATGTGATGCTGGACCTGACGCGCGACCACGGCACCGTCCGCGCCCGCGATGTGCGGGACTATGTGCGGGGCCTGGAGGAATGGCTGATCCGGGCGCTGGACCGCTTCAACGTCAAGGGCGAGCGCCGGGATGGCCGAATCGGCATCTGGGTCGAGGACAAGGCGCGCGGGACGGAGGACAAGATCGGCGCCATCGGCGTGCGCGTCACCCGCTGGGTATCCTGGCACGGCGTGTCGCTGAATGTGGACCCGGACCTCAGCCATTTCGCCGGCATCGTCCCCTGCGGCATCGCCGAGCACGGCGTGACCAGCCTGCACCGGCTGGGCGTGCTGGCGACGATGGAGGAGGCCGATGCGGCGCTGATGTCGGCCTGGACCGAGGTCTTCGGGTAGGCGGGGGGCCTTCGCCCCCCCTTGCCCGCTTACTGCTTGGCGTAGTGGTGGCAGAAGCCCGCGCCGATTTCCGTCAGCCGGTCCGCGATCAGCTTGCCCGATTCCGCGCTGCACAGCCGCGGGTCACCCGTGCCGAGGCCGTTCGGGCTGACCGCGTCATATTCGATCGGCACCGTCACTTCCGCACCCTGGAAACTCAGCGAGCCCCAGCCCTGGAAGGGCAGGCCCAGCGCCTCCGGCTTGCCGCTGCGCGGTTCCGGGATGAGGTCGGTGCGGATGCGCTCCGGAAACAGATGCATGCCGAGGCTGGTCAGCGGATCGGCGCCGTGGCTGGAAACCGCCTTGGCCTTCTCGGCGCCTAGCAGCTTCGGCATCTCCGCATAGGCGATGCGCCAGAGATACAGCGCGGGGATCACCAGGCCGGTCTTGTGCATCACGGCACGGGTCGCCTCGTTGATGACGTTGACGTTGCCGCCATGGCCATTGATGACGATCAGCTTGGTCAGCTTGTGGCGCAGCAATTCGCCGAAGAGCTCGTCCAGCACGGCGCGGAAGGTGGCGGCGGACAGCGCGATGCCACCCGGCATGGGGCCGAAGAAATCACCCTTGCCGAAGGGCAGCACGGGCGCGACCACCGTGCGCGTCCCTTCCGCCGTAGCGCGCAGCGCGATCAGCTCCGCCATCTTCTCTGCCAGGAAATAATCGCCCATCGGCGCATGCGGTCCCTGATCCTCATGGCTGCCCATGGGCAGCAGGATCACCGGGTTCTGCGGATAGAGCGTGCGGGCCTCGTCGCCCGTGATCTCGCCCATGCGGACTTTCGTTGGCGATATGTCGGTCATGCTGGCGGGCTCCTCAGTTGATCTCATCGGCGCGAATGCAGGCCACACGGTGCGCCCGCGCGCCAAAGTTGCGAAGGGGGGGCACGGCCTCTGCGCAGGCCGGCAAAGCGAGGCTACAGCGGGTGCGAAAGACGCAGCCGGAGGGTGGGTTGGTCGGGCTGGGCGGCTCCCCCGGCAGGATCACCCGCGATAGCCGCTTCGCCGGATCGAGCCGCGGCGTCGCCGAAAGCAGCGCCCGCGTATAGGGGTGCGAGGGCCGCGCAAAAACCTCCGCGACCGGCCCTTCCTCCATGACGCGGCCGAGATACATGACGATGACGCGGTCGCAGAGATGCCGCACCACCGGCAGGTCATGGCTGATGAACAGCATGGCGAGGCCAAGGTCCCGCCGGAGATCCGCCAACAGCCGCACCACCTGCGCCTGGATGGAGACGTCCAGCGCCGAGACCGGCTCATCCGCCACCAGGAAATCCGGATTGGTGGCCAGCGCCCGGGCGATACCCAGCCGCTGCCGCTGACCGCCGGAGAATTCATGCGGATAGGCGCCGAGCCGCTGCGGATCGAGCCCCACCCGCACGAACATCTCTGTCAATCGCGCGCGCCGTTCGGCCGCGGAAAGTCTGGTGTGGATCGAAAGGCCGTCCTCCACCTGCGCGCCAATGGTGCGCCGCGCGTCGAGGCTGCCAAAGGGGTCCTGGAAGACAATGCCCATCCGTGCGCGCAACGCCCGCCAGGGCGCACTGCCTGGCTTCGGCAGCGGCTGGCCATCGAAGCGCACGGTGCCGCCCGTAGCGGCCAGCAGACCCAGAAGTACGCGGCCGAGGGTGGACTTGCCGCTGCCGCTTTCACCGACGACGCCCAGCGCCTCCCCCCGCGCCACGGTCGCATCCACGCCCGCGACGGCGCGCACGGGCCTGCCACGAGCCAGGATGCCGCGTGGCGCAAAACTCATCTCCACGGCCTCGGCGACGACCAGGGGTTCGGTCATGCCGTCAGCTCCCGCCAGCGGATGCAGCGCACGGCGTGGCCTTCCAGCTCCTCCAGCGGTGGCGGGGTGGCGCAGGCCTGTGTCGCAAAACCGCAGCGGGGCGCGAAGCGGCAGCCGGGTGGCCAGGCATCGGGGCGCGGCACGACGCCGGGAATGCCCTCCGGCTCGATATCGCCATCCGGCACGGCGGCCAGCAAGGCGCGGGTATAGGGGTGCAGCGGCCTCGCAAAGACCTGGGCGACGGGGCCGCGCTCCACCACCTGCGCGGCGTACATCACCACCACATCTTCGGCGACCTCCGCCACCACGCCGAGCGAATGGGTGATGAGCACGACGCCCATGCCCTCCGCCCGCCGCAGCTCCGCCAGCAATTCCAGAATGGCGGCCTGCACCGTCACGTCCAGCGCCGTGGTGGGCTCATCCGCGATCAGCAGGCGGGGACGGTTGGCGATGGCCATGGCGATCATCACGCGCTGGCGCATGCCGCCCGAGAGCTCGTGCGGATAGGCGCGGGCGCGGCGTTCGGGATCGGCGATGCCGACGCGCTTCAGCAGCTCCACCGCCTCCAAGGCCGCCTTGCCGGTGGGCAGGTCGCGATGGGCGCGGATCGCCTCCGCCACCTGGTCGCCGATGCGGTGCACCGGGTTCAGGCTGCTCATCGGGTCCTGGAAGACCATCGCCATGGCACCGCCGCGCAGCTTTCGGCGGGCGGGTTCCGGCATGCGCAGCAGGTCAGCGCCATCGAAGCGCGCCACGCCATCGGCCACGCGGGCGGCCGGCGGCAGCAGACCCATGATGGCGGTGGCCGCCATGGATTTGCCGGAGCCGCTTTCACCGACAATGGCCAAGGTGCGTCCGGCATCGAGGCGGAAGGACATGTCCTCCACCGGGCGGATGATGCCGCCCGGCGTGACGATTTCCACCGTCAGCCCCTGCACATCCAGCAGCGGCGCTGGCAAGGCCGGCGCGGGGAACAGGCCGGGCAGCAGCCGATCCACCAGCCGCAGCTTCTTTGCCCCGCCGCCACCGCGCTTGTCGGCCACGTCGCGCACCGCGTCGCAGAGCAGGTTCATCGCCAGGATGGTCACCGTCAGCGCAAGACAGGGCCACAGCAGCAGCATCGGCGCCTGTTCCATGGTGGCGCGCGCACCGCGGATCATCAGCCCCCAGCTCGGCGTCGGCGGAACCACGCCGAGGCCGAGGAAAGACAACCCGCTTTCCAGCACCACGGCGGAAGCCACTGCGAGCGAGAGCTGCACCAGCACCGGCCCCGAGATGTTCGGCAGCACCGTGCGCAGCAGGATGCGCGGCGTGCGGGCGCCAAGTGCGCGCACAGCCTCGACATAATCCTGCGACCGCGCGGAAAGCACCTCCGCAAAGCTCACCCGGATGAAGCCGGGCAGATACAGCACGGACAGCACCAGAATCAGCGTGGCGGTGCCCGGCCCCAGCAGCGTCACCACCAGCAGCGCCAGCAGCACCGGCGGAAAGCACAGCACCACATCGGCGCCGCGGATCGCCAGGAACTCCACCACGCCGCGGAACCAGCCGCCCAGCAGGCCCAGCGCCGTGCCGATCACCGCCGCGATGGTGGCGGAGGCGAAGGCCACGGCGAGGGAGGATCGCGCGCCCCAGATCAGCCGCGAAAACACATCACGCCCGAACTCATCCCGCCCCATCGGGCTGCCCGGCACATAGGCCGCCAGGCGGTTCGCCACATCCTGCCGGATCGGGTCCATCAGCGGCAGAACCGGCGCGGCGATGGCGATCAGCACGATCAGCGTGACGACAGCGCCCGGAATCCAGAGCTTCCTCATGAGCGGGTGATCCGCGGATCGAGCGCCGCATAGATCAGGTCCATCGCCAGGTTGATCAGCAGGAACAGGCCGGAGACGGTGATGACGATGCCGACGACCATCGGATAATCCCGCGCCTCCACCGCGCGCAGCAGCGGCGTGGACAGGCCGGGCCAGTTGAAGACGTATTCCACCAGCACCGTGCCGCCGAGCAGCGAGCCCATCTGAAGGCCGAGCACCGTCGTCACCGGGATCAGCGCATTGCGCACCACATGCCGGCGCAGCACCCGCTGCGGCGTCAGCCCCTTGGCGCGCGCCGTGCGCACATGGTCGCGCGACAGTGCATCAAGCACGGAAGCGCGCGTCATGCGGAAGATGGTGGCGGCCAATCCCTTGGCGACCGCGATGGCGGGCAGCGACAGCAGCACCAGATGCCGCACCGGATCATCCGCGAAAGGCGTGTAGCCACCCGCCGGCATCCAGCGCAGCCATTGCGCCAGCACCAGGATCAGCAGAGTGCCGAGCACGAAGACCGGCACCGCCTGCAACACCGCCGCCAGCGCCGAGGCCGCGCGGTCGAAGCTGCCGCCCTGGCGCACGGCGGCGAAGGTGCCCGCCGGCAGGGCGATGGCCACCGCCAGCAGCGTTCCGGCCACGATCAGTTCCAGCGTGCGCGGCAGGCGCAGCGCGATCTCCTCCGCCACCGGATAGTCATCCACCAAGGATGTGCCGAGATCGCCCTGGCTGAGCCCGATCAGGAAGGTACCATACTGCTCCAGAATCGGCCGATTCAGCCCCAGCCGCTCCCGCAACTCCGCAATCGCAAAAGCATCCGGCATGGCGCCGCCGGTGGAGAGCAGCATCTCCGCCGGATCGCCCGGCACCATGTGCAGCGCGAGGAAGACGATGGTCGCTACCACCCACATGAGCAGCAGCGAAATCCCGATGCGCCGGGCCAGCCATGCCATCAGCCGAAGGCCGCGAACTCCAGCATCGCGCCTGAGGAGGTGGTCAGCGCCCCCGGCAGGTTGGCGAAGCCGGTGATGCGGCTGTCGAAGCCGTAGCCCTGCTCGCGCCAGGCGAGACCCACCACGGGCACTTCCTCCAGCGCCGCGCGCTGCATGTCCTTGTAGATCTCGATGCGCTTCGCCGTGTCGAACTCCGCGCGCCCCTTGCCGAGCAGCTCCACCGTGCGCGGCGTGGACAGGCGGAAGGACCGGCCATGCGCGTCAGATAGCGAGGTGTCGAGCACCACGGTCAGCCCATCCGGATCGTTGAAATCGGCGGAGACGCCATGGACGGCGATATCATACTGCCCGCGAATGCCGGCGGAGACGCGGGTGGACCAGTCGGTCAACCGCAGCTCCGCCTGGATGCCGATGGCCGCCAGGTATTGCTGCGTGATCTCCGCGCTGTCCTTGTGCATGCCGAACTGCGACGTCGCCAGCAGCGTGGTAGAGAAGCCATTCGGGAAGCCGGCCTGCGTCAGCAGCGCCTTGGCGCGTTCCGGATTATAGGCGTGGCCCTTGGCGAGTTCCGCGTCGTACCAGGGCGTTCCCTCGACGATCGGCATGCCCTCGATCGGCTTGCCGCGGCCAGAGAAGGCCACACGCACGATATCCTCGCGCTTCACCGCATGGGCCACGGCGCGACGGACCAGCGGGTTGTTGAAGGGCGGGCGCGTGCCGTTGAACAGGATGTCCATGAAGGGGCCCATCTGGGCATCCAGCTTCAGCCGCGCATCATTCTCCACCGCCGCCATGCCGGCCCAGGGCACATACTCGATCATATCCACATCGCCCGACTGCAGCGCGGCGAGGCGCAGGTTCTCATCGGCATAGATGGTCATGCGGATGGTGTTGGTGCGCGGCAGGCCGGGCACCCAGTAGTTGTTCGCCTTCTCCAGCTGGATCCAGGACCCGCGTTCCTGCGAGGCGACGCGATAGGGGCCGCAGCCGATGGCGGCATTCATGTCGCGGGTGGCGCGGGAGATGATCGGCATGTTGTAATTGGCGAACCACAGCGGCACCGTCGCCGTCGGTTCCTTCATCACCAGCCGCACCGTCTGCGCATCCGGCGTCTCGACCCGCGCGATCTGCTGCATCTGGGCGCGATAATAGGCGGTGGAGCGTTCACCGGCGATCTGCTCGATGCACCACTTCACATCCTCGGCGGTGACCTTCTCGCCATTGTGGAACACGGCTTCAGGCCGCAGCTTGAAGATCCAGGCGCCCTCGGCATCCAGCGCGAATTCCCGCGCAAGCTCGCCCTGCAAATCCCCCTTCGCGTCGAAGCGCGTCAGACGCCGGTGGATCAGCATCTTCACCGTGCCGGCGGAGGCGCCGGTGGAGGGCCAGGGTTGCAGGTTCGGCGGCCAGGCCGACAGACCCATGCGGATGACGCCGGGTCGCTGCTGCGCACGGGCTGGGTTGGCGACCAGCGGCGCGGCGCCGAGGCTCGCGGCGGCACCCAGCAGATGACGACGGGTCAGGTTGAGCATGGTCTTCCCTCCAAAGGGCGTGCCACAGCAAATTTCACCCCGATGCCACGCGGGACAGCGCCTCCTGTCAAGCGCAAACCGTGTCAGTCGGTGGGAAAGACCGTGACGGCGTCGGCGGGGATACCGATGGTGATCCGCGTGCCAGGCGCGGGCACCGCCATCGCATCCTGGCGGGGCAGTTTGGCGATGAAATCCGCACGGCCTGCATGCGCCAGGCGCAGACGGCAATGGTCGCCGAGATAGACCACCTCCTCCACCACGGCGTTGCCTGGACCCTGTATGCTGATAGCGACACGCTCCGGCCGAATCGAAACCAGCGCACCGGCGCCGGGCGGCAGGGCATGCGGCAAGGTGTCGAGGATCGTGCCGTCCGCCAGCCGCAGTCGCGTCGCATCCACCACCTGAGCCGTCAGGCGGTTGCTCTCTCCGATGAAGCCGGCGACGAAGGGATTGGCGGGGCGCTCATACACCGCCTCGGGCGTGTCGATCTGCTGGATGCGGCCTTCGTGGAAGATGGCGATGCGATCCGACAGCGTCAGCGCCTCCGCCTGGTCATGCGTGACATAGACCATGGTGACGCCGAGGCGCGCATGGATGTGGCGGATCTCGGCCTGCAACTCCTCGCGCAACTGCTTGTCGAGCGCGCCGAGCGGTTCGTCCAGCAGCACCAGCTTCGGTTCGAAGATCAAGGCACGGGCCAACGCCACGCGCTGCTGCTGGCCACCGGAAAGCTGAGCGGGCTTGCGGTCGCCAAAGGCCGGCAGACGTACCATGTCCAGCGCGCGGGCGATGCGGGTGGCGATCTCGGCCTTGGGCATGCGGCGGATGGAGAGCGGGAAGGCCAGGTTCTGCGCGACCGTCATATGCGGGAACAGCGCGTAGTTCTGGAACACCACGCCGATGCCGCGCTGATGCGGCGGCACCGTGTCGATGCGCGTGCCGTCCAGCGCGATGCGGCCAGAAGATGGGTCCTCGAACCCCGCCAGCATCATCAACGTGGTGGTCTTGCCGGAGCCGGAGGGGCCGAGCAGCGTCAGGAACTCGCCGCGACGCACATCAAGATTCAGCGCGGCGACAACCGGCACGCGGCCGTCATAGCTTTTCGTCACGTCACGGAAGTTGACGAGAATATCGCTCATGCCCGCACCTTCCGCGCGGCGCGCAATCGCAAGACCTCGCTGACCAGAAGGAACAGCAGGGAACAGAGGAACAGCAGCGTGGCGGCGGCGAGGATGGTCGGCGTCAGCGATTCACGCACCGATGCATACATCTGGCGCGGCAGGGTGAACTGGCCGGGGCCGGCCATGAACAGGGTGATGACGAATTCATCCAGCGAGGTGGCGAAGGCGAAGACCGCGCCGGCGGCGATGCCCGGCCAGATATTCGGCACCATCACCCGCAGCAGAGCCAGCATCGGCGGCGCACCCAACGACGCGGCGGCGCGCAGCAAGGTGGCGTCAAACGTCTGCAAGGTGGCCAGCACCGCCACCACCACAAAGGGCACCGCCACCACCGTATGCGCCAGCACCAACCCCAGCAGCGATCCCGTCAGCCCGATGATGGCATAGGCGAAGAACATCGCGGCGGCGGTCACGATATAGGGCGTGACCATCGGCAGCGTCAGCAGCGTGACCAGCACCGCCTTACCGCGAAAGCGCCCGAGCTGAAGGCCAATGGCCGCCATGGTGCCCAGCAGCGTCGCCAGCAGCGTGGTCGCGATGGCGACGACAAAGCTGTTGCGCGTGGCCAGCACCCAGCGCCCGGCCGTGAGAAAATCCTCGTACCAGCGCAGTGAAAAGCCGCGCGGCGGCAGCACCATCAGCTCGGTCGGCGAGAAGGACAGCACCACCACCGCCACCATCGGCGCCAGAAGAAACAGCAGCACCAGCGCCGTGGCGCCGCGCAGCAGGATGCGGGCGAGCGGGTGTTCGCGCATCAGCCCCGCGCCCCCACCAGCCCACCGGTCACGATGCGCGCCAGGGCGACGATGGCGCCCGTCATCGCCAGCAGATAGGCGGAGAGTGCGGCCGCCATGCCCCAGTTCACGTCGCGATTGAGGAAATTGGCAATGAACCAGGCCACCATCTGATCCCGATCCCCGCCCACCAGCGCCGGGGCCGTGTACATGCCGACCGCCAGCAGGAAGACCATGGCGCCGCCCGCCAGCACGCCGGGCAGGCTCAGCGGCAGCCAGACGCGCAGAAAGCGCTGCATCCCGTTGGCGCCCAGCGAGGCCGCGGCGCGCAGATAGGTGGCGTCCAGCCGTGTCATCACGCTGTGCATCGGCAGGATGGCGAAGGGCAGCAGCACATGCACCAGCGCCAGCACCACGGCGATGCGCGTGCCGATGATCTGCGCCGGCGCGTCCAGCAGCCCCATCCCCAGCAGCGCCGCATTCACCGGCCCCTCCCGTTGCAGCAGCACGAACCAGGCGGTGGTGCGCACCAGCACGGAGGACCAGAAGGGAATCAGCACCAGCGTCAGCGCGATGGAGGACCAGGGCGCGCGCAGCCGGGCAATGGTATAGGCCACCGGATAGGCCAGCAGCACACAGAGCGCCGTGACCAGCAGGCTGATGCCGAAGGTCCGCAGGAACAGCGTGCGGTACAGTCGTTCATCCGCCGGCACCTGCACCACGCCGCCATCCGGCATCTGCGTAAAATCCATCGCCCGCAGCAGGTACAGCGAGGTCAGGGGACCGCCGGCACTGCGCAGCAGCAGCCAGGTCTCCGCCTGCCCCCAACGCGCATCCAGCGCCACCAGGGAGGCCGCATAGGGCGCGCGCAGCCGGTCCGCCGCGCGGGCGGTGCGCAGCAGGGTGCTGCGCATACCGGTCTCGGCGAAGTTCATGCGCTGCGCCACATCGCCGATGCGCCGCGCCTCCAGCGCCGCGCCCAGCTCCCGCGCCACCGCGGCGAAGGCGGCCTCCGGTGGCAGCCCCTGCCCGTCCCAGCTCGCCAGAATTGCGCTGGTCTCCGGCAGCGCCTGCGCCACCTCCCGGTCCTGCACCGCCCGACACAGCGTCAGGCCGACGGGCACAAGAAAGCTGCCAAGGATCAACAGCAGCAGCGGCGCGATCAGCAGCGCCGCCAGCCAGTTGGTACGCCTCAACGATTCAGCCAGGCGGCGAAGCGCTGTTCCAGGTCCGGGCCATGCTCCAGCCAGAACTCGGTGTCGATCTCCAGCCCGCCGGCCTGGTGGTTGGTCATCATCAGCGGGTTCCGCGCGCGCACATCAGGGTCATCCGCCACCGCCTGGTTCACCGGGTTGATCGGCCAGAGCCGCGTCAGCGCCAGCAGCGGCTCGGCATTGGTGATGTGCTCGATCAGCCGCATGCCCGCCGCCGCATTGGCCGAGCCGCGCACCACCGCCCAGCTGTCATAGGCGTAGAGCAGGGTCGGCCAGCGCAGGGCGTAGCGCTGCCCGGCGCGGATGCCATTGGCGACACGGCCGACGAAGGCGACGGCATAGGCGACCTCCCCGCTGTTCACCAGCTCGATCGGCTGTTGCCCGCCGGTCCAGAAGGTCAGGTTCGGGCGCAGCCGGTCGAGCGCCGCGAAGGCGCGCTGCTGGCCGGCGGGCGTCGCCAGCACCTTGTAGACCTCGGCCGCCGGCACGCCGTCCCCCATCAGCGCGATCTCCAGCGTCATCCGCGCGCCACGGCGCAGGCTGCGGCGGCCGGGGAAGCGCTGGGTGTCCCAGAACTCGACAAAGTTGGCGGGGCCGGTCGGGTGCCGGGCCTCGTCGTAGAAGACCGAAACGCCCCAGCCGATGGCGCCCGCGCCGCAGGTGGTGGCGCCGCCCGGCATGAACTTGTCGCGGTTCACCACGGACCAGTCGATGCGCTCGAAGATGCCGTCCTCGCAGCCGCGCACCAGGTCCGGCGCTTCCACCATCACCACATCCCAGGTGACGTTGCGCGCCTGCACCATCGCCCGGATCGGGCCGACATTGTAGTCATAGGCCGTGTCCACCACCGGCCCGTTGGCGAAGGTGGAGAACAGCGTGGCGCGCATATGGTCCTGCAACGCGCCGCCACCGGCGACGATGGTCAGGTCCCGCGCCACCGCGGGCAGCGCGGCCAGACCCAGGGCAAGGGCCACAAGGGAAGCGAGCAGGCGCCGCATCGGCAGTCTCCTGGGTGTCAGGGTGGCGGAATGGCATCCACCGGCGTGATGAGCCAGCCGGCATTCTTCCGGGCGTAGTAGGTGTTGAGCAAGCGCGTCGTGATCGGCCCCGGCACAC
The DNA here is from genome assembly GCF_053891155.1 of Roseomonas sp. F4. Classification (NCBI taxonomy): domain Bacteria; kingdom Pseudomonadati; phylum Pseudomonadota; class Alphaproteobacteria; order Acetobacterales; family Roseomonadaceae; genus Roseomonas; species Roseomonas sp. F4. The sequence goes on from NZ_JBSSHK010000004.1 coordinate 617,508, forward strand.
CGGCCCCGATCGGTGCGCCATCCAGCCGCGTCAGCGGGAACAGGCCGCAGGAGGTGGCGGTCAGGAAGGCCTCCTGCGCCGCCGCCAGGGCCTCCGGCATCAGGCGGCCGTAGCGGGCGGGAATGCCGAGATCGGCCGCGATCTCGAACATGCTGCGGCAGGAAATGCCTTCCAGCACCCCGGCCTCCGGCGCCAGCAGCCCGCCATCGATCACGGCCACCACATTGAAGCCCGGCGCCTCCGCCACGGCGCCATCCGTGGCGCAGAGGATCGGCACATCGCAGCCGGCATCCTTGGCCAGGAAGGCGGCGCGGATGAAGTCGCCCCAATGGGTGTTCTTCCACAGCGGGTTCACCGCCGCCGCCGGAATGCGCGCCACGTCGCGCACCAGCATGGCGTTCTGGCCACGCTGCATCTCCTCCGGCTGGCCACGCAGGACCAGTGGCGTGACGGTGGCGAAGAAGCGGTTGGTGGACAGGGTCGGGTCGCGCGATCCCGGCACCGCCATGCCGCGGGTGCAGGCGAAATAGACCAGCGCATCCGGCAGGCCGCTGCGGCGCACCAGATCGGCCAGCACGCGTCGCATCGCGTCCCGGTCCATCCCCGCATCCAGCCGTAGCCCAGTGAGGGAGGCGAAGAAGCGGTCGAGGTGATCCTCCAGCCGAAAGAAGCCGCCCTGCCAGACATGCACGACATCATAGGTCATGTCGGCATACATCAGGCCGAGGTCACGAACCGGGATCTTCGCTTCAGCCAGCGGCACCACCGCGCCGTCGATGAAGCCCAGCGCACGGCTGAAATCCGCATTCGCCACGGTCAGATGCGTGGGAACCTGCAACGCCTCGACCATCGGGGACTCCTCAGCCGCGGCAGGATAGGAAGGCGGCGCGGCGGCCGTCAAACGGGTGGCGGCACGAAGGCCCCCTGCCCCGCCACCTCCGCCCAGGCGCGAAAGGCCGGAGAAGGCGTGACGCGCCCGGATTGCAGCAGTTCCAGCCACACCGCCGTCGCCTTGACGAAGCGGTTCACGCCGCGCGGCCAGATGGCAAGGCTCATCGCCTCCGCCATGCGCGCCTCATCGAGGCCCAGCGCATAAGCCGAGTCCAGCACCACGCGCAGGCCCCACAACTCCTCCTCCGCCGTATGCACGCCGATCAAGGCAAGCCGCGCCAAGCCGGGCGACAGTGGCGTGCCGGCGATCAGCGCATCAAGGCCCTGCTGATATTCGCGCGCCGCCGGCAGTGCGGGAAATTGCGCCTGCCAATGCGCGCCGAGGCAGGCGTAACGCCGTGCGCCGGCGGCGAAGCTCACAAGCCGGAACACCGCGGCGGCCAGGGCATCGCTGCCGCCGGCCTGCTTGAATTTGTGGACATGATGCGTGCCCACCGGCTCCTCGCAGGCGGCGAGGATCGCCAGCCACGTTACCTCCTTCTCCAATGGCTCCAGATGGCGCTGTTCCAGCGTCAACGCGCGATACATCGCCTCATAGGTTGCGTGCAGTTCCGGCAGAGCGGCGGCCATGGCGCCGTGATGGGGCAGCACGAAGCCGCGCGCGGCGCGGATGGCTTCGAGGGCGGCGCGGACGTCATCGGGATGGCGGGTCATGCGGCGATCCTCGGCAGCCCGCGCCATCGGGTCAACCGGCCTGGGGTGGCGCAATCGGTGCGGTTCGGGTCAGTATTGTCCTGTCAAACAGGAAAACAGGATCCTCCCCATGCTTCCTCGCCGCCATGCATTGTCCCTGCTCGCCGCGCCCTTCCTGCTGCCGCGTGGCGCCCGGGCCCAGGCCGCCTGGGCGCCGACGCGCCCGATCAGCCTGGTGGTGCCCTTCCCGCCCGGCGGCCCGACGGACCTCGCCGCGCGCGTCATCCAGCAGGGCATGTCCTCGGCGCTCGGCCAGCCGGTGGTGGTGGAAAACCGTCCGGGCGCCACCGGGGCCATCGGGTCCCGCTACGTCGCGCAGCAGCCGGCGGATGGCCACACGCTGCTGGTCGCGGCCAGCGGCACGCTGACCATCAACCCCGTGGTGATGCGCAGCCCGGGCTATGATGTGGAGAAGGACTTCACGCCGGTCACGCTGGTGATGACGGCGCCGAACATGCTGGTGGTGAATCCCGCCATCCCCGCGACCAACGTGGCGGAGCTGGTGGCCTGGATGAAGACGATCCGGGGCGGGCCGGCCTATGCCTCCTCCGGCGTCGGCTCCTCCGAACAGCTTGGCATGGAGCTGTTCAAGCTGCTGACCAATACCGAAGCCCTGGCCGTGCCCTTCGCCGGCGGCCCGGCGGCGGCCACCGCCGTCATCCAGAACACCGCCCCCTTCGCGGTGCTGAACGCCGCGACGGTTGGCGTGCATGTGCGGGAAGGCCGGCTGCGCGGCATCGCCATCTGCGGCCCGACCCGCTTCCCGATGCTGCCCGATGTGCCGACCATGGCCGAGCAGGGCCTGCCGGACCATGTCTCCGGCTCCTGGACCGCCATCGTCGCCCCGGCGGCGACCCCGGCGCCGGTGCTGGAACGGCTGAACGAGGTGATCGTCGCCGCGCTGAAGACGCCGGATGTGACGGAGCGCCTGGCCCGGGTCGGCTTCGCCGTCGACGCCACATCGCGCGAGGCCCTGGGCAAGCTGATTGCCGAGGACCTGGCCCGCTGGCGCCGGGTGGTGCGCGAAGCGCGGATCGAGGTGAACTGAAGGGGGGTCGCGAAGCCCCCACCCAACCCTCCCCCCCCAAGCGGGGGAGGGCTTAAGTCACGGCTGCGGGCGGCGCTTCGGGCCAGCATAAGGCGCGCGGGGCTTGTCGCCGCGCGGCGGCCCGGCATTGGCCCCACGCGGAGCCCCGCGATACTCGCGCGGCGGGCCTGCCGGCCGCTCCGGCCGCGGCGGCGCCGGGCGGTCGCGCTGCGGCTCGCGCGGCGGGGCGCGGCTGGGGGCCGGGGCATGGGCCATCGGCTCGATGCGGATGCGGTCATCGTCATCGCCCGACACCCGCTGGGCGGAGGCGGCGAAGCGCGCGGCGGCCCAGGGGGCGATCTCCACGCGGGTTTCGCGGTCCATCACCTCGATCCGGCCCACCTCCTTCCGCGTCAGGTCGCCCTTGCGGCAGATGAAGGGCAGGATCCAGCGCGGATCGGCCTGGTCGTGCCGGCCGATGGACAGGCGGAACCAGACGCCCTCCCCACCCTGTTCGCGCGGGGCGCGGGGGGCGGGCGGCGGCAGGGCCGAAAGCTCCTCCGGCGCCGGCAGGGAAGATCGCAGCGCCTGGAACAGCGCGGCCGCCACCTGTTCCGGCGTCTTATCCGTCAGCAAAGCGCGGGCGAGTTCGATGTCATCCTCATCCGCCACCGCATCCACGGCGATGCGCGCCTGGGCAGCCAGGCGTTCCCGGTCCTTGGCGCGGACATCCTCGGCGGTGGGCGGGCCGGACCATTCGGCCTGGATGCGGGCGTTGGACAGCAGGCGCTCCGCCAGCCGCCGGCGGGTGTGGGACACCATCAGCACCGCGACGCCCTTGCGCCCGGCCCGGCCGGTGCGGCCGGAACGGTGCTGCAGCGTTTCCTTGTCGCGCGGCAATTCGGCATGGATCACCAGGCCCAGATCCGGCAGGTCGATGCCGCGCGCGGCGACATCGGTCGCCACGCAGACCCGGGCGCGACGGTCGCGCAGGGCCTGGAGCGCGCGGTTGCGCTCCGCCTGGGTCAGTTCGCCGGACAGGGCCACGGCGGAAAAGCCGCGCTCCGACAGCGTGCCATGCAGCCGGTTCACCTGTTCCCGCGTGTTGCAGAAGACCAGCGCCGCGCCGGCCTCATACCAACGGAGCGCATTGACCACGGCGGCCTCGACCTCCCGCGGCCCGACCAGCATGGCGCGATAGGCGATGTCGCCATGGCGCTCACCCTCCACCGTCGCCGCGATCCGCAGCGCGCCGCGCTGGTAGGAAGCGGCGAGCGCCACGATCTCCCGCGGCACGGTCGCCGAGAACAACAGCGTGCGGCGGGACTCCGGCGCGCCTTCGAGAATGGCTTCCAGGTCGTCCCGGAACCCCATGTCCAGCATCTCATCCGCCTCATCGAGCACGGCGGCGCGGAGCTGGGACAGGTCCATATTGGCGCGGTCGAGATGGTCCCGGAGGCGCCCCGGGGTGCCGACCACGATCTCGGCGCCCATCGATAGTGCCCGGCGATCGGCCCGCACATCGGTGCCGCCGACGCAGGCAATCACCCGCACCGCGGTGCCGGAATAGAGCCAGGCCAGCTCGTCCCGCACCTGCATCGCCAATTCACGGGTCGGGGCGATGACCAGGGCCAACGGCACCTGGCTGCGGCCGCCGGACAGCACCTGCTCGGCGATGGCGAGGCCGAAGGCCACCGTCTTGCCGGAGCCGGTCTGGGCGGAGACCAGCAGGTCCCGACCGGCGGTTGCGGGATCCAGCACGGCGGCCTGGACGGGGGTGGGTTCGGCGTAGCCGCGCTCGGCCAGGGCCTGGGCGAGACGTTCGGGGAGATCGGGAAAGGGCATTGTGGGCGCTGTCTAGCGCAGACTGCCCGCCACCGCACCAACTCCCGCCGCGAAGGGCAGCATGGCTGCCCCGCGCGCCAGGGTGCCGGCGGCTACCGGGCCTGGGACAGGATGCGCCGGGCGCGGATCAGAACCGGCTCGTCCACCATCATCCCGTCCACGGTGAAGGAGCCCCGCCCGGCCTTCGCCGCTTCCTCCGCCGCCGCCACATGGCGCTGGGCCAGCGCGACCTCCGCCTCGCTGGGGGAGAATCCGGCATTCAGGATCGGCACCAGCGCCGGATGGATGCAGGTGGCGCCCACCAGGCCGGTGCGGCGGGACCGCGCCACCAAGTCCCGAATCCGCTCCGCATCCCGGAAATCCGCCACCGTCCCGAGCGTGCCCAACGGCGCCACCCCGGCCGCGATGGCGGCGATCACCATGCGGCGCTTGGCCAGCACGATCAGCTCGTCATCCGGCTGGGCGCCACATTCGGCGGCCAGATCCTCGGCCCCCACCAGCAGGCCGGTCACCAGCGGATGGGCCGCGGCGACCGCCTCGATCTTCAGCAGGGCGGCGGCGGTCTCCACCACCGGCACGATGACCATGCGGCGCGGCGCCTCCGCCAGCAGCTCCGCGGCCAGCACGACATGCTCCGGCCCCAGCACCTTGGTCAGCAGGATGCCATCGGCCCCGGCCGCGATCGCCGCCTCGATATCCGGCAGCGCCAGCCGCAGCGGGCGGTTGACCCGCACCAGCACGTCACTGCCGCCCGCCCGCACCGCCGGCACCGCCTCGGCCAGCGCCGCCCGGGCCTCCGTCTTGCGGTCGGTGGGAACGCTGTCCTCCAGATCCAGGATCACCGCATCCGCCCCGGCCCCCGGCGCCTTGGCGACGAAACGCGGCACATTGGCCGGGACATAGAGCATGGAACGCCAGGCGCGGGTCATTCTCGTCATTCTCCGTGCAGCACGATGCCCGCCGCACGCAGGCGGGCCAGTTCCTCGGCACCCAACAGGGGTGCCAGCAGCGCGTCATTGTCCGCGCCCAGCTTCGGCGCGGGGTTGCGCAGGATGCCGGGGGTCACCGACAGGCGCGGCACCTGCCCATGCATGGGCAGCCACCCATCCGGCATCTCGTCATCCGGCACCTCGATCAGCGCCTCCCGCTCGGCGATATAGGCATCTCTATCCAGTTCCGAGACATCCATGATCGGGCCGATGGTCACCCCATCCCGGTCGAACTTCAGCAACGCCTCGGCCCGGTCCATGCCGGCAATGGCATCGCGGATCACGCCGTCGATGACCTCGATATGCGCCAGGCGATCGGGATTGGTCCGGAAGCGCGGATCTTCGACCAGCTCCGGCCGGCCGATGCTGTGCATCAGCCGCACGAAGACCGCCTGGGTGCTGGTGGACAGGCTCAGCCAGCCGCCATCCTTCGTGCGGTAGGCATTGCGCGGCGCGGTATTGGTGCTGCGGCTGCCGGTGCGCGGCTTCACTTTGCCGCTGACCCGCCAATTGGCCATTTGCGGCTCCAGCACCGCGAAAATCGGCTCGAACAGCGACAGGTCCACCACCTGCCCCTGTCCCGTCGCCTTCGCGTGCCACAGCGCGATCATGGCGGCAGAGGCGCCGTACAGACCCGCATAGGCATCCGCCATGAACATCGGCGGCAGCACCGGCTCCCGGTCCGCGAAGCCGTTCAAGGCTGCGAAGCCCGCATAGCCCTCAACCAATGTGCCAAAGCCCGGCTTGTGCCGGAACGGCCCGGTCTGGCCCCAGCCGGAAACCCGCACGATCACCAAGGCCGGGTTGATCGCCAGCAGCTCCTCCGGCCCCAGCCCCATCTCCTCCAGCACCCCTGGCCGGAAGCTTTCGACGAACATCGCCGCATCCGCGACCAGGCGCTTCACCACGGCCACCGCCTCGGCCTTGCGCAAATCCAGGCAGATGCTGCGCTTGTTGCGGCACCAGGTCTTCCAGGCGGTTTCGATGCCCGAAACCTTCCAGGCGCGCAGGCTGTCGCCCGCCGGCGGCTCCACCTTCACCACCTCCGCCCCATGATCGGCAAGCACCTTGGTGAGCATGTTGCCCGCGACGAGTCGCGACAGGTCCACCACCCGAACCCCGTCCAGCGCACCCTTCGCCGCCGCGTCGAAGGCCCGCCGCCGCTTCGGCTGGCGCGGCGCCCCGCCCGTTCGCATGGAGCCTGTCTCCACCACCCCGTCTCCCCTCTGCCCCCAACGCCTAGGCGCGGCTCATCGAGGGGTCAATCCGCGCACCCTGGACCAGCGGGGCGCAGAGCGCGTATCTGATGCCACTGCGCATCAAACGGCCGCCGCCGCAGGCCGCTCCGAATACCGCAAGGGACCTCCCCATGACTCTCGCCGGCCTGTCACTGCGTGACCTGGAATACCTTCTGGCCGTCGCGGAACATCTCAGCTTCGGCCGCGCAGCCCAGGCCTGCGCCGTCAGCCAGCCCACCCTCTCCGCCCAGATCCGCAAGCTGGAAGAACTGCTGCAGGTCGAATGCTTCGAACGCGCGCCCCGCGGCGTGCTCATCACCCCCCGCGGCGCCGAACTGATCGCCCAGGCACGGCTGATCGTCGCCGAAGCCCGCCGCATGTTCGAAATCGCGGCCGCCGGCGCCGCCCCCCTGGAAGGCACCTTCCGCCTCGGCGTCATTTCCACCCTCGGCCCCTACCTCGTGCCCTTCCTGCTCAAGCCCCTCCGCGCCCGCTTCCCGCATCTGCGCCTGCTGCTCTCCGAAGGCCTCACCCGCCACCTGGCCCGCCAGGTGGAAGACGGCGAACTCGACGCCATCCTCGCCGCCTCCCCCCTGCCGGGCCCCGACCTGACCGAACTCAAACTCTTCCGGGAGGAATTCGTCCTCGTCGTGCCGCGCGACCACCCCCTGGCCCGCGTCGAACAGGTCAGCCGCACCGACATCCCCGTGGCCGAACTCATCCTGCTCAGCGAAGGCCACTGCCTGCGCGACCACGCCCTGGCCTACTGCCCCACCCGCCTGCAAATCGACCGCCCCGAACTCCAGGCCGCCAGCCTGGAAACCCTGCGTCAAATGGTCGCCGCCGGCGTCGGCTGCTCCTTCATGCCGCAACTCGCCGTACAAGTCGGCGCCCTGCTGGACGACATGGTCGCCTACCGCCGCATCGGCGACGGCACCATGGCCCGCGACGTCGCCCTGTTCCACCGCCCCGGCTTCAGCCGCATCCGCGACGTCCGCCTGCTCCGCCAAGCCATCCGCGACATCCTCGCGGAGCAAAGCGCCGTCAAAGTCGCGGCAACGCTGGCATAGCCGGGGGCGGCACTGAGTGGTTTGCAAGGAGGGCTCCGCCCTCCCTGCACCCTCCCCGCCAAGGGGCAGTGGCCCCTTGGCGGGGAGGGTGCGGGAGGGGCAGTGCCCCTCCCGCCAACAACCAGTGCGCCCTCAGCTATCGCTACCGATACCCGCCTTTTGGATGACGTCGCGCCAGCGCGGGATTTCGGCGGTGAGTTGGGCGGTCAGGGCGGCGGGGCCGTCCATGCGGATGATGGCGGCGGCGGGGCTGAGGCGGGCGTTCAGGACTTCGTCGTCGCGCATGGCGGTCAGTTCGCTGATCAGGCGGTCCATCAGGGCTTGTGGCATGCCTTTGGGGGCGAACATGGCAAACCAGTTGGGGGCGGAGTAGCCGGGGACGAGTTCGGCGATGGCGGGGACATCCGGCACGGCGGGCACGCGCTGGGGCATGGTCATGCCGAGCAGGCGGGCCCGGCCCTGGCGGTGGTGGGACAGGACTTCGACGCTGCTGCCGAAGACGAAGTCGATTTCGCCGGTGTAGATCGCGTTCACCGCCTGGCTGACGCCGCGATAGGGCACGTGGACGGTTTCGACACCTGCCAGGGCCGCGAATTGCGCGCCGGCGAGATGGTTGGCGGAGCCGACGCCGCCGGAGCCGTAGGTCAGCTTGCCGGGATTGGCCTTGGCTTCGGCGATCAGGCTGGCGAGGTCGGTGAAGCGGCTGTCGGCGCGCACCATCATGCCGGCGGGCACGTCGCATACAACGGTCAGCGGGGCCAGGTCGCGCAGCGGGTCGAAGTTCAGCTGGCGTTGCAGGGTCGGCAGGATGGAGATGGAGGAGGAGATGAACAGCAGCGTCGCCCCGTCGGGCGGCGAATTGGCGACCATTTGCGCGCCGAGGCCACCGCCGACGCCGGGGCGGTTGTCGATGATGAAGGTGGCGCCGAGGGTGCGGCTCAGCCGGTCGGCGATGATGCGGGCGGGGACGTCCTGGGGGCCGCCGGCGGCGAAGGGGATCACGATGCGCACCTGGCGGATTGGCCAGGATTCCTGCGCCCGGGCCAGGAAGGGTGTGGCCAGGGTGGTCAGCAGGGTGCCACCGGCCAGGCGCAGGGTGTTGCGTCGGTTCATCATGTCGTTCCTCCAGCTCGGCCCGTCTGGCGTGCCGTTATCCCGCCATTCTGGACTTCGTGGAGGCATTCGTCACCCCACCCTGTCTTCCCGCGGGCCCGGTTGCGGGAGTATTCGACCTGACATTCGCGCCTTGAAGGACCAGCCCATGACTCTCCAGACCCCGATCCCCTGCACCTTCATGCGCGGCGGCACCAGCCGCGGCCCTTACTTCCACCGCGGCGACCTGCCAGAGAGCCGGGAGGAGGCGGGGAAGGTGCTGCTGGCGGTGATGGGCTCGCCTGATGCGCGGCAGATCAACGGGCTTGGCGGCTCCACCACGCTGACCAGCAAGACGGTGATGGTCAGCAAGGCCGCGCCGGGGGAGAAGCAGCAGGTCGACTACCTGTTCGCCCAGGTCTCGGTGGACAAGGATTTCGTCGATTGGGGTCCCACCTGCGGCAATATGCTGGCGGGCATCGGCCCCTTCGCCATCGAGGAAGGGCTGGTGCCGGCGCAGGACGGGGAGACGAAGGTGCTGATCCGCGCCGTCAATACCGGCGCGCTGATCGAGGCGGTGGTGCAGACCCCGGGCGGCCGCGTGACCTATGATGGCGATGCCGCCATCGCCGGCGTGCCCGGCACCGCCGCGCCCATCGTGCTGAACTTCGCGGATGCCGTGGGCGGCGCGACGGGCAAGCTGATGCCGACGGGCCATGCGCTGGATCACATCGAGGGGGTGGACGTGACCTGCCTCGACGTCGCCATGCCGGTGGTGATCGCCCGCGCGAAGGACCTCGGCAAGACGGCGCGCGAATCGGCGAAGGAGCTGGACGCAGACAAGGACTTCATGGCGCGGATCGAGCGCATCCGCCGCGCCGCCGGCCTCGCCATGGGCATGGGCGATGTGGCGGGCAAGGTGATGCCGAAATTCGCCATGGTGGGCGAGCCCGCCGGCGGCCAGGGCGTCGCGGCGCGCTACTTCACGCCGCTCGCGACGCATGAGGCGATGGCGGTGACGGGCGGCATCTGCATCGCCAGCGCCTGCAAGCTGCCCGGCACGGTGGCGCAGGGTGTCGCCGTGGTGAATGACGAGGCGCGGGAGATGGTGACGCTGGAGCACCCGACCGGCGTGATGGAGGCGGTCATCACCACCGGCACCGCGGAAGACGGCAGCGCCACCATCCTCGGCGGCGGCACGCTGCGCACGGCGCGGCGGATCATGAAGGGCGAGGTCTATATCCCGGCCAAGGTCTGGGCCGGAAAGTAAGACCAGCCGATCCGCGACGGCGGGCGCCTGGGGTTCAGGGCCGCCCGCCGATCGCCACCGGGCGCGCCGGATCGGCGGCCCAGGCGGACCAGGAACCGGGATACATCGCCGCCTCGATGCCGATGGAGGCCAGCGCCGCCACCGCATGGGCGGCGGAGATGCCCGCCCCGCAGCTCACCCCCACCGGCCCACCATCGTCGAGGCCGTGCGCCGCGTAGAGGTGGCGCAGCGTCGCCGCATCGGTGAAGCCACCCGCCTCGGTCAGGTTGTCGATGGCGGGGGCGCTGAGCGAGCCGGGGATATGGCCGCGCCGGGCCTCCCCCGGCGCGGTGATGCCTCCGATGTAATTGGCACGGATGCGGGTATCGATCAGCCGCCCGCGCGCCGCCAGCGCCGCCGCCTGGTCGGCATCCAGCACCTTCAGCCCGCCGCCGGTCAGGGTGATGTCGCCGGGGCTGCGCAGGCCGGGCTCCGTCGCCATCGGCAGGCCGGCGGTTTGCCAGGCGGCGAATCCACCATCCAGCAGCCGCACCTGAGCCACACCGGCCCAGCGCAGCACCCACCAGCCCCGCGCCGCCTGCAAGCCGCGATCATGGTCATAGACCACCACGAAACTGTCGGCGGACAGGCCCCAACGCCGCGCATAGGCCTGCAGATCGGCGAGTTCCGGCAACGGCCGGCTGCCGCGCGTGCCGCCGCCCGGCCCGGCCAACTCGCTGGGCAGGTCCACATCCAGCGCGCCCGGGATGCGTGGCAGGGCGGCATCCGCCGCGACGCGCGGATTGCGCACCGCCAGCACCACCACGCCGGGCCGCTCGCGCAGCAGCCGGGCCAGCGCCGTGGCGGTGATCAGAACCTGGTCGCGAGGGTCGGACGGCATCTTGGCTCCAAGCGGCGGTGAGGCCCGCGCAGCATGCCGGGCTGGATGGCGGATGGCGAGGCTGGACGGCGCCGCCGCGCGCGTGTCCCCTGTCCGGATGCAAGATGCCGCACCCGACGCCACAAGCCTGCTGCGGCAACGCCCTTTCGCGCTGTTCCTCGGCTCCCGCATCCTGTCGGCCGCGGCCTTGCAGATCCAGGTGGTCGCTGTCGGCTGGCAGGTCTACGACCTGACCGACAGCGCACTGGCGCTGGGCCTGGTCGGGCTGGCGCAGTTCCTGCCGATGCTGCTGCTGACACTGGTGGTGGGCCAGGTGGCGGACCGGGTGGACCGGCGTCGGCTGGTCGGGCTGTGCCGGCTGACCACGGCGCTCGGTGGGGCGGGCCTGGCCTGGGGCAGCCTGGCGGGCTGGCTGGACCGCGATGCCATCTTCGCCTTCGTGGTGCTGTTCGGCACCGCCCGCGCCTTCGAGATGCCGGCCCAGCAGGCGCTGCTGGCGGGGGTGGTGACGGGGCGCGACCTGCCGCGCGGTACCGCCATGTCGACCTCCGCCAACCAGGTCGCCACCATCTGCGGGCCGGCGCTGGGCGGGTTCCTCTACGCGCTGGGCGGTGCCAGCGCGGCCTATGGGCTGGCGGCGCTGGCCTTCCTTCTGGCGGGGCTGATGGTGCTGGCCATCCGCATTCCGTCCCGCACGCTGATGCGCGGCAAGGTGACGCTGGAAAACCTGTTCTCCGGCCTGACCTTCATCTGGTCGCGGCCGGCGCTGCTGGGCGCGGTTTCGCTGGACATGATGGCGGTGCTGCTGGGCGGCGCGGTCGCGCTGTTTCCGATCTATGCCAAGGACATCCTGCACACCGGCCCCTGGGGCCTCGGCATGCTCCGCGCTTCGCCCGCCATCGGCGCGCTGGCCATGTCGCTGCTGCTCGCCTGGCGGCCCATCGGCGGCAAGGCCGGCCAGCGCATGTTCCTGGCGGTGATCCTGTTCGGCCTCGCCACGGTGGTCTTCGGCCTGTCCCGCTCCCTGATCCTGTCCAGCGCGGCGCTGGTGGTGCTGGGCGCGGCGGATGTGGTCAGCGTGGTGGTGCGGCAGTCGCTGGTGCAGCTTTCGACGCCGGATGAAATGCGCGGCCGGGTGGCGGCGGTGAATGCGCTGTTCATCGGCACCTCCAACCAGCTTGGCGAATTCGAATCCGGCGTCGCTGCGGCCCTGCTCGGCCCGGTCGTGGCGGTGGTGCTGGGGGGCGTGGGCACAGTGGCGGTGGCGCTGGTCTGGATGCGCCGCTTTCCGGCCCTGCTGGCGATCGACCGGCTGGAGGATGTCGCCCCGGCGGCGCGCCCACCGCCCCGTGATTGACTTGCCTTGGCATCGCGATATTATTAGCGGTTAACCGGGCAGGAATGGTGTTTACCATGGCTGCGGCCTTGATGGCTCGGTCCACCCGGAGACCCTTCCTTGACGCTTGCGCCGGACAATCCTGTCTCGCCATCGGCGGAAGCCGAGCGTCTCTCGGCCCTGCACCGCTATGCGGTGCTCGACACCCTTCCGGAAGACGCCTTCGACCGCGTCGCGCGCCTCGCCACGCAGTTGCTGGATGCGCCCGTCGCGCTGATTTCCTTCCTCGATGCTGATCGCCAATGGTTCAAGGCGCGGCTGGGCACCTCCGTGCGCGAGTTGCCACGCGAGCTCGGCATGGGCGACAGGATCGCGGAGCGGGGGGAGCCGTGGGTGGTGCCGGATCTGTTGCTGCATCCGGATTACGTCGCGCATCCGCTGGTAGCGGGCGGACCCGGCTACCGCTTCTATGCCGGCGCGCCGATCATCACGCCGGATGGCCATGTCATCGGCACGCTCTGCGTGATGGATACCCGCCCGCATGCGCCGCTGGAGGCATCGCGCCTTCAATCCCTGACCGATCTGGCGGCAGCGGTGATGGCGCAGTTGGAGTTGCGACGACAGCTCGCGGCGCGGGAGGCGGAGGCAACGCATGCCGCGCTGCGGGAGAAGCTGCTGCGCAGCGTGGCCGAGACCCCGACTTTCGGCGCCGCCATCGCGGCCGCGCTGGAGGCGCTGAGCCAGGATACCGACAGCGTGCTCTGCCTCTTCTTCCGCCTGGCACAGGATGGCCGGCGGTTGCAGATCATCGGCAGCAAGGGTGCAGGCGCGCTGGCGGAACCTGAGCATCTGGCGCGGCTGCGCGCCATGGAGCTGACCGTCGAACACACCGCCGCGGGCGCCGCGATGCGGGAGGAACGGCAGATCATCCTCACCGATCTGGGTCCCGAGATGCAGCTTCGGTATCCGGGCGCGGCCCTGTCGGTGAATCTCGGCATGGCCGCGCTGATCGTCACCCCGGCCACGATCGGGGCGGATCGCTACTGCATCGCGGTGGGCTTTCGCGCCGGTCGGCGCGACCTGCAAGCGGTCGCTGCACGGCTGCGCGATGCCGCCAGCACGCTGCTGCCCCTGCTCCGCCGCCGCCAGGATACCGAGGAGGCGGAGCTGTTCCGCCGGGTGGTCGATGCCAGCGATGCCCCGGTGGTCATCACCAATGCCGAGGCCGCCTCACCGGAAGGCCCCACCATCCGCTACGTCAACGCAGCCTTTGAACGGCTGACCGGCTACGCGGCGGCGGAGGTGATCGGCAAATCACCCCGCCTGCTGCGACACCCGGATGCGCAGCCCGCCGCGCGCGAGGCTGTCCGGCGGGCGCTGGAGGCAGGCCAGCCGGTCCGCCAGGACATCCTCAACCGCCGGCGGGATGGCAGCAGCTATTGGGTGGAGCTGAACATCTCGCCGGTGGTGGACGAGACCGGCTGGCGCAGCCATTGGGTGGCGGTCCAGCGCGACATCACCGAGCAGCGCGCCAGGACCGAGGCGCTGAGCGCCAGCGAAGCGGCGTTCCGCGATCTGTTCCAGCAGCATCCCGCGCCGATGTGGGCCTATGACAAGCAGACCCTGGCCTTCCTGGAGGTGAACGAGGCGGCCGTCGCCGCCTATGGCTGGACGCGGGCGGAATTCCTGCGGATGACGCTGCGCGACCTGCGGCGGCCAGAGGACCGCGAGGAAACCCGGGCGGCGCTGGAGGACCATCCCGGGCTGCGCATCACCGGCCCCTGGCACCATCAGACCAAGGCCGGGGAATTGCGGCAGGTGCAGGTGCTGTCCCGCGCCATCGATTTCCGCGGCCGCCGCGCCGGTCTGGTCGTGATCTGGGACGTGACCGAGCGTCTGCGGGCGGAGAATGCGGCGCGCGCCCTGGCAACGGAGCTGGATACGACCCTGGAGAGCATCTCCGACGGGCTGTGCTCGCTCGACCATGACTGGCGCCTGACCCGAATCAACCGCCATGCGGAGCGACTGCTGCGGCGCGACGCCAGCAGCCTGCTGGGCCGCGTGGTCTGGGAGGCGTTTCCGGAAATTCTCGGCACCGCGCTGGAAGACGGCGCCCGCAGGACGGCCGAGGATCGGGAGATGCGGCGCTTCGAGCGCCACATGCCGTCCCTCGGGGCTTGGCTCGACATCACCGTCTATCCCGCGCCAACCGGGCTGACCGTCTATTTCCGCGACATCACAGTGCAGCACCAGCGCGACGAGAAGCTGCGGTTGTTGGAGGTGGCGGCCAGCAAGCTGAACGACATCATCACCATCACGGAGGGCGATCCGGTGGGGCCGGCCGAGATCGCCGGCGTTGATCCGACGCTGCCAGGCGGCCGCCGCACCGTCTTCGTCAATCCGGCTTTCGAAAGGCTGACGGGCTTCCGGCCGGAGGACCTGTTGGGCCGCTCCCTCAGCATCCTCCAGGGCGCGAAGACGGACCGCGCGGAGCTCGACCGGATTCGCGACGCGGTGGCGGCCAAGCGGCCGATCCGCGCCGAGCTCCTGAACTACCGCAAGGACGGTGACGAAATCTGGCTGGAGCTGGACATGGTGCCGGTGTCCAATGATGACGGCCATGTCAGCCACTGGGTCACCGTGGCCCGCGACATCACCGAACGCGAGCAGGCGGTCTCACGCCTGGCGCGGCAGGCGGCACTGCTGGACCAGGCGCGCGACGCCATCCTGGTGCGCGGCACAGACCACCGCGTGGAATACTGGAATCGCAGCGCCGAGCGCATGTATGGCTGGACCGCCGAGGAAGCCATCGGCCGCCCGATCACCGAACTGCTGTATTCAGAGACCGCCGAGTTCCGCCGCGCCACATCGCACGTGCTGGCGCAGGGCGAATGGCGTGGCCAGATCACGCAGCGTCGCAAGGATGGCTCGGAACTGGTGGTGGATGGCGTCTGGTCGCTGCTGCGCGACCCGGATGGCGTGCCGCGCGCCGTGCTCGCCGTGAATACCGACATCACTGAGCGGCTGGAGCTGGAGCAGAAGCTGCGGCAGTCGCAGCGGCTGGAAGCGATCGGCCAGCTCACCGGCGGGGTGGCGCACGACTTCAACAACCTGCTGACCGTGATCCTCGGCAATTCCGAGATCCTGTCGGAATGCCTGCGTTCGGATCCGGAGCTGCGCCAGATGGCGGAGATGAACATGGCGGCGGCGGAGCGCGGCGCAGCGCTGACCAGCCGCTTGCTCGCCTTCTCTCGCCGCCAGGCGCTCGATCCCAAGATCATCGACGTCAATGCGCTGCTGGCCGGGTTGCACCAGATGTTGCAGCGGACATTGGGCGCCCATATCGAGATCGGCATCGTCGCGGCGCCGGGCCTTTGGCAGGCCCTGATCGATCCGCCGCAGCTGGAGAACGCGGTGGTGAACCTGTGCATCAATGCGCGGGACGCCATGCCCGCCGGCGGTCGGCTGGTGGTCGAGACCGCGAATGTGCAGCTCGATGCCACCTATGCGCGACAGGAGGGTGAGGTCCAGCCGGGCGCCTATGTCTGCATCACCGTCTCCGATACCGGCACCGGCATGACGCCGGAGGTGGTGACGCGGGCCTTCGAGCCCTTCTTCACCACCAAGGAAGTGGGCCAGGGCAGCGGTCTCGGCCTCAGCATGGTCTTCGGCTTCATGAAGCAGTCCGGCGGGCATGTGAAAATCTACTCGGAGCCCGGACACGGCACCGCCGTGAAGATGTACATCCCCCGCGCCGCCCTTCAGCGGGCCGATGACGGCCGCGGATCGGAAGCGGAGATGCTGCTGGGCGGCCGGGAAAGGCTGCTGGTGGTGGAGGATGACCCGCTGGTGCGCGACCATGTGGCGGCCCAGCTGCGCGACCTGGGCTATGAGGTCGCCGTCGCGGAAAGCGCCTTCGAGGCCCTGGCGATACTGCAACGCGGCCCCGCATTCGACCTGCTGTTCACCGATGTGGTGATGCCCGGCGGCATGCACGGCCCCGCTCTGGCGGAGGCCGCGCGCCGTGACCGCCCTGGCCTGCGGGTGCTGTTCACCTCCGGCTATACGGAGAACGGCATCGTGCATCAGGGCCGGTTGGATGCGGGCGTGCTGCTGCTCAACAAGCCCTATCGGCGGCGGGATCTCGCGCAGAAGGTGCGCGATGCGCTGGATGCGCCACCCGCGCGCTGACCGCCGCCAGCAAGGCCTGCCGGGCGAAGGGCTTCCGCAGGAAGCCATCCTCCGCGCCTCCCAGCGCGGCGACATCCGGTGCGCAGCCGGACATCAGCAGCACCGGAAGGTCGGGCCATCCGGCGCCGATCCGGGCGGCGAGGTCCAGGCCATCCAGATCGTCCGGCATCAGCACATCCGACAGGACCAGATCGAAACTCTCCCCGGCTTTCAGCCGCGCCAGGGCTTCCGCCCCGCCGCCGACGGCGGCGACCCGGTAACCAGCCATGGTGAGCATGCGGGTGATCATCGCCCGAATTTCCGGCTGGTCGTCGACCACCAGGATATGGGCGCCCGCCGGCGCCTCCGCCGCACCGGCCGAAGGGTCGGCCGAAAGGATGGACGGCGGAGCGGGTCGCACCGGGGCCGAAACGGGCCCGGCCGCCGCGGTCTGGCCGGTGGCGAGGCGCAGATACAGGGTGACGGTGGTGCCCTTCCCCACCTCGCTTTGCAGCGCCACCTGGCCGCCGAGCTGGGTGACCACCCCATAGACCTGCGACAGGCCCAGCCCCGACCCGGCCCCGGCCGGCTTGGTGGTGAAGAAGGGGTCGAAGGCATGCGCCAGCACCTCCGCCGGCATGCCGCCGCCACTGTCCTCCACCGACAGGGCGATGCGCTCGCCCTCCGCCAACGCGGCGCGGCGGATGGCGATGGAGATTCGGCCCGGCAGGCGCGCCTGGCCCTTGCCGTGCAGGATGGCGTCGCGGGCATTGCTGACCAGATTGCCAACCGCCGCCTGAAGCTGCGCCGGATCGGCAAGGCAGGCCGGAAGGCCGGGATCCGCTTCCAGCCGCAGGACGATGGCAGGGGTGGCGAGGTCGCCCAGCACCGGCAGCAGGCTGTTCAGCAAGGTCGAAAGATCGACCGGCTCCACCCGCAACACCTGAGTCCGGGCATAGGCCATCAGACTGGCCGCGAGCTGGGCACTGGCCTCGGCGGCCCCGAGGGTGCGCCGGGCCACGCCGCGCAGCGCCGGATCGGTGACCGATTCCTCCAGCGTTTCCAGATTGCCTATGACGACGGTCAGCAGGTTATTGACGTCATGCGCCACGCCGCGCGCCATGCGGCCCAGCGCCTCCATCGCCCGCGCCTCCTGCAACTTCGCCTCGGCCGCATGCCGCCGCTCGGCCTCCCGCTTCAGTTCCGCCAGCGCCCGGGCCCGGCCGCTGGCGCCGCACCAGGTCATCCAGGCGGCGCCGGACAGGACGAGGATGACCAGCAGCGTCAACGCCGCCAGCCAGGTCGTCTCGCGCTGCCACATCTCAAGTCGCGCGGGCAGGTCCACGCCATAGGCGACCCGCAGTGGAAACGGCGCCACATCGCGCCAGGCATACAGGCGCATCGCGCCATCCAGGCTCGACTCGCCCCACACCAGCCCGCCATTCCGGGTCCGTAGCAGCGGGCTGTCCGGGCCAAGCCATTCCGCCTCGATCTGCGGCTCCCGCGCCAGCAGCGCGCCATCCTCCCGCAGTAGCACCGCGGCGCCGCCCAACTGCGCCATGGCCGTGCGGAAGATCTCGCGCACGGCCATGGGGCTGATCGCGACATGGATGGTGCCGATGAACGGCCCATCGGGCGGGCCGCGCCGCCGGCTGAGGGCGAAGGAAAGCTGGCCGCTCAGCCGGCCGACATAGGGTCGGCTGATGACATAGGGCAGCGGAGACTCCCGCCGGGCGATGAAGTGCTCCATGTCGGAGATGTCGAGGCCTGGCGGCTGCGGCGTGCTGGAGGCGAGAACCCGACCCTGTGCATCCGCCACCACCAGCGACACCGTCTGGTCCAGACGGGCGACGAGGGCGGTCAGGCGCTCGCCGCTGGGCCCGGCGGAGATCTCCGCATCGCTCAGGCCGCGAATCTTGTCCTCGGCCAGGTCGAGCAGCAGTTCCTGCGTCTCCAGCAGCGTCTGCACATGCCGGTGGATGACGGCGAGGGTGCCCTCCGTATCGCGCTGAGCCTCGCGCCAGATCTGCGCGCGACGCTCCGTCGCGACCCCTGCCAACGTCATCAGGGGCAGCAGCACCGTGAGGGCCAATAGCAGCAGCATCGCGCGGCCAGGACGAAGCGGGCCCTCCGCCCCATGCGCCTCGGCGGAAGATCCGGCGGCGGGCCGGACCAAGATCGTGGAGGGATGGCTTATCATGCAGGGACGACTTCGGTCATAGGGCGTTTCGCCGTCCCGGTGAGGCTGGCCTCGCGCCGCGCCGACGCCCGCGATGCGGGGGGGGGTGCGCTTAGCGCCAGGAAGACTTAGCATGCGCAGTCGCCTGAAGCTTGTCGACACGCCACCACGAGCCCCATAAACTTTACCCGCGCCGGATGACGGCCGCCCAGATGGGGAGCGTCCATGGCCGACCACGCGACACCCGCATCATTGCTTCCATCGGGGCTGCCACCGAAATTGCCGGCGGAACTGCCATCTGGCCGGGCCGCCGGCAATAAGCGCCCGGTTCTGGTTCTGGAGGATGATGCGGCGGTGGCGGAGGCCATCTGCGCGGCGCTGCTGCGCGATGGCTGGGAAACGGTCCTGGCAACCACGCTGGCCGAGGCCCGC
Source organism: Roseomonas sp. F4 (assembly GCF_053891155.1). Lineage (NCBI taxonomy): Bacteria > Pseudomonadati > Pseudomonadota > Alphaproteobacteria > Acetobacterales > Roseomonadaceae > Roseomonas > Roseomonas sp. F4. The sequence continues at coordinate 636,680 of NZ_JBSSHK010000004.1, forward strand.
CTGCGCCTGCTGCAGGACCGGCCGCGCCTGGTCATCGCCGATCTCGGCCTGCCCGACGGCAATGGCATCGCCTTTGTCCGCGAAGCCGCCACCTGCGCCGATCTTGGCATCATCGTCGTCAGCGGCAGGTCGGAGGAGGTGGACCGCGTGGTGGGGCTGGAGGTCGGGGCGGACGACTACCTCGCCAAGCCCTTCTCACTGCGGGAGATGATCGCCCGCGTGCGGGCGCTGAACCGCCGGCTGGACAGCCAGGCCTCCCGCTCCCTGCCCGCCGAGCCCCAGGCGGCGGCGAAGCCGGATAGAAATTCGACGGTCGAGCCGGGCTCCTGGATGGTCGCCGGGCTGGTCCTGCAACCCGCACGGCAGCGGATGCTGGCCGCCGATGGGACAGAGACGCGGCTGACCGGCGCCGAAGCCGGGATGCTGCGCCTGCTGCTGACGGAGCCCGAGCATCTGGCCGGGCGGGAAGCGATCTCGGAACAGATCCTGGGCCGCAAGCTGCTGCCGCAACAGCGCAGCGTGGATCAATTAGCCTCCAACCTGCGCCAGAAAATGCTGGCCGCCTCCTCCGGCCTTGTCACCATCGCCGCCCAGCGTGGCCGAGGGTACCGGCTGATCTGGTGAGATTATGACCGAATCCTTGACTGACCAACCGGCGATTTCGGCTCTGACCGTCCTGGTGGTGGATGATGAGTGCGCCATTGTTGACCTGCTGCTGCGGGCCCTGACCCAGCGTGGCCTCAGCGTTGTGGGCGTGTACGATGCGGAGGCCGCGAAGGCGCGGGTTCGCGCGGATTCCAGCATCGGCGTTGTTCTTTCGGATGTGCGGATGCCGGGGCAGACCGGCCTGGCGCTGGCCGAGGAATTGCTGCGCGACCGCGCGGAGACGGAGGCGCTGGAGGTGGTGCTGCTGACCGGCGGCGCCACCGCCGATGTCGCGCTGGGCGCGCTCCGCGCCCGCACCTTCGACCTGGTGCAGAAGCCGCTGCGTCTGGGGGAGGTTGCGGCGGTTGTGGAGCGGGCGCTCGCCAGCAGCCGCGCCCGCCGCGCCCGTGCCCGCCGCGATGCGGAGGTGGAGGAACGCATCCGTGCCGCGGAGGCGGAACGCGCCCGCCTGTCCCAGGTGCTGGATGCCTCCGCCGCCCGGCTGGACAATGCGGAAAGCGCCCTGGCGGCCAGCCACCGCATGCGCAATGACCTCCTCGCGGTGATCTCGCATGAGATGCGCACGCCCTTGATCCCGATCATCGGATTCTCGGAGATCCTGGCCAGCGGCGCGAGCCTGCCGCCGGCGGCGGTGCGCGACTACGGACGGCTGATCCATGAGGGGGCCGAATCGCTGCTGGCATTGATCAGCAGCGCACTCGACATCGTGGCCCTGCAGCATGGTGGCGGCGTAACCCAGGGCCTGCCGGAGCCGCCGGAACGGCTGCTGGGCCGGGTGCTGTCGCGGCAACAGCCCAAGGCGGCCGCGCGTGGCGTGCTGCTGAACCTGGCGCATGTGCCGGACTGCATGCTGGGCGGCGACAAACGGCTGCTGGAGGCCGCGCTGGGCCATCTGCTGGACAATGCCATCAAGGCGTCGCCGGGCGGCACCACGGTGACGCTGGGTTGTGACGGACTGCCGCAGGGCGGCGCGGTGCTCTGGGTGCGGGATCGCGGGCCGGGCCTGCCGGCGGGGCTGCTGGAGCAGGTCGGCACCCCCTTTCTCCAGGCGGACATGTCACTGACCCGCGTCTGGCCCGGCGCCGGGCTCGGCCTCGCTTTGGCCCAGCGCGTTGCCGTCGCCCATGGCGGTCGGCTGGTGCTCGGTGCGGCGGAAGGCGGCGGTACCGAAGCGCGGATCGAGCTGCCGGGTGTCGTCGGGCCTCCGGCAACGCCGTGAGGCGACGCCGGCCTGTTCTCCGCCTTCGAACGGCGCTGCCGCAGCCTTCGCTAAGACAGCGCCGCAGGGGTATTACGGCAACGGCAGCGCCGCCTTCGCGGCCGGCTTCGGCTTCAGCGCGGACCAGGCGACCCAGAGCAGCAAGCTGACCGAGGCGGCGATGAAGACCGCGCTGATCGGACGCTCAAGGAACACCATCGCATCGCCGCGCGACAGCAGCATGGCGCGGCGCAGATGCTCCTCCATCAGCGGGCCCAGCACATAGCCCAGCAGGAGCGGTGCCGGCTCAAAGCCCAGCAGCACCATCAGATAGCCCATCACGCCGAAGCTCAGCGCAAGCCCGACATCGAAGAGCGAGTTGTTGATGCTGTAGACGCCGACGCAGATGAAGAACAGGATCGCCGGATACATCAGACGGTACGGAATCATCAGCATCCGCACCCACAGCCCGATCAGCGGGATGTTCAGCGCCACCAGCAGCGCATTGCCGATCCAGAAGCTGGCGATCAGGCTCCAGAAGATGTCCGGGTGCTCGACCGGAAAGCGCGGCCCGGGCTGAATACCGAAGATGATCAGCGCGCCCAGCATCAGCGCCATCACCGCGTCACCCGGAATGCCCAGGGTCAGAGTCGGGATGAAGGCGGTTTGCGCCGCTGCGTTGTTCGAGGATTCCGGCGCGGCGACGCCCTCGATCGCGCCCTTGCCGAAGCGCTCCGGCGTCTTCGAGATGCGCTTCTCGAAGGCATAGGACATGAAGGAGGCGATGGTGCCGCCGGTGCCGGGCAGGATGCCGAAGAACGACCCGATGGCGCTGCCACGCAGGATCGGCCTGGTCATGCCGCGCATTTCCGCGCCGGTCGGCAGCATGGAGCGCATCGTCATCCGCTTGCCGCGCTCGATCACCGAGCCCTGACTGCCATTGATATTGGCCAGGATGTCGGCGATGCCGAAAAGGCCGGTGGCGACGGCGACGATGGTGATGCCATCCGACAGTTCCGGGAAATCGAAGGTGTAGCGCTGCATGCCGGTCTGCACATCGGTGCCGACCATGCCGATCAACAGGCCAACGATGACCATGGCGATGCTCTTCAGCGCCGAACCCTGCGCGAGGGTGGAGGCTGCGATCAGGCCGAGCGCCATCATGGCGAAGTATTCGGCCGGGCCAAACAGCAACGCCATCCGCACCATCAGCGGCGAGAAGAACATCATGATGAGGATGCCGATGCAGGCGCCGATGAAGGACGAATACATCGAGGTGAAGATCGCCACCCCCGCCCTGCCCTGCCGCGCCAGCGGATAGCCGTCGAGGCAGGTCACGGCGTGGGAGGCGACGCCCGGGATGTTCAGCAGGATCGAGGTGGTGGCACCACCATACTGCGCACCGTAGTAGATGCCGGCGAGCATGATCAGCGCGCCGGTCGGCTCCATGCCGAAGGTGATCGGCAGCAGCATGGAGATGGCGGCCAGCGGGCCGATACCCGGCAGCACGCCGATGACATTGCCGCAGATCACGCCGAGCAGCGAATAGCCCAGGTTCTGAAATGTCAGCGCGATGCTGAACCCGGCGATGAGGTTGTTGACGCTATCCATCAGTGGAAGCCCTGCAGCAGCGTGAAGCGGATTTCGAGCACATAGGTGAAGAAGCTGACGCCCACGGCGGTGATGGCGATGGCGCTGATGATCGCCGTGCGGAGGCTGTTGCGGTGGTCCGCCAGCGCCGAGATCAGGATCAGCAGCAGTGTCGCCGGGATGAAGCCCAACCGGTCACCCGTCAGCACGAAGGCGAGGACGGCGCCGCAGACATGCAGGATGGCGCGCATCGAGGGCGGCCGCAGCGTGCCGTCCTCCCACCAGTTCCGCACAAAGCCCTTGGCGACGATGGCCGCACCGATCAGGCAGAGCAGCCCGCCGAGCACCACGGGGAAGAAGCCAGGGCCCATGCGCCGCAGATTGCCGAAGGTGTAGTCCGCGGCGATCGCCATGGCGGTGATGCCGAGCAATATCAGCGCGACGCCTCCTATGACGTCGCGAAGGTCGTAATCCAGTTTCCTCATCCGGGGCTTTCCTGTGGGGTCGGTTCTGTCTGTTGCGGGTCGGACGCGGATGGATCAGGCGGCGATAATCATGACAATTTGGACATATCGAAGCAGAACAGGATTCGGCGGCCAGGACGTTGCCTGTGCCGCAAATCCCGGGCTGGCTTGGCGGGTGAGGCGCAGGGCAAATATTTCCCATTGTCCATCTTTCCCGGACGCCTTGCTGTCATGGGGTGTCAGGCCTGCCTCCGCTCTGGTGCGCCGGCGCGCAATTCGCGAAAGCTACCCCTCCAAGCTGTCACCGGCCTGACATGTGGCGGCGGGCTGGCGCCCCCCGATACCGGTCGGGCCACCGCGTCGTCCGAGGCTGAAATCTCATGCGCCTGCTCCTGGTCGAGGATGATCCGCATCTGGCGGAGCTGCTGATGCAGGGCCTGCGGCGTGCCGGCTGGGCGGTGGACCTGACCACCTGCCTGCGCGATGCGGAGGCGGCGCTGGCCACGATCAGCTACCAGACCATGGCGCTAGACCTCGGCCTGCCGGATGGCGATGGGCTGGAATGGCTGCGCGGCCTGCGCCGCGCCGGCACGGCGCTGCCGGTGCTGGTGCTGACGGCACGCGGCCGTATTGCCGAGCGGGTGATGGGCCTCGATGCCGGGGCAGACGACTACCTCGTGAAGCCCTTTGCCTTGCAGGAACTGGTGGCGCGCATCACCGCGGTGCTGCGCCGGGCTGCCACGCCACCGCGCATGCGCCACAGCCTCGGCAATCTGGAATTCGACCCGGCCGCGCATGAGGCGACCGTCGCCGGCGCCCCCGTGCCGATGCCGCGACGGGAAGTGATGGTGCTGGAAACGCTGATCCGCGCCGCGCCGCGCCTGGTGGCGAAGCCGGCGATCGAGACCGCGCTGGGCAGCTTCGACCGCGATATCGGCGCCAATGCGGTGGAGGTCTATGTTGGCCGGCTGCGCAAGCGGCTGGCGCTGGCCGGGGCCGATGTGGTGATCCGCACCGACCGGGGCCTGGGCTACCGCCTTATGCTGGACGCGGCGGGATGACGGTTCGCACGCCATCCCTCCTACTGGCCTTCGGGCGCAGCGTCATCCTGGCCGTCGCCGTCACCAGCCTGGCGCTGCTGCTGCTGCTGTCCGTGCGCAACAGCCAGATCATCGACCGGATCGAGAACCGCGCCTTGCAGGGCCGTGCGGAGATGATCGCGCAGCATCTGCGGCGGGACACGGAGGGCAACTGGGTGCTCGACCTGCCCGCCGATGTCGCCGCGGCCTTCTCCATCGTCTATGGCCGCGCCGCCTATGCGGTGGTCGATGCCACGGGCGCGATGCTGCTGGGTGCCGGCACCGCCACGCCGCTGGCGCCATCCACACAGCGGGTCGTGCCGGCGCCTTTCGAACTCGAACGCGGCGGCCGCATCTTCAACGGCATGTCCGTGCCGGCGCTGGTCGAGGGTGTGCCGCTGACCATCCAGGTGGCGGAGGATCAGGACCATCCCGATGTGCTGCTGGACGATGCCCGCAGCGGCTTTCCGATCCATGTCGCCTGGGTGGTGCTGCTGCCGGTTCTGATCGCCTTCGGCGCCGCCGAGGTGGCGGTGCTGCATCGGCTGACCCGGCCGATCCGCCTGCTGTCGCGACGGGTCGAGCGCCTGTCCCCGCATCGCCCGGAGCAGCGCCTGCCGGAACAGGGCCTGCCCAGGGAGGTGCTGCCCCTGGCGCATGCGGTGAATGGCGCCCTGGCCCGGTTGCAGGCTGCGCGAGAAGCGCAGCGCGCCTTCACCGCCCATGCCGCCCATGAATTCCGCACCCCGCTCGCCGTGCTGCGCGCCCGGCTGGAATTGCTGGCCGATCCGCGCACCGCGCAGATCTTGGGGGACGATCTGGCGGTGTTCGAACGCCTGGTGGCGCAGATGCTGGCCATTGCGGAGGTCGATGACGCCAATGCCTTGCCCGATGTCGCGCTCGATCTGCGGCACCTGATCGAGAGCGTGATGCGCTTCGTCGGCACCCTGGCCGCGCCGAAGGGCATCACCCTGCGGGCCGAATTGCCGGAGGCGCCGGTCTGGCTGCGGGCGCATGAGGAAGCCTTGTCCCAGGCGGTGATGAACCTGCTGGAGAATGCCATCGGCCATGCGCCGGAAGGCAGCAGCGTGCGCATCAGCCTGTCGCCCACCGGCGCGCTCGACGTGGCCGATTCGGGCCCCGGCGTGCCGGAGCATGAGCGGGAAGCCGTGTTCCGCCGCTTCTGGCGTTCCAACCGCCGTATCGCCAGCGACCGCCGCGGCGCCGGCCTCGGCCTCGCCATCGTGCAGCGCGCGGCGGAGATTCATGGCGGCCGGGTGGAGATCGGCACCGCGCCGGAAGGCGGCGCGCTGTTTCGGCTGCGGCTGCCGACCCTGTCCGGGGCGCCGGGCTGACCGGATCATCCCGCTGGGATGCAAGGTTGCGGTGCCTGCGCCACTCGGCTTGACTGCGCCTTCGCCAGAAGGATCCCGCCTTGCCCGACCAGCTTCTGTCCCGCGCCGGCGCGGTCGGCCAATCCATGCCCCGCTCGGCCACACGCCGGCTGGTGGCGGGCGGCGGGCGCTATCTGGACGACCAGGCCTCGCGCGGCGAATGGCACGCCGCCTTCCTGCGCAGCCCCCTGCCCCACGCCCGCTTCACGCTAGACTGCGCCGCCGCGCGCGCCCTGCCCGGCGTCGGCGCCGTGTTCACCGCCGTTGATCTGGCGGCGGCCTGCCGGCCCTGGCAGACCGCCTCCGCCAGCTTTCCCGGCCTTGTCTCTCCGCCGCAGGGACCGCTGGCGGAGGGGCGTGCCACCTGGCAGGGGGAGCCGGTGGCGATCATCCTCGCCGCCTCCCGCGCCATTGCCGAGGATGCGGCGGAAGCCATCGTCGCCACATGGGACGAACTGCCCGCCGTGACCCGGCTGGAGGCCGCGCTGGAGGCGGGCGCGGCGCGCACGCATCCCGACCTTGCCGACAACCGCGCCTGGTCGATGGAGCTGCGCCACGGCGATCCGGAAGCGGCCTTCGCCGGCGCCGCGCTGGTGGTGGAGGAAAAGCTGACCTTCACCCGCCACACCGGCGTGGCGCTGGAACCGCGCGGCGCGATCGCCGGCTGGGATCAGGATGAGGTGACGGTGCGCCTGTCGCACCAGATGCCGCATCAGATGCGCCTGCATATCGCCGAGCAGTTCGGCGTGCCCACCAGCCGCGTGCGCGTCATCTGCGGCGATGTCGGCGGCGGCTTCGGCATCAAGATGCATGTCTACCAGGACGAGATGGCCGTCATCGCCGCCGCGCGGCTGGCGCGTCGCCAGGTGCGCTGGGTCGCCGACCGGATGGAAAGCCTGCTGGCAGATATCCACGCGCGGGAACACATCGTCACCGCGCGCATGGCGGTGGATGCGGCGGGGCATATTCTCGGTTTCGATGTGCGGGACCTTCAGGGCCTCGGCGCCGTCTCGGTCTATCCGCGCAGCAGCACGGTGGAGGCGATCAGCGTGCTGCGGGTGATCGGCGCGCCCTATCGCTTCGCCCATGCCAAGGCGCGTATCGACTGCGTCTTGCAGAACAAGGTGCCGACCGGCCAGTACCGCGCCGTCGGCGCCCCGGTGGGCTGCGCCGTGACGGAATGGCTGGTAGAGAAGGCCGCTCGGGCACGTGGCGAGGATGGCTTCGCCTTCCGCGCCCGCAACCTGATGCGGGAGGACGAGATGCCCTGCACCAACCCGCTCGGCGCCGGCTTGCATGGCATGCGCCATGAGTCGGTGGTGGCGGAGATGCGGGCGCTGATGGACCTGCCGGCGCTCCAGACCGAGATCGCGGAGGGGCGCGCCGCTGGCCGGCTGCTGGGGCTGGGGCTCGCCATGACGGTGGAATTCACCGCTTCCGGCCCCGTGGTTTATGGCGCGGCGCGTGTAAATGTCGCGGCGACGGATACGGTGGTGGTGACGCTGGAACCGGATGGCGTGGTCAGCGCCCAGGCCAGCATCACGGAAATCGGCCAGGGCATTACCCAGGGCCTGGCCCAGGTGCTGGCCGATGCCATCGGCGTGCCGGTCGATTCCGTGCGCGTGCAGGCCGGGGACACCCAGGCCGCGCCACATGGCGGCGGCGCCTGGGCCAGCCGCGGCGCCGCTATCGGCGGCGAGGCCGCCTGGGGCGCCGGCCGGGCGCTGCGGGCGCAGTTGCTGCAAGGCGCCGGCGCGCTGTTGCAGGCGGCGCCGGAGACGCTGGATATCCGCGACGGCCAAGTGGTGGACGCCGCCGGCACGCCGCGCATGGCGCTGTCCGATCTGGCGCATACCCTGCTGTTCCGCGGCCACGAAATGCCCGGCGGCGTGACCCCCGGCCTGACCGCCTCCCATCACTATCGGCGGGAAGCCGATGCGACGCTGGCCAATAACGGCATGCAGGCGGCGCTGGTGGAGCTGGACGGCACCACCGGCCTGGTGCGCGTGCTGCGCTACTGGATGGTCGGTGATTGCGGCCGGCTGCTGAACCCTCTGCTGGTCGATGGCCAGTATCGCGGCGGCATCGCCACCGGCATCGGCGAATCCCTTCTGGAGGCCTGCCGTTACGATGCGGAGAACGGCCAGTTCCAGTCCGGCACGCTGGCCGACTACCTGCTGCCGATGGCGATGGACATTCCCGACATCGCGCTCGGCCATGTCGAGACGCCCTATGCCGGCAGCGTGCTCGGCGCCAAGGGCGCGGGCGAATCCGGCACCGGTGGCGTGCCGGCGGCGATCCTCAATGCGGTGAATGACGCGCTGGCGGCAGCCGGCGGCGAGATGGTGACCGAGATGCCGATCCAGCCCATGGCCGTGCTGCGCGCTTTGGGGCGGATGGCATGACGCCCAACCGCTTCGACTACGCCCGCCCCACCACCTTAGCGGAAGCGCTTTCCCTGCTCGCCCGGCATGGTGAGGACGCAGCGCCATTGGCCGGCGGCCAGAGCCTGATGCCCATGCTGGCGATGCGCGTGGCGCGCCCGGCCCTGCTGATCGACCTGAACCGGCTGCCGGGGCTGGATGGCATCGTGCTGGAAGGCGCGACGCTGCATATCGGCGCCCTCGCCCGCCACGCGGCGGTGCTGGCGCATCCGCTGGTGGCGGCGGAGGCCCCGCTGCTGCATCTGGCACTGCGCCACGTCGCCCACCCCGCCATCCGCAATCGCGGCACGCTGGGTGGCAGCCTGGTACTGGCAGATCCGGCGGCGGAAATGCCCGCCTGCATGGTGGCGCTGGAAGCGACCTTGGTGCTGGCCTCCGACGCCGGGGAACGCCGCGTGGTGGCCGCGGATTTCTTCCAGGGCCTCTACGCCACCGCCCGGCGCGCGGATGAGATTCTGCTGGGCGTGGAGATACCACGCGCCCTCGGCTGGCAGCCCTGGTTTGCCGAGGTCGCGCGGCGGCATGGCGACTACGCCATGGCCGGCCTCGCCATGATGGCGCGGCGGGAGGCGGGGCGCATCGCCGAGGCGCGCTGCGCCTTCTTCGGGGTGGAGGCCGCGCCGCGCCGCCTGCCGGCCCTGGAGGCGGCGTTGCGGGACGGCACCGATGCCGCCGCGCTGCTGCCGGGGCTGCTCGACCCGCTGGCCTCGCCGGAGGCCACCGCCCCCTACCGCCTGCACCTGGCCCAGGCGCTGCTGCGCCGCGCCGCCGAGGGAGCGCCCTTTCATGCTGCCGCCTGACGAGCCCACCGCCCCCCTCGCCTGCACCGTGAACGGCCGCGCCGTTTCCGGCCGCGCACCGTTGCGCCAGACCCTGGTGGAATGGCTGCGCGCCGATCTCGGCCTGACCGGCAGCCATGTCGGCTGCGCCCATGGTGTCTGCGGCGCCTGCCATGTGCGGCTGGACGGCGCCGTGGTGCGCGGCTGCCTGGTTCTGGCGGTGCAGGCCGATGGTTCGGTGGTGGAGACCATCGAGGCCGCGACCGGCCCGGAAATCACAGCGCTTCAGGCCGAATTCGTCCGCCACGCCGCGCTGCAATGCGGCTTCTGCACGCCGGGGATGCTGTTGCAGGCGGCCGAGCTGCTGCGCGAGGACCCCAACCCCTCCCGCGCCGCGATCCGGGAGGCGCTGTCCGGCAACTACTGCCGCTGCACAGGCTATCAGCCGATTGTCGATGCCGTGCGAGCGGCCTCAGCCGCGTTGCAGGCCGACGGCGTAGAAGGCGCGTAGCCCTTCGGCGTAGCGCTGGGAGACCGCGCGCCAGCCGGCGGCCTCTGCGCTGCCGGCGCGCGCCTGCGCATCCAACTCCGCTTGCGCCGCGTCGAGGTCGAGGCCGGTCAGTCGACCCTCCACCACCACATCCCGCCCCGCCACCACAAGGCGCCGCACATGGCCGCGCGTGGCGCGCTGGGCCAGCAAGGCGGGCTCGTCGGCGGGCAGCAGCAGGTCGTCAGCGTCGCGGCGCAGCACCAACAGGTCGGCGGCGGCGCCGGGCGCCAGCGGCACGGCATCCCGGCCGCCGCCCAAAACCTCCCGCCCCGCGACGGTGCTGGCTTCCAGAATGGCGGGCAGAGGCCAGCCCTCGGTCAGGCCGGAACCGCGATGCAGCATCCAGTTCAGCCGCATCTCGCGCAACGCGTCGTCATCATCGTCCACGCTGAAGCCATCGAGCCCCGTCACCAGCCGCAGCCCGGCGCGATGCATCGCCGCCGCCGGCGCCAGGCCGTTGCGCAGGTTGAGGTTGGAGGAGGTGTCGATGCTGACGGCCACGCCGCGCTCGGCCAGCAGCGCGATTTCCTCGCCGCGCAGATGCACGCCATGGGCAAGGGACAGGCGCGGCGTCAGCAGCCCGATCTCGTCCAGGAAACGCAGCGGCCCGTACGGCCAGGCGGCGTCAAGATAGGCGCGCTGGATCGGGCTTTCCAGCAGATGCATATGCACGCGTCGCCCGGTCAGCGCACTGCGTTCCGCCACCAGCCGCAATAGTTCCGGCGAGCACCATTCCAACCCGTAGGGGCCATACTGGACGTCGATCAGCGGATCATCCAGCTCGGCAGCCAGATCCTCGACCAGCCGGATCTGATCGGCCGGCGAGGCGGGCGCGCGCAGCAGGCGGGCGCGCACGGCCTGCGCCACCTCCGCCGGCAGCGCCGCCAGCACGGCTTCATCCGGCGCGTAGCCCAGTGCGTTGATGTCGCGCAGCGCGACGGCGATGGCGACGCGCACGCCGATGGTGCGCGCAGCGCGCGCCACCTCCCGCAATTCCGCCGCGACACGGGAAGGGTCCTGCGGGCGGGTGTAGTGGACCATGATGGCGCCGCAGCCGGACAGCGCCTGCCGGCCCAGCGCATTCGCCACCACCAGCCAGGGATCGGCCACGGGCGATCCCGTCATCACCGCCAGCCACATCTCCAACGGAAGGTCGAAGGCGGCCAGCGAGGTCGGGCGCACCCCGCGCGCATGGTCATGCGCATTGGCGAGCGGTGGCATGATCCATTGGCCGGTCTCCGCCGCCGGCGCATCCTGCGTCACGCCGCTGGCGGTAAAACCCAGGCGGCGGGGCCCGCAGCACAGGCAGCCGCCGCCGGGGCGGATCAGGATGCCGCTGGTCTCAGCCGTCATAGAGGCCCATCAGCCGCGGCACGACCAGCACCAGATCCGGCCAGAGCGCCACCAGCAGGGCCACAGCCGACATGGTCAGCAGATAGGGCGCCAGCGCGCGGGACAGTGCCGGCAGGCTGGCGCCGCTCAGCCCGAGCACGATGTACAGCCCGACACCGAGCGGCGGCAGGAACAGCGCGATGCCCATCACCGTGGTCATCACCAGCCCATAATGCAGCGGATCGATGCCGAGTTCGCGCGCGATCGGCACGAAGACCGGGATGATCATCAGCATGCCGGGCACGCCATCCAGCAGCGCGAACAACAGCAGGAAGACCACCAGGCTGAAGACCAGGAAGCCGATGCGCCCGCCGCCGATCTCCGCGATCACGCCCGCCAGCACCTGCGGCACCTGTTCCACCGTCAGAAGCCAGGCGAGGATATTGGCGCCGGCGATCATCAGCATCACCGCCCCGGTCGCGATGCCGGACCGCACCACGGCCGCCCAGAAAAACTGAAAGCTGAGTTCCCGGTGCAGCATGCCGGCCAGCACCGCATAGGCCACCGCGACCACGGCCGCTTCCGTCGGCGTGAAGGCGCCGCCCAAAATGCCGCCGAAGATGATGACTGGCAGGCCCAGTGCCAGCAGCGCGCCACGCAGCGCCCGCCAGCGCAGCGCCGCCCCCTGGCGCGGCTCCGGCGGCGGGCCCGCACCTTCCAGGCGAATGTGCAGCATCAGCGCCGCCGCCATCACAGCCGCCGGCAACAGCCCCGCAGCGAAGAGCGCGGCGATGGAGGTGTTGGTGACGGAGCCATAGACCACCATGGTCAGGCAGGGGGGCACCAGGATGCCCATGCCGGCGGAGGCCGCCACCACGGCGCCGGCCCGCGCCGGGCCCCAGCCCTTCTCCTTCATGCTCGGCAGCATCACCGATCCCACCGCCGCCGCATCGGCGCTGGTGCTGCCGCTGACGCCGGAGAACAACACCATCGCCACCACAGTGACATTGGCAAGCCCGCCCTTCACATGGCCAACCAGCGCATTCGCCAGGGTGATGAGGCGGCGGGAGATGCCGCCGGTTTCCATCAACTCACCCGCCAGGATGAAGAAGGGAATTGCCAGGAAGGTGAAGCTGTCGATGGCCCCAAAGGTGCGGCTGGCGACGATGTCGAGCGGCACGCCATCCATCAGCCACAGCCCGATCGCCGCAGCCGCGCCGAGCGCGAAGGCGATCGGCACGCTGAGCGCGACGAAGGCGGCGAAAGCAATCAGCGCGCCGGTCATGGTGTCGGCTCTGGCCCCACTCGCAGTGCCAGCAGCACCAGATGCAGCAGCATCAGCGCCGCGCCGACCGGAATCGCCGCATAGGGCAGCGACATGCGGAAGGGCAGCGTCGCCGCATCCTGCATATGCGCCTGCATCGTCTCATTCACACCGGTCACCAGCAGCACCAGAAGGAAGCCCGCACCCACCACCATGGCGAGGCCACGCGCAAGCCGCGCCAATGCGGGCGGCACGCGCTCCACCAGCGCCGTCAGCGTGTAGTGCCCGCCATGGCGCATCGCCAGCGCGGCGCCGATCATGGAGACCCAGACGAACAGGTAGCGTGCGGCTTCCTCCGACCAGATCAACGGCGCGTTGAAGACGTAGCGCGCGATGACCTGCGCCAGGGTCGCGCCCGTCATCGCCAACACCAGCAGGCCAAGCGCCACCGCCTCGGCCTGCGCCAGCCCCCGTTCGAAACGCTTCATCCGCGCGCGGCGTCGGCGAAGCGCGCAACCAGTTCCTTGCCGAGACGCTCCTCGCTCTGCTCATAGGTGCGGCGGCCGGCGGCGATGAAGGGCGCGAGGTCGGGGCGCGTGATGGTGACTCCGGCGGCAGTGATGGCAGCGAGTGCGCCGGCCTCGCGCGATTCACGCTCCGCCGTCACCGCGGCGCGGCCATCGAGCGAAGCGGTGGCGATCCAGCCGCGTTGTTCGGCGGACAGCCGCGCATGCTGGCGCTCGCTCATGACGAAGGTGTTCACCAGCATCATGTGGTTGGTGATGGCCAGATTGCGCGCGACCTCCGCGTGGCGGGAGGAGAGGTAGGTGACGTTGTCATTCTCCGCCCCGTCGATCACGCCCTGCTGCAAGGCCGTGTAGATCTCGCCAAAGGCCATCGGCGTCGGCGCCGCGCCAAGCGCGCGGAACAGCGCGATGAAGGAGGGGTTCGGGATGACGCGAATCTTCTGGCCGCCAAGGTCGCCGATCGCATTCACCGGGCGGCGCGTATAGATGTTGCGGAAGGTCACTTCCCAGAAATGCACCACGCGGAAGCCGGCGCGCGCGGCGGGTGCCACCAGTTCCGCTTCCGCCACCGGACCATCCAGCAGGCGAAAGGCGCTGGCGCTGTCCGGCACGAGATAAGGCAGGTCCAGCACGCCGAAGGGCCGCACGAAATTCACCATATTGGCGGAGGCGTCGATCACGCCGTCCAGCACGCCGGCCTGCACGTTCTGCCACATCTCCCGCTGCGCCCCGAGCTGGGAGGAGGGGAAGATCGCGGCCTTGAGCCGGCCGCCTGACAATTCCTCCAGCCGTTCCGCCATGCGGCGCGCGCCGATGATGATGGGATGCTGCGGGTCCAGCGCGCTGCCGATGCGCAGCGTCCGGGCTTCCTGGGCGCGCGCCAGGCTGGGCAGTGCGAGGGTGGCGAGGGGCAGAAGGGCGCGTCGCGTGAACATGGGGAAACGTCCGGACTATTCACTTGTATGGAAGCTGTCGCGGCCGGCGCTTTCAAGTCGCCAAAGTCGATCTTCCACCCGCCCGGGACGCCATCCGCCGCATCCCGCGGCAGTGCTGCCGCAGGATTGGGCAAAGTCGGTGACGTCAGGCCGATAGAACCCTTTCCGTCACAAGGCCGCGGCAATCCATTTCGTAATCGAGCCCCTCCACCGGCGGCCGGCAGAACTGCCAGGTGGCCCCATGCCGCACCGCGCCACGCGCCGCCAGTTCCGACGCCAGGAAGGGGTGGATGTCATAGACGGTATAGACCTGCGTTGCGGTGGTCTGCGCCCAGGTGAAACCCATGGCGGCCATGCGGCGCTCCATCTCCCCCAGCACCCAGCGCGCCTTCTTCAGCAGGCCTTCGGGCGAGGTGTCACCCAGGGCGACGATATGGTCACGATAATTGCCCTTGCCTTCCGCCGCCTCACCGCTGCCGGCGACGACGAAGGACGGCGCGGCATCGGCATCCGGGATCGTATAGCTGAAGGCATGGAAGCCGGGCTCGGCGGGCGGCGACAGCTCCGGGCAGACATTGCTGCGGGCAACGGGGTTCTGGCCGTCCTGCAACACGTCCCATTCGGCCAGCACCGCGGCATAGTCGCGGTTGAAGGACAGGAAGCCATCCTCGGTAAAGGGGGCCGGGGAGCGCAGCTCGCAGGCGCAGAAGGCGTTGCGCGGGCGGCCGATGCCGTCGAGATATGCCGCGATGCGACGCCACCCTTCCGCCATCGGCAAGGGTTCTGAAAAACGCACACGCTCGATGCGAAAACCAGGCAGCGCGGCAACACCGCAGGAATACTGGAACACGCCAGGCACGAAGCGAAATCCCGCCTTCGTCACATCGATTGTCGCAGACATGCTCGGCAAGCTCCTCAAATTGGCAAGTGGTGATTGAAGCCGATGCATCGGCGTCGGGCAATCGCATCCGTTGCGCGAGCGACCCCTTGCGGGGCTTTGCAAAGACCGGGACACTACTTCCATGGCAAGGCGCAACGGCACCGCCAGGCACGATCCGGGAGAACGAAAATATGCTGCGTCCATCGATCGCCGTCTGGGACTATGACCGCACACGGCCCCTGCTCGATGGCCGCATCAAGGTCGAAGGCTGCGATCCGGTCTGGCTGCACGACATGCCGATCGAGACCATGTTCTCCCGCGCGCTCGGACAGTCTGAATTCGATGTGTCCGAACTGTCCTTCAGCAACTTCATGGCACTGACCGCGCGCGGTGCCTGCGACTATGTCGGCCTGCCGATCTTCCCCAGCCGCAGCTTCCGCCACGGCGCCTGGTTCGTGAACCCCGCCGCCGGAATCACGAAGCCCGAAGATCTGAAGGGCCGCCGCATCGGCGTGCGCGAATATTCAATGACCGCCGCCGTCGTCGCCCGCGGGTTGATCGCCGATGAATACGGCGTGCAGGCGGAGGATGTGACCTGGGTGATGGGCGATGTGGACGAGGTGGAGCGCAGCCACATCCCGCTGCCCAGCCTGCCGCCCGGCATCACCGTGGAACGCGCGCCGGATGGCCGGCTGCTGGCGGAGATGCTGCTGGCCGGGGAGATCGACGCGCTGCTGGCCTACAAGCCGCCCAAGGCCTTCGTGAAGGGCACGCCCGGCATCGTCCGCCTGTTCGAGGATTACGAGGCACGTGAGCGTGACTATGCCCAGCGCACCGGCATCTTCCCGGTGATGCATCTGATGGGCATCCGCCGCAGCCTGGCGGAGGCCGAGCCCTGGCTGCCGATGTCGCTGATGGCCGCCTTCACCGCGGCGAAGGACAGCGCCATCGCCGACCTGTCCATCGTGCAGGCGCTGAAGATCGCGCTGCCCTGGACCGCCGGCGAATTCGCCCGCACCCGCGCCGCCCTGGGCGACGACTACTGGCCCTATGGCATCGCCCGCAACCGCAAGGCGCTGGAGGCCCTGGCCCGCTGGCACCACGCGCAGGGCCTGTCGCCACATCCGTTGAAGGTCGAGGACCTGTTCTTCCGCACCACGCTTGGCACCTGAGGAGACCGCCCATGACCCGCGTCACGCGCCGCCTGCTGCTCGCCTCGCCGCTTCTCGCCACCCCTGCTTTGGCCCAACGCCGCTGGTCGCCGGGGGATCGCTTCACCATCCGCATCGCGGCAAGCCAGCCCGTGCATCCGATCTATGCGATCAGCGTCGGCCACAAGGCGCTGGTCGAACGCGCGGTGCCCGGCGTGCGCGTCGACATCGTGGCGACGCAGGGCGGCATCGAGAATGCCAATCTGATCAAGGCCGGCGACGTGGAAGCGGCCAATGGCAACACTGCCGGCGCCTATTCCATCCATCACGGCCGCTTTGAGGCGGAGGGTCATCCGCCCTATCGCGAGTTGCTGTCCTGGCTGCCGGGCTATGACGCGCCGCAGGGGATCATCGTCAATCCCGGCAGCCCGATCCGCAGCTTCTCCGACCTGCGCGGCAAGCGCATTGCACTCGGCCCGATCGGCTCGGGGGCGGAGGCGGTGATGACGGCGACGATCAAGGGCCTCGGCATGACCGATGCCGATTTCGCCACGGTGCTTCGCACCGATCCGCGCCAGGGCTTCAACGCCCTGGCCACCGGCAATGTCGAGGCGGTGCTGTGGGGCACCGCGCATCCGGCCGGCGCCATCACCGAGCAGGTCTCCACGCGCAACGTCGGCTTCGTCAGCTTCACCGAGGCGGAGCTCGCCGGCATGGTGCGCGATGTTCCCTATTTCAACGCGGCGCGCGTGCCGGCCGGGGTCTATGCGACGCAGACCACCGACATGATCTGGCCGAGCACCGGCGTGCACAACTGGATCGCGGCGCGGGTGCCGGAGGAGCTGGTCTACCGCATGACCAAGGCGATCTGGGAAGGGCGGCAGGACCTTGTCACGCGACATTCCTCGCAGCGCTTCCTGTCGGCGGAGATGGTGAAGACCCAGGCCGGCATGGTGCCCTTCCACCCCGGCGCGGCGCGCTACTTCATCGAGGCCGGCATCCTGACAAGCGCCAGCGCGTGACCCATCGCCGGCAGCTCGCGGGGGCCACGCTCGGACTGTGGCTGGGGCTCGGCTTCCTCGGGCTGCTGATGCAGCTCTGGCTGATCTATCTCAATCCGATCAGCCCGCTGCTGCATGCGATGGGCTTCCTGTCGCTGGTGATGGTGCTGGCCTTCCTGCGCTACGCCGCAAGGCCACTCGCACCCGGCGCCAGTCAGGCGGTGCCCTGGTATGACTGGCTGCTGGCGCTGGCCTGCCTGGCGCTGTTCGTGCATGCCAATCTGGATTACGGCCAGTTCGTGCGCCGTGCGGCGGTGCCAAGACCGGATGATGTGTGGATCAGCATCCTGTTCCTCGTGCTGATGATGGAAGCCGGCCGTCGCACCGTGGGTCCAATCCTGCCGATCATTGGCGTGGTCGCCGTGCTCTATGCACTGTCCGGCCAGATCCTGCCCGAAAGCTGGGAGTTTGGGCCGCTGCTGACACTGCGCCGGGTGATCGGCACGCTGACCATGACGGAGCTCGGCATCTTCAGCGAGCCAACCCAGGTGGCGCTGCGCTGGATCTTCCTGTTCATCGCCTTCGGCCAGGCGCTGTCGCTCATCGGTGGCGATGTCTTCTTCGAGCGCATCTCGGTGCGCTTGGCAGGGCATCTGCGCGGCGGGCCGGCCTATATCTCCGTCGTTTCCTCGGCGCTGTTCGGCACCGTCTCCGGCAGCAACGTCGCCAATGTCATGATGGGCGGGCAGGTCACGATCCCGCTGATGGCCCGCGTCGGCTACGGCTCCACGCGCGCCGCGGCGATCGAGGCCGTGGCCTCCACCGGCGGCGCGCTGACGCCGCCCATCATGGGCGCTGCCGCGCTCATCATGGCGGAATTGGCGAACGTGCCCTATGCGAGCATCGTCGCCTCCGCCACCCTGCCTGCCATTCTGTTCTACGTCGCCGTCAGCGCCTATGTGTACGGCGTGACCGTGCGGCTGGGCATCGGCGCCGGCGACCTGCGGGAAGACACTTCCGCCTGGCGCATCCTGCTGACGAACTGGCCCGTGCTGGCCGGCGTGATCTGGCTGCTATGGCGCATCACCGCCTCCTACCCGCTGGAACATGCGGCGCTGCAAGCCACCGCCATCATCCTGTTGGGCGGGCTGTTCACCGCGCGGGAGGCCTATACGCTGCCGCGGCTGCGCGACGCGCTGGCGGGGCTGATTGACGGCACGCTGGAAATTGGCCTCGCCTGCGCCGTCTCCGGCATCCTGGTCGGCGTGATCCTGGTGACGGGCCTGGGCATCGAATTGTCGAGCTTCGTGGTGGAGCTGGGGCGGCAATCCCTACTGGCGGCGCTGGTGGCGACCATGCTGGTGGTCATGCTGCTGGGCATGGCCGTGCCCGGCATCGCCGCCTATATCATCGCCGCCTCCGTCGCCGCCTCGCCGCTGGCGGAACTCGGCGTGCCGCTGGTCGCGGCGCATATGTTCATCTTCTACTTCTCGCTCTTCGCAGGGCTGACACCGCCCGTGGCGCTGACGGCCTTCGCCGCCGCGGGCATCGCGGGGTCGGACCCCTTCCGCACTGGCTTCCTCTCCATGGTGATCGCGGCACCGGCCTATCTGCTGGCCTATTTCATGGTGCTACAGCCGCAGCTTCTGTTGCTGGGCGGCACGCCACTGGAAATCGGCCTGGCCTTTGTGAGCGCCGCCCTGGGCGTCACCGCCTTTGCCCTTGGCACGGCCGGCGGCTGGTTCGGGCGGCTTGGCGCCCTGCCCCGCCTGGCGCTCGTCGCCGCCGGCGTGTTGCTGGTCGATGCCGGCTGGATCACTGACGTGGTGGGCGTGGCCCTGCTGGTCGCGGTGGGCCTGGCGAACCGGCGAGCGGCGCGCCTGCCCGCAACCCTGCTTCCTCAGAAGTCGTAGAGGCGAGCCGGATTGTCGACCAGGATACGGCGCAGCACCGCCGTATCGCCGGCCCATCCGGCCAGACGCGCCAGGGCGCGCGCATCATCCACCTCGCTGAAGGGATGCACGTCCCCGGCCGCGAAGCCCGGCTTCACGCCGGAATGCGGGAAGTCGGAGCCCCAGACCACACGGTCCGGATTGGCCGCGATCAGCGCCCGGGCGACGGGCGCCATATCCGCGGCGTCCGGCTGGCCAGACAGGCGATGCGCTGCCGAGACCTTCACATGCGCCACGCCCTGCCGCAGCCAGCCACAGAGCGTGGCGAAGCCGGGCTGGTCCATACCGCCCGCCGCCGCGGTGCGGCCGAAATGGTCCACCACCACGCCACAGGGCAGGCCGGGCACCAGATCGGCCAATGCCGCGATCACCGCCAGGTCGGTGTAGATCTGCACATGCCAGCCAAGCGGCGCGACCCGCGCCGCCGTCTCCGCCAGCAAGCGGCCTGCGAGGCCGGCATCGGACCGCCCAGCGGTGTGCAGGTTCAGCCGCACCCCGCGCACCCCGGCGGCGTGCAGCCGATGCAGGCTGGCATCCTCCATCGCCGCATCGATCACCGCGACGCCGCGGGCGCGGGCCGGGCCAAGCTCCGCCAGGGCCTGCTCCATGCCGGAATTGTCGGTGCCATAGGTACTGGGCTGCACCAGCACCACGCGGTCCAGCCCCAGCCCCTGCTGATGCGCCAGAAGCTGGGCCGTGGTCAGCACGCCCGGCGTATAGCTGCTGGCAGGGTCGAGCCAATGGCCCTCGGGGAAGACGTGGGTGTGGCAGTCGCAGGCGCCGGGGGGCGGGGTGATTCTGTCCATGCGCGCAGGCTCGCCGCCCCGCGCCGCGCCGTCCAGATGGGGATTGCGATGGTTTCCATCAATCCGCTTTATGGCCTAGCCTGCGGCAAGGGAGAGCCTTCGCCACCGCCATGAATCTGCGCCAGTTCGAGGTGTTCCACGCCATCATGCGCACCGGCACCGTCACCGGCGCGGCGCGGCTGCTGAACGTCACCCAGCCTTCCGTCAGCACGGTGCTGAAGCATCTGGAGGCGCAGCTGCGCTTCCGCCTGTTCAACCGCATCGGCGGCCGCCTGCAACCGACGCCGGAGGCGCAGGCGCTGCTGCCGGATATCGATGCGGTGTTCAGCCGCCTGGCCGCGGTGCAGCGGCTGACGCAGGACCTGGCGGGCGGCAGGCTCGGCACGCTCTCCGTCGCCGCCGCCTTCCCGATCGCCAATGGCTACCTGGCCCGGGCGGTAGCGAGCTTCCTCACCGGCCGGCCGGGCATGCGGGTGGCGCTGCAATCCCTGACCTCGCCCCAGGTGGTGGACCGCGTGGCGAGCCGGGAGGTGGAGTTGGGCGTGGTGCATGAGCCGGTGGGCAGCACGGAGGTGGACACCGAATTGCTGCTGCACAGCTCGCTCGCCGCCGTGCTGCCGGCCGAGCACCCTCTGGCGCGGCTGGAGCGGATTCCGGTGGCGGCGCTGGCCGAGCATCCCATCGTCACCTACTTGCCGCAGAACCTGTTCCGCTTCCATGTCGACCGCGCCCTGGCCGAGGCCGGCATCGCGCCGCGCATCGTGGCGCAGGTCACCGTATCCCTCACCGGCATCATGCTGGCCCAACACGGTGCGGGCATCGCGCTGGTGGAGCCGCTGATGCTGCGCAGTCTGGATTTTCCGGGGCTGGTGGCACGCCCGCTGGACCCGCCCGTGGCCTTCGAAACGGTGCTGATCCGGCCACGCGGCACGCCCGATTCCACGGTGCTCGCGCGCTTCGTCGGGCATCTGCGCAACGTGCTGCGCAGCGAGGGTCTGCTGCCGGCTGGGCATTGATGCGATCAATACCCCGCCCAAAGCTTCCTATTGGACGCCGGCAGCCCGTTGGAGGAGCATCCGGCCCAATCAACCGTGAGGAAACCCGCGCCATGGATATCGCCGCTCCGCGCTACGACACCAACTGGCCCTCGATCCGCGATCAGGTGAGCGCCACCGAATGGCAGGCACGCTGCGACCTGGCAGCCTGCTACAGGCTGGTCGACGTCTATGGCATGACGGATCTGATCTACAATCACATCACACTGCGCATCCCTGGTACGGACCATCTGCTGATCAACCTCTACGGGCTGCTGTACAAGGAGATCACCGCGACCTCGCTCGTGAAGATCGACGTCGAGGGCAATGTCATCTGGAAGCCGGATACCGACTACGTCATCAACAAATCCGGCTACGTGATCCACGGCGCGATCCATAAGGCGCGGCCGGATGTCGCCGCGGTGCTGCACACGCACACCCGCGCCGGCATGGCCGTGGCGGCGATGAAATGCGGGCTGCTGCCGCTTAGCCAGACCTCCATCCGCTTCGTCGGCCATCTCGGCTACCACGATTATGAAGGCCCCGCCGTCGATCTGTCGGAGCGGGAGCGCATCGTCGCCGATCTCGGCCCGCATGACGCGCTGATCTTCCGCAACCACGGGCTGCTGACCTGCGGCGCCACGCTGCAGCAGGCCTTCAACACCATGTACCAGCTGGAAATGTCCTGCCGCGCCCAGGTGGATGCGATGAATTCCCGCACCGATCTGCTGGTGCCGGATGAGGCGACGCTCGCCAAGACCGCGCATCTGTACCAGCCCGGCGCACGCCGCCCCTATGGCGTGCTGGAATGGCACGCCATGCTGCGGCGCCTGGAAGCCGAGCAGAAGAATTCCGGCTACCCGCCCTACTGGGTCTGATGTTTCGCGCAATCCGCCGCAGAGCGGATCGGTCCGCCGCGGAGCGGATAAGGAGGATACGACAATGACCCCGACCATCGGGCGGCGCCTGCTGCTGGGCGCCACCGCCGCGACTCTGGCCGCGCGCGGCGCTACCGCTCAGGGCAATTGGCCGGATCGGCCGATCCGCTTCGTGGTGCCCTTCGCGGCCGGCGGCAACACCGACGTGCTGGCACGCCTCTATGGCGCGCATATCTCCCCTAAGCTGGGCCAGCCCATCGTGGTGGAGAACCGCAGCGGCGCGGCCGGTGCCATCGGGACGGAGGCCGTGATCCGCGCCCGGCCGGACGGCTACAACCTGCTGATCGGCAGCCCGGGTTCCATCGTCAACAGCCCGCTGCTGATGGCGAACAAGCGCTTCGATCCGATCTCCGAGCTGACCTTCGTCGCCATGTTCGGCCAGGTGCCGATGGTGATCATCGTGCAGCCCTCCCTGCCCGTGCGGACCTTGCCGGAGCTGGTGGCCTATTCGAAGGCACAACGGAATGGCGTCACCATCGGCACCTCCGGCATCGGCGGGGCCAACCACCTGCCGCTGGAGCTGTTCAAGGCGGAAACCGGCGCGAACCTGGTGCATGTGCCCTATCGCGGCGGCGGCGCCACCCTGCCCGACTTCGTGGCCGGCAACGTCGATGGCATCCTGATCGAACTGTCCAGCGTGCTCGACCTGCATCGCGACGGGCGCGGCCGCATCCTGGGCGTGGCCGCGCCCCAGCGCTCGCCGCAGACGCCGGAGGTGCCGACCTTCATCGAGGCTGGCTATCGCGACTTCCTGGCGGCGTCCTTTGTTGGTCTCTTCGCTCCCACGGGCACGCCGGCGCCGGTGATCGGCCGGCTTCAGACGCTGATTGGCGAGGCGGCCAACGACCCGGACATCCGCGCCCGCCTGCTCTCCTTCAGCGTCAACCCGCCCACGCCGGAGGAACTGACCACGGACCACTTGGCGCGCTTCCTGCAGGGCGAGGTCGCCAAGGCCCGGCGCGCCATTGAGATCGCGGGGCTGAAGCCGGAATAGCTTGCGGCGGCTGGGAAAGGCCTACAGGTCCGCAAGACCCGGAACAGCTCGCGCAAGTTGAGCAGTGCGAGGGGGCAATTCGATGGGCCGGCGCCCGAAAAGGCGGTTTCGCGCGCGCCCGTCGATCCATCCGTCGAGGAACGCCATCGTCTCCTGGGTCAAGAGCGTCATTTGGGCGGCAGACTCCTCGCATGAGCCAAGGCGAGATCGCGCCAGCTCCGGAGCAGTTCGTCGTCGCAGCTCTCTCCGTCGACGAAATAGAAGCCTGGCATCGGCCGGTCGCCGAGGACCATCGGAGTGCCCTGGGGCAGGGCGGCGGCCGCCTCATTGCCCTTGCCGACGCGGAACATGAAGCGGCGCTCGCCTTTCTTCGAACGGTCGGCGCCACAAACCATATGGCCGCCCAGGAAGAAGCAGACGCCACCCATCATCGGCTTTTCCGAAATCGCCGGCCCTTCGCCAAGGGCGGCGCGCATGCGCAGCGTCAGGTCCTTGTCAAAGGCCATTCCTCAAAGCCCCGCCACGACCGCCTGAGGACCGCCCTGGGGCATTTCATCGAAGACCGGCTTGCTCCTGTCGAGCGGCGCCCAGGCAGGGGCGCGGCTGGCATAGACGGTCATTTGCGGCTCGACCGCGTCCAGGTCATCGAGGCTGGACACACGAATGAAGGTCATGCCGGGCATCGCCGAATTGCGCGAGAAGATGGCGGAGCCGCATTCCGGGCAGAAGCCGCGGCTGACGATGGCGCCGCTATCCGCGGGCCGGTCGTGCAGTTTGATCACCCCGGTGGCGGAGAAGGCCGCGTCAGGCACCAGCGCATGGGTGCAATGGGTGGTGCCGCTGCTTTTGCGGCAATCCACGCAGTAGCAATTCCCGACCATCAGCGGCTGGGCTGTCACCCTGTACCGCACGGCGCCGCACAGGCAGCCACCCTCCGGAGCTTTGGTCATCGCTGGTCCCCTTGATCCGATCATGGGTGGGGCCGATGGTAACTCTAGAATTGCAAGTTACAAGGGACTATATGACGACGCACCGCTCGCCTTGTCCGATCGCCACCACCCTCGACATCGTCGGCGACCGCTGGACGCTCGTCATCTTGCGCGACCTCATCAACGGCAAGTCGCGCTACTCCCAGTTCCTGACCTCGCCGGAGCGGATCACCACCAACATTCTCGCTGACCGGCTGGAGAAGATGGAAGCGGCAGGCCTGGTCGAACGATCGCCCTACCAGGAGCGACCCGTGCGCCATGCCTATCGCCTGACCGATATGGGGCGCGCGCTCCAGCCAATGCTGCGCGAGATGTGCCGCTGGGCGAATCGCCACGTCCCGGGCACTTGGACTCCGCCCGAAAGCTTCATGCGGGACTAGGTGCCGCCAAGCTTCACCGAGCCGCAGACAGAAGCGCCGGGCTTCGTCGCGGAAGCTTTGTTGGGTGGAGATGGTGCCCCGTACGGGATTCGAACCCGTGTTACAGCCTTGAAAGGGCCGTGTCCTAGGCCTCTAGACGAACGGGACAGGTCTGGGATGGCCGGCGTATGGCGTCCGGGCGGCGCCCGGTCAAGCCCCTGCGAAGAAGGACAATGTGGCACGCGCCCCGCAGCGCCACATCGAGGCGGTAAAATAGCTGCCCGCCAAGACTATAGGGCGCAATTTTAAGGATATATTCACATATCCCGTCCCTGATGCTGCCCCGAATACGGGCCGAGTCCCACCCTGACGCCGGTTGCCCGCCACCGTCCGCGGCAACAGCAACCGGCCAGATGGGATCGAGCTATGCAGAAAAGCCGGGACAAAGTCAGGGTTTCATCCGATAAGGGGTGTTCGTGCGGGCCCGAACTCCCATATGGCCCACTCGCCGTCATGGCGGCGCGTCCCCCTTTCCTTGCCCTCCCCGCCCGCCGGCGAACCCGCGCGGAAGGGAAGGTGTCATCGGTGGTGGGGCGCCATTTGGGTATGGCTTGATGACCAACGGACCTTCGACCGCGGTGGCGGGGCGAAGAGGAGCGAATCGACAGATGGACGGCATGTTCGCACGCAAGGCGACCGATCGGGACGACATGGCCGGGGCCGACGCCCTGCCCTTCGACCACGCCGCCGGCCCGGGCCTGGCGGATCATGACGCCTTCGACACGGAACTCGTCGCCGATCCGTTGCCGATGGACGAGATCGACGACGCAGCCGGCTCTTTGCTGGAAGAATTCGGCCTGGGCAATGCCACGGGTGACGATTCCCGCCGCGACAGCCCCGATGACGAGGAGGCGCTGAGCCCCTCCCTGGCCGCCGATGATTCGAACGAGGCCTCGGACGGCCAGCCCGCCGGGCGCAATATCTCGGCCGCTGCGGCCGCCGCCGCCAGCCGGTCGGACGACCCGGTGGCGCTGTTCCTGCGCGAAATGGGCGTGGCCGAGCCGCTGACGCGGGAGGCGGAGATCGCCATCGCCCAGCGGATCGAGGCCGGGCGCGATGCCATGCTGGCCGCGCTGTGCGAAAGCCCGACCACCGCCGCTGCCCTGACCGCCTGGCGCGACGCCATCGCCGCCGGCCGCATGCCGCTGCGTGACGTGATCGAGCTGGAGGCGACCGCCGCCGCCAATCTGCCGGAGGAGACGCTGCTGGAGCCGGCGGTGGAGGGCGAAGAGCCCGGCGCCGAACTGCCGCACGCGACCATCGACGCCCGGCTGAAGCCGGAGGCCATTGCCGCCATCGAGACGGCGCTGGAAGGCCTCGCCACGCTGCGCGCCGCCGGGCCGAAGGCCGCGGAAGCGCGCCAGACGGCGGTGGAACTGGTCACCGGCCTGCGCCTGCGCCCGGCGCGGATCGAGGAGCTGATCGAGCGGCTGCGCGATGCCAACCGCGCCCTGATGATGCTGGACGGCCGCGCGCTGCGCCTGGCCGAGGCCGCGCGCATCAGCCGTGGTGACTTCCTCAAGCTGTGGAACGGCGCCGCCACCGGTGCCACGGAGCGGCTGGAGGCCGTCGCCAAGGGTGCCGCCCAGCGCGACATGAAGGCCGGTATGGTCGAGGTGCGCGCCGAGCTGGAGCGGATCGAGACGGCCTGCGGCCTGACCGCGCCGCAGCTTCGCCGCCTGCATGCCGAGGCTGCCAGCGCCGAGCGCGACATGCGCCGGGCGCGGGAAGAGCTGACGCGGGCCAATCTGCGGCTGGTCGTCTATATCGCCCGCAAATACCGCAATCGCGGCCTGATGCTGGGCGACCTGATCCAGGAAGGCAGCCTGGGGCTGATGCGCGCGGTCGAGAAGTTCGACTGGCGCCGCGGCTTCAAGTTCGCCACCTACGCCACCTGGTGGATTCGCCAGTCGGTCACCCGCGCCATCGCCGATCAGTCCCGCACCATCCGCGTGCCGGTGCATATGACGGAGACGGTGGGCAAGGTCGTCCGCACCGGCCGCCGCCTGGCCCAGCAGACGGGTCGGGAGCCGACGCCGGAAGAACTGGCGAACCGCCTCGGCATGCCGCTGGAGAAGGTGCGCACGGTGCAGGGCCTGGCGAAGGAGCCGGTGAGCCTGGAGGCCCCGATCGGTGAGGAGGGCGATGCCAAGCTCGGCGACCTGATCGAGGACCGCGACGCCATCCTTCCCTTCGACGCCGCCGCCCGCGCGGGTCTGCGCGACGCCGCGGGCAAGGTGCTGGGCGATCTGACGCCGCGTGAGGAACGCATCCTGCGGATGCGATTCGGCATCGGCATGAACAGCGAGCACACGCTGGAAGAAGTCGGCCGCACTTTTGGCGTGACCCGCGAGCGCATCCGCCAGATCGAGGCGAAGGCGCTCGGCAAGCTGCGCCAATCCTCCCAGGGCCGCGCGCTGCGCAGCTTCCTCGAGGTGTGACGCGCGGCGGGGCGCCGCTTCACGGCGCCCCGCGACTTCCGCACCACGAAGGCCCCTCACCCGACCCCGTCATCCGTTGGGGACGGGGCAGGAGGCGCCGCATGATCCCCTTCGACAATTCCTACGCCCGCCTGCCGGACCGCTTTTATGCCCGGCATAGGCCCGTGCCGGTCGCGGCACCGCGGCTGATCCGCCTGAACCATGCCTTGGCAGAACAGCTCGGCCTGGACCCGGCGCTGCTGACCGCCGATGTGCTGGCGGGCAACAGCGTGCCTGACGGGGCGGAGCCCATTGCCCAGGCCTATGCCGGGCACCAGTTCGGCCATTTTACCCCCCAGCTTGGCGACGGCCGCGCGATCCTGCTGGGCGAGGTGCTGCGGCGCGACGGGCAGCGGCGCGACATCCAGTTGAAGGGCGCTGGCCGCACCCCCTTTTCGCGCGGCGGGGATGGGCGGGCGGCGCTCGGCCCTGTGCTGCGCGAATACATCGTGAGCGAGGCCATGGCGGCGCTCGGCGTGCCCACCACCCGGGCGCTGGCCGCCGTGACCACGGGCGAGGATGTGATGCGGGAGGTGCCGCTGCCCGGCGCGGTGCTGACCCGCATCGCCGCCAGCCATATCCGCGTCGGCACCTTCCAGTTCTTCGCCGCGCGTGGCGATGTGGAGGCGGTGCAGATCCTGCTGGACCACGCCATCGCCCGGCATGATCCGGCGGCGGCGGACGCCCCCCGCCCGGCACTGGCCTTCCTGCGCGGCGTCGCTGGGCGGCAGGCGCGTTTGGTGGCGCAGTGGATGGGCCTCGGCTTCATCCATGGCGTGATGAACACCGACAACATGACGGTCTCCGGCGAGACCATCGACTACGGCCCCTGCGCCTTCATGGAGACCTATGACCCGGCGGCGGTTTTCAGCGCCATCGACCATGCCGGGCGCTATGCCTATGCCAACCAGCCGCGCATCGCGCAATGGAACCTGGCCCGGCTGGCGGAAGCGCTGCTGCCCCTGTTGGCGGAGGAGGAGGAAGCGGCGGTGCAGGCGGCAACCGCCGTGCTGACGGACTATGGCCAGGCCTTCCAGGCCGCCTGGCTCGATATCTTCCGGGCCAAGACCGGCCTCGCCGGGGCCGAGGAGGGCGATGCGGCGCTGATCCAGGACCTGCTGACCCGCATGGCGGAGGCGGAGGCGGATTTCACCCTGACCTTCCGTGCCCTGGCGGAGGGGCCGGACGCCGCGCGGCTGCACTTTCCCGACCCCACAGGCTTTGATGCCTGGGCCGAGGCCTGGTCCGCCCGGCGCGCGCGCGGGGCGCTGGAAGCCGCGGCGATGCGCGCGGCGAATCCCGCCTTCATCCCGCGCAACCATCTGGTGGAGGAGGCGATCGCCGCCGCCGTCTCCCGCGACGACTTTGGGCCCTTCGAGACTCTGGTGACGGTGCTTGCCCACCCCTACGAAGACCAGCCGGACTACGCCCGCCTCGCACTGCCGGCCCAGCCCGAGGAGCGGGTGTTGCAGACCTTCTGCGGCACCTGACAGAAGGTAGCCGCCCATGAATACGCCGGATCATCGTTCATGAAGGCCGCGCGGCTTCGGCAGATGCTGGCCGATCTGCGCGCCTCCTTCTGGGTTCGCCCGGCGGCCATGACGCTGGGCGCCATCCTGCTGGCCGAGACCCTGGTGCGGATGGATGGCGTCATCGGCCTGCCCGACATGCTGGATGACTGGATCTATGCGGGCGGTGTCGGCGGTGCGCGGGATGTGCTCGGCACCATTGCCAGTGCGACCATTGGCGTCGCCGGCACCACCTTCTCCATCACCGTGGCGGCGCTGACGCTCGCCTCCAATCAGATGGGGCCGCGACTGCTGCGGAACTTCACCAGCGATGCCGGCAATCAATACGCATTGGGCGCGCTGGTCGCGACCTTCGCCTATGCGCTGGTGGCGTTGCGCTCGATTCATGAATCGGAGGACGTCGCCTTCGTGCCGCAGCTCGCCGTCTCGGTCGGGCTGCTTTTCGCCTTTGGCTGCGTGGGGGTGCTGATCTGGTTCCTGCATCATGTCGCCAGCTCGATCAGTGTCGATCCGGTGGTGGCCCAGGTGCAGCAGGAACTGACAGCGGCGCTGGCGGCGGTGACGATCGACAATCCGGCGGAGGAGCCGGCGGAGCTGTCGCTCCCCGCGAATGCCGCGCCCTTGCGGGCGCCTGGCTCCGGCTATCTGCGGGTGCTGGATGACGCGACCCTGGTGGACTGGGCGGTGGAACACGACGCGCTGCTGCAACTGGATATCCGGCCAGGCGGCTTCGTCTTCCCCGGCAGCGTCGTGGGATGCGTCCGGCCCGAGGGCTTGCAGGGGGAGGCCCAGCAGCTTCTCGCCAAGGCCCTGGTGCTCGGCGACAGCCGCAGCGTGGAACAGGATTTGGAATATGCGGTGCGCCAGCTCGTGGAGATCGCGCTGCGCGCCCTTTCCTCCGGCATCAACGACCCCTTCACCGCCATCGGGGTGCTGGACCGGCTGGGGGCCGCGCTCTGCGGTCTCGCCGGGCGTGGCCTGCCGACAGGGCGCGTCTGGCGCGACGAACGCCTGCGCCTCATCTACCCAACCTCCGATTATGAGGGGCTGGTGGACGCCATGTTCCACATGCTGCGCCAGTCCGGCGCGTCCCAGCCCGCGGTGATGATCCGGCTGCTGGAGGTGCTCGCGGTGGTGGCGCAGGTGGAGACTGCCCCGCAGCGCCGCGCCACGCTGCGCCGGCACATCACCCTGGCCACGGCCGCCGCGCTGGAAGGGACAGGCGATGCGGCGGCGCGTGATGCCATCGAGGCCCGCCAGCGGGCGGCACTGGCCGCCGCCGCCTGAGAGTCCTCAGGCGCGCAGGGCGCCCGGCCGCAAGGCCCGCGCCAGGCCCAGACCGAGCACCAGCACGAAGATCAGCCCGCCCGGCACCCACATCAACAACCCGCCCAGCTGCTGGTCGGCCAGAGGTGTGAAGCCCCAGGGCAGCGTCACATCCGGCGCATGAACTGCGTAGAGCGGCCGCGGCGCGAAGGTCAGCAGCGCACCCAGCGCGCCCATCTGGATGGCGGTGGCCAACGCGCCGATCACGGCCGCCAGCGGACGTGCCGGGCCGTGCCGCAGCAGCGCGGCCCAGAACCATGTGGCGGCGAAGGCCAGCGACGCATGCATCAGCCAATAGGCCACGCCATCCGCCGCGAAGGTGGCAGCGTAGGGGCCGGGCACATGCCACAGCCACAGCAGCACGGCGAAACAGGCGGTGGGCAGCGCGACACCGGACAAAGCGACGCTGCGCAGGCGCACCGCCGCCATGGCCAGCAGCGGTGCGGCGCCCAGCACCACCACCAGATGCTGCGTCACCCGAACGCTGAACAGCGCCACCGAGAGGCTGCACAGGGGGGATACCAGCGCCAAAGCCAGCATCGCCCAGCCCGCCATCGGCCAGCCCGCCGCCCTGCCCTGCCGCCGTTCCGTCCAGGCCAGGGCGGCGGCGCCGAACAGCAGGCCCGCGAGCAGGATGGGATGCGTATTCCAAACGGCCCCGCCCGGCAGGGGCGGCGGGCCGCAGAATGGAATGGCGATCATGGCGAAGTCCCCGCGAATCCTGGATCCATGCGCGGCACGCGCATCGTCTCAGCGTGAACGAGGCAGACCGCAACGGGTTGCGGAGTCAGCCCGACTTGGCCACCCGGGACGGCAACTGCTGACCAGGGGATGACGACTAGGGCGTGACATCGGCGCGGCGCGGATAAGACCCAACGCTGCATCACGCCGAAGATTTGTGACGTCAGCGCGAGCCGGTCCCGACGCTGCTGACCGATCGGCGTCCCCAAACCGGCGCCGGAGTGCGCGGGACCTGTCCGACTGAGGAGGCGGTCAAGAAGATTGGTGCCCCCCCGGCGCGCCGTCCTTCCGCAGCGGAAAGTCCTGACGGACGGGCTGAAAGCTCTCCGTAGTGGCCGCCAGGTTCGCGAAGTGTTGAATCAGCCAGGCCGGGGCCTTAATACAACGCCTCGCGCGACCGCGCGGAATCATTCCCCGAATGAGGCTGCATTGGCCCTGATATCCAGTTCCTGGTGGCGTTCCCGTCGCGTCGCCGGCACTGGCACAGCAGGCGGCTATCTTCTCGGCATCGGTCTTTTTGCAGCGGCCCTGGCGGGCCGCTTTGCCCTCGTGTCGATCCTGCCGCCGCTCGGATTTCCGTTCCTGACGTTCTTCCCCGCGGTGCTGCTGGCCACCTATTTCGCTGGATTGGGCCCAGGCCTGCTGACGGGGGTGCTGAGCATCCTGGCTGCCTGGTACTTCTTCATCGAGCCCTATGCTTCCTTCGCGCTCGGCACCACGTCCGATAAAATCGCCCTCATCTTCTTCGTCGCGATCATTCTTGTCGACATCCTGGTCATCCACCGCATGAACTCCGCCGTGGCCCGGTTGGCGGAGGAGCAGCAGCGCAGCGCGCGTCTTGCGGAAGAATTGCAGCGGTTGAACACCTCGCTCGAGGAGCGGGTCCGCATTGAGATCGCGGCGCGAGAAGCGGCGCATATGAAGCTGGCGCAGGATCAGCGGCTGCGGGCCCTTGGACAGCTCGCCGGCGGCGTGGCGCATGATTTCAATAACATCATGCAGGCGGTGCAGAGCGGGGCCAGCCTGATGCGCCGCCGTGCGGACAGCCCTGATGCCGTGCGGCATCTGGCGCAGATGGTTGAGCAGGCGACGCAGCGCGGCGCTTCAATCACCCGACGGCTTCTCTCCTTCGCACGACGGGGCGAGATGCATCTGGAACCTGTCGATCCCGCCAGCCTGGTGCATGGATTGCGGGAGATCTTCTGGCACACCCTGGGCACGCATATGGAGATCAGGATCGACGTCGATCCTGATCTGCCCAGGCTCCTCACCGACCCAGGTCAGCTTGAGACGGTCCTGGTCAACCTGGCGACGAATGCGCGCGACGCGATGCCGGGAGGCGGTATTCTGACACTCAGCGTGACCGAGGAAGACCTGTCGCCGGAGAGCGCGGGCGCATTGGGATTGGAAAGCGGCCGCTACGTGAAGTTCACCGTGCTGGACACCGGAGAGGGAATGACCCCGGACGTTCTCATGCGGGCCGGTGAGCCCTTCTTCTCCACCAAAGTTGTCGGATCGGGCACAGGGCTCGGCCTGGCGATGGCACGAGGCTTTGTCGAGCAATCGGCCGGGGCGCTCATGATCGAAAGTGCTCTCGGCATGGGCACCGCGGTCACAATCAGGCTCCCCGCCGCCCCGCCAACCGAAGGGGGCGAGCAGCCGCGATGCCTGCCCGATGTGGCACTGCCGCGGCGCCGCATCCTGTTGGTCGAAGACGACACGCTGGTACGCGATTTCCTCGCCGAGAGCCTGGGCGAACAGGGCTTTCCCGTGGTGCGGGCCAGCAGTGGCGCTGGCGCGCTGGCTTTGCTGGCGGCCGGTGAGCGGCCGGATGTGCTTGTGACGGACTATGAGATGCCGGGGATGGATGGCCTCGCCCTCATCGATGCAGCCCGCGCATCTTCGGCACTGAACAGGCTTCCCGTCATTCTGCTGACGGGCAAGGTGGAGCAGGGTCTCGACCGCATTTTTTCCGAACGCGCCGCTGCCGATCCGCTGCTGCGGATCATGCGTAAGCCGATCAGCGTCGAGGATCTGGCGAACGAGTTGGTGTCACTGGATCGACCGGAACAGGAAGAGCGTTTGCACAGCGCCTGACCTGCGAGGGGATGAGCAGCGGCGCTACAACACAGTCAGGCCGCACAGCGCGGGGCTATAGGCCACCGGCGCCGGAGGTGGTGTTTCTCGGCCGCCGCCCCAGGCTACAGCGTGAGGAACAAACCCTCGCGGGCCGCGTCCGTCGTGACGCCCATGGCATCCAGCGCGTCGTCGTCGCACGACGGATCGTGGTGGAACAGCACCAGGCGGCCGATATCGGCTGCCTCGACGAGAAATTTGGGGTCTAATTGCTTGATATTGGTGGGCGCTGTAGGGCTCGAACCTACGACCCGCTGATTAAGAGTCCGGTAAAAATCGCACGAAATCAGGGCACTGTCAGAAAGTCGGCGGCCAGCGAAAAATCAGCTCAACGAAACGAAAAAAGCCGCCCCGTGGGGGTTACCCACGAGGCGGCGCTCAGCATCAAGATGAAGGACGGTCAGCGCCGGCCGCTGATCAGCAGCTCATGAACGCGTGGCTTCTGCGCGCCGCCGGCGACCGGGTAGTGCACGGCCACCTCCTCGATCTTGAAGCGCCCAAAGATCTTCCGGACCTCCGGGGCGTCGTTGATCGACATGAGAAAGCGGCCTTGCAGCCCCGCCAGCAGCTCGGCCAGGTGGTCGAAGTCCGATGGAGCGAAGATCCCGTTGCCGTAGTAGGTCTCGCACCGGAAGTAGGGCGGGTCGAGGTAGAACAGCGTGCCGGGGCGGTCGTAGCGCCGAATGAAGTCGGCATAGGCCAGCTGCTCGATGGTGACCTCTGCCAGCCGCGCATGGGCGGCGTGCAGCAGAGGCTCGAGCTTCGCGGGGTTCAGCTTGCCGGGCGCCCCGGGTGCCACGCGAAACACCCCGTCCAGCAGCCCGCCATAGGCCATGCGCTGAAGGCTGATGAAGCGGGCGGCACGCTCGATGTCGGTTAGGGTGGTGGGGTCGGTGGCGCGCAGCCGGCCGAAGTCCTGACGGCTCGCCAGCTGCCAGCGCAGGCAGTCCATGAGGGCGGCCGGATGGCGCTGAAGGACCCGGAACAGGGTCACCACATCGCCGCTGATGTCGTTGATCACCTCGGCGCGCGGCCGGCGGCGTCGCCGTAGAAAGACGCCCCCCATGCCG
Source organism: Roseomonas sp. F4 (assembly GCF_053891155.1). Taxonomy (NCBI): domain Bacteria; kingdom Pseudomonadati; phylum Pseudomonadota; class Alphaproteobacteria; order Acetobacterales; family Roseomonadaceae; genus Roseomonas; species Roseomonas sp. F4. The sequence continues at coordinate 670,348 of NZ_JBSSHK010000004.1, forward strand.
ATGAAGGGCTCCGCATAGGTGAGGTGCGGCAGCGCCTCCAGGCGGGGGATGATGTGCTTGGCGAGGTTACGTTTTCCTCCCACCCAAGGCGCGACCGGCACGGCCGCGGGGGCGGGCAAAAGACTCGACTCCATGTTCTCTTTTCGTTCTAGTGTGCCCCGCCTCCAGTCGGAGGTGGTGGGCGGTTCATCCGTGCATGGTCCTCGGCCATGCGGTTCGGGCAGTGGCAGCTGCCTGACCCCGCCTCCCCGATCAAAGCGGAGAACGGAGAGGGTGGATGAAGGAGCCGAATCGGTCGGCGATCCCTGGTTGGTTGGTCCCGGCCTGGCCTCGGCTGATCGCCAGCCGGGATGCCGCGCTGGCCGCCGGCGCGCCGCCCGAGCAGGCGCTGGGGGCGGCGCGGGCGACGGCGGCCGAGATCCTGTCGCCGGCGCTGCCGGCCTATGTGCTGCGGGAGGCGATGATGATCCTGGCGGCCGAGATGGCGGAGCGAGACGCGCCATGAGGCTGTTTCGCCTGCGACCGCGGCCAGAGATGCTGTGGCATGCCGACTGGATGGCGACCTCGCATCTGGGGGAGTGCCTGGTCAGCGCCCGGGATGAGGCGGAGGCGCGGGGCCTGGCGCGGGTGCTGTTCACCCGGCAGGGCTTGGTGCCCTATGACGCCGATCCCTGGGGGCGGGGCGACCTGGTTGAGGTGGCGACCGCCTTTCGCGCCCTGCCGCTGCCGCACGGCGTGGTGGTGGCGCTGCCGCCGCCCGCCGTCGCGCCGTAGCCAAGACCAGGTGGCACAGCGCCGAGCATGGGTAGCAACCGGCTGGATGGCCGCCCCTCCCCCACCTCGCCGCTTTGGCATGCCGAGGATGCGACGCTCGTCCTGAAGTGTGCCTGCGGCCGACAGGAGAATGTGCGGGTGCGGGACCTGTTCGGCGGGCAGAACCGGGACGAGGTTCTGTGGCGGCTGGTTTCTCGCCTGCGATGCAGCTGTGGCGCGCGGCCGCGGGCGCTGGATGTCTCCACCACCCTGACGCCGACCCGCTATGCCTGGGCCGAGCGCATGACGGTCGACCAGGCGGCCCGGAACGGGTTGTTGCTGAGGCCCTGCTGCCTGCAATGCGGCCATCTGGGGGAGGAAATCGCGGCGCGCAGCCTGGTGGAGCGCCATCGCGGCCGAACCCTCATGCAGATCTGCAAGCGCCTGCGCTGCGGGGGCTGCGGCAAGGTGGGCCATGTGGGGGTGCATAGCTACCCGGCTGGCATGCCTTATCGACCGCCTCCGCCCACGGGGTGAGATCGTCCATCGGCTCGGCCAGCTGGCTGTCCATCTAACGGCTTCCGTGCCCCTGCCCGCGGTTTTCTTCGTTATCGGCCAAGCTTCGACGGCGCTTTGCACGGTACAATGCAGCGTCGGCGTACTCGATGCCCGCATCGATGTCCTCGGCGTCCCGAGGGATGATGGCGGCGCCGACGCTGCAGCCGAGAGACATTGGGCCCATAGACGTGGGAAGCCCGGCAGCCAGTGCCGCTTGGAAGCGGACGGTCACCTCGGTCGCCGCAATCTCAGCCTGTTCTGTCGGCCCGCGCAGGCAGATCAGGAACTCGTCTCCGCCCAGCCGAACGGCACAGTCGCCCTTTCTCACTTCACCCTCCAGCCAGCGCCCGATGGCGACCAGCACGGCGTCGCCGGCAGCATGGCCGAGACGGTCGTTGATCGGCTTGAAGCCGTCCAAATCCATCATGAGCAGTGCGCAGTCCCGCTCAGCCTCTGGATGGGTGGTGCGCCATTCGGCGAACCCAGCTCGGTTGAGCAGCCCTGTCAGCCGGTCTCGAAACGCGGCGTCTCGCAGTCGGCGAAAAGTCGCCGCGACCCGCTCGATCTCGCCAGCGCCAGGATGAGCATCGGAACCCTCGTTGAGACTGCGGAGCGCGGAGCTGAAGCGCCCAACAAGCCTGCCCGCTAGCACACCGCCCGCAGTCGCGACCCCGAGCGTGGTAAGGGCGAGACCAAGGGCCAGAGCCAAGAGGGGGCCAAGTGCTTCGGCGCGGTCGCGCCGCGCGAGCACCACCCACCCAAGGCCCGGATGACCTTCGATACCCTGCGAGCGGGCAAAACCGACTATGCTGTCACCGTCCTGTAGCTGCCCGGTCGACTGCCTCGAGCGCCCTCGTTCCCCGGCTTCTGCAAAGAGGGTCGGATTAAGGTCGCTATCGGGGCCCAGCAACACCACCCCGCCGCTACCCAAGACGAACAAGTCGGGTGCCGGCTGCTCAGTGGACCCGCGCATCATCTCCTGACGTACGCCTTCGGCCCACCTCCAGTTCATGAAGCCGGCAACCACGCCCAAAGCGCGGCTCTGGTGGTCGACGACGGGCGCCGCGGCATCCACAAAGTTGGCTGATTCACCGCCCTCTGACGAGGGTAATGCGCGGGCCAGCATCACCGCTTGGCGTACCTCACCCAAAAAGACACCATACTGGCCCTCCTGAAACCAGGGTCGGGCAGAAGCATTCTGCCCCTCCAGCACGCCGCCCGTGGCGGCGATGATGGTGCCGGTCATGTCGGCAAAGCCAATCCAGGAGAATTCCAGCGAACGGGTCTTCAGATCGTTGAGTAGTCGTCGGAGTGTCGCCCTGTCCTGCGGTTCCTGCCGAAAAGCACCGAAGTTCGCGATGAGGGAGACATCTCGTGACCAAGCCTGAAGGCCATTGTCCAAGCGCGCAGCCATAGCCTGCGCCAGTGAGGTCAGGCGCTTGCCATGATCTGCGATGAGTCGATCACGCTCCGCGAGAACGACCAAGGTCGACACGAAGCCGCTTAGCAAGAGGCAAATCGCGCCGGTTACCAGGGCAGCCCGCATCTTCGAGGGCAGCAAAGGAAACAGAACTCGGACTGACGGGATGCGAGAGAATCTCATGGGCACCCGCCCTATTACAACCATAGAGGGCACGCCAATCAAAACTGATCCCCAATAGTTGTATTCCTTGCGAGGATCGGGACGAATATTGAATACTAAAGCGCTCTACCACCCACAAAGCCGGCGTCCGGCCAGGTTATGAGCTAGGATGTCGCGGGCGGTGGCGTCGGTCAGGCTGTCGCTGCGGCTGACCAGGATGGGCCGCCAGGGGCCGCAGGGGTCAGTCGCGGCGCCAGTCCCGGCGCAGCCGCTCAGCAGCAGCAGGGTCACGAGCCACATCACGATCCACCGCATCCCGAACCTCCCGCCTGTTGAGCGCCGCCTGCGCCTGGTCCAGCGCCGTATCGCGCCGCGCCTGGCGCCGGCCGGCCAGGTACGCGCTGCCGATCGCCGCCAGCACCGCCGCGGCGATCGTCAGCCAGCCCTGCATCCGGCCCCAGAAGCCGGTGAGGATCCCGATCACGCCAGCGCCTCGGCGCGGTCGCGGCGGCGGGTCAGGATCACCGACAGGGCGGTGACGGCCACCGCCACGATCAGCGCCACGCCGGTCCATTGCGGCAGCCCGCCCAGCGAGGAGATGACCGAGGCCGCCGGCGCGGCCACGGCGACGGCTGTGGCGACGGAGCTGGCGCCGCGCCCGGTGCCGGTGGCGGCCGCCTCCAGCACGGTGGCCACCGGCCGGACGATGCCGGCGCGGCGCAGGCCCTCATCGATCACCGCGTCCGCGTAGGGCTGGCCGCCGAGCTCGTGGTGGATGATCGCCTCGACCATCGGCCGCATCGTCTCGTAGCGCTGGAGGTCGATGGTCGCGTCAGGATCCACGCCGAGCGCTTCGGCGACGCCGTGCACATAGGCGCCGGTGTCGTTCTCCTTGGGCGGGGCCCAGCGTTTGATGATGCCGCGGACGGTGCGCAGGCCGTGGCGATCCTGGTAGGTGGTCAGCAGCGCCGCCAAGGCGCGGATGCCGTATTCGTGGCTTTCGAAGCGCGCAAAGCGGCGCCGCTCGGCCGGCAGCCAGAGATCGCCGAGGCCGATCTGCCCCTGCCACTTGTTCGCCGGCACATAGTCGATGTTGCCGGGGTTGCGGTTGCGATAGCCGCGCGTCTCCTCAAGCCGAATGGCCATGATGGTGCTCCGTGATGTGGGGGGTGATGCCGCCGTGGATGATGACCGGCCGTGCGGCTCAGCGCGGCGGCGCGCTGCCGCCGATCCAGTTCAGGGCAAAGCCAGCGGCGAGCGCGGCAAGGATGGCGATGGTCGCGGCGCGGACCACGGTCTCCCAGGCCACGCGCCGGGCGGTGCGCCAGGCCGAGAGCAGATCGCGCACCTCGGCCAGATCCTTCACGCTGGCCTCATCGGCGAGGCCAAGGCGCGCGAGCGCGCGCTTGGCGCCCGCCTCGGCGGCATGGTCGAGCAGGTCGCGCAGCTCCGGCGCGGTGAGGTGGATGCGGTCGCTCATGCACGTTGCGCCCAAAATCGCGAGGGTGTTGGCGTGTCGCGCCAGGACGGCGCGCCGCCAAGGATGCGCGCCAGGATCTCCGCCTGGCTCAGCGCGGCGGAACGTCGAGCGCCCCTCACCGCACCACGATGCCCCGCGCGGCCATCCGGGCCTTGCTCCTGGCATAGATCGCCAGCAACTCCTCCGCGCTCACCGCCCGGTCATAGACGATCGGCTCGGCGATCGCCGGCGCGCCGGTGATCCAGGAGCTGTTGTTGTAGTAGGCGTTGCCGAGGGCAACGCGGCCGCCGCCACTGCTCAGCGTTCGGCCCGCCGGCATGGCTGCCACCACGGGGGCCGCGCCGCCGATGTGCTGGATCGCGTGCCGGTCGCCAGCCACCTCCGAGGCCAGGCTCTCCGACAAGGCGACGAACATCCAGTCGCCGACCGCGATGCCGGCAGGCCAGGCCTGGGCGATGAACGCGCCGCCGATGGACGACCGCAGCTCGGTCGCGGAGGTGGTGACGTGCAGGGACGATCCGCTGCCATCCGCAAATCGCAGGCTGCCGCCGAGGATCGTATTGGCGCCAGGTGCGGGCCGGCGCACCACCATGCATAGGGTCTGCTGAAGGCTGTCGAGCTTGGGGGTGAGCAGCGCATTGCCGACCCCACTCACGGTGGCGAATGCCTCGGCAAAGCTCGGCCCCGCCCCCTGAAGCGTCAGCGCCACATTGCGCGAGACGTCGATCAGCGATGTGGGGTCAGGCCCCAGCAGCCAATGGCCCAGCGCATCCGCCTCCAGCGGCGTGCCGAACACCGGCCGCGCGGCGCTCAGATCAATGCTCGGCAGGTCGGGACGGTCGGAGGCGACGGGCAGGCGAAAGAAGGTGAGGCTCATGATCGCGGCTCCTAAGGCGCGAGGCAGGCGACGGCGGCCGCGACCGCCTCGAATTGCTGGCGGCGGGACAAGGTGACGGGGTGGCGGTAGTCGGTGATCGTCGCCGATTGGATGCCGGTATCGGCATTGGCCGTGCCGTAGCTCGACGTCCAACCGGCCTCCTGGGACATGTGGGCGCCGGCGGAAACGAGATGCACGCGAGGGTCCGTCACCCGGCGGTGCCGCACGACGCGCACCACAGCCTGCTGCCCCGCGCGATAGGCCTCGGTCCAGGCCGTATCCGCATCCGCGCTGCGCGGGATCGCCGAATACCACAGCAGGATATTGGCCAGCGGGGCCGCCTGCCGGATGCTGTCGATCATGCGCGACAGGCCGATATAGACCTGCCCTGCCCCCGCCGCGCCGGCCTCCGTCACGTCATTGACCCACAGGTTGATGATGACGATGTCGGGCGTGGGGATCGCGAAACGGCTCAGATAGAAGCCGAAGTCAAAGACATACCCGTTGTAGATCGTGCTAGGATCGTCGCCGGATTCCGCGGGGCGGATGAAAATCTGCGACCGGCGGCGCGAGGTCTTGGACAGGCCGAGATAGGTGGCCTCCTGGCCGGCCGCGATCACGCGATTGACGTCCGCCTCCTCCGGCACGGCGTAGAGATAGTCGCCGTAGGCCGCCCAACCCTCCCGGCACTCGCCAAGCGGACCGTCCTCGTTGAGGGTGTCCGCCTGGTCAAACCCGGTCCCGCGGATGGTCCCCAACCACTGCGGCGTAAATCCCCAAGCGGTCAGGTGCTGGTCGATATGCGCGGCGCCTGCGCGGTTGCTGATGCTGTCGCCGAGAATCAGGATTCTGGGAGAGGACGTGCCGACGATCGGGACCTGACGCTTGCTCACCGACAATGCGATGCGCTGGCGCGCCATGCTGCCGCGGCGCCGGATCACCAGTTCAGCACTGGCGCCCAGCCGATCGACCGGGATGGCCAGCTGCTCGGTGCCGGTGACCACAAGGGGCGCGGCGGGGAAATCCGGCTGGCTGGAGATGGTGCAGATCGCCTCGCCCCCATCGCCCCGGTCGACCGCCAGATTGGCGATGTAGAGCGGCAGCACCTGGCCACTCACGCCAAACAGCTGCGATCCATAGATCGGCGAGAGATCGCGCGTGCTGACCCCGCCGGTCCCCGGCCAGGCGCCAACCAGCGCATCAGCCGCGGGGTCGTAGCCCAACAGGACCCGGCCATTGTCGTCGCTGGCAAAGGGGAACACGCCGCCGCCGCGCGGCACGGTCCATAGCGCTCCACCGCGCAGCGCCTGGGCATCCGCCGCGCCGGCCAGCTGCGAGAACTGGCGCGTGGTCTGCACATCCGGGAAGGCGCCCGTGATCGCCCGCGCCGCGATGTCGTAGCCCAGCACGACATTGCCTCGGTCGTCAGTGCAGATCGGCAGGATGCCGCCCTGGGCGCCGGGCAAGGACATCATCGCACCCGCCAGAGAAGCAAGCACGGCCATGAGGTCGCGAAGCGCCTGCGGATCGCCGATGATCCGCCCTGTTGCGCCATGGATGCCCAGCGTGATCCGACCGTTGTCATCCACGACGACCGGATAGATCCCGCCGGCCGTCGGGCCTGGCAGCGCGTACAGGCCAGCGCCCGCCTGACGCACCGCGGCCGCATCGGCGCGCCCGGCGGCCTGGCGCTGATCCAGCGTCGGAATCGTCGGCCCCTCGTAATGCGGCGCACCGCCGCGCACACGGTAGTAGCCGCGCTCCTGCAACGGCGCGGCCGGATCGATATCGGTCAGCACTGCCAGCGCATTCTCGGCGGCGGCGGCCGACCAGGACTGCAAAGCCGCCCAGGTGATGTGCGGCTGCGCGGCATTGGCGACGCTGGAGGCCGTCAGTTGTGCCCAATCGGCCGCCTCAGCCGTGTAGGGCTGAGCGGCGGCTGCGCCCGCGGCGGCGCCCCGGTCCTCGGCCACCGGGATCGCGGCGATCTCCGCCGCCGTCACCGATGCATCGCGGATAGCGCGCACCGGTGTCTGCTCGACCGCGCCGGTCCCAGGATTGCTGCCATAGACGGCCAGCGCCAGCGGATCGGCGGCAATGGGCAGTTCGGTGGCGATCTGGACCGCCACAAAGGTCTCGGCGCTCTCGCTCATGCCGAGGCGCCTCCGATCGCGCGGCCATTGGGCAGGATCAGAAAGGCGCCTTGCGGCGTGACGACCGGCGTCGCCGGCACAGCCTCGAGCCGCACACCGCCATCGATCATCGTGAAGGGCCGCAGGGCGACGCGGGCGATGGGCGAGAGGACGGCGCAGCGGGCGACAAAGGCACCGGTGCCGGCGATGGCCAGCAGCGCGGTGGCGATACCGCGGGCGTCGGAGACGCGGCCCGGCGCGCGCATCTCCACGCCCTGCGGCGTGATCCAGGACAGGTCCGCGATGGCGTCCGCGACCGGGGCGCCGTCCTGGTCGAGGATGGTGGCCTCGATCGCGATGGCGCTGCCCTGTACGGCGCGCGGCCGCAAATGATCGCTGCTGGCCACGCGCAGCGTGACCCGCACATCGGTGGGGGGCATGGAAGCTCCGGAATGTCGTCAGGGGCGCGCCGCGGCGCGCCGGGTCAGGCCGCCTCGGCGGGCAGCCCGTTGGCCAGCAGCGCGTCGCGCTCGGCCTCGGTGATCACGCCGGCGGCCAGCAGCGCGGCGATGCCGGCGATGGTCTCGGCATTGTCGAGTTCCACGATGCTCGACGCCGCCAGGTCATCCAGCCAGACCTGGATGCTGGCATCGCCCGCCTCCATGGCGACGGAGGCGGCGAGCGTGATGGCGGCGCGGCGCGCGGGTGTCAGGCGGCGGCGAAAGGCCAGCGCGCCGATGCGCCGGATGGGCGGCGGTGCCGGCGGCGGCGGCGGATTCTGGGCGATGGGCGCGCCGTCGGGGCCGGGCAGGATCACCTGGCCGGCGCCCTGGGCGGCCAGCAGCGCGGCGTGGTCCTCGGCGGTGACGGGGACGGCATCGGCGGGGATGGCGTCGCCATGGATGGCGCCGTGAAAGAAGCCGCGCAGGGTCGGGGAGTAGAAGATCATCGCCGTCCCCCTCACCGGCCGATGGCCAGGTAGCTGCCGGACATCAGCGTCCCCGCCTGCTTGCAGGACAGGCCGAGCGAGCAGCCCGTGGCGGTGGGACTGCCCGTGCGCCAGACGGTTTCCTGGAGCGATCCGCCATCGACGTCGAAGGGAATGGCGAAGACGTGCCAACAGCTCGTCGGAAAGGCGATGGGGAATGTGACGGCGATGCCCGGATTCTCGGCAACACCGTCGGAGAAGCTGCCCGTCGTGCCGGCGAAGTTGCCCCATTGCAGGATCAGCCCGCCCGGGAGGCGCCAGTGCCCGGTCACGCCCAGCGTGCCGCCGCCGCCATAGAGCAGGCGCATCGCGTCGCGCAGCTGGTTGTCGTCGGCGGGATTCGGGGTGAGCCCCGCATCGGCGATGACGGCGGCGGTGCTGGCGGCGCGCGCAAAGAGGATGTGGCAGGCGGCGAGGACCTGGCCGTAGTTCGCCCATTCCTGGGTGATGCCCGCAGCCGAGAGGAAGCTCATCAGCTCCTCCTGGATCACGTTGAATTCGGCGGCGCCAAAGATGCTGCCGAGCTGGCCGGCGCCGGGGTCGCCATCGGTGCCGTAGCCTGGCGTGCCCACGGGCGCGGGCGCGGGCGGCAAGGTCGAAACCTGCGTGCCGTTCGCGAGACGATACATCGCCCCTCCTAGCTGTATTGGAAGATCAGGGTGGTGTGCAGCGGCGCGAGGGCGCGCATTTCACATTCGAGAACCTCGTTGCCCCAGCTGCGGAATCGCTCGCCAAGCGTCGATTGTCCGAGGCGGAACAGCGTGATGGTGTTCAGCGGCGCCTGTACCGCCCAGGCATGGGCCCAGCGCGCATCCTGCAACCGCCCGCCCAGGCGCAGGGCGCCGAGGCGGGAGGGGCTGAATTCGCGGATGGTGATGGTGTAGCCGAGCGCGGCGGCCTGGCCGACCAGGTAGGGAATGCTCTGGCCGCCACGGGCGGTGAGCCGCGCGACCACCTGGCCGCGGCGTTCCTGCAGGCCGGGCGCGGGGCCGGCGCAGGGGTCCGGCAGGCCCAGCGCCGCCTCCCACTCCGGCAGCAGCTCGAAGGTCGTGGCCGGGAAGGCATCGCTCAGCAGGGCACGGGCGCGGGCGCGCAGCCGGGCAGCGCCGGCGGCGAGGCCGGAGAGGACCCGCTCCTGGGTGGTGCCAGGGTGGCGGGGCCAGACCGGGCCGGTGGGCAGCAGGGCCTGGGCGGCGGCCAGGTGCTCGGCCGGGCCGAGCTCGACATCGGCCATGATCAGACCGGCCAGGTGATGACGCCCAGCACCAGCAGGCGGCCGGCGGGGGCGGTGACGGGGCCGAGGCCCGGCAGGGAAAAGCGCTCCACCCCCGGCACGCCGTCGATCGCCGCGGAGATGGCGGAGGGGTAGATGGTGCCGCCCGGGGCGCCCTCGCGGCGGAACATGCCGGTCAGGGCCTCGGTGATGGCGGCGCGGATGGCGGTGCTGTCGGCCGAGAGGTCGGCGATGGTCAGATGCACGGGATGGGGCAGCGGCGCCACGACATAGACCAGGGCGGTGACGGGTTGCAGGGCGCGGATGTGGTTGGCGACCAGCAGCTGGTCGCCCGTGGCGGCGACGGCGCGGGGGTCGGAGGCCGCGACGCCGTCCGAGCCTTGCGGGAAGCCGCCATCCCCAGCCCGGGCATCGTCCAGCATGATGTGGACGGTGACGGTGCCGGCGGCGAGGCTGGCGTCCCAGGCGCGGGTGACGCCCGGCACCTCCCGCGCCCAAGTGGCGTAGTCGCCGGCGGCGCCCCCCTTGGGCGGGTTGCGGTAGCGGGCCAGCATGCGGCCCCGAAAATCCTCCTCCGGCTCCTCATCGGCGCCGCCGGCGGCGGCGGTGGCCAGGGTGCCGGTGGCGAGGATGCCGCTGGCCGCGCCCATGAGGGTGACGGCGGCGCCGGCAAGGGCATTGCCGGTGGCACCCGGCTCCTCGGCCTCGATCGGGACCGTCACCGTGCCGCCGGCGCCGACCGTGCCCAGCGCCGTGCTGCGATAGGTGACGCCGTCCGCCGTGCGGCTTATCCGCGTTCCCTCGGCGAGGATGGCGCCGGGCGTGCCACCAAAGGTCGCCGTGGCGGCAGCGGTCTCCATGTCCTTCCGAAAGATGCCCACAAGGGCGGCCCAGGCGACCAGGCGGGCGCCTGTGGCGGTCAGCGGATTGGCCTCGCGGGCGATCCAGTCGAGATAGCCGTAGAGGCCTTGCAGGAGGCCCGCCAGCACCTTGGCGAGGATGCCGAGTGGTGAGGCGCGCAGAATGACGTTGCTGCCGCTGGCGGCCGCCATATCGGCCCGCGCCTGCCGCAGCAGGGCGGTCAGGGTGGGACGCTCGAAGGCCATGGGTGGGATACCCCGTGTCAGATGCCCTGCCAGGCCCATTCGGCGCGGAGCGCGGCGCGGCGGTCGGGCTGGTGGATGGTGATGGCGGCGCCCATGCGGCTGGGGCTGATCCAGCTGGTCGTGACCTCGACCTTGCGGGCGATGCCGTCGTCGATCAGCCAGGCCAGGGCCTCGCGGATGTAGTCCCCGGCCAGGGCCAGGGTTTCGGGCCGGCGCCTGGCGCGGCGCAGCAGCCAGAGGCGGGAGCCGATGGGGTCCTCGCCCAAGGCGTTACCCCACCAGCCCCGACGGTCCGTCTCGCCCTGCGGCAGCACGTCATCCGGTGCGGCGCGCGCATCGGTGAAGAGGCTGATCAGGACGGCGGTCTCCAGCGCCTGGGCGGTAACGAGGTTGCCGCCCTCGGTGAGCTGCCAGTCGCCCTGGGAGCGTTCGGCGTCCCAGAGGATGGCGATGTCGGTGGCGGTCATGAGGGCGGCAGGGTTTCGCTGTCGGTCTCGGTATGGGTGTGGGCGTTGAAGCTGCGGCCGCTGATGGTGACGTCGCCCGTCACCGTCATATCGCCCTCGATCGTCGTCATGGGGGCGTTGCGCAGCGTGATGGGCTGGCCGGCGCCATCGATGACGATGCCGGTGCGGGTCAGGTGGATGCGCTGGCCGAGGTCGTCGTGGATGACGGCCTCGCCCTCCTCGATATCGACCTGATAGCGCCGGTCGTTGGTCGCCACGATGAAGCCGGCGGCGCGGTTGCCGCCGGGGAAGAGCACCACGACATCGGCGCCGGGCTGCGGGCGGGAGGCAAAGCCATAGGCCTGCAAAAGCGGCGTCTCGTCGCGGATCTCCGCCGCGTCGAAGCGCACCTGCATGCGGCGTGCGCCGCGGCCGGCCAGGGCGGTGCTGGCGGCGACGCGGCCGATGGCGACCATGGACATCAGGCGCGCGTAGAGGCGGTCGAGGCCCACGGTCATGGCGGCGGCCCGCCACCCTGGCGCAGCGCATCCTGCACCTGCCAGTCGAAGGGGGTCAGGTAGACCGGCTGGGGCTGGAAGGCCTCACGCGGCATCAGGGTCAGCCGGGCATGGGTGCCCTGGCGGCCGCGCTCGAAGCTGACCTCGGAAATCAGCCACTCCACCTCCGGCAGTTTCAGGGTCGGCAGTTGCACCCGCGCCAGGCGGTTCGGCTGCCAGAGCGCGCCGGCGGCGTCGCGCCAGGAATCGGCGAGGATCTCCACCGCCTGGCTGCGGCCGAAGCGGCGGGCGCGTTCCCATTCGACGCGGCGTTGCGCGATGTCGACGCCGTTCTGCAAGGTCTCGGCGATGACGATCAGCGGCCGGAAGCGGCGCCCCTGCCCCGGCGCGTCGGCGCCGATGGTCACGTCAAAGGCACGGGCGCGGGTGTTGAAGTCGGGCTGCGCGGCGCGGTCGAACTGCGCGAGCGTTTCGATCGGCATGAAGACCGCCTCGTAGAGGCTGTAGCGCTTGTCGTGGGTGCGGCTGATGCTGGCCTCCTCGACATTGGCGCCCTCCTTGAAGCCGCTGGCCATGCGCTCGGTGCCGAGGCGGGCGAGGACCAGGCGGCCGTCGGGTCCCTCATAGGCCAGGAACTCGGAATGCCGCGCGATGCGGTCGATGATGTCCCATGCGGTTTCGGTGAGGATGACGTTGAACTGCGGCACCACGGCGCCCGGGCCGGCGCGGGCCTCGACCTGGACGCCGTAGATCGCGGCGAGCTGGGCGATGACCTGCGCCGAGGGGGCGCTGAGGATCTGGTTGGCGCTGCCGCGGAGATAGGCGGAGCAATCGACCAGGTCCTGGCAGCGGCCGCGACCGGTGACGCGGATCTGCGTGCCGCCTCGCTTGCTGAGGGAGATGGTGTAGCGGTCGACATAGCCGGTGATAACAGTGTCAGCACCGATCTTGATGACGCAGTCCATGCCAGGCTGGAGAGGGACCGCCGGCTTGCCGGGGTAGCGGTCGGTGACGACTAGTTCGAAGTCGCTGGGCATGCGCTCGATGCCCACGCCGATGCGGATTTCCTGCCAACCGGAGAGGAGTTGGCCGTCGACCAGCAGCACGACATCGTCATCATTGAGGGGCATCGGATTCCTGGCCAAGGCTGCGCATACGTGCAAGCTGTAGACTGTAACGAATGGTCCTCAGCCCGATCGACAGGAGAGCCCGATGAGCGAAAACGCTGAAGATCAAACAAGCGGCATGCTACGGTACATGGAGGGGCGCCTGGCCACGATGGAGCGGCACGTGATCAGACTGGAGCGCGAGCTTGCGAGTGTCACCGCGCGTCTTGACGCGCTGCCGTTGCCGGAATCTCCACGCGTTGTGCCCATGCCGCACCGCCGCTGATCAGATCAGCAACGCCGGTACCCCTCGAAAGCTACGCTCCCAGCACCCTGAACGTCTCGCCGATGAAGTTTGGGTCTTCCGTATCCGCCTGCAGGCTGACCTCATCCGCGCGGCTGAGATCCTCGTAGAGCCGGTAGGCATGCACCAAGGCCGGCAGCGGCTCCGGCACGGTCACTGTCCGCAGCCGCGCCAGGTCCGCCGCGCGCCGCGTCAGAACCTCCGCCACGGCGGCGCGCAGGTCGCGCAGCGCCAGCGCCGTCGCATCCTCCCCGGCATCGGCCGCCACCACCTCCTCCGCCGCCAGCAGCCCGCAGACCTGGTCGCGCAGCGCCACGGCGGCGTCATAGGAGGGCGGGCTGGCCTCGGTGGTGGCGCGGGCCAGGGATGTCAGCGCAGCCCGTCGGCAGAGCGCCGCAGCGGCCGCCTGGCCGGCCGCCTGCGCCAGCCCCACCACATCCCCCGCCGTCGCCTCGGCCGGCTGTAGCGCCGCCAGGGGCGCCAGCAGGCGCAAGGCATCGGCCGGGTCCGGCGACAGGCCGCGGATCGCCTCCGCCAGGGCCTGGGTGGCCACGGCGAGCTCCGACAAGGTGCTCACAGCCGCGCCGCCAGGCTCGAGACCAGGCCGGAGGCGCGGGCGGCCCCACGCCGTGCCGCTGCGACGCCGCCAAGGCCCCGCGTCACGGCCCCGTTCGCCGTGTTCAGCGGCGCCAGGGCCTGGCGGTAGCCGGCGGCGAAACGCCCAAAGCTGCGGTTCAGCCCCGGCGCCACCATCCCCACCGCGTTCATCACCACCCGCGCATCCCCCATCAGCTGGTTGGCCTGGGCAGTGTAGTCGGCCACCGTCCGCTGCACGCTGCGCACCACGGCCGCGCCCTGTGTCAGGGCGGCGCCGGCGCGCTCCAGAAAACTCTGGCCGGATGCGCCATCCAGGGCGTCCGCCAGGGCGCCGATGCGCCCGCCCACATCCTCGGCGCTGTCGGGAAAGCGCCGGCTGCCATCCTCGACGAACAGGAAATGCAGCTCGACCACCCGGCCGAGGTCGTGGCGGATGCGGGTGTGGAATTCGACCAGGCTGGCCTTAAGCAGGCCCAGCGTCGGATGCAGCAACTCCCCCGGCCCCTCTGCCTCCGCCGCCTCGATTATCTCGAGCTCCAGTGCCGCCACGTCATCGCCGACCCGAAAGCCGATCAGGCCGAGGCGGCGGGTGGCGCGGCCGGTGTCCTCGACCCAGACGGAATCCCGAAAGGGATATTCGTGGATCGTGGTGGCGCGGCCGAAGGCGCCCTCCATGTTCCAGACCTCGAAGGACACCCCGCGCCAGGCGGCGGGGCGATAGGGCACGGTGCCGCTCATGGTCCCGCCCCCATCCCGGGCCGCTCGATCCGCACGCCATCCGGCGTGCGGGTGCGGATGGTCGCGCCCTCGGTGCCGGGACCGGCGAGCGTGACGCGAACATCCACCTCCTGCCGCCCTGCCTGCCGCGCGGGTCCCGCCTGCGTGGCGCCGGGCTGGGTCGCCGCGGCGGGGGGCGGTGGCGCGGGCGCGCCCGGCGGGGCCAGACCAAGGGCCACGCCGCGTTCCACCACCCCGGGATCCAGCGATCGCCCGTTCTCCTGCACCGCCATGGCGGCGACCAGGCGCTGCACCAGTGCGGCATCCCGAACGTCGAGCGTCTCGTTCGGCGCGATCCCGGTGGCGCGGGAGACGGCGGCGATATAGGCGGCGGTGTTGTTCTCCCCGGGCGGTGCCCAGCGGGTGATCATCCGCGCCAGCGTGTCGTCGCCGCGCTGGGCGTTCAGCTGCATCTGCCGCACCGCCTGGGCGATGCCCGCCTCCATGCTGGGATAGACCCCAAAGCGGCCATCGGAGGCCAGGCCGGGATTGGCGGCCTGCTGCGCCGGATGGAACATCAGGTTCAGCGGGTTGTTGTTGCGGACGCCTCGCGGCTCGCTGGGGTTGCCCGGCCGCGCGGGCGGCGCCGGCAGAGAGGGCGCCCAGCGCTGCCGAAAGAAGGTCCCAAGGCGCGCCTCCAGCGAGGGGATGCCGGCCGGGCGCGGCGGCGCCGGCTCCAGCTCCCGCCGCAGCGCCTCCGGGTCGCGGCGCAGGCGCTCCAGCTCCTCCCGCGCGCCCATATCCAGCGGGGTCGGCCGCAGGATATAGGCGCCGGCGGCGAGGCCACCGGTGCCGCCCAGGCCGAGCAGCCGCAGCATCCAGGGCGCCAGGCGAAAGGCGGTGATGCTGGTCAGCGCGGTGACGATGCGGGTCAGCGGGCTCAGCACATGCGCCAGCAAGGCCACGCCCAGCAGTGTCGCGGCGTTCTCCATGCCGCCCATCCAGCCGATGACGGTGGAGACGCCCGTGCCGACCGCGTCCAGCCGTTCGCCCAGGCGCGTCAGCCCGCCGCCATCGACCCATGCGGTGAAGCGCCCGGCGAGGTCCTCGACGATGGCGCCGAGGCGCGGCCCCTGGGTGATCAGCCAGTTCGACAGGCGGTCGAGCAGCGGGACCAGCACCGGGGCCAGCCGGGCGGCCAGGGTGTTCGCGAGCCCCTGCCCGGCCAGGTTCAGCCGGATCTGCGCCAGCTCGAACTGGCGGGCTGCCTCGGCACCCTCCTCCGAAATGGCGCCGGCGCGGCGCGCCTCGCGCTCATACTCCCGCATGCCGGCCGCGCCCTGGCGGAGATAGGGCAGCAGCCCGGCCGGCAGGCGCAGCGCCCCCAGGACGCGGGCCTGTAGCCGCGGATCGGCGATGCGGGCGATGCCGTCGGCGACCTCCGGCAGTACCTCCGACGCCGTGCGGGCCTGGCCGCTGGCGTCGCGCAGGTTGATGCCGAGAAGGCGGAAGTACTGGACGGCGGTGTCATCCCGGCCGCCCACGGCATCCGACAGGGCATCGCCGAGACCCTCGAGGCCCTGGGTCAGGTCCTCGGCGGAGGAGCCCGCCAGCTGGGCGGCGCCGCGCATGGCGAAGAGCGCGGAGGCGGTGCTCTGCACCCGATAAGCGGTCCGGGTGAGTTGGGCGCCAAGGCTTGCCCAGCCGGAGGCCAGGCGCAGCACCCCGGCGATGGACCCCGCGGCGGTCAGGGCGGAGAGCGAGGGCACGATCAGCGCCATGCTGCGCGCGGCAGAGCCGGCGAGGCGTGAAAGGCGGTCGAGGCCCGTGGAGGTGCGGGTGGCGTTGCTGAGGCGGCCGATGCCGGCGGCAAGCCGCAGCGCGCCACTGTTCATGCGGGCGAGCGGCGCCGAGAGGCGATCGACGGCGCCGATGGTGACGCTCAGCGCGCCGGCGGAGGTTGTCCCGGACATGTCAGTTCCTGCGGCCGAGGGCGGCCGCCTGGCGGTCCCACCAGAGCAGCTCCATCGGCGTCATCGCGAAGGCATCCCGGGGCCCAAAGCCGTAGGCGAGCGTCACGCGGGCGGCGGCGCGGCCCCAGCCGCCGGCGGGTCGGTGGGCAAAAAACGGCCAAAATACCGGCTGGCCACCTCCAGCACCTTGGGCGAGAGTTTGGTCACCAGCTGCGGCGCGATGCCGGCGCTGCGCTGGATCAGATGCGCGGCCTGGGCGATCTCATGGCCCTGCTTTTGCGCCGCCATGATCATCTCGATGGTCAGCGGCTGCAGCGTGATTTCGGTCACCGTGGTGCCATTGTATTCCACCGGCGGAAAGCGGATCACCCGCGGCGGGATCTCCTCGATCACGTCCTCGTCCAGATCATCCATGCTCAGCTCTCCTGCACATCCGGCCCTTCGAAGCGCACCTCGAAGGTCGCGTCGTCGGCATTCACCTCGACGACGTTCACGCACCACATGCCGTTGCCGGTGATGCGCTTGCCACTGATCAGCTCGAGCGAGACGGAGACGCTCTCCATCGCCTCGAAGTCGGCCACTCGGGTGCCAGAGTTGTCGCGGATCTTGGCCTTGATGTAGGGCGCCACCGGCTTGACGCTGAAGCCGTGCACACCGTTCTGGCCGACCATCGTCTCCTTGACGGAGCGGGCGGATTGCCAGCCGACGCTGTCGACCACGTCGTATTCGACGCCGTCGATATAGAGGTAGGAGGTGCCCGCCAGGGCACCGGGTTGCAGCGCCATCTCAGTTCACCCCTTCGGATTTGCGGAACTGCACCAGGCCGGCGAATTGGCGGAACTGGTCGATCGGGATGATCGGCAGCAGCCCATCGACGCGGCAGCGGTTGGAGGCATTGCGCTCGACGATCAGCTCGGCCGCGAAGGCCTGGTAGTCCTGCACCAGCCCCTCCGCCTCCATGCGCCGGTACTCGGCCAAAATGCCGTCGTGGATCACGCCCGTGGTGACGATACGCGCGCCGGGCCGGAAGCGCGTGCCCTCCGAGGCCAGCTTGAAGCGCCCAAAGGTGCTGGTGACGTAGTTGCGCAGCCGGCGGATGGCGGCGGCCAGGAGATACAGCGTCTCCGGGTAGAGGTAGCTGTCGTCGGGCGCGCCCTGCGGATTCAGGCGATAGGTGGTGACCAGCGTGTCGGTGATGACCCGGCCATCGGCGCCGACCGTGAAGGCGCCGAGCCCGTTGTTCAGCAGGATGTTGCGGTCGCCGATGCCCCAACGCTTGTCGCGCGGCGGCGCCATGACATCCAGGGGCAGGCCATGCAGCGGCAGGCCGGGATCGGCGCGGAGGCTGGTGGCGCAGGCGCCGGCGAGATTGGCGGCCCAGATCCAGGGCGGGCTGGGCGAGCTATCGGCCGGCAGGCAGACCATGTGCTGGTCATTGCGGCCCTGCCCGAAGGTGGTGCTGGCGCTCAGCGTGCCGCGAAAGCCGGTGAAGGCACCGCCATAGAGCATCTTGTCCCAGGACCAACGTTCCTCGAGATGCGCCTGAAGGGCATTGAGGCTGGCCATGTCCGTATAGGGCATGGCGTAGACCTCGAAATCCTCGGCGCCGAGCCTGGCTAGCGCGGCGGCCAGGTCCGGATTGGTGGTGCCGCCGGACATGCCGGCGACGGTCACCGCCAGGCCAGCCGGCGGCACCTCGCCGCCGGCGGAGCCCAGCAGGTTGCGGCCGAGCGCGATGTCATTGCCGGCCAAGCCCTTGTTGCGAGCGGTGCATGTGACGACGCCGTCGGCATTGGCGGCGATCACTGGCAGACTGGTGTCGGCATTGATGGCGGCGACATAGGCGGCCGCCGCCGTGGCGGCGGTCATCGTGCTGGACAGGCCCACGGCGACGCGGCGGTCGCCGATATAGGCGTAGTCCGTGCCATTGGCGGTCGGCACGGTGCCGATGGTGAAGGTGCCGGTCGCGGCGGCCCCGGCGCCGGCATCGGCCAGCGGCAGGACATGCGCCTCTCCGGTCCGGTCGCGGCGGCGATAGGCCTCGGCCATCAGCGCCAGCATGGAGCCGCGGCCGGCGCGGCCGCGCAGCCAGTCGAGGCTCTCCAGCAGCGCCGGCACACCGGGCGGCAGGTCGCCGGTCGAGAGCTGCTGGCCGATGATCAGGCTGCGCAGCGCGCCGGCGCTGCCGGAATTGGCGCGCGAATTGTCCAGCTCGGCGAAGAACAGGGTCGAGCGGTTGCTCGCGGGGATCTCGCGGAAGCCCAGCACGGGGTCACCTCCAGGGCGTTGCAGATGAGGGACGCGGAAAACCCGCCGGCAGCGGCGCTGCGGCGGGTTCTTGCGACTGTTTCAGAAAGGCGCGTACCGGGTGCCGGCCTACGTGAAGGGCCAGCGCCTCAGATGAGCACGCAGAGTGACGTCTGCTGCCCTTGGATGCAGGCGATGTCGGCAATCAGCATAGGCTCAGCCACTCTGCCGAGGGCCATAGCCTCCCGCAGCCGCTAGACGACGGGCTAGAGATCGAGAAGGCCTGAACAGCATGCCTCGTACCGAAGCATGCTCACTTCTCAAGTCCCAGCGATTAGGCGAAAGCCCAGAACCTTAGATGAATTATTAACGATAAGTAACCGAAAACGTCAGGAAGCATCTACCCGGCGTAACCGAGCCCGCATAGCCTTACTTCCATTGAAATTGTGGGCTGATATTCCGGTATCGGTTAATATTCCTGCCGGTCAGCCGCAGCGAAGGGTAGGCTCGATGACCGACATTGTGGGGACGGCCGGCAACGATACTCTGACCGGTGGAAATGGCGCGGATTCGATCGTCGGCCTGGAAGGCGATGACAGCCTGGTCGGTGGGGTGGGCAATGACACGTTGGTTGGCAACGATGGCGCGGACACGCTTTTCGCCGGTCCTGGAAATAACCTGATCGCGGGCGGTTACGGCATCGATACCGCTGTGTATCTGGGACCCGCATCAGCCTATACGATCGCGGTCAGCGGTGGTTCGACGGACTTCCATACTGTGGTCGGCCCCGGGGTCAACGATTATCTGGTGGAGATCGAGCGCATCAAGTTCGCCGATGGGGTGGTGGACTTGGTCTCGACCTTCCTGTCCATCTCGCCGTTATCCGCTGACACGGTCGAGGGATCCGGCACCGGCGTAACGGCCTTCGAATTCCAGGTTACACGGAGCGGGGATCTATCGGTCGAGACTTCTGTCTCTTGGGCCGTCGACAGCGTCGGCGATCACGCTGCGGATCACATCGACTTTATCGGCGGCATATTGCCATATGGTTCGATTACATTTGCTGCCGGAGAAGTAACGAAAATCGTGACGTTCAACGTCTCACGTGACTCCCGGGAGGAAGCCGACGAGACCTTCGAGATCTCCCTATCCGGGGGCTCGGACGGCGTCTCAATTGCCCAGGGCCGTGCGACAGGGACCATCCGCAACGACGACACGGCCCCGCTGCCGAGCGTGTCGATCGCGACGCTGGTTGGCGACCTGAATGAGGGCACGGGGACTGGGGTCAGCGTCTTCAGCTATGAGGTGACACGCAGCGGTGACCTTTCGGGCGCCAGCCAGGTCGCCTGGTCGGTGGAAGGCAGCGGTGCGAATGCGGCCAGCGCGGCAGATTTCCAGAACGGCGTCCTGCCCGGCGGCGTGGTGAGCTTCGCCGCCGGCGAGGCCTCGCAGATCGTCAAGGTGCGCGTGGTCCGCGAT
>NZ_JBSSHK010000005.1:0-658124 GCF_053891155.1 Roseomonas sp. F4
CTGGTCAAGCTCGACATTCTTCGGTTCCACGAGGTCAATAATGGCTTCGGCTATGATGTCGGTGACGCGCTGCTTCGTTCGGTGGCCGCGCGGCTTACGACGCTGTCGGCGTTTGCGCTTGGCCGCACAGGCACCAACAGCTTTGCACTCGCATTCGAACTCAACCATGAAGGCCGCGCCGCAAGCCTGGTCGACGATGTCCTCGACCTGTTGAGGCCGCGTTTCGTGCTTCCCGGCATATCGCTCGCGGTCCAGTTCGGCGCCGGCTTTGCCGTCGGACCCGCCCGCATGGACCCGCTACAGATCGTTCGTCAGGCCGGCGCGGCGTTGCAGCGATCCAAGGCAACGCCCAGCCACGCGCCGCATCCTTTCGCAGCCTCCGACGAGCGGGACGCGCGCAACCGCATCCGCTTAGCCAACGAATTGCAGACCGCGATTCCAAATCACGAATTGCTGTTGCACTATCAGCCTCAGTTCGATCTCGGCTCAGGCGAGCTGGTCGGGGCGGAAGCGTTGATGCGTTGGAACCACGGCGTGTTCGGCGTTCAGTCGCCCGCCCGCTTCATCGGCATCGCAGAGGAAACCGGCGCAATTCTGGAAATCGGCTGCTGGGGTCTGCGCACGCTCGCGGCGAAAGCGGCGCAGATCAATCGAGGGCGCAGCACGCCCATCCGTTTTTCCTTCAACGCGTCGGTCGTGGAATTCATGCGGCGCGACATGGTCGCCTTTGTTGAGCAGGTGCTGAATGAGACAGGCTGCCGGGCTGAGTGGCTGACCCTCGAGCTCACCGAAAATCTGATGATCACTGACCCGGACCAGATCCGAAGGGTGTTCGCAGACTTGCGGCGCCTCGGCGTCGGGATCTCGATCGATGACTTCGGGACGGGATATTCCAACCTTCGCTACCTGGAGCGCTTTTCGCTCAGCGAGATCAAGATTGACCGCAGCTTCGTGCACGACGTGGCACACAGCGTGGCCAAGCGCATCATTGTCGAAGGTGTCGTCAGGCTCGGCGCGGCCCTGGACATCCGCATCGTAGCCGAAGGGATCGAGACGGAGGCGGAGCGCGCGATCATGCAGTCGCTGGGCTGCTCGGTGGGCCAGGGCTATCTCTTCGCCAGGCCCATGGACGAGGATCAGCTCGAAAGGCTTCTCAACGGTGGCGCTGATATTCGTGCTTGCCGGGATCCAGGAGGGCTTCTGCCGATGCGCGCATCCGCGACGACGCCGTGCGCAGGCTTATTGGAGCAGGCCTAGGCCTGCTCACGAAGAAGCAACGCCGCTCAGGCGATCGCGCCGCCATCGACGGTCAGGGTCGCGCCCGTGATCATGCTCGCGGCGGGGCTTGCAAGAAAGACCACCGCATTCGCGATCTCACGCGGCACGGCATAGCGCCCCAGCGACGTCAGGCTTCGTTGGAAATCGGCAGACTGGCCATCCGCCGGGTTTGCATCCGTATCGGTCGCGCCTGGCTGCACGAGATTGACGGTGATGCCGTTCGGGCCGAGTTCGCGCGAAAGGCCCCGCGTGAAGGACGTGAGCGCCGACTTGGACATCGCATAGATCGTCATGCCCGGGAACGGGACCCGCTCACCCAACGACGAACCGATGGTGATGATGCGTCCGCCTTTGCCGAGATGCGGAATAGCGGCCTTCGCGAACAGCACCGGCGCCCGCACATTGACGTCCATCACGGCCTGATAGTCGTTCAGGGCCATGTCGGCGATCGTGCCGATATGGCCGATCGCTGCGCTGTTGACGAGGATATCGAGGCCACCAAGCGCGGAGACGGCTTCGCGCACGGATCGTGCGATGGCGTCCGGATCGGCGCTGTCCGCCTGGATGGACACGGCACGACGCCCCTCGCCTTCAATCGACTTGACCACCGCGAGAGCTTTCTCGGAGGCACTCTGATACGTGAAGGCGACGTCGGCGCCGTTCTCCGCCAGCGCCAGGGCGATCGCGGCGCCGATTCCCCGCGATCCTCCGGTGACCAATGCGCGCTTGCCGTTCAGATCGATCATGCGAATGTCCTTTCCAGCCACTGTCGCCACGCCACGACCTTGGGCGATCAAGCGTCCGGCTGCTGCCAATGGGGGTAGGTCACGTAGGCCGTCACGGCACCATCATCATGAGAACGGATCGTCACCTTGTCACCCTTCTGCATGGCGATGATCTCCCCCGGGCCCGCCGTCACCGAACCATGGTTATCGGAGACGGTGATCTTGCCTTCGAGAATCACCATCGTGTCATGCACGGCCATGGTTTCCTCCAGGACCTGGCCCGGTCCATAGCGCCCGAAGCCGATTGTCACGGGGCCACCATGGCGCTGGTCGAGGACATTGCCGGCGAAGATGTCACCATCCTGCCCTGGTGAGCGCTCCATTGCGGCATCTGCGATGGCAAATTTTTGAACTGGCATGAACTGCCTCCTTATGTTTGGCGGCATGCGCTGCTGCAACCTGCATCGGCAGCCGTAGTTTCTGCCCAAGAATTCAATCTGCCGTTGCCCCACTTTTCATAAGCATCACCAGACGGGACTCGTTCCAGCCAGGATCAGATGAACCGCCGGGGCGTCATGGGTGCAAGATGATGCGGCCAAGCGGTAGGTGGCGCTCAGCACAGGCGTGGGCCTTGGCCGCTGCCGCTAGGGGAACGAGAAATACCGTAAGCGTCGACGCGGCGGCCTGCGGGTGTCGGTTACCGATTCCAGAGCGGCTCGTGATGCTGGCGGACGTCAGGCTACATTCCTTGTCGAGCCGCGTCTGTGCCGGTACCTTTTTCGCGTAATTCAGAACCTAAGCGCCGGCCTGCAGGAGACGAGAATCGCTCATCGAGCGGGATCAGCCAGGCCCGCAGCAACCATGGGCCTTCCCGCGCCGCGGCGGGCCGCCTTTCCCACAAGCCAAACTGGACACCGTCATGGAACCCGCGCCTGGAAGGTCCCGCGGCCTCTCGCTGGTCGCCGTCATCGGCGCGGCCGCGATCTTTGGCCTGACCTACAGCCTCACCGCACCTTTGCTCGCCCTGAACCTCGCCGCCCGGGGTCTTGGCGAGACCATGATCGGCCTGAACGCGGCGATGCATGCCGTCGGCGTGCTGCTGGTCGCGCCCATCCTGCCGCGCCTGGCCGGGCGGTTTGGCGCGCGTCCGCTGATCCTGTCCGCACTGCTTCTCACCGCCGGGCTGCTGCCGCTGTTTCCGCTGGTGCCACTGATCTGGGTCTGGTTCCTGCTGCGCATCGGGCTGGGGGTCGGCGCCGAGATCCTGTTCGTGCTGACCGAAAGCTGGGCCAGCGAGTTGAGCGACGACAGCACGCGCGGCCGGATCATGGCGACCTATACGGCGACGCTGTCGCTCGGCTTCGCCGGTGGTCCGATCATCCTGTCCTTCACGGGGCCTGACGGCATGCTGCCCTTCGCGGTGGGGGCGTTGGTGACGTTGCTGGCGCTGCTGCTGATGGCGCATCCGGGGCTGTTGCGGCCCGCGATGAACGCGCATGGCCACAGCAACCTGTTGCGCTTCATGCGTCTCGCCCCCGTCGCGATGGGCACCACCGCGCTGAATGCGGCGGTCGAGACCGCGGGGCTGTCCTTCCTGGCGCTCTATGCCATGCGGCTGGGGTGGGAGGAGCAGGCGGGCACGCAGCTCATCACCACGCTGCTGCTGGGCGCGATCCTGCTGCAACTGCCGGTCGGCTGGCTCTGCGACAAGATGGACCGGCGACGACTACTGCTGTGGCTCGGCGGCATCTCCACCGCTGGCGCGCTGGCCTGGCCCTTCATGCTGGGCCATGCCTGGATCGCCTATCCGGCGCTGTTCGTCTGGGGCGGGGTCTTCGTCGGGATGTACACGACGATGCTGGCGATCATCGGCGCCCGCTTCCGCGGCACGGATCTGGTGGGCGTCTATGCCGCCATGGGTCTGCTCTGGGGCGCCGGGGCCTTGCTGGGGCCGTCGCTGGCCGGCGTGTCGCTGGACCTGACGCGGCACGGGCTGCCGCTGTTCGTC
The DNA here is from genome assembly GCF_053891155.1 of Roseomonas sp. F4. Lineage (NCBI taxonomy): Bacteria > Pseudomonadati > Pseudomonadota > Alphaproteobacteria > Acetobacterales > Roseomonadaceae > Roseomonas > Roseomonas sp. F4. Next base: position 4,012 of record NZ_JBSSHK010000005.1, read on the forward strand.
GCGGCGGCCTGCGGCGCCTTCACCCTGTTCCTGCTGCGCTGGAAGGAACCGGCGCCGGCGAAGCAGGCAGAGTAGCGCAAAGGGGGGGGATGGATCAGCGCCCGCCCGACCGGCAGGATACGCGGCGCAACCTGGGGAGTCCGCCATGTCCGCCGAAAGCCGCCTGACCGAGCTGGGCCTCGTCCTGCCCGCCTCACCCAAGCCCATGGGCAACTACGTGCCTTGGCGCATCGGTGGCGGGCTGCTGTTCCTGTCCGGCGTCGGGCCGCGACTGGCGGATGGCAGTTCCGTGGTGGGCGTGGTCGGCGCCGAGCTGGATGTGGAGCAGGGCTACGCCGCGGCGCGGCTGTGCGGACTCAACCTGCTGGCCAACATGCGGAACGCGCTGGGCTCGCTCGATCGGGTGGACACCATCCTGAAGGTGCTTGGCATGGTGCGCGGCACGCCGGATTTCGGCCATCAGCCGGAAGTGATCAATGGTTGCACCGACCTGTTCGTGGAGGTGTTCGGGGAGGCCGGGCGCCCGGCACGTTCCGCCGTCGGCATGGGCAGCCTGCCGCGCGGCATCGCGGTGGAGATCGAGGCCGTGGTTCTGCTGCGCGGCTGAGGGGACCGATCATGGCCAAGCCGGATGGCGACAGCTTCGACTATGTCATCGTCGGATCCGGCGCCGCCGGGTCCGTCCTCGCCAACCGGCTGAGCGCCGATCCCGGCGTGACGATCTGCGTGCTGGAGGCCGGGCCGCCGGACCGCAACCCCTTCATCCACATCCCCGCCGGCTTCATCAAGACCCTCGCCAACCCTGCGGTGACTTGGCAGTTCAAGACTGAGGCCATCCCGATGACCGGCGGGCGGCGGATCAGCACGACGCAGGGGCGCACCCTCGGCGGGTCTTCCTCCGTCAACGGCATGATCTACAATCGCGGCCAGCCGACCGACCTCGACAGCTGGGCGCAGCGTGGCAATCGCGGCTGGGGCTATGCCGATTGCCTGCCCTATTACCGCCGCAGCGAAAACCGCATCGGCCTGTCCGACGACACGCGCGGCCGCACGGATGGCGCGATCCCGGTCACCGACATGGACTGGATCAACCAGGTGTCGGAGGCCTTCATCCAGGGCTGCGAGGGCATCGGGATTCCGCGCACGCGCGACTACAACAGCGGTGACCAGGCTGGCGTCGGCTATTACCAGCGCACCATCCATAAGGGCCGGCGCATCTCCGCCGCCGTCGCCTTCCTGAAGCCGGCCATGAAGCGGCCCAACCTCAGCGTCCGCACCAATGCCCGCGCCAGCCGCATCCTGTTCGAGGGCAAGCGCGCCGTCGGCGTCGAATACCTTGCCAGCCCTGGCGCGCCGCCACGCCGCGTGATGGCGCGGAAAGAGGTGATCGTCTCCGCCGGCACGGTGAACACCGCGCGTCTGTTGCAGGTCTCGGGCGTCGGGCCGGCCGCGTTGCTGGCCTCGCTGGGTGTGCCCGTGGTGCATGAACTGCGCGGCGTCGGCTCCAATTTCCGCGACCATTACGCCAGCCGCTTCGTGATGCGCGCCAGGCCCGGCGTGCAGACGCTGAACCAATTGGCGCGTGGCGCCAGCCTGGGCGCGCAGATCGCCCGCTGGGCCACCGGGCGGCCCAGCATCCTGGCCACCACGCCGTCGCATGTGCATGTCTTCTGGAAGAGCTTTGCGGGCCTCGACCAGCCCGATCTGCAGTGCGTCTTCACCCCTGGCAGCTATGCCGAGGGCAAGGTCTATGTGCTGGACGACTATCCCGGCGTCACCGCCGGCGCCTGGCAGCACCGCCCCGAAAGCACCGGCTGGGTGAAGGCGCGCAGCGCGAATGTCTTCGAGGATCCGGAGATCAATCCGAACTACCTCTCCGATCCGATGGACATCCGCGTGCATCTCGGCGGCATGCGCCTGCTGCGGCGCATGCTCGGCACGCCGGAACTGTCGCAGTACCTGGAAGCGGAGACCCTGCCCGGCCCGGACGTGCAAAGCGATGACGAACTGCTGGACTTCGCCAAGAAGAACGGCAGCACCACCTATCACCTGATCGGCACGGCACGGATGGGGCCAGAGACGGACCCCTCCGCCGTGGTGGATGACCGGCTGCGGGTGCATGGCATGCAGGGGCTGCGGGTGGTGGATGCCTCCATCATGCCCAGTATGACCTCCGCCAATACCTATGCGACCACGCTGATGATCGCGGAGCGTGGCGCCGACTTCATCAAGGGGGCGGTGGCCTGACGCGGCCTTCAAGGGCAGGCAACTTCGCCAAGGAAGACCAGAGACTTACGGCGCGGGCAACCCATCCTGTCGTCGCCACTCGCTCCAGGGAATGTTGCCCAGTTCGGGTCGGGGGGCCTCGTCGAGCATGGCTAGCACTTCGATGCTGTGGCCATCCGGGTCGCGGAAGTAGACTGAGGCGGCCGGCATCCAGGTGAGGACGGTCGATTCCTGGGTGGGCTGCGCGAAGAAGTCCAAAGGCTCCACCCCTGCGGCGCGCAGCCGGGCGGGCGCGGCGAGGACCTCCTCCAAAGGCAGTGCGAAGGCGATGTGGAGCTTCATGGCGTTGGGCGAACTCGACCCCGCCCAGAGGCCGAGCATTGCGTGACCGCGGCCACCGATCCAGAGGAAGGCCGCCGCTCGGTGCTCAACGACATGGGCGGGTTCAAGGCCGACGACGTGGCGGAAGAAGAAGGCCACCGATCGGTCGAGGTCGCGGACGTTCAGGTGCGTCTCGAACAACCCTCGTGGCGAAAGAACCGCCATGGGAACCTCCGGCTTTGGCACCGCGAGGATAGGTTGATGCGCCCAAGATCTTCAAGGCCGAGGGCTGTCCCGAACCTCTGTTGCAGCCACCCCCGGCCGGGTTGAACGCAGTACGTTCAACCCGCTTTGGATGGAGAGGGCGTATTCGCAATCGGCGGGGCGAAGCGCCCCATCCGCATCAGGCGATGATGACGATCTCGCTGCCGGTCCAGCCGGTGGCGTTGACGAAATCCGTCACGATCTGGCGGGCACCGGTGCCGGTACCGTCCGCATCCCACCAGAGGCGGTTGGCGTCGGTCTCGAAGACGAACTGGCCGAAGGCGCTGTCCGCCCGGCCGGTCGTGTTCTCGACGTAGCGACCCGCGGCCAGCAGATCCATACCGGCGACAAGCCCGCCACCGAAGCCCGCAGCCGAGATTTCAACCGTATCGGCGGCGGAAAAATCCTCGATGCGGTCGCCTGCTTCCGAAGCCAGGCCGAAGCGGAAAATGTCGGCGCCCGCGCCACCCAGCAGGCGGTCGCGACCGGCGCCACCTTCCAGCGTGTCGTTGCCGCCCAGGCCTTGCAGCACGTCGTTGCCGCCCATGCCGCGCAGCACGTCGCCGCCGGCCGAGCCGATCAACCGGTTGCTTGTCGCGCTGCCGGTGCCCGTCAGACCGGAGACCGTCAGCAGCAATTCCTCCACATTGTCGGAGAGCGTGAAGCTCACCGAGGCATTGACGCGGTCACGCCCCTGCCCGGCCAGTTCCATCACCACATCGCCGGCATTTTCGACCATGTAGATGTCGTCGCCGAAGCCGCCTTCCATGCTGTCGGCACCGGCGCTGCCATTCAGCGTGTCATTGCCCTCACCGCCCCGCAGCGTATCCGCACCGCCGCCGCCGATCAGCGCATCATGGCCGCCCGCGCCGTCCAGCACATCGTTGCCGCCGCGGCCGATCACCACGTCATTGGAACCGGTCGCCACGATAGTGTCGTCCTGGTTGGTGCCGGCCACCTCATAGACCAACATGTCGCGCCGCCCGTCATGCTCCACCGCCATCTGGGTGGTGGTGGTGCCGCCCGTGGTGATGGTGAATTCCGGCGCGCCGAAAGCCTCCGGCGCATCGACCAGCGAGGTCACCTTCACATCGTCAAAGGCGAGGCCCGCATTGCCCCAGGAATAGAGGCCGACCGTGCCCTGCGTCAGCGAACGGTCCTCGACGGCATAGGCGAAAATCTCCTCGCCATTGATGAAGGCGCTCATTTTCTGGTCGACGATCTCGAAGCGCAGATGGAAAGTCTCGCCCGGCGTGTAGCGCTGCGGCACCTGGGCCAGGATCTCCTCGATCCCGTCGCGCATGCGGATCAGGTTGAACAGCGGGCCCGCGCCGTTGGACGGGTTGCGGTCATAGGTACCGTCCGCATCCAGCTCCAGCTTGTAGTAGTTCTTGGCGTCCTGGTAGTGGATCAGGAAGCCGAGCCCGTCATTGTCCGGCGTGATGATATTCGCCTCGATGGCATAGTCGGTCCATTCGGAGGCGCCTGCGCCCTGGTACAGCGCGTAGGTGCCGAGGCGCAGCACGTTCACGCCGTCACCCAATGGCGACCAGCCGTTCAGCCACTTGTCCGGGTTGGAGGCGCCATCCCATTCGAGCTGCCGCGATTGCAGGTCGGACCGCTGCACCAGCTTGCCGTCCACGATCGCCCAGTCGGACTGCTTTCCATCCGGGCCGAGCCCGCCCAACTCGCCCTCATCGACGATCACCCAATCGGTGGGGATCGCGGCGCCAGAGAAGTTCTCGGCCACCAGCACCGGGCCTTCCGGCGCAACCACCGGGGCTTCCGGCTGCGGCGGCGTGTAGGCATCCACCGTCACATTGTCGAATTGCGAGGAGCGCTGGTTGTCGGAATAGAGGCCGATCGTGCCGCCATCCAGCGGGGTCGCATCCACCACCTCGCCACCGAACAGCAGCTTGCCGTCCAGCATCGCCGTGATGCGGCCGTCACTGATGGCGACGGACAATTCCTGGTCCACGTTGAAGCGCGTGCCGCCGATCTCCGTCGCCAGCACCGTCTCCACGCCTTCCGCCACGCGGATCAGGCTGCGCGTATTCGTCTCCCCATCCAGCACCAGGCGGTAGTGGTTGTCCTCATCCTGCCAGTAGAAGACCAGGCCGATGCCGTCATTGTCGGTGGAGCGGATGGTCGCGGCCAGGCTGTAATCGTGCCAGTCCAGCGCGGCCTCCGCATTCCACAGCAGCACGTTGTCGGCGCTGTCCGACATTTCAAAGACGCGGCCTTCCGCCGCCGCTTCGCCAGCCTGCGCCTCGCCAGGCGCGAAGACGGTGCCCTTCACCAGGAAGTTGCTGGCCGTCTCGCCGGTCTGGCCGAAGCTCAGCGTGGCGGGGCCGTAGGTCGGCGCCAGCGTCGGCTCGTTGAAATCGAACTGCGCGGAGAGCGCGGTGGGCGCCGTGGCCGCGATGCCGCCGGCCTTGGCACCGCCGAGCGCCGTCATCTCCGTCTCGGTATAGACCTTGTCGGTGACGAGCACAGAGGAGACGTAGAGGTTGGAGGTCTCGCCATCCTCATCCGTGAACAGGCTGGCGCCGGCGCCGACATCCAGGCTGAAGCGCGCGGCGGAGACAGTCTGCTCGCCGACCTTCACACCCTCGATGTACTTCGACATCAGCAGCGTATCGGTGCCGTTCGGCGTGAAGGTGAAGCCGACGCGCTGCCAGGTGTTATAGGCGAAGCTGCCCTGGTAGTTGCCGCCGATGCCGATGCCGCCTGTGCCATCGCCACCCATGCGGATGAACAGGTCGCCATCATCCACATTGTTCGGATTCAGCTGCATCAGCGCGGTCCAGTTGCCCTGACCAGACGGCACCAGGATGTCCATGATGAGCGACCAGGTGGGCACCAGTGTGCCGATTTCCTGGCCCAGATTCGGCTGCAGCAGCAGGCCCTGATTCGGCGCCAGCTTCGGGATGAAGCCGACGCTCTCGGCACCGCCAGCCAGCGCCGCGATGCCGAAGCTCTCCGGCGTGCCGGTCTCGATCAGCGTGGCGGAGGCGCCGGGGCGATCCCAGCCCGCGAGGCTCCCATCGTTGAAGTTCTCGGTCAGCATATTGCCGGGGCCGGCGACCAGGACGAGTTTCTGGTCGGTGGTGACGCGGCCTTCGGCGTCGGTGACGGCCAACGTCAGATGGTGGCGGCCGGCGCCGAGTTGGATCTCCGCCACTTCGCCGCGCGCGATGGCATTGCCCTCGGCATCGTACCAGATGTGGGAAACGATATCGCTCGCCGGGTCCAGCGTGCGGCTGCCATCCAGCGTGACATTGGCGATGCCGCGCAGGTTCGACACGGAAAGGAACAGGTCGTCACCCGCCCTGGCCTGGGCGCGGAGGTCCGGCGTGCCGACATCGATGTCGGTGAACACCTCCTCATGCCCGCGATACGTGCCGGTCAGACCATCGCGATCAAGCTCCTCCTTGGTGCGATAGCCATCGAGGTAGTCGTCGAATTCGGTGAAGTAGGTCTCGGTGGAGATGCGGTCGTTGTCCGGGTCAATCACGACCAGGCGCATGGCGCCATTGCCACCATTGCCGCCCAGCGCCTCATTGCCGTTGCCGGTGATCTCGCGGGCGATGCCGTTCTGGTAGTTCACCAGGCTTTCGATGATGGCGTTGCCGTGCTGGCTGTAGCTGACATTGGTTTCCGCGCCGTCGCCGAAGATATGGCCGGAGAAGGTGAAGGCGATGTTCGGGTATTTCGCCAGAAGCTCGCGATACACCGTCTCACCGTCATTCGCGCCTTCGGGGTCGCGGCCGATGCCGTAGTCGTAGCCCGCGCCCTCGTCATAGAGCGGACCGCCGGCCGGGTCGTGGCGGCCGGCATAGTCGGTGAGGGAGTGGGAGACGATGATGACGCGGTGATCGAGATGCGCGTCCAGCACTTCGCCCGCCCAGCGGATAACGTCGTCGCGGGGGCCGAACTCCATCGACAGCACCAGCCACTTGGTCCCGTCCGTCGCGGTGAAGGTGTTGTAGTTGTTCACCGCGCGATCCGGCTCGCGGTCATAGACGCCGCCGAAGGTGCCGGGGTTCGAAGCCGCCTGACGTTCCGGCGAGAAGTAGATATCGAGTCCGGATGTATGATCGCTGGCGCTGCCGCCCGGACCCTGGTCGTGATTGCCCGGCAGGACCGAGTAGGGAATGATGCCGTCGAGCTGCGACAACGCCGCATTCACCACGGCCCATTCGGTCGCCAGGTTGTTCTGCGTGATGTCGCCGACATGGGCGACGAAGTTGATGTTGTGGCTGTCCTTGTTATCGACCAGCCAGCTCGTCATGTTCATGAACATCTGCGGCGTGCCGTTGGTCAGGCTCGCATCCGAATAGTCCTGCGTGTCCGGCAGCACCGCGATGGTATAGGCGTTAGGGCCAGCGACGCGGACGCGGAAGTTGTCGGCCGCGACGTTGCCTTCCGAATCCGTGGCGGTCACGCGCAGATCGGCGTGGCCGAGCGCACCGAGATCGAGCGTCAGCGTCTCGCCATCCAGCACCGCGCCGGTGACCACGCTGTCATCGTCATTGCCGATGGTGAAAGTGATGTCGTCGCGGTTGAAGACCTCCGACAGGTCGATGGTCACGGTCGAGCCCGGCGTCTTCATCACGTCGCTGATGCGGTTCACCACCTGCAGGTCCGGCGCCGGCGGCGGGTCCGCGTCGCCCGGCGCGGCCAGGCTGCCCTCGCCATAGCTCGCCGCGAAGTCGCCCTCCTCGAAGTCGAACTGCGTGGCGCCGGCTGAAACCGGCGTGGCGGCGATGCCATCCGCATCCGCCCCGCCCAGCGCCGCAACCTCATCCGCCGTCAACGCCCGCTCCGCCACCATGACGGAGGAGATCGCGCCGGCATTGGTCTCGCCATCCTCATCGGACAGCAGCAGCGCGCCGCCCTCATCGCTGAGGTTCCAGCGTGTGCCGGACAGGGTCTGGCTGCCCACCGAGACGCCGTCGATATACTTGTCGAGCACGATGCCGCCCGGCGTCGCCTCCGCCGTGACCACAACGCGGTGCCAGGCGTTGAAGGTGAAGTCCCCGTCATAGACGCTGGAGATGCCGAGGCCGCCGCTGGTCGCGCTGCTGGCGCGGATGAACAGCTCGCCATCGCTGGCATTGCTGGTATCGGTCTGCAGCAGCGCGGTGAAGGCGCCGATCGGCGTCGGCAGGAAGATGTCGAGTGCCAATGTCCATTCGGTCAGCATGCCATCGGCATCGCCGGTATTCGGCAGCAGCAGCAGCGCCTGATCCACCGTGAAGGCGGTGAATTTCAGAATGCCCGACTCGCCGCCGGCAAGCGCCGGCAGTCCCAGGCTGGAGGTTGTTCCAAACTGCACGAAGTCGGACATTCAAATGGCACCCCATCTTGCGAGGCGCGCACAGTCGGGCCGATCCATGTCACGGCTTGTAGCGGTTTGGTTAAGCTCCGATGTCGAATTGGGCAGCTTCCCCCTTCGGGAACGATCGCCCCAGAAGGGCGTTGGCGCCGCACCCCATGTCGATGCCACCCCGTCCCGCCCCGCGCCTCGTCGTCGCCATCCCGGCCCGGGACGAGGCCGCAAGGCTGCCCGCCTGCCTGACGGCGCTGGCGCAACAGCAAGGTGTGGCGCCAGGTGAGTTCGCGGTGCTGGTCCTGGCGAATAACTGCCGCGACGACACGGCCGAGCGGGCACGCGCCCTGGCACGCGAGCTGCCCTATCGGCTGGAGGTGGTGGAATGCCGCCTGCCGCCCGGGCGTTCCCATGCCGGTGGCGCCCGCCGCGCCGCGATGGAAGCTGGCGCCGCGCTGTTTGGCGACGCGCCAGCGGAACAGGCCCTGCTGTTCAGCACCGACGCCGATGGCCGTGCCGAGCCGGGCTGGATCGCCGCCAACCTCGCGGCCTTCGCCGCGGGCGCCGATGCCGTGGCCGGCACCTACGCCCCCGACCCGGCGGAAGCCGCCTTGCTGCCCGCGGCGCTACAGCAGCGGGAGGCCGAAGAAGCCGCCTATGCCGCGCTGCTGGAGGAAATGGCAGCCCTCGTGGAAGCCGATCCGCACGATCCCTGGCCACGCCACGCGGTGCATTCCGGCGCCTCCATCGCCTTGCGCCTCGCGGCTTATCGCGCCGTGGGGGGGTTGCCGCCGGTGCCAGTGGGGGAAGACCGGGCGCTGTTCGCGGCGCTGCAACGCACCGGGCTGCGGGTGCGGCATTGCCCGGCCGCGCGCGTCATCGTCTCCTGCCGCCTGACAGGCCGGGCGGCGGGTGGCATGGCCGATACCCTGCGCGACCGGCTGGCGCGGCCGGAAGCGCCGGTCGATGACCGGCTGGAGCCTGCCTTGGCGGCACTGTTCCGGCTGCGCTGCCGCCAGGCGCTGCGACGGCTGCATCAAGGCCATCCACGCCCCGGCGACCCTGCGCGTCTCGCCCGCATGCTGGGGCTGGAAGTGACGGCGCTAACCACCCTGGCCGCGCAGCCGCGTTTCGCCCCGGCCTGGGAAGCCTTGCAGGCCGCCGCTGAGCCCTTGCGGCGGCGCAGTCTGCTTGTGGCCGAACTGCCGGCCGAGACGGCTCGCGCCCAGTCCATCCTGGCGGTGCTACGCAGCGGAAGACGCCTCCTCAGCGGGCGCGCAGCAGGTCCAGGCGATACCGATCCGTTCGGGATTGCTGCGTGATCACCACGGCCGGCGCCAAGGCTGTGCAGAAGATGCCGGTCGCGGCGTCGCCGGTCAGGGGATAGTCGGTCTCCCCGATCCAATGCACCAGCAGGATGTCGCCGCCCGGCGCCAGGCTCGCCGCCGCCTGCGCCGCCAGGCAGCGCAGATCGGTCGGGCTGAGATAGTACAGCACCTCCGACAGCAGGATCAGGTCGAAGCGCGCCTGCTCCGGCCATTCCGCCGGCAGCACGGCGCGGCGCAATGTCACCTGCGGCAGCGCCGCGCAGCGTCGGCGCGCATCGGACAGGGGCGTCGCCGCCGCATCCACCGCCAACAAGGCCTCGCAGCGCGGCGCCAGCGCGGCGGTCAGCACGCCGATGGAACAGCCGACCTCGAAGGCGCTTGCATAGTGCTCGCTTGGCAGGGCAGCGAGGGTCGCCGCGTATTTGTCCCGCTCGTAATCGCTTTCGGCGAACTTCCAGGGGTCGGGATCGGCACGGTACAGGGCCTCGAAATATTCAGGCGGCAGGCTTGGACGACTCATCGGGTTGGCGCCTCCAGGAACAGCTCCTCATCGCGAAAGGCCAGGTCGAGCGCCGCCTGCGGCAGCACGAAGCCGCCGGGATCGTCCCGCACCACATGGCCAAGTTGGGATCGGTGCGCCGCCACGGCGCGCCGCTTGAGGCCGAGCCAAGCGCCGATCTCCAGGCGGTAGCCGCGCGGCGGGCTGGCGAGGCGCGGCGCCGGCGGCAGTGGGAAACCGGGGATGGGATGGGCATGCGCCATGCCCCAGACCGGATATTCCAGCAGCCGCACGCCCGCGCCGAGTCGTCGATGCAGTGCCTGCGCCAGCACGAAGGTCGCGGCGTGGTCGCCATGCGGGTCATGCCGCCAGGCGGCGAACAGGGTCAGCGGCGGCTTCGGCGCCAGAAGCACCAGGCGATCCAACGCCGCCGCGAAATCCGCGCCCCGCCTCGGCACGGCGCGATCCGGCAGGCCCAGGAAATGCAGCTTCGCCGCATCCAGTCCCAGCAGCACGGCCGCCATGCGGGTTTCCGCCTGGCGCAGCGCCGCCATCCGTTCGGGCGGCCATTCGCGGGAGAAGGGATGGGAGCCAGCGCCGTCGCTGACCACCACCACGCTCGCCTGCCGCTTCTCGCCGGCACAGGCCGCCAGCAGCCCACCGCAGCCCAGGCTTTCATCATCCGGATGCGGCGCCAGCACCATCGCCGCACCCTCCGTCCCCAGCAGCGGCGTCAGGGACGTGCCATGCGGCAGGTCGCGTTCAGCGGCGCGTAGCCAATCGCCGGCGCTCAGCACCACAGCTCGCCCGGCTCCGCCGCCGCGCCCAGCACCGTGGCCGCGGCCTCGCCCAGGGCGCGGTCGGGCGCCGGTTGGCGCAGATAGGTGGCGAGGTCGCGGGCGACGCGCTCCAGCGGATTCGGCCTAATGAAAGCGGCGAGGCCGACGGAGCGCTGGGCGAGTTCCAGCACATCCAGCGCCGCGCGCTCCACCGCCAGGCGTGTCAGGTTCACATAGGCCACTGTCTCGGTCGCCGGCACCGCAGCCTCCGCCCGCGCCGCGGCCGATTCCACCCAAAGCCGGGCCGTCTCCGTCGCGATCGCCGCCTGGCCGAGCCGCGCCGCCTGATGCGGATCGCCACCGCGCCCGGTCTTCGCGAGATGCGCCCGCAGCAGTCCCAGCACAGCCTCCACCCCGCCGCATTGCACGGCGGCGAAGCGCCAGGCGCCGGCGGAGAAATCCGGCTGGCGCAGATAATCGCCCGGCTGGCCGATCGGTGTCGCCGGCAGGCCGGTCAGCGCCATGCTGCCGGTGGCGGAAGCGCGCATGCCCTGCGCCGTCCAGGGGGAGAGATCCGCCCCCTCCCCGGCCCGCAGCGGCACCAGCAGCATCTGTGGCGCGGCCTCCGGCGTCCGCCGCGCCGTCACCAGGGCGCGTTCCACCCATCCGGCGCCGGAACACAGCACCTTGCCGCCTTGCAGCGTGCCCTCGGCAAAGCCGAGCGGCGGCGCGCCGAAGCCATCGGTGTTCCAGACGCCGAAAAGCCGGCCCTCCTGCGCATCCTTCGCGGTGGCCTGGGCCAGATCGCCATGCCGCAGCACCAGCCGCAGCGCGTTCACATGCCCCTCGAAGACCCGCCCCAGCGGCAGGCTCGCGCGGCCGATCAGCCGCAGCGCGGTGCAGAGCGGAATGGCACCTTCCGGCGTCGTGCCCCATCCCAGGCCGCCCAGCGCCGGCGGCAGCGGCGCGGCGAGCAGGCCATGGTCGCGCAGCAGGGCCAGCCCTGCTTCCGGAAAGGCGCCGTCCACATCCAACGACGCCGCCTCAGCTTCAAGCGCCGGCAAGATCCGGCGCAGCGACGCCAGTGTTGCGGAGGAGGCCTCCGCCCGCAGCGGTCGTGGCGACAGCGCGTTCATGGGCGCGGCGCCGGATGGTGCATGGGCTTCGGCGAGAGGCAAACAGGGCGGCGCATGCTGGGTCCTCGATCCCGGCGCCGCGTCATCCGCGCCGCGCCGCGCCCATAACGGCGCAGCGCGCGAAAGGATGCAGGGTCAGGCGGCGGCGCGCGCCGCTTCCGCCCGAACCCCGGCCAGGATGGAGAAGGACCGCAGCCGCGCGGCATGGTCATGCACCTGCGCCGTCACCATCAGCTCATCCGCGCCGGTGCTGGCCAGGAATGCCGCCAACTCGCGCCGCACCGTCTCCGGCCCGCCCACGATCGAGCAGGATAGCGCATTGTCCAGCATGGCCTGGGCCCGCGGATCGAGCCGTTCGGCGAAGCCTTCGACCGGCGCGGGCAGCTTGCCAGCGCGGCCGGTCCGCAGATTGACAAAGGCCTGTTGCAGCGAGGTGAAGAGGAAGCGCGCCTCCGCATCCGTCTCCGCCGCCACGACATTCACCCCCAGCATCACATGCGGCGCGGCCAGCCGGGCGGAGGGCCGGAAGCGTTCCCGGTAGATTGCCATGGCATCGCGCATCTGCCCCGGCGCGAAATGTGAGGCGAAGGCATAGGGCAGGCCCAGCACCGCGGCGAGCTGCGCGCCATAGGTGGAGGAGCCGAGGATCCAGGGCTGCACCGCCAGCCCCTCGCCCGGCACGGCGCGCAGGGCCTGGCCGGGCCGGGCCGGCTCGAAATAGGCCATCAGTTCCATCACATCGCGCGGGAAATCATCTTCCTGCACCAGGCTGCGGCGCATCGCCTGGGCGGCGTGCTGGTCGGTGCCGGGGGCGCGGCCGAGGCCGAGGTCGATGCGGCCGGGATGCAGCGCGGCCAGGGTGCCGAACTGTTCCGCGATGATGATCGGCGCGTGGTTCGGCAGCATGACGCCGCCGGCACCGATGCGGATGGTGCTGGTATGGGTGGCGACATGGGCGAGCGCCACCGCGGTGGCGGCGCTGGCGATGCCGGGCATGTTGTGGTGCTCGGCCATCCAGAAGCGGTTGTAGCCAAGCGCCTCCGCATGCCGGGCGAGATCGGCCGAATTGCGCAACGCCTGGCCGGCGTCGCTGCCTTCGGGGATGGGGGAGAGGTCGAGGACGGAGAGCGGGGTCATGCCAACTGATATGGGCACGCCCCGCCCGTCCGGAAGCCCAAAAGAGACCGAGCGGTAACATTTAACAAAATGCCCCGCTCGTCTCCCGCTTCAGCCCGCGGCGGCGCGGCGCCCGGCGCTGGCCGGCGGACCCGGCAGGTCGATCTCGATGGCGAGCGTCGACATGTCGCCGCCCCGGTCCAGCGAGACATTCACCCGGTTCGGGTCGATGGCGACGTAGCGCGCCACCACGGCCACGATCTCCATCTGCAGCTTCGGCAGGAAATCCTCCCGCGTCCGCCCGATGCGCTCATGCGCCAGGACGATCTGCAGCCGTTCCTTGGCATTGGCCGCCGTCTGCGGCTCCGGCTTACGGCCCTTGAAGAGATCTGCGAGCCAGCTCATGCGGCCCTCCCCCCGAACAGGCGTGAGAACAGGCCCTTCTTGTTCGGCTCGAGAAAACGGTGCTCGATCTTCTCGCCGAGGAAGCGGCCGACGGCGTCCTTATAGGCCTGACCCGCGGCGCTTTCCTGGTCCATGATGACCGGGTTGCCGGTGTTGGAGGCCTTCAGCACGCTTTCGCTTTCCGGAATCACGCCGAGCAGCGGGATCGCCAGGATCTCCCGGATATCCTCCAGCTTCAGCATCTCCCCCTTCTCGACCCGGACGGGGTCGTAGCGGGTGACCAGCAGGTGCTCGCGCACCGGCTCCCGCTTATCCTCCGCCCGCTTCGACTTGGATTGCAGCACGCCCAGGATGCGGTCGCTGTCGCGGACGGAGGAGACCTCGGGGTTGGTCACCACGATCGCCTGGTCGGCGAAATACAGCGCCAGCAGGGCGCCCTTCTCGATGCCGGCGGGGCTATCGCAGACGATGAAGTCGTGATCGGCGGAGAGTTCGTCGATGATCTTGCCGACGCCTTCCTTGGTCAGCGCGTCCTTGTCCCGGGTCTGGCTGGCCGGCAGGATCGACAGCGTGTCCACCCGCTTGTCGCGGATCAGCGCCTGGTTCAGCCGCGCCTCCCCGCTGATGACATTGACGATGTCGAAGACCACGCGGCGCTCGACACCCATGATCAGGTCGAGGTTGCGCAGACCGACGTCGAAGTCGATGACGACAGTCCGCTTGCCCCGCTGCGCGAGGCCGGTGGCGATGGCGGCCGAGGATGTGGTCTTGCCCACGCCCCCCTTGCCCGATGTGACAACGATGATTTCCGCCATGCTGAACCCCCGAAAGCATCCCGGCGCGGCCCCGCCGGGCGCTACGCCAACCTATTCTTCAACAGACCCTGAACGAGTGGCCTGCTTATCCGCCTCGCTCGCTGCTGGCGCAGCAAGCGAGGCGGGCAGGACACTTGGCGGACTTCAGCCCACCGGATCGAACCTCATATGCTCGCCGACCAGGCGCGCCTGCACGGTCTTGCCGATCGGCGCCTCTCCCAGCCCTTCCCGCACCGCGTAATAGCCGGCGATGGAGACCAGCTCCGGGTCGAAATGCAGCGCGAAGACCCGCGCCTCATGATTGTCCTGACCGCCGGCAATGGCGCGGCCGAGCAGCCGGCCATAGACGTGGATATTGCCGTCGGCGATCACCTCCGCCCCACGATTGACCGTGCCGACGATGACCAGGTCGCTGCCCTGCGCCCAGATCCGCTGGCCGGCGCGCACCGGCTGGTCGATCACCATGGCGGCGCGCATTGCCGGCGCGGCCTCGGCTGGCGGCGGCGGCGGCGCGGCCATGGCGGCGGGCGGCGGGGCGGCGAGCGCCACATCTTCCTCCCGCCCGCCGGCCTGGCGCAGCGGCGGCAGGCCGGCGCCCTGGGCGGCGTTGCGCATCTCCGGCGTGCCGCCGGTGGTGCCGATCGGCACGATCTCGATGGCGCGCAGGCCCTGGACCAGGGCGGCGAAATCCACCTCCTCCGGCCGCGCGGGGATGTCGTCCAGCCCGATCACCACCGGGGCGAATCGCAGGAAGCCGGGCGCGCGGCGGAACTGGTCGCCGAGCGCCGGCACCAGTGCCTCCACCCGATGGTCCAGCAGTCGCATCACCAGCAGGTTGAAGTTCGCCCCGCGCAGGCGAAAGGGTTCAAGGCGGGAGGCGGGCGGCAGGGGCGCGGCGGACATCTCGAGGGGGGATTTTCCGACCAGAGGGACATGATCTTGGGGACGTGATCTTGTTTTATAGCCGCCCCTGGCCAGAGAGCGAAGCCTTCTAACGCGGGCATGACATTTTGCAGTCGCTTGCGCTTAGCCCTTGCCATGCCAGGTGAGCATCGAATCGGGAGGGTCAGCCCGTGAGACCCAGCTCCCGCACCAGCCCGCCCCACTTCGCGACCTCCGCCGACAGATGCCGCGCCGCGGCCTCCGGCGAGTTGTCGGCATAGGTATCGACCCCGACATCGGCGAGGCGCCGCAGCGTCGCCGGGTCCTTCAGCGCCGCCGCGGCGGCATCCGCGATGGCCCGGATCGCCGGTGCGGGGGTGCCGGCGGGGGCATAGATGGCCTGCCAGGCGGCCGCGTCGTAGCCGGGTACCCCGGCCTCCGCGATGGTGGGCAGGCTGGGCAGCAGGGTGGAGCGCTCGGCGCTGGTCACCGCCAGGCCGCGCACGCGATTGTCGGCCATCAGCGGGCCGAGCAGGGTCTGGCTGTCGATCATGAAGTCGATTCGCCCGGCCATCAGGTCGCTCACCGCCGCCGGCGTGCCGCGATAAGGCACCACAGTGAAGCCTGCCCCGGTCATCTTGCGCAGCAGCTCCGCCGCCAGGTGGGAGGAGGCGCCGATGCCGGCGGTGCCGAAATTCGCCTCCCCATTGCGGGACTTCAGCCAGGCGATGAAGCCCGGCAGGTCGGTCACCGGAATTGCCGGATGCACCGCCGCGACGAAGGGCTGGCGCGTCACCAGCGAAACCGGCGCGAAGCTCGCCACCGGGTCGAAGGCGAAGCTGGCATACAGCGCCTTCATCGCCGCATGGCCGACACTGCCGACCATGATGCTGTTGCCGTCGGGGGCGGAGCGGGCCAAGTTCGCCGCGCCGATGGTGCTGCCGGCGCCGCCGATATTCTCGATCACCAGCGGCCGGCCGAGCGTCACCGCCATGGGCTCCGCCAGGATGCGCGCCACCACATCGGTCAGGCCGCCGGCGCCGAAGGGCACCACCACGCGCAGCGGCCGCGACTGCGCCCAGGCGGGCAGGGAAAGCAGCGCCGGGGCGGCGAGGAGGAGGCGGCGAGTGGTCCGCATGGCGGGGGTGTCCCTTCTCTTGGAGGCGAGTGTGCTGTCACATGCCGCCCGAACCAGGAGCTGACCGTGACCCGCATTACCTTGCAAGAGCCGTTCCGCGCGCTGTTCTACAGCCCCTTCTACGCCGCTTTGGCCCGCGGCGACTTCGCCGCCCAGGGGGTGGATGTGCAGCTCATCACCGTGGGGGAGCCAGACCGGGCGGTGGCCAACCTGCTGTCCGGCGCGGCCGACCTCGCCTGGTCGGGTCCGATGCGCGTCATCCGCGACCATGCCGCGAATCCGGACAGTCCGCTGGTCAGCTTCGCCGGGGTGGTGATGCGCGACCCCTTCCTGCTGGTTGGGCGAGGGCCGCGTCCGGGATTCAACTTGCATAATTTGGCGTCACTCCGCCTCGGCGTGGTCAGTGAGGTGCCGACGCCGTGGTGGTGCCTGCAACAGGACCTTCTGAAGATCGGCCTGGACCCCGCCACACTGGCCGTCACCCCCGGCCGGACCATGGCGGAGAACAGCGCAGCCATGCTGGCGGGTGAGATCGACGTGGCACAGCTGTTCGAGCCCTTCGCCAGCCAGGCGGTCGCGGCCGGCGGCGCGGTATGGCACGCCCAGGCCGATCGCGGTCCGACCTCCTACACCGCCTTCTACGCCACCCGGGCGGCGCTCACGGCGAAGCGACTGGCGATGATCGGCCTGGTGCGCGGGCTGGCCGCGATGCAGCGCTGGCTGCACGGCGCGACGGTGGCGGAGGTGGCGGAGACGGTGGCCCCCTGGTTCGAGGGTCTGGACCGCCCGGTGCTGGAAGCCGGCATCGCCCGCTATCGCGACCTCGGCGTCTGGGCCAAGGACCCGGTGTTTCCGGAGGAGGCCTTCAACGCGCTGGAAGGCGCCATGTTCGGCGTCGGCGCCATCCCCCGCCGCCCCGGCTTCGCCGCCTGCGTCGACACGGCCCTGGTGGCGGAGGCGCTGGGATGAGCCGGGAGCGGCCAGGCCGCGCGGATTACCGCTTCTTCCTCGATATCCCGACCCGCTGGATGGACAACGACATCTACGGCCATGTGAACAACGTGACCTACTACTCCTACTTCGACACGGTGGTGGCCCGCTTCCTGTTGGGTGCCGGGGCCATCAACCTGGTCGACAGCCCGGTGATCGGGGTGGTGGTGGAAACGCAGTGCCGTTTCCACGCCCCCCTCGCCTTCCCCGATCCGGTGACCGCCGGGCTGCGGGTGGAGCGGGTGGGCAATACCTCCATCCGCTATGGCATCGGGATTTTCCGCGCCGCCGAGGAACTGGCGAGTGCCGAGGGGCATTTCGTCCATGTCTATGTCGACCGCGCCACTCAGCGCCGCCCCACCCCGCTGCCGGAGGTCCTGCGCCGCGCGGCGGAAGGGATCGCCGTGACCTGAGCCCCGCCGGAAACCACCGAACAGCTTGATCGTTGCGGTTCCACGGCCCATATTGCATTGCACAACGGCCGCGACAGGCGGGTTGCCCCCGCATCTGCCGACAAGGCCGGAAGGAGAACGCCTGATGAACCGCTGGGAACCCGCACGCGCGGGCACCGCCGACGCCAACCCGATCTCCTTCTGGACAGCGCTCGGGCGTGGCGCGCGCAACCGCTGCCCTTGTTGCGGCGAGGGCCGGGTGTTTCGCGGCTATCTGCGGGTGGTCGATGAATGCGAGGTGTGTCACGCCCCGCTCGGCACGCTGCGCGCCGATGACGCACCGCCCTATTTCACCATCTTCATCGTCGGCCATTTCCTGTTCCCGCCGGTCTTCTGGGTGGAGAAGGCCTGGATGCCGCCGATGTGGCTGCACATGGTGGTCTGGCTGCCGCTCTTCACCATCGCCTGCATCCTGCTGCTGCGGCCGATCAAGGGCGCGACCGTGGGCTGGCTGGCGCGGCTGGGCTTCGATGCGCCCGCCCCGGAAGTGCTGCCGGTCCCGCCCCCACGCCCCGACCATGCCTGACAGCCAGCCCCCCGGCACGCGGGATCTGATCCGCATCGAGCTGCCGGATGGCCATACCCTGCTGCCCAGCCCCTATGCCGAGGCGGATCGCCGTCAGGCGGTGGACGATCTGCTGGCCGGCAACCGGTTCCGGCCCGCGGGCCTCGGCCCCGGCCCCTTCGGCCTGGCCATCGCGGTGCGCGACGGCCGGCTGATGCTGGAAATCCGGGATGCGGCGGATGCACCGCTGCACGCGCTGGTGCTCGCCCTCGGCCCCTTCCGCCGGCTCATCAAGGACTACCACCTGGTGGTGGAAAGCCACGAGCAGGCAGTGTCCGAGGGCAGTTCGGAAGCCCGCATCCAGGCCATCGATATGGGCCGCCGCGGCCTGCACAATGAAGGGGCCGAGCTGCTGGCGGAGCGTCTGGCCGGCAAGGTCGCCATTGATTTCGAAACGGCGCGGCGCCTGTTCACGCTGGTCTGCGCGCTGCATCAGCGGATCTGAGCGCCCCTGCCGCCGGATGGGGCTGGGCTGGGGCTGGCGGGGGGCGTCGGATGGCAGCGCGGCGGAGCGGTCGGAGAGGCCTGGTCGGGGGCGTGGCGGCGCTGGCGGCGATAGGGGCGGCCGGCGCTACGGCTCTGGCGGTCAGCCGGGTCGAACAATCCCGCCGCTACGATCTGGCGCTGGCCGAGACCCGCGGCGCGCCCCCATCCGGCACTCCGCCGGCGGAGGCGCTGGTGCATTACGCCGCCATGGCCGCCAACAGCCACAACACCCAGCCTTGGCGCTTCGCCATCGCCCGCGACATTGTGGCCATCGGGCCCGACCTCAGCCGTCGCACCCCGGCGGTCGACCCGGACGACCACCATCTGCATGCCAGCCTGGGCTGCGCGCTGGAAAATCTGCTGCAGGCCGCGCCGGCGGTGGGCCTGCATGCGACGGCCGAGGTGACGGCGGAGGGTGACGCGCGGATCAGGCTGGAACCGGACGCGGTCAGCCCCGGCGCGCTGTTCCAGGCCATTCCGCGCCGCCAATCCACCCGAGCGGCCTTCCAGGGCGGCAGCCTGACACCCGCCGAGCTGCGGGCGCTGGAGGTGACGCGGCCGGAGGACGGTGTCGCCCTTCTGCTGATCGACGATGCGCCGCGGCGGGAAACGCTGCTGGATCTCGTGGTGGCCGGCAATGCGGCGCAGATGCGCGATGCGGCCTTCATGGCGGAGCTGCTGGGCTGGCTTCGCTTCAGCCATGCCGAGGCGGTGGCGACGCGGGATGGGCTGTTCACCGGCGCCTCCGGCAACCCGGTGCTGCCGGATGCGCTGGGGCGGCGGCTGTTCCCGCATGTCTTCAGCCTGGAGGCAGAGACCGACCGCTATGTGCGGCAGATGCGCTCCGCCGCGGGTCTCGCCATTTTCGTGGCGGATCGCGATACGCCGGAAGGCTGGGTCAAGGCGGGGCAATGCGCCCAGCGATTCTGCCTGCAGGCGACGGCGCTCGGCCTGCGCACCGCCTGGGTCAACCAGCCGGTGGAGGTGCCGGGGCTGCGGGCCGCACTGGCGGCCTGGCTCGGCGTGGCGCCGCTGCGGCCCGACCTGATCCTGCGCTTCGGCCGTGGCCCGGAACTGCCCTATTCGCTGCGCCGCCCGGTCGCGGATCTGCTCGACCCCGGCTATAAGCCGCCCGCATGAAGATCGACGGCATTTCATATCGCAGCGTCTGGGTCGAACCCTCCGACGGGTGGTCCATCCGCATCTTTGACCAGACCAGGCTGCCCTGGTCGCTGGATATCCTGCGGCTGACGGATGTGGCGCAGGTGGCGCAGGCCATCCGCAGCATGCAGGTGCGCGGGGCGCCACTGATCGGCGCGGTCGCCGCCTATGGCGTGGCGCTGGCGCTGCGCCAGGACGCCTCCACCGAGAATCTGGATCGGGTGGTGGCGGAGCTGGGCGCGACGCGGCCGACGGCGATCAACCTGCGCTGGGCTCTGGCCCGCATGCGCGCCGCCCTGCACAACCTGCCGCCGGGCGAGCGCGTCGCCGCCGCCTATGCCGAGGCCGCGGCGATCTGCGACGACGATGCCGAAACCTGCCGCCACATCGGCGAGAACGGGTTGCCGCTGATCGAGGCGGCGGTGAAGCCCGGCCAGCGGGTGAACATCCTGACCCATTGCAATGCCGGCTGGATCGCGACCGTTGACTGGGGCACGGCGCTGGCACCGATCTACATGGCGCATGATGCTGGTATCCCCGTGCATGTCTGGGTGGACGAGACCCGCCCGCGCAACCAGGGCGCTGCGCTGACCGCCTGGGAGCTCGGCAGCCACGGCGTGCCGCATACCGTCATCACCGACAATGCCGGCGGCCATCTGATGCAGCATGGCCAAGTAGACTTGGTGATCGTCGGCACCGACCGCGTGACCCGCCACGGTGACGTCGCCAACAAGATCGGCACCTATCTCAAGGCCCTGGCGGCGCGCGACAATGGCGTGCCCTTCTGGGTCGCCCTGCCGCATTCCACGCTGGACATGTCGGTGGCCGATGGCGTCGCCGAGATCCCGATCGAGGAACGCGACGCGGCGGAGGTCACCGACCTGACCGGCCGCACGGCGGATGGGCGGATCGAGACCATCCGCGTGGCGGCAGCCGGCAGCCCCGCCGCCAATCCGGCCTTCGACGTGACGCCGGCGCGCCTCGTCACCGGCCTGATCACGGAGCGTGGCCGCTGCGAAGCCTCCGAGGCTGGGCTGCGCGCGCTCTACCCTGAAAAGGGCTGATGCCGGCCGGGCGATGGCTCCAGCAGCCAAAGCCCGATGACGAGCGAGGCGCCACCGAAGCCGGCCAGGATCGCCGCCGTCATCAGCGGAACGCCGCCGGGTCGCGTGGCATCGCCCAGCACCAGGACGACGGTGCTGAGAATGGCGACCAGGCCGAGGGCAACCAGCAGGAGGGCGAAACGGGGCATGGGGCGGTTCCAGAAGTCCATACTGACATTCTCATACCTACGCGCCCGGCTTGGCCGCGACGCGACGCGGACAGGGCAGGATTGAGGCAATGGGCCGGGAATTGTGAAAACCCCTCCACATTTGCCGTGATTTGCGGCAATCCCGTCCGGCGGGCGGTTGCGTCGAATCATCCGGGATGGGATCGTCGGCGCGGGAGACACCGACAATCTGGGAGCTTCACCATGCGCCGCCTGATCGCCGCAGCATGCCTTTTCGGCATGGCCTTCACGACATCCGCCATGGCGCAAGGCCAGCCGCCGCTGCGCTGCGCGGTGGACGGCACCTTCGCGCCGCATGCCTTCCCGACCCTGCAGGGCGGGGTGCAGGGCTTCAACATCGACCTGTTCCGGGAAGCCGCGAAGCGGATGGGGCGTGAGTTGACCATCGACAGCGCCAGCTTCTCCGGCCTCGTCCCGGCGATGAATGCCGGCCGCTACGACTTCCTCTGCGCGCCGACCACGGCGACGGCGGAGCGTGCGGCGAACATGCTGTTCACCGAGGGCTATCTCTACACCGCCTTCCAGTTCGGCATCCGCCGCGGCTCGGCGCCGATCCGCAGCATGGACGACCTGCGCGGCAAGGCGATCAGCGTGAACAAGGGCAGCGCCTATGACGCCTGGGCCGCCGCCAATGCCGCGCGCTATGGCTTCACGGTGCAGACCTACGACACCCAGCCGGATGCGGTGCAGGCGGTGACCTCGGGCCGCGCCTACGCCAATCTCGGCGGCAATACCGCGGTGCGCTACGCCGCGACCCGCACGCCGAACTTCGTCGCCGACTTCGTGATGACGGACACCCGCGCGCATTGGTCCGCGCCGCTGCCGATGGCCGCCACCGAGCTGCGCGTGCAGCTCGAGAATGCGCTGGAGTGCATGAAGCGGGACGGCACCGTGGCACGCCTGTCGCAGCAGTGGTTCGGCGTGGCGCCGGCGGCGGATGATGCCGAAAACACCGTCTTCCCGGGCACGGGCGTGCCGGGCCTGGCCGGCTACGACCCGACACCGCGCGAGCCGCGTTGCTGAGCCTGGCTGCATGACGGGCTGGGAGGCGTTTGCCTTCAACTTCCTCAACCCCGCGGTCGCGGCGCAATATGCGCCGATGATCCTGGCGGGGTTGGGGGTGACCATCCTGCTGGCGGCGCTGGTGATCGTCGCGGGCATCACGGCAGGCCTGGCGCTGGCGGTGCTGCGCGCCCTGGGGGTGCGGCCGCTGAACTGGGCCATCATCTTCCTGGTGGACCTGTTCCGCGCGCTGCCGCCGCTGGTCATCATCGTGCTGATCTATTTCGGTCTGCCTGCCGCGGGCCTGTCCATGTCCGGCTTCTGGGCCACCTGGCTGGCGCTGACACTGGTGCTGATGGCCTTCGCCGAGGAAATCTTCTGGGCCGGCATTTCGGCCGTGCCGCCGGGGCAGTGGGAGGCCGGCCGCGCGCTCGGCCTGCACTTCCTGCCGACACTGACAAAGATCGTGCTGCCCCAGGCGGTGCGCATCGCCATCCCGCCCCTGGTCAACCGCACCATCGCCATCACCAAGGGCACGGCGCTGGGCAGCATCGTCGCCGTCTCCGAAATCCTGGGCGCGGCGCAATCCGGCATGGCCTTTTCCGGCAACCCGACGCCGCTGACCCTCGGCGCGCTGGCCTATATCGTCCTGTTCATCCCCGTGGTCATCGCCGGGCGCTGGATCGAGACCAAATTCGCGTGGCGCCGATGAACGACTTCATCGAGGCCTTTTTCAACGCCGAGATCGCCGTCGCCTCCTCCCACCTGCTGTGGATCGGGCTGGTGCAGACCATGCTGCTGGCGCTGATGACCGTGCCGCTCGGCATGATCGCGGGGCTGGTGATGGCGGTGCTGTCGACGCAGAAAACCCGCTGGGTGCGCTGGCCGCTGATGGCCTTCATCGACTTCTTCCGCGCCATCCCGCCGCTGGTGCTGCTGATCTTCCTCTATGCCGCGTTGCCCTTCGGCGGCATCGACCTCGGCGCCTGGGGGTCCGTGGCGCTGGCCTTCCTGCTGAACACCGGCGCCTATTACGCTGAGATTTTGCGCGCGGGGATCGAGAGCGTGCCGCGAGGACAGCCGGAGGCGGCGCGCGCCCTGGGCCTCCGGCGCTGGCAGGTGTGGATCTTCGTGGTGCTGCCGCAGGCGGTGCGCAACGTGCTGCCCGACCTCATCAGCAATACGCTGGAGGTGGTGAAGCTGACCTCCATCGCCAGCGTCGTCGCGGTGCCGGAACTGCTGTACCAGGCCCGCCAGGCGCAGAGCATCACCTACAACGCCACGCCGATCATGGTGGCGGCGGTGATCTACTTCCTGCTGCTCTGGCCCTGCGTGCGGTTGCTGTCGAGGCTCGAGAACCGGCAGATCGCCGGGCGGCGGTAGGACCGCTCGGGTTCAGGCGGCGCGCAGCGTATCGAGGAAGGTGGCGACCTCGCCGCGCAGGCGGGTCGCCTGCACGGACAGGCCCGTCGCCTCCAGCAGCAGGCCACCGGCCGAGGTCCCGGCCTCCTGCGCCGCCTCCGCCACGCCGCCGATATGGCCGACCACCTCGCTGGTGCCGCGCGCCGCCTGCTGCACGTTGCGGGCAATGTCGCGGGTCGCGCTGCCCTGTTCTTCCACCGCCGCGGCGATCCCGGTCGCGATCTCCGCCATCTCGCCGATCACCTGGCCGATATTGCGGATCGCACCCACCGATTCCGCCGTCGCCGCCTGAATCTCGCTCACCTTGGCGCCAATCTCGCCGGTGGCCCGTGCGGTCTGCGCCGCCAAGTTCTTCACCTCCGCCGCCACCACGGCAAAGCCCTTCCCGGCCTCCCCCGCGCGCGCCGCCTCGATGGTCGCGTTCAGCGCCAGCAGGTTGGTGCGGGCGGCGATGTCGGAGATCAGCCGTACCACGTCGCCGATCTGGTTCGCCGCCGCCGAAAGCCCCTGCACCCGGCCATCCGTCGCCTGCGCCTCCGCCACTGCGCGGGAGGCGATGGCTGAGGAATTGACCACCTGGCGGGAGATCTCGTTCACGCTGGTCGCCAGTTCCTCGGTCGCCGCGGCGACGGTCTGGACATTGGCGCTGGCCTCCTGCGTCGCATCGCTGGCGGCGCCGGCCATGGCGCTGGAGCGTTCGGCATTGCCGGACAGGTCCTGGGCGGAGCCCTCCATCCGGGCTGCGGCGCCGGCCACCTGTTCGATCACGCCGCCGATCTCGGCCTCGAATTTCTCGGCGATATGCCGCATGTCGTCGCGCCTCTTGGCCTCGGCGGTCGTGGCGGCCTGGCGGTGCTCCGCTTCCAGGCGCCGCACCACGAAAGCATTGTCCTTGAACACCTGTACGGCCCGCGCCATGGCGCCCAGCTCACCGCCCATGCTGAGACTGGGAATCTCGGTCTCGAGGGTCCCGGCGGCCAGCCCCGACATGGCGCGGGTCATCTGATCCACCGGCCCGGCGATGGCGCGCCCGACCAGCCAGGCCAGCACGACCGCCATCGCCAGCACGCCAAGGGCCAGCGCCGCGAGCCAGCCCTGCTCATGCGCCGCCTCGGCCGCCGCGGCGCTGCGATCGACGATGATCTCGGCGACGCCGATCACCTGGTCGGTCGAACTGCGCAGCGGCTTCAGACGCACCACAACGGGGCTTCCGGCCAGATGGCCGCTCATGGAACTGGCCTGGCCGGCCAAGGCCGCGCGCAGCGCCTCATCACTGGCGAAGCGGGCAAAGCCCTCCGTCGCGCCGAGTGTGGCGATGGCATCCTGGCGCAGCGCGTGCACCGCGATCGCAAGCCCTGTGGTGCGGCGAATTTCGTTGAGCTGCGCGGCATTGAACACGGTCGCGGCATTCAGGATGCCGATCACCCGCCCCTCATGACGCAACGGCACGATGGCGGCGACGCCCGTGCCGGCCGGCAGCTGCTCGATGCCGCCGCCCTCGCGGTCGTCCCGCATGGCGGCGACCATGTCGCGTCGGCGGGCCGAGACATTGTCATCGAAATTGTCGGGCGCATGCGCGCGCGCCAGGGTCACGCCATCGGCCAGGGTGACGGAGATGTTGGTGGTGTCGCCGGTGCGGCGCAGCACCTCGAAGGCAGGCGCCACGGCCGCGAGCACGGCAGCCCGGTCCTTGGCGACCGTGGCGACGATGACGCTCGGCTCCGCGGCGACAGAGCGGGCTATGGAAAGCTGGCGGTGCGCTTCAGCGGCCAGGGCCCGGTCCAGCGTGACCTCGCCGGTCTCCAGCGCCTTGGCGGCATCCGCCACATGGCGCTCCTGCATGGTCCACCAGGAATAGCCCGACAACGCCAGACAGGAAAAAATCGCAACCGCAACAAAACCTCCCGCGAGCTTGGAGCGGATGGAGGCAAAGCGGTGCATGCGAATTTCCTGGGTGATGGGAAGCAGTCTAGCCATACGCTGAAATGCCTACCGTCCGATGAAGGCAGTCAGGACGCCGGGAAGGTGCTCTCCGACCTGCTCAACAGCACGCGTCGCGGCTGGAGGGATCGCGGCTTCGTCGAGTGACGCCGCACGAGGCAGATTCCTATTCTCTCGGGCCATGGATGCCGGAGACCGCGCGTGACCGTCCCTGCCCTGCCCCGCCGCGCCGTGCTCGCCGGGGCGCTGGCGCTGGCCACCGCCCCGTCCCAGGCCGCGGCCCCGCCGCGCCGGCCCGCCCATGCGCCACGCCCCTCCGACATCTGCTTCTCCGCCCGCTGGGCGCGGCCGGAGGCGCTGGAGGCTGCGAAGGCTTTCGGCGCGACCCGGCTCGACTGGTGCTACACGCGCGACCGGGGCTTCATGACCCAGGCGCGGCAGGCCGGGCTGGCCCCGCTGGGCGGCGCGCTGAACACCATCCTGACCGATAGCCTAACCGGCCGCGCCTGGCGCGAGGGCCGTATCCTCGACCGGGAGGGCCGGCCCGTCACCGCGCCCTGGATGCGCTGGCCCGGCATGGCCTGGGGCTGCGTCAACAGCCCGGCCTATCGCACCACCTGGCTTGCCCATGCCAAGGCGGGGCTGGAGGCGGGGATCGACTGGTTCATCGTCGATGATCCTCGGATGAACGAGGCGGCGGTCGCCTGGGGCGGCTGCTTCTGCCAAGACTGCCAGGCATCGGCGCGGCGGGAGGGCGCGGACCTCGCCACCGACATGCGCGGCTTCCAACGCCGCTCCGTCACCCGCTTCCATCAGGACATGCGGGCGGAGGTCGATGCCATCGCCAGCCGCCGCGTGACCTTTGCCTCCAACAATGTCCGCGGCCAGTCCGGCTGGCCCTACGACCTATTCGACTTCGGCATCGCCGAGGCCGATCCGCGCGACGTCGCCCCCGCCGCCCTGGCCCGGATGCTGCGCGCTGCGGAGATGGCAGGGCGGCCGCAGGTGCTGACCCTGCGGTCGGAGGATGTGGCGCTGAACCGCCGCGTCATCGCCTGGAGCTATGCCAATGGCGGCCATCTCCTGGCACCATGGGATGTCTATCTGCGCTCGACGCCGGAGGGTTCGGACCGCTTTTTCGGCCACGCGGAGGATTTCGCGCCGATCTACGCCATGGCCCGCGCCTTGGCGCCACTGCTGGATGCGGCGGTGGTAAGCGGCGATCCGCCCAACGAGTCCTGGCGCCTGGACCGCCCGGGCTGGGAAGCCGCGCTGCGGACCACGCCGGATGGCCGGCGCGCGGCGCTGCATCTGGTGCCCTGGCAGGCGGAGACACCGGCGCGGCTGACGCTGGACCTTGCCGCGCTGATGCCGGGGCCGGCGGGGGCGGAGCTGCATGGCCCCGGCGGGATGTCGCGGCGCCTCGGCCTTGCCGGCGGCCCGCTGACGCTGGACGTGCCAGCGGCGCCCTGGCTCGTCGTGGCGCTGGAGCGGGCCGGCTAGATCCGGTTCACCGCCCCCTCTCGCCCGCCGCCGTCAGTCGCTTGCGCAGCGCCGTCGCTTCCGCGGGTTCCAGCGATGCGCAGAGCCTGTCGATCAGATCCGGCAGGTCGCGCGCGCCGCTTGCCGCCTTGCGCAACAGCACGCGGGCAATCGGGCCGACGACGAAGGCCAGTTCTTCCGTCATCCGGGCGGCCATGGCGGCGGGCAGTTCGAAGGGCGGGGTCTGCTGCGGGATGGCCACGGTGGTGAAGGGCAGGCTGCCGGACAGGCTGGGTGGCGCCTGCTCCGCCACGGCGGCGGGCAGGATGCGCGTGGCATCCTCCGCCCCGTCACGCAGCGCCTGGCGCAGGGAGGCCGCGAAATCCGCCGCCGAGCTGAAGCGCTGGCGCATGTCCTTGGCCAGCCCGCGGCGCAGCACATGGCCCATCGCCGTGCCCTCCAGCCCGCCGATCTCCGCCGGGGCGGGGCCGGTCAGGCGCACCAGCGTCTCCGTGATATTGGAGCCGCCGAACGGGGTGCGGCCGAACAGAATCTCGTAGAGCACGGCGGCGGTGGCAAACAGGTCCGTGCGGTGGTCCACCCCCTGCCCCATCGCCTGTTCCGGCGCCATGTAGCCGGGCGAGCCGATCATGCCGCCGACCATGGTCATGGCCGAATCGCCCAGCCGGGCAATGCCGAAATCGGTGATCTTCACCGCGCCGCGCGGCGTCACCATGATGTTGCCCGGCTTGATGTCGCGGTGCACCACGCCCACCGCATGGGCGGCGCCCAGCCCCTCCAGCACCTGCAGCACCATGGCCGCCAGCGCCGGCGCATCGCGTTCCGCCGGCGGGCCGCGCATCAGGGCGGCCAGTGTGCTGCCCGGGACATGTTCCATGACGATATAGGGCATCGGCCCGTCATCGGCGAAGTCGTAGACATTCACGATGGTCGGGTGCGCGCAATGCGCGGCGGCGCGGACCTCCGTGCGGAAGCGTTGCAGGAAGTCGTCCCGGCCCGCCGGGTCCAGCAGATCCGTGTTGATGACCTTCACCGCCACCAGGCGGTCGATCAGCGGGTCCACGGCCAGATAGACCCGGCCCATCGCCCCGGACCCGAGCTGCTCGATGGGCTGGTAGCGGCCGAGCGCCGCGGGAAGCGCGTCGTCCCCGCTCATCCGTGCCTCAGAGACCGTTTGAAAATTCCCGAGGCTGAGGGCCCGCAGGTGATTTTTCGTCCCTTCCAGGCGCCGGCATCGGCCGATGCTGGTTGCATCGGCCGCATCCGGGAACGCCGCAGGAGCGGAAAAGCACCGCGGGACCGAACCGCCGGCGTTCTCAAACGGCCTCTCATGCGCCGAGCATCCGCACCGCTTCCTCCAGGCTGCGGCGCATCCGCTGGAAGGCGCGGCCCAGCTCGCCCATTTGATCGCGCCCGGTCACCGTGAAATTCTCCTCAACCGGCTTACCGAGGCTGACGGCGGTGGCGATGCGGACGATGCGGTCCATCGGGCGCAGGATGACGAAGTGCAGCAGCAGGTTCAACGCCACCATCAGGCCGATGAAGATGCCCAGCAGCACTGCCATCGCGCTCAACAGATTGGCCTGGGCGCTGCGCAGCGCCGCCTGCATCGGCACGGAGACGAGCTGCGCGCCCACCGTCTCATTCATCCGCCAGCCGAAGCCATTGGTCGGGCCATAGGCCGCCACCATGCGCGCCGGCGCGGCTTCCACGGTGCTGTGGCAGGTCAGGCAGGCCGGGTCGCGGATGGTGATCGGCCGCGCCAGGGTCAGCACCCTTTCGCCCCGCACCTGGCGTTCCCCCAACAGCTCCGTCAGGCTGGTATTGTTGCGGAAGCTGTTGATGAAGTCGGCCTCCCAGTCCAGGGCGCGGTCGGCCGGGTTGGTCGGGTTCAGCGCCGCTTCCTTGTAGGTATAGTCCGGATGCTCCGCCCGCACCGCCCGGAAATTATACTGCGCGGCATAGGATGGCACGGTCAGCGGCGCCACCCAGTCCGCCCTTTCCCGCATCACCGCCGGAACGACTTCCGCGATGGTGTAGGTGCGCACGGCATTGGCCGCGCTCAGCATGATGCGGGCGTTCTGGAGCACCTCGCGCCGGGCTCCGGCCTCGAATTGCTGCGAGAGAAAGACCCATGCGGCCGCGGCGGCCAGCGCGAAAACCGCCAGCAGGCCGAGGTTCAGTTTTGCGCGGATGCCCATGATGTAAAGCATGCGCCCACCACGGCGTGCCGCCTAGGGCCTGTGGACAATTGGGCAGCAAGCGCGTCCGGCCCCCACTGTCCACGTGGCGGCCACCCCGCCTGGCTGGCGGCGTCACATGTCTCAGAAATCATGCCATTCACCTGCGCTTGTTGCCGCACCGCGCGGCCTGTAGCCTGCCCGCCAAGTAGAAAAGGCCGCCCCGGACCGAATGGCTGCACCGCATCCCATGCCCGCCCCAATGGCTTCCCCGATGGGCGGCGGCGGCGCCGTGCCCCCTGCCCCTAGGCAGGCCCAGGCCTCGCGTCTCGGCGCCTGGTTCGGGCGCATCGGCGTGCGCGCCGGGCTGATCACGCTGCTCATGGTGGTGGTGGTGGGGCTGTTGTCGGGCGCGGCCCTGGTTGTCGTCGGGCGTCAGGTCGTCATCATCGAACAGCTCGGCCTGCGCGACCGCGACGCGGATGCGGCGGTGGACGACCTCGCCTTGCATGTGGCGGATTTCTCCTCCGCCTTTGCCAGCGTCATTGCTGGCGTTTTGCAGCCGGTGCCCAGCGCCCAGCGGATGATCCGCAACGGACAATTGATCGGCGAAGCCTTCCAGCGGATGGTCGATGTGCTCGGCCCGCAGCTCGACCCGATCGTGCTCGGCGGCGGCGTGGACATGGCGCGGCGGCTGCCCGAATTCACCGAACAGGTGCGCGCCGCCTTCGCCGCCCGCCAGCGGGACCAGTTTGGCCCGCTGCATGAGGAATGGCTGGACTTCGCCTCCGCCTTCAACCGCGTCGCCACCGCGGCGCGGACGGAGGTGAAGCGCAGCTCCGACGCCAGCCTCGCCGCCGCGCGCCAGCTCGAAGCCCAGGCGCGGACGATCGTGGTGGCCGCCGCCGCGGTCGGACTGGTGGGCTGCGCCCTGGTCTGGGTGGTGCTGGTGCGGCTGCTGGCGCGGCCCTTGTCGCGGCTCGCCTCCGCCATGGTCAGCCTGTCGCGCGGCGCGGTCGCGACCACCGTGCCGGGCGCCGACCGCACCGACCAGGTGGGCGACATGGCGCGCGCCCTTCTGGTGTTCCGCGACAATCTGATCGCCGCCCGCAACCTGACCGAGACGGCGCTGGAAAATGCCCGCCGCACCGCGGTCGCCACCACCCAGGCCTCGGATGCCATCGGGCAGGTCTCCGACGGCGCCATGACCCAGCTCGCGGAGCTGCGGCAGGTGGAGGAGGCGCTGGGCCATACCCAGGATGCGGTGCGGGAGGTCAATCGCACGACCCAGGACAGCAGCGACCGCGCCGGCGAATCGAAGACCCTGCTGGCCGAGAACCTGGTCAAGCTGCGCAGCCTGATCGAACTGGTGGATGCGGTGGCCGAAGACACCGAGCGGGTCACCCGCATCGCCGGCACCATCGCCAAGATCGCCACCCAGACCAATATCCTGGCCATCAACGCCGCCATCGAGGCCGCCCGTGCCGGCGAACACGGCCGGGGGCTGGCCGTGGTGGCTGAGGAGGTCCGGGCGCTGGCCGCGAGCAGTGAGGGTCTCGCCCAGGAAATCGCCGATGTCGTGCTCGTCGCCGGCCGCCGGACCCGGGAGGGCAGCGGCACCGCCGCCGCGGTGGGCGAGGCGATGGATGAGCTGGAAACGCTGGTCACCGAAAGCGCGCGGCTGGCCGGCGCCATCGCCGTGGCGATGGAGGAGCAACAGGCGACCGTAACCTCCATCACCGAAAGGGTCAGCACCCTGTCCCGCATCGGCCAGTCCAATGCGACGGCCGCCGAGGAGATCACCGTGACCATGATCGACCTGTCCAAACTGGCCGCCGAAACCCGCAGCGTGGTCGAGGCGATGGCCGCCGACCGGGGCCGGGCATGAGCGAGACCACGACGCCCAGCGAGGATGTTGCGATCCTCGTCGTCGATGACAGCAGCTTCAACCGGCTGGTGCTGAAGCGCCGGCTGGCGGAGCTGGGCTATCCGAATGTGACCATGGCCGAGGACGGCGTGCAGGGGCTGGCGGCGCTGGAGAAGGCGCGCTTCGACATCATGCTGCTGGACCTGGAGATGCCGAATCTGGACGGCATCGGCGTGCTGGAACAGTTGCGAGCCGCCCGCGGCGCGGCGCCGCCCGTCATCGTCATCTCCGCCCTGACGGAGATGGAGAAGATCGTCCGCTGCATCGAGCTGGGCGCCGAGGACTACCTGCCGAAATCCTTCGACCCGCCCTTGCTGAAGGCGAGGCTCGGCGCGGTGCTGGAGAAGAAGCGCCTGCGCGACCTGGCCGATGCCCGGCTGGCGGCGCTGGAGGCGGAGCTGGAATCGGCCCGCGCCGCGCAGCTGTCGCTGGTGCCGCGCGATTTCGTGGCGGCGGCGACCGGCCAGCTTTCAGTCCATGCGGCCATGGTGCCGGCGCGGCAGGTGGGCGGCGACCTCTATGACTGCCTGCGACTGGATGCCAAGCACATGCTGTTCGCGGTGGCCGATGTCTCTGGCAAGGGGGCCCCGGCCGGGCTGACCATGGCGCGCACCCTGGGCCTGATGCGGGCCGCGGCGAAGCGGCTGGCGCCGGAGGATGGCGCGCCGGACCCGGGCGCGATCCTGGCCATGACCAATGACGACCTCTCGGCCGAGAATGAGAGCCAGACTTTCGTGACAGTGGTGCTGGGCGTGATCGACGGCACCACCGGCGCCGGCCGGATCGCCGTGGCGGGGCATGACATTCCGCTGCTGCTGGGCGGCCCTCTGCCCCCCCGCCTGCTGGAAAAGCCGCGCCGGCAGCCGGCCCTGGGTGTGATGGAGGGCATCCGCTACGCCTCCGACCCCTTCACCCTGGCGCCGGGGGAGACGCTGTTCTGCTACTCCGATGGCGTGTCGGAGGCCGAGGACGACAAGGGCGGCTTCTTCGGGCGCGAACGCCTGGAACAGGCCCTGGCGGAGGCCGGCACCGAACCCCGCCAGGTGGTCGATACCGTGCTGCGCGCCGTGACCGCCTTCGCCGATGGCGCGCCCCAGGCCGATGACATCACCGCCCTGGCGCTGCGCTTCGGCGGCTAAGCCGCCTATTGGTCGGCGTAGATGTGGCCTTCCTCCGCCGCGCCGGGATGCGTCACCGCGCCCTGCGCCGCCGGCCCCACCGTCTGGGCATATTTCCACAGCGCGCCGGAGGTATAGAGCGTCTTGCGCGGCACCCAGGCGGCGCGGCGAGCCGCCATCTCGGCCTCGGGCAGCATCACGTCGATAGTGCCGGCCTCGGCATCGATGACGATCGGGTCGCCATTCTTCAGCAGGGCGATGGGGCCGCCGACCGCCGCCTCCGGCCCCACATGGCCGATGCAGAAGCCGCGCGTGGCGCCGCTGAAGCGGCCATCGGTGATGAGGGCCACCTTGTCGCCCATGCCCTGGCCGTAGATGGCGCTGGTGGTGGAGAGCATCTCCCGCATCCCAGGGCCGCCCTTCGGACCCTCGTAGCGGATGATGATGACGTCACCCGGCTTGTAGGCGCGCATCTCGACCGCCTTGAAGGCGTCCTCCTCACAGTCGAAGCACAGCGCCGTGCCCTCGAAGCGCAGCTTGTGCATGCCGGCGATCTTCACGATGGCGCCTTCGGGGGCCAACGAGCCCTTCAGGGACACCACGCCGCCGATCGGGCTGATCGGGTCCTCGGTCGGGCGCACCACGTCCTGGTCCTTCGGGAAAATCACCTCGTGGTGGTTCTCGGCCAGGGTCTTGCCGGTGACGGTGATGGCGTCGCCGCGCAGATAGCCGCCCTCCAGCAGCGCCTTGATGATCACCGGCACGCCGCCGATGTTGAACACATCCTGCGCCACATAGCGCCCACCGGGCTTCAGATCCGCGATATGCGGCGTGGCGCGCATGATCTCCGCCACGTCATGCAGGTCGAACTTGATGCCGCATTCATGCGCGATGGCCGGCAGATGCAGCGCCGCATTGGTGGACCCGCCGGTGGCGCCGACGATGGCCGCCGCGTTGAACAGCGCATCCCGCGTCACGATGTCCCGCGGCCGCAGGTTCTTGCGGATCAGCTCCACCACGGCGCGGCCCGATTGCACGGCGTAGTAGTCGCGCGATTCATCTGGCGCGGGGGCGCCGGCGGAACCCGGCAGGGCCAGGCCCAGAACCTCGGAAATGCAGGCCATGGTATTGGCGGTGAACTGGCCACCGCAGGCGCCGGCGCCTGGGCAGGCATGCTGCTCCAGCTCCAGCAGGTCGGCGTCGGACATATTGCCGGCGGCGTGCTGGCCGACCGCCTCGAACACATCCACCACCGTCACGTCGCGACCCTGGAAGCGGCCGGGGCGGATCGAGCCGCCATACATGAAGACCGAGGGCACGTTCAGCCGCACCATCGCCATCATCACGCCCGGCAGCGACTTGTCACAGCCGGCGACGCCGACGAGCGCGTCATAGCAATGGCCGCGCATGGTCAGCTCGATGGAATCGGCAATGACGTCGCGGGAAGCCAGGGAGGACTTCATGGACTGGTGGCCCATGGCGATGCCGTCCGTCACCGTGATGGTGGTGAATTCGCGCGGCGTCGCGCCGGCCTCCTTCACGCCGATCTTCACCGACTGCGCCTGGCGGGACAGCGCGATGTTGCAGGGCGCTGCCTCGTTCCAGCAGGTGGCGACGCCGACGAAGGGCTGGTCGATCTCTTCCTGGGTCAGGCCCATGGCGTAGTAGTAGCTGCGATGCGGCGCACGCTCCGGCCCCACCGTGGTGTGGCGGCTCGGCAGCTTGGACTTGTCCCACTTGGTCATGGCGCGTTTCCCGGCGGTTTGGGATGGCGTGCCACAGGACGCGTGGCGGGGCCAGGGGGCATCACTCGATGTGCGCGCCCTCGATCCGCCTGGGCCTGAAGTCAGCCCAGCGCCACCAGCAACCCCACGCCCAGTGCCAGGCCCACCACGGCCCCCAGCCCCTGCGCCTGGGACCGGTTCAGCCGCAGCCCGGCCAGATCCCGCCCCGGCAGCACCGCCGCGAAAAGCCAGACCGGAATCGAGAAGACCACGATCGCGGCCAGCAGCTTCAGCGTGCCGGGTTCCAGCATGCTCAGCCGGCGATCCGCGCCAGCGCCGCGTCCAGCCGCGCCATCTCGGCCTGGAAGGCGGCGAGGCGTTCGCGGTTCTCCTCCACCACCTCCTCCTTCGCACGGGCCACGAAATCGGCATTGCCGAGCTTGGCCGTGACCTTCGCCGCCTCGGCTTCGGCCTTGGCGCGGGCCTGGCCGAGGCGGGCGCGTTCGGCCGAGAGGTCGATGACATCCGCCAGCGGCAGCATCACCGTCGCCTCCCCTACCACCACCTGCGCCACGCCCTTGGGCACGGCACCTTCCAGCGGCCGCACCTCGGTGGCGCGGGCCATGCGGCGGATCACCTCGATCCAGGCCTCGGCGCGCGCCAGCGTGGTGCCGGAGGCGCCGGAGAGCAGCAGCGGCACGGTGATGGAGGGCGGCACGTTCATCTCCGACCGCACGCCGCGCACCTCGCCGATCAGCCCGACGAGCCAGTCCAGTTCCTCCCGCGCCGCCTCGGCGTCGGCCACCGGCACGGCGCCGGGCCAGGCGGCGCGGATCAGCGTGCATTCGGCGCCATAGCCGAATTCGGCGTGCAGGGCCTCGGTCATGAAGGGCATGGCCGGGTGCAGCAGCTTCAGGATGGTGCCGAAGACATGCTGCGCGGCGCCCTTCACCTCATCCTTCGCGGGGCCATCCGGCCCGTTCAGCACCGGCTTGGCGAATTCCAGAAACCAGTCGCAGAAGCTGCCCCAGACGAAGCGGTAGGCGGCGCCGGCATATTCGTCGAAGCGGAAGGCCTCGAGCGCCGCCGTCGCCTCAGCCACCGCGCGATTGCATCCGTCCAGAATCCACCGCGCCAGCGGCGTTTTCGCGCTGGCCGGATCGAAGGCGGGATCGGCCTTGATCCCGTTCATCTCCAGGAAGCGGGCCGCATTCCAGATCTTGGTGCCAAACGACCGGAAATCCTCGACCCGCTTGCGGCCGAGCTTCACGTCCCGGCCCGGCCCGGTCAGCGAGGCAATGGTGAAGCGCAGCGCGTCCGTCCCATAGGCCTCGATCAGCTCCAGGGGGTCCATGACGTTGCCCTTGGACTTCGACATCTTCTGGCCCTTCTCGTCACGGACGAGGCCATGGATGTAGACCTTCTCGAAGGGCACCTTCCCGTCCATGAAGTGCAGGCCCATCATCATCATCCGGGCGACCCAGAAGAAGATGATGTCGAAGCCGGTCACCAGCACGTCGCCGGGGTAGTATTTCGACAGTTCGGGCGTCTGGTTCGGCCAGCCGAGGGTGCTGAAGGGCCAGAGCGCGGAGCTGAACCAGGTGTCCAGCACGTCCGGATCGCGCACCAACTCCACATCCCGGCCAAACTTCGCCTTCGCCGCGGCGCGGGCCTCCTCCTCGGTCTTGGCAACAAAGACCTCGCCATCCGGCGCATACCAGGCCGGGATCTGGTGGCCCCACCACAATTGCCGGCTGACGCACCAGGGCTGGATGTCGCGCATCCAGGCGAAGAAGGTGTTTTCCCACTGCCTTGGCACGAAGACGGTCTGGCCGGTCTCCACCGCCTTGATGGCCGGCTGCGCCAGGGTCTTGGCGTCCACATACCACTGCATGGTCAGCCGCGGCTCGATCGGCACGCCGGAGCGGTCGCCATGCGGCACCTGGTTCACATGAGGCTCCACCGCCGCCAGCAGCTCCATCTCCTCCAGCTTCGCCACGATCGCCTTGCGGGCGGCGAAGCGGTCCTGGCCTTCCAGGCTGCGGACGAAGGCGTCCTCCGCCCAGGGGCCGGGAATCTCGGACAGCGTCACCTTGGCATCGGCATCGAGTACGGAGGGGCTGGCCAAGCCATGCCGGCGCCCGACCTCGAAGTCATTGAAATCATGCGCCGGGGTGATCTTCACCGCGCCGGTGCCTTTCTCGGGGTCCGAATAGGCATCCGCCACGATGGGAATGCGCCGGCCGGTCAGCGGCAGCACCAAGTGCTTGCCGACCAGATCGGCGTAGCGCGCATCCTCCGGATGCACGGCCACCGCCGTGTCGCCCAGCATGGTCTCCGGCCGGGTGGTCGCCACTGTCACGAAGCGGCCCGGCTCACCCTCCACCGGGTAGCGCAGATGCCAGATGCTGCCCTTCACCTCCCGGCTCTCGACCTCAAGGTCGGAGATCGCGGTCTGGAACACCGGGTCCCAGTTCACCAGCCGCTTGTCGCGATACAGCAGCCCCTGGCTGTGCAGCGTCACGAAGACTTCGCGGACGGCCTCGGACAGGCCCTCATCCATGGTGAAGCGCTCACGCGGCCAGTCCAGGCTGGCACCGAGACGCCGGAGCTGGCGGGTGATGGTGCCACCCGATTCCCGCTTCCATTCCCAGACATTGGCGAGAAAGGCCTCGCGCCCCATCTCGCGGCGCTTCAGCCCCTGAGAGGCGAGCAGCCGCTCCACCACCATCTGCGTCGCGATGCCGGCATGGTCCGTGCCCGGCTGCCACAGCGCGTCGCGGCCCTGCATCCG
Source organism: Roseomonas sp. F4 (assembly GCF_053891155.1). NCBI lineage: Bacteria > Pseudomonadati > Pseudomonadota > Alphaproteobacteria > Acetobacterales > Roseomonadaceae > Roseomonas > Roseomonas sp. F4. The sequence goes on from NZ_JBSSHK010000005.1 coordinate 40,812, forward strand.
CCGGAAACGGGTCAGGATGTCCTGCACCGTCATGGTCAGCGCGTGGCCGATATGCAGGCTGCCCGTGACATTGGGCGGCGGGATCATGATGGTGAAGGGCTTGGCCGCACTCTCGGGATGAGCGGCAAAGGCGCCTGAATCCTCCCAGCCCTGATAGAGGCGGGGTTCGATGGCGGCGTGGTCGAAGGTCTTGTCGAGCATGCGGCATCCCTTCCCCGCCGGCCGGCTTCCGTCAAGGGGCGGCTGGACGTCGGCAGGCCTGCGGTTCATACGGGCCAGATCGGGTTGGGAACATCAAGATGCTCAGAATTGGTCGCCGTCCGCTGCTGGCGGGGCTCGCCGCCACCTCCCTCACCGCGCCGGCCCTGGCGCAGGCGCCCTGGCCGAATGGCCCGATCCGCATCGTTGTCCCCTTCCCGCCCGGCGGCAGCGTGGACACCGTGACCCGCCTGCTGCAGCCGCGCCTGACGGCGGAACTCGGCGTGCCGGTGGTGATCGAGAACCGCCCCGGCGCCTCCGGCGCCCTCGGCACCGCCACCGCCGCCCGGGCGCCAGCGGATGGCAATACATGGGTGACGGTGTTCGACAGCCATGCGGTCAACCCGTCCTTCATCAGCAATCTCGGCTTCGACCCGAAGCGCGACCTGGTGCCCATCATGCTGATCGGCACGGCGCCGATGCTGATCACCACCCATAATTCCCGCCCCTGGCGGCGGCTGGAGGAGGTGATCGCTGCGGCCAAGGCGGCACCCGATACCATCACCTATGGCAGCATCGGCGTCGGCAGCCTGTCGCACCTGACAATGTCGCTGATGCAGCAGCGCGGCGACTTCAAGATGGTGCATGTGCCCTATCGCGGGGGCGGGCCCATGAGCGCCGCGGCGGCGGCCGGCGAACTCGACCTGCCAATGGCCAGCAATGCCGGCCTCGGCGGCCAGGTCGGACAGACCCTGCGCCCGCTGGCGCAGACCGGCGGCCAGCGCTCCGCCCTGTTCCCGGACCTGCCGACCGTATCCGAATCCGGCGTGCCGGGGATCGATGCCAAGGCCTGGTGGGCGATTCTCGGCCGGGCCGGCACGCCGGAACCGATTCAGCGCCGCTTCCATGCGGCGCTCGCCAAGGCGCTGGAAGTGCCGGAAGTCCGCGCGCGGCTGGCGAGCCCGATGGGTGTGGAGATCGTGGGCTCCACGCCGGAGGAATTCGGGACCTTCCTGGACCGCCAGATGGAGACCTGGGCGGCGGTGATCCGGGACAACCAGATCAAGCCGGACTGAGCAGCGAGCGGGGCTCTGCCCCGCCGCGACTTTTAAGGCGCGGCGCGTCCTATGACGCGCTCAATCTCGACGCTGACCAGCCGCTCAACCAAAGGCGGCAGATGCTGGTCGAGCCAGGCCTTCAGCAGCGGCCGAAGCTCCTCCCGCACCACATCCTCGATCGACGGGCCGCCACGATGCACCGGGGCGTTGCGCTCCTGCGCCACGCTGCGCAGCAGGGAGGCGAGGGTTGCCGTGGTGGCGGCAGCGACCGCCGGAGCGACCAAAGAGTCGAGGGCGGGTGCCGGCTGCACGGGCATCGGCGTCGGTGCCCGCGGTGGCGGCACTTCCACCATCGGCGGCACCGCAACGGGTGCGGAGATGATCGGGGCCGCGATCTCTTCCGGCTCGGCCTCAGGCTCCGGCTCGGGCTCCTCCGCGACCACCGGCGGTTCGGGTGGCGCCGGCGGGGCGGCGACCAGCATCGCCTCGGTCAAATCCAGCGGCTCCGGCTCCGCGCCGGCCGCGGCCTGGCCTTCCTGCGCCTCATCCTCGTTCAGGATGCGGCGGATGGAAGCCAGGATGTCATCCATGGCGGGGTCGGAGGCACCACCACCCGGACGCCCGTTCGGACCGCCGCCGCTCATGCCTCAGCGCCCCTGTTCGGCGTAGTCGCCGAAGCCGACCCAGCGGTTCCGGACCTCACGGTAGTAGGCCTCCATGTCATAGATCTGCACCGGCAGGTTGAGATCCCGCGCAGTCAACCGGCCGACCGAGGCCGCCAGGCTGTGCGAGGCGGTGATGACATTGGCCAGCGCCCGCACCAGGCTGACGCGGGCATTCAGCAATTCCTGCTCGGCGTTCAGCACGTCGAGCGTGGTGCGGCTGCCGACGATGGCCTCCCGCTGCACGCCGTCCAGCGCGATTTCGGCGGCGCGGATCTGGGCGCGCACGCTTTCCACCTGGGCGCGCGCGGAGGTCAGCGTTTCCCAGGCCGAGGTCGCCTGCTGGCTGGCAGCGCGGCGCTGGTCGCTCACGATCTGCCGCGCCTGCTGCGCGGATTGCCGCGCCTGGCGCACCTGGGAATATTCCGAGCCGCCCTGATACAGCGGCACGGTCAGGTTGGCCGTCACCTGGCTGCCGGTGGCGCGGGTATCCGGCGCCGTGCTGTTGTCGTTGCGGAAGGTGGAGCCGTTCAGGCTGACCTGCGGCAGCAGGGAGGAGAAGTTCACATCCACCAGATCGCGCGCCGCGGCCTCATCGAACAAGGCGGCCACGACATTCGGGTTGTTCTGCCCGGCCAGCGTGCCGGCCTCTGCCGCATTCGCCAGCGGCACCCGCAAAGGCTGCGGCGCGACCAGGCGCTGCGGCGCCTGGCCGACGAGGCGCGCGAAAGTGGCGCGGGACTGCTGCAGCCGGCCTTCCGCATCGGCGCGGGAGGCGCGGGTACCGGCCAGCCGGCTTTCCGCCTGGGCGACGTCCGTGCGGGTGATCTCGCCCACCCGGAAGCGCTCATTGGTGGCCTGGAGCTGGCGCGTCAGCACCTGCTCGTTGTTGATGTTGAGGCGCACCTCCTCCTGGTCCCGGATCACGGCGACATAGGCGTTCACCGTGTCGGACAGCACCTGCTGTTCGGTCGCCAGCAGGCGCGCGCGCTGCGCCAGCACCTGGTTTTCCGCCCGGCGGGTGGAGGCGGTGGTGCGGCCGCCGCGATAGAGCGGCTGGCTGACGCTGCCCTGGATCGAGGCCGTGTCGCGGTCGAGCCCGACCCGGCTGCCGGTGGCGGTGCTGGTGCTGCGGCCCTGGGCGGTGCCGACGCTGCCGGCCACCTGCACCGTGGGGCGCCAGCCGGCCAAGGCCTGCGGCACATTCTCGTCCACTGCGCGCAGCTGGGCGCGGGCGGCCTGCAAGGTCGGGTTGTTGGCATAGGCCAGGGCGAGCGATTCCTGCAGCGTCTGGGCCGCGGCCGGGGCGATCAAGGCGGGCGGCGCCATCAGAAGCGTGGCGAGCGCCAGGGTCGAACGGTCGAACATCATCGTTTGGCGACTCCTACGGCCCGCAAGGCAAGGCGGGGCGGCCGGATGACCGGCCGCATGGCAAGACGACTTAGAATACGAAGCCCGGCGCTGGCTGGAACTGCGGCAGCGGCAGCGTGGCGCAATCAAAGGCATCCGTCACGCTGAAGCTGCCGCCGGAGTGCAGCCCGAGCACGGCGCGGGGGGACAGGCCACGATTCGCACCGGCCAGCACGGTGGCCAGCCGGCCGCCCTCGGCGAGCTGGGCCGCGATCCGCTCCGGCACCGCGGGAATTTCGCCCTCGATCAGGATGGCGTCATAGGGGGCACCGGTCGGGTGACCGGCCAGCGGATCGTGGCGCAGCAAGGTCACTGACCCGGCGGGCAGCAGGGCGGCGAAGGCCGCCTCCGCGATCGCGGCGAGGGCCGGGTCCGATTCGACCGCGACCACGCGCGCGCCGCAGCGCGCCGCGACGGCGGCGGTGTAACCGGTGCCGGCGCCCAGCACGAGCATCCGGTCGCCTTCCCGCAGCCGCAGCAATTGCAGCAGCCGGGCGACGGCCATCGGCTCCATCAGCGCGCGGCCACCGGGCAGGCGCACATCCTCATCGGCATAGGCCCGAGGCGCCAGCGCGGGCGGCAGGAAAGCCTCCCGCGGCAGGTCGCCCATGGCGGCCAGCAGCGCCGGGTCGGTGACTTTGTTCGGCCGCAACTGGCCATCCACCATGAAGCGGCGCGCCGCCGCCATGTTGGAATCGGAGGGAAAAATCATCGCCGCGCGATCCAGGTCCATCACCGCCGCCTTGTCCATGTCCGCGCTTATACGAGCCGCCCGCCCGCCGGCCAAGCAGCACTTCCGCGTCGCAGCATGCGCCCCAAACGCTTAACCGCGCTTGACCGAAGCCGCGCCCTGCCGGATAGAGGCGCCGCTTCGTCATGCGCGGTTTCGCATGTCAGGGGCACCATGCTTGGCCGCGTGGCAGAGTGGTGATGCAGCGGACTGCAAATCCGTATATGCCGGTTCGATTCCGGCCGCGGCCTTTCCTTCCCCGCCCCTACCGACAATCGTCGCGGGGCGGGTTTACCGAGGCCGGGGTGCTTGCTATAGCCCGGCCACTGGCTGATCCGGCGTGGCGCAGCGGTAGCGCAGCGGACTGTTAATCCGTTGGTCGTTGGTTCGAATCCAACCGCCGGAGCCATTACTCTCTCCCCCAGCTGCATGATCCCGACCTCGTCGGCAGGCGTCGCGCGACTCATGCGGGTGGCAGCGCCGCATCCAGAAGCGAGGTTGCGCCCTGGCGCAGCACCTTCGCCGCGCGTTCCGACCCCAGATAGGAAGACGATGCCCAGGCGCCGTCGAACAGCAGCGCCAGCGTATCGGCCAGCAGTTCCGGCGGCTCGGCGCCGGCCGCACGGGCCAGCTCCACCATTCCGGCGCGCATCTGCGCCTTGCACTGCGCCACAAGGCGATGCGTGGGGTGGTCGGGGTCGGGGAATTCGGCCTGGGCCAGCAGCATGGGGCAGCCGCGTTCGGCCCCCAGCGCCACCTTGGCGGCGGCCGCCTCCACCATCGCCCGCAGCTTGGCAGCCGGCGTCTCCGCCCCCGCCGTGACCTCCGCGAACCAGGCGTCGTAGGTCGCCGCATCCTCCGATAGCACGGCGGCCACCAGCGCATCCTTGCTGGGGAAGCTGCGATACAGGCTCATCTTGGTGGCATCCGCGGCGCGGCACACCTCCTCGATGCCAGTGGCGCGGATGCCCTGGCGGTAGAACAGGTCCTTGGCGGCGCTCTGGATGCGCTCGGCGGCCTTGGGTTTTGTGCCCCCCGGCTGGGGGACCGTAACATCGCCCATGCTGGTGTCCTTCTCCCGCCGCGGCGGTGATTTGTGCTGCGGCGCAAAATCGCCCCTTGATGTTACTGACCGGTCACATACACTATGTGACGAACCGGTCGGTATCATCCGGCCCTGGAGATTGGCCATGTCACCCCATCCGCGCAAGTCCTCCGCCGCGGCGCAGGGCCAGAATATCCCCGAAAGCCCCTGGTTTTCGTGGCTCGCCCGCACCCTTCGTCCTTCCACCGCCGCCGGCCTGGCCTTGATGGCCTCCACCGCCCTGGTGCAGCCCGCTGCCGCCCAGGCCCCGCCGGCGGCACCTTCCGTCACCGTTGCCACCCCCCTCACCCGCCCCGTCGCGCAATGGGACGAGCACACCGCCCGCATCGAGGCCTCCGCCAGGGTGGAGCTGCGGCCGCGCGTCTCTGGCCAAGTGGCGCAGGTGCATTTCCGCGATGGCGCCGCGGTGCGCACCCGGGATCTGCTGTTCACGCTCGACCAGCGCCCCTTCCAGATCGCGGTCGACACCGCCCAGGCGGAGCTGGCCCGCACCGAGGCGCGGCTGACGCTCGCCCAGCAGCAGTTGCAGCGCTACGCGCCGCTGGCGGCTCAGCGCATCGCCCCGGAATCGGAACTGGACACGCGCCGCTCCTCCCTGCGCGAAGCCCAGGCCGGCCTCGCCGCCGCCCGCGCGGCGCTGCGCCAGGCGGAGCTGGATCTGGAATTCACCGAAATCCGCGCCCCGCGCCCTGGCCGCGTCAGCGACCGCCGCGTTGATGCTGGCAATCTGGTGCAGCAGGGCGAGACCTTGCTGACCACGCTGCTCACGCTCGACCCCGTCTATGTCACCTTCGACGCCAGCGAGGCGCAGTATCTGCGCTATGCTCGCGCCGCCATGGGCGGCATGCGGCCGAATGGGCAGCAGACCGGCACGCCGGTGCAGCTGCGGCTGCTGGACGAGACCACCTACACGCATGAGGGGCAGCTCGACTTCGTCGATAGCGGCTTCGACGCGCGCAGCGGCACCATCCGCGGCCGCGCCGTGGTGTCCAACCCGAACCTGCTGCTGACCCCCGGCGGCTTCGCCCGGCTGCGGCTTTTCGCCGGTGACGGCCAGGCGCTGATGGTGCCGGATGCGGCGGTGCTGGCGGACCAATCCGGCCGCATGGTGCTGACCGTGACGGCGGAAGGCACGGTGGCGCCCCGCCAGGTGCAGCTCGGCCCGCTGGTCGATGGGCTGCGCGTGGTCCGCAGTGGGCTGGGGCCGGAGGACCGGGTGATCATCGGCGGCCTGCACAGGGCTCGCCCCGGGACCCATGTGACCGCCGAACAAGGCCGCATCGGGCCCAGCCCGCTCGCCTCAGCCCAATGATGCCGACGGCCCCGATAGGCCGCGAAGGCACGCCTTCGGCGTGACAAATCTGAACCGCCGGGGGCCGGTCCCGCCCCCGATCTTGCGACGCCTTCGACCCCCGGGTGAACCCCGCCGGCCGTATCGCGCCTGAGGAATCCGAGCCGTGCGCCTCGCCCGCTTCTTCATCGACCGCCCGGTCTTCGCCGCGGTCCTGTCCATCGCCATCACGCTGGTCGGCGCCATCGCGGCGCTGCGCCTGCCGATCGCTGAATATCCTGAGATCGCGCCGCCCACGGTGCAGGTCACCGCGACCTATCCCGGCGCCTCCGCCGAGACGGTCGCGCAGACCGTCGCCGGGCCGATGGAACAGGAGATCAACGGCGTCGACGGCATGCTCTACCTCTCCTCGCAATCCACCGGCGATGGCCGGGTCGCGATCAGCGTGGTCTTCCGCCAGGGCACCAATATCGACCAGGCCCAGGTGCTGGTGCAGAACCGCGTCGCCGTCGCCGAGCCGCGACTGCCCGAGGAGGTCCGCCGCCTTGGCATCACCGTGCGGAAGGCCTCGCCCGACCTGCTGATGGTCGTGCACCTCACCTCCCCGGATGGCAGCCGCAGCCCGGACTACGTCTCCAACTACGCCACGCTGACCATCAAGGACCGCCTGGCGCGGCTCGATGGCGTCGGCGATGCGCAGATGTTCGGTGCGCGCGACTATGCCATGCGCGTCTGGCTCGACCCGGATCGCCTCGCCGCGCGCGGCCTGGCGCCGGGCGAGGTGGTGGAGGCGCTGCGGCGGGCCAATGCGCAGGTCGCGGCCGGCGCCATCGGCCAGGCGCCCCGCGCGGCGGAGGCAGGCGCCTTCGAGATCAGCGTGCAGGCGCTGGGCCGCCTGACCTCGCCCGAGCAGTTCGATGAGCAGGTGGTCGGCACCGGCACCGGCGGCGCGCCGATCCGTCTGCGTGACGTGGCGCGGACCGAGATCGGCGCCGCCGACTATTCGATGAACGCCCTGCTGAACAACCAGAACGCCATCGCCATCGGCGTCTTCCAGCGCCCCGGCAGCAACGCCCTGGCGACCGCGGATGCCATTCGCGCGACGATGGAGGAAGCCGCCCGCAGCTTCCCGACCGGCATCAGCTACAGCATCGTCTACGACACCACCGGCTTCATCGCGCAGAGCATGGAGGCGGTGCTGGTGACCTTCGCCGAGGCGATCGTGCTGGTGGTGCTGGTCGTCATCCTGTTCCTGCAGAACTGGCGCGCCGCGCTGATTCCGCTGCTGGCAATTCCGGTCTCCATCATCGGCACCTTCGGCGCGCTGCTCATCATGGGCTTCACGCTGAACACGCTGACGATGTTCGGCCTGATCCTGGCCATCGGCATCGTCGTCGATGACGCCATCGTGGTGGTGGAGAATGCCGAGCGCCACATGGCCGACGGGCTGCCGCCGCTGGAGGCCGCCCGCAAGACGATGGACGAGGTCGGTTTCGCGCTGATCGCCATCGCCCTGGTGCTGGTCGCGGTCTTCGTGCCGACCGCCTTCATCACCGGCATCTCCGGCGACTTCTACCGGCAGTTCGCAGCGACGATCTCGGTGGCGACCATCATCTCCGCCATCGTCTCCCTGACCCTGTCGCCGGCGCTGGCCGCGCGGTTGCTGAAGCCGCATGGGCATGCGCCCCAGCGTGGTGGGCTGTTCAAGCCGATCGGCCTGTTCTTCCGCGGCTTCAACTGGGTCTTCGACCGGATGTCCTTCGGCTACGGGTCGCTCACCCGCCGCCTGGTGCGGCTGCCGGTGATCCTGATGCTGATCTATGGCGGCCTGCTGGCCTGGACCGGCAGCACGGTGCTGAGCACGCCGACGGGCCTCATTCCGCAGATGGACCGCGGCTACGTCATCGCCGCCTTCCAGCTTCCCCCCGGCGCCAGCATCAGCCGCGCGGATGCGGTCGTGCGCCGGGCCTCGGATACCATCCTGGCCACCCCCGGCGTCGCCGATGCGGTCGCCTTCGTGGGCTTTGATGGTGCCACCTTCACCAATGCGCCCAATACGGGCGTGGTCTTCGCCACCATGAAGTCCTTCGAGGAACGCGCCGCGATGGGGCTGACCGGCAACGGCATCCTGGCCGATCTCCAGGCCCGGGTGATGGGCGACATGGATGCGCAGGTGCTGGTGATTCCGCCGCCGCCCGTCCCGGGCATCGGCACCGGTGGTGGCTTCAAGCTGATGATCCAGGACCGCGCAGGCCTCGGCCCGCAGGCGCTGGAACGGGCGGTGTGGCAGGTGCTGGGCCAGGCCAATGGCGCGCCCGGAATCGCCTTCGCCTTCAGCCTGTTCAACACCTCCACCCCGCAGATCCGCGCCGATATCGACCGCACGCGGGCGGAGATGCTGGGCGTGCCGATCTCCCGCGTGCATGAGGCGCTGGGCATCTATATGGGCTCGGCCTTCGTCAACGACTTCAACCTGCTCGGCCGCACCTGGCGCGTGACGGCGCAGGCCGACATGGCGCACCGGATGGATGTGGAGGATCTGGCGCGCATCCGCACCCGGAGCGACAGCGGCCAGATGGTGCCGCTGGGTTCCATCGCCACCTTCCACGAAACCTCCGGCCCCTACCGCATGCCGCGCTACAATCTGTATCCGGCGGCGGAGGTGCAGGGCGCGGCGCTGCCGGGCATTTCCACCGGCCAGGCCATCGCGGCGATGGAGGAAGTGCTGCGCAACCTGCCCGAGGGCTTCAGCTACGAATGGACCGAGCTCGCCTTGCAGGAGAAGATCGTCGGCAACACCGCGCCGATCGCCTTCGCCATGGCCGTGGTCTTCGTCTTCCTGGTGCTGGCGGCGATGTATGAAAGCTGGCTGCTGCCGCTGGCGGTGGTGCTGATCGCGCCGATGTCGGTGCTGGCGGCGCTGCTGGGCGTGGGCTTCGCCGGGCTCGACAACAACGTGCTGGTGCAGGTCGGGCTGGTGGTGCTGGTGGGCCTGGCCGCGAAGAACGCGATCCTGATCGTGGAATTCGCCCGCGCGGCGGAAATCGCCGGCGCTACCCGCTGGGAAGCGGCGGCGGCGGCGGCACGGACCCGGCTGCGGCCGATCCTGATGACCTCGCTCGCCTTCATTCTCGGCGTGCTGCCGCTGACGGTGGCGACCGGGGCCGGGGCGGAGATGCGGCAGAGCCTCGGCGTGGCGGTGTTCTACGGCATGCTGGGCGTGACCCTGTTCGGCCTGCTGTTCACGCCGGTCTTCTACGTGGTGGCCCGCGCCATGGCCCGGCGCCGCGCGCCGGCGCCCACGGCCGCGGTGCTGCCGGCGGAGTAGCCTGCCTCAGCCCAGGATGCGGGTGGCGTCCAGCGTTTCGCCCACCGCCCGCCAATCCTGGGCCACCAGCCCGGTCAGCTCCGCCAATGATTTATGACCGGCGCGCAGCCCGAGCCGGTCGATCAGGGTCGCGACGGCGGGCTGGCCGATTGCCGTCCCGATGGCGGCGTTCAGACGTTCCCTCACCGGGTCCGGCGTGCCGGCGGGGGCGAGGAAGGCGTACCAGAAGGACAGCGGCCAGTCGCTGACCCCGGCCTCCGCCAGGGTCGGCACCTCCGCCACCGCCGGCCAGCGGGTTTCGGAGATGGCGATCAGCGGGCGCATCTGGCCGCTCTGCGCGAAGCTCAGCGTATTCGGCCCCATCACCGCATGCGCCTGGTCGCCGAGCACGGCGTTGATCGCGGGCACGATCCCCGCGAAGGGCGCGTGCAGCAGGTCGATGCCCAGCCGCTGTTGCAGCAGCGCCCCGGCGATATGGCCATAGGACCCGACGCCCGGTGAGGCATAGACCAGGTCCCCCGGCCGCTGCCGCGCCAGCGCCGCGAATTCCTCCAGCGTCGTCACCGGCAGGTTCCGGTTGATGGTCAGCAGATTATAGGCGTCGCCCAGGAAGGCGACCGCCGCCAGGTCCCGCCGCGGATCGAAGCGGAGCTGGGACACGCGCGGTACCATGGACAGCGTCGCATTGTTGGCGATCAGCAGCGTATGGCCATCCGGCCGCGCCGCGATCACCTGCTGCGCGCCGATGCCGCCGCCGACACCGGGCCGGTTCTCCACCACGACCGACACCTCGAGCGAGGTCTGCAACGACTGGGCGATGGCGCGGGTGATGCCGTCGCTGACGGCGCCGGCCGGGAATGGCGCGACGATGCGGATCGGCTGGCTCGGCCATCCGGGCGCGGCCTTTGCCGGGCAGGCCAGGCTGGCAGCACCCAGCAAGGAGGCGCCGAGCAGGGCGCGGCGCGGCAGGCCGGCGGCGACGGGGCGGGAGGCAGATCGGGACATGGCCAACTCCGGGCGGAGGCGGCAGGCCGAAATCACGATCGGCCCGCGCGGATTTAAACGCGCGGATTCGTAATTTACGTATCATGCGTTTACAAGACGTGAATCCGTGATATCCATCCTCCAGTACCGATGAATGGAGGACCTATGTCCGACGCAACCCTTCCCGTGATCCGCATCGCCCCCAATGGCCCGGTCTTCGACCTGCCGATCCTGGTCGCCCTGGAACACGACCTGTTCCGCAAGAACGGCGTGGAGGTGGTGCTGGCCACCACCTACGACCCCGACCTCAGCGACGCGGATGCCTTCGCCCGCCAGAAGGAAGCCCTGTTCGAGGCCGGCGGTGCCAGCGCCTACAACCTCTGCGAATGGGCCGGTCTCGACCGGTCGGAGCGCGGCAGCCGCACCTCCCGCGTCGCCTCCCTCCGCCCGGCCGTCGCCGCCCAGGGGCTGGTGACCTTCGACACGGCGCTGCGGGAGCCGCGGGACCTGGCCGGGGTGGCGGTGGCCATCAACGACCGGACCGGATCGCACTACACCGCGCTGCAATTGCTGGAAGGCCCGCTGGCGCGTTCGGAGATCGTGCTGGAGCATCTGGGCTCCCCCAAGGCGCGCTACGCGGCGCTGAAGGACGGCAAGGTACGCGCGGCGATGCTGATGGAGCCCTTCCTCAGCCTGGCGCTGAAGGAGGGTGCGCATCTGATTGCCACCATCTTCTATCGTGGATCCCAGGTGATCTCGCCCGACCTGCCGCAGGCGGCTGTGGAGGGCTATACCCGCGCGGTGGATGAGGCGGCGCGGCTGATCACCGCGGATTTCGCCCGCTACAAGCACTACATCGCCGCCCCGGTGAAGGACCGCCTGAAGCCGGAGGAGGTGGCCGATCACTTCGTCCACTACGCCCCGTCCCGCCCGCTGGATGAGGCGCGCTTCACCTATGTCTATGAGTGGATGCGCGGCTGGGGCCTGACCGAGGGCCAGCGCGGCTTCGGCGATCTGGTCGCCGCCGCGGCCTGAGAGCGGGGCCGATCGCGCACCCCGCCGGATCGTGATCCGCCCTTCCCCCGGCCCAGCTATTGCGGGGGGCCGAGGGAATGGGCATGGAACCCCGGTCGGCAATCACAACAGGGTGCGCATCACGCGTGGACGGGCGGATCGAAGTTGGGGCAGCCGCAGCCGCGTTGGGCGGCCAGGCCCGTCCCCGCCTGGTCCTGTTCGACCTGGACGGTACGCTTGCGGACAGCCGCGCCGTGATGTTCGAGGCGCTGGACCAGGCCGCGCGCCATTTCGGCTTCCATCGGGTGACGGAGGCCGAGGCGGAGGCGCTGCGCGACCGGGACGCCCGCAGCATCCTGCGGGTCCTCGGTGTGCCGCTGTGGAAACTTCCGCGCATCGCCGCCCATATCAAGGCCTGGGCCACCGCCGCGCCGCCCCCGCCGCTGTTCCCGGGCGCCACGGCGATGCTGGCCCAGTTGCATGAGGCAGGGGTGACCCTGGCGCTGGTCTCCTCCAATTCCGAGGTCAATGCCCGCCGCGCCCTGGGGCCGGAAGCGGCGGCGCTGATCGCCCATTGGGCCTGCGATGCCAGCCTGTTCGGCAAGGCTGGACGCTTCCGCCAGGTGTTGCGCCGCGCCGGTGAGACCCCCCGCGGCGCCATCGCCATCGGGGACGAGCTGCGCGACATCGCCGCCGCGCGCAGCGCCGGCCTGACCGCCGGCGCCGTGGCCTGGGGCTACGCCCTGCCCACCGCGCTGGCGGCCGCCGAACCGGATATCCTGTTCGGCAGCATGGCCGAGATCCCGGCCTGGTTCGGCGTGTAGCCTTTACGCCTGCGGCATCCCTTCCGGGATCACGGTGGCGACCAGGCTGGAATCCAGCGCCTCATACTCATGGTAGCCGATGGTGGCGTAGAGCTCGGCGCGGGTCTGCATACGGTCCAGCATCTTCATCGTGCCGCCGTCGCGGTTGATGGCGGCGTAGAGGTCCTCCATCGCCTTGGCGGCGACGCGCAGATGGCTGACCGGCCAGATCACCATGGCATAGCCCAGCTCCTCGAACTCCTTCGCGGTGAAGAAGGGCGTGCGGCCGAATTCGGTCATGTTGGCCAGCAGCTTCACCCCCGGCATGCGGCGGGCAAACTCGGCGAACATGTCGCGGGTGACGAGGGCTTCCGGGAAGATCGCGTCGGCGCCGGCCTCAAGATACAGCTTGGCCCGCGCCACGGCGGCATCCATGCCCTCGCTCGCCACCGCATCGGTGCGGGCGATGATGTACAGATGCTTGCGGGCCTTGCGGGCGGCGGCGACCTTGGCCGCCATGTCGCGGGCATCGGCCAGCTTCTTGTCGTTCAGATGGCCGCACTTCTTCGGCAGAAGCTGGTCTTCCAGATGCACGGCGCCGGCGCCGGCCTCCTCGAACACCCGCACCATGTGCATGACGTTCAGCGCCTCGCCATAGCCCGTGTCGCCATCCACCAGGATCGGCAGGCCGGAGGCGCGGGCGACCTGGCGGATGAAGAAGGCCACCTCATCCACCGTGATCATGCCGAGGTCGGGCAGGCCCATGGTGGCAGACATGGCGGCGCCGGACATGTAGAGCGATTCGAAGCCGGCCTTCTTCGCCAGCAGCGCGGCGATGCCGAGATGCGCGCCCGGCATCTGCAGGATCTGCGGCCGATCCAGCAGGGCGCGGAAACGCACCCCCGCGGGGGCGTCAGGCAGGTCGTTGGCGATTACATAGGGCATGGCGGGCTCCTCCAGTCAGCGCGGGTCACGACTAACAGGGTGGTCCGGAGGCGGCTAGAGCGTGATCCGCGAAGGCGGAATCGCCGTAGCGGTGAATCACCCTCACGGCGAAAGCTAGACCATGATCCGTGTTGACGGATCATGGTCTAGCCTGGGCTGATAGGCTCGGCCGGGAGCGCCGCCTCCGCCATCAGACGGGGCGGAAGAAGATGAAGGTGATCAGCACGAACAGCGGCACCAGGAAGACCAGCGCCCAGCCGCAATAGGCGAAGAAGGACGGCATGCGGATGCCGTTCTCCTCGACGATGGCCTTCACCATGAAGTTGGGCGCATTGCCGATATAGGAATTGGCCCCCATGAACACCGCGCCGCAGGAAATCGCCGCCAGCGTCAGCGCGCCCTGCCCCATCAGCCACAGCGGATCACCGCCTGCCAGCTCGAAGAAGACGATGTAGGTCGGCGCATTGTCGAGGAAGCTCGAAAGCAGGCCGGACATCCAGAAATACACCCAGGGGATCGGCGCCCCATCCGGGCCGGAGGTCAGCGCCACCAGCCCCGCCGCCGCGCCCTGGCTGCCGGCCTGCAAAATCGCCAGCACGGGCGCCATGCAGATGAAGATGGCCGCGAACAGCTTGGCGACTTCCAGGATGGCGCCCCAGGCGAAGCCGTTCGCCTCCCGCAATTCGCGCGTGGTGAAGGCCACGGAAATCCCGGTGATGGCAAGGAACAGCAGGATGCCGAGCACCCGCTCCACCTCCATCGCCTGGCCGAGCACGTTCATGCTGCCGAGCTTCACATAGCCCATGCCGATGACGACGCCGACGATGGCGACCACCATCCAGACATTCAGCCAGCCTTCGACGCCGACAGCCTGCTTTTCCACCACCGGGGCCACCGGCTTCTCCCGGTTCCAGGCCAGGGTATCGAGCACCCAGTAGATGGCCAGCAGGATCACCGCGCAGGTGGCGAATTCGGCGAACAGATGCGTGGTCGGCCAGAAGAAGGACACGCCGCGCAGGAAGCCGAGATACAGCGGCGGATCACCGACCGGGGACAGGCTGCCGCCGATATTGGCCACCAGGAAGATGAAGAAGACGAAGGTATGGGTCTTGCGGGTGCGGAAGGCATTGGCCCGCAGCACCGGCCGGATCAGCAGCATCGCCGCGCCCGTGGTGCCCATCAGGCTGGCCAGGATGGTGCCGATGGCCAGCAAAGCGGTGTTCACCGTCGGCGTGCCGACCAGCGAGCCCTTCAGCAGCACACCACCGCCCGCCGTGTACAGCGCCGTCAGCAGGGCGATGAAGGGCACGTATTCCAGCACCATCACATGGGCGAACTGATACCAGGCGGCGCCGGCGCCGAAGATGGCGGCAAAGGGCAGCAGGAACAGGGCGGCCCAGAGCGCGGCGATCTTGCCGTAATGGTGGTGCCACAGATGCGCCGCGAAAAGCGGCATCAGCGCGATGGACAGAAGGATGCCCACGAAGGGAATGCCCCATGCCAGGGAAAGCTCCGCCCCGGGCACCCCCGCTGCCAGCGCATCCGCCGGCGCCAGCAACAAACCGCCCGCCATGGCCAGGCCGAGCGCACGCATCGCCGTCATCCAGAACCCCCGTTAAGTCCGTCCCCGGCTCAACCCCTTAATCCCTCCCCGCCCCGGCGTCACGATCTGGTGCGGCGGGGAAGGCCGGCGGGGCCGAATCGGGCCGCTCCGGCAGGATTGCCACGCCTTGCCCTTTCCGCCAGGGCGCGCCCGGCCTACCTTCCGGCCTGACAAAGCGGAGATCCCCTGCATGGAAATGACCGGCGAACGGCGCATCGGCGCCCCCCGCGAGAAGGTGTGGGAGGCGTTGAACGACCCCGCGGTGCTCCAGGCCGCGATTCCGGGCTGCGAAAGCGTGGAGCGGATCGGCGACGACCAGTTCCAGGCCAAGGTCTCGATGAAGCTCGGCCCGATGTCGGCCAAGTTCGGCGGCAAGGTGCTGCTGTCCAATATCGTGCCCCCGGCCTCCTACACCATTTCCGGTGAGGGCCAGGGCGGCGCCATGGGCTTCGCCAAGGGCGGTGCCGATGTGGCGCTGGAGGAGCTTGGACCCTCCGACACCCTGCTGAAGTACAATGTGAAGGCGCAGGTCGGCGGCAAGATGGCGCAGCTCGGCGCGCGGCTGATCGACAGCACGGCCAAGTCCATGGCCGATCAGTTCTTCGACCGCTTCGCGGCGCAGCTGCAGCCGGCCGAGCCGGTGGCGGTCGCGGGCACCGATACCGAATATCTGGCCGAGACCAGCGACGCCGCGCCGATCACCCAGCATGGCGCGGATGGCATCTCCCCCGGCGGCCCCGTGCAGCGGCCGAACCCGGCGCCGGCCCAGATGCCGCTGCCGCTGCGCCTTTTGACCCAGGACTTCATGGGCTTCCCGGCCCAGGTCTGGATCGGCGGCGGCGCCTTCCTCGTCGTGCTCGCCATCATCTTCCTGCTGTGAGCATGCCCGCGGACGTGCCGGCCACGCAGCGGATGCTGGCGGAAGGCGGCTATGTCGCCGACCGCCAGCTGTCGACCACCGTCCATCTGGCGCTGCGCATGGGCCGCCCGCTGTTCCTGGAAGGCGAGCCCGGCACCGGCAAGACCGAAATCGCCAAGGTCCTCGCCGCCCAACTGCCGCGCCGGCTGGTGCGGCTGCAATGCTATGACGGCATGGACTTGGCTTCCGCCGCCTATGAGTGGAACCACGCCAGGCAGCTGATGGCGATCCGCCTAGCTGAGGCCAGCGGAGAGGCCAGCGACCGCGCGGCGCTGGAAGCCGGCATCTATGACCGGCGCTTCCTGCAATCCCGTCCGCTGCTGGATGCGCTGGAAGGCGCGCCGGCGGTGTTGCTGATCGACGAGTTGGACCGCGCCGACGAGCCCTTCGAGGCCTTTCTTCTCGAAATCCTGGCCGATTTCCAGATCAGCATCCCGGAACTCGGCCCGGTGAAGGCGGCGACGCCCCCCGTGGTCATCATCACCAGCAACCGGACGCGGGAGGTGCATGACGCCATCCGCCGCCGCTGCCTGTATCACTGGGTGGACTATCCCGACGCCGCCCGCGAACGCGCGATCCTGAAGCTGCGCGCCCCGCAGGTGAGCGAGACGCTGTCGGCCCAGGTGGTGTCCTTCGTCCAGGCCGTGCGCAACGCCGATACCTTCAAGCCGCCCGGCGTCGCCGAGACCATCGACTGGGCGGCCGCCCTTTCGGCGCTGGATGCGCGGGAGCTGGAGCCTGCCCTGGTGGATGAGACACTGGGCGCACTGCTGAAGTACCAGGACGATATCGCCCGCATTCGCGGCGCCGAAGCGGCGCGACTTGTCGCCGAGGCCAAGGGGGCGGCGGCGGCGTGATACCCCCCAAGGCGGCGCTCTCGCTGCCGCCGGTGGGTCCGGGCGGCGCGCTGGCGGGCAATCTTCTCGCCTTCGGGCGGCTGCTGCGTCGCGCCGGGATTCCGGTCGGGCCGACCGAAATGCTGGCCGGCGCCGCGGCGCTGACCGAGATCGACCTCGGTGAGCGCGGCCAGGTCCATGCCGCGCTGCGCGCCACCATGGTCCACCGCCACGAGCATTTTTTCATCTTCGACCAGGCCTTCGGCATGTTCTGGCGCGACCCCGAAGCCGCGCGCCATGCCTCCGCCATGGCGATGATGGAGGGCATGCAGGAGCAGCAGAAGCCGCCCCCCGCCGCCCGCCGCCTCGCGGAAGCCATACAGGGCGACCGTCCGAAGCCACCGAAGCCCGTCGAGGAGCCGCCCGAGGACCGCGTCGACATGACCTTCACGGTCAGCGAGCGCGAACGCCTGCAAAACATGGATTTCGAGGCGATGTCCGCCGCCGAGCTGGCCGCCGCCAAGCGTGAGATCGCGAAGCTGGTGCTGCCGCTGGATGCCCGCCCCACCCGCCGCTTCCGCGCCGATCCCGGCGGCCCCTTCACCGATCTGCGCGCCACCGTCCGGGACAGCCTGCGAACCGGCGGCGAAATCCTGGACATATCGCGCCGCCGCCGCGTGGTGCGGCCGCCGCCGCTGGTGGCGCTCTGCGACATCTCGGGCTCCATGGCCCGCTATGCGCAGATCCTCATCCATTTCCTGCATGCGGTGGCGAATGACCGCGACCGGGTGCACAGCTTCCTGTTCGGCACCCGCCTGACCAATATCAGCCGCCCGCTGCGCCATCGCGACGCCGAGGTGGCCTTCGAGGCCGTGGCCAAGGCCGTGCCGGACTGGTCCGGCGGCACGCGCATCGGCGATTCGCTGGATCTGTTCAACCGCCTCTGGTCGCGCCGGGTGCTCGGCCAGGGGGCGGTGGTGCTGCTGATTACCGATGGACTGGACCGCGAAGGTGCGCGCGGCCTGTCGGAAGCGACCGAAAGGCTTCAGAAAAGCTGCCGCAGGCTGATCTGGCTCAACCCGCTGTTGCGTTACGCCGCCTTCCAGCCCAAATCGCAGGGCATCCGGGCGATGCTGCCCCATGTGGACGATTTTCGCCCGGTCCATAATCTGGCAAGCCTGCGCGATCTGGTCTCCGTTCTGTCGGGACCTCAAGCCGGGCGGATGAGGAGCGCGGCATGAGCGCTGATTCGGAAGACATTCTCGCGACCGCCGCGGCCTGGCGTGCCCAGGGGGAAGATGTGGCGATCGCCACCGTGGTGGAGACCTGGGGATCCTCCCCGCGCCCGGCCGGCTCCCGCCTGGTGGTGACGGCCTCCGGCCGCATGGAGGGCAGCGTGTCCGGCGGCTGTATCGAGGGCGCGGTCGCCGATGTGGCACGGCAGACCATGCAGTCCGGCGTGCCACAGCTGCTGGATTTCGGCATTTCGGACGATCGCGCCTGGGAAGTCGGGCTGGCCTGCGGCGGCAAGCTCAAGGTCTTTGTCGAGAAGCTCGGATGACCCCCGAACTTCTCGCCCGCCTGACCACCGCCCGCGCGGCGAAGCGCCCCGTGGCGCTGCTGACGCGCCTGCCGGATGGGGCGCAGATGCTGTTCCCCGAGGATTCGGTGCCGGAGGCTTTGGCCAGCGAGGCCCAGGCCGCGTTGCGCGCCGACGCCGCGCGCAATGTGACGCTCGGCGAGGAAAGCTGGTTCATCCAGCCGCAGAACCCGCCGCTGCGGCTGATCGTGGTGGGCGCGGTGCATATTGCGCAGGCGCTGGTGCCGATGGCGGCGCGGCTCGGCTATGCCGTCACCGTGGTCGATCCGCGCCGAGCCTTCGCCACCGAGGAGCGGCTGGGTGCGGAGGTCGCGATCTCCGGCGACTGGCCGGATGAGGCGATGACGGCGCTGGCGCCGGATACGCGCACCGCCGTGGTCACCCTGACGCACGACCCCAAGCTGGACGACCCGGCGCTGGAGGTGGCGCTGCGCAGCCCCGCCTTCTACATCGGCTGCCTCGGCAGCCGCCGCACCCATGCCAAGCGGCTCGACCGGCTGCGGGAGGCCGGGTTGAGCGAAGCGGAACTGGCCAGAATCCATGCGCCCGTGGGTCTCGATATCGGCGCGGTGACGGCGCCGGAAATCGCCGTCTCCATCCTCGCCCAGATCATCGAATCCCGCCGCGGGCCAAAATCGGAAAAGAAATGAACTTCGGACCCACCCCGCTGGAGGAAGCGCGCGGCGCCATCCTCGCCCACACCGTCCGACTGACGGGCAAGGTCCTCAAGAAGGGCACGGTGCTGGACGAGGCGGCGATCGCGGCGCTGCGTGACGCCGGGCGCCGTGACGTCATCACCGCCCGTCTTGATGCCGGCGATGTGCCGGAGGATGAGGCGGCGGATCGCATCGCCGATGCGCTGATGGCGCCGCTGATCGCGCGTTCCCGCGCCGCCACGGGACGGGTGAACCTTTTCGCCGAAAGCCCGGGGCTGTTCTCGCTCGACGCCGCCCTGATCGAGCGGATCAACGCGGTGGATGAAAGCGTCACCATCGCCACGCTGCCCAATCACAGCGTGGTCGAGACGAAGGAGATGCTCGCCACCATCAAGATCATCCCCTTCGCGGTGCCCGGCCGGGTGCTCTCCGTCGTGGAGGCCATTGCCCGCGGCCGCCGCGCCGGGCCGGCCCTGGCGGTGCAGCCCTTCCAGTCGCTCAGCGTCGGGCTGGTGCTGACGGAGCTGCCCGGCATCAAGGAAAGCGTCATGGAAGGCGCGGTGGAGGCGACGGAAACCCGCATCCGCGCCCTGCTCGGCACCATGCTGCCGGTGGAGCGTGTGCGGCATGAGGAAGGGCCCGTGGCGGATGCGCTCGGCCGCCTGAAGCGCGCCGGGGCGGAGCTGCTGCTGATCGCCGGCGCCTCCGCCGTGGTGGACCGGCGCGATGTCGGCCCCGCCGCCATCCTGCGCGCGGGTGGCGCCATCGAGCATTTCGGCATGCCGGTGGACCCGGGCAACCTGATCTGCCTCGGCCGGGTCGGCGAGGTGCCGGCCCTGGTGCTGCCCGGCTGCGCCCGCAGCCCCAAGCTGAACGGCTTCGACTGGATCCTCGCCCGCATCTTCGCCGGCCGGAAGGTGACGGCGCGGGAGGTGATGGGCATGGGCGTCGGCGGGCTGCTGAAGGAGATCGAGCAGCGCCCCCTGCCCCGTGCCGAGGCACCGCGCACCCCACCGCTGACCAGCGCCCCGCGCCGCGCGCGCACGGTCTGCGCCCTGGTGCTCGCCGCCGGAAGGTCACGCCGCATGGCGCCGCTGAACAAGCTGCTGGTGCCGGACAGCAAGGGCGTGCCGATGATCCTGCGGGTGGTGGACAATGTCCTGGCCTCCCACGCCTCCCCCGTCATCGTCGTGACGGGGCATGAGCGGGAGCGGATCGAGGAGGCGCTGGCGGGCCGCCCGGTGCTGTTCGCCCATGCGGAGAATTATGCGGACGGCCTCTCGGCCTCGTTGAAGGCCGGGCTGGCAGCGGTGCCGCCGGAGGCGGAGGGCATCATGGTGTGTCTCGGCGACATGCCGCTGGTGACCGCCGCCATGTTCGACCGGCTGATGTCCGCCTTCGACCCGGAGGAAAGCCGCGCCATCGTGCAGCCGACCTTCCGCGGCAAGCAGGGCAACCCGATGCTGTGGTCGCGCGAATTCCTGCCGCAGATGCTGGCCATCACCGGCGATATCGGCGCCCGCCACCTGGCCGCCCAGCATGCCGACCGCATGGTGGAGGTGGAGATGGCGAGCGACGCCGTGCTGCGCGACTTCGACACGACGGAAAGCCTGAAGGGCCTGCCGGAGTTCGCCGGCAAGCGATGACCGCGGCGGCCAGCACCGCCGATCTGGTGCGCCGCGTCGCGGATGTCGAACTCGCCTATACGCTGTCGCGCATGGCGGTGCTGGAACGCCTGCCCGGCAATCCCATGGGCATCGCGGTGCGGCGGGAGCGCCAGGTGGTAGCGCTGATGGCCCGGCAGATCCCCTCGCCATCCTTCAATCGGATCCTGGGCCTGGGCGGCGCCGACGCGGCGCTGGTTGCGCCGCTGCTGGACTGGTACCGCGCGGCCGGCGCAAGCCCACGCATCGTGGTGGAGCCGATGGCGCACGGGCCGGAACTGGCGCGCGAGTTGATCCTGCGCGGCTTCCTGCCGGCCGGCTTCCATGCCGGGCTGGTGGGGATGTCCGGTCCGGGGGGCGACGAAGCGGGGATCGAGGCCATCGCGGGACCGGAAGCGATGGAACGCTTCCTCGATACCTATCTCGCCGCCTGGGGTTTTCCGGCGGCGCATCGCGACGGTTTCCGGGCCAATGTGCGGGGCTGGCTCGGGGAGCCCGGCTGGTCCCTGTACCTTGCGCAGCAGGACGGCACGCCGGCGGCCGTGGGCACCCTCTATCTCCGCGACGGTATCGGCTACTGCGCCGATGCTGCCACCATGCCGGAACAGCGGGACCGCGGGTTGCATATGCGACTGCTGGCGAGACGGCGGGCCGATGCCTTCGCCGCAGGTGCCGGGCTGGTCTGCGGCGGCGCCGACTATCTGTCCGGCAGCCACCGCAACATGGAACGCGCGGGCATGCGCCTGCTGACACTACGCAGCATCTTGGCCGCGGGTTAACGCAAGCTCAGCCCCACTGCATCTCGCCGGTGGCGACCCGGGCGCCGATGTCGATCGCGACCTCCATGCCGAGGCCCGGGAAGCGCGCCTTCATCGCCGCGTTCAGCGCCGCGCCATTGGCGGCCTTGGCCAGCTCCTCCTCGAAGGCGGTGAGATAGGCCAGGGTATGCGCCACGGCCGAGAGGTCGGTCGGCGACTGCGGCGTCATGTGGCCCGGCACCACCACGGCGGGCCGACGCGCCGCAATCCGCTCGAGGTTCGCCCGCCAGGCGGCGCGCAGCGCGGGCGTCTGGGTATCGGCGGTCCAGACATGCACGCCTGCAAAAATCAGCACGCCGCCGACCACCGCCCGCAGCTCCGGCACATAGAGGTAGCGACGGTTCTCCATGCCCTCGGCGGCGACGATCTCGATCGCCGCGCCATCCACCTGCAGCGCGCTGCCGGTGAAGGGCGCCGGGATCACCACATCCGCCAGGGTAGCCGGCCCATTGTCGCGCAGTTGCGGGGCCCAGGTGGCGAGCTTCTTCTCCACATTGCCTTGGATCGCCGCGATGGTCTCGGGCGCGGCGAGGATGCGGGCCTCGGGGAAGGCATCCCGCAGCGGGCGCAGGCCGAAGTAGTAGTCGGGGTCGCTCTGGCTGACATAGATGGTGGTCAGGCGCTTGCCGCTGGCGCGCACCGCTTCCACGGCCGCGCGGCCATCGGACAGGGTGAAGCCGCCATCGACCAGCACGGCCTCCGTCGCGCCGGTGACCAGCACGGGCGCGCGGAAGAAGCCGGTGGGGCCGGCCGGCAGGGCGCGGAGCGTCAGGCCGGCGGCCTGGGCGGGCGTGGCCGCGGCGGCAGCGGCGGCGAGGGAAGCGGTCATCAGCAGTCTCCGGGTGGTCATCGGTGGGTCTCCTCTTGGGGGGTGATCAAGCGGCTGCGAGGCTTTCGAGCAGGGCATCCGCCCCGCCGAACAGAAGGCGCGCCGGCATCAGGCGGCGGTCGGCGCCACGGCCGACGACCAGCGCCGGCACGCCTTCCGCGCCCATCGCCTGCATCAGCGCCTGGCTCTCGGCGGTGCGGCGGCGCATCGCGTCCAGCAGCGCGGCATCCGGCGCGGCCAGGCGCGCGGCCGCTTCCGGCAGTTCCAGCGCGGTCAGCAGGCGGATGAGGACCGCGACATCGGTGATATCGGCGGCGTCCACGTACCGGGCCTGCTGGATCGCCTTCAGGGCGGCGCGTTCGCGCGCCGGTGCCGCCAGCGCCACGGCGGTCAGCGCCAGGGTTGCGGGGCCGGAATCGAAGGGGCGGGTGGCATCGCCCAGCACCTGGCGGCGATAGGCGTCGCTGAAGTCCTGGCCGGTGAGGCGCGCGATGCGCTGGTCGTTGGACCAGGCATGAGCGGCCATGCGCGCATCCATCGGCCGCGCGCCGGGGCCGGAGAACAGCCCGGTCGGCGCCAGTTCCAGTTCCACGCGCGGCAGGGCGGCCAGCCGGTCCAGCACCGGGCTGGCGCCGTAGCACCAGCCGCAGAGCGGATCGTGGAGGTAGGTGATGGGGGTCCTGGCGGTCATGTCGGTGCTCCTGCCGCCTCGAAATGGCACCGGGGCACTGACGCGATAAGACCGACAGATCAGACATACCGTATGGTTATGATTGACAATACGGGCACGGGTCGGCCTGCTGCCAGGCATGAACCTGAACCGCCTGGCCTATTTCGCCGCCGTTGTGGACACCGGGTCCTTCACCCGTGCCGCCGCGCGCCTCGGCATCAGCAAGGCGGTGGTCAGCCAGCAGGTGCAGCTTCTGGAACGCGAAACCGGCACGACCCTGCTGGTCCGCACCACCCGCCGGGTGAACCCGACCGAGGCCGGCCGCCTGTTCCATGCCCGCTGCACCCTGCTGCTGCGGGAAGCCGAGGATGCCTATGACGAGCTGGCCCAGGCGGTGGCGGAGCCCACCGGCACGCTGCGGGTGACGGCGCCGAACGACTATGGCGTGGCGCGGCTGGTGCCGGTGGTCGCCGCCTATCTCGCGCGCCACAAGGCGATGCGGGTGGAGCTGACGCTGGGCGATGCGACGGTGGACCTGGTCTCCGGCGCTCTGGACCTCGCCATCCGCGTCGGCTGGCTGGCCGATTCCAGCCTGCAGGCTCGGCGGATCGGCGGCTTCCGGCAGCTTATGGTGGCCAACCCCGCCTTCGCGGAAGCCCTGGCCGCGCTGCGCGCGCCGGAGGATGTCGCCCGCCTGCCCTTCATCGCCCATGCCGCGCTGCGCGACCCGCTGGTCTGGCAGTTTGCGCGCAGCGCCCTGGACCGCCGGACCGTGCGGCTCGAGGCCGCGCTGGCGATCGACACCACGCCGGGCGTGCTGGCGGCGGTGCAGGCCGGGGCCGGGCTGGCGGTGCTGCCGGATTTCCTGGTGGCGGGGCCGCTAGCCGCCGGGCAGCTGGTGCGGGCCCTGCCGGAGTGGGAGCTGCCCTCGGGCGGCATCCACGCCGTGCTGCCGGCGGCCCGCTTCCGGCCCGCCAAGGTCACCAGCTTCCTGGCCATGCTGATCGAGGCGGAGAAGCGCGCCGGCTGACCCTCAGCCGGTGGCGAAGGCCACAAGCTCCGCCGCCAGCCAATCCGGATCGCTGACGATCAGCCCATGCGGCGCGCCCGGCCGCACCAGCAACCGCGCTCCGGGCACCAGCGCCGCGGTCGGGCGCCCCGTGAGGTCGATCGGGCAGGTGGCGTCGGCATCGCCCTGGATCACCAGAACCGGCAGATCCAGCGCCGGCAGTTCGGCCCGGAAATCGGTCTCCGTCAGGCTGCGGTGGAAGCCCAGCAGGAAGGGCAGGCTGGCCTGCCGGGCGAGGCCGCAGATCCAGTCCAGCATGGCCTGGCTCGGCCTGGGGCCGCCGAAGGCGCGGGCGTTGCGCGAGAGCCAATCCGGGAAATCCTGCCGCAGCTCCTCCCGCAGCGCCGACAGCGCCGCCTCCGGGATGCCGTCCGGATTGTCCGGGCGCTGCATCAGAAGCGGCGTGGTCGGGCCGAGCAGCGCCAGCCGCGCCACCCGGCTGCCTCCGTGGCGGGTCAGGTAACGCACCGCCTCCCCGGCCGCGCCGGACATGGCGACCAGGGTGACGTCGCGCAGGTCGAGTGCGGCCAGCACATCGGCCAGATCGCCCGCCAACGTATCATAATCCCAGCCACGGCCGGGGTCGTCGGAGCGGCCATGGCCGCGCCGGTCATAGGCGACGGCGCGCAGTCCGGCCGCCGCCATGGCCTGCATCTGCGGGTACCAACTGTCGCTCGGCAGCGACCAGCTCGCCAGGAACAGCACCGGCGCGCCCTGGCCAGCCTCACGATGGAAGAGGCCGACGCCGTCGCGGGTGCGGATCATGCCAGCGCCTGCCGCGCCGGCAGCGCCAGGGCCTGAAGCGCGGTGAAGCCCGCCGCCGCCGCGGCCTGAGCCAGAATGAAGGCGATGCCCAGCCCGGTCGGCGCCAGGCCGAAGACGCCGCCGGCCAGCAGCAGGCTGCCCAGCACCCAGAGCGCGTTCATGCCGATGATGACGCGCACCACGCCGCGCGCCGGCTGCGCCTGGCGGCCCACCATCGCCACGAATCCGGCCCAAGGCAGCAGGAAAAGCCCGGCGCCGCGCAGCAGCGCCTCCGGCAGGCCGAGCGGTTCGGCCAGCGCGCCGGCGCCGGCGGCCAGCAGCAGGCCGGAGGCGGCGCAGGCGGCGGCATCGCCGAGTAGCGCCAGTTTCAGCATCGGGGTCTTGGGCATCGGGGTGCTCCTTCGGGTTCCGAGGACCCCACCCAACACCCCTCCGCCGCCACCGCGCGATAACCTCGGAGGTCATGGGAAAGCGGTGCCGGACCGGCGTAGGGTCACCGCCATGTCCACATCCCATCCCCCGATCGGCACCCTGCTGCGCGACTGGCGCCAGCGCCGCCGCCGCAGCCAGCTTGACCTCGCCCTCGATGCCGACATCTCGACCCGGCATCTCAGCTACGTGGAATCCGGCCGCGCCCGGCCCAGCCGGGAGATGGTGCTGCGCCTCGCCACCCAGCTCGACGTGCCGCTGCGCGCCCGCAACACGCTGCTGCTCGCCGCCGGCTATGCGCCGGCCTATCGCGAGGATGCGGGGATGGGCGGGGTGCGGGAGGCGTTGCAGATGATCCTGGACGCCCAGGCGCCGAACCCGGCGCTGGCGGTGGACCGGCACTGGCATCTGGTGGCGGCGAATGCGGTGCTGCCGAAGCTTCTGGCGGGCCTCGCCGACCCGGCCTTGATGGCGCCGCCGGTGAATGTGCTGCGCCTCAGCCTGCATCCGGCCGGCCTGGCGCCCCGCATCGGCAATTTTTTCGAGTGGCGCGCCCATGTGCTGGAGCGGCTGCACCGGCAGGTGGAGGCCAGCGGCGACGCGGTGCTGGCCGAATTGCTGGCGGAGCTGCGCGCCCTGCCCGCCCCGCCACAGGCCGCGCCGACCACACCGGCGCTGGTCCCTGGCGGCGTGGTGGTGCCGCTGCTGCTGGACAGCCCGGCCGGGCGGCTCGCCTTGCTCTCCACCACCACGGTCTTCGGCACGCCGGTGGAGGTGACCCTCTCCGAACTCGCGATCGAGGCCTTCTACCCGGCGGATGCCGAGACGGCGGCGCGCCTGCGAAACCTAGCCTAGCGCCGCCTGCACCCAGCGCGCGGTGGCCAGCAGCGCCGGGTCCTCCGCGATGCGCCCCACCAGCTGCGCACCCAGCGGCAGGCCCTTCGGCCCGGTGCCGACGGGGATGGTCACATTCGGCCCGTAGAGCATGGTCCAGAGCAGGTTGAAGGTCGCCTCCCCGGTGTGGTGCAGCCCTTCGGGCGCCTCGCCGGGGGCGGAGGGGGTCAGCACCGCATCGAAGCCCGCCGTCCAGTCCAGGAAGGCGGCGCGGGCGGCCATGCCGGCGCGGCGCGCCTCGCCGAGCTTGGCCGGTGGGAAGCCGCCCGCCCAGTCCAGCCGGTCCAGCAGCACGGCGGAGATCTGCGGCCGCGCCTCGGCATATTCCCAGGCGAGGCCCTGACGGGTTTCCATGTTCATCATGAAGGGATGCAGCTCCGCCGCCAGCAGCAGGGCGGGCGGCAGCGGGGCTTCCACCACCTCGGCGCCGGCCTTGCGGGCAGCCTCCGCCACGCGGTGCAGCAGCGCCACCGTCTCCGGCTTTGCGGCCTCCGGCGCCTGACCCAGGCTGAGCAGCAGGCGCGGTGGACGGTCGCGCTTCGCGTCCGGGTCGGGGTAGTCGCGGCCGGTCATGGCGCCCATGGCGAGGGCACAATCCGCCACACTGCGGGCCATGATGCCAATGGTATCAAGGCTTTCCGAACACACCTTCATACCGCCTCTGTGGAAGGTGCCATAGCTCGGCTTGAAGCCGACCACGCCACAAAAGGCCGCCGGCCGCACGATGCTGCCGGCCGTCTGGGTGCCGAAGGCCAGCGGCGCCATGAAATCGGCGACCGCGGCGGCGGAGCCGGAGGAGGAACCGCCCGGCGTATGCGCCAAGTTGTGCGGATTGGCGGTGGCGCCGGGATGGCGGGTGGCGAATTCCGTGGTGACGGTCTTGCCCATCACCACGCTGCCCGCCGCCTTGGCCGCCGCGACCGCCGCCGCATCGCCGCGCGGCCGATGCCCGGCCCAGATGGGCGAGCCATAGCCGGTGGGCGCCTCCGCCGTGTCCAGCACGTCCTTCACCGCGAAGGGCAGGCCATGCAGCGGGCCGGGCTTCGCGCGGGCGGCGGCGCGTCGGGCGGCGGCGGGGTCCAGATGGACGAAGGCGCGCACCTCCGGCTCGCGTTCGGCGGCGCGGGCCAGGCAGGCCTCCATCAGATCCGGGGCGGAAAGCCGGCCGGCGGCAATGGCGCGGGCGGCTTCGGTGGCGGTCAGGCGGTTGGGATCGGTCATGCCGCCATCACGCCACGGCCCGCCCGATTTGCGAAGCCGCCTTGCGAAGATGCGGACTGGTGTCCGGACGCGGCGATGCCACATTGCGACAATGCCGACCCTTTCGATCCAATTGGCCGAGGCGCCCGATGGCGGCCTGACCTATGCCGTGCCGCTCGCCCCCGAGGCCCTGCCCGCCGTGACGCCGGATGCGTTGCTGGGCGCCTGGGACGCGGCGCGCGCCCATGCCCATGCCGGCCGCTGGGGTCCGACACGCACCCTGCTGTTCCAAGGGCCGGATGGCAGCGCCACGGTGCTGACCATCGCCGATCGCGACGCCCGGTGCTGGGCCGAGGCGGTGGACCGCCGGGCGAACCTCGCCACCCTGCCCGGCCTGGCACTGTGCCTGCGGCTGCTGGCCCTGGTGGAGGTGATGGCGCGCAGCGGCTGGATGGCCGGGCTGTTCGCGGTGACGGCGGAGGGGGTGGAGTTGCACCCTTCCCTGCTGCGCGCCGCCGCGGTGATGCCATTGGATGCCGGGGCGAGGTTCGACGCGGAGGCGCTTCGCGGGTTATTGTCGCGCGGCCTGCCCGGCTCCCGCGTCCCGGCCTGACGCGCCGACCCCGAAAGTCCCGATCATGTCCCCGATCCGCCTGCCCGCCTGCACCGCCCTGCTGCTTTTGGGGGCCTGCACCCTGCCTTTGCCGCAGCCGATCAGCGCCCCGCCGCCGGTGCCGGCCGGCCAGCGCGACGCCGCCTATGAAGCCTGCCGGGCGGAGGCGACGCGGGTGGTGCAGTACCGGGAGCGTGGTCAGTTGATGCGCACGGATGAGACCGAATCGAGTCGCGGCGTTTCCGGCACCACGCCTTTCAGCCGACTCGAGGCTGATCGCGGCGCGTCGCAGATCGACCGCGACAGGCTGATCGCCGAATGCCTGCGCGGGCCCGCCCTCGCCCCGACCCCCGCCCCCGCGCCCGCCCGGACGCGCTGACGGAGCGTGGCCTCCTCCGGCGCGCTGGCGCGCGCCCTTTCCACCCGTGATTCGCGGCTGTTCTTCTCCGGCTCCATGGTCGCCTGGACCGGGCTGTGGATGCAGCGCATCGCCGTGTCCTGGCTCGCCTGGGAACTGACCGGCAGCGCCTTCTGGGTGGGCATGGTCGCATTCTGCGACCTGGCGCCGGCGGTGTTCATCAGCCCCCTGGCCGGCGCGATGGCGGACCGGGTGGACCGGGTGAAGCTGGCGATGTGGACGCAGGTGGCGATCGCCCTGCAATCCGCACTGGTCGCCGGCATCACTTTCAGCGGCCATATGACCATCACGATCCTGCTGGTGCTGGAGGTGATCGGCGGCATCGCCGCCAGCTTCGCCCAGCCGGCGCGGCAGACGCTGATGCCGGGGATCGTGGCGCGGGCCGACCTGCCGGCCGCCGTCGCCGCCAATTCGCTCTGCTTCGCCACCGCGCGCTTCATCGGGCCCGCTATCGCCGGGCCGGTGATCGCCATCTGGGGCGTGGTGCCGGCCATCGCCGGCAATGCGGTGGGCTATGTCTTCGCCTGCGTCTCGATCTGGCTGCTGCGGGTCGATCCCAAGGAGCGTCAGGGCCACCCCGCGTCCAAAAGCCTGTTCGGAGAGGTGGTGGAGGGGCTGCGCTATGCCGCGCGCCATCCGGGCCTCGGACCCATCCTGCTCTATGCCGCGCTCGGCGCGCTGATGCTGCGCGGGGTGCAGGAGATTCTGCCGCCCTTCGTGGAGCGCCTGTTCGGGCGCGGCGCCGAAAGCCTCGCCATCCTGACCGCCTGTTTCGGCGTGGGCGCGCTGTGCGCCGGGCTCTGGGTGGCCTCCCGCGGCCGGTTGCAGGGCACGACGCGGCTGGCGGTCTTCGCCGCATTGGCGCAGGCGGTGGCCACGGTGGGCTTCGTCGCCACCAGCTTCTTCCCCTTCGGCATGCTCTGCGCCGCGCTGATCGGCGGCTTCGCCTCGATCCACGGGATCAGCGTGCAGACCCTGATCCAGAGCGCGACGGACACCACCTATCGCGGCCGCATGCTGAGCCTCTGGGGCCTCATCACCCGCGCCTTCCCGGCGCTGGGAGCGCTGTCGCTCGGCGCGGCCGGGGAGGTCTTCGGCCTGCAATGGCCAACCCTGGTGGCGGTGGCATTGTTCCTGACCGTCTTCGCCTGGGGCGTGACGCGGCTGAAGCGCATGGAAGCCGAACTCGAATCACCACCACCCCCTTTGGGAGACGACAGATGTTGAACGCGGCGATCGTGGGCATGGGCCGCTGGGGCCAGGTGCTGGTGAACAGCGTGCAGGGGCGCCCCGATGCGTCGGTCCGCTTCGTCGCCGGCAGCACCCGCAGCCCGGACAAGGCGCGCGACTGGGCCGCGACGCAGGGCATCCGCATCCTGCCCGACTTCGCCGCCGTGCTGGCGGACCGGGAGGTGCAGGCCGTGGTGCTGGCCACGCCGCATGCCCAGCATGCCGAGCAGGTGATCGCCGCGGCGCAGGCCGGCAAGCATGTCTTCGTGGAGAAGCCCTTC
Organism: Roseomonas sp. F4; assembly: GCF_053891155.1. Lineage (NCBI taxonomy): Bacteria > Pseudomonadati > Pseudomonadota > Alphaproteobacteria > Acetobacterales > Roseomonadaceae > Roseomonas > Roseomonas sp. F4. Next base: position 70,834 of record NZ_JBSSHK010000005.1, read on the forward strand.
ACCCTCGACCGTGCCAGCGCCGCCGCCGCGGTGGCCGCCTGCCGGGCGGCCGGCGTGGTGATGGCGCTGGGCCATAACCGCCGCTTCCTGCCCTCCACCGCGCTGATGAAGTCCATGCTGGCGGAGGGCGCGCTGGGCACGCTGCTGCATGTCGAGGGTCATTTCGGCGGCCCCGGCGCCCGCGCCTACCAGCCCGGCATGTGGCGCGCCGACCGGGCGGAAAGCCCGCTCGGCGGCATGGGCGGCATGGGCATCCATATGATCGACATGATCATCAACCTCGCCGGCCGCTTCCGTCAGGTGACGGTGCACAGCCACGCCCGGGTCAGCCAGACCATCGACGACACCACGGCCATGCTGGGGCTGCTGGAATCCGGCGCCACGGTGAATTTCGCGACTCTGGCGCTCGCCCCCTCCTTCTGGCGTATCGCGCTGTTCGGGACCGAAGGTATCCTTCAAATGCAGGGGCTTGAGACGCTGTCCTTCACCCCGCGCGAAGGCGAGGGCTGGACCAAAACCTTCCCCAAGACCGATATCGAGGCGGCCGAGCTGGCCGCCTTCGCGGCCGCCGTCGCCGGTGGCCTCGCCTATCCGCTGCCGGTGGAGGAGGCGATTCATGGGGTGGCGGTGTTCGAGGCGATGATCGGCGCCGCCGCCTCCGGCAGCAGCTACGCCGTGGTGGCGTAGCCGCCAATCACAGGGCTATCATCCCCCGCATGACGACCCCTCGCCGCGCCCTGCTGAGCTGCTTGCCCGTCGCCGGGGCGATGACGCCGATCGCCGCGGGGGCCTTCCGGCTGGAAGCGCCAACGGCCGAAACCCTGGCCGATTACGGCACGGGTTGCCCGGCAACCGACAGCCACGCGGCCCTGCAGGCGGAGGTCGAGAAGCTGCTGGAAGGCCGGCCCCTGCCGCCGGCCCTGGCGCCGCAGCTCGCCCGGCTGGCGCGCTGCCCCTTCTGTGGCTGCGCCGTGACCGGCGCGGCCGATCATGGCGAGAATCAGCCACCGCGCGAGGGCTGATCCGCGACAGGCGCCGGTTTCGGCCCGCGCGTCGTCCAGCGCGCAACATCGGGCATCGCACCGATCCGCGGGGCGCTCACCTTGCCGCCCGTTCCGACCAAGCTTAGGAAACGGGCGCCAAACCCTTTGGAGCTCCGCTCATGTCCAAGATCACCCGCCAGGGCAGCAACGCGATCCTGTCCTCCTCGGTGGAGTACCACAACTTCGTCTACCTCGCCGGCATGACCGCCGATGACCTGTCCCAGGACATAACCGGCCAGACCCAGCAGGTGCTGGAGAAGATCACCGCCGCCCTGGAAGCCAATGGCACGGACAACACCCGCCTGCTGCAGGCGCAGATCTGGCTGAAGGACATCCGCGACCGCGACGCCATGAACAAGGTGTGGATCAACTGGCTGGGCGATGCCGGCCGCCCGGTGCGCGCCTGCGTCGAGGCGAACATGGCCGATCCGCGCCATCTGGTGGAGATCATGGTCACCGCCTGCCGCTGAGCGACGGTGCCTTCCCCGCGCCGGCTTCCGGCGCGGGGTCCTGCCGGGGGGCGAACGGACCCATTCGGCAACAACATGACAGCCATGTGACTCGCTCCGAGCACCTCTCGTTTCCGTGTTTCAACTGTTGTATTTCGGCCGCAACACTGTGGCTTCGTGTTTCAACAGGTTTCAGCCTAGGAAGATGATCTGTTCCTGAGGTCCTCGCCTGGGGTGTCTGGAACGAAGTGTCGCGTATTTCGCTGTGTTTCATCACAGCGGGTTGCCCAGCGGAACCGACGGAGGGTACCGCAATCCCCAGGCGACCCATAACGGGCCGCCAAGCAGGCGAAGCAGGGGATAGTCGATGCGGGCAAAAAGCACGCTTACCGCACTTTGTATCCTGCTGGGCAGCGCAGCTTTCACCCCGCCGGCCGACGCTTCTGAACGCAGCAGCCGTGCCGTGCAGAGCCAGGCCCGCACCTCCGCCCCCGCCCGCCCGGCGGCCAGCCCTCAGAACACCGCCCGTGCCAATGCGACGCGCCAGGCGACCGCCGCGCAGCGCGGCCAGGCCAGCCGCAGCACCGCCTCCGCCGCCCGGCCGGCGCCGATTTCCGCGACCCGCGGCGCCAGCAGCCCGTCCGCCAGCGGCTTTCAGCAGATCGCCAGCTTCGGCGTGATGCGCCAGTCCCATGCCGCCGGTGCCGGCACGCCGATCCTGCCCGTCTCCATCTCCTCCGGCCTGTCCTGCGTGCCCTTCGCCCGCATGGCCACCGGCATGAACATCTCCGGCGACGCCCGCCACTGGTGGAACAACGCGGCCGGCAGCTATGCCCGTGGCCAGGCGCCGGAGCGTGGCTCCGTGCTGGCCTTCGCCTCCTCCGGCGGCATGGCGCGTGGCCATGTCGCGGTGGTCAGCCATGTGGCCGGCCCCCGCACCGTCCATATCGACCATTCCAACTGGGGTGGTCCCGGCATCCGCCGCGGCACGGTGATGCGCGGTGTGGTCGTGCAGGATGTCTCCGACCGCAATGACTGGACCGCCGTTCGCGTGCAGGTCGGCCATGACAGCAGCAGCTTCGGCCGCACCTATCCGACCCACGGCTTCATCTACAACCGCCCCGCCGGCACGCGCATGATGACCGCCGAGGGGCCGCGCTACACCGAGGTCGCCGACGCTCCCTCCCCCCACGCCGCGCAGCATCAGCGCCTGGCGGAGCAGCTTCTGGGCCGCTGAAGACGGCAGCTCCCCAGGGGCAACTCCCCGAGGGCAACTCCCCGAGGGCAACTCCAAGGCTGCTGGCGCGTCGGGCTGCCAGCGGTTGAGGAGGCTTCGATGCATGAACGCGGCACGGATGGCGCGGAGCGCCTGATGCTCCCGGACAGCGCCGCGCAAGGCGGCCAGATCCCGAACAATGCAAGACTGCCCGTGCTGCTGCACCGGGGTGCCACCACGCCCGGTGACCCGGCGGCGGCGGAGGCCTTGTTCGCCCGGCATGGCTGGCCGCCCGCCTGGCGCAACGGCATCTACGATTTCGACCACTAGCACCCCAATGCGCATGAGGCGCTGGCCATCGCCTGTGGCCATGTGCGGGTGCGGCTGGGGGCGGAGGCCGGGGTGACGCTGGACCTCGCCGCCGGGGATGTCGTGGTGCTGCCGGCCGGCACGGCGCATCGCAATCTCGGCCAGTCCGACGACCTGCTGGTGGTTGGTGCCTATCCTCCCGGCGACCCGCCGGAGCAGTTCACCATCCGCCCTGGCGAGCGCGAGCGCGCGCTGCACGCCATCCCGGCCACGCCGGACCCGCCCTGCGACCCGGTGACGGGGCAGCCATACCGGTAATTACCGATCGGGCTGGAAGACGTGGGCCATGAACCACTGTTCGGGATGGGCGCGCACCACATCCTCCACCACCCCGTCCAGCGCCGCGATATCCTGAAGCACCGCCGCGCGGCCGCGACCGGGCGGGCCGATTTCGACCGGCGGCAGGAAGGTCAGCCGGAAGCGCGCCGCCTCCCCCAGCCGCAGCGCATAGGCCGGCACCAGCGCCGCCCCGGTGGCGGAGGCGAGGCGCACCGCGCGCATGATATTGCCGTCCATCCGCAGCGGCCGGCCGAGGGAGGGCGCATGCACCCGCCCCTCCCAGAACTCGTCCACGTAATAGAGCAGCGCGGCCTCGCGGGCCTCCAGGATGCGATGCCCTTCGAACACCGCGCCCAGCGTCGGCGCCACGGCGACCGAGGCCTGCGGCCCGGCCACGCTGCGGCTGCGGCCTCGCGCTTTGTCGGCGATGCGCATGCGAAAGCGGTTGGGCAGGCGTTGGTAGATGGCATGGAAGGGAATGCCGAGCATGGCCAGCCCGGCATGCACCACCTCCCAATTCCCCACATGCAGCCCGGCGACGACCAGCGGCCGGCCGGATTGCCAGGGGCCGAGCACATGCTCCGCGCCCTCCACGGTGATCCGCCCCTCCGCCCGGAAGCGGGACAGGGCGGCGAATTCGCCGAAGCAGCGACCGACATGCGACCAATGGGCGAGAAGCAGCGCCTCGATCTGCTCCGCCGAGGCCTCCGGCCGCAATTGGCGCAGCAAGGCGCGCACGCGGTCGGAGCCGACCTGCCGCTTGCGCCCGCCGCGCAGGCCGAGCCGGGCTCCGACGGCGGAGGCGCCCTCAGTCGGCAGCAGGCGCATCGCCTGATGCGGCAGCCAGTCGGCCAGGCCTTGCAGGGGGTCGCGCAGCCAATAGCGCGCCAGCGCCTGGCGGTCCGCCCAGCGCCAGGGCGGCGGCCGGTAGAGATGGTCAACCAAGCGGGGCGATCCGCATCGGCAGGGTTTCGCCCGGCCGCAGCGTCAGCCGGGCGACGGGCATCACCTTGGTCCCGGGCTCCAGCGTCAGCTCAAAATGGCCGGCGAGCGCGGCGAGGCAGATCGTGGCCTCGGCCAGGCCCAGATGCATGCCGGTGCAGATGCGTGGGCCAGTGCTGAAGGGGATATAAGCGTGGCGCGGCGGCTTTGGCGCGCCGGGCAGGAAGCGGTCCGGGATGAAGGCGTCCGGCTGGTCCCAGAGGCCCGGCTTGCGGTGCAGCAGCCAGGGGCTGACCAGGATGATGGTGCCCTTGCGCACCGGCCGGTCGCCGATCCGGTCCGGCCCCAGCGCCTCCCGCGACAACAGCGGCACAGGGGGATAGAGGCGCAGCGTCTCCTCCACCACCGCCCGGGTGAAGGGCAGGTTCGGCAGGTCGGCGAGCGTCGCCACGCGGCCACCCAGCGCACCCCGCACCTCCGCCACCAGCCGGGCGGCGCTGGGCGCGTCCTGGGACAGCATGAACAGCGCCCAGGCCAGGGTATTCGCCGTGGTTTCGTGGCCTGCCATGAACAGCACGATGGCCTCGTTGCGGAAGGCGCGGCGGTCCATCGGGCGGTCGGTGCCGGGGACCTTGGCCTCGGACATCGCGCGGATGAGGGAGGCCTCACCCTCGCCCGGCCGGTCCAGGATGTCGGCGATCAGCCCGTCCACCACCTGGTGGATGCGCCGCGCGGAGCTGCGCACGGCGGGACTGCGAAAGCGGGGAAACCAGTCGGGCAGGCCGAACAGGGACAGCAGGTCGGTCTGGCCGATGCAGGCCTGGTATTCGGCGAAGGCGGCGACCACCTCCTTCGCCGCATCGCGGCCCAGGGCGCGGCCGAAGATGGTGCGGCAGATGATCTCGGCGGTGAGGTGGCCCATCTCCGCCAAGACATCCACAGGCCGGTCGGGCGGGAAGGCGCGCCAGGCGTCGCGGCGCTCGGCTGCGGCCTCGGTGATGGCGGGCGCCAGTTCGGCGAGGCGGGAGACATGGGTGACGGGCGCCACCACGCGGCGCCGTTCCCGCCACAGCGGCCCATCGCTGACGAAAAGGCCATCGCCCAGCAGCGGGATCAGCGCATGGCGATGCTGCGGGCTCTTGCGCTGGAAATTCTCATGCCGCTCGACGAAGACGTAGTGGACGGAATCGGGGCTGTTGCAGACCACCACGTCGCGGGTCAGCAGGCGGCTGCCATAGACGTCCCGCTCGAAGGAAGACTTGGCCCAGATCGCCAGCCAGTTCTCCCGCGCCAGCTTCAGCATCTGGCGCAGCGGCAGGCCCTTCTCCGGTCGCGGCGGAAAGGGCGGCACATAGGGCGCCGTGGTAGGCGGGGCAGCCGTGTCGGTCAGCATGCCCCAGCGTAACACGGCGCGTGCGGGCTACGCAGCCTCCGCCGTCAGCACGATGCGTCCCGTGACCTTGCCTTCGCGCAGCCGCTGCAAGGCGCTGTCGGCATTGCGCAGCGGTTCCCGCGTGATGGGGATGCCGGGAAGGCCGCCGCCCTGGGCGATCTTCACGAGCGCCCGCAGTTCCTTCGGATTGCCGACATAGCTGCCGCGCACCGTCAGCGCCCGCATCGCCATCACCGGCAGCGGCACGGTCAGCTCGCCGCCGAACAGCCCGACCTGGATCAGCGTTCCGCCCTTGGTCAGCGCATCGAAGCACATGCGCGCGGTCTGGCTGCCATTCACCAGGTCGATGATCGCCTCCACCGGCCCGCCGCAGAGCGCCGTCAGCCGCTGCACCGTGTCGTCTCCGCCCGGCTGGAAGGTGTCGGAGGCCCCGGCCTGCCGCGCCGCTTCCAGCTTCTCCGCGCTGAGATCGACCGAGACGATGCGCTTGTGGCCCATCGCCTTCAGCACCGAGATCGCCTGCAGGCCGAGCCCGCCAGCGCCGACCAGCACGATCGGCACATCCGGCGGCATCGGCATCACCTTGTTGATGGCCGAATAGACGGTGATGCCCGAGCAGGCATAGGTCGCGGCCAGCGCAGGGTCGATATCGCCCGGATCGACCAGATGGCGCGGTTCCGGCACCAGGATATGCGTGGCGTAGCCGCCATTCTGGAAGATGCCGAGCGACTTGCCCTGGAGGCACATATTGTCCTCCTCCGCCCGGCACTTGGCGCAGGTCCCACAGCCAACCCAGGGGAAGACGATGCGGATCTGGCCGACAGCGAGCCCCTGCCCCTCGGCCTCGGGTCCCCATTTCACCACGCGGCCCACTGTCTCATGCCCCATGGCCAACGGCAGCTTCACGCCGCGATCCGACAGCTTCATCTTGCCGCGGCTGCCGAGGTCCCATTCGCCTTCCCAGACATGGATGTCGGAATGGCAGACGCCGGCATGGGTCACCTCCAGCAGCACCTGCTTACCCACGGGCTCCGGCGTCGGAAGTTCGATCTCCTGCAGCGGCTTGCTCGCTTCGACCACGGCCCAGGCTTTCATCTTGTCGTTCCTCCGCATTGCGATCCCAGGCGACCATCGTGCAGGCGCGGGGTCAAGCCACCGGCGTGCTTGACAGGACCCGCAACTTTCATTGCACTCGGCATCCAAGGCGCATCCCACAAGCGCCTGCCCTGGGCCAGGACTCACCAGCCGCCTTTCCGCCGAAAGGATGCCCCGTGATCTGTGCCCCCTTCCACCTCGCCTGGTTCGTCTCCCGCGGCTATGGCCCCAAGGCCTGGCGCTATGACTGGGGTGGCGACCAGTCGCGCTGGATGATGCCCGATCTCTTCGTCGATCTCGCGAAGTCGATGGAACGCGCCTGCTTCGACTATGTGATGATGGAGGATAGCTGCAACGTCCCCTACACCTACCGGGGCACGCATGACGCCTATCTGAAATACGCCATGGCGGCGCCGAAGCTCGATCCTGCGGTGCTGGTGCCCTACATGGCCTCTGCCACCAAGCGCATCGGGCTGGTGACGACCATGTCCACCACCGAATACCCGCCCTTCCTGCTAGCCCGGCTGATGAACTCGCTGGACCATGTGACGGAGGGCCGCGTCGGCTGGAACATGGTGACCGGCAGCAATGACGGCGGCGCGCAGAATTACGGCATGGAGCGCCAGATCGAGCATGACGAGCGCTACGACCGCGCCGACGAATTCGCCGAGATCGTGACGCAGCTTTGGGAAAGCTGGGATCCGGATGCGATGGTGCTGGACCGGGAGGCGCCGATGTTCGCCGATGGCAGCAAGGTCCACGCCATCAACTACCAGGGCCGCTACCACAGTTCCCGCGGCCCGCTGAGCGCGCCACGCTCACCGCAGGTGCGGCCGGTGCTGTGCCAGGCGGGCGGGTCCTCGCGCGGAAGGCTGTTCGCCGCACGCTGGTCGGACACCATCATCACCGCTGTGCGCAATGTGGGCGCGATGAAGGCGACGCGGGATCGCATCCGCGCCGATGCCGCGGCGCTGGGCCGCGACCCGGATGGCATCAAGGTGCTGTTCCTGATCGACCCGCTGGTGGACCACACGCGGGAGGCGGCGGAGGAACGGCGGCGCATCCAGGAAGCCGATGTGGCGCTGCATCGCGACCAGCACCTCGCCTCCCTCTCCCGCCTCAGCGGCATCGATTTTTCCAAATTCCCGCTGGATGAGCCTTTGCAGAAGCAGACCAGCAACGGGCACCAGTCGCTGGTCGACAACTTCACCGGCCGCACACCGCGCGAGCTCGCCATGAATGCCGAGATCGGCATCCACTTCACCGGCACGGTGGACCAGGTGGCGGGGATGATGGAGGAGGCGATAGTCGAGGCCGGCGGCGACGGCTTCCTGATCGTCCATGCCGACTTCACCCGCCGCTACATCGCCGAGATCTGCGACGGGCTGGTGCCGGCCTTGCAGCGCCGGGGCCTGACCCGGCGCGACTATCCGCACAAGACCTTTCGGGAGAACCTGATGGCGTTTTAGATCGCGTGATTCAGACCTTCGGTGCCTTCGCACCTGCGGTCATCACGCTCTAATCCGGCCGGATATTGTTCTCCCGCACCACGCGGCCCCAGGTCGCGATCTGGGTGGACAGGAATGGGGCGAATCCCGCCTCACCCTGCGGGTCCAGATCGATGCCGAGCGCGGTGATGCGCTGGCGCAGTTCGGCGACGCCCAGGCATTCGCGCAGCGCCGCCTCCATGCGCTGCTTGACCGGCGCCGGCAGCCCGGCCGGGCCGAGAAAGCCCCAGAAGGCCCGCGCATCGATGCCCGGCACGCCGGATTCCGCCAGCGTCGGAATATCGGGCATGGAGGGGGATCGGGTGGCGCCGGTCTGCGCCAGCGGCAGCAGCGCGCCGCTGTCGATATGCGCGCCGATGGCCGGGCGGGTGGCGATGGGCATGTCCACCTCCCCGGCCACAGCGGCCACCGCCAGCGGGCCGCCGCCGCGATAGGGCACATGCACCAGTTGAAGGCCCGCCGCCTTGCCGACCAGCGCCATGGTCAGGTGTGCGAGGGATCCGTTGCCGATGGTGCCGTAGGTGAGCGTATCCGGCCTGGCTTTCGCCGCCTCCGCCATCTCACCAAAGCTCTTGAAGGCCCGTGTGCGGTGCGCCGTCAGGATCATCGGCGCGGTGCCGAACAGCAGCAGCGGCGTCAGGTCCTTCTCCGTGTCGAAGCCGATATTCGGGATCAGCGAGGGATTCACCGCATGGGTGTCGAAGACCAGCACCCAGGTATTCCCGTCCGGCGCGCTGCGCGCGACCGTCGCGGTGCCGATGGCGCCGGAGGCGCCGGCCCGGTTCTCCACCACCACGCTGGTACCCAGGATACGGATGAGATGCGGCTGCAACAGCCGCGCCACCGCATCGGTGCTGCCGCCCGGCGGAAAGGGGGCAACGATGCGGATGGGGCCGGATGGCCAGGCGGGCTGTGCCCGGATGGCGGGCGCGGCCAGCGCTGCGCCGGCCGCGAGCAGCACGCGGCGCGTCAAATGCGACATGATGTTCCTCCCTTTTTCTTGCCGCCATTTGGCCTGCCCCCGGCGGCCGGTGCAACAGCATGCTGCGCGGTGGACCATGGCCGCGGCGGCGCGCAAACTCGCCCTCGCCACGAATGGAGCGTCCCGCATGATCCGCCACCTCGGCATGACGCCGCTTCTGGTCGCGGCGCTGGCCGTCTCCGCCCCTGCCGTCGCCCAGCAGATGCCCGGCCGCATCGGCGTGCATCTCGAACAGATCGACCGCGCCACCGGCGCCGTGCTGCGGCGCGAGTCCTTCACCTGCGCGCAGCCGGACCCGTCGGGGCCGGGCTGCGTGGGACCGGTCACCCTGATGCTGGACGGGCAGCCCGTGCCCCTGCTGGCGCGGGCCCATTTCGCGTCAGGCTACGCCTTCCTGACCCTGCGGGAGGCAGCGGCGCCGCCCGCCTATGCCATCGAGCCGGGCGACGCCGAGCCGGTCGCGATCCCGGCTGGGTCACGCCACATGGCCAGCCGGCTGATGACGCTACAGCTGTTTCCCGCCGGCGCTGTGCGCGGCCCCATGATGCCGCCCGTCTTGCGGCGGAGCGGCCTGCCAAGCCTTCACCTGCGGGTCACGGTGCTGCAGCTGGAAGACTAGTAGATGTCCGGCTCCGGCGTCGGCGCCCCGGCTTCCAGGAAGCGCAGGTCGCAGCCCTCATCGGCCTGGGTCACCTGGTCGAGATACATCGAGGTCCAGCCCCGCGCGTAGCGGCGCGCGGGCGGCACCCAGGCGGCCTGGCGACGTGCCATCTCGGCCTCATCCACCAGCAGGTCCAGCTTGCGGTTCGGCACGTCCAGCCGGATCAGGTCGCCATCCTTCACCAGGGCCAGCGGCCCGCCGACATGGCTCTCGGGCGCCACATGCAGCACGCAGGTGCCGTAGCTGGTGCCTGACATGCGGGCGTCGGAAAGCCGCACCATGTCCCGCACCCCCTGCTTCAGCAGCTTCTGGGGGATCGGCATCATGCCCCATTCCGGCATGCCGGGACCGCCCTGCGGGCCGCCGGACTTCATCACCAGGATGCTGTCCGCCGTCACGTCCAGGTCCGGGTCATCCAGCCGCTTCTTCAGGTCGGCATAATTCTCGAAGACCACCGCCGGGCCGGTATGGCTCAGCAGCCGCGGATCGGCCGCGCTGGTCTTGATGACGGCGCCGCGCGGCGCCAGAGAGCCCTTCAGCACGGCGAGCCCGCCTTCCGCCTGCAAGGGGCGATCCAGCGGCCGGATGATCTCCTCGTTGAAGACATCGGCATCGGCGATGTCCTCGCCCAGCGTCGCCCCGGAAACCGTCTTCGCCGTCAGGTCGAGATGCGGGCCGAGCCGGTTGAGGAAGGCGCGGCTGCCGCCGGCGAAAAAGAAATCCGCCATCAGATAGGTGTCGCCATTCGGGCGGAGGTTGGCGATCAGCGGCACGCGGCGGCTGATCGCATCGAAACGCTCCAGATCCAGCTCCAGCCCGGCGCGGCGCGCCATGGCGATGATATGGACGATGGCATTGGTCGATCCGCCGAAGGCCATGGTGGCGGCCACGGCATTGTCGATGCTGCCCTGGCTGAGCAGTTTGGCGGGCGTCTCGTCATCCCAGACCATATCGACGATCCGCTTGCCGGAATCGGTCGCCATGCGGGGATGGGCGGCATCCGCGGCGGGGATGGAGGAGGCGCCCGGCAGGGTCAGGCCCATCGCCTCCACCGCCAGCATCATGGTGGCCGCGGTGCCGGCGGTCATGCAGGTGCCGAAGGAGCGCGCCATGCCGCCCTCCATATCCTTCCACTGCGCCTGGGTGATGGTCCCGGCCCGCAGCTCCGCATGGTACTTCCAGGCATCGGAGCCAGAGCCCAACGTCTTGCCGCGCCAGCCGCCATTGTTCATCGGCCCGGCGGGCACGAAGATGAAGGGAAGGCCGGCGGAGAGCGCGCCCATCACCAGCCCCGGCGGCGTCTTGTCGCAGCCGCCCAGCAGCACCAGCCCGTCGCAGGGCTGGCTGCGGGCCAGTTCCTCCGTCTCCATCGCCAGCAGGTTGCGATACAGCATGCTGGTCGGCTTCATGTACTGCTCGGTGACCGGATGCGCCGGCAGTTCCACCGGGAAGCCGCCCGCCTGCCAGACGCCGCGCTTCACCTCCTCCGCCCGCGTGCGAAAGTGGAAATGGCAGGGGCTCAGCTCGGACCAGGTGTTGATGATGCCGATGACGGGCTTGCCGCGGAAATCGGATTCCGAAAAACCCATCTGCAACATGCGGGACCGGTGGCCGAAGGCGCGCAGATCGTCGACGCCGTACCAGCGATGGCTGCGCAACTCCTCCGGCCGCTTGCGCGCCGCACCCTTGCTGTCTCCGGCCATGACCGTTTCTTCCCCTGCGATGGCGATAGGTCACCAATCTGCCACCCGCCCCATGGCGCGAACAGCCCGGCGGCCAGCCGGCGGGGTCACCAGGCCCGCCTGGCCCTGCTTGACCGGGGCGATGGCACCGCACAGGGTCCGGCCGGAAACGTTGCGTCCCCGCCGGAGAAATGATGGCCCTGCTGATGCCCCGCCGCCCGTTGCGCGCGCTGTTCATTCACCAGAACTTCCCCGGCCAATATGCGCATCTCGCCCCGGCGCTGGCGCAGCGGCAGGGGGTGCAGGTCTGGGGCATGGGTGAAAAGCCAGGCTATGCCGCGCCGGGCGTCACCTACATCCCCTATGGCGCGCCGAAGGGCGCCGGGGAGCATACGCATCGCTACCTTCGGCCGCTGGAGGCCTCGACCCGGCGCGGCCAGCATCTGGCCAACCGGCTGGTGCAGCTGCGCGACAAGGGCATGCGACCGGATATCATCATCTGCCACCCCGGCTGGGGCGAGGGGCTGTTCCTGAAGGACGTCTTCCCGCGGGCGCGCACGCTGTTCTACTGGGAATTCTACTACAATTCCGTGGGCCAGGACCTCGGCTTCGACCCCAGCCAGCCGGTCGGCCTGGATGACGCCGCCCGCATCCGACTGCTGAACGCCACCCAGCTCATCTCCCTGCAAGCCGCCGATTGGGGCGTCAGCCCGACCCGCTGGCAATGGAGCCGCTACCCCGACTGGGCGCGCCGGCGCATCACCTGCCTGCATGAGGGGGTGGATACCGACCAATGCACGCCGGACCCCGAGGCTGTGTTCCGCACGCCCGAGGGCCGCGAATTCCGCCGGGGAGACGAGGTGATTTCCTATGTCGCCCGCAATCTGGAGCCCTATCGCGGCTTTCCGACCTTCCTGCAGGCCCTGCCCCGGCTGCAACGCGAACGCCCGGCGCTGCACACGGTGATCGTCGGCGGCAACGAGATCTCCTACGGCCGCAAGCCGGAGGGTGCGGAGAACTGGAAGGCGAAGATGCTGGCGGAGCTGGAAGGGCAACTCGACCTGTCCCGCATCCATTTCACCGGCCGCATCCCCCATGCCGATCTGCATGCGCTGTTCCGGGTGACCCGGGCGCATATCTACCTGACCTATCCCTTCGTCCTGTCCTGGTCGATGCTGGAGGCGATGGCCTGCGGCGCCCTGGTGATCGGCTCCGACACGGCCCCGGTGCGGGAGGTGGTGGAGGATGGCCGGAATGGCCTGCTGGTGCCCTTCTTCGAGCCTGAGACCCTGGCGCGGCGGGTGCTGAAGGTGCTGGCCGATCCCGAATCCCATGCCGGCCTCGCCGCCGCCGGCCGCGCCGACATCATCGCCCGCTACGACCTGCGCCGGCACTGCCTGCCCCGCCAGCTCGACCTGGTGGAGCGGCTGGCGGCGGGGGGAGAGCCGGAGCCTGAAGCGGCGTGAGCACGCCCGAGGTTACGATCCGTACGAGTTCGCATGCTTTGCCTTTTCGCGCGCTTCACGATGCATTAAGAACCGATAAGCTCTCGTTAAGCGAAAAACGCGCGCATACGTTTCATATTTCTCAATTTTGAGGCAATGTGACGGCTTGCGCCGATGCGGGAGACAACCCAAGGTCTACCAAGAGAGAGGTTGCACATGCCGGAAGGGTCAGCGCCGACACAGACCGAGACGCGACGGTCGGGCAATGTCTCCGCGCAGCCCTTTCCGATCGAGGGGCCGCTGCTCCTGTCCGTCCGGCGCTTCGCCGATGCGCGCGGTGCCTTTGCCGAGACCTATTCGCGCCGCGACTTCGCCGCCATCGGCATCCCTGATGAATTCGTGCAGGACAACCAGTCGATGTCGGTCGCGATCGGAACGGTGCGCGGCCTGCATTTCCAGATTCAGCCCCATGCCCAGGGCAAGCTGGTGCGGGTGCTGCGCGGGCGGATGCTGGATGTGGCGGTGGATCTGCGCGCCGCCTCCCCCAGCTTCGGCCAGCATGTTGCGGCGGAACTGTCGGCGGAGAACGGGCTGATGATGTGGGTGCCACCGGGCTTCGCCCATGGCTTCGTGACACGGGCGGCGGAGACCGAGGTCGCCTACAAGGTCACCGCCCTCTATGCGCCGGATTGCGACCGCTCATTGGCCTGGAACGACCCGGCGCTCGGCATCGACTGGGGCGTGACGGCGGAGGCGGCGACGCTGTCCGACAAGGACCGCCGCGCGCCCCTGCTCGCCGATCTCGGAACGGCCTTCTGATGCGCATCCTGATCGCCGGCCGCCAGGGCCAGGTGGCGCAGGCGCTGCTGCGCCGCCTCGATGGGCACGAGCTGACGGCGCTGGAACCGCCGGAGCTGGACCTGACCGACCCGGCCTCCATCGCCGCCGCGATGGATGCGGCACGGCCGGAGCTGGTGGTGAACGCCGCCGCCTATACCGCCGTGGACCGGGCCGAGGATCAGGCGGAGCTCGCCTTCGCCGTGAACCGCGACGGCGCGGCGCATCTGGCCGCCGCCGCCGCCACGGCCGGCGCGCCCTTCGTGCATTTCTCCACCGACTATGTCTTCGACGGGCTGAAGGGCGCGCCCTATGTCGAGACCGACGCGCCGACCCCGCTCGGCGTCTATGGCCGCAGCAAGGCGGAAGGCGAGGCCGCGGTGCTGGCCGCCCATCCGCGCAGCGTGGTGCTGCGCACCGCCTGGGTGTGCAGCGCGGATGGCGCCAACTTCCTGAAGACCATGCTGCGCCTGGCGGCGGAGCGGGAGGAACTGCGCGTGGTCGCCGACCAACACGGCGCGCCCAGCTTCGCAGCAGACCTCGCGGATGCGGTGGCGGTGATGGCGCCGCGCCTGCTGGCGGCACCGGCTGGCGACGCCGCCTTCGGCCTGTTCCACCTGACCGGTGCCCCGCATACCAGCTGGCACGGCTTCACCATGGAAATCCTGGCCCAGGCGGCACGCCGCGGGTTGCGCGTGCCCCGGCTTGCCGCCATCGCAACGAAGGACTACCCGACACGGGCCATTCGGCCGGCCGATGCGAGGCTGGATTGCGGTAAGATCAGCGATACACACGGAATCATCCCGGCCGATTGGCGGCTGTCCCTGGCGGAATGCCTGGACAGGCTGGTCGGGCCGGGCAAGGAGCTTGCGGAATGAAGGGCATCGTCCTGGCCGGCGGATCGGGCACCCGCCTGCACCCGGCCACACTTGCGGTTTCGAAGCAGTTGCTGCCGGTCTTCGACAAGCCGATGATCTACTATCCGCTCTCGGTGCTGATGCTCGCCGGGATCCGGGAGATCATGATCATCTCCACTCCGCATGACCTGCCGCTGTTCAAGCGCCTGCTGGGCGATGGCGCCCGCTGGGGCCTGAAGCTGGAATATGCCGAGCAGGACAAGCCGCGCGGCATCGCCCATGCCTTCGTGCTGGCCGAGGAATTTCTGGGCGGCGAGCCCTCCGCCCTCGTGCTGGGGGACAATCTATTCCACGGGCACGACCTCGAAGCGCGACTGAAGGAGGCGCAGGCCAATGCCGCCGCGCAGGGCGCGACCGTGTTCGCCTATCGCGTCGCCGATCCGCACCGCTACGGCGTGGTGGAATTCGACGGCGAAAGCCGTGCCCTGACGATCGAGGAAAAGCCCACCCTGCCGCGCTCCGACTGGGCGGTGACGGGGCTGTATTTCTACGATGGCCGCGCCGCCGCCCTGGCGAAGGCGCTCGCCCCCTCCCCGCGCGGGGAGCTGGAGATCACCGATCTCAACCGCCTCTATCTGGAGGAAGGCTCGCTGCGCGTGGTGCGGCTCGGCCGTGGCTATGCCTGGCTCGACACCGGCACGCATGACAGCCTGCTGGAGGCCGGCGAATTCGTCCGCGCCATCGAGAAGCGCACCGGCCAGAAGGTGGCGGCGCCCGAGGAAGTGGCCTGGCGCATGGGATTCATCGACGGCGACGCGCTGCGCGCCTTGGCCGCGCCGCTGCGCAACAGCGGCTATGGCACCTATCTGGAAGCCCTGCTGGCGCGCGAGGATATGTGATGGACGACGACCAGGGGTCGCAGGACCCGCGCGCCAGGGGCCGGCAGGCGATTGCCGAATCCGGCATCGTCGATGTCACCTGGTATGTGGCGCAGAATGCCGATGTGGCGCATGGCGGGCAGGACCCGTTGGCGCATTTCCTGGAGACGGGCTGGGACCAGGGCCGCGCGCCCTGCTTCTATCTCGACCCGGCCTGGTATCTAGCGACGCATGCGGATGTGCGCGAAGCTGGGGCGGATGCCGTAGTGCATTACGTCAAGCATGGCGACATCGAAGGCCGCCGCCCCGGGCCGCATTTCGACCCCGCCTGGTATCGCGGCCGCTACGGCCTGGGGGAGGAGGAGAATGCGCTGGCGCATTTCCTGCGCCATCGTGACTACGGCGCCTCCCCGATCCCGGAATTCGACGGCGAATTCTACCTCTCCACCTATCGCGACGTGGCGCGGGCCGGGGCGGATGCCTTCGAGCATTATGTGACGCTGGGCTGGCAGGAGGAACGCGAGCCCAGCCCGGACTTCGACAGCCACTACTACGTCCAGCGCCATATGGGCGGGCGGATGACGGAGCCGCCGCTGCTGCACTGGCTGCGCCATCGGCACGAGGCCGGCGTGCATCCGCGCATGCCGCAGGAAACGCCGACCATCCCGCGCGAGGTGCGCCGCAACACCCGCCCGGCGGAGGAGTTCGAGGAAGTCCAGCCGCTGCCGGACGGCTTCCGCGCGCGCGCCAAGGTCCTGGCCTATTACCTGCCGCAGTTCCACGCGATCGCGGAGAATGATGCCTGGTGGGGCAAGGGCTTCACCGAATGGGCCAATCTGCCGCGCGCCCTGCCGCGCTTCGCCGGCCACTACCAGCCGCGCGTGCCGCGCGACCTGGGCAACTACTCGCTCGACGACATGCGGGTGATGCGCAAGCAGATCGAGATGGCCCGGCGCGGCGGCGTGCATGGCTGGATCTTCTATTGGTACAGCTTCAACGGCCATCGCCTGCTGGAAAAGCCGGTGGATGCCTTCCTGGCCGATCGCAGCCTGGACATGCCCTTCGCCCTGATGTGGGCGAATGAGAACTGGACCCGCCGCTGGGACGGCGCCGAGCACGACATCCTGATGGGCCAGGACTACCGGCCGGAGGATGAGCCGGAGCTGATCAACGTGCTGGCGCGCCACTTCGCCGATCCGCGCTACATTCGCCTGCAGGGCCGCCCGGTGCTGATGGTCTATCGCGCCGGGCTGATCCCGGAGCCGAAGGCGACGATCGACGGCTGGCGCAAGCGCTTCATGGATGCGCATGGCGAAGACCCGATCTTCATCATGACGCAGTCCTTCGACGATATCGACCCGACCGAATTCGGCTTCGACGGCGCCATCGAATTCCCGCCGCACAAGCTGGCCAAGCGCTGCTCGCCGATCAGCGCCAGCCTGGACTATCTCGACCCCGACTTCACCGGCACCGTCTTCGCCTATCAGGACGTCATCCAGGCGTCGCTGGAGGAGCCGAAGCCGGACTACCCGCTGATCAAATGCGCCGTGCCGGGCTGGGACAACGACCCGCGCAAGCAGGGCCAGAACACCGTCATCATCCATGGCGCCAAGCCCGCCAGCTACGAGGCCTGGCTGTCCGAGCTGATCGAGCGGGCCGAGCGCACGCCCTTCTTCGGCGAGCCGATGGTCTGCGTGAACGCCTGGAACGAATGGTGCGAGGGCGCTTATCTGGAGCCCGACCTACATTACGGCGGCGCCTTCCTGAACGCCACCGCGCGCGCGGTGGTCGGCAGCCGCGCCAGTGAGGCGCCGGGCCTGTTGATCGCCGCGGCGGATGCCGAGGAAAGCGAGGCCGCGCGCCGGCTGATCGATGCCGCCGGCGCCCTGCGCCGTGGCACCGGCCTGCGGGTGGAGGTGCTGCTGCTGGCGGGCGGGCCGCTGGAGGAGGATTTCGGGCGGCTCGGCCGGCTGACCGTGGCGACCACGCCGGAAGCGGCGGAAGCCGCGCTCTCCGCCGCGGCCGCCGATGGGCTGCTGCATGCGCTGATGACCACGGCTGCGGCGGCGCGGCTGGCCGCCCTGGCGCAGGCGCGTGGCATAGCCAGCACCGTGATGGTGCATGAGATGCCGGGCGAGTTGCGGTCGCGGGACCTGCTGGGCGGGCTGCGCGGCGCGCTGCGCCATGCCGGCACCGCTTTGCTGCCCGCAGCCTCCGTGCGGGATGCCCTGCTGGCGGAGCTGCCGGCGCTGGCCGAGACCCGCATGCAGGTGCTGGAACCCGGCCTGCCCTTCCCCCCCGCGCCGGATGCGGCGGAGGCCGCCAGCGCGCGCGCCTATCTCGGCCTGGCGGAGGGTGACCGCCTGCTGCTCGGCACCGGGCCGGGCGATCTGCGGAACGGCCTCGACCTGTTCCTGCAATTGTTCCGCCGGCTCCGGACGCAGGATGCGCGGGTGAAAGCGGTCTGGGTGGGGCCGCTCGATCCCGGCCTGCGGCTTTGGCTGGGCGCGGAGCTGGCCACGGCGCGGCAGGAGGGGCTTCGGCTGGTGGAACAGCTGCTGGAGCCTGGGCCGCTGCTCGGCGCCGCCGACCTGCTGGCGCTGACGGCGCGGGAAGCGCCCTTCCCGATGGTGGCGCAGCAGGCGCTGGCGCTCGGCGTGCCGGTGGTGGCCTTCCAGGGTGCTGGCGCCGCGGCCGAACTGGCGCAGGCGCTGGGCGGTGCCGCCGCGCCGCTCGGCGATGTCGAGGCCATGGTAGCGGCGGCCGCGCCGCTGCTGGCCGGCCCACCGGATGCCCCGGCACGTCAGGCGCGGCGACAGGCCGCGCTGGCGCGTTTCGACTTCACCCGTACCACCGCCGCCCTGCGTGCCGCGCTGCTGCCTGGCCTGCCCGGCATCTCCGTCGTCGTGCCGGGTCGCGGTCGCGGCTTCATGCTGGCCAGCCGGCTGGACGCCATCTTCCGCCAGGACCTGCCGGTGCAGGAGGTGGTGGTGCTGGACGATCCCTCCGACCCGCGCGTGGCGGAAGGGGCGCGGCTGGCCGCGCAGCGCTGGCAGCGCGACATCCGCCTGGTGCCGGGGCCGGCCGCCTCCACCCGGGCGGCGATCGCACGGGCCGCGATGGCGGAAACACGCGGCGAGCTGCTGTGGGTCGCCGATCCCGATGTGGCTCCCGGCGGCGCCTTTCTGCGCCGGGCGGTGGCGGCGCTCGCGGCTTCGCCCGACGCGCCCTTCGCGGCGCTCGCCCATGAGGGCGTCGCCGACCCCGCCGCCTGCCTGTGGCGCCGTGCGGCCTTCGGCGAATCCGCGCCGATGGATGCCCGGGGGGTGTTGCTTCTCGGCGTGGCGCTGCTGCGGCTGGCACCTTCACCCGTGCTGGTGGAAGCAGATGAGACACCGGAAGCGCCCTCGCCACCGCCCACGCCCGTCGAGCCCCCCACGCCAGGCGCGTCCCGGCGCCGGACCCGACAACCTGCGGCTGCACGCAGCAGGTAGAACCGCGCCCCATACGTCGCGAGATCAATCCCATCGACGGCTTTTTCCGAAGGCCGCCGCTTTTTGGGGAATGGGCCACTTTCTGGGATGAGACTGTCCCAGCAATCTCATTTTCCTTAACTGGCGCCCATCGGTTGTGATGCGCGCCGCGTCATGGACGCTCCTGGTTCGGCGACGGCATCGCCGACGCCCGTCGCGAATGTTTCGTATTCAGATTTTTGTCGGTATCAAAAATGAATATTCTTAGGTAAATCAAAAGTTTGGTTGGCTTTCTTAAGATTTACGGTTGGATTGCCGCAGCGCCAAACTGGTTGACTTCCGGGTAGTCTAGTTCCTAATACAGCTGCGCTTTTTGACGTGCTCAGCCCAGCACGCCCCCGCCGCGGAGGCTTCAATGTCCGGCTTCGCCTCGATCTCCGGCAGCAATGCCGACGACTTGCTGAATGCCCCAGCTGGCGACATCGATCACCTGATTTTTGGACTCGGCGGCGACGATACCATTTTCGGTCGGGGCGGCGACGACGTCATCTATGGCGGGCTGGGCAAGGACGTGCTGCGCGGCGGCGCGGGTGAGGATGAGCTGTATGGTGGTGGCGGCGCCGATCGTCTGATCGGCGGCAGCGGCGACGACACGATGAATGGTGGCGCGGGCGCGGACTCCTTCGAATTCGGCGACGGCTTCGGCCACGACCTGATCACCGGCTTCCAGATCGGCACGGACACGCTGCAGATCAGCAGCAACATCAACGCCACCGGCATCAGCGACCCCACCGACCTGCTCTCCCTGGTCTCGGACGACGGGTCGGGCAACGCCATCATCACCCTCGGCAGCGACACCATCACGCTTCAGGGCATTTCGGTCAGTGACCTGACCAACAATATCGGCTCCATCGTCCAGATCGTCTGAGGCCGCCTCGCGCAGCGGCGCGACCCAGGGCACCGCCGGCACGAGGCATGCAAGTGGATCAAGGCGGGATGGCCGCGGTGCAGGAGACGGGAGTTCCACTTCCCCGCTGGCTGCGCCTCGGGGCCGAAATTGTCGCGGTGCGCCTGCCCGCGCGCCTTGCCCAGCTTCGCGATATTCACCTCCGTCTCGGCGCTGGCGAGCCCTTCCGCCCGCTGTCCCAATTGCCGCTTCCGGATGGCGCCCTGCTGCTGGCACGCGCGCCGGCGGGCTCGCAGTTGCTGCTGAAGGCCGGGGATGGCGCCTGGCTGGATCTGGGGCTGGCCGCGAACATTGCCCTGATCGCTTCCGCCGCCAGCCCGCGTGTCCTGACGCTGCTTGCCAGCAAGATCGCAGGCCCACTGCGGGCCGCGGCCGATCCCGCGGTGTTGCGGGATCTCCTCGCCATCGCGACACCCACCGCCATCCCGGCCCCCGACAGCCTGCGGCCGCTGGTCAGCCTCAACCAGGGCCGCGCGCTCTGGCCCCTGACCGCTGGCGGCTGGCTGCTGACGCTGCAGGGGCTGGTCCGGGTGGCGGAGCCCGAAGCCGGCCTCGCCCCCCTGCCCGCCATGTCTGCCGACGCCCTGCTGCTGCGCGCGGAAGCGCCGCCATGGCGCCTGCCGGAGGCCGCCCCCCTGCCCCCCGGCCTGGTGGAACTGGCGCGCCAGGATGCCCCCGCCCCGCGCGCCCTGCTGCGCCAGGCGCTGGTGGCGCTGCGCCGCTATACGGCGGAGCCCTGGTGCAGCGATGCGCTGCGCGATGCGCAGGTGCTGTCCATGGCGCCGGCGCGCGCCGCCGCCGATCCGGCCAATGCGGTGGCCGCCGCCCTGGACCGCGCCATTTCCGATCAGGCCGGCGGCGTGTTCCTGATCGGCTGGCTGCATGATCCGCTGCGGCTGATCCGCGGCATGACCCTGCGCGGACCCTTTGGCGGTATGCCCCTGCCGGCGGAGCGGCTGTTCCCGGCCAGCCGCCAGGATGTGGTGAAGCGCTTCGAGCAGGCGTCCTTCGGCGCGCCGGAACCCCGCCCCGGCTTCGTCGCCCATCTGCCCGATGCCGGCCCTGGCCCTGTGGCTCAGTGGCGGCTGGAACTGACGCTTGGCTCGGGCGAAGCGATCGAGCTGGTCGCCGGCCCGGCCCTGATCCCCGCCGCCCAGGCCCGGGAAGCGGTGCTGCGCGGCGTCAACCCGCTGGATGTCAGCCCGGCCCTGCTGGACCAATGCCTGACGCCAGCCGCCGAACGCCTGCACCGCGCCGCCTCCGCCGAGCCGCTGGATCTGGAAGTGCTGCGCATCGGCCCGCCGGTGACGGCCCCGCTCACCAGCCTGGTCATCCCGCTGTACCGCAACCTGCGCTTCGTACGGCACCAGCTTTCCGCCTTCGCCCGCGACCCGATGCTGCGGCAGTCGGAGCTGATCTTTGTGCTCGACAGCCCGGAACAGCGCGGCGAGGCGGAGCATATGCTGCGCGGCCTGTCTGGGCTGACGGGCCTGTCCGTCACCCTGGTGCTGCATGGCCGCAATGCCGGCTATGCCACTGCCTGCAACAGCGGCGCGGCGCAGGCCACGGCACCGACCCTGCTGATGCTGAATTCCGACGTGGTGCCCGACCGGCCCGGCTGGCTGGCGCCGCTGCTGGCGCGGCTGGCGGAGGACCCGAAGCTGGGCTGCGTCGGGCCGAAGCTGATGTTCGACGATGGCTCCCTGCAACATGCCGGGCTGTACTTCGCCCGCGGTCCTGGCGATGACTGGTACAACTGCCACTACTTCAAAGGCTTCCCGCGCCATTACCCGATGGCCTGCCAGGCACGGCCGGTGCCCGGCGTCACCGGCGCGGCCATGCTGATGCGGCGGGAGGCCTGGGACACGGTCGGCGGCTTCTCCGCCGACTATATCGTCGGCGATTATGAGGACAGCGACCTCTGCCTGCGGCTGCGCCAGGCGGGCTACGGCATCCTCTATGAACCCGCCGCCGAGCTGTTCCATTTCGAGCGGCAGTCCATCGCCCAGCATGGCGGCTATGCCGGCACCGTCGCCGCCGCCTACAACCGCCGCCTGCATCACCGCCGCTGGGATGCGACCATCGGCGCGCTGATGGCCGCCTTCCCACGCATGGGGGAGACGCTGGCCGCCGCCTGATCCACCGCGTGGCGAAGTCCCTGACGATGCAACGCCCTATCTCCGATCCGGCAATATCGCCCCGAGCCTCTTTCCTTTAGCCTTAGTGGAGCCATGCGCCTCCTCGTCCTCTGTCATAACCATCCCGATCTGCAGCCGGGCGGCACCGAGGTGGTGGCGCGCGGGCTGTTCCGCGCGCTGCGCGACCGGCATGGGGTGGAGGGGCTGTTCCTCGCCGCGGTCACCGCGCAGCATCGCGAACGCCGCCCCGGCACGCTGTTCCAGTCGATCGGCACGAAATCGGACGAGATGCTGGTCTGGCTCAGCCATTTCGACCGCTTCCACCTCTCCCAGGTGGATAGCTGGGGGATGGGGGAGCTGGTCTCCTTCCTGACCGACTATCAGCCGGACATCGTGCATTTCCACCACCTGCTCTATTTCGGGCTGGAGACGCTGGATGTCGTGCGGCGGGTGGCGCCGAAGGCGAAGATCGTCGTGACGTTGCACGACTTCTTCGCGCTCTGCCCGCAGGAGGGCCAGCTTCTGACCATCGACGACCGGCTCTGCCCCGGCCCTTCCGCCGATGGCTGCCGGCGCTGCTTCCCCGGGCGCGGCGGCACCGACCTGGCGCTGCGGGACATCGCGGTGCGCGGTGCCATGGCGGGGGTAGACCTGCTGCTGTCGCCATCGGACTTCCTGCGCGACCGCTTCATCGCCGCCGGCTGGGATGGGGCGCGGATCGAGGTGCTGCGCAACGGCATCGCCGGCGGCCCCGCCGCGCCGCGCCGCGTGACGACAGATGGGCGGCGCGACCGCTTCGGCTTCTTCGGCCACATCAATCGTTTCAAGGGCAGCCTCGTGGCGCTCGACGCCTCCGCGCATCTGTCGCGGCAGGGCGTGGCGCATGACCTCGCTTTGCACGGCGGCACCGCCTACCAGCCCGACGAATTTCTGGCGACCTTCAAGGCGGCGCTTACCGCCGCGCCCTCGGCGCGGCATCACGGGCTCTACAGCCCGGAGGATATGCCGGCGCGGATGGCGTCCGTGGACTGGGTGGTGATGCCCTCCATCTGGTGGGAAAACGCGCCGCTGGTGGTGCAGGAAGCCTTCCGCCACGGCCGCCCGGTGATCTGCGGCAATGTCGGCGGCATGGCGGAATCGGTGCGCGACGGCGTCGATGGGCTGCATTTCCCGGTGGGCGACAGCATCGGCCTGGCCGAGGTCATGCGCCGCGCGGCAGATGAGCCGGGCCTGTGGGAGCGCCTCTCGGCCGCCACCCCGGCGCCACGCCGGATGGAGGAGGCGGCGATCGAGCATCTGGCGCTGTATCGCCGGCTGATGGGCACGGGCCTGCCCGAGCTGGTGCCATTGCCCGTGACGGCCCCGGCCACGAGACGCGCGGAGGGTCGTGCCCGTGTCCGCCTCGGCTGAACCGCTCGCCGCACCCGATATCCGCGGCTATGTCGATGCGGTCACCGGCAACCGCATCGATGGCTGGGCCTTCGAGCCCGCGCAGCCGACGGAGCGCGTGGTGGTGGAGCTGCGCCTGGATGGCCAGACGGTGGCGACCAGCGTCGCCGACCGCCACCGCGCCGACCTGATCCGCGCTGGCATCGGCGATGCCTTCCATGGCTTCCGCTTCCTGCTGCGCCCGGCCTGGGCGGAACGCCGCGCCGATCTTAGCGTGGTGGCGCGCGCGGTCGAGGGTGGGGAGGTGGCGCTGCCCCTGCTGCGCCATGGCGCGCCCGTGGAAGCCCGGCCGGAATCGCGCGCCGCCGCGCCAAACCCGCAGGTGGTGAAGGCCATCGAACAGCTCATCGCCGGGCAGCGCGCGCTGGAGGACCGGATGCAGGAGTTGGCCCTGCGGCCGGAGCCGCCAATGACGCCGATGACGGAGCCGGCGGATTTCGAACAGCGCATGGCGGTGCTGGAGGCCTGGGTGGCGCGGCTGGATGAGCGTCTCGCCAGCCTGCAGGCCGCGCCGGCGCCGCGTGCCGCAGGCACCGGCCCGGGCGGGCTGGACACCTGGCAGGTGGTGCTGATGGCGCTGCTGGCGGTCACCGGCCTGGGTGCGCTGACCGCCTTCGCGCTGGTCCTGGCGCTGTAGCGGCATGGCCCTGGCGCGCAGCCTGCGGGGCGCCGAGCCGGCCAGGTCCGCTCCGCCCCCCCCACCCGGCACGCTGCCGGATGTGGTGGAGGTCGCGCGGACGGAGATCGCCTCCGCCGCCCGGCTGACCCTGGCGCTGGGGCTGGCCATCAGCCTGGCGACCTTCGCGGTGGTCGCGGCCAAGCTGGTGATCTGGCAATTGGTGCTGCCCACCGGCAATCCCTGGACCCTGGCCGGCCTCGCCATCGCCTTCTGCCTGACCGTCGGCATCCTGCTCGGCCTCGATCAGCTGCGGGAACTGGGGCTGCTCGCCGTGTCGCACCGCCTGGCGCGGCGGCTGGCCGCCCCGCTGGTGCTGGCGGCGGCGCGGCAGCCCGGCCGGGCCGACCTCGCCGCCGGCCAGGCGCTGCGGGATGTGGAGGAGCTGCGCCGCAACCTGACCGGGCCCGTGCTGACCGGCATGGTGGATGCGGTGCTGGTGCCGACGCTGATCCTGCTGCTGCTGTTCTTCCACTGGGCCTTCACCCTCTGGGCGCTGGGCTGCTGCCTGGCCGCGGCGCTGCTGTCGCTGCTGGGCGACCGGCTGACGCGGCGCGCCTTGACCTCCGCCAATGAATCCCAGGCCCGCACCGCCTCCCTGGTCGGCGATGCCATGCGCTGCGCCGAGGCGGTGGAGGCCATGGGCCTGCGCAAGCCCCTCGCCGCGCGGTGGGAGGCGCGGATGCGCGAAGGCGGTGCGGCGCTGCGCAGTGCCCAGGCGGGGGCGCGCTGGGTGGGGGCGGGGCTTGCCACCATCCATGGCGTGGGCTCGGGCGGGGCGCTGGTGGTGGGCACGCTGCTTTCGGCCAATGGCATCAATGTCGGCTTCGGCATGGTGCTGGCCATGCTGGTCACCGGCCAGATCATCACCCCCTTCGCCCGCCTCGGCGGCGCCAGCCATGAATGGGGCGCGGCGCTCTCCGCCTGGCGGCGCCTTGCCAAGCTGGCCGAGGCCGAGCCGGGCGGCGGAACGGGCATCGCCTTCCCCTGCCATGAGGGCCGGCTGGTGATGGAGCGCGTCGGCTTCATCCATCGCGGCGCGCCCCGCCCGCTGCTGCGGGATGTGGTGCTGGACGTGCCGCCCGGCCGCATCGTGGCGCTGGCCGGCACGGCGGGGTCGGGCAAGACCACGCTGCTGCGCATCGCGGTCGGCATGCTGCGCCCTTCCGCCGGCGGCTGCTTCCTGGATGGCCAGGCCTGCTGGCAATGGGCGCGGGAGGATTTCGCCCGCCATGTCGGCTATCTGCCGCAGGACCCGCTGCTGACTGATGGCACGGTGGCGGAGGCCATTGCCCGCCTCGCGGTGCCGGACATGGCGGCGGTGATGGAAGCGGCGCGCTTGGCCGATGCGCAGGCGCTGATCGCCGCCCTGCCCGCCGGCTACGCCACCCCGATCCGCGCCGAGGGCCCGCTTTCCGCCGGCCAGCGGCAGCGTGTGGCGCTGGCCCGCGCTTTGTACGGCCGGCCGCGCCTGCTGGTGCTGGATGAGCCCGCCGCCTTCCTGGATGCGGCGGGGGAGGAACGGCTCGTGCGGCTGCTGCGGCATCTGGCGGCGCGTGGCACCGGCATCCTGCTGACCTCCCATCGCACCACGCTGCTGGCCGCGGCGCATCAGGTGCTGACGCTGCGCGGTGGCCAGTTGGTGCCGACCAAAGCCGCGCCCCTGCTGGCAGCCCCAAAGGGTCGCGCGGCATGAGCGGTCTGCGCCTGCACGCCCCCCCTGCCCGCGCCGCCAAGGCCCGGCCAGTCAGCGTGGAAAAGCCCGCGGGCCCCTTCAGCGGCTTCTGGGCCGCGCTGCGCCGCGCCCCCGGCTTCCGCCAGGTGCTGGCGCTGCTGCTGGCCATGTCCTTCGCCCGTCAGGCGGCGCTGCTGGGCATGCCGCTGCTGACCATGCACATCTTCGACGGCGTGACGGAGGGTCACAACCTCGACACGCTGACGGTGCTGTCCCTCGCCTTCGTCATCGCCCTGAGCATGGCCGGCGCGCTCCGTGCCTTGCGCGCCGCGCTGATGTCGGCGCTGTCGGAGGAGATGGCGCGCCGGCTGACGCTGGAGGCCTTGCAGGCGGCGGTGCGCAGTTCCCTGCTCGGCAGCCGCCAGCCCGGCCTCGCCGCCTTGCAGGACACCTCGGAGCTGCGGCGTTTCCTCGGCGGCAATACCCTGGCCGATCTGTTCGACATGACGGCGCTGCCGGTGGCGCTGGCCGTGCTGTTCCTGCTGCATCCGGTCTATGCGCTGGTGGTCGGCAGCGCCTGCGTGATGATGGTGCTGCTCGGCCTGGTGCTGGACCGCACCACGCGCGGCATGCTGCGCGGCGCCTCCGAACGGCAGTTGCGGCAGGGCGCCGAATTGCAGGGCCGCCTGCGACAGAGCGACATGCTGGAGGGCCTCGGCATGCTGGCCGCCGTGGTGCGGCGCTGGGAACCGGCGCAGGAGGCCGCGCTGGCGGAGGGCGACCGCGCCCAGGCGCGGGCGCGCGCCGTGCGCGGCGTGACGGAATTCGCCTCCTACATGGCGCAGGGGGCCGTGGTGGTCACGGGCGTGGTGCTGGCACTGGGCGACCAGGCCTCCCCGGGTTCGATCATCGCCGCGATGATGCTGGCCGGCAGCGCCACCCAGCCGATCGCCCGCATCGTGCTGGCCTGGCGCGAATGGGCTTTCGCGAGCCTCGCCTGGCGGCGGTTGCAGGAGCTGTTCCGCGATCATGCGGAACCGGCGGTGCGGGCGGCGGACCCGGCGGCGCCGCCGGGCCTGTGGCTGCGCGGGCTGCGCTGGACGCCGCCGGATGGGCTGCGGCCGGTGCTGGAGGATGTCACCCTGTACTGCCCGCCGGGCAGCCTCACCTTGGTGACCGGACCGAATGGCGCCGGCAAATCGACCCTGCTGCGGGTGGCGCTGGGCCTGCTGCAGGCCGAGGTGGGCGATGCGCTGCTGGATGGCCAGGACCTGCGGGCGGTGGATCGCAGCGTGATCGGCCCGCGCATCGGCTTCCTGCCGCAGGATGTGCAACTGCTGGATGGCAGCGTGCTGGCCAATATCGGCCGCTTCGGGCCGGAGGACCCGGAAGCGGTGGTGGAGGCCGCGCGACAGGCCGGGGCGCATGACATGATCGGCCGCCTGCCGCAGGGCTATGCGACCGAGGCCGGGCCAACCGGCGGCCTGTCCATGGGCCAGCGCCGGATGATCGGCCTGGCGCGCGCCCTGTACGGCGCCCCAGCCCTGCTCGCCTTGGACGAACCCGAGGCCGGGCTGGATCAGGCGGGACGGGAAGCGGTGCGCGAGGCGGTGATGGCCGCCCGCGCCGCCGGCGCCGCCTGCCTGCTGATCAGCCATGAACCGGCGCTCTGGGCCGGGCATCTCGACCAGATGCTGCATCTGGCGCCCGGCGGCCATTGGCGTGCCGAAGCACCGGGGGAGAGGACGCCATGACCGCGCGATTGGCAGGCCCCCACTTGGCCGGTCCCAAAGCCATCCCGCTGAACTTCGCCGAGGCTGAGGCCGCTGCCTCCACCCCCGATGTGAAGCGGGTGATGCGCGCGGCGCTGCTGCTGCTGGTGGTGGGCTTCGGCGGGCTGCTGTTCTGGGCGGCGATCACGCCGATCGAACGCGCCGTTGTCGCCCGCGGCGCCCTGGCCTCGGAAGGACGGCGCAAATCCATGATGCTGGCCGAACCCGGCATCCTGCAGGAATTGCTGGTGCGGGAAGGTCAGCGCGTGCAGGCCGGCCAGGTGCTGCTGCGGCTGGACCCGACGAGCGCGGAGGCGAATGCCGTGCAGCTCCGCGCCCAGACGCGCACGCTCGGCGCCCGCATCGCCCGACTGCGCGCCGAGCAGCAGGATCAGCGCAGCTTCACCATCCCGGCCGAGATCCAGCAGGCGGCCGTCAACGACCCCTCCCTCTCCGCGATCCTGATCGCGGAAACTCGCCTGTTCCAGGCGCGCTGGGAAGCCTTCGACAGCAACACCCGCGTCTATGAACGCCGCGTCGCGGTGCCGCGTGAACAGCTTCTGGCCGCCGGTGCCCAGCGCGTCGCCGCCGCCGCCCGCGCCAATTCCGTGCGCGCCGACCTTCAGGGCCTGCGCCCCCTGGCCCAGCAGGGCTTCGCCCGGATGCGGGAGGTGCGGGAATTGGAGCGGCTGGAGGCGCAGGCGCGCGGCGAAATGGGCCTGTATGCGGCGCAGGAGGCACAGTTCCGCCAGGCCATCGCCCAGGCGGAGGCGGAGCTTTCCAGCCTGCGCCTGACCCGCGCCCAGGACATCGCCCGCGAGTTGCAGGAGGCGCAGCAGCAGATGGTGGAGGCGGAGCAGCGCCTGCTCTCGGCCGAGAACATCCGCGCCCGCCGCGACCTGGTGGCGAGCGAACCCGGCATCGTGACCGATATCCGCTTCGTCACTCCGGGCAGCAGCATCACCGATGGCCAGCCGGTGCTGGACCTGGTGCCGTTGGACGACCGGCTGGTGGTGGAGGCGCGCGTCGCGCCGACCGATGTGGAGCAGTTGCAGGTCGGCCAGCGGGTGAATGTGCGCCTCACCGCGCTGCGCCAGCGCACCACGCCGCTGCTGGCCGGGCGGCTGACCTATGTCTCCGCCGACCAGCAGACCGATGCGCAGGGCGTCGTCTACTTCCTCGCCCGCGCCGAAATCCGGCCGGAGGAGCTGCAACGCCTGCCCGGCCTGCGGCTGACGGCCGGCATGCCGACCGAGGTCTTCGTGCTGGGCGAGACCCGCAGCGCGCTGAGCTACCTGGTGTCGCCGATCCGGGATTCGCTGCGCCGGGCACTGCGCGACTGAGGGGTCATACCAACGCTCGATTTCATCGAGCTTTGGTATGCCTGTTCATGCCCTCATGCGCCGGGCGCCCGCTTCGCGGGCTTGGCTACGTCGTGCCAAAGGCACGCCAGCGGCGTGACGCACTTGCGGCGGGCCGCATTCGCGGCCTCGGCCGGCGTGACGCCGGCCGCAGGTCAGCCTTTTCGGGAGCGCTGGTCTCAGCCCCGCTTCAGCGCCAGCCGCTGCGGCGCCTCCGCCACCCGCACCTGCTCGAAGCGCGCCAGCACATCCTCGGGCCAGGCCGCCACGCGTCGGGTCGCCAGATCGACGCAGAGGAACAGCACCTCATTCTCCGCCGAGAGCCAGTCTTCCTCGGCATGGTACAGCCGGTGGCGCAGCAGCAGGCGCTTGGTATCGAAGGCCAGCAGGGCGCTTTCCGCCGCCAGCGGCGCGTCCAGCACCACCTCCCGGCGATAGGCCTGCCAGGATTCCACCGCGAAGGTGCCCAGCCCGCGCGCGCGCAGCGCCGGGCCGAGGCCCCAATCCGGCCAGACCTCATCCGTCGCGAGGTCGAAGGCGACCAGGTAATAGGCCAGGTTCATATGGCCGTAATGGTCGACCCATTCCGGGCGCACCCGGCACAGCACCGGTCTCATCCACACTCCGAATACGTGAGCAAGACCGGCGCCAGACGGATCAATGGATCTCGTCCGCCTTGGCCAGCGCCTCGGCCAGCTTGGCAGCGCTGAATTCCGGGTCCTTGCAGAGGTCGAGGATCACCTTCTCCCGCCGCGCGCCCAGCTCGATCGCCGCCGGAATCTTGCGCACCGCGTCATGCGGAATCACCACGGCGCCGTGGTGGTCGGCATGGACCACATCCTCATGCTGCACATGCATGCCGTGGACCGAGACCTCCTGCCCATAGGCGACCATATGGACAAAGGCATGGCTCGGATTCACCACGCCGGCCAGCAGCTGAAAACCGGGCGCCAGCATGTCGAGGTCGCGGATCGAACCATTGGTGACACCGCCCTGCGCGCCAAGCGCCTTGTGGACGGCGGAATGCACCTCCCCCCAGAAGGCGCCGACGCCGGGGGTATCGTCCAGGTCCTGGAGGACGACGATGGTGGGCAGGGAGGCGCGCTCGACATAGTCGTACCAGCCGAGGCGGATCTTGCGGTCCACCTCCTTCGGCCGGCCGGAGGGGGCGGCGGCGCGGATGGTGCCGGTGCGCGCCAGGCCGCAGATCGGCGGCAGCTTGCGGTCGGCGGCGACCAGCGGGCGCACGGTGAAGCCATGGCCGCGGCGGGCGGGTAGCACGTATTCCAGCGCGTTGCAGATGGTGGGCGTGTCCCACTGCCGCAGCGTCTCCAGATCCTCGAGCGTGAATGGATGCTCGGCCATGGTCGTTTTCTCCCCTGTCGCTTGAAGCGCCGCGGCAGCATCGGGCGCGCCGCGAATCCCGTCAAACCCGTCAGGCCGCTTCCGGAAGCCCCCCGGCCGCGACCACGATGCGCAGATGATGGTCCACATCGCCGAACAGCCCGGCGAGCATGGTCAGGCGCTTGAAGTAGTGGCCGGCCTTGTATTCCTCGGTCACCGCGATGCCGCCGTGAAGCTGGATCGCATCCTTGCCGAGCTGGTCGGCATTCTTGGCGACCAGGGCCTTGGCGGCGGATAGCGCCACACGGCGGGCGCTGGGGTCGCCTTCCTGCACCATCATCGCCGCATACATCGCCATGCTGCGAGCCTGTTCGGTGGCCACCAGCATATCCGCCGCGCGGTGCTGCAAGGCCTGGAAGTTGCCGATCGGCTGGCCGAACTGGGTGCGCTGCTTCAGGTAGTCCACGGTCAGGTCGCGCAGCACCTCCATGGCGCCGAGGGCTTCCGCGCAGATCGCCGCCTGGGCCTCGTCCACCACCTGCTCGATCAGGGGCAGCGCGGCGCCTTCCGGGCCGAGCAGGGCAGCGGCGGGGACCGCCACATTCTCCAGCACCACCTCCGCCGCGCGAAGCCCGTCCTGCGTCGCATAGCCACGGCGGGTGACGCCGGGGGTGGTGGGGTCGAGCAGGAACAGGCTGATGCCGTCGCGGTCGCGACGCCCGCCGGCGGTGCGGGCGGAGACGATCAGCCGGTCCGCGCTGTCGCCATGCAGCACCACGCCCTTGGCGCCGTTCAGCACCCAGCCATCGGCATTGCGCGTCGCGGCGGTGGCGACATCATTCAGGTCGTGCCGCGCCTGACGTTCCTGATGCGCGAAGGCAAGCGTGAGCGTGCCTTCCGCGATCGCCGGGATCAGTTCGGCGCGCTGTTCGGCGCTGGCGGCGCGCTTCAGCAGCCCTCCGCCGAGCACCACGGTGGCGAGATAGGGCTCCACCGCAAGACCACGGCCGAACTGTTCGCAGACCAGCATGGTCTCGACGGGGCCACCGCCGAAGCCGCCGTCTTCTTCCGAGAAGGGCAGTCCCAACAGCCCCATCTCGGCGAATTTCTGCCAATTGGACTCGGCATAGCCGCGCGGCTCGGCGCGATAGGTTTCGCGTTTCTCGAAGTCGTCATAGGCATCCGCGACAAGACGGCGGATGCTGTCGGAGAGCATGCGTTGCTCGTCGGTAAGGTCAAAGTCCATGTGCCGTCAGAGCCCCAGGAATGCTTTGGCGATGATATTCCGCTGGATCTCGTTGGAGCCGCCGTAGATCGAGACCTTGCGGTAGTTGAAGAACAGCGGCGCCGCGGCATCCGCCCAATCCGGGCCAACGCTCGGCAGGTTCAGCCCTTCCTCGTCGCGATCCGGGCGCGGCATGGCGTAGGGGCCGGCGACATCGACCAGCAATTGCGTCGAGGCCTGCTGGATCTCGCTGCCCTTGATCTTGAGGATGGAGGAGGAGGGGTCCGGCTTATCGCTGGCTTTGGATCGCTGCGCGGCCACCACACGCATCTGCGTGATCTCCAGCGCCTTCAGCTCGATCTCGGACCAAGCGAGGCGGCGGCGGAAATCGGGATCGTCCCAGACCATCCCCTCCCCCGCCGGCGTCTCCCGCGCCAGACGTTTGACGCGCGCCAGGCGTTCCTTGGTCATGCCGATGCGGGCGATGCCGATGCGCTCATTCGACAGCAGGAACTTCGCGTAGTCCCAGCCCTTGTTCAGCTCGCCGACGAGATTCTCGGCGGGCACGCGCACCTCGTCGAAGAAGACCTCGTTCACCTCATGCCCGCCATCGATGGTGATGATGGGGCGCAGCGTGATGCCGGGCGTCTTCATGTCGATCAGGATGAAGGAGATGCCGGCCTGCTTCTTCACTGATGCGTCCGTGCGCACCAGGCAGAAGATCCAGTCGGCATATTGGCCGAGCGTGGTCCAGGTCTTCTGGCCGTTGACGATGAAGTCGTCACCCTCGCGCCGCGCCGTGGTCTTCAGCGAGGCGAGGTCCGATCCCGCGCCAGGCTCCGAAAATCCCTGCGCCCACCAGATGTCCAGATTGGCGGTGGAGGGAAGAAACCGCTGCTTATGCGCCTCCGACCCAAAGGTGGCGATGACGGGGCCGACCATGTTCACGTTGAAGCCGAGCGGCTGCGGCACGGCGGCGGCCTGCAACTCCTCGACATAGATGTAGCGCTGCACCGGCGTCCAATCCTGCCCGCCCCACTGCACGGGCCAGTTCGGCGTGGCGAGGCCCTTGGCGTGCAGGATGCGCTGGCTGGTGATGTAATCCTCCCGCGCCAAAGCGCGGCCCTCGCTGACCTTGCGGCGGATGGATAGCGGGATTTCGCTGCGGAAGAATTTTCGCAGCTCATCGCGGAAGGCGATCTCGTCGGGCGTGTAGCGGAGGTCCATGTGCCGTCTCCTATCCCCGTGCCGCTTCTTCGTCGCGCAAGGCACTCGCCAACAACTTGCCCGCCGCGCTGCGCGGCAGGTTTTCGCGGAATTCCAGCGCGGCCGGCATCTCGTGCTTGCCGACGCGGTCCGCCAGAAATGCGCGCAATTCCTCCAGCGTGAAGGGTGCCGCGCTGGGCTTCAACGCACAAAAAGCCTTGGCGGCCTGGCCACGATAAGCATCCGGAACTCCGATCACCACGCATTCGGCGACGGCCGGGTGCTCGTAGATGGCCTGCTCGATGGCCGCCGGATAGACGTTGAAGCCGCCGGACAGGATCATGTTCTTGCGACGATCGACCAGGGTGAAATAGCCCGCCGAATCCATCCAGCCGGTGTCGCCGGTCAGGAACCAGCCATCCGCGAAGGCCGTCGCGTTATCGGTGGGGCGATTCCAATAGCCGGAGAAGACATTGGGGCCGCGGATGGCGATCTCGCCGATCTCCCCCACCGGCATTTCGCGCACCGGCTCATCGAAAGCCACGATGCGCATCTCAATCCCCGGCAGCGGCAGGCCGATGATGCCGGCGCGCACAGGGCCACCGGGCGGAATGCGCGTGCCGGCCGGGCAGGTCTCGGTCATGCCCCAGCCGCCGCCAATGCGCAGCTTCAGGATGCGCTCCACACGTTGCTGCACCTCCTGCGGCATCGGCGCGCCGCCGGAACTGCATTGGCGGAGCGAGGACAGGTCCCGCTGTTCGATACCGGGCACGCCCGCAATGCCGATCCACATGGTCGGCACACCGGAGAAGGTGGTGATGCGCAGCCGCTCTACCTCCTCCACCCACTGCGCCGCATCGAAGCGCACCCGCAGATGGCACAGCGCGCCCTGCGCCAATTGCCGCAGCAACACGGCGGTCAGCGCAAAGATATGGAACAGCGGAAGCAGCACCAGCACGCGCGCCGTGCCCTCCGGCAGGTCGGTGTGGTCGCGCCAGGATTTGTAGATGGCGACGGCGGCGGTCAGATTGCCATGCGTCAGCATCGCGCCTTTCGGCGTGCCAGTGGTGCCGCCCGTGTATTGCAGCAGCGCCAGATCGTCGGGCGACAGCACCGGCCAGGACGCCGGCGGCTCGGCTTCCGGGACAAGCGGAAAATCCTGCGCCACATCCTCCCCGCCCCAGCGCGCCTCGGGGGCCAGCAATACCTCCCGCACTGCCCCCTGGTCGCGCAGCCAGCGTGCATTCTCCACCTGGGCGGCGAAGCCCGTGGTGATCAGCAGCGTCGCGCCGGAATCATGGGCCTTGTGCGCCAGCTCCCGCTTCGCAT
The DNA here is from genome assembly GCF_053891155.1 of Roseomonas sp. F4. Classification (NCBI taxonomy): domain Bacteria; kingdom Pseudomonadati; phylum Pseudomonadota; class Alphaproteobacteria; order Acetobacterales; family Roseomonadaceae; genus Roseomonas; species Roseomonas sp. F4. Next base: position 105,085 of record NZ_JBSSHK010000005.1, read on the forward strand.
CGAGGGCCGAAAAATGCACCACCCGCGCGCCCGTGCGCAGTGCCGCGAAGAAGCACAGCGGATGCCAGATCGAATTCGGCAGATACAGCGCGACGCAATCGCCGCGCCCGATGCCGCGCGCCATCAGACCGGCCGCGATGCGATTGGACAGCGCCCGCAACTGCGCATAGCTCAGCACATGGCCGCGATATTCCAGCGCTGGCTTGTCCGCGAATCGTGAGGCCACGTCATCCAGGAACCCCGGCAGCGTGCCGCGCGGGATCGGCGTGTCCCAGCGGCACTCCGGCGGGTAGGACGCCTCCCACGGATTCATCTCAGTCGGCCTTCAGACTCGCAAAACCACGGCCCTCGGCGGCGAGGCGGCCGAGCAGGTCGGCGGGCAGCAGCGTCTCGTCGCCGGTCGCCTCGGCGAAGGCGGCGAGCCGCGCCACCACATGCAGCAAGCCGACGGAATCCGCGTAATGCATCGGGCCGCCACGCCAGGCTGGCCAGTTGTAGCCGTGCAGCCAGACGACATCGATGTCGCCGGGGCGCGCCGCGATCCCTTCCTCCAGGATGCGCGCGCCCTCATTCACCATCGGCAGCACCAGCCGGTCGAGGATTTCCTCCTGGCCAATCTCGCGTTGCTCGACGCCTTCCTGCGCCGCGACGCGCCGGATCAGCGCGGTGACCTCCGGATCGACAACGCCGGTCCGGCTGCCCTCGGGATACAGATAATAGCCCTTGCGGGTCTTCTGGCCGAGGCGTTCCGCCTCCACCAGCGCATCCGCCACAGGCGCGCGCTTGCCGGTCGCGCGGCGGATGCGCCAGCCGATGTCGAGGCCCGCGAGGTCAGCCATGGCAAAGGGCCCCATGCGAAAGCCGAAATCGGTCAGCGCCTTGTCCACCTGCTCCGGCGCCGCGCCCTCCAGCAGCAGCCGCTCCGCCTGCTGCGTGCGGCGCGCCAGCATGCGGTTGCCCACAAAGCCGTAGCAGACGCCCACCACCACCGGCACTTTTGCAAGCTTGCGGCCGATCTCGGTGGCGGTGGCCAGGGCCTCCGGCGAGGTATGCTTGGCGCGCACCACTTCCAGCAGCTTCATGACATTGGCCGGCGAGAAGAAGTGCATCCCGAGCACATCCTGCGGGCGCGACGTGGCGGCGGCCATCTCGTCGATGTCGAGGTAGGAGGTGTTGCTGGCCAGAACCGTCCCCGGCTTCGTCACGCGATCCAGATGGGCGAAAATCTGCTTCTTGAGGCCCATCTCCTCGAACACCGCCTCGATCACCAGATCGGCATCGGCGGCGGCATCCAGGCCCACGGCGCCCTCGATCAGCGCCAGCCGCGCATCGCGCGTCTCTGCGTTCAGGCTGCCGCGCTTGACGCTGCTGTCATAGGTGCCGCGGATACGCTCCATGCCGCGCGCCAGGGCGGCATCATCGGTCTCGATCACCCGCACGGGGATGCCGGCATTGGCGAAGCACATGGCGATGCCCGCGCCCATGGTGCCGCTGCCGAGCACGGCGGCGCGGGACACGGGACGCGGTTGCGTGCCTTTGGGCAGACCCGCGATCCGGGCGGCCTCACGCTCCGCGAAGAAGACGTGGCGCAGCGCCTTGCTGCGCGGGTCGTCCAGCAGGCGCAGGAAGGCGGCGCGCTCGAAGGCCACGGCCTCCGCGAAGGGCTTTTCGAAGGCGGCGCGCACGCAGGCGATGCAATCGGCGATCTGCGGCTCGGTCGCCGCACGCTTCGCCAACGTCGCCGCTTCCTTCTCGAAGGCGTCGCGATCGCCCAGCCCCTCATCGCGCGCGGAGACAGGTTTCGGCTTCGGACGCGCGGCAAACCCTCGCGCCGCCTGCACCAGATCCCCCAGCACCACCGTATCGGCCAGCCCCGCCGCCACGGCCGCATCGGCGTCCATCGGCTCCCCAGCCACCATCAGCCGCAAGGCGGCCGCGGCCCCCATCAGCCGGGGCGCCCGCTGGGTGCCGCCCGAGCCCGGCAGCAGGCCGAGCTTCACCTCCGGCAGCCCCAGCTTCGCGCGCGGCCCCAGCACCCGCCAGGAGCACGCCATGGCCACTTCCAGCCCACCGCCCAGCGCCGCGGCGTGGATCGCGGCAACCACCGGCTTGGCCGCGCCATCCAGCGCCGCCACCAGCTCCGCCAAAGTGGGGGAGGCCGGCGGCTTGCCGAATTCCGAGATATCGGCGCCAGCGATGAAGGTGCGGCCCTCGGCGGCGATCACCAGGCCGGTTACGGCCGGATCAGCCTCCGCCCGGGCCACCGCCTCGAACAGCCCGGCGCGCAAGGCGGCCGACAGGGCATTGACCGGCGGGTTCGACAACGTCGCCACCGCGATGCCGTCCACAACCTCATACCGCACCGGTTCCGCCATGCGCCTGCTCCCCCAATTGCCCAATCCTGTCCGCCATCCCCGCGCCATGGTCAAGGCGGGCCTTGGCCGGCAGGATGCGCGGCCAAAGGGAGACCCGGAATGTCGCTGCCCCCGCTGCTGCAAACCCGCCTGCGCCTGCCCGCCATCGGCGCCCCGCTGTTCATCGTCTCGACGCCGGAACTCGTGATCGCGCAGTGCCGGGCCGGGATCGTCGGCAGCATCCCCTCGTTGAACGCCCGCCCGAAGGAAGCGCTCGACCCGATGCTGGCCGGCATCAGCGCGGCGCTGACCGAGGCCGATGCGCCCTTCGCAGTGAACCTGATCGTGCATGCCTCCAACGACCGCGTGGAGCATGACCTGGCGGTGTGTGAGCGGCACCACGTGCCGATCATCATCACCTCCCTCCGCCCGCCCCAGGCGGTGGTGGACCGGGTGCATGGCTGGGGCGGCGTGGTGTTCCACGACGTCACCACCCTGCGCCATGCCCAAAAAGCGATCGAGGCCGGGGTGGATGGGCTGATTCTGGTCGCCGCCGGTGCCGGCGGCCATGCAGGCACGCTTTCGCCCTTCGCCCTGGTGGCGGAGGTGCGCCGCATCTTTGGCGGCACACTGATCCTGTCCGGCGCGATCACCACCGGCGGGCAGATCCTGGCGGCGCAGGCGATGGGTGCGGACCTCGCCTATATGGGCACGCGCTTCATCGCCTCCGCCGAGGCCCAGGCGGCGGAGGGCTACAAGCGGATGATCGTCGAAGGCCAGGCCGCCGACATCGTCTACACGCCCTTCTTCACTGGCATCCCCGGCAACTACCTGAAGCCCAGCATCACCGCGGCCGGGCTGGACCCGGAGGCGCTGCCGGCGGTGGACAAGACCAGCGCCAATTTCGGCACCACCCGGGTAAAGCCCTGGAAGGATGTCTGGGGCGCCGGCCAGGGCGTCGGCAGCATCACGGATGCGCCACCCGCCCCCGAGATCGTGGCGCGGCTGCGCGCCGAATACGCAGCCGCCAAGGCGGCGCTGGCGGGGCTGTAGCGGCCGCCTTCTGGCGGATCAGGCCGCCGTCACCCCGGCTCTTCCCCCGCCGCCATCCGCGCCTCGATCGCGGCCAGGGCTGCGGGAAGCCCGGCGATGGAATCGATGACCAGATGTGCGCCGGCCCCGGTCAGTTCGGCAGTGGCCACCCGGCGCAGCTCGGCGCGCGCGGTGTCCGAAAGCGCGGCGAGTTCCTCGGCGGAGAGGCCGGCGATATTGCCGGACAGCGCCAGGCCGATGGTCCAGGTGCCGGCATTGCGGCCCTCGCCGATGCCGGGCGGGGTGTCGTCCACCTTCACCACCTGCCGCGCCGGCCAGACGCCCATCTCGGCCATGGCCTTCCACATCTGCAACGGCGCCGGCCGCCCCTCCGGCAGGTCGCCGGCGCAGATGATGATTTCGGGGCGAAAACCCTGGGCCGCAGCCAGCGGTGCCAGGCGGTCCATGATCGGGCGGGTATAGCCGGTGGTGGAGCCGATGCGGATGCCGCGCGCGGCGAGCTGGTCCAGCGCCTCCCGCGCGCCGGGGATCAGCGCGGAATGGGCTTCGACGGCGGCGATGTTCAGCGGCTCGAACACTTCGAAGATCGCCTGCACATCGGCTTCCCCGAAGTCGCGGCCATGGCGGGCGCGCCAGGCCTCGTTCACCGCCCGGCCGACCAGGCGGATGTGATCGGCCTTGGCCATGCCCATCGGCCCGCGCGCATCGGCGATGGAGAGGGCGACGCCGAAGCGGCCGAAGGCTTCCACGAAGGCCCCCATCGGCGCGCGGGAGCCATGATCGAGCACGGTGCCCGCCCAGTCCAGGATGACGGCCTTGATCATGCGATGGCGCCCCAGTCGAAAAGGACATCCTCGGCCAGGCCGAAGGCGGTGGAGGCCCCGGTGCCGGAGGTGACGGAGACCAGGCGGATGCCGGGTCCGGCATCCTCCCAGAAGGCATCCTGCGGGCCGGAGGGATAGAGGCCGATCCAGCGATCCACCACCGGCGGCGGCGTGCCCAGCACCTCCGCATATTCAGCGAGGATCAGCCGGTCGACGGCCTCCGGCTGGAAGGGGTCGGGCGTCGCGTCGTAGTGGTGGCTGTCGCCGACCACCAGGCTGCCGTCGGCGGATTGCACGACGATCAGATGGACGCCGTTGTCCATCTGCGGCTTCTGTTCGGCGGTGAGCCGTGCGCGCAGGGCCGGCAAGGTCGGGCAATCGGCATAGCCGCGATAGCGATGCAGGCCGAGGTCGCTCATCACCGCCGCCGGCAACCGCCAGCCGGGATCGGCCAGGCGCAGCATATGCAGCTTGCACAGCGTCACCTCCCGCTGCGCGAAAATCCTCGGGAACAGGCTGGCGATATCGGCGCCGGGGCAGACCACGATGCGCGGCGCGTGCAGCGGGCCGGCAGGCGTGTCCACGCGGCCATCCTCCACAGCCTGCGCAGTGCGGCCCGGGAAGAAGACAACGCCGAGGCGCTCGGCGAGGAAGTCGCGCAGCCTGGGCAGCGCCTCCCGGCTTTCCACGCGCAGTTCATGTGGGGAATGCAGCGCTGCGCGGACCGCGCCATCCGCGCGCAGCGGCGCGGGCAGATCGGCGCCGCGCAGGATGCGGCAGCCGGCGCCCATCGGGCCCTCGGCGAATTCGGTCAGCACCTGCTCAGCCTCCGCCCGGCGGGCCGCCATCAGCAGGCCGCGATGCAGCACGGGGATGCCGGCCTGGGGCGCGATCTCGTCCCAGATCTCGCGGGCGCGGCGGGCACGGCGCCAAGTTTCCCGCGCGCCCTGGCCGGTCACGGTGATGAAGCCGAAATTGCGGATGCTGGCGCCATTGGCGCGGACGTCGCGGTCCAGCACCCCGACCTTCAGCCCGGCCCGCGCCGCCACCAGCGCATGCGCCAGGCCGACAATGCCGAAGCCGACCACGAGCAGGTCGAATCGGGTCTCAATGGGTGTCTCAGCCATGCCGGAAGATGGCGGTGGCGCCGCCCGGCGCGCAAGGCGGTGCGATTGACCCTGAAACCTTGCGGGGCATAGCCTTAGCCAAGCGCCGAAAAAAATTCACGGAGGAAGATCATGCATCGCCGCAGTCTGTTGCAGGCCGGGGTCGGTTTGGCAGGGGCCGGACTGGCCGGACCCGCCATCGCCCAGCCCGCCCGCGCCGCCACGCTCCGCTTCGTGCCGCAGGCCAATCTGACGGCGCTGGACCCAATCTGGACCAGCGCCATCGTCACCCAGATGCATGGCTACCACGTCTTCGACACGCTCTACGCCATGGATGCCCGGCTGCGCCCGCAGCCGCAGATGGCAGAGGGGCACGAGGTTTCGGCCGATGGCCGCGTCTGGCGCATCCGGCTGCGGGAGGGGCTGAAATTCCACGATGGCTCGCCGGTGCGCGCCGCGGATTGCGCGGCCTCCCTCGCCCGCTGGTCGAAGCGCGATCCCTTCGGCCAGATCCTTGCGACATCGGTGGATGAGTGGCGCGCGGCGGATGACCGCACGCTGGAAATCCGCCTGAAGCGCCCCTTCCCGCTGCTGCTGGACGCGCTGGCCAAGCCGGATGCCAATGTGCCCTTCATCATGCCGGAACGCCTGGCCAGCACCGACGCCAATACCCAGGTGTCGGAGGTGATGGGCAGCGGCCCCTATCGCTTCGTGCCCGGCGAATTCGTCTCCGGCAGCCGCGTGGTCTATGCGAAGAACGAGGCCTATGTGCCGCGGCAGGAAGCCGCCAGCGGCGCGGCCGGCGGGAAGATCGCGCATTTCCCGCGCATCGAATGGCACATCCTGCCCGACCCGGCGACGGCGGCCGCGGCGTTGCAGGCGGGCGAGGTGGATTGGCTGGACCAGCCGCTGTCCGACCTGATCCCGACCCTGACGCGCAACCGCAACATCGATGTCGGCGTGCTGAACGAGGCCGGCATCCTCTCCGTCATGCGGCTCAACCATTTGCAGGCGCCCTTCAACAACCCGAAGGTGCGCCGGGCGGTGGCGCTGGCGGTGAACCAGGAGGACTATATGCGCTCGACGCTCGGCGACGACCGCAGCGTCTGGCGCACCTGCCGCAGCCTGTTCCCCTGCGGCACACCCTATGGCGTCGAGGATCTGTCGGAGCTGAACGCGCCGCCGCGCAACCTTGATCGCGCGCGGACCGCCTTGCAGGCGAGTGGCTATAATGGGGAGAAGGTGGTGATCATCAGCCCCACCGACTTCCCGCTGATCGGCCCGCATGGCCATGTCACCGCCGACGCGCTGCGCCGCATCGGCTTCAATGTGGAACTGGTGGAAACCGATTGGGGCACGGTGGTGCAGCGCCGCGTGCGGCAGGAGCCGGTGGAACGTGGCGGGTGGAGCATCTTCCACACCTATGGCTCCTCGCTCGCCTATCTGAACCCGGCCGTGTCGTCGCTGGTGAAGGGGCCGGGCGCGCAGGGCTGGTTCGGCTGGTATGACAGCGCAAAGGCGCAGGAGCTGGTGCAGAACTGGCTGGATGCGCCGGATGCCGAACGGCAACAGGCGCTGGCGAATGAGCTGAACAAGCTGGCGCAGGACGACGTGGCGACCGTCCCACTCGGCCAGTTCAACATCCGCAGTGCCTGGCGGAAGACCATCACCGGCCATGTGAAGGGCAGCATGCCCTATCCCTGGGGCGTGCGCCCGGCGTGACGTGACGTTAGCCCCTCTCCCCCCGACGGGGGGAGAGGGCTTCGCCTTACGCCGCCGGCATCGCCTGGCTCAGCCGCCCGCCCATCCGCAGCGGCTCAATCCGCTTCGCCAGGCCTGTGGCATCGTCCGTCTCCACGAACACGCCGCAGACCGTCGCCACGCCCTCCGCCGGCGCCAGCTTCTCGCCGGGCACTTTCTTCCAGAAGCGCAGCGCGGCGCCGCCCTTCTGCATGCCGATGACGCTGTCATAGTCACCGCACATGCCGGCATCGGTCATGTAGCCGGTGCCGCCGACCAGGATCTGATGGTCGGCGCTCGGTGTATGGGTATGGGTGCCCACCACCAGAGAGACCTTGCCGTCGAAGCTATGGCCCATGGCCAGCTTTTCGGAGGAGGCCTCGGCGTGGAAATCCACCAGGATCGCCTGCACCGTGCCGCCTGGGCCCATGCGATGCGAGGCCAGGGCGGCCTGGACGCCGCGGAACGGATCATCCAGCGCATCCATGAACAGCCGCCCCATAGCCTGCACCACCAGCGCCTTGCGGCCATCCGACAGCACCGCGACGAAGGCCCCCTTCCCCGGCGTACCCGGCGGATAGTTGATCGGCCGGATCAGCCGGGGTTCCGTTTCGATATAGGAAAAAATTTCCTTGCGGTCCCAGGCGTGGTTGCCCAGCGTCAGCACATCGGCACCGGCGGTGAACAGGGCACGTGCCATTTCGGGGGCCAGGCCGAAGCCATGACTGGCGTTTTCCGCATTCACCACCACCAGATCGAGCGCCAGGCGCTGGCGCAGTTCGGGGATAGCGGCGCCGGCGGCGTCGCGGCCGCTGCGGCCGACGAGGTCGCCGAGGAACAGGATTCTCAAACCGCGCGGGCTCCGCAGAAGATGACGCCGCCTTCCGTCACGATGGCGGCCAAGGGGGCGTCGTCCACGCCCACGGGCACTTCGTCAACCTCCTGGCAGGCATAGGCGACCCCGATCGCCGTGGCGCTGGGCAAAGCGGCCAGCGTCCGGTCGTAATAGCCGCCGCCATAGCCGAGGCGTTGGCCGGCGCGGTCGAAGGCCAGAAGCGGGACCAGCAACCAGTCCGGCGTCAGCGGCGGCGCCTCCGGCCCGGGATGGCGGGTGCCCATGGGGCCGGGTGCGAGGGTGTCGCCGGGTGCCCAGGCGCGGAAATGCAGCGGGTTGCCGCGCCGGGGCGTGACCGGCAGGGCGATGCGGTGGCCCTTTTCGTGCAGAGCGAGCAGCAGGGGGCGGATGTCGATCTCGGCGCCCATGGGCCAGAAGCCGGCGACAATGGCGCCGGGCGGCGGTGGGCAGTCGCGCAGGAGGTGGGTGGTGAGGCGCGCGCCCAGGGCGGGGTCGCAGGCGGCGCGGCGGGTGAGCGCGGCCTTGCGGGCTTGGGCCTTCAGGGCGGCGAGGAGGTCGGGACAGAGCATCATGAGGCGGGGTGTGCCCGGCCGGAGCAGGCCCTCCCACCCCGACCCTCCCCCCAAAGCGGAGGGGAGGGAGAAGCAGGCGAAGAGTGGTCCGACCTGCGGCGCGCACGGCGCGCCGAGGCCGCGAATGCGGCCCGCGCCCAGAGGGAGCGCAGGCCGGGCGCCCGAGCGCACGGCGCGAAGGCAAGCGCGCGGAGCGCGCGCCCGCCGTCTGAGGGTATAAAGAAGCGCGGAGCCACCATGGCCGTGGGCTTGATAACCCTCCTGAGACCTGCTGGTGCAGGTGGGAGCCAGATACTCGGACCACGGCCCGAACAGCGCCAGCCCCCGGAGGATGCTCATTGGCCCCGGGGGTTAAAGTGCCTCACCAACCGGGCAGCCCCGCAGGGCCTCACTTAGGGTCGGTCGAGGGTCTGGGCAATGCCCTCGATGCGGTCGGCGATGCGCGCCAGACGTTCCGCCAGCTTCGGGTCCGGCTGCGGGGCCGCCATGTTCTGGCCGGCGCGGGCCTGGGACAGGGCGACCTTCAGGTCGTGCACCTCATCCGCCAGCAGCAGCGCGCCCAGCAGCAGCAGGCGGCTTTCGCCGAACTGGCCGCCCATCGCCTTGATGGAATTGACCCTTTTATCCACCTCGGCGGCCAGGGAAACGAGATGCGCCTCCTGCCCATCCTCGCAGGATACGGGGTGGCTGTAGCCGCCGACGCGGACGGTGACCTGACCCATCTACTGATCCTCTCCGAGCGCCGCGCGCAGGCGCGCAATCGTCTCGTCCAGCCGGTCGGCGATGGCGGTCACCGCGGCGCGCGGCACCCCTTCCCCGGGCGCCGCCACGACGCGCGGCTGGGCCGCGGCTTCCGCCAGGCGCTCGACGGCCTGTTCCAGCCGCGCCAAGGCATGGCTGGTCGGGTCGCCCGTCTCCACGCGTGTGCCTGACACCCGAAACCCCCAGCTCAAAAACCCAGATTCGCCCAGCGGCAGCCTATGCGCCACGCGCGCCTTGTCGCCACCGGTTCCGGCATGCTGCAACGCTTTACATGCACGGCGCGGCGGGTCAACGGTGAGCGATGGGTCGGTGCGGGGGCTGCCGCCTGCCGTGATACTGCGCGGCGGGGCGGAGCTGGCGTGGCTGCGGGCGGCGGCGCCGGCGGGCGGCGTGCTGCTGCTCTCCGCCCCCGGCGCGGCCGGCTTTCTCGGCCCCGGTCCCTGGCGGGCGCTGGTGGCGCAGGCGCCTGGATTCGCCGATGCGCTGTGCTGCGGCGATGCGGCCGGGGACGCGCTGACGGCCTTGCGAGCAGGCTGCCGGCTATTGGTGCTCGACATCGCCTGCCCGGCTTACCAGATGGTGAAGGGCGCCGCGGCGGAGATCGGGGCCAGCCTACTACCCGCCCGCCCACCGGCCCTGGACCTTGCGGGACTCGACCTGCGGCGATCCGGCGCACGCACAAAACTGACCGCCTGGCTGGCGATTTCCGCCGTGCCGGACGCATGACACCGCCGCCACCCTGCGCTAAACGCGCGCAGAGCCGCCCACCGCCGAGAGGAATTCGAACAGATGCGCCTGACGCCCAAGGTCCAGGAAATCCTGTCCTGGTATGAGAGCGACAATCCCGGGACCAAGGCGAACCTCGCCCGCATCCTGATGGCCGGCAAGCTGGGCGGCACCGGCCGCATGGTCATCCTGCCGGTCGACCAGGGCTTTGAACACGGCCCCGCCCGCAGCTTCGCCCCGAACCCCGCCGCCTACGACCCCCGCTACCTGTTCGAGCTGGCGCTGGAAGCCGGGCTGAACGCCTATGCCGCCCCGCTCGGCATGATCGAGGCCGGCGCCGCGCATTATGCCGGCTCTATCCCGACCATCCTGAAGATGAACAGCAGCAACAGCCTGTCCACCACCAAGGACCAGGGCGTGACGGCCAGCGTCGGCGATGCGCTGCGCCTGGGCTGCTCCGCCATCGGCTTCACCATCTACCCCGGCTCCGAATACCAGTTCGAGATGATCGAGGAGCTGCGCGAGCTGGCCGAGGAGGCCAAGTCGGTCGGCCTCGCCGTGGTGGTGTGGAGCTATCCGCGCGGCCCGATGCTGGACAAGGTGGGTGAGACGGCGCTCGATATCTGCGCCTATGCCGCGCATATGGCGGCGCTGATCGGTGCCCACATCATCAAGGTGAAGCCGCCGACCTCCGCCATCAGCCTCGATGCGGCGAAGAAGACCTACCAGACGAGCCCGATCGAGGACGACGCCACGGCGCGCTTCAAGCACATCGTGAACGCCTGCTTCGGCGGCCGTCGCCTGGTGGTGTTCTCCGGCGGCGAGGCCAAGGGCACGGAGGCGATCCTGGAGGAAGTCCGCGCCATCCACGCCGCCGGCGGTAACGGCTCCATCATGGGCCGCAATGCCTTCCAGCGTTCCAAGGAAGATGCGCTGGCCCTGCTGGCCGCGATCATCAACGTCTACAAGCACTGAGAGCCAGGGCCGCGCCCCGGGGAGACCTGGGGCGCGGCCTCAGCGCGGTGCGAGGCTGGCCACATAGGCCAGTAGATTCGTCTTCTCCTCCGCCGCCATCTCGATCGGCGGCATGGTGGCATGCGGGCTTTGCAGGACATTCAGCAGCGCCCGCTGCCCGGTCGGAGTGGCGGCGATCATGACGAAGCTCGGCGCGCCGCCACGGCGCACCGCCTGCGCCGTCCGCGCCACGTCATGGCAGCCGCCACAGCGATTCTCCGCGGTCCAGCGCCCCGCGGCCACCGCCGGATCATCGCCCAGATTGTTATAGGCCAGGATGCTGATGGCGAGCGCCGCCACGACCAGCGCGGCAAGGACGCCGATGCGCCGGGATTGCCGCTCGGGACGGGTGAGGTCGGACATGCTGGAGGGCCTCCTTGCACTTGACCGGCCAGCCGCCAGCCGGTGAGGCCGCAGACTGGATCGTTTCGCGCTGGCAATCCGTGATCTGAATCAAGCCGGCGCCGGAAGGCTTCGGTGGCGACCGAAGCCTTTCCAGCCGATCCACGGCAGATTGCGGCCATGGACCACCTTCCCCTCCTGACCTTCATCTTCCTGGTCTTCCTCCTCGCCGGCGCGGTGAAGGGGCTGATCGGGCTTGGCCTGCCCACCATCTCCATCGGCCTGCTGGCACTGGCCATGCCACCGGCCGAGGCCGCGGCGCTGCTGCTGGTGCCCTCCCTCGTCACCAATGTCGTGCAGGCCATGGGGCCGGGCTGGCGGGACCTGCTGCGGCGGTTCTGGCCGATGTTGCTCGCCCTGCTGCCGGGCACGCTGGCGGGGATCGGCCTGCTGACAGGCAGCAGTGCGCTGGCGCTGGGGCTGCTCGGCCTGGCACTGGCGATCTATGGCGGCTGGGGGCTTTGGGCGCCGCCCTTCCGGCTGACGCCGCGCGCCGAGGCGTTCAGCGCGCTGCCAGTCGGGCTGTTGGGTGGGGTCATCACCGGGGCGACAGGGGTCTTCGTCATGCCGGTGGTGCCCTGGCTCGGCGCGCTGGGGCTTGCGCGGGACCAGCTGGTGCAGGCGCTGGGCCTCGCCTTCCTGGCGTCGACCCTGGCGCTCGGCTTGGCCCTGGCATGGGCCGGGCAGGTCACGCCGCTGGCGGCCGGGGCCTCGCTGCTCGCCTTGCCGCCGGCCTTGCTGGGCCAGGCGATCGGCGGAAGGCTGCGCGGGCGCATCCCGCCGCTGGCCTTCCGGCGGATCTTTTTCGGCAGCCTGCTGCTGCTCGGCGCACACCTGGCGTGGCGGGGGCTTGCCTGAGGGGGCCGCTTGGCGCCACAGACCGCGGCATGTCCGATCCCGCCGGCTGCCGCCTGTATCTCATCACCCCGCCCGCCATCCCGGACCTGCCGGGTTTTGCCGAATCCCTCGCCCGTGCGCTGGACGCGGGCGATGTGGCGGCGCTGCAATTGCGGCTGAAGGGCGCAGCTGATGAGGCCGTACTGCGCGCGGCGGAAGTGCTGATTCCCATTGCCCAGGCGCGCGACGTCGCAGTGCTGATGAACGACCGGATGGACCTGGCGAAGCGCGCCGGCTGCGACGGCGTGCATCTCGGCCAGGGCGATGGCGACCCCGTGGCCGCCCGCAAGCTGTTGGGGGCGGAGGCGATGATCGGCGTGACCTGCCATGCCTCCCGCCACCTGGCGATGGAAGCGGGCGAGAATGGCGCGGATTACGTCGCCTTCGGCGCCTTCTTCCCGACCGGCACCAAGGAAACCGTCCACACCGCAGAGACCGAGCTGCTGGAATGGTGGTCCGACATGTTCGAGATCCCCTGCGTCGCCATCGGCGGAATCACCGCCGCCAATTGCCCGCCGTTGGTCCGCGCCGGAGCGGATTTCCTGGCCGTGGTCGGCGCCGTCTGGAACCATCCCGAAGGCCCGGCCGCCGGGGTGCGGGCGATGAATGCCGCGATCGCCTCAGCCTGAGGCGGGCAGCGGCCGCCAGATGGCGCGGAAGACCAGCGCCGCCGCGAGGCCCGTGGCGGCGCCGAGCACGGGCATGGCCAGGCTGAGCTCCGCCCGCAGCGTGCCGATCCAGCCCAGCGCCAGCAGGCCGGCCAGCGCGCCACCCAGCGCATAGAGCCAGGGCGAGGATCGGCGCAGGCCGACCAGCAGCAGATGCACCGGCAGCCCAGCGGCCAGGGTCAGCATCAGGGCCAATGGAAAAGCCGGCAGCACGCCGATGACGGCCTGCAGCACGTCGCCTAGTGGCACCGCCGGCTCAGCACCGAGGGTCAGGACCAGCACCAGGATCACCGGCACCAGATTGGCCAGCAGCGATGCCGCCAGCACCCCCAGCAGCAGCCGCCCCGCCTTCGCGCCCAGCAGCCTCCGCCCGAAGCCCATCCCTTCCGCCATGCCGCACCCTTCCATCCATGCCGGAGCATAGGCGCAGCGCTGGCCGGGCGACACCGAGGGCGGCGCCGTTCAGGGTGCGCGGAAGCGGGCGCCGTCGTCGCGCAGGAAGACGCGCAGCGGCGTGGTGCCGCCGGACTGCCCATCCCGGCCGCGCCAGCGCCCGTCGCGGCACAGCACGCCGCCCGCCATTGGTACGGCCTGCCATTCCACGACATTGGCGACGCGCTCGCCATTCGGGCCGATGGCGGTGAAATCGGTGCGGCACAGCGTCCCGATCCGCACCGGCTCATAATCGTCGATGATCCAGCCGCCCCCGCCGGTGCTTTCAAACCGCCGCTCCAGCACCGGCCAGCCGGCCGGCTCCTCCGCCAGGGCCGAGGCGGCCAGGCAGGAGGCGGTGAGGCTGGCCAGGGCCAGGCCAGGCAAGGCGGCGCCGAGCAAAGCGGTCCATCGCATCGCGATCTCTCCAAAAAGTGATGAAGGACCTATGCAGGGCCTCCGCAGGCGCTACGCTGCGGATGGCCGGGTGGATGCGGCGGATGTTGGGGTCCGCGCAATCTCATCCAGGCCATGCCCTCCGCCACACGGTCCAAGAAAAAAACCGGAGACATCCCATGCTGTCCCGCCGCCTCGCCATGATCCTGGCGCTGTCCGTGGTGCCCGCGCTTGCCCTCGCGCAGGACTACAACCGCCGCCCCTCCTTCGGCACCGTCAACCTCAGCGCCAATTTCGCGCCGGACCCGACCACGGTGAACGTCACCGCCGGCGGCACGCTGCCGGCCGAGCGGCTGGGCGGGTCGCAATGCGTCGGCTCCATCGCCAATGCGCCGGATGTGCGGCTGAACTACCGCGCCGGGCAGGGCCTGCCGCTGTATCTTTCCGCCACTTCGCGCAGCGATGTGACGCTGGTGGTGAACCTTCCGGACGGAAGCTGGGCCTGCAATGACGACTTCCAGGGCACCGACCCCGGCTTGGTCTTCCGCCGCCCGCAATCCGGCCAGTATGACATCTGGATCGGCCATTACGACCGCGGGTCGCGCGTGCCGGCGCAGCTGCGCATTTCGGAAGTGCCGCCGAACTGAGGCTGCGCCTTTCGGTCCGCGCCCCCACATGCCGGGCTTCCCCAGGCGGAGGCCCGGCACCTTTGGACGAACTGACCTTCCACCGCAGCCTGCACCGCCCCGGCACCATCCTGGATGTCGGCGCGCATGACGGGCTGCTGACTTTGCCGCTGTCGCGCCTGCCCGGCGTGCGGATTCTGGCCTTCGAACCCCTGCCCAGCGCCTTTTCCCGGTTGGAGGCGGCGGTCCGCGCGGCCTACGGCGCGATCCCGCCGCATATCGCCCTGCGGACCGAGGCCCTTGGTGCCATACCGGGCCAGCTCACCCTCTCCGTCCCCGTCCTCGACGGCGTGGCGCAGGAACAATGGGCCTCCACCGCCAAGGATTATGCCGGCTTCACCTCCGTCACCGTGATCCGGCACGAGGTGGCGGTGGTGACCATCGACTCCCTTGGTCTGACCGACCTGCAACACATCAAGCTCGACGCCGAGGGCTTTGAACAGGAAGTCCTGGAAGGCGCCCGCGCCACGCTGACCCGCTGCCGCCCGTTGCTGAGCCTGGAGCTGGAGGAGCGCCACCGCCCCGGCAGCTCCCGCGACGTGCCGGCGCTGCTCGCCAGCCTCGGCTACGAGAGCTGGTTCATGCTGGATGGCGGCTGGCGCCCGCATGCGGCGTTCAATGCGGCGACAATGCAGGTCGCCTCCCCCGACCCGGCGGTCTTCGCGGCCAGCGATCCTTACGTCTTCACTTTCTACGCCTGGCCGGCGGAACGGTCGGCGGAGATCAGGGCGGTGCTGGCGGGCTGAGCTACTCCGCCGCCTCGGCCGGGGCTGCCAGCAGTTTTGGCGGCGCCGCCAGGGCCTGTTGCGCCTGGCGCGGCAAGGCGGGCAGCCAGAGCACATCCTCGATGTCGCTCGCGCCGCTGGCCAACATCGCCAGCCGGTCGAAACCGAGCGCGAGGCCGGAGGCGGGCGGCATGCCGGCCTCCAGCGCCGCCAGGAAATCCTCATCCACGTCCCAGCCGGCCTCGCCGGTTTCCGCGCGGCGCTGGGCGACGTCGCGTTCGAAGCGGGCGCGCTGTTCCACTGGGTCGGTCAGTTCCTCGAAGGCATTGGCGAGTTCCAGCCCGGCCGCGAACAGCTCGAAGCGCAGCGCCACACGGCCGTCCCGCGGATCGCGCCGGGCGAGGGCCGCCTGGGGGGTCGGCCAATGGGTGAGGAAGGTGGCGCGGCCCTTTCCGATCGCCGGTTCGACGTAGCGCATCATCAGTCGAAAAAAGCCATCTTCCCAGCTGTCGCTCTCCGGCACATGCAGCCCGGCCTTCGCCGCACTGGCACGCAGCTTCGCCGCGTCCCCCTCCCCGGTCGCGGCATCCACCGTGCCCAGAATGTCCATGCCTCGGCAGTGGCGCCCAAAAGCCTCCGCCATGGTCAGGCGCTCGAAGGGCAGCGAGAGGTCCGCCGTCGCCTCCCCATGGCCCACCAGGCCGGGACAGACGGAGCGCAGCAGCAGCTCCGTCTCCTCCATCAGCCCAGCAAGGTCGAGGCTCGGCGCGTACCATTCCAGCATGGTGAATTCCGGCGCATGGCGCGGACTCGCCTCCCCATTGCGCCAGACCCGGGCGAGTTCGAAGACGCGCCCCGCGCCCCCCACCAGCAGCCGCTTCAGTGCCAGCTCCGGCGAGGTGCGCAGCCATAGCGTGCGGTCCTGGCCGATGCCGAGATGGGGGCGGTAGTCGGTGGCGAAGCCGCGCAGATGCACCTCCATCCCCGGCACCGGCACCAGGCAGGGGGTCTCGACCTCCAGATAGCCGCGGCTGGTGAAGAAGTGGCGGGTGGCGGCGGTCAGCTCCGCCCGGCGGCGCAGGAAGGGCAGGCGCGCGGCGAGGCTTTCGCGGCTCCAGGCGCGGCGCGGGGATTCGGGCATGGACGCGGTTTCCCCTGGATTGGGGCGCCCCTTGTTGCGGCGCCCGGGTTGAGGTTTAGCACCCGCAACCATGCCCGATCACGCCCCCGCCCGAAACCTTCAACCGCCCCATCGCACCCTGCGGGATGCCTCCGCCCTGGCCGAGGCCGGGCTGCTGCCGCCGGGCACCGACCTGGCGGGGCTGGAGGCGGTGGCGGCGCGCTATGCCATCGCGGTGACGCCCGCCATGGCCGCGCTGATCGACCCCACCGACGCGCGCGACCCGATCGCCGCGCAATACATCCCCGACCCGGCGGAGCTGCACACCGCGCCGCATGAGATCGAGGACCCCACCGCCGACGCGCCCTTCACCCCCGTGCCCGGCGTGGTGCATCGCTACCCCGACCGCGCGCTTCTGAAACCGCTGCTGGCCTGCCCCGTCTATTGCCGCTTCTGCTTCCGGCGGGAGGTGGTAGGGCCGGATGGCGGGCTGCTTTCGACCGAGCAGTTGGAGGAGGCCCTCGCCTGGTTCGAACGCACGCAACAGGTGCGGGAGGTGATTTTGACCGGCGGCGACCCGCTGATGCTGAGCCCACGCCGCCTGTCCTGGCTGCTGGAACGGCTATCCGCCATTCCGCATATCGAGATTCTGCGCATCCACAGCCGGGTTCCGGTGGCCGATCCGGGGCGGGTGAATGCGGCGCTGGCGGCGGCGCTGACTTTGGAAAAGCCGCTGTATCTGTGCGTGCATGCGAACCACGCGCGGGAATTTTCCTCGGACGCCATGGGCGCGCTGCGGCGACTGACCGGAGCGGGGGTGGTGCTGCTGGGGCAGAGCGTGCTGCTGCGGGGGGTGAATGATTCGGCCGAAGCGCTGGAGGAGCTGTTCCGGGCGATGCTGCGGGGGCGGGTGAAACCCTACTACCTGCACCAGTTGGACCCGGCGCCGGGGACGGCGCGTTTTGCAGTGCCGGTGGAGGAAGGGCGGGCGATCCTTTCCGCGTTGCGCTTCCGGGTGACGGGGCTGGCCTGGCCGACCTATGTGCAGGAACGGCCGAATGGCGGGGGGAAGGCGCCGATTGGGCCGGGATGGGCCGGCAGCTTCTGATGGACCGGGCGTCGCCTCATCCCATATAGTCATCTCAGATGACCAGTCAGGCTCCGCCCATGCCCAAGCTCATCACCGCCACCGAGTTCAAGGCCACCTGCCTCGACATCCTCGACCGCGTCGGCGCCGGCGAATGGGATCGGGTGGAGGTCACCAAGCGTGGTCGTGTCGTGGCCGTGCTGATCCCGCCGACCCCCACCGTCACCGCCGTCGCCGGGTTGCACGGCTTCATGCGGGACAGTGTGGTGATGTCGGACAGCCTCGACCTGACCGCGCCCATCGCCGACGAGCCTTTCGCCGCCGCCGAGGGCAAGCTGCACCAGTGAGCCAGGACGGCGTGCTGCTGGACACCTGCGCGGTGATCTGGCTGGCGACCGGCGCGCCGATGGCCGCCGCCGCTTTGGCCGCGATCCAGCAGGCCGGCAATGGCGCGGGCATCTTCGTCTCGCCGGTCTCCGCCTGGGAAATCGGGCTGCTGAGCCGCCCCCGGCCCACCCGCCCCCCGGCACTTACCTTGCTGCCGGACCCCAAAACCTGGTTCGCCCGGTTGATGGCGGGCCCCGGCATCCGGGAAGCGCCGCTGTCACCAGGCGCGGCCGTGGATGCCAGCTTCCTGCCCGGCGACCTGCACGGCGACCCCGGCGACCGCCTCATCATCGCCACTGCCCGCGACCGCGGCCTGCCTCTGGTCACGCGGGATGGGCTGATCCTGGCCTATGGCCGTGCCGGGCACCTGGCCACCATCGCCTGCTGAACTCGGCCCGAAAGGTTGCCCCTGGCCGCCCGGCGTTGTATCCGCGCCCCCTCAATTCCCCACCGCTCATTCAGGACGACGCAAGCCATGGCGAAGATGCAGGCCAACCAGATGCGCGCCGGCATGGTCATCGAGTTCGAGGGCCAGCGCTACACCATCATCCGCCAGAACATCATGATCCCGGGCAAGGGCAACGCGATCATCCAGGTGGACATGCGGAACATCAAGACCGGCGCCAAGAAGGACCAGCGCTGGCGCACCGCCGACACGGTCGAGCGTCTGCAGACCGAGGACAAGGAGTTCACCTTCTCCTACGCCGAGGGCGACATGATCGTCCTGATGGACCCGGAAACCTACGAGCAGACCCAGGTGCCGAAGGATATCCTGGGTGAGCGCCTGCCCTTCCTGGTCGAGAACATGACCGTCGGCGTGCGCCTGATCGAGGGCGAGCCCGTGGCCATGACCCTGCCGGAACAGGTGACGCTGGAAGTGGTGGAGGCCGATCCCGTCGTGAAGGGCCAGACCGCCACCAGCAGCTACAAGCCCGCCATGCTGTCCAACGGCGTGAAGACCATGGTGCCGCCCTTCATCACCGTCGGCGAGAAGATCGTGGTGAAGACCGAGGACGGCAGCTACTACGAGCGCGCCAAGAGCTAAGACCAAAGCTACCGCTTCTACGCGCAGCCCCCCTCACCCGCTTCGGCTAGGCGCTGCACGCCAAGCCTGCGCAGCCCTCTCCCCCCGACGGGGGGTGAGGGTTGGGTGAAGGGGGGCTTCGCCACATCTGCTCATTCAATCCGGAATCGCTTCTCCCATGGCCGTCTCCCCCCGCCTGTCCGCCTCCATGTCGGTGCTGCAGGCCGCCGTCCAGAAGGCCGCGCGCCGTCTGCTGCGCGACTTCGCCGATGTCGAATCCTTGCAGGTCACCTCCAAGGGCGCCGGCGATTTCGTCAGCCAGGCGGATATCCGCGCCGAACAGACCCTGCGGGAGGAACTGTCCCGCGCGCGTCCCGGCTGGGGCTTCCTGATGGAGGAGTCGGGCACCTCCGGCGCGGATGACTGGGAATGGCGCTGGGTTGTCGACCCGCTGGATGGCACCACCAACTTCCTGCACGGCATCCCGCATTGGGCGATCTCGGTCGGCGTGGAAAAGCGCACCGGCGAAAACACCTCCGAACTCATGGCCGGCTGCATCTACAACCCGGCGGGCAACGAGCTGTTCTGGGCCGAGAAGGGCATGGGCGCCTATCTCAACGACAAGCGCCTGCGCGTCTCCGCCCGCCGCGACATGACCTCCGCCCTCTTCGCCACCGGCATCCCCTTCGCCAAGATCCCCCGCAAGGCGGAATTCGCCGCCACCCTCGGCCGGCTGATGCCGCAGGTGGCCGGCGTGCGGCGCTTCGGCGCTGCCGCGCTCGACCTCGCCTGGGTCGCGGCCGGCCGCTATGACGGCTTCTGGGAACTCGGCCTGAACAAGTGGGACATCGCGGCGGGGCTGGTCATCGTGAAGGAAGCCGGCGGCTTCGTCTCCGACCCCGCGGGCGGCGAAACCCATTACGAAACCGGCGATGTCGTCGCCGGCAACCAGGCGCTGCACCCGAAGCTGCGGGAAGTGGTGGCGGAGGGTATCGCCGCCGCCCAGGCCCACCGCGCCGCCAGCGCAGGCTGAGACGCCCGAAGGATATCCCCAAAGGATATCATTGAATCACAAGCATAGCGCCGCGCCGGATGATTTCATCCGCGCGGCGTTTGCTTTAGCCTGCCCGGCATGACCCGCCGGATGCATCTCGCCACCCTTCTGCTGCTGCTCGCTTTGCCCGCGCAGGCCGATCAGGCGCTGTCCACGCGCGCCGCGGGCGGCTGGCGGATCGGCTTCGACCCTGGCCAGGCCACACTGACCGAGCCGAGCCGCACCGCCCTGGTCCGCCTCGCCCCGCAGCTCGCCGCCACGCCGCGCGGCCGCATCACCGTCGAAGCCCAGGCGAGCGGCCCCACCAACGACGCCTCCGCCGCCCGCCGCCTGTCCCTGGCCCGCGCCGGCGCGGTGCGGGACGCCCTGGTGGCGGGGGGGCTGGAGGCGACCCGCGTCGATATCCGCGCCCTCGGCCTGCTGACCCCGCCGGCGGATGCCGCGGATATCCTGCCCCCCGGCGTCGCGCGATCCGGTTCCACGAGGTAGACGCATGACCAACCCCACCGTCTTCCTCTGGCGCATGCTCGCCTTCCTCGCCGCGGTCGCGGTGCTGGTCGGACTGCTGGCCGGCGAACTCACCACCGCTTTCGCCGCCAACCCCATGCTGAACGGCGTGATCGCCCTGGTGCTGCTGCTCGGCATCGCCTGGAACATCCGCCAGGTGTTGGTGCTGACCGCCGAAGTCGAATGGCTGGAAGCCTTCCGCAACCCCACCCCCGGCGCACCCGCCCGCAAAGCTCCCCGCCTGCTCGCCGCCATGGCCAGCATGCTCTCCGGCCGCCGCTCCGAGCGCCTGTCCCTCTCCGCCATGGCCATGCGCAGCGTGCTGGACGGCATCTCCTCCCGCCTCGATGAAAGCCGCGAACTGTCCCGGTATGCCACCGGCCTGCTGATCTTCCTTGGCCTGCTCGGCACCTTCTGGGGGCTGCTGATGACCATCGCCGCCGTCTCCGACGTGATCGGCGGCATGTCGGTGGGCTCGGGCGACATCAACGCGTTGTTCAACCAGCTCAAGACCGGCCTCGCCCAGCCGCTGCGGGGCATGTCGATCGCCTTCTCCTCCTCCATGCTCGGCCTCGCCGGCGCCCTGGTGCTCGGCTTCCTCGACCTCACCGCCGGGCAGGCGCAGAACCGCTTCTATTCCGAGCTCGAGGACTGGCTGGCCGGCGCCACACGCCTGTCCTCCGGCGCCCTCGGCGGCGACGGCGAAGGCTCCATGCCCGCCTACGTCCAAGCCCTGCTCGAACAATCCGCTGAAAACATGGAAGAACTCCAGCGCGCCATCGGCCGCGGGGAAGACGGCCGCGCCCAGTCCAACCAGGCGCTGATGACCCTCACCGAACGCCTCTCCATCCTCGCCGACCAAATGCGCGCCGCCCAAGTCCTGATGAGCCGCATGGCCGAAAGTCAGTCCCAGCTGGCCCCCACCCTGCAACGCATGGCCGACGCCACCAGCCAAGGCGCCCTCGACGACGCCTCCCGCAACCACATCCGCAACCAAGAACTCTACCTGGCGCGAATCCTGGAAGAAATGACCCAGGGCCGCATGCAAGCCACCACCGAAATCCGCAACGAAATCAAAATCCTCGCCCGCACCATCGCCGCCCTGGCGGAAGAACCGCCGCGATGAGGGGGGAGGGTTGCGCTGGTGATTGCCAGGGGGCTTTGCCCCCCGGCACCCCCCACCAAAGGGACAGTGGTCCCTTTGGAATCCCATCAAGGAGCAGGAGGGAGGAGGGGCACAGCGCGCGTGCTTGGCCCGTCGGTACCGCCTCGCCCCTCCTCCCTCCTGCTCCTCCATACCGGGGTTCGAAGGGTCCACTGACCCTTCGTGGGGGGAGCGCGAGGGGGGCAACGCCCCTCTCGCATCGCCCGCGCGACCTCCCCTCCTCCTCCCGGCGGATCTAGCGCCATGGCGATGGGGGGGCGCAGGCGGCGGGGTGGGGGGGAGATGAATGCGTGGCCGGGTTATGTGGATGCGTTGTCCACGTTGCTCATGGTCATTATTTTCGTCTTGTTGGTGTTTGTTTTGGGGCAGGGGTTTTTGTCGGTGGCTTTGTCCTCGCGGGACAGGGCGTTGGATCGGTTGAATCGGCAGGTCAGTGAGTTGTCGGAGTTGCTTTCCCTGGAGCGGGGGCAGGCGGAGGAGTTGCGGGGGTCGCTGGGTCGGCTGACGGAGGATTTGCGGGCGGCGATCGCGGCGCGGGATGGGGCGCTGGAGGGGTTGTCGGCGCTGCGCGAGGAGCGGGACCGGCTGTTGGGGGAGCGGGACGCGGCGCGGGGGGAGAGGTCGCGGCTTTCGGCGCGGCTGGCGGATCTGGAGGTGTCGGCGCGGGACGGCGGGGCGCGGATTGCGGAGTTGGAGGCCAGGCTGGCGGAGGCTCAGGCGCGGGCTGAGGCGGCGGGGGGTGACACGGCGCGGACGGTGCGGACGCTGACGGATGCGCAGCGGCTGCTGGCGGCGGAGCGTGCGGCGCTGGAGGCGGTGCGGCGCGATCTGGCGACGGTGCGGGGCGAGGTGCAGGTGCTGGGCCAGGAGCTGGCTGGGGAGCGTCAGGCGCTGGCGACGGTGCAGCGTGATCTGGCGGAGACTCGCGCGGCGCGGGATGCGGCCGCGCAGGAGTTGGCGACGCGGCGGCAGCAGGCGGAGGCTCTGGCGAGGGATCTGGCCGGGGAGCGTCAGGCACGCGGCGCGACGGAGCGGGAATTGGCGGAGGCCCGGGCGCTGTCGGCGGCGGAGCTGGCGGCCAGGCGCCGGGAGCTGGCGGCGCTGTCGAGCGATCTCGCGGCGACGCGTTCGGCGCTGGAGGTGGCGCGGCGCGACCTGGATGCGCAGACCCAGGCGCGCGCGGCAACGGCGCGGGAGCTGGCCGAGGTGCGGGCGCTGACCGCGCAGCAGTTGGAGGCCAGGCGGCGGGAGGCGGAGGCGCTGGCGGCGCAGCTTGCCGAGGCGCGGGCCAGCCTCGAAGGTGCGCGGCGCGATGTGGCGGCGCTGCGGGCAGAGGCGGAGCGGATGGACCAGACGGTCACCGCCGATCGCGCCACGATCCAGGCGCGGCTGTCCGACATCGCGCGGCTCACCGCGCAGATCCAGGGGCTGGAGGCGCTGCGCGAGCAGTTGGAGCGCCAGGCGGAACAGGCACTGGCCCGTGCAGGGGATGAGGCGCGGCGGCGCGCCACGGCGGAGACGGCGCGGCGGGAGGCGCTGACGATGCTGGAGCAGATGACGGGCCGCGCCACGCAGGCGGAACGCGCGCGTGACGCCGCGGCGCAGCTCGCGACCGAGTCCGGTCGGCGCGCGGCGGAGGAGGAGCGCCGGCGCGTGGCGGCGGAGGCGCAGGCCGGGGAATATGGCCGCTTGTCCGAAAGCGCCCGCGTGGAGGTTGCGCGGCTGACCCAGCAGTTGGAGACGTTGCGGGCGGAGCTTTCGCGGGTTGCCCGTGCGCTGGATGCGGCGGAGGCGTCGGAGCGGGACAAGGACGCGCAGATCGTGGCCCTCGGTCAGCGGCTGAACGTGGCGCTCGCGGCGCGGGTGGAGGAGTTGCAGCGCTACCGCTCCGACTTCTTCGGCCGTCTGCGCCAGGTGCTGGGTGACAGGCCGGAGGTGCGGATTGTCGGCGACCGCTTCGTCTTCCAGTCGGAGGTGCTGTTCCCGGTGGGCTCGGCCGATCTGTCGCAGGCCGGGCAGCAGCAGATCCGCGACCTGGGCCATGTGCTGCTGGACATCGCGCGGCAGTTCCCGGCGGATCTCGGCTGGATCCTGCGGGTGGATGGCCATGCGGATCGCAGCCCGATCCGGGCGGGCGGGCGCTTCGCGAGCAATTGGGAACTATCCTCGGCGCGGGCCATCGCGGTGGCGCGGCTGCTGATCGATGCCGGCCTGCCGTCCAACAAGGTGGCGGCGGTGGCCTTTGGCGATACCCAGCCGCTGGATGACAGCGACAGCCCGGATGCGCTGGCGCGGAACCGGCGCATCGAGTTGCGGCTGGAACCGGCGCCGACGGGTGCCGCGCCGGTGCGCCCCGCGGGTGAGTTGCGCCGCATATTGGGCGAGGTGGTGGAGGCCCAGGCCTGTGCCCGGCTGTCCGTGGCGGAGGCCGGCAATGCCGCGCGCATCACCGGCCTCGCCCGGCGCGGCACGGAGGCGTCGCTGCGCAGTGCCTTGCAGGCGCGCGGCGCGCCGGCGGCGGGGATCGATCTGCGCGGCTTCGACGGCCCCTATTGCGAGGTGATCGAGGCGCTTCGGCAGGTGCCGCCGGCGACCGGGCCTGCCTCCGCGCGCCTGGATCTGGTCGGGCGGGCGCCGCTGGTGCGTGGCACGCCGCTGCGGATCGATCTCGGAATGCCGGATTGGGGGGGTCAGGTGGCGCTGCACTACCTCTCCGGCTCGGGCAATGCCTATCGGCTGGAGCAGATGCCGGCGCAGCAGCCGGGGGCGCGGCTGCGGCTGGGCGAGCCCCGGCCAGGCTTCCCGGGCTGGCTGGTGGACGAGCCCTTCGGCACGGATGTGGTGCTGGCGGTGGTGACGGAGGGGCCGCTTTTCGCCACGCCGCGCCCCGCCTCCGAGCCCCAGCCCGCCTTCGCCGCCGCGCTTGCCGCCGCGATCGAGACGGCGCGGCGGGAAGGTCGGCGCGTGGCGGTGCAACTGCTGCCGGTGGAGACCGTGGCGCGATGACAGTGGTCGGCAAGGTCGTGGCGCTGGCGCGCTTCCCGGTGAAGTCCATGGCCGGTGAGGCGATGGAGGCGGTGGAGCTGCGCTGGACCGGCCTAGCCGGCGACCGGCAATACGCCTTCGTGCAGCAGGGCAATCACGGCCGCTTTCCCTGGCTGACCGGGCGGGAGCTGTCCGACCTGGTGCGCTACCACGCGCGCTTCACCGACCCTGCCGATCCGCGCGCCTCCCCGGTGACGGTGGAAGCGCCGGATGGGGTGAGCTTCGACCTGCGGGACCCGGCGCTGGCCGCGCGGCTCTCGGCGGAATCCGGCAAGGCCTCGGCGCTGATCCAGATCGGGCGCGGCATCTTCGATTCCATGCCGGTCTCGGTGATCACCACGGAAAGCCTGGCGCGGCTGGAGGCGGCGCATGGATCGGCGCTGGACCCACGGCGCTTCCGCATCAATATCCTGATCGAAAGCGACCAGCCGGAGAGCGCCTGGGCCGGACGGCGCCTGGGCTTTGGCGACGGCACCGAATTGCTGGTGAACGACCCGATCCCGCGCTGCGCCATGGTGACCATCTGCCCAGACAGCGCCCGGCGCGATCCGTCCGTGTTGCGCACCGTGGCGCAGCGCTTCGACAATCACCTCGGCCATTATGCCGCCGCCGCGCGCCTCGGGATGATCCGCCCGGGCGATACGGTGCGGCTGCTGGACTGAACGGTTTGTTTAAACGCATGATTCAGACCTCCGGTGCGTTCGCACCTGCGGTCATCAGGCTTTGACCCCTGCCCCGGATGTCGCCCCCATGTTGCATGTCGTCGACCATGTGCTGCTCGCCCACCGGCTGGCGGAGCTGCGCGATGCCGCCACCTCCTCCGCCCGCTTCCGCCGGTTGCTGGCCGAGATCGGCGCGATCCTGACGCTGGAGGCGACACGCGGCCTGCCGGAACGCGTGACGCGCATCACCACCCCGCTGACGGAGATGGACCACCGGATGCTGGCCGCGCCCGAGCCGGTGCTGGTCGCCGTGCTGCGCGCCGGGCTGGGGCTGATGGAAGGCGGCATGCAGATACTGCCGGAAGCGCCAGTCGGCCATGTCGGGCTGGTGCGGGACGAGCACACGCTGAAGCCCAGCCAGTACATGCTGCGCATGCCGCCGGAGGTGAAAAGCCGCGGCGCCATCCTGTTCGACCCGATGCTGGCCACCGGCGGCAGCGCCGTGGCGGCGGTGCAGCGGGTGAAGGAGGCCGGCGCGCCGCATCTGCGCTTCATCTGCGTGGTGGCGGCGCCGGAAGGCGTGGCGCGGCTGACCGAGGCGCATCCCGACGTGCCGATCTACACCGCCGCGCTGGACGAGAAGCTGGACCATCGCGGCTTCATCGTGCCGGGCCTCGGCGATGCCGGCGATCGCTGCTTTGGGACGGTGGAGTAGCCGCTACAGGATCCGCGCCTCGAAGGGCGTCTTGAGGTCGGGCGAATCGAATTCCACCACCCAGAGATCCGGGTCGCGCTTCACTTGGCGCTCAATATAGGAATCGGCGGTCTGCTGGTCCACCGGCGCATCCCCGGTGCCGCGCATCCAGGCGGCACGGCCTTCCGCGTCCCGCACCTGGGTCAGCACCACCAGCTGGTCCCGTGCCTTCAGCAGCACGCAGAGAATGCCGCCGCTATCCGGGTCGCCCTTGCGCAGCACCGCGCCGGACCGCCCGGCAATGTCGGAAAGCCGCAGCGCCATCGACACCCAGATGCCGGCCTTGATCTTAGGATCCATGGCCGCAATGTCGGCGTCGCACGAGGCGGGCGCAAGCCCGGCGTATCCCACCTTGCGAAGCCGCCGCCGCCGCGCCATTCACCCCAGGAATGGAGAGATCGCGCCATGGCGAAGACCCCGGATAAGATTCAGGCGAAGCCCGCCGCCGCGCCCCTGACCGAGGGCCAGCGTGCCTATGAGGCAAAGCGCGCCGCCAAGGCCGGGCTGAGCCTGGAGAAGTGGCTGGCGGAGAAGGAGCGTCTGCGACGCGCCGATGAGGTTGCGGCGGCCAAGCAGGCCGCCGAGGCGGTGAAGCAGGCGCCGGCAGCGAAGGGCTGGCTCGGCCGCCTGCTGGACCGGGCGCACAAGCCGATCAAGTAGGCCCTACAGCATCCGCAGCAGGGTGCCGTCGCGGCGAATCGCATGGTGGTAGATGGCGCCGCCGATATGGGCGGCGAGCAGGAAGGGGAAGGCCCAGCCGATCAGGCTGTGCATCCAGTGCAGCACCCCGGCCAGGCCGGGCGCGGCCTCCATGAATTTCGGCAGGTCGATGAAGCCGAGGAAGGCCGTCGCGCCCTGCAAGGGAAAGCCATAGGCATTGGTGGTGAGGAAGCCGAGCAGCGGCTGCACCACCAAGGCCGCATAGAGCGCATGATGCACCGCTGCCGCGACCCTGCGCTGACTTTCGGGAATATGCGCCGGCAAGGCGGGCGGCCTGCTGATGCCGCGAAAGGCCAGCCGCGCCAGGGCCAGCGCCAGGATCAGCAGGCCCAGGCTTTCATGCAGCGCATAGAAGGGCATCTTGGCATCATCCTTCATGAATCGGATGACCAGCCCGGTGGCGAGCGCGGTGAATAGCAGCGGCACGGTCAGCCAGTGGAACCACTTGGCCAGCGATGCATATTGCCCATCCGGATGCCGCGCATCCTGGCCCTTGAGAGGCTCCTGCGACGACAATCCCGTGGCCAGATCCATGCGGCGAAGCCTCCCCTTTGGCGGACAGTATGACATGAGACCGCCGGCGGAATGGAAGTGAAACCGGGCGGCATGATCGCGCTGCATGCGGATTGGAGCCTGGCGTCGGCCAAGCGCTGGATGGCGCGGGCGGAGCGCCAGGGCAACCGCTGGCTGGCGCAGGCGCCGCGCCTGGTTGGCGATGTCACGGCGTTGCTGCCGGGGCTGCTGGCGGAGGGACGGCCGGTGGCGCTGGGCCTGGACCTGCCGCTCGGCGTGCCGCGGGACTGGGCGATGGCGCGGCCGGAGCCTGACTTTCCGGCCTTCCTGGCCGGGCTGGTCGACGATCCCGGCTTCTTCCGGGTGGCAGCGACGCTGGAGGCGGTATCCGCCGCGCAGCCCTTCTACCCGGCGCGCGGCATCAAGGGCATGACGCGGGCGGCGCATGCGGCCGCGCTGGGGTTGGCCGGGCCGTCCTCCCTGTCCCGGCTGTGCGACAGGGCGACGGCGCTGCGCCCGGCCGGCGCGCCGGTGTTCTGGACGCTGGGCGCCAACCAGTCCGGCAAGGCCGCCATCGCCGCCTGGCGAGACTGGATCGCGCCCGCCTTGGCCGCTGGCGCACCCATTTCGCTCTGGCCCTTCGCCGGCCCCCTGCATGGTCTGCTCGCCCCGGGCCGCGTCGCCCTGGCCGAGGTCTATCCGGCGGAGGCGCTGCGCCAACTCGGGCTGAAGCTGATCGGCAGCAAGCGGATGCAGGGACCACGCCGCGCGCTGGCGGAGACGTTGCGCGCGGCCATGGCAAGGCTGCGTGTGGACCCCACCCTTGCCCTCTCAGCCATCATCGCCGAGGGCTTCGGCGCCGATGCGGCCGGGGAGGACCGGATGGACTGCGTGCTCGGCCTGCTCGCGCTGATCGCGGTGCTGGATGGCGCGCAGCCGGACCACATTCCCGACGACCCTTGGATCCGCCGCTGGGAAGGCTGGGTGCTGGGTCAGACGGAGATGCCGCGAAGCGCCGCGTGATTGGGCAGGAAGGCCCCCCCCTACGCGATCTCGGGATAGAGCCCCGCGGCGCGCGCCGTCTGCTTCGCCAGCGCCACCAGTAGGTCCAGCTGCGGTGTCGGCGTGCCGGTCAGCCGCGCCAGATGCAGCGGCATGGCAAACAGCCCGTCGATCTCCATCGGCCGGCCCAGTTCCAGATCCTGCAGGATGGAGGGCTTGTGCATCATGTTGGATTTCGACACGCGCTCGATATGCTGATCCGGCAGCACGACGCCCAGCGCCGCGGCGATTGCCTGCGCCTCCATCGCGCTGCGCCGCCCGGCCTCCCGCAGCAGCGGGTCGGCGAAGGTGTCGCGCACGCCACGGCGCGACAGCACGCAGAGCGGACCATTGGCGAGATTGCCGAGCAGCTTGGCCCAGACCTCGAAGCGGATATCGGGCGTCACCGGGCTCGGCATGCCGCCCGCCTCCAGCGCGGCGGAGATCGCCTTGGCGCGGTCGGAGATTCGACCATCGGGCTCGCCGAGAATGACGCGGATATTGCCGTGCTCGGAATGCACCACGCCGGGCGCGATCACCTCGCTGGCCGAATAGACCACGCCCCCGATGGTGCGCTTCAGGCCGATGGCGGATTCCAGCGCGCCGCCAGGATCGACGGCGGGCAGCCGCATGTCACGATGCGGTCCCTCCTGACCCATGAAGTACCACCAGGGAATGCCGTTCATGACGAAGGCCACAGCGGTATCCGGACCGAGCAAGGGCGCGATGCCGGATGCGACATCGGGCAGCGCCGGCGCCTTCACCGTGACGATCACCGCATCCTGCGGACCCAGTTCGCGCGGATCGGTACTCGCCTTGGGGCGGCTGTGATGCGTGCCGTCATGCGCCTGTACCGTCAGCCCATTGGCCTGGATCGCGGCGAGATGCGCGCCGCGCGCAACGATCGAAACCTCCGCGCCGCCGCGCGCGAGCCGGCCCGCGAGATGTCCGCCGATCGCACCGGCGCCATAGACGCAAATCTTCATGCCAGGATCTCCAGCGCGGCACGGCTCAGCGCCTGCACGCCATTCTCGATACAGGCTTCGTCCGGCTGATAGAAGGCGTTGTGCAGCCGGTCGTCACGCCCCGGCGCGCCACTGCCGATGCGCAGATGGAAGGCAGGCGCGCGGGCGGCGAATTCCGAGAAATCCTCCGAGCCCATCGAGGCCTCGCCCTCATCCAGCACGCCATCACCGAACTGCGCGCGCACCGCCGCCAGCACCGGCGCCTGCACGCGCGTGTCGTTCACCAGCGGCGGCACCATGCGTTGATAGTCCAGCGCGCAGTCCACGCGCATCGCAACCGCGAGGCCTTCCGCCAGGCGACGGATCGCAGCCTCCGCCGTGTTGCGCGCGGCCTCATGCAGCGTGCGCACCGTGCCCTTCAGATGCACGCGCTCGGGGATGATGTTGTAGGTAGTGCCGCCGTTAAAGGCGCCGATGGTGACGACGGCCGGATGCAGCGGCTTCACCTCCCGGCTCACCACCGTCTGCACCTGCGCGACAAAGGCGCTGGCGGCGACGATGGGATCGATGGCGGCGTAGGGATGCGCCGCATGGCCCGACTTGCCGCGCACCACAAGATCGAAACGATCGGAGGCGGCGAGGCAGGCGCCGGGGGCGAAGCCGAAGCGGCCGACCGGCAGGTCCGGCTGGTTGTGGAAGCCAAGCGCGATGTCGATACCCTCCGCAGCGCCATCCGCGATCATCGCGGCGGCGCCCTGCAGCACCTCCTCCGCCGGCTGAAACAGCAGCACGATGCGGCCGGCCAGCATCGGCGCGAGATCCTTCAATAGCGAAGCAACGCCAAGCAACGTCGCGGTGTGGATGTCATGACCGCAGGCATGCATCTTCCCTGCGTTCCGACTGGCGAAATCGAGCCCCGTCTCCTCCTGGATCGGCAGCGCGTCCATATCGGCGCGGATCGCCAGGGTGGGGCCCGGACGGCCACCTTCGATGGTGCCGATCACGCCGGTGCCGCCGACGCCGGTGCGATGCACAATGCCGAGGCGCGCGAGCTCAGCCGCGACGATACCCGCGGTGCGTGTCTCTTCGAAGGCGAGTTCGGGATGGGCGTGGATGTCGCGGCGGATGGCGACGAGGCCCGGCGCGATGCCGGCGGCGTACTCCCGAATTCGCCGTTCCGGATCATTGATGCGCATCGACCGTCACTCCACGCAATTTCATGGCCTCAGCCTAGGTGAAGATGTGGTCATCAGAAAGTGTCCGGCTTGCAGCGCGGGAAAGCTACGTGCATTAGGCAGCCCAAGAGCAGGTGAGGGACTTCCATGACAGACCGATTGACGCGCCGGGCGCTGGCCGGTGGCGCGTTCGCCACGGGGGCAGCGCTGCTGGTCGCGCCGAGGTCTGCGCGGGCGCAAACCTGGCCATCCGGCCCGATCCGCCTGGTGGTGCCCTTCGCCCCCGGCGGCAGCACGGATCTGACAGCGCGGCTGGTGGCGGACGGACTGGCGCAGCGGCTCGGCGTGCCGGTGGTGGTTGAGAACCGGCCGGGCGCCGGCGCCACCACGGGCAGCCAGATGGTCGCCGATGCGGCGCCGGACGGGCAGACGCTGGTGATGAGCAACATCGCCAGCCATGCGATCAGCCCGGCGCTGTATTCGAACCTGCGCTACAATGCGGTGACCTCCTTCACCCATATCGCCATGGTCATCACCAACCCCTCCGTCTGGGTCGTGAACCCGCGCAGCGAAATCGCCAACCTGGCCGATCTCGTGCGGGCGGCGAAGGCACGGCGCGGCGGGCTGGACATGGCCTCCTCCGGCGCCGGCTCCTCGAACCATCTGATGCTGGTGCGCTTCTGCGAACTGGCCGGCATCGAGCACACCCACATCCCCTTCCGTGGCGCCGGTCCGGCGATGACGGCGGTGATCGCCGGCCAGGTGCCGATGATGTCGGACAGCCTGCCCTCGGCCGCCGGCCATATGCGCCAGGGCAGCGTGCGCGCCATCGCCATCTCCAGCGCGGAGCGGCACCCATCCTTCCCGGATGTGCCGACCTTCCGGGAGCAGGGCTT
The DNA here is from genome assembly GCF_053891155.1 of Roseomonas sp. F4. Lineage (NCBI taxonomy): Bacteria > Pseudomonadati > Pseudomonadota > Alphaproteobacteria > Acetobacterales > Roseomonadaceae > Roseomonas > Roseomonas sp. F4. The sequence continues at coordinate 136,413 of NZ_JBSSHK010000005.1, forward strand.
CGACCTGTCCAGCACCTCCTGGTTCGCGCTGTCCGGTCCGGCCGGCATGCAGCCGGCGGTGGTGCAGCGGCTGCACCGGGAGATCATGGCGGTGATCGCCACCCCGGAAAGCCGGCAGCGATTCGCCGAGTTGGGCGGCACGCCGGGCGACATGTCGTCGGCGGAGTTCACCGCTTTCGTGGCGTCGGAAGTGGCACGCTGGGCGCCCGTGGTGCGGGCATCCGGTGCGACCATTGATTAATTAACGACTTGTAATCTGCAAGTCGAATGTCCGGACATGTCTTGGTTGGCGAGCGCGTCCCGGATGATTAGTGTCCCTCGCGACTTGGCCGCCGGCGAAATCCGGTGGTTCGTCGTGTGGGGAGTGACGGTGGTGGGTGGCCACGCCGTTATGGTGTCAAGGACTTGTCCCCGCGGCGGGGCGGGCAAAACGAGGTGCGGATGAAGATCAACGCGAAAGACCTGACGGCGGGGTTGCTACTCCTCGCCTTCGCTGTAGCGGGGCTGTGGCTCAACATGGACCACACGCTGGGCACGGCGCGCCGCATGGGCCCGGGCTACATGCCGATGCTGTCCCTGGGGCTGCTGTTTGGGCTCAGTGTGCTCATCTCGGTCATGGCGCTGTTCAACGGGCCGGATCCCCTGGAACGATGGGCGTGGCGTGAACTGTTCCTGATCCTGGCAGCGATCTGCGTGTTCGGTCTGATCCTGGAGAAGGCCGGTCTGATTTTGACGCTGGCCGTGACCATCGGCATCTCCACGCTGGCCGACCGAACGCACAAGCCCTTGGGCGTGCTGGGTCTGGTGGCCTTCCTCGTGGCGCTGTGCTGGCTGGTGTTCATCTACTGGCTCGACATCCGCATTCCGGTCTGGCCGACCTACTTCTCGCCCTGAGGGATAACGATCCATGGAAACCCTTTTCTCGAACCTCGCCCTCGGGTTCAGCGTCGCCTTCAGCTTCGAAAACCTGATTTTCGCGCTGCTGGGCGCCTTCATCGGCACGGCCATTGGCGTGCTGCCGGGCATCGGCCCGGTGGCGACCATCTCCCTGCTGCTGCCGATCACCTTCGGCATGTCGCCGACCACCGCCATCATCATGCTCGCCGGCATCTATTACGGCGCGCAGTACGGCGGCTCGACCACGGCGATCCTGCTGAACCTGCCAGGTGAAGTCAGTTCGGTCGTCACCGTCATCGAAGGCTACAAGATGGCGCGTAACGGCCGCGCCGGTGCGGCGCTGGCCACCGCGGCGCTGGGCAGCTTCTTCGCCGGCTCGGTCGCCACCATCGTCGTCGCGGCCTCCGGCCCGCTGCTGACCTCGGTCGCGCTGTCCTTCGGCCCGGCCGACTACTTCTCCCTCATGTTCCTCGGCCTGGTGATCTCCGCCGTTCTGGCGCAGGGCTCCATCGTCAAGGGCATCGGCATGGTGGTGCTGGGCGTGGCGCTCGGCCTGGTCGGCACGGACGTGCAGACCGGCCAGCAGCGCTTCACCTTCGGCGTGCCGGAACTCTCCGACGGCGTCGGCTTCGTCGCCATCGCCATGGGCATGTTCGGCATCGCCGAGATCATCCTGAACCTGGAGCGTCCGGAATCCCGCAACGTGCTGACCCACAAGGTCGGCAGCCTGTTCCTGACGCGTGAGGAATTCCGCCGTGCGGTCCCCTCCGTGCTGCGCGGCACTGTGCTCGGCACCGTGCTCGGCATCCTGCCGGGTGGTGGCGCCTCCCTCGCCTCCTTCGGCTCCTACATGCTGGAGCGGAAGGTCTCGAAGTATCGCCACCAGTTCGGCACCGGCGCCATCGAGGGCGTGGCCGGTCCGGAAGCGGCCAACAACGCCTCCGCCCAGTCCAGCTTCATCCCGCTGCTGACGCTGGGCATCCCGGCCAATGCCGTGATGGCGCTGATGGTCGGCGCGCTGATCATCCAGGGCATCCAGCCCGGCCCGCGCATGGTGGAAGCTCAGCCCGACCTGTTCTGGGGCCTGATCTGCTCCATGTGGGTTGGCAACCTGATGCTGCTGGTCATCAACCTGCCGATGATCGGCATGTGGGTGAAGCTCCTGGAAGTGCCGTATCGCCACCTGTATCCGGCGATCATGGTGTTCTGCGCCATCGGCATCTACTCCATCAACAACAACGTCTTCGACGTGTACTTGATGGTTCTGTTCGGCATCTTCGGCTACCTCTGCTCCAAGCTGAAGCTGGAAGGCGCCCCGCTGCTGATCGGCTTCGTGCTCGGCCCGATGATGGAAGAACATCTGCGCCGCGCCATGCTGCTGTCCCGCGGCGACGTGATGGTGTTCCTGGAGCGGCCGATCTCCGCCTCCATGCTCGCCATCGCCGCGATCGCCCTGCTGGCGATGCTGCTGCCGAACCTGCGCTCCGGCAAGGAAAAGGCCATGGCTGAAGGCGGCTGACGCCGCCTCGGCTTAGCTCAAAGCCAACCAGGAAGGGGCCGCTCCGCAAGGGGCGGCCCCTTTCGTTTGCGCGGCAGCCGGCGCAGTTTGCGCGCCGCAATCACGGAGCCAACGGCATGGACCTGCAACTCACGGGCAAGGTCGCCCTCGTCACCGGCGCCTCCGCCGGCCTCGGCCGCAGCATCGCCCGGCTGCTGGCGGAGGAAGGCTGCCGCCTGGCGCTGCTCGCCCGCCGCATGGATCGGCTGGAGGCCTTCGCCGACACCCTGCCCGCCAGCGCCGAGCCCCTGCTGCTGGCCGAGGACATCACCGATCCCACCGCCGCGGAGCGCACGCGCGACGCCGTGCTGGCCCGCTTCGGCCGCTGCGACATTCTGGTGAACAATGCCGGCGGCAGCCGCCCGCAGGCGGATCTGGGGCCGGAGGCGGTCTGGCAGGAATCGATGGAACTGAACTTCCACGCCGGCCGCCGCATGGCCCATGCGCTGATCCCCGCCATGCAGGCCCAGAAATACGGCCGCATCGTCAACATCACCGGCAGCGACGAGCCGCATATCATCAACGCCGCCAATGCCCCCAACGGCGCGGTCCACATCTGGGCCAAGGCGCTGTCCCGCCAGCTCGGCCGGGATGGGATCACGGTGAATTCGGTGCCACCTGGCCGGCTGCGCTCCGAGCAGATCGACGCCCGCATCCTGACCAGCGAGGAAGCCCGCCAGGACTGGGCCGCGAAGGAAGTGCCGGTCGGCTTCATTGGCGAGCCGGATGACCTCGGCGTGCTGGTCGTGTTCCTCTGCTCCCCCCGCGCCCGCTACATCACCGGCCAGGTGGTGCATGTGGATGGCGGCACGACGCGGTTCAGCCACTGACCCGCGCGGCACCAAGGGTATAGGCTGGCGATCCTCGCAGGACTTTGAGAATGGCCGAATCCCATCCCACCCATCTGCGCCGGACAATTGCCCGCGCCAAGCAGCGGCGCGCGAAGGTCGCGCTGCCGCGCGCGCTTTCCCTGCCCGACCGGCTGGCCGATGCCGTGGCGACCCTGGTCGGGTCCTGGCGCTTCATCCTGATCCAGTCGGCGCTGCTCGGCACCTGGATCGTGGCCAATGCGGTGATCGGCAGCGAGGCCTGGGACCCCTACCCCTTCATCCTGCTGAACCTCGTCCTGTCCTTCCAGGCCGCCTACACCGCGCCCATCATCATGATGAGCCAGAACCGCCAGTCGGAGCTGGATCGCGACCGCTCCGTCGCCGACTATCAGGTCAATCTGCGGGCGGAGGCGGACATCACCCTGCTGCACGAGAAGATCGACCTGTTGCGGGAGCGTCAGCTCACCGAGATCACCGACATGCTGCGCCGTGCCCTCGACCGGATCGAGGTGCTGGAGGCCCGCCAAGGCAAGGGAGACGCGACATGAGCCTGCTGCTGCGCGGATTGCTGATCGCGGCCGGCGCCATCACCGCGCTGTTCGTGGCACGGGATGCGCCGAACTTCGCGGTGGTGGAAGGCATGGTCGCCGTCCTCATCATCGCCGTCATCGTGCTGGTGCTGGCGCTGACGCGGAAGCGGTAAGGCCTCACCAGACCAGCGGCAGCAGCGAGGCCGCCAGCAGCAGTGCCATGGCGATGTTGAAGCGCCGTAGTCGCCGGGGATCGGCCAGCAGGTCGCGCAGCGCGACCCCCATGCCGGCCCAGAGAAGCAGGCTCGGCAGCACGCCCAACGCGACCGCCAGGCTGACCACCAGCACGGAGAGCACCGGCGAATCAGGCCGTGCGTAGACCGCCATGGCGGTCATCGCGGCGAGCCAGGCCTTCGGGTTCGTCCACTGGAAGCCGGCCGATTCGAGAAAGCCGATCGGCCGCGCCGGCGCCTGCCCGGCGCCGCCCATGGCCCGCGCCGTGCCGATCCGCCAGGCCAGGCGCAGCAGCCAGGCGGCGCCGGCCAGCTTCACCGCCAGCGCCAGCGCCGGCACAGCGGCCAGCAGCAGGCCGAGCCCGGCCCCGACCCCGAGCATCACCGTGCAGAGCCCGGCGCTGACCCCCAGAAGCTGCGGCAGCGTGCGCCGAAGGCCGAAATTGGCGCCGGACGCCAGCAACAGGAAATTGCTGGGGCCCGGCCCCAGGGAACTCACCACGGCAAACAGGCCGAGCGCGAGGATGGTCTCGATGGGCATGGCGGCACCTCCGCCCGCCTGATGCCGCAGGCGCGGCCGCGCCGGGGGTCCGAAATCCGGACCGCCGGTCAGGCGGGCGCCACCTCGGCGAAGGTGTAGCGCGCGAACCATCCGGGAAAGGCGCGCGTCAGGCTGCGCGGCCCCTCCAACCCCAGCCCCATGCGCTGTGCCGCGGCGAAGCTGGCATCGCCGCGCCACCAGGCGGCCAGCGCCGTCAGCGGCCCGTGCAGGCGCAGCGGTTCGGGAAAGCCCGGATTGCGGCGGCACAGCGCCACTTCCCGCGCGCTTAGCAGCAGGAAGCGTGGTGTGTGGCCGGCAAGGTCGAAGCGCACCACCAGCGGCTGCCGTGGCAGGGCCTCCGGCCGCACGCGGCGCTGCATGTCGATCAGTACCGGCTCCAGGTCCAGATCCTCGGCCTGGATCTCCCGCACCAGCCGGCGCTGGCCCCACAGCGCCAGCGCGGTGATCACCGGCGCCAGTTCCAGGCCAGACTGGGTCAGTGCATAGCCATCCGGCTGCCGCGCGACGCAGCCCAGTGCCTGTAGCGCCTCCAGCCGCTCCGCCAGCATGGTGCGGGAAATGCGTGGGATGCCGCGGCGGATGTCGTTGAACCGCCGTGCGCCGGAGAGCAGTTCCCGCACCACCAGCAGCGTCCAGCGGCCGCCCACCGCCTCATGCGCGCGCGCGACGGCGCAGAATTGTCCATGGCCCGCCATGCCGCGCTTCTAGCATGGCCGGGCGGCAGATCCGGTCCGGAATCCGGACCGACTTGCCTAGCGCTCCGCCGGCACCACGCGCAGCCGCCGCAGGTCGCCCCGGCGCAGCACCACCGCCTCCGCCACCGTGCCCACCCTCTCGCCGGTCAGCCAGCGCAGCAGGTCGTCGACGCCCGCCACCTGCTGGCCACCGATCGAGACCAGCAGGTCGCCGCGCTCGATGCCCGCGCGATCCGCCGGGCCACCCTTCACCACATCCCCCACCAGCAGGGCCGTGGCCTGCACCAGGCCATGCGCGCGGGCGAAGCGGCGCGGCACCGTCTCCCGCTGCCCGGTCAGGCCGAGCACCGCACGCCGCACTCGGCCGAAGCGCACCAGATGGCCTAGCACCAGCTGCGCGGTATTCGCCGCCACCGCGAAGCACAGCCCCTGCGCGCCGCCGATCATCGCGGTGTTGATGCCGATGACGCGGCCCTGCGTATCGACCAGCGCGCCGCCGGAATTGCCGGGGTTTAGCGCCGCATCGGTCTGGATCAGATCCTCGATCGGCCGCCCGCCCCGCCCCGCCAGGGTCCGCCCCAGGGCGCTGACCACGCCTGCTGTGACGGTGGAGGAAAAGCCGAGCGGATTGCCGATGGCCACCGCCACCTGGCCCACGCGCAAAGCGGCGCTGTCACCCAACTCGGCGGCCGGCAGCGCGGCCGCGGATTCGGCGCGCAGCAAGGCGAGATCGGTGTCGGGATCGTCGCCCAGCAGGCGCGCCGGAAAACGCGCGCCTTCCGCGGTGGTCAGCAGGATGCGCGCGGCGCCGGCCACCACATGGCTGTTAGTCAGCACCAGCCCATCCGGTGATACGATCACACCGGACCCGCTGCCGCGCCCCGGCAATTCGACATGCACGACCGAAGGCGCGGCACGGGCCACCGCCTGGGTGACGGCGGTGGAATAGGCATCGAGAAGATCCCCGGCAGTCGCCGGGATCGGAGCATCCAGCATGGAGGAATTCCTTTCGCCCTGCCAAGATGGGAAGCCCGCGCCGGCGCCCCAAGCCCACCCCTAATTGGCCTTGCCAGCCGTCACGCTTCCCCGGATAGGCTAGACCCATGGAAATCGTGCAGGCCGTCCTGGCCCTGATCGCGGCCTGCATAGGCTTCGCACTGCTCGCGCGGCGGCTGAACCTGCCCTACGCCATCATCCTGGTGGTAGGCGGCATGGTGTTGGCCTTCGTTCCCGGCCTGCCGAGCGTGACGCTCGACCCGCAAATCGCGCTGGCCTTCTTCCTGCCGCCACTGCTGCTGGCCAGCGCCTGGCGGACCGACTGGCGGGCCTTCCGCAGCAATCTTCGCCCCATCCTGTTCCTGGCGATCGGCGCCGTGCTGTTCAGCGCCATCTGCGTCGCCGTCGTCGCCAAGCTACTGATCCCCGGCCTGCCCTGGGCCGCCGCCGTGGCGCTCGGCGCCATCGTCGCCCCGCCGGACGCGGTCGCCGCCTCCGCCATTCTCGGCCGCCTGCCCATGCCGCGCCGGCTGGTGACGGTGCTGGAAGGGGAGAGCCTGGTGAATGATGCGACGGCATTGGTGCTCTACCGCTTCGCCATCGCGGCGGTGGCCGCGGGCGGCATCGCGCTGGAGGAAGCCGCGGGCAGCTTCGTGCTGGTGGCGATCGGTGGCATCGCCATGGGCGCGGCGGTGGGCTTGCTGACGGACCGTGTCTTCCGCCGGCTGCGCGACCCGCTGCTGGAAGTCGCCGCAAGCTTCGTCGCCTGCTTCGCCAGCTTCCTGGCAGCCGATGCGCTGGGCCTGTCCGGGGTGATCGCGGTGGTGACCACGGGGCTGCTGCTCGGCCAGTTGCAGCACCGTTCCCTGACGCCGGCCAGCCGCATCGCCGCGGTCGCCGTCTGGAACTTCGTCGAATTCGTGCTGACCAGCCTGATCTTCCTGCTGGCCGGGCTGCAATTGCGCGCCATCCTGGATCGCATCGCCGAACGCGGCGTGCTGGACTTGGCAGTGCTGGCCCTGGCGCTGTCACTGGTGCTGATCCTCAGCCGCTTCCTCTGGGTCTTCCCGAGCGCGCTGGTGCCCGGTGCGCTGCCCGGGCCGGCCCCGGGGCAACGCGCGCCGCTGTCGCATCTCCTCGTCGTTTCCTGGTGCGGCATGCGCGGCGTGGTCTCGCTGGCCGCGGCGCTGGCGCTGCCGCTGGATTTCCCGGAACGCGACCTGATGGTCTTCCTCGCCTTCTGCGCCATCCTGGCGACGCTGGTGCTGCAAGGCACGACGCTGGAATGGGTGATCCGCCGCCTCGGTGTCGCGGAGGCGCGCATCGCCGGGATGAAGCCGGAGGAAGCCCAGGCGCGCCGCCATGTCGCCCGCGCCACCCTGGCCGAGATCGAGCAGCGGTCGGAGGATGTGCTGGAAGGCGCCGTGGCGCGCGACCTGCTGAGCGAGTACCAGGACAAGGCGCGTGTCTTCCAGGGCGTGGCCACCGGCAGCGGCCAAGCGGAGCTGGAGGCGCGGCTGCGCATCCGCCTCGCCGCGCTGCGTGCCGGTCGCAAGGCCCTGCTGGATCATCACGGCCAGGGCTCGCTGGGGGATATGATGCTGGCCAGCCTGGAGCATGAAATGGATCTCGAGGAACTGCGCATCCTGCGCCTGCTCGGCGCCAGCCCCGCCGCATGAGCACGGACCAGACCCTTCCGCCGCAATTGGAGGCGGCGCGGCGCGGCCTTCTCGATCTCTCCACCCGCAATCGCCTGCTGGCCCTGCCGAAGCCTGGCCGGTCGCGCGGCGTGCTGCTGCTGGATGGGGAGGAGGCGGATTTCGTCCTCGGCGCGCTGCAGGCCGGCCGCGTTTTCAGCTTCGAGGCCGCACCGGATGCGGAGCCGGCGCCGGAGGCCGCGCCACGCCGCGGCCGCCGCACGGCACGGGTGGATGGCGTGGCGACGGCCGATGCGGCGCAGGATGCCGCGGCGGCGCGGCGCGATGCGAAGCTGCGCGTGCGCCTGCCGGCGGAGGATGTGGCGCGCCGGCTGCGCGACCTGATGCAGGATGCCCGCACGGCGCGGGAGGAGACGGGCATCGCCACCCTCTCCCTCGCCCTCGGCGCGCTGGCCTGGCGCGACCCGGCGACGCCGGAGACGGAACGCCTGGCGCCGCTCGCCCTGCTGCCGGTGGTGCTGGAACGCCAGGGCGTCACCCAGGGCTTCCGGCTGCGCGCGGCCGGCGGCGAGGTGGAGGAAAACCTCTCCCTGCGCCAGAAGCTGCTGGCCGAATTCCGGGTGGAACTGCCGCCCTTCCCCGAGGAGGGTTTTGCCGTCGGCGCCTGGGCGGACCAGATCCAGGCAGCCATCGGCGAACGCGAGGGCTGGCGGTTGGAGGCCGATGCGCTGGCGCTCGGCCTGTTCTCCTTCCAGAAATTCCTGATGTGGCGGGACCTGGACCCGGCGGTGAATCCCGGCCTGCTGACCCATCCGATGATCCGTGCCCTGGTGGGCGGAGAGGCACTGGAGGCACCACCACCCTTCCCGGCCGATGCCGATGTGGATGCCGAGATTCCGGTCGAACGCCAGGACCATGTGGTGGAGATGGATGGCAGCCAGGCGCTGGCGGCGGAGGCGGTGCGCCGGGGTGGCCATATCGTTATCCAGGGGCCGCCCGGCACCGGCAAGAGCCAGACCATTGCGACGCTGATCGCCCAGGCGGTGCTGGATGGGCGCAGCGTGCTGTTCGTGGCGGAGAAGCTGGCGGCGCTGGAAGTGGTGGAACGCCGCCTCGGCCAGATCGGCCTGGGCCGCGCCTGCCTGGAACTGCATGCGGAGAAGCAATCCAAGCGCGCCGTGCTGGACGAGCTGCGCGCCACCTTCGCCGCCCCGCCGGCGCCCGCGCCGAACCGCGCCCCGGTGCTGGAACGGCTGGGCGCGCTGCGCGGCCGCCTGAACCGCCACGCCGAGGCCATGGCCCGCGAGGTCGGCGCGACGGGCCGGCCGCTGCATGCCGTGGTCGGCGCGCTCGCCGCGCGGCGCGGTGCCGGTCTTGGCGCGCCGGACATCCGGTTGCCCGCCGGGGACTGGGACGCCGCACGTCTCGCCGCCGCCAAATCCGCGGTGGCGGAGCTGGCGGCCTGCGCGGAGGCCGGCGGCCCCGCCAGCATCTGGCGCGGCATCGGGCTTGACCTTCAACCCCTGGCACAGGACCGGCTGCTGGCGCGGCTGCCGGCGCTGATCCGGGCCATGGCCGGCGGCGCCACGGCGCTCGCCCCCGCCGCGATGGTGCTGGCGGAGCCGGGGCCGGCCGGCGCGGCGCGGCTGCTGGCGCTGTCGGCCGCCATCGCCGTCGCCCCCGCGCATGATCGGGCGGCGATGGCCGACCCGGCCTGGGCCGCCGACCCCGCGCCGCTGCGCGCCTTGGCGGAGGCTGCCGCCACCCAGGCCGCCGCGCAACGCGACCCGCGCCTGAAGCCGGGCGCGCTGGCGGTGCCGGGCCTGGCGGAGGCGCGCGCCACGCTGGCGGAGGGCAGCGGCTTCTTCAGCTTCCTCTCCCCCAGCCAGCGCGCCGCCAAGGCGCTGGCCGCGCAGGTGGTGGCGGAGGGCGCGGCCGTGCTGCCGGCGCTGGAAGCCGCGATCACCGGCCAGCAGGCCGCGCAGGTTTTGGCGCAGGGAGAGGCCAGCGGCCGCGCCGCCTTCGGCCCTATCTGGGGCGACGCCCCGGCCATGGCCGCGCTGGTCGCCTGGCGCGAGGCCCATGGCGCGGAGGCGGCCGCCGCGCTCGCCGCCGGCATGCCCGTGCTGGACGCGACGGCCATCGAGGCGGCGCTGGCGGCCTGGGCAGAGCTGGGCGAGGCCACCGCGCTCGACACCGCCCAGGCCTTCGCGGTGGAGGACCCGCCGCTGACCGCCATCGCCACCCGCCTCGGCGATTGGGCGGCAGAGCCGGAGGCGCTGGGACCCTGGCTCGCCTGGCGCCGCGCCGTGGCCCTTGCGGGGGCGGATCTGGCGCCGCTGGTGGAGCGCCTGGCCGATGGGCGCCTGCCGGCCAGCGAGGCCGTCGCGACCTTCGAGGCGGCGCAGGACGAGGCGCTGCTGAAGGCGGCGATGCGCGCCACGCCGGAACTCGCCGCCTTCGACGGCCCCGGCTTCGACCGCCTGCTGTCGGACTTCGCCGTGGCCGACCGCGCCCGCATCGAGCTGGCGCGGCGCGAGGCCGCCGCCGCTCATGCGGCGCGGCTGGGCGAGGCGCGCAACCTGCCGGGCTATCGCATGCTGCTCGGCGAATTCGAGAAGAAGCGCGGCCATCTGCCGGTGCGCGAATTGTTGCTGCGCGCCGGCGGCGCGGTGCAGGCGGCCAAGCCGGTCTTCCTGATGTCGCCGCTCTCCGTCGCGCAACTGCTGGCGCCACCGCATGGGCTCAAGCCTGGGCTGAGCTTCGACCTGCTGGTCATGGACGAAGCCTCCCAGATCGAGCCCGTCGATGCGCTCGGCGCCATCGCCCGCAGCCGACAGGTGGTGGTGGTGGGCGACGACAAGCAGATGCCCCCCACCCGCTTCTTCCAGCGCATGACCTCGGAGACGGAGGAAGCGCCCGAGGAGGTCGTGGAAGACAACGTCGCGGCGCGGGAGGTGGAGAGCATTCTCGGCCTGGCCAATGCGCGCGGCGTGCCGAACATCATGCTGCGCTGGCACTATCGCAGCCGCCACGAAAGCCTGATCGCCACCAGCAATGCCGAATTCTATGGCGGGCGGCTGGTGGTGCTGCCCTCCCCGCGCGGCCGGTCTCCGGCGCTGGGCCTGTCGATGGTGCGCGTCGATGGCACTTGGCAGGCCGGCGCGGGCGTGAACCGGGCGGAGGCGCAGGCCGTCGCCGAAGCCGTGCTGCGCCATGCGAAGGAAAGCCCGGGCGAGACGCTCGGCGTCGCCGCCTTCTCCCTGCGCCAGCGTGACGCGATCCTGGATGCGGTGGAGGCGCTGCGCCGTGCGGATGATTCAGCGGAAGGCTTCTTCACCGCGCATCCGCACGAGCCCTTCTTCGTGAAGAACTTGGAGAATGTGCAGGGCGACGAGCGCGACGCGATTTTCATCAGCCTCGGCTATGCGCGCGACGCCGATCGCAAGCTGGCCATGCGCTTCGGGCCGCTCTCGGCGGAAGGCGGGGAGCGGCGGCTGAACGTGCTCATCACCCGCGCCAAAACCCGCTGCGTCGTCTTCAGCGCCCTGACCGCCGAGGATATCGACCTGGAGCGGGCCGCTGGCGCCGGCGTTGCGGCGCTCAAGACCTTCCTACGCTTCGCCGAATCGGGCGAGGACCGACGCGCGACCGGTGGCGATGCGCTGGCCCCGCTGGCACAACTGATCGCCGGCGAGATCACCTCCGTGGGGCTGGAGCCGGTGGCGCGGATTGGCAGCGCCGGCCTGTTCCTGGACGTCGCGGCGCGGCGGGACGGGGATTTCGTGCTGGGCGTGGAGGCCGATGCCGCCGACTGGGCATCGCTGCGCGGCGCGCGGGACCGCGACCATGGCCGCCCGGCCGCCCTCGGCCGCATGGGCTGGCGGCTGCACCGCGCCTGGAGCCTCGCCTGGCTGCAAAGCCCGGAAAGCGAGCGCGCCCGCCTCCGCGTGGCGCTGGGCGCCACGCCGGCGGAGGCCCCGCCTGTGGCGGCGACGCCGGACCCCGGCCTCGCCATCCCCTACGCCGAGGCGGCGCCCGAAATCCCGACCGGCGTGGCGATCCCCGACATTCCCTTCGCGCAGCTGGCGGAGATCCTGGCGGAGATCATCCGCGTCGAGCAGCCCGTGCATGGCGATGCGGTGCTGGAGCGCGTACGGCTGATCTTTGGGCGGGAGGGACTTTCGCCGGATGAGCAACGCGCCCTGCGACAGGCCCTGGTGCTGGCCAAGGGCCTGCAAGGCGTGGCGGAGGCGGGCGGCTTCTGGGTGTCGGAACAACTCGGCCCGGTGCAACCGCGCGACCGCCGCGCCGCCGCCCCGCATCTGCGCCGCGCCGCCCTGCTGCCGCCGGCGGAAGTGCGGGCGGCGGCGGAGGCGCTGCTCGCCGCCCTGCCCGGCAGCACGGAGGCGGAGGTGGTCTCCGGCGTGGTCCGCCTGCTGGGGCTGGAGGCTTCCGCCGCCCCCGCGGTCGCCGCCCGTATCGCGGGAATGGTGGGGGCCGGCAGGCTGCGGCCCGCCGGCGCCTGAAACCCGGTTGCAACCATTCCTTCTCCTGTCGCGTTCGTCCGACATCTAGGGGCCGCGCCCAAGGGCAAAGCGGCATAACGGAAGGAGCGACGGGATGAACAACAAGGCACGTTTGCTGGGCGCGGCAGCGCTCGGCCTGATGGTCGCGGCCTGCGGCACCGACCCGCAGGAGCGGGTGTCCGGTGGCGCCGCGGCAGGTGCGGCGACGGGTGCTGGCGTTGGCGCGCTCGGCGGGCCGGTGGGCGCTCTGGCGGGTGCCGCGATCGGTGGTGGGGCCGGCGCCGTGACCGGTGCGACGACCTCCCCGCGTGACGTCAATCTGGGCCGCCCGATCTGGAATGACCCGGAAACCCGCGTTCCCGGCGCGAACAACACGACCCGCAGCGCAGGCGCATCGACCACCCGACAGGCGCAGCGCGCTCTGACCGCGCGTGGCTTCAATGCCGGCGGCGCGGATGGCGTGATGGGTCCCCGGACCAGCCAGGCGACGTCCGACTTCCAGCGCGCCAACAACCTGGAAGTGACCGGTCGCCTCGATGGCGCCACCCTGGCGGCGCTGAACGTTGGCTCGGGTCGCACCGGGATGCGCGGCGCGGCGCGGGCCAATCCGAACGCGGCCTATCAGGGCGGCGGCGCGTTGATGGCGCAGCCGGCCAATCAGGCGCGCATGGGCACCAACCCCGATCGCAGCGGCACGGCGACGGATGCCGATCCGGGCACCGGCGGCACGGGTGGTTCGGGCGGCAGCAATCGCGGCGCGACCAGCCCGAATTACGGCGGCACCGGCACCACCAACCCGATGGAGCGTAGCGGCACGGCGACCGGCGCTGATCCGGGCACGGGCGGCACCGGTGGTTCCGGCGGCGGCGCGATGACCCGGCCGACCGGCCCCGGCGTGATGAGCCAGCCCGGCCCGGCCGGCGGCCCGCTGGAGCGCAGCGGGACAGCGACCGATGCCGATCCGGGCACCGGCGGCACGGGTGGTTCGGGTGGCGGTGCCACCGGCCTGCCGCGCTAAACCATCAGGGCCGGGGGAAACCCCGGCCCTTTTTTGTCGCTCAGCCGCCCATCATCGTATTGGGCAGCCAGGTCACGATTCCCGGGAACAGCGTGACTATGGCAACTGCGACGACCAGCAACAGGAAGAAGGGGAACGTGTGGCCAGCCACCGTCATCAGCCCCTTTCCTGAGAGCCCCTGCAATACGAACAGGTTGAAGCCCACGGGCGGGGTGATCTGCGCCATCTCCACCACCAGCACGATGAAGATGCCGAACCAGATCAGGTCGAACCCAGTCTGCGCGATGATCGGCAGCACGACGGAGGCGGTCAGCACGATCATGCTGATGCCGTCGATGAAGCAGCCCAGCACCAGGTAGATCAGCGTCAGCACGGCGATGATCATGAAGGGGCTGAAGCCCTGGCTGCCGACCCAGGTCGCCATCGCCGCCGGAATGCCGGAATAGGCCATCGCCTTGGTCAGGAAGGCCGCCCCCGCCAGGATCAGGTTGATCATGCAGGAGAGCTTCACCGCGCCCATCAGGCTGGCGGCGAAGGACTTCCCGTTCAGCGTGCCGCCCCAGGCAGAGAGCGCCAGCGCGCCAGCCACACCGAAGGCCGCGGCTTCCGTCGCCGTGGCCCAGCCAAAATAGATGCTGCCCATGACGAAGGCGATCAGCAGCATCACCGGGAACAACTGGCCACTCGCGCGCAGCTTCTCCCGCAGCGGCATCGGCGGATCGGCCGGCGGCACCAGCTTCGGGTTCAGCAGCGACCAGACGGCGATATAGCCACTGAACAGCAGGATCAGCAGCAGGCCCGGACCAAGGCCGGCCATGAACAACCGGACGATCGAAACCTCCGCCGCCACGCCATAGACGATCATGACGATGGAGGGCGGGATCAGCAGCCCGAGCGTGCCCGCCCCGGCGAGAGAGCCGATCGCCATCGGTTCGTGATAGCCACGCTGCTTCAAGGCGGGCAGCGACATCTTGCCGATGGTCGCGGCGGTGGCGGCGGAGCTGCCGGAGACGGCGGCGAAGATGCCGCAGCCGATCACATTCACATGCATCAGCCGCCCCGGCAGCCACTGCACCCAGGGGGCGAGGCCGCGGAACATGTCATCGGACAGCTTCGTCCGGAACAGGATCTCGCCCATCCAGATGAACAAGGGCAGGGCCGCGAGCGTCCAGCTCGCCAGCGATCCCCAGACCGCGCTGCCCAGCACCTTATCCGCGGGGAAGCTGGCCATGCCGGACATCAGCATCGGCATCACCACGACGCCGACCAGCCCCGTCGCCAGCAGCCCCAACCCGATCCAGACACCAAGGCCGAGGATCAGGAACAGCACGCCAAGCAGCAGCAGGCCGGCCTCGGTCTGTGCGAGGTCCATGCTCAGATCTCCCCCATGGCGCGTTCGACCGCGGATTCCTCGGCGACCTTGCGGTAGGAGGGCGTGCCGCCGGACAGATGCACGACCAGGTCGTCCAGCAGCGCGATGCCGAACAGGGCGCAGCCGATCGCACAGGCGGCCTGCGGCACCCAGAGCAGCCAGGGCACCGTTCCCTGCGCCACATCCTCGAACTGCCAGGAGTCATAGGCCAGGTCGCCGACCGACCAGGCGAGGAAGATCGCCAGCCCCGCCGCCAGCACCAGGGCCAGCGTTTCCATCGCGAAGCGCGCCGCGCCCTTCACATGGCCGATGATGAGGTCGACGCGGATATGCGCGCCGGACCGAAAGGCATAGGCCAGCGGCAGAAGCGCCGAGCCCGCGACCGCGAAGGCGGTCAGGTCGTCGGCGCCATCCAGCGAAAGGCCGAACTGGCGGCCGATCACCTGTGCCGCGATGATGCCGCCAATGGCGGCCAGCGCGACGCCACCGGCGATGCCGCCGGCGAGATACAGCAGGTCGAGCCCGCGCCGCAGCGCGCCCATCTCAGCCCGCGGCCCGCAGCGCGGCGATGACGCGGCGGCCATCTTCCCCGGCGCGGCCCGCCCATTCATCGGCCATGGTGGCGCCGGTGCGGGCCATGCCCTCCATCAAGGCGGGGGAGGCCGTGGTGACATTCATGCCGCGGCTGGCGAGCGTTGCCTGCGCCGAATCGCGCGCCGCCTCGCTCATCGCCCAGCCGCGCGTCTCGGCTTCCGCCGCCGCGCTGCGGATGGTGGCCTGCACCTCGGGGGGCAGCGCCTCCAGCGCCCGGCGGTTCACGAAGACCGCGTTCTTGGTCCAGGTGAAGCCGATCGGCGTGAAGAAGCGCGCATAATCCCAGGCGGCGCTGTCGACGCCCGTGGCGGCGGAGGTGACCATGGAATTGACGACGCCCGTCGCGAAGGCCTGCGGAATTTCGGCCGCCTGCACCAGGGTCGGCGTGGCGCCGATCAGCGTGGCGAAGCGGTTGGTCATGACATTGAAGGTGCGCATCTTGGTGCCGCGCAGCGCTTCCAGGGAATCGACCGGGAAGTTGGTGTAGAAGCCGGAGGGCGGCCAGGGCACGGTGAACAGCAGCGACATCCCCTGCCGCGCCAGCCGCGCCTCCACCATCGGGCGGGACAGGTCGGCGAGCTTCTTCGCCTCCGCATAGCTTGTGACGAGCTGGGGGATGCTGTCGACCTCCAGCAGCGGATCCTCATTGCCATAGGCGGAGATCAGGATTTCGCCGAGCTGCACCTGGCTGGTCTGCACGCCGCGCTTGATCTGCGGCAGCGGCAGCAGCGCGCCATTGCTGTGAAGCTGGATCGACAGCTTGCCGCCGGAGCCGGATTCCACCGCCGCGATGAAGTCGCGGATATTGCGGGTGTGGAAATTGCCGTCCGGATAGGGCGTGGCGAACTGCCAGCGGGTCGCCTGGGCCTGCGCGATGCGGGGCAGCGCGGGCGCGGCAAGGCTGGCCGCGAGGATGGCGCGGCGAGAAAGGATCATGTTGGAAGCCCCCGAATGGCAGTGCGTTATGCTGCGATCATCGGGGCCAAACGGCGCCGCGCGCAAGGCCCTGTTGCAACGCAGCGAAAGTTTGCGTGACCCCGACCCTCTCCCCCGTTGGGGGAGAGGGCTTTCGGGTTCAGGCCTTGTAGTCGGCGATCAGCTTGGCGCCGTCGGCGCCGGCGCGCGCCACCCATTCATCCGTCATGGTGCCGCTGATGCGGCGCAGGCCGGCGAGGAACTCCTCAGTCGGCGGCACGATCTGCATGCCGCGCTGGCCGAGCGTGGCTTCCGTGCCGCGCTGGGCCTCCGCGCTGAGTTCGTAGCCACGGGTCTCGGCCGCCGCCGCCGCCGCGCGCACCGCCGCCTGATCCGCCGCCGACAACGCATCGAGCGCGCGGCGGGAGACGATGACGGCGTTCTTGGTCATGGAGAAGCCGAGCGGCGTGAAGACCTTCGCATAGTCCCAGGCGGCGGTGTCGACGCCCGTGGCGGCGGAGGTGATCTGCGCCTGCACCACGCCGGTGGCGAAGGCCTGCGCCAGTTCCGCCGACTGCACCAGCGTCGGCTGCGCGCCGACCAAAGCGGCGAATCGGTTGGTCGCCGGGCTGAAGGTGCGGAAGCGCAGGCCGCGCAGCCCCTCGATCGTCGGGATCGGGTTCTGCGCATAGAGACCGGCCGGCGGCCAGGGCACCATGTACAGCAGGCTGAGGCCCTGCCGCGCGAGGCGCGTCTCGATATAGGGCTTCTGCAGATCGGCCAGCTTCTTCGCCTGGGCGAAGTTGGTGACGAGCTGCGGAATCGCGTCGGCGTCGAAGAAGACGTCCTCGTTGGAATAGGCGGTGAGCAGGATCTCGCCGACCTGCACCTGGCTGGTCTGCACGCCGCGCTTGATCTGCGGCATCGGCAGCAGCGCGCCATTGCTGTGCAACTGGATGGACAGGCGGCCACTGGTCGCGGCCTCCAGCTCCGTCAGCATCTGGCGGATATTGCGGGTGTGGAAATTGCCGTCGGCATAGGGCGTGGCCATCTGCCAGCGGGTCTGCGCCTGGGCGCCGCGCGACAGAGCGGGCGCAGCCAGGGCGGCTCCGGCGGCGGCGAGAAGGTGGCGGCGTAAGGTCATGATGAAGCTGTCCCCCGGATGTTGATCTCCGTGGGCTGAAGCATCGCCCCCAACCGACCGCCCCGGCAAGTCCCCGCGTTACAGCGGGTAATCGCGCACGGGGTCCACGCCGGCGGTGACCAGGAACTTGCGCAGCGCCACCACCTCCTCCTTCGCCAGGCTGTGGCGGGTTTCGTGGAAGCCGTGGGTATGGCCGTTGAGGCTGACCTTCATCTGGCCATGCCCCCCGGCGCTGACCTCCGCCCCGAGGGCCTCGAACACCGCGGCAACGTCGCGAGGGTCGATGTTGGAACTGACGGGATGGGCAAAGAGGGCATGCAGGACCTTGCGGTGCGGATGGTTCATGCCGGGACTCCTGGCGTTATTTTCCCCGCATCCTCCCGCCTGCCGCGCCGCAGGTCGTTGATATGTATCAACGAGCCGCCGTCAGGGCGCCGGCCGCGTGCCCATGGCGACGGTACGCTCATCCATCCGCGGCTCATGCACCAGCCCGCGCCGCGTGGCCCAGGAGTTGCTGATGTTGAACAGCGGGATCATGGCGACATCATCGGTCGCCAGCTTGATCGCCTGGCGCAGCACCGCCGCGCGATCCTCCAGCCGCAGCATCGTCGCGGCGCGGTCGGTCAGCGCGTCGAGCTCCGGATTCGAATAGCGGGAGGCATTGGCGGCGCCACGCTGCGCCGCGCGGTCGAAGGTGCCGATGACGCTGATCAGCACGCTGCCCGCCTCCCCGGTGCTGCTGCCCCAGCCGGCAAGGCGGATGGGGAATTCCTGCCGCGCGGAGCGGGCGGAATAACTGGTCCAGGGCACCGCCTCCACCGCCGTGCGCAGGCCGATGCGGCTCCACATCTGCGCCACGGCCTGGGCGGTGCGGGCGTCGTTGGGGTAGCGGTCATTCGGCGTGAACAGCGTCATCCGGAAGCCGTTCGGATAGCCCGCCTCCGCCAGCAGGCGGCGCGCCGCGTCGACATCATAGGCCGGCACGGGCACGTCCGGCGCATGGGTGGTGGTGCCGGCCGGCATCCACTGGCCGGCGGGGGCGGCCGCGCCCTCCATCACCCGCTCCACCAGAGCCTCCCGATTGACCGAGATGTTCAGCGCGCGGCGCACACGGACATCATCGAAGGGATTCGTCTCCAGCGGCCGGCCGTCATTGTCGGTCACGAAGGGCAGGTTGCCGCGGCGGGACCGGTCCGGCGCGATGAAGATCAGCCGCAGCCCCTGCACCTCAGCGACGGAGACGCGATTGTCGCGGCGCAGCCGCACCAGATCGGTGGAGGGCACCTGGTCGATCAGATCGACATCGCCGGCCAGCAGCGCGGAGACGCGCGCCGTGTCATTGGCGACGACGCGATAGGTCACACGTTCCCAAGGCTGGCGCGGGCCGTGCCAGGAATCGTTGCGCGCGAGCTCGAAGCGGTCGCCAGGGATGGCGCTGGTGATGCGATAGGGACCGGTGCCCACGGCGGCGCGGAGCGCGTTGAAATCCTCCGTCCCACGTCCCTCCGCCGCATGTTTCGCGACGATGGCGATGGAGCCGAGTTCCACCGGCAGCAGCGGATGCGGCGCGGCGGTGTGGAAGCGGATGGTGCGGGCATCGACGATTTCCGTGCGCTGGATGGCGCGCACGAAGGGACTGAAGCTCGCCGGGCTGTTCGGCACCAGCGGCGGCCGCGCGACGGAAAAGGCGACATCTTCCGCCGTGAAGGGCCGGCCGTCATGCCAGGTCACGCCCTGGCGCAGCTTGAATTCCCAGATCGTCGGCTCCACCGCCTCCCAGGATTCGGCGAGACCGGGATAGGGCGTCACTTCCGCATCGCGTTCGACCAGGCGGTCGAAGATGTGCATGGACAGCGCGAAGTTGGGCGCCGCGTTGTAGAAATGCGGATCCACCGAAGTGGGCGGCGCGCCGGTCGCGACCGTCAGGTTCTGGGCGAAGGCCCCTGTGCAGACAGCGCCAGAGGCAGAAATCGCCAGAACCGTGGCCAGGATCGCACGCCGCATCATTTCACCCCGCGCTTTCGACGTAATGCCGCAACTCTTCAACCTCATGCACCGCATCCTCGATCCGCGCCTTCACCAGGTCGCCGATCGAGACCATGCCGGCGAGGCTGCCATCCTCCTCCAGCACCGGCAAGTGACGAACGCGCCGATCGGTCATCAGGCCGAGCGCTTCCGGAATGCGGGTGCGTGGCGTCACGGTGTGCAAAGCGCGGGTCATCAGCTGCGCCGCCGGCATGGTGACGGCCTCCGCCCCATGCGCGCCGAGGGCGCGGACGATGTCGCGTTCGCTGACGATGCCGAGCACGTCGCCACCCGGATCGCGCACCAGCACGGCACCGATGCGGTTCTGCGCCAGCACCTGGGCGACATGGCCGGCCTGGTCCTGCGCGGCGACGGAGATCACATCCGCGCCCTTGCGGCTCAGGATGATGGCGATGGTCATGGTTGTTGTCCTCCCGTTTCGGCAGGACCGCCCCCGCGGGGCGACCCACCGCTGGGGGGATGGTGACAGGCCGGCGGGTCGGAGTTCAAGCATGGCGTGCACAACGTCCGGCGACACAGCCGGACGTTGTGCATCGCAGCAGATCAGGCGGGGGCGACCTCCGTCCCGGTCAACTGCGTCCTGACCAGATCCGCGAAGCGCCCGCCCTGTGCCACCAGCTCGGCAAAACCACCGCGCTCCATCACCTGGCCCTGCTCGAACACCAGGATCTCATCCGCATCGCGCACCGTGGACAGGCGATGCGCGATGACGAAGGTGGTGCGGCCCGCCATCAGGGCGCGCAACGCGCGCTGCACGCGCGCTTCGGTCGCCGCGTCCAGCGCGCTGGTCGCCTCATCCAGGATCAGCACGGGCGGGTCCTTCAACAGGGCGCGGGCGATCGCCAGGCGCTGGCGCTGGCCGCCGGACAGCATGCTGCCGCGTTCGCCCACCAGCGTGTCGTAGCCCTGCGGCTTGGCCATGATGAAGTCATGTGCCTCCGCCATCCGGCAGCAGCGCTCCAGATCCTCCTGCGTCGCATCGGGGCGGCCGATCAGCAGGTTGGCGCGGATGGTGCGGTTGAACAGCAGGCTTTCCTGGAACACCACCCCGATATTGCGCCGCAGGCTGTCCAGCGTCAGGTCGCGCAGATCATCCCCATCCAGCGTGATGCGTCCCTCCACCGGGTCCCAGAGCCGTTGCAGCAGGGCCATGGCGGTGGATTTGCCGGCGCCGGTCTGGCCGACCAGGGCGATGGTGCGGCCCGGCGGCGCATCCATCTCCACATCCTTCAGGATGGCCGGGCCACCGGGATAGGCGAAGGTGACATTCTCGAAGCGCACCGCGCCCGTGGCGCGCCCGATCACCTTCGCATCCGGCTTTTCCGGCACCGAGGTGCGCGCATCCAGCACCGCGAAGAATTCCACCAGCGAGGGCATCTGGAACACCAGGCGGGAGACGAAGCCCACCGCCCCTTCCAGCCGGCCGATCAGCAGCGTCGCGAAACCCATGAAGGAGACGATGTCCCCCACACTCGCCATGCCCTGCACATGCAGCGTGGTGCCGAGGATGAAGATGGCGATGACGGTGATGGTGGCGGAGGCATTGGTCAGCACCGACACCACGGCCCACCAGGTCAGCACCGGGAATTGCCGGTCCAGCACCTGGCGGATGATGTCGCCGAACTGCCGCGCCTCCGATTCCAGGCGGGAGAAGGACTGCACCACCACGACGTTGGACAGCGCATCCTGCGCATTGCCGGCGAGGCGCGTGTGCAGCGTTTCCACCTGGCCCTGCGCCGCCTCCGTCTTGCGGATCACCCAGGCGGAGACCAGCGCGAAGACGATGACCAGCACGATCAGCAGAAGGCCAAGCCGCCAGTTCATCATCAGCGTCAGCGGCAGCAGCACGACCGCGGCGATGAAGGTGGTCAGGTGCTCGCGGAAGAAGGACAGCCACAGGCCGAACAGATTGTCGGCGCCGACCAGCATCACCTTCATCAGCCGGCCCGACTGCGTGTCGCCATGAAAGGACAGCGGCAGCGACAGCACATGCTCGAAATAGCGCGCCATCAGGCTCAGCCGGTTGCGATGCGCCATGCGGTCGGAAAGCAGCGCCACGGCGACATTGGCGCCAATGGCCGAAAGCCCGACGGCGGCCCAGAGCACCAGCAGCGACAGCGCCTCCCGCCACAAGGCGGAGGTTTCCATGCGGTCGGAGCGCGACAGCAGGTCGATCACCCGGCCGAACAGAACCGGTTCCAGAAACTGCAGCCCGGCCAGGGCCAGCGCGGCAAAGCCGAGCCCATAGGCAATCCATCGGTCTGGCCCGAGGAGTTGCAGCACCCGCAGATACAACCCCATGAAACGCATGCGACCAGCCCTTTCCGCGCCTGCTTCCGCCCCCCTGATGGAGTCGGGCGGACAGGCACCGGCTAAGTCGCCAATATCCGATGCCCTTGCAAGTTGTCGTCCGCGCACGGCAAGGTCAGTTTGGTTTCGTAAGGTGGGCCAGAGCCCCGCCGACAGCCAACGGAGGAGTTTCCATGACTGCCACCCGCCGCGCCCTGCTCGGTGCCGCACTCGCCACGCCTGCCCTGCTGCGGTCGGGCCTGGCCCAGGCCCAGAGCTGGTCGCCCAGCCGCCCGATGCGTATCGTTGTCGGATTTCCGCCAGCCGGCACCACGGATATCGCGGCCCGCCTGCTGTCCGAGCCGCTCGGGCGCCGCCTCGGAACCCAGGTGGTGGTGGAAAACCGCCCCGGCGCCGGCGGCAATATCGGCAATGACGTCGTCGCCAAGGCGGAGGCGGATGGGCATACGCTGCTGATGCAGACCATCAGCGGCGGCGCGATCAATTATGCGCTGTATGGCGCCCGTATGCCGGTGAAGCCCGAGGATCTGGCCGCGGTCGGGCTGATGCTGCGGGTGCCCAATGCGATTTTCGTCAGCAATGACGTCCCCGCCCGCACGCTGGGGGAGCTGGTGGCGCTGGCCAAGGCGCGGCCGGGCGTGTTGAACCACGGCTCCTCCGGCGCCGGCACCTCGCTGCACATGACGGGCGAATTGCTGAAGCTGGAGGCCGGGATCGACATGACCCATGTGCCCTTCCGCGGCGCCGGGCCGATGTTGCAGGAAATCATCGCCGGCCGGGTGGAGGTGGGCGTGGACAACCTGCCCTCCGTCATCGGCCATCTGCGCGACGGCCGCCTGCGGCCGCTGGCCGTGACCACCAAGGAAAGGTCGCCCGCGATGCCGGAGGTGCCGACCACGGCGGAGGCCGGGTTCCCCGGCGTGGAGGCGACCGCCTGGTTCGGCGTGCAGGCGCCGGCGCGCACCCCCGCGCCCGTGCTGAAGCGCATTTCGGACGAGTTGAACCTCATCATCCGCGATCCCGACATGCAGCGCCGCCTGGCGGATCTCGGCGGCATGCCGCCCAACCTGACACCGGATGGCGGCACCAGCCCGGAGACCTTCGACGCCTTCGTGAAGGCCGAGATCACCAAATGGGCCGAGGTGGTGCGGCGTTCGGGCGCGCGGGTGGAATAGACAAAGCGGGGCGGCCTTGCGCCGCCCCTCCATGGCCCCATGATAGTCGCATATCGACAAGGAAACGTGCCGCAATGACCCTGACCCGCCGCGCCGCGCTTGGCGCCGCCCTGGCCTTGCCTGCTTTGCGTTCCGGCCAGGCGCAGACGCCCTGGGCGCCCTCCCGCCCCGTGCGGCTGGTGGTGCCCTTCCAGGGCGGCGGCGCCACGGACCTGACGGCACGACTGCTGGCGGAACGGCTGACGCCGATGCTCGGCCAGCCGGTGGTCGTGGACAACAGGCCCGGCGCCGGCGGCAATCTCGGCGCCGACCTGGTCGCCAAGGCGGAGCCGGATGGCCACACGTTGCTGATGTGCACGATCGGCACCGCCAGCATCAACCAGTTCCTCTACAGCCGCATGCCCTACCGGCAGGAGGAACTGGCGGCGGTCGCGCTGGCCAATCTGGTGGCGAACGGGATCATGGTGCATGCCTCCGTCCCGGTCTCGACCTTCGCGGAATTCGTGGCCTATGCGAAGGCCAATCCCGGCAAGCTGAATTACGGCACGCCGGGCAACGGCACGTCCGGCCATCTCTGCGGCGAATATCTGAAGGTGCGCGGCGGGTTCGAGATGTCGCATGTGCCCTATCGCGGCACCGGCGGCGTGGTGCCGGACCTGATCGCCGGCAATATCCAGGTCGCGGTGGACAACCTGCCCGCCTATCTCCAGCATGCGCGCGAAGGCCGCATGAAGATCCTGGCCGTGACGAGCAAGGACCGCTGGTTCGCGGTGCCGGAGGTGCCGACGGTGCAGCAGGGCGGCATCGCGGATTTCGAGGCGGTGGCCTGGTTCGGCGTGCAGGCTCCGGCGCGCATGCCCGCCGCGATCCAGACCCGCTATGCCAACGCCATCGCCGAAATCTCCCGCAACCCGGAGGTGATCGAGCGTCAGCGCGGCTTCGGCGCCGAGCCGCATCCGCTGGGCCCGGCCGAATTCGCCGCCTTCATCGCCGCCGAGAACACCAAGTGGCAGGAGGTGGTCCGGCTGGCCGGCGCGCGGCTGGATTAGACCGGGCGCAGCCAGTCCGGCGGCACGTGCCGGAAGGGCAGCGCCGCCAGGTCCAGCGCCGCCGGGCCGGGCACGTCGCATTCCACGATGGCGGCGCAGCGCCCAACGAAGGCCGCCCGGAAGTGGTTCTTGGCCTTGTTGGCCAGCAGCCGCGTCGCGCCGAGGTCGATGCCGTGCAGGGCGAAGAAGGCGGGGTCCACCGCCGCCTCCTTCCGGCTGGTCAGGATCACGCGCAGCGCCTCGCCGATGCGCAGCACAGCGGTGGCGCCGAGATCGACGGGCGCGCCGCGTTCCATCGGACCCTCATTGGTGAAGCGGCCTTCCGTCAGACGCTCCACCACGGCCTCCACCGCCACCGGCGGGCCGAAATCCGCAGTGGTATGGCCGCCGAGCTCGAAGCGCCCCTGCCCGCCTACCCCCAGCGCCGCCGCCGCGGCAACGCCCGCGGGATCGTGCAGGAAGGCGAAGACGGTTGGGACGCCAGGCGCGGCCTCGACCAGGGCGCGCAGCAGGCCGGGGGTGTCGGCGGTGCCGCCCGACAGCGGATTGTCGGCGGGGTCCAGCAGCGCCACCAGCCCGGGCGGCGCGGCCAGCGCGCTGGCCAGCGCGGCCTGGGGCGTTGGCAGGGTCACGGCGAAACGCGGCAGCCGAGTCTCGATGGCGCTCAGCACCGCTTGCGCCGCGCGTTGCGCTGACAAGGGATCGGTCGCCCAGGCCATGCCGCTGGGGCCGGCATAGGGCGTGTCGCCCCAGGAAAAGCCGCCGAAGGGCGCGGCTTCCAGCACCACCCCGTCCTCAAGCGCCGCCGCTTCCGCCCAGACCTCCGCCATCGGCCCCTCGGCGGAGCGCATGTGGAAGGAGTGCAGCACGCGCGGCAGCTTCGCGAAGGCGCCATACAGCCGCTGGCCCGACAGCCGGCGCTCCAGCAGAGCCAGCGCCCGCAGCGCCGTCGCATCCATGTCGAGATGCGGATAGGTGCGATAGACGCTGGCGCCATCCAGCAGCGTCGCCAACTCCGGTGCCATATTGCCGTGGAAGTCGAAACTGGCGACCAGCGGCGTCGCGCCGACCAAGGCGCGGATGCGCCGGACGATGGCGAGGTCCGCCGCCGGCACCCCTTCCGCCACGCAGGCGCCGTGCAGGGAAAGATAGACCCCGTCCCAAGGCCCGCCGACGCGCAACCCCTGCTCCACCTCCGCCAGCCAGCCCTCGAAGGCGTCCGCGGTCAGCGGGCCGCCGGGCTGGGCGGAGGTGCAGCGCAGGATGGTGGCGCGCCAATCCGGCCGCGCGGCCAGGAAGGTCGCCAGACCACCCAGCTCCGTCGCCGTGCCGGCATAGGCGGTGAGTGCTGCGGGTCCCTCCACCCATTCGCGCGAGCGCAGGGCGTCGAGTCCGGTGGCGGTGGGGGAGAAGGAATTTCCTTCGAACCAGAGACGGGCAACGGCGATATGGGGCATCCGCCGAGTGTAACCGCCGCCGCCGTCGGGCTGAAGCCGGGCTCAGCTCTCCATCTTGCGCGCCATCTCCACCAGCTGGTCCAGCGCCGTGCCCCAGCCCTGGTGGAAGCCCATGGCGGCGTGGCGGTCACGGTCCTCCGGCGTGCGGTGCATCGCGGTCGCGGTGTAGCGGGTGCCGCCCTCGACGGGCTCCAATGCGATGATGGCGGTGAAGAAGGGTTCGGGCGCCGGGCGGAAGCCGGGCAGAAGGGCATCGGTGAAGACCAGGCGGCGCTCCTCCACCACCTCCAGCCAGCAGCCGGGGCTGTCCATCCGCTCGCCATTCGGGCCTTCCATCACGGTGCGGAAGATGCCGCCGGGGCGCAGGTCGATCTCCGCCGCCGTGGTGCGCCAGGGGGCCGGGGTGAACCACTTCACCAGATGCTCCGGCCGGGTCCAGGCCAGCCAGACCAGGCGGGGCGGCACCGGCACGATGCGGGTCAGCACCAGGTCGAGCGAAGTCTCTTCAGCCATTCTCTTGCTCCTTCAGGGTCAGGACATAGGCGTCCAACTGGTCCAGCCGGGCTTCCCAGACGGCGCGCTGGCGGCCGAGCCAGGCCTCCGCCTGCCGCACCACCTCGGGGCGCAGGTGGCAGATGCGCTGCCGGCCCCGCTTTTCCGTGGCGATCAGCCCGCCGCGCTCCAGCACGCGGAGATGCTGCAACAGGGTGGGCATCGCCATGCGGATCGGCGTTTCGAGCTGACCGACAGCGGCCGGTCCCTGGGCCAGCCGCGCCAGGATGGCGCGGCGGCTGGGGTCGGCGAGGGCGTGGAAGGCGTGATCCAGTTGGTTAGTCATATGACTCACTATAGCCATCCCATCGATCCGCACAAGTTCACTTAATTGATAGGTTATGTTTTTCGCTGGCTTGCGATACCTACCGCTAAATGCAATGTTATATTATAACATTTACTAGGCCACCCATGCTGATCGAAGGCTTCTGCCCCGCCGCCGGCCCCGGCAACCTCGCCAGCCCCCTGCCCCTCGTGCTCTCCGGCATCGCCAGGCCTGGCACGCATATCGCGATCTGGCCGCGCACCCTGCCCGGCCCGCTGATGCGCGACCTGGGCAGGCTCGCCGCCATGGCGCCCTTCACCGTCACCGCGGAGGACACGCCGGAAGCGGCCATGGATGCGCTGGTGGCGGCGCTGCCGGGCGCGGCGCCGCTCGACCTCTATCTCGACATGCTGCACTTGGCGACGATCTTCACCCAGATCACCGGCGCGCCGCGCCTGCGCATCCGGCTGGAGGCGATCGACGGCCCCGGTTGCCGCTACTGGCATGCCGATGCGGTCGGGCTGCGGCTGCTCTGCACCTATCGTGGCGCCGGCACCGAATGGCTCGCCATGCCCGGCGGCGCCCAGGCCGCACGGCTGCTGAACCGCGCCGGCGACCCCGGCGTGCCGATCCAGCGCCTGGGCACCGGCGATGTCGCCCTGCTGAAGGGTGAGGCCTACCCGGGCAATCAGGGCGCCGGCTGCATCCACCGCTCCCCGCCCCTCACCCCCAAGGCGCCCCCGCGCCTTTTTCTCTGCCTCGATGAAGCCGGACGGATTCCCCTCGAATGACCAAGCTTCCCGTCACCGTGCTCTCCGGCTTTCTCGGCGCCGGCAAGACCACGCTGCTGAACCACATCCTCGCCAATCGCGAGGGCCGTCGCGTCGCCGTCATCGTCAATGACATGTCGGAGGTGAATATCGACGGCGCGCTGGTCGCCCATGCCGGCATGCTCTCCCGCACCGAGGAGCGGCTGGTGGAGATGTCGAATGGCTGCATCTGCTGCACCCTGCGCGAGGATCTGATGCAGGAGGTGACGAAGCTGGCCGCGGAAGGCCGCTTCGACGCGCTGCTGATCGAAAGCACCGGCGTCGGCGAGCCCATGCCCGTCGCCGCAACCTTCGATTTCCGCACGGAGGATGGGTTTTCGCTGTCCGATGTGGCGCGGCTCGACACCATGGTGACGGTGGTCGATGCCCAGGCCTGGCTGCGCGACTACGCCTCCGCCGACACCCTCGCCAAGCGCGGCCAGGCGACCGGGGAGGAGGATACGCGACTGCTGGTCGACCTTCTGGTCGAGCAGGTGGAATTCGCCGATGTGCTGGTGCTGAACAAGGCCGATCTGGTCAGCGAGGAAGACCTCGGTCGCCTCTCGGCCCTGCTCGCCACCTTCAACCCCCGCGCCGAGATCATCGCCAGCACCGAGGGCCGCGTGCCCCTGCACCATGTGCTGAACTCGGGAAAATTCGACTTCACCCAGGCGAGCCAGGCGGCCGGCTGGTCGCAGGCACTGGCCGGCGGGCATCTGCCGGAGTCCGAGGAATTCGGCATCGCCAGCTTCGTCTGGAAGGCGCGCCGCCCGCTGCACCCCGCCCGATTCAAGCGGCTGATCGAGGGGCCCTTGCCCGGCGTGGTGCGTGCCAAGGGCTTCTTCTGGCTGGCCACGCGCATGCCCTGGGCCGGGTCCTGGCAATTGGCCGGCGCGGTCGGGCGGCATGAGGCGGCAGGCTTCTGGTGGGCCGCCACCGATCCCAGCCGCTGGCCGGAGGACCCGACTTGGCGCGCCGGGGTGCGGGCCAATTGGCAGGAGCCCTTCGGCGACCGCCGCCAGGAAATCGTCTTCATCGGCATCGGCATGGAGGAGGCCGAGTTGCGTCGCCAGCTCGACGCCTGCCTTCTGACGGAGCGGGAGATGAAGGGCGGCCCAAAGGCCTGGGCGAAGCTGGAGGACCCCTTCCCCGGCTGGCGGCAGGGCTAGACTTCGGCCAGCACCCGCAGCACCGCATCCCCGTAGCGGTCCAGCTTGGTCCGCCCCACCCCGGCGATCTGGCCAAGCTGGTCCAGGCTGCGCGGGCGCTGGGCCGCGATCTCGGCCAGGGTCTTGTCCTGGAAGATGACATAGGCCGGCACCGACTGGGTCTGCGCCTCGCCGCGCCGCCAGTCGCGCAGCGCCTCGAACACCGAATCGCCGACCGGCGCGGCGCTGCCGCCGCCGGCGCTGCGGGCATTGCGGGCGGGGGCGGCGGAGGCCTGCACCAGATCCTCCCGCAGCATCACCTTCTCCTCCCCCTTCAGCACGGGGCGGGAGGCATCGGTCGGCACCAGCTCGCCGTGGTTCTCGATCGCCACATCCAGGATGCCGCGCGCCACCAACTGCCGCGCCACGCCCCGCCAGGCGAATTCGGACAGGTCCTTGCCGACTCCGAAGGTCGGCAGCTTGTCATGCGCGAATTGCGCGACCTTGTCGGTGGTCTTGCCGCGCAGAACATCCACCACATGCGCCACGCCGAAGCGCCGGCCGGTGCGCAGCACGGCTGACAGCATTTTCTGCGCCGCCACCGTTCCGTCGAACAGGCGCGGCGGCGACAGGCAGACATCGCAATTGCCGCAGGGCGGCGGCTCCGGCTCTCCGAAGCAGCGCAGCAGGATCTGGCGGCGGCAGGTCGCCGCCTCGGCGATCGCCACCATGGCATCCAGCCGCTGCCGCTCGATCCGCTTCTGCTCCAGCGCGGCCGGGCTTTCCTCGATGCGATGGCGGCCGAGGGCGATGTCGCCGGCGCCGTAGAGCAGCAGGGCGCGCGCGGGCAGGCCATCGCGGCCGGCGCGGCCGATTTCCTGGTACCAGCTCTCAGGCGATTTCGGCAGGTCGAGATGCACCACCCAGCGCACATCCGGCCGGTCGATGCCCATGCCGAAGGCGATGGTGGCGCACATCACCACACTGTCACCCCGCGCGAAGCGGCGATGCGCGTCGCGCTTGGCCTCGGATTCCATGCCGGCATGGAAGGACAGCGCGTCATGGCCGTCACCGCGCAGCCATTCGGCGGTCTGGTCGGTCTTGTTGCGCGTGCCGCAATAGATGATGCCGGCACCGCCCTTGCTCGCTTCTTCCCGCAGGAAGGCACGCAGCTGGGCGCGTTCGGCTTCGCGGGGCGCGGCCTCAATCCGGATATTCGGGCGGTCGAAGCCGCCGCGGAACACCGGGTCCTCGTCCAGCCCAAGCTGGAGGCGGATATCCTCGACCGTGCGCGGGTCGGCGGTGGCGGTCAGCGCCAGGCGGGGGACCCGCGCGAAGCGTTCCGCCAGCACGCCCAGGCCGCGATATTCCGGCCGGAAATGGTGCCCCCATTGGGAGACGCAATGCGCCTCATCCACCGCGAACAGCGCGACGGGCAGCGTCTCCAGCCGGCTCAGCATGCCTTCCAAGGCGAGCCGTTCCGGCGAGACATAGAGCAGCTTCAGGTCGCCATTGTGCAGGTCACGCAGCACGGCGCGGGACTCGCCCTCCGGCAGGTCGGAATGCAGCGCCGCCGCCGCCACGCCCTGCTGGCGCAGCGCTGCCACCTGATCCTCCATCAAGGCGATCAGCGGGGATACGACGATGCCCACCCCAGGGCGGCACAGCGCCGGCACCTGGAAGCACAGCGATTTGCCGCCGCCGGTCGGCATCAGCACCAGGCCGGACCCGCCGCCGGCGACATGGCGCACCACCTCCTCCTGCCGCCCGCGGAAGCCGGGGTGGCCGAAGACGCGGCTCAGCACATCCAGCGGATCGGTGCTGTCGTCCTGCGATTCGGTCATCAGGTGGGAGAATCGGCCGTCATCGGGCATGGCCCCTGTCTGCCACGCCCGAAGCCGGATGGGGAGCGCCCGAAGGCGAGGCCAGGCTTGTGGCCCGGCTTACGGATAGCCGACGACGATCTCCACCCGGCGGCTTTCGATCGGCACCGAGTCGAAGGGCACCGGGCCGCGGCCCACCACATTGATGCGGCTGCGGGCGACGCCGCGCTTGACCATCTCGGAGGCCACATGCTCCGCCCGGCGCTCGGACAATTCGCGGTTGAAGGCGGCGCCGCCGGCCGGGCCGGCGAAGCCGCGCACCTGCACCGGAACCTCCGGATGGCGGCGGGCCAGGCGGGCGGCATCGGCCAGGACCGCCAGCGCGGGCTCATCCAGCTCGGCGCTGTCGGCCTCGAAGAAGACCACCCGTGGCGGTTGGCCCACAAGCTCCCTCGGGTCCGCGGCGCAGGCCGCGAGGATCACGGCCGAAAAAAGCCCGGTCAGGGCAAGGGCGCGGCGACGCATGGTGACAGACTCCGGTGGGCAGTTGGCCCATAGGTCGCCCGCCAGGGCCGGTTCCGTCAATCACCGTCCTGCGATGCGAGGCGCTGCTCACCTCCTCTTAACCAGCCTTCCCCATCTTGTGCTGGTGCCCGTCCCCTCGCCCCAGACCGACCTGCCAGGCCTGCCAGACCCGCGCGGCTTCGACCCGGTGCGCTTTCCGGGCACGGCCGAGGGCGAGACATGGCCGCCGCCCCATTTCAATTTCCAGTCGAGCTGGCTGCGCGAGCCGGGGCTGGTCTTCGAGCGTGATCCCTCCGGCGGCATCGGCCTGGTGCGACCCTTCGCCCATCTCCGCATGCTGACGGATCTGGAAAACGCCCATCTGGTGCTCGACATCCCCGCCGGCACGCATGACTTCCGCCTGCTGCGGCTGGTGCCAGCGGCGCTGCGCTGCGTCGAACGGATCGCCCCCGGTGACCCCGTGCCCGGACCGCTGCTGGAGGTGGAGACGGAATTGCCGGAGGAGGTGCATCTGGAGGCCGCGACGACCGCCATCGTCGCCCGCCTGGCCGCCACCGCCGGGGAGGAGGGTGAGGCCCTGGCCGAGGCGATGCGCGGCACCCCGCCCGGCCCCGCCATGTTCGAGGCCGCGATCGCGAAATGCATCACGCGGGGCGGCTTCCCGATGGCGACCATGGCGCCGCTGGGGCGACGGCTGCAATTGCTGGCCCATGCCCATGCCCGGGTGCTGGCAGTGGCCGCGAGCCAGCCGGATTATGAGGCGATGGAACGTATGCTGCGCGGCACCCGCAAGGCACTGGCGCAGGACCGCCGCTGGGCCGGGGACCTGCTGACCCGCGCGCTCGACGCGCTGCTGCCGCAGATATCCCGCCCGCGCCGCGTCAGCGTCGCCCTTCTGGCACTGGCGGAGGCGGCGATGCATCGCCCGCTGCCGTTGGAAGCGCCAACACGGCTGATCCGCGAACAGTCGGAACTGCGCGATCGGCTGCTGGACCTCGCGACCTTCTGGCACCGCCTGGCCGCCGCCTGGCTGGCGGT
Source organism: Roseomonas sp. F4 (assembly GCF_053891155.1). NCBI lineage: Bacteria > Pseudomonadati > Pseudomonadota > Alphaproteobacteria > Acetobacterales > Roseomonadaceae > Roseomonas > Roseomonas sp. F4. The sequence goes on from NZ_JBSSHK010000005.1 coordinate 168,141, forward strand.
CGACCCCCTTACGACGGATCGGCGCGACATCGAGGCGCTATGCCGCAATGCCCTTCGCCGCCTGGCGCTGGAACCGCTCTATCGGCTGCCCGGCGCAACGTGATCGCGGACTCGCTGTAAGTCCGCCTCACGCCGGTAAGCGCTAAAGCCGTTTCACCGAAAGCGAAGACGGTGAAACGGCTCCAGCTATTTGTCTTTACGCATTTTCCGAGTCGCCCTGCGAAGCAGCAAGGCTTGAAAATGCTCTACCCTTCGTCATCCAGCGCATAGCCGGCGGAGCGGACGGTGCGGATGATGTCCGACTCCTCGTCGCCATTCACCGCCTTGCGCAGGCGGCGGATATGCACATCCACCGTGCGCGGCTCGACATGGATGTCACGGCCCCAGACGGCGTCCAGAAGCTGCTCCCGCGTGAAGACGCGGCCGGGATGCTGGAGGAAGAATTCCAGCAGGCGGTATTCCGTGGGGCCCAGATGCAACGACCGCGCGCCGCGCGTCACGCGATGCGCATCCTGGTCCATCACCAGGTCCTTATAGGTCAGCCGCCCCTTCACCGGCACCGCGCCGGAGCGGCGCAGCAGGGCGCGGATGCGCGCCAGCAGCGCATCCATGACGAAGGGCTTGCTGATGTAGTCGTCCGCTCCGGTATCCAGCGCGCGTACCGCATCCTGGTCCTCGGTGCGGGCGGTGACCATGATGATGGGCAGGTCGCGGGTATTGGGGCGGCGGCGGATCTGCCGGCACACCTCCAGCCCGGACAGCGCCGGCAGCATCCAGTCGAGCAGGATCAGGTCGGGCTTGCCCTCCGCGACCCGCATCAGGGCTTCCTGGCCATCGCTGGCCTCCTCCACCCGGAAGCCCTGCTTTTCGAGATTGTAGCGCAGCAGCGTCAGCAATGGCGCCTCGTCCTCCACCACAAGGATGGTCGGCTTCGCGAGGCTGCCGATGGCGTCCGGCATCTGGAACTCTCCGATCCTATTCGGGCGGCCGGACGACGGCATAGGCGGAGCTGTCCGCCTTGGGTCGGTCGTCCGGAAGGCTGTCGCCACGCACGGCGTAGTGAACGGTTTCGGCGATGTTGGTCGCATGGTCGCCGATGCGTTCCAGGTTCTTGGCGATGAACAGCAGATGCGTCGCCGCGGTGATGTTGCGCGGGTCTTCCATCATGAAGGTCAGCATCTCGCGGAAGATGCCATTATAGACATCGTCCACCGGCTCATCATTGCCCCAGACCCGCGCGGCGGCCTCGGCATCGTCGTTCACCAGGGCGTCGATGGCGCCCTTCAGGTTTTCCTGCACCAGGCGGGTCATGCGCAGGAAGCCGTTCAGGCTGCCCAGTGTCGGCTGCTGCGCCACGATGATGCTGCGTTTGGCGGCGTTGCGGGCGTAGTCGCCGATCCGCTCCAGGTCATGGCTGACCTTCATGGCGGCGACGATGAAGCGCAGGTCGATGGCCATCGGCTGCCGCGTCGCGAGGATGCGGATGCAGAAGGCCTCGATCTCACGCTCCAGCTGATCGAGCGCGGCATCGCGACCGATCACCTCGGCGGCCAGGGTGGCGTCGCGGCGGGTCAGCGCCACGGTCGCGTCGTTGACCTGGCGCTCGGCCAGTCCACCCATGCGCGCCAGCATGTCGCGCAGCTTGCGCAACTGCTCGTCGTAGGATTTCACGATGTGGTCCGATTGGGTTTCCATGGGCATCTGCGTCGTCCTCAGCCGAACCGGCCCGTGATGTATTCCTGCGTGCGCTTTTCCCGCGGCGCGGTGAAAAGCTGCGCCGCCGGCGCCACTTCCACCAACTCGCCAAGGTAGAAGAACGCCACCTGATCGGCGCAGCGGGCCGCCTGCTGCATGTTGTGGGTGACGATGCAGATTGTGAAGTCGCGCTTCAACTCGTCGATCAGCTCCTCGATCTTCAGCGTGCTGATCGGGTCGAGCGCGCTGGTCGGCTCGTCGAACAGCATCACCTCTGGCCGCACCGCGATGGAGCGCGCGATGCAGAGGCGCTGCTGCTGGCCGCCCGAAAGGCCCATGGCGGAGGACTGCAGGCGATCCTTTACCTCGCCCCAGATGGCGGCGCGCGTCAGCGCCCATTCCACCCGGTCGTCCATTTCGGACTTCTGCAGCTTTTCATGCAGCCGGACGCCGAAGGCGATGTTCTCGTAGATCGTCATCGGGAAGGGCGTGGGCTTCTGGAAGACCATGCCGATCTTGGAGCGCAGTTCGTTCAGGTCGACATCGGCCGAAATCATGTTGCGGCCATCCATCAGCACCTCGCCTTCCGCGCGCTGGCCCGGATACAGGCTGTACATCCGATTCAGCACGCGCAGCAGGGTCGACTTGCCGCAGCCAGAGGGGCCGATCATGCCGGTCACCTGGCGGTCCGGCAGTTCCAGGTTGATGGACTTCAGGGCCTTGTTAGAGCCGTAGAAGAAATCCAGGTTCCGGACGGAGATGCGGGAGGTGGCGTTGATCGCCGCCTCGGACCGCGCCTGCATCCCGCCAAAGGAACCGCCGACGGCTTGGGTTGGGGCTTCGTTCATGGTGGACTCGCTCGGCGTCATCGGATCAATCCCACTCACTTGCCGCCGCGCAGCAAGCTGCGGGCCAGGATGTTCAGCAGCAGCACGGCTAGCGTGATCACCAGCGCCCCGGCCCAGGCCAGCTCAATCCAGTCCTGGAAAGGCGAGGCGGCGTAGGAATAGATGGTGATGGGCAGGCTCGGCATCGGCCGCGACAGGTCGGTGGCCCAGGCATTGTTGCCAAGGCTGGTGAAGAGCAGCGGCGCCGTTTCACCCGCGATGCGGGCGACGCCCAGCAGCACGCCGGTGATGATGCCGGAGATGGCGGACCGCCAGCAGACGGTGACGATCATCTTCCACTTCGGCGCGCCGAGGCCGATCACCGCCTCCCGCAGCGTATTGGGGATCAGCGTCAGCATGTCCTCGGTCGTGCGCACCACCACCGGGATGATGATGATCGCGAGCGCGGCGACGCCCGCCCAGCCTGAGAAGCCACCGAAAGGCAGCACCATGAGCTGGTAGACGAACAGGCCGACCAGGATGGAGGGGGCCGAGAGCAGGATGTCCGAGACGAAGCGGACGATATTCCCGAAGGCCGAGCCCTTGGCATATTCCGCCAGGTAGGTGCCCACCAGCATGCCGATCGGCGTGCCGATCACCGTCGCCAGGGAAACCTGGATCAGGCTGCCGACAATGGCATTGAGCAGCCCGCCCCCGGACCCCGGCGCCCGGGTGCTTTCGGTGAAAACGGTGAGGTTCATCGCGCCGAAGCCCCGGGCGAAGAGCGTCACGAGGATGGAGGCGAGCAGCAGCAGGCCGATCGCCGTGGCGGCGTAGGACAGTGTCCGCACCACGAGGTCGGCGCGTTTGCGGCCGCGGCCAAGTGCCGCGGCGACGCGGGCATCCTTGGTGGGGCCGGAAGCGCCCTGATAGGTCGTGCTCATCGGTTCAGGCCTTCAGCCGGGAGCGCAGGAGGAAGCGCGACAGCGCCAGGACGATGAAGGACAACACGAACAGGATGAAGCCCAGGGCCAGCAGTGCCGACAACTTCAGGCTGCCCATCTCGCTCTCGCCGAATTCCAGCGCGATGACGGAGGCGATGGTATTGCCCGGCCCGAACAGCGTGGTGGTGATGCGGTTGGCGTTGCCGATGACGAAGGTGACCGCCATCGTCTCGCCCAGCGCGCGGCCGAGGCCCAGCATCACGCCACCGGCGACGGAGATGCGGGTGTAGGGGATCACCACGCCCTTCATCACTTCCCAGGTCGTGCAGCCCAGGCCGTAGGCGCTTTCCTTGAACACCGCCGGCACCTGCTCGAACACATCGCGCATGGTGGCGGCGATGAAGGGCAGGATCATGATCGCCAGGATCAGCGCGGCGGTGAAGATACCCGTGCCGAAGGGCGGGCCTTCGAACAGGAAGCCGATCAGCGGCCAGGTACCGACGCTGTCGATCATCGCGGGCTGAACATACTGGGACATGATGGGCGCGATGATGAAGAAGCCCCACATGCCGTAGATGATGGAGGGAACCGCCGCGAGCAGCTCCACCGCCGTACCCACCGGGCGGCGCAGCCAGTTGGGCGCCAGTTCGGTCAGGTAGAAGGCCACGCCGAAGGCCAGCGGCACGGCCATCAGGATGGCCAGCACGGCGGTCACGACAGTGCCGTAGATGGACACGCCGGCGCCGAAGACCTCGGTGACCGGGTCCCATTCCGTGGACCAGATGAAGGACAGCCCGAAGGCGCGGAAGGCGGGCAGACCGCCGAGGAACAGCTCCACGATGATGCCGCCAAGCAGCAACAGCACGAAGGCGCCGGACGCCGTGCAGGCGGCGGCGAAAATAGTATCCCCAAGCGCGGAACTACGTCGCGCTGGCCTGGGAACGGCGCCCAATGTGGCGGTGGCGGCCTGCTGCAAGCGGGTGCTCCGGATCCGAAATGACATGACAAGACACGAAAGCGCGGCGGCCGGGACAAAATCCCTGCCGCCGCGCCGAAACCTGGGTGATCAGGCCGGCGGCCACACCGACTGGCCGTTGACCTTCACCTCGGCGGCCCAGGCCGCGCGAATGCGATCCGCGACGACGGTGGGGATCGGAATGTATTCCAGTTCCTTCGCCAGGGCGTCGCCGTTCTTGAAGGCCCAGTCGAAGAAGCGCATCACCGCGCGGCTGCGGTCGGCGTTGTCCGGGTTCTTCGGCAGCAGGATGAAGGTCGGCGAAACGATCGGCCAGCTGGTGGCGCCCTGCTGGTCGATCAGGCTGGCGGCGAAGCCCGGGGTTGACCAATCCGCATTCTCGGCGGCGGCGATGAAGTTATCCTGGTGCGGCATGACGAAGTTGCCGGCCTTGTTGCGCAGCTGCGTCGTCACCAGGCGGTTGGTGATGGCGTAGGCGTTCTCGACATAGCCGATGGCGCCACGGATGTTCTTCACCGTGCCGGCCACACCCTCATTGCCACGCGCGCCGGTGCCGGCGGGGAAGCGAACGGAGGTGCCGATGCCGACCTTCTGCCGGAACTCGGGGGAGACGGCCGAGAGGTAGGAAACCCACACGAAGGTCGTGCCAGAACCATCCGCACGATAGACCGGCGCGATCGCCAGGTTCGGCAGGTTCAGCTCGCGGTTCATCTCGACCAGGCGGGCGTCGTTCCAGCGGGTGATCTTGCCGAGATAGATGTCGGCGAGCAGCTCGCCGGTCAGCTTCATCTTCTCGTTCTCGACGCCCGGGATGTTCACGATCGCAACGAGCGACCCCATCACGGCCGGGAACTGGAGCAGCTTGTGCTCCTCGAGCTGCTCGACCGTCAGCGGGGCGTCGGAGGCGCCGAAGTCAACGGTACGGTTGCGGATCTGGTTGATGCCAGCGCCCGAGCCGACGGACTGGTAGTTCAGGGTGATGCTGGTCGGCTGACGGGCCGCTTCAGCCCACTTCTGGTAAACCGGGTTCGGGAAGGACGCGCCGGCGCCGGTGATCGTCGCCGACTGTGCCATTGCGCCGCGGGCGGAAACCAGCCCGGCTGCGATCGCTGCGCCGGTGCCGAGCAGAAGGGTGCGCCTGTTCACTGTGTCTCTCTCCGGTCCTGTTTCGGGGGGCAAAGCATGCAAGGGTGCCCCGTCCGGCGGCTTCTAGGCGGCGGAGACGACGTGACGATTTCACTTTTATGAACGTTCGATGACACTACCACCCACAACAAGGGCAGGTTATCCGGATATCTCACCCCTCAGGCGCGAATATCCAGGCTGGTGCGGTTGCCGCCGGACTCGGTCCGGGCATAGTCCAGCCGCTGCGCCATGCGGCGCACCAGAGCGAGGCCAAGGCCCCCCACCTCCTCCCCTTCCAGGCTCGGCACCGTCGCCGGGGCGTGGCGCGGATCGAAGGGGGCGGCGGCATCCTCCAGCGCCAGGGACAACACGCCGTCGCGCCAGCCGATCTCCAACCGCGCGGGAGGTGGCGTGCCATCGGGCGTGGCTGGCCAGGTGGCGTGTTCGATCAAATTCGCCACAAGCTCCTCGGTCACCAGCCGAAGGCGCAATGCCTGGGCGGGCGGAACGCCCTCAGCCTCCGCCCAGGCCTCCGCTGCCTCCTGCGCCGCCGCGAGGCCGCCGAGCGAGATCGGCACCTCCAGCACCAGGGGCATCAGCCGAGCCGGGCGACAGCCTCGGCCTCGGTCGCCACCAGGGGCAGCACCTCATCCAGCGCCATCGCCTCCAGCACTTCCGCCACCATGGGCTGGGCGCCGAACAGCACCACCCGGCCGCCGCGCCGCGACACCACCCGGGCGGAGGACAGCAGCAACCGGATACCGAGCGAGGACAGGAAGGTCAGCTCCGTCAGATCCAGCATCGCGCTGCGGCCGCTGGCGGCCACAGCGGCGGTGAAGCCGGTTTCCACCTGCCCCACCGTCGTCGCATCCAGCCGCCCCACGAGAAGGACCTTGTTGGCCGTCGGGCTGATCTCAACCACTTCAAAGCGCACTGACTGTCTCCGTGAATCGGGGCGCGGTTGTCTAGACCGGCGCTGCGTCTTCCCGGCGTGACAGTTTTCTGACGCCTACCAGACCCAGCGCAGGCCGAGCGTTACCACGTGATCGGTGCCGCCGCTGAACCTGGACATATCGTAATCCGCCACCACCGCGAAGCGGTCCCCCCGGAAGGCGGTGACGCCGAGGCCGGCGGTCACCGCATCCTGCCCGGTGCGGGCCGATTCCACGGTGAAGGCGGCGCCACCCAGCCGATGCGTGCCGCGGCCCAGGCCATCCTGCATCTCCCGCGCATAGCCCAGGCGCGCCTCCGGCCGAAGCTGGAAGCCATCACCGAGGCGGAAGGTCTTCGCGGCGCTCAGGCCAATACCGGCGCGCAAGGCATCCGCATCCCGGCCATCCACGCTCAGGTTCAGCGACCCCGCGCCGGTTTCGGTGAAGCCGCCGCGGGCGATGCGGTCCCAGCGCAGGAAGACGCGCGGTTCCAGATCCACCCCCTGCAACCGCGTGGTCAGGCCGAGGCCGAGCTCCGCCGTCGCATCGGTGCCGTCGCTATCCGCCTGGGCACGGCGGGACAGGGTGCCGAAGGCGATGTTGCGGCGGCTGTCATAGCGGCTGAGGCCGGTGCCGAGCGTCGCATCGATGAAGGGCTTCGCCGCAGCCGTGCTGGGCGGCGCATAGACGCCATAAATGCTCGCCTGGTAGCTATCCAGCCGCACCTCCCCGGTGTTGCCGTCGCCATCCACCGTGCCGCGCAGGAAGCCCAGCGCGATGCCGCCGGTCAGGCCGGGGGCGAAGCGGCGATCGGCGCCGACCAGCGCGCCGCCGGATTGCCGCGAATAGCCCGGCGCTGCGCCGTCACCATCGGTGCTGCCCCAGCCACCCAGGGCCCGGCCCCAGACGGACCAGCCGGCGAAGGCATCTTCCGCGCCATCGCCGCCATCCCCGTATCCGGCGTCGCCCATGGCATCGAGGCCGGTCCCTGCGCCGGGCATGGCGCTCATCTGCACGCTGCGGGCGCTGTCCAGCGCGACACGCGGCGCCAGGGCGCCCTGCGCCACGACCAGCGCCGGGTCGTCGGCCCGGATCGCCGCCATGCGCTGGGCGATGCCGCCGCCCAGCATGCGCCGATGCGCGAGAGAGGCTGCCAGCGCATCCGCATGGATGCTGCCGGAAAGCTGGTCCAGCGCAGGAGCGATGGCGGAGGCCGGCAGCGCATAAAGCGCGCCGAAGGTCGTCGCCGTATCGCCTTCCATGCGCAGCCCCGCCGCCGGGCGAATCGCATCCAGCGCGCCGCCGACGGCCACCTGGTTGCCACGCTGGCCGATGCCGAGCGGCGCGAGGTTGGCGTAGCTGGCCGGGGTGGTGATCAGGTCCAGCGTGTTGCTGCCATACAGCGCATCGAAGCGCGCCCCCGCGGGCAGGCCCTCCGTCGGCTGGGTCAGCCCGGCGAAGCTGCCGATCAGCCCGCCCTCCGCCTGGATCACCCGGAAGGACTGGCCGATCACCGGGGTGAAGCTGTTATTTGCCGCGCCGGAAATGCCGCGCAGCACGGGCTGCAAGGTGCCGCCCGCGGTCAGCGTGCTGCTGGCACCGGTAACCAGCACCTGGTCATGCGAGCCCGCGCCTGTGCCGGTGCCCGGCCCGTCGATTTCGAGCCGCGTGGTGGAACCGGCGCCGAGGGTGACAGGCGCGGTGAAGACCATGCTGCCCGGGGAGCTGCCGGGGGACAGGATGCCATCGATGGTGCCGCCGCCGATGCTGCCGCCGCCGGTCAGCGTGCCGCCCGCCAGCACCGTCACGGCGCCCTGGAAGACGCCCTGGATCACCAGGGTGCCGGACTGCACCTGCGCGCCGCCGGTATTGTTGGCATTGCCCAGCAAGGTCACCACACCGCCGCCCAGCACCCGCAACTGGCCCGGGCCGCTGATATTGCCGAGCAGCATCACAGGGCCGAGGCCGGAATCCACCATGCCATGGCCGGATTCGATCACCACCGGCTGCGCCAGCGCCGCGGCGCCGGTCGGGCGGAAGGTGCCGCCGTTGAAAATGACGGTCGCAGCCTGCGCGGCGCCATCATTCTCGTTGAAGCTGGCCTGGCTGCCATCGATGACCAGGGTCACGGGCGGGTTCCCGGGCGGGTCCGAAAGCCCACCGATCGGCACCAGCGCGTAGCGCACCGTACCGCCGCCCCACATGGTGTCGCCGGTGGCGTCACCATAGAAGGCGACGGAGGAGAAGGTCGCGGTGTCGCTGATCGCGGCGACGAAGGTCATCGTCTGGCTGTAGCGGGCCGTGCCGGGATTGTCGGTATTGGCATTCGCGGTGCCGATCAGGATCGGCGTGCCGCCATCGAAGGCGATGTACAGCGCACTCGGAAAGCAGCAGGTCGCCCAGCCTTCCAGCTCGATCGCGAAGGCGTTGATGGGGGAGGAGAAGGTGAAGACCAGGCCGTTGCCGGCGGGGTCGCTGCTGTCCGCCACCATGCGGACGCTGTCGCCACTGTTGAAGGTCCCGCTGGGACCCTGCACGTTCTGGAAGCTGGTGGTGCGTGTGGAACGCGTGGCGCCGTCGCCGGAGGCGATGGTGAAGGCGCTGCGCGCCCAACTCGTCTGGTTGCTGGTCAGCCCAGACAGCAGATCCATGTTCACCGTGCCGCCGGCGGTGGTCACACGCTGGTCGAAGTCGGTGCGCCCCTCGGCAATGCTGTCGAAAAAGGTGGCGGTGTCCGCCGCGGTGGGGCGTGGCATGGTGGCGGCCAGCGCCAGAGCGGATGCCGAAAGAAGCAGCCTTGCCGCCCCCCTCAACAGACGGCGGGAATCCGGGCGTAGGGCGGACATGCTTCAGGGCCTTCCTGGCGATTGCTGAGGAAGGGCATAGGGTGGCGGGGGTAAAAGCGCGGTTAAGCGGACCGCGCTTCGTCGCTGCCTTTGGAAGGCGGGATCAGACCCGCGCCATGCGGATCAGCAATTCCGCATGCAGAAGCTGCGCCGGCAGCGCATCGCGGGCCTGGAGGCGCGCGGGCGTGTCCTCCCGCCGCATCGTCCCGAGCCGGACCACGAGGTCGGCGCGCACGCCGAACACCGCATCCGTGTCGAGATAGGGGTCATCCTCCAGGAACAGCTCCGTCACCAGCGGGCGGAAGCCGGGCGCCTCGGCGATGACATGCAGATGCGCCGGCCGCCAGGCATCCCGCGCCAGGCCGCGCAGCATGTCCCCGGCCGGGCCGTCATAGGGCACGGTGTAGGGCTGCGGGCGGGTGGTGGTGAAGGCGAAGCTGCCATCCGCGGCGCAGCTCAGCATGCCGTGGTAGTTCTTCGCCGGCTGCTCGGCATCCTGCGCCGCGTAGAAGCCGTTATCGGCATTCTGCCACATGTCGAGCGTGGCGCCGGCAACCCCTTCCCCACTCGCGGCATCCAGCACCCGGCCGGTGACCACCATCACCTGCCCGGACTGGCCCTTCCACAGGTCGCCACCATCGGCCAGCGGCGGCGCGCCGCGCTGGTGGAAGGGGCCGAGATTGGAACAGCTGGTCGCCCCCGCCGGGGTGTTCACCATGTCCACCAGGGCGGAGACGCCGAACAGGTCGCTGAACAGGATGAACTCGTTGCGCTCGGGCGTGGTGATCTCCCCCGCCCGGGTCAGGGCCTGAAGCCCGGCCATCCATTCGGCATGGGTCAGCTTCGTCTCCCGCACGAAGCCGTGCAGGTGCTTGGCCAGGCTGCACAGAACCTCCCGCAGCCGGGGGTCCTCGGCCTTCGCGGCATAGGCAGCGAAGGTCTGTGTCAGCGTCTCGGGGGTCACGTCGCGCATGATGGGCGCCTCAATCCGCGGTGGCGCCGGAGGTGCGGATGACCTCGGCCCAAGTGGTGGCTTCCCGCCGCACGAAGCTGGCCGCGGCTTCGCCGGACAGGCCCGGATCGGTCAGCGACAGCGCGGCGAGGCGCGCCTTCAGGTCGGGCGCGGCCATGGCCCGCGGCACCTCCGCCAGCAGCAGGGCAAGCGCCTCCGGCGCCATGCGGGCGGGGGCGAACATGCCGAACCAGGTGGTGGCGGCGAAGCCGGGATAGCCTTGCTCCGCCACGGTCGGCACGTCGGGCAGGTTGGGGTCCCGCTCCGCCCCCGCCACGGCAATGGCGCGCACCCGCCCCTCCCGGATCAGGGGCAAGGCGGGCGGCAGGCTGGTGCTGCCGATCGGCGCCTGGTTGCCGACGACGGCCGTGGCGGCCTGGGCGGGGCCGAAGGCCACCGGCGTCGCCTGCACCCCGGCGAGCGTGCGGAACAGTAGTTCCGCCCCTAGATGCGGCGTGGTGCCGGTGCCGGAATGGGCATAGCCGATGCCGGGATTGGCGCGGATATGCGCGATCAGCTCCGCCAGGTTGGCGGCGGGGATGGAGGGATGCACGAAGAAGGCATTCGGCGCCGTCGCCACCACCGCGACGGTCGCGAAATCCTCCAGCGCATAGCCGGCATTGCGGTAGAGGCTGGGATTCACGCAAAAGGCGGTGGAGTGCATCAGCAGCGTATGACCGTCGCTGGAGGCCTTCACCGCCTGGGTGCCGAGATTGCCGCCGGCGCCCGCGCGATTCTCCACCACGGTGGCGTGGCCTGTGTTCTCGGTGAGCTTCTGAGCCAGCGCGCGGGCCACCACATCGGTGGAGCTGCCCGGCGGAAAAGCCACCAGGATGCGCAGCGGCCGTTCCGGCCAGGCGGCCAGCGCCAGATGCGGTGTGGCCAGCAGAGCCCCGGCGCCGGCCAGCATGGCGCGGCGCCCGATCTTCGTATTTTTCATTGTTGTTTCCTCCCTGTCGGCAGACCCGTTGTCAGAAGGCGGGATCATCCTCGATGCTGTTGCGCAGCACGCCCACACCCTCCACCTCGATCTCCATCGTCATGCCAGGGGCCAGGAACAGCGGCGGCTTGCGGGCATAGCCGACGCCGGAAGGCGTGCCGGTGGCGATCACATCGCCCGGCTCCAGCGTCATCACTTCCGACAGGATCGCGATGCAGCGGGCGACGGAGAAGATCATGTCGCCCGTGGTGCTGTCCTGCACCGTCTGGCCATCGACGCGGGCGGTGATGCGCAGCGGCGCGGCGCCCGGCGGCAGTTCGTCGGCGGTGACGATCTCCGGCCCGAAAGCGCCGGTCCGGTCGAAGTTCTTGCCCATGGTCCACTGCGTGGACTTGCGCTGGTAGTCGCGCACCGAGCCGTCATTGAACAGCGAATAGCCGGCGACGTGGTCCAGCGCCTGCGCCTCATCCACCTTGCGGGCGGTCTTGCCGATGATGATGGCCAGCTCCGCCTCATAATCCAGCTTCTCCGACGCGCCCTTGGGCCGCAGGATCGGCTGGTTCGGGCCGGTCAGGCTGGTCTGCACCCGCAGGAAGACCGCCGGGTAGTCGGGGATGGGGTTGCCGCCTTCCTTGGCGTGCAGGGCGTAGTTCAGCCCGATGCAGACCACCTTTCCCGGCCGTGCGATCGGCATGGCCAGCGTCAGGCCGGACAGCGCCTTATGGGTGGAAGCGGGCGCGGCCTTGGCGGCGGCGCCGAGGCGGGCCAGCGTATTGCCGCCGGCCTGGAGCAGGGCGAGCGTGTCGTCGGGAAAGCCCGACAGCGCCGCGACGGGAACAACCTGGTCCCCGATCCGCACGCCGGCGGCAATCCGGCCTTCATTCTGGAAGCTCAAGAGGCGCATGTTCTTTGGTTCCCGACAAAAACTGGCTTGTTGCACATTTTGTCGATAAAATAGGCCGCATGCAAGAGAGCCGCGAAAACACCCTCGCCACCCAGGTACAGCGCCGTCTGCGTGCCGATCTGCTGCGCGGCCTGCCGCCCCCCGGCACCAAGCTGAAGGTGCAGGCCCTGGCCGCCAGCTACGGCGTCGGCGCCAGCCCGGTGCGGGAGGCGCTGGCCTCCCTGGCCGCGGAAGGGCTGGTGGAACGGCTGGACCAGCGCGGCTTCCGCGCCGCCACCGCCAGCGTGGCGGATTTCGATGAGCTGGTGCGAGCCCGCTGCTGGCTGGAGGAGGTGGTGCTGCGCGAAAGCCTCGCCGCCGGCGATAAGGCGTGGGAGGAGGCGCTGGTGCTCGCGCAGTGGCGGCTCGCCCGGCTGACGCGGGAGGAGGCGGGCTGGGAGGACGCCCATGCCGCCTTCCACCAGGCGCTGCTCGCCGGCTGCCCTTCCCCCACCCTGTGCAGCATGGCGGAGGCGCTGCGGGAAAAGGCGGAGCGGTTCCGCGCCCTGGCGCGGCGCGTCGCCTATCCCGGACGCGACGTGGCGGCGGAGCATGCGGCGATCGCGGAGGCGGCCCTGGCGCGGGATGCGGCCCGGGCCATCCCGCTGCTGCAATCCCATTATCGCGGCACCGCCGGCTTCGTGCGGGCGGCGCTGGCGGTGCCGTGACCCCTCAGTTCAGGAAGGGGTTGCGCGCCCGTGCGGGAGCCTGGGCCGGGCCGTAATGCCGGGCCAGGTAGTCCACGATCGTGTCACGGAACTCGCCCTCCAGCGGGTTCATGCCGTGGCGTTCCGTCATCCAGTCCATCAGCCCATCCCATTGCGGGCGGGTGAAGCGGCTGCGGCGGATCAGCGCGGTGTTGTGGCAGGCGGTGCAATAGCCGAAGACCTCCGAACGGCCCTCCCCCTCCGCCAGCACCGTCTCCTCCTCCGCGCGCTGTTCCAAGGCGCGCGCCTGATCCGCCTGGCTCGCGCCCTGCCCCAGCGCCACGGCTGGCAGCAGCATTGCGAGCCCCATCAGCGTGAACCGAAGCCTCATCCGACGAGGATCGCCGCGCGGCTGATCGCGTTGCCGCCATAGCCCTGCGGATTCCAATTGGCCGGCAGATGCGGCTGCATACGGCCGTCGCTGTCGGTGGCGCGGTACCAGACCTCGTAATAGCCATCGAAAGGCAGGGCCACGCGGCCGGTCCAGCGCTGCCAGGCGTGGCGGTTCGCCGGCGCCGCCACCTGCATCTCGGTCCAGGTCGCGCCGAAATCGACGCTGGCATGCACCGCCCGCACCGTCAGGTCGCCCGCCCAGGCGGCGCCCCGCAGATCCAGCGCGCGCGTCCCCGCCGCGAGCCGCGACCCATGCGCGTGGGAGGACAGGATGGAGCGTACCGGCATGCTCTCCAGATCGGCGAAATCGGCGCCGTTGTTATTGCTGCCCGGCACGATGGGCGTGCGCGGCACGCGGTAGCTGGTGCCACCCATGCCCGCGCCGTCATGCGGCTTGTCGCGCACCCAGATGCGGTTCAGCCACTTCTGGCTGAGGCTGCCCGGCCAGCCCGGCGTCACCAGCCGCAGCGGCGCGCCATGTAGATGCGGAATCGCCTCCCCATTCAGGCGGAAGGCGAGAAGCGTGTCCTCCTCCATCGCCTTCGCGATGCGCATGCCGCGCGCGATGGAGGGTCGGCCCGGCTCGCCCGACAGATGCGGGTCAGCGCCGTAATGGCCGGTGGCGACGGCGGAGGGCTTCAGCCCGGCGGCCTGCAGCACATCCCGCAGCCGCACGCCGGTCCATTCGCCATTGCTGATGGCGCCATTGCCCCATTGGTTGCCGCGGGTCTGTGGCGCGTAGAAGCTGCGGCCATTGCCACCGCATTCCAACTGCAACTGCCGAGTGATGACGGGGAAGCGCGATTCCAGCTCCGCCACCGTCAGTTCCAGCTTGGTGTTCACCTCCCCGTCCACGGTCAGCTTCCAGGCGCGGGGATCGGCGGGCACGTCCGGCAGGCCGCCATTGTTGCGGATGAACATGTTCCGGGCGGAGGTCACCGGTTCATCCAGCAGGGTCTCGGGAGTCTCGGCGTTCAGCGGCCTTTCGCCTTGCAGGATCAGAGGGCCCTTGCCCTCCATCCGCAGGGTCTCGGGCGCCGCGCCCTGGGCCGCGGCCGGCCGACTGAACAGCGCCGGCAAGGTGCCGCCGGGCATGGAGCCCGCGAAGGGAATGGCGGCGCCCACCGCCCCGCCCATGGCCGCCAGCGCCGCGCCCTTCAGCGTGCCGCGCCGCCCGAAGGCCACCGCATCGGCCCGTTCCGGGTCGTCACGATACAACTCCTGCACAGACCGCTCGATCTTGCGCGCCATGGCCATGTCCTCCGTTTGTTGACGGGGAGCATTGGCCATGCGCGCGGACGGGGCAAGTGGAGAAGAGTTTACTCCGCCGCGAGCGGCAGGCTCGGCGCGGTCTTCCAGCCATACTGGCTGTCGAGACCCAGCGCGCGGACGATGGCGAGACCTTTCGCCAGATGGTCCGGCTTCAGCCCGGTCAGCGGCCGGCGCAGATCGCCCGCGGGCAGCCCCACCGCCTTCATCAGCGACTTCACCGCCACCGGGTTGATCGCGGAATAGGTAAAGTGCAGCAGCGGCAGCAGGCGCAGATAGGTGTCACGGAACACCACCGACTGAGCCGGGTCCGCCCAGGGGGTGGAGAGCAGCGCCAGGCCGGCCGGGTCGATATTGCCGGTCATGTTCGCGGTGCCATGGCCGCCCAGCGACATGGTGGGCACCACCAGGCCGAGATTGGGGCTGTCGCAGCACATGATGGTCGCATCCGGCTGCGCCGCGCAGACCTGCGCCACCTGGCCGACGCGCGTGGTGCTTTCCTTCAGCACGACGATGTTCGGGTGCTTCATCAGCCGCAGCAGATGGTCCCAATGCAGGTCGGACTTCACCCGCGGCGGGTTGTTGTAGATGCCGATCGGCAGCTCCACCGCATCGGCGCATTCGGCGAAGAAGGCCTCGATGTCGTCTTCCGGCGCGCAGATATAGGCCGGCGCGGCCAGGATCGCGCCATCGGCGCCGGCGGCCTTGGCGTGCTTCAGATAGGCGATGGTCGCCGCCGTGCTGGTGCCGGTGCAGCCGTAGAACATCTTCATGTTCCCGACCTTCATCTTCGCGGTCTTCTCGACGATCTCGCGCCGTTCCTCCGGCGTCAGCATGGAGACCTCGCCGGTCGAGCCCATGATCAGCACGGCGGAGGTGCCGTTCTTCGCTTGCCAGTCGATCAGCGTGCGGAAGCCGCCGAAATCGACGCTGCCATCGGCATTGAAGGGGGTGATGAGGGCAACGAAGGACCCCTCGATCCGCATCTTGGTCATCGGCCGTTCTCCAGCAGGATGACAGCCAGCCTACAACAGGATTTCGCCGGGCGGTATCGGCCGATGACACGGCATGCACCGGCAAAAGCTTCCACGATGTGGGACCCGCCCCCTTCCGGAACCGTGGCGCGCGCGCAATTGTAGCGACAAATCATCGCCAAGGACCGCCCCATGCCCAGCCGCCGCAGCCTGCTCCGCGCCTCCTCCCTGCTCGGCCTTGCCCCGCTTGCCGCCCCGGCCCTGGCCCAGGCGCCCTGGCCGTCGCGGCCGGTCACCATCGTCGTGCCCTTCCCGCCGGGCGGATCGAACGACCTGCTGGCGCGGCCCGTGGCGTTGAAGCTGCAGCAGGCGCTGGGCGGGCATCCGGTGGTCGTGGAAAATCGCGGCGGCGCCGGCGGCACGGT
The DNA here is from genome assembly GCF_053891155.1 of Roseomonas sp. F4. Taxonomy (NCBI): domain Bacteria; kingdom Pseudomonadati; phylum Pseudomonadota; class Alphaproteobacteria; order Acetobacterales; family Roseomonadaceae; genus Roseomonas; species Roseomonas sp. F4. The sequence continues at coordinate 184,149 of NZ_JBSSHK010000005.1, forward strand.
GGGCGCTGTGGCGGTGGCGCGCGCGCCGGCCGATGGCCACACGCTGATGTGGGGCCATGTCGGCACGCTGGCGGTGAACCCCTGGATCTATCCGAACAACCCCTATGACGTGCTGCGCGACTTCGCCCCGGTGGCACTGGTCGCCACCCTGCCCTCCATCCTGACCATCCACCCCTCGGTCCAGGCGCGCACGGCCGCCGAGTTCATCGCGCTGGCCAAGGCCAATCCGGGCAGCCTGGAATATGGCAGCGCCGGCAATGGCGCGGCGTCGCACATCACCATGGCCGCCTTCTGCGACGCGGCGGGGATCGAGCTGGTGCATGTGCCCTATCGCGGCAATGGGCCGATGTTGGCGGATCTGATGGCCGGGCGGCTGAAGGCCAGCTTCGCCGGTGCGCCGGTGGTGCTGCCCTCGATCCGCGACGGCCGCTTGCTGGGGCTGGGGATGAGCGCGCTGGCCCCCTCCGACGCGCTGCCCGGCATTCCCTCCATCGCCGCCAACGCCCTGCCGGGCTTCGAGGTGGTGCAGTGGCACGGGCTGGTGGCCCCGGCCGCGACGCCGCCGGAGGTGGTGGCCCGCATCAATGCCGCGGTGAACGGCTTGCTGGGCGATGCCGACCTCAAGGCCCGGCTGGTGACGGAAGGCGCGGACGCCGCGCCGCGCTCGCCCGAGGCGTTTCGGACGCTGATCGCGAGCGAGCTGGAGCGTTTCCGCGTGCTGATCGGCCGCGCCGGCATCAAGGCGGATTGAGCGCCTTGCAGACCCTGACCGTCGCCTGCGCGCCCTATGACCGCGTGCGCGCCCTGTTCGATGGGCGCGTGCGCATCCCCGGTGTGCGGCTGGTGCCCGTGCCGATCCATTCCGAGCAGAGTTTTCCGCGCGCCTTTTCGCGCGCGGAATTCGATGTGACGGAGCTCTCGCTCTCCTCCCACCTGTTGCAGGTCTCGCGCGGGGAGGCCGCCTATGCGGCGATCCCCGCCTTCGTCGCGCGGTCCTTCCGCCATGGCTGCATCTATCTGCGCGCCGATGCCGGCATCGCCACGGCGAAGGATCTGGAGGGCCGGCGCGTGGGCATTCCGGAATACCAGATGACGCTGGGCCTCTGGCTGCGCGGCATTTTGGGCGATGACCACGGCGTCGATGTGAACGGCATCGCCTGGCGCACGGCGGGCACCAATGCGGCCGGGCGGAAGGAACGGCTGAAGCTGGAATTGCCGCCGGAGATGGATGTGCGGCCGCTGGGCGAGGGCGCGACATTGAACGCCGCGCTGCTGGCCGGCGACATCGACGCCATCCTGTCCCCCACCGAGCCGCTGGCCTTCGCCGAAGCCGATCCACGTGTGGTGCGGCTGTTCCCCGACCCGCGCGCCGCCGCCCAGGCCTATCACCGCCGCACCGGCTTCCACCCGATCATGCATCTGGTCGGCATCAGGCGTGAGGTGCTGGACCGCGATCCGACCCTGGCGCCCCGCCTGTACGAGGCCTTCGCCGAGGCGAAGCGGCTGGCGCTGGCCGATATCGAGGCCGATCTGCGCCATTCCTCGCTGACCCAGATGCTGCCCTTCCATCCGGAGGAATGGGCCGCGACCAAGGCCCTGCTCGGCGCCGATCCCTGGACCTACGGCATCGCCGCCAACCGCAAGGAGCTGGAGGCCATCTGCCGCTGGTCCCACGCCCAGCACTTGTCGCGGAGGCCGGTGGCGGTGGAGGAGTTGTTCGCGGCGGGGGTGGAGGGAAGCTGACCGCGAATCAGTCCAGGCCGAGCCGCGCCGTGACCGCCGCCGCCTTGAGGTAGGCGCTGGTCGGCTCGACACCCTGGGCCGCGATGAACGCCTCCAATCCGATCGCCGCCAAATCCATCTTGCTGAATTCCTCCAGGATCGGGACGTAGTTCTGCAAAAGAACCCGGTTCCTGGGTTGCAGCCCGGCGACCAGCACCAGGCCGGTGGGCGGCGCATCAAGGCACAGGATCCGGAGTTCCGGCCGGTATTTGCGAAGGATCGGCAAGATCTTCCAGACATCGCCGGACCAGCGTTTGCGGTCCCGGGTCGGCTGGACGACGATTTGCAGCCTTTCGCGGGTGGAGGGAGATTCCCGGCTCGCCATGCCCACATCGGTGGGCAGCATGTCGTGCAGGACGATCACCGAGCCTTCATGGCAGTGCGCCTCCGCATTGTAGAAATCCCGCAGCAGGAATTCCGACAGATGCATCCCGTCCAGGAAGGCCAGATCGATGGGCGACTGGAGCAGGACCTTCGGATCGTAGCTGGCAAAGAAATCATCGCTGCCCATCCGGAACAGCAGGCTGACCGGCCGCCCCTTGGTGATGTCGGGACCGAGTTCGAACACCGGGTCGACAGCGATGCTGGGGCAGGTCGCATGGCGGAAGCTGCCGCCCTTCTGCACGCCGATCTCGAGGTAGGCTTTGGGTTTCAGCATCCGGTGCAATTGGCGCAGCACCGTGATGTAGTCGTCGCCACCCCATGTCGGCACGAAGAAGCGTGGATCGCTGGTATCGACCTCGCCCTCGGCGGGGCTCGTCACCTCATCCATCGTCCCGGCAGCTTCGCTCACGCCGTATCCCCCATCCTGGGTCTTTCGCGGGGGATATCAGCCCAGGGCGATCCGGATGTCACGTTTTACGAGGGTGTCAGCCCCGCCGCACGCACGATGGGCGCGAAGCCGGCGAGTTCCGAGCGCACGAAGGCCGTGTAGCTCTCGGGTGTGCTCTCGGGCGGTGGGGCGCCCGTCAGGTCCTCGAAGCGGCCCAGTATCGCGGGGTCGGTCAGAATCTCGCGGATCGCATCCGCCAGCCGCGTCACGATCGGCGCCGGCAGGCCGGCCGGGCCGGAAATGCCGAACCAGGCGGAATTCACCACATCCACCCCGCCTTCCTTCAAGGTCGGCAGGTCCGGGAAACGGGCGGAGCGTGTGGCGGAGGAGACGGCCATGGCGCGCACACTGCCATTGCGGATGTGCTGCGCGGCGGAGGGCAGGCTGTCCATCATCGCCGGCACCACGCCCGCGATGGTGTCCGTCATCGCCGGACCGGCACCGCGATAGGGGATGGCCGTCACCCGGATGCCTAGCGCCATGCCCAGCCGCACGCCGGTCAGGTGGCTGGAACTGCCGATGCCGGAGACGGCGAAGTCGATTTCCCCGGCGCGGCGCAGATGCGCGATGAACTGTTCCAGATTCTGGGCCGGATGTCCCTTGGTCACCACCAGCACCGAAGGGCTCGTCACCACCAGCGCCACATGGGTGAAGTCACGCATCGGGTCATAGGGGATGGTGGGATAGAGGCTGGGCGAGACGCCGTGCGACCCGCTGTTGGACATCAGCAGCGTGAGCCCATCGGGCTCCGCCTGGGCCACCATCGCGGCGCCGATGGTGGCGCCGGCGCCGGGGCGGTTCTCGACCACCACCGGCTGGCCCAGCTTGCGGCCAAGCTGTTCCGAAACCAGCCGCGCCATCACATCCGTGGTCCCGCCCGGGGCGAAGGGCACGACGAGGCGGATGGGGCGGGAGGGCCAGGCCTGGGCCAGGGCAGGCCCGGCGAGGGCCAGCAGCGGCAGGCCAAGCGCGGCGCGGCGCGGGAACAGGGTCATTGGCATTGTCCTCCGGATTTGGGCCAAACGCGGCCCTTGCCCGGCTATGTGCCCCTGTTCCCCCCGGATGCCAACCCGGGATGCAGCCCGTGTATCAGATCCGACCGAGCACCAGCAGGACCACGACGATGATCAGGACGGTGCCGAGAAGGCCCATGCTGCCATGGCCATAGCCGTAGCCGTAGCCGCCGAAGCGACCACTGACGCCGCCGAGCAGAACGAGGATGAGAACGATGATGAGGATGGTGCCGAGCATGGCGATGCGCCTTCATGTTGGGGGGCGCCGGGCATGAGGCCCGGGCCGGTCGGCCTGGGAGTTTGGCGGGTTGGCAGGCACCCGCCCGCCTTCAGCGCGTCTCGATGGTCAGGCTGCGGCCGCCGACATTCATTTCGACGCCACTGCGATTCTGCTCCTGATAGGCCCAATAGCCGAGGGCACCGACCGCGATCAGCAGCACGCCGATAACGGGGTAAAGCAGGTTACGACTCATCTTCAGCGGTTCCGTCTCTGTCTCCCGCCTCGGATTGTCATCGTCGCGGTTGAGTACAGATCGCCCCACCGGACCGGGAGTTCAGATCATCACGACTTCGTGACACAGATTCCGCAAATCCCGACCCTTGTTCAGGCGGAAAGTCGCTCCAACGCCGCCGCATCCACCTCGAAGTTCGCATAGACGTTCTGGACGTCATCATGGTCGTCGAGGATGTCGAGCAGCTTCAGCACTTCCCGCGCCTTTTCCTCATCCAGGTCGATCGTGGTGCTGGGCCACCATTCCAGCTTGCCGGCCTCGGCCGTGCCGAATTTCTGCTCCAGCGCGTCGCGCACCGCGGCGAAATCCTCCACGGCGCAGGAGATTTCGTGGCCGTCCTCCCCACTCTCGACATCATCGGCGCCGGCCTCGATGGCGGCTTCCAGCATGGTATCGGCATCGGCGGCGGCGGGGGGGTAGCGCAGCACGCCCTTGCGCTCGAACTGGAAGGCCACCGAGTTGGTCTCCCCCAGCGCACCTCCATTTTTCGCGAAGATGGAGCGCAGGTCACCGCCCGTGCGGTTGCGGTTGTCGGTCAGCGCCTCGACGATCACGGCGATGCCGTAGGGGCCGTAGCCCTCATAGCGCATCTCCACATAGTCCTCGCCGACCCCGGCGGTGGCGGCGCGCTTGATGGCGCGGTCGATGGTGTCGCGCGTCATATTCGCCACCAGCGCCGCCTTTACCGCGGCGCGCAGGCGCGGATTCATCGCGGGGTCGGGCAGGCCTTGCTTCGCGCTGACCGTGATTTCCCGGATCATCTTGCCGAAGGCCGCGGCCTTCTTGGCCCCCTGCGCCGCCTTGCGGTGCATGATGTTCTTCGCGTGCGAATGGCCCGCCATGGCCTCGGTCTCCGTCATCGGGCGGGGCGGGGTTGGGTCCCGGCCACCGGCACTGGTCTCGGCGCTGCTATAACGGCCGGGGGGGGGCGGCGGCAAATCCACCCTGCGCCAAAGGACGCCAATCGGCCCGCCTCAATCCCGGGTTCACCAATCAGGGCCACAATCGGCGCATGGACAGCCCTGCCTCTGCCGAAATGATGCAGCGCCTGCTGATGCGCCTCAGTGCTTTCGCGCTGTTGCTCACCTTGGTGGCCGTTGGCGTCAACCAGTTCCTGCTGGAGCGGCTGCTGGGCGCCGCCGCCCAGAACTGGACCGAGCAGTTGGCGACGGACATGCTGCGGCAGGACCCCCGGCTGCCTGCCCTGCTGCGGGGCGCGCCGGCCGAGCCAGGCCAGTTGGAGCATCTGCGCACCGCACCCCTTCCAGGGGAATTTGCTCATGTCCAGCTTCTTGGCCTGACCGGCGATGTCCTGGTGGAGGCCGGCCCCGTGGCGGTCCTGCCCCGGCGCCGTGCGCGCCACAGCTGGGCCGAGGCGCGTGTCGTGGATGCCAGCGGCACGGCCGGCATCCTGGTGGCGGCCTTCCGGGACAGTGGGCGCCGGCAACAGCTGCGTGGCGCATTTCGCACCGCCCAGCTCAGTATGCTCGTCGTCGGCCTGGCCATGCTGGCGCTGCTGATCGGTCTCGGCCGGCGCGGACGGCAGGAGGCGGCGGCCGTTGGCCGGGCCAACCACCTGATGCGCCACGACGCCCTGACCGGCCTCGCCACCCATGCGGAGCTGCATGACCGGCTGGCCAGCACGCTGGCGACGGCGCGGGATCAGAACCGGCAGGTGGGTGTGCTGGTGCTGAATCTGCGCGGCTTCCGCGACGTGAATGCCCTGCATGGCCGGGCCACCGGGGATGCGGTGCTGGCGGCGCTGTCGCTGCGGCTGCGCGGGTTGGTGCGGCGGGAAGATACGGTGGCGCGGCTCTCGGCCGATCGCTTCGCCGTGGTCCAGACCGCGATCGCGGGGGATGAGGATGCGCAGTCACTGGCCGAGCGCCTCGCCAATGCCTTGGCGGAGCCATTGCCCCTGCCGGGCGGCCCGCACATGACGCTGGCGGTGGAACTCGGCCTGGCCATCGCCCCGCAGGACGGAGAGGAGGCGGAGCTTCTGCTGGCCCGCGCCGAGGCCGCGCTCTCCGCCGCCCGGGGCCAGCCTGGCCCCTCCATCCGCGGCTTCGAGCCCGGCATGGACGAAGCCCTGCGCTGGCGGCGGGAGACGGAGGCCGATCTGCGCCAGGCCATCGAGGCGGAGGCGCTGACGCTGCACTACCAGCCCCAACGCCGCCTGAGCGACCGCCGGCTGGTGGGGTTCGAGGCGCTGCTGCGCTGGCCGCATCCGGAGCGCGGCCTGATCCCGCCCATCGAATTCATCCCATTGGCGGAGGAGACCGGGCTGATCGTGCCTCTCGGCGCCTTCGTCATCCGTGCCGCCTGCGCCGAGGCGGCACGCTGGCCGAGCGACCTGCGCATCGCGGTGAACCTGTCCCCGGCCCAGTTCCGGCATGGCAACCTGGTCTGCACCGTGGCCGACGCGCTGGCCAGCACCGGCCTGGCCGCCAACCGGCTGGAGCTGGAAATCACCGAAAGCCTGTTGCAGGAGGATCCGGAGGATGTGGTGCGCCTGCTGCGCGACCTGCGGGGCCTCGGCGTATCCATCGCCATGGATGATTTCGGCACCGGCTGGTCCAGCCTGGCGCATCTGTGGCGCTTCCCCTTCGGCAAGCTGAAGATCGACCGCGCCTTCATCACCGAGCTGGGGCGCGACCCGAAGCTCTCGGCCATCGTCACCACCATCGTGGGCCTCGGCCGCATCCTCGGCATGACCGTGGTGGCGGAAGGGGTGGAGACGGAGGAACAGGCCCGCATCCTGACCTCGGAGGGCTGCGAACAGGGCCAGGGCTGGCTGTTCGGCCGCCCCGTGCCGGCGGAGGCCGCGCGGCGGCTGATCGCGGAGCACCAGGCGCAATTGTCACGCAGCGCCGCCTGACGGCGGGCGCCGCGCCGGATTATCTCCGGCGCATGCTGATCCGCCCCGCCGCCGAATCACCGCATCTGCCCGAGGTCGCTGCCTGGCTGCATGCCCAATGGTGGGCCGTGGACGGCCATGCGCTGGCGGAGACGGAGGCATTCCTGCGTACCGCCACGGGGCCGGCGGCGCCCTGCGCGCTGATCGCGGAGCGGGATGGCCGGCCGCTCGGCACCGCGACCCTGGACCGGGAGGATCTGCCGAGCCGTCCGGACCTGTCCCCCTGGCTCGCCTCCGTCCTGGTCGCGCCGGAATATCGCCGCCAGGGCGTCGCGACAGCCCTGGTGACGGAGGTGCGCCGCCGGGCCGCCGCGCTGGGCCATGCGCGGCTTTGGCTGTTTACCCAGGACCAGGGGCCCTTCTACGCGGCGCGGGGCTGGGTTCCGGAAGGGGAAGAGACATGGCGCGGCCGGCCCGTGCAGCTGATGTCCTGCCGGCCCTGAGCATCGGTTCCGCGCCCTCCGCCAGCGCGTCCAGAAACCCCTTCGCCTCCGCCCGCATCGCCGCCACCTTCTCCGGCGCCATTTTTGTCAGCGTCCGCAGCGGCATGGCCATGCGCGGGTTCCGGGCGAAGCGCGGGGCGTGGCGGGCAACAAAATCCCAGTAGAGGAAATTGAAGGGGCAGGCGCCCGGCCCGGTCGGCCGCTTCACGTCATAGGCGCAGCCGCGGCAGTGGTTCGACATGCGGTTGATATAGGCGCCGCTGGCGGCATAGGGCTTGGAGGCCATGATGCCGCCATCGGCATGCAGCGCCATGCCATGGGTATTGGGCAGCTCCACCCATTCATAGGCGTCGGCATAGACCACCATGTACCAGTCATTCACCTCCGCCGGGTCGAGCCCGGCGAGCAGGGCGAAATTGCCCGTCACCATCAGCCGCTGGATGTGATGGGCATAGGCCAGGTCGCGCGTCTGCCCGATCGCGGCCGCCATGCAGGCCATCGCCGTCTCGCCGGACCAATAGAGCCAGGGCAGCGGCCGATGCGCCTCCAGCGCATTGGTGGCGCGATAGTCCGGCATCTTCAACCAGTAGATGCCGCGCACATATTCGCGCCAGCCGAGGATCTGCCGCACAAAGCCTTCCACCGCGTTCAGCGGCGCATCGCCGCGCTGCCAGGCTTCCTCCGCCGCGCGGCAGGCGCGCATCGGATCGAGCAGGCCGCAATTCATCGCCGCCGAGATCAGCGCGTGGAACAGCGTCGCCTCGCCCTCCGCCATGGCGTCCTGGTAGTCGCCGAAGCGCGGCAGGCGGTGGGTGATGAAATCCGCCAGCGCCTGCTCCGCCGCTTCCGCCGTCACCGGCCAGGCGAATTTTTGCGTCGTGCCGAAATGGTCGGGGAATTCGCGCTCGACCAGCGCGATGACCTCCTGCGTCGTCGTATCGGGCGGGAAGGCGCACGGCGCCGGGGGGCGCAGATCGGCGGGCAGCGCCGCGCGATTTTCGGAATCATAATTCCATTGGCCGCCGGCGGGCTCGTCCGGCGCGTGCATCAGCAGGCCCGTCTCCCGCCGCATCTCGCGATAGAAGTACTCCATGCGGAGCTGCTTCCGCCCCGCCGCCCAGCTGCGGAAGCGGTCCAGCGTGCAGAGGAAGCGCGTATCCTCGCGGATCTCCACCGGCAGCCCGGTGGCCTCCGCCCAGCCCTGCATATCCTGCAGCACCCGGAATTCGCCGGGATGGGTGCAGAGGATGCGAAGTGCGCCATGCGCCTTCGCCGCCCGCGCCACCTCCCCCGCCAGGGTCTGCGTATTGCCGGGATCGTCGAGCCGCACATAATCCACGGTGATTCCGCGCGCGCGCAGCGCCTCGCAAAAATGCCGCATGGCGGACAGGACCAGCGCGATCTTCTGCTTGTGGTGGCGGACATAGGTGCATTCCGCCCGCACCTCCGCCATCAGCACCACGTCGTGGGCGGGGTCGAGTCCCTCAAGCGCGGAAAGCGTCGCCGTGCACTGGTCGCCGAGGACGACGCGCAGCGTCCTCACGCGCGTTCGTAGCGCACCGCGCTGCCATCCTCGCCCGTGGTGGTGAAGCCCACCCAGGTGCCGGCGGCGTCGTAGAGCACATCCGCCCCCTCCCCACCGATCACCACCACGCGGCTGCCGCCGGAGGCGGGGGTGATGCGCAGCTCCGGCGTCACGGCCTCGCCCTTGCGGGGGTCGATCAGCGGCACGCCGGGGCGCAGCGTGGCCATTCGCCACCAGGTCATCGGCGCCGCCTGGGCCGGCAGCCGAGCCTCGCCGCCGGCATTGCGCAGCAGCAGGCCGCCCGCCGCCACGCGGGCGCTGCATTCGCTGCGGGTACCATTCTTGTCCAGGCGGGAGTCCAGCGCCTGCAGCCGGTCGCCGCGCCAGGCCTCCAGCGTCTCATGCCGGTAGCGGAAGACGGTGAAGCCCATCAGCTTCACCTCGATCCGCACATCGCTGACCGCCTCCAGCACCCCCGCCTGTTCGCGGAAGCGCACGCTGTGGCGACCGACCTCGTTGCCGGCACGAATGATCCGGAAATCGATCCCCGCCGGCTGCGCCATCGCCGCATCCGCCAGCAGCATCGCCGGTATCGCCGCCAGCGCCGCGCGCCGCCGCATCACCCGCGCCCCGCGATGACGCCACGCCCGCCATCGACGCCGATGACCTGGCCGGTGATCCAGCCCGCGGCGTCGGAGAGCAGGAAGTCGGCCAGGGCGGCGCTGTCCTCCGCCTCGCCCAGCCGGGGAATCGGGTGTTGCTTGGCAATGGCCTCGGCCATCTGGGGACTCCGCGTCAGGGGTTCGGCCAGCGCCGTGCGGGTCAGGCTCGGCGCGATGCAGTTGACGCGGATATGTGGCGCCAGTTCGGCGGCGAGCGCCACCGTCACCCCCTCCACCGCCGCCTTGGCCCCGCTGATCGCCACATGGCTCGGAAAGCCGGTGCGCGCAGCGACGGAGGAAAACAGAACCACGGCCCCCTTCCCCGCCGCCAGCGCCGGCGCCGCCGCCTGCACCGCGAGCGTCGGCGCGGCGGCATTCAGCCGGAAGGTCTCCAGCAGATCGGCCTCGGTCAGCCGGGCCAGCGGCTTCAGCAGGATGGAACCGATGCAGACCGCGAGCCCGGCCAGCGGGCTGCCCGCGGCCGCGACGGCCGCCTGGCGCTGCGCCGCATCCGTCACATCCGCCGCCAAGTGGTCGCAGCCCAGCTCCGCCGCCAGCGCCGCCAGCGGTGCCTCCCGCCGCGCCACCAGGAAGGGGCGCGCACCGCGGGCCGCCAGGCGTCGCGCCAGCGCCGCCCCGATTCCGCCCGTCGCCCCGAAGACCAGCACCTGACCCGCCATGACCCACACCTGAGAAGATTGGCGGCACAGATGGCCCCGTACCCATGAAGGAAAAGGCATGTGCGGATGATCCCGGCGGTGGTCGCCAATCCGGCCCCGCCGTGCCATGCTGGCCGCATGCGCCAATTGCTGCTGCTGCGGCACGCCAAGTCCTCCTGGGACGACCCGCGCCTCTCCGACCACGCCAGGCCGCTGAATGCGCGTGGGCGCCGGGCCGCTGTGGCCATGGGGGCGGCGATGCGGGAGCTGGGGCTGGCGCCGGATGTCGTGCTGGTCTCCTCCGCCCGCCGCACCCTCCAGACGCTGGAGGCGCTGGCGCCGTTGGAAGGCTCGCCCCTGATCGAGCCGATGGACGACCTCTACCTCGCCGCCTGGCCCAGCCTGATCGACGTGCTGCGCCGGGTGCGGGAGACGGCGCGCAGCGTGCTGGTCATTGGCCACAATCCCGGCCTGCACGACCTGGCCATGGCCCTCGCCGGCCCCGCCGCCATGGCCTCCGGCAGCCCGATGACCCAGCGCCTGGCGGAAGGCTACCCCACCGCAACCCTGACCGAATTCGCCCTGGCCCTGCCCTGGGGCCGGGTGGAGGCGGGTGGCGGCAGGCTTTTGCGGATTCTCTCCCCCGCCGACCTGCCCGCCGCCGACCCCTCCGAACTGACCGTCTGACCTTATGTCCGCCACCCTGCCCCATCTGACTTTGGAAGCGGTGCTGGACCCGGCGCTGGCGGCCGGCCTGTTCCGCAACCCGGTGCTGTCGGCACGACGCGCCGGGCGCAGCCGCTCCGTCGCCGCCGCGCTCACCTGGCTCGACACCGCCAAGGGCGCATTGGCGGAGGAAGGCCTGGCGCTGGAGGCGTCCAGCCCGCGCGCGCCGCGCCGGCTTTTCCGGGTGCTGCCCGACGCCAGCTGGCGCCCCGCCAGCCCGCCCGAACTGCTGTCCAGCCTGGCCGCCGATGCCGAGCCGGAGGAGGCCGGCGGCGCGCCGCTGGTGCCGCTGGCGGCCTTCGTCGGACGGCGGCTGACCGTGCCGCTGGCCGGGGCGGTGGAGGCCAGCCTGCTGCATGGCGCATTGCGCGCAGGCACCGCGGAGCAGCCGGTGGCGCGGCTGACCCTGACCGGCCCGGCCGAGGCGGCGCTGGAGACGATGCAGGCCCTCGCCCGCGCCCTGCCTTTGCTGCCACCCCGCATGGCCCTGGCGGAGGAAGCGCGCGCCCTGGCCCAGGGTGAGGCCCCGCGCGCCCGCCGCCTCGGCGCCCCGCGGCTGGAGCCCGAGATGGGCGTCGAAGCGGCGCTCAAGCTGCTGATCGGCCATCTGACGGAGGTGCTTCTGTGGCATGCGCCGTTGGCGCAGGCCGGGCGGGACCCGTCCGGCGTGCACCAGATGCGCGTCGCCCTGCGCCGCCTGCGCTCCGCGCTCAAGGCCTTCCGCGCGGCGGCGGATGGACCGGCGCTGCGTGGCTTCGATGCCGGGCTGAAGACTCTGGCGCGCGGTCTCGGCCCAGCGCGGGATTGGGACGTGTTCCTGGCCGGGCTCGGCGCCGAACTGGCCGAGGCGCTGCCGGAGGAGCCGCGCATCGCCGGCCTGCTGGCGGCGGGACAGGCGCATCGTGACGCCGCCTATGACGCGCTGCGCGACCAACTCGCCGGGGCGGAGTTCCGCCTGCTGATCTGGCAGGCCGTGGCGCTGGATGTGCGGACGCCCTGGCGGGCAGAGTCGGATGAGGAGGCCACCGCCCATCGCGACGCGCCGCTGGAGGATCTGGCGAGCCATCTCCTGGCCAGGCGCTGGCGCCGCATGCAGGCGGTGGGGGAGGAGATTTCGCAGCTTCCGGATGCCGAGTTCCACGCCCTGCGGCTGGATGGCAAAAGGCTGCGCTACCTGGCGGAGCTGTTCACCCCGCTCTTCGGCCGGAAGCGCGGCCGCCGCTTCCTGGAACGGCTGGCGGAGATGCAGGAACAGTTCGGTCTGGCGAATGATGCAACCGTGGCACGCGCCCTGGTTGAGAGTGAGGCGCAGGGTCCCGGTGCCTGGGCCGCAGGCGTGGCAGCAGGCTGGGCACTGGCCCGGTCACGCCGCGCGCGGGGCCGCGCGGAGAAGGCGTGGGCGGCGATGCTGGCGGCGGAACCCTTCTGGAATCAAGGGTGAAGCAGGCGATTTTCGCCTAAGATTTAATATAAATGAATGGGTTGCGCGTTCATCCGCGCTTGGGTTACCCGTAGCCTATCCGGCGGGCATGCCGGCTCAGCAGCATCAGGCAGCGCATCCTCCCCGTGTTCCGACGCCGTCGCATTTTCCGCCCCGCCCCCACCCCGCGTCGTTGGCGCGCGCCCTTCGTCGCGCTCGCCGGGGTGTTGATCGTCGCCGCCCTGTCGGGCATCGGGCTGCCGCCCGATCTGATGGGTTCGGCACCCCGAGAACAGGATTGGTCGGCCCTGGCCGCGGAGGTGCGCGTGGTGGATGGCGACACCCTGCGGCTGGGGGATCGCACCCTGCGCCTGTCCGGCATCGACGCACCGGAACGCGGCCAGTCCTGCACCGATGCGCAGGGCAATTGGTTCGATTGCGGCGCGGCGGCGGCGGAAGCGCTGTCCCGTCTGGTCAATGGCCGGTCGGTGCTGTGCCGGGTGCATGGCCGCGACCGCTACGGCCGCGGCCTGGGCCGTTGCAGCGCCGGCGGGGCGGAGCTGAACACCGGCCTGGTCGGCGCCGGCTGGGCGTTGTCCTATGGCGAGGACGAACTGGCCATGCAGGCGGTGGAAGCCGCCGCGCGCCTGTCCGGGCGTGGGCTCTGGGCCGGCAATTTCACCCGGCCGGAGGCCTGGCGCCGCCGCAACTGACGGCGGCGGTAAGGCTCGCGGCGGGCTCGCCCAACTGTTCATCGCCCCCCACGTTGCCAAGCAGGCAAAGAGGCTCCTATCTTGCGTTGCACCATAACGGTGGCGCGAGTAAGGCGAGTGCCACCGCCCCCTGCCTGCGAGGAAGCAAGCCATGACCGTCACGGCCAACGGGTCCGTCACCTTTACCCTCGACGGGTCCAACCGCAGTACCAGCCTGCCCATTCTGAAGGGAACGGTCGGCCCGGATGTCGTCGACATCCGCAAGCTCTACGCCGATCTCGGCGTTTTCACCTTCGACCCCGGCTATGGCGAGACGGCGAGCTGCGAGAGCCAGATCACCTATATCGATGGCGACGAGGGCGTACTGCTGTATCGCGGCTACCCGATCGAGCAGCTGGCAGAGAATTCGGACTTCATCGAGGTCTGCTACCTGCTGATGAACGGCAACCTGCCGACCGCGGACGAGCTCGCGAAGTTCCGCAAGGGTGTGACCTATCACACCATGGTCCATGAGCAGATCCGCAACTTCTTCAACGGCTTCCGCCGTGACGCGCATCCCATGGCGATCATGTGCGGTGTGGTCGGCGCGCTGGCCGCCTTCTACCACGACAACCTCGACATCAATGACGCGCATCAGCGCGAGATCGCAGCCTTCCGCCTGATCGCGAAGGTGCCGACCATCGCCGCCATGGCCTACAAGTACAGCCAGGGCCAGCCCTTCGTGTATCCGCGCAACGACTTGTCCTACGCGGCCAACTTCCTGCACATGCTGAACTCGGTCCCGGCCGAGGAATACAAGGTCTCCCCCACCCTGGCGAAGGCGATGGACCGCATCCTGGTCCTGCATGCCGACCATGAGCAGAATGCCAGCACCTCCACCGTGCGGCTGGCCGGCTCCACCGGCGCCAACCCCTTCGCCTGTATCGCCGCCGGCATCGCGGCGCTTTGGGGCCCCGCGCATGGCGGCGCCAATGAGGCGGTGCTGAAGATGCTGGCCGAGATCGGCCATGTCGACAACATCCCGGACTTCATCGCCAAGGTGAAGGACAAGAACTCCGGCGTGAAGCTGATGGGCTTCGGCCATCGCGTGTACAAGAACTTCGACCCCCGGGCGAAGATCATGCAGCAGAGCTGCCACGAGGTGCTGTCCGAACTCGGCATCAAGGACGAGCCGCTGCTCGACCTCGCCATGGCGCTGGAGAAGGTGGCGCTGGAGGACGAGTATTTCGTCTCCCGCAAGCTGTACCCGAACGTCGACTTCTATTCGGGCATCATCCTGAAGGCGATGGGCATCCCGACCAGCATGTTCACGGTGATCTTCGCCGTGGCGCGCACCGTGGGCTGGGTCAGCCAGTGGAAGGAAATGATCGAGGACCCTGCCCAGCGCATCGGCCGCCCGCGTCAGATCTACACCGGCCCGGCGCAGCGGGACTATGTCCAGGTGCCGCAGCGCGGCTGACGACCCCGCCTAACCCGCCCGCGGCACCCATGCCGCGCGGCGGGCCAGCCTTAAGCACAACCCCGCCGGCCCTGCCGCGCGGGGTTTTTTCATGCCCGGGCGGCCCCCGCCCGGCCCCGCTCCGGCACGGGCCAGAACAGCCGGTGATAGCCGCATCCCGGGCCACAGCCGTTGCGACATCGAGAAATCCCCGGCGCTGCAATTGTCGCGCCGGGCCAAGCAATTGAATCCCTGTGGAAAAATCACCCGCTGCAATTGAGGGCCAGCTTTTGGGGTGCCGCGAGGCGCTTCCGTCCCCCTCTGCTGTGCCGCGCAACCTGACGTCGTCTGCAACCCCGGCGCGTGTTTTCTTAAAAAACCTTGCAATTTCGCCTTGATGTCGGCGCCCGTTCAGGGAATCTATCTACGTAGGGTTGATATTCACAGGGGACATAAACCGTATGAGCGAAAAACTCCGCCTTGGCTCCGGCAAGGAACTCGATGAGCTGGTGCGCAGCCGCCTGCGGCTCTGGCCACAGCGTCCACCCGGGATCACCCGCACCCCGAAGCAGCCGGGCACCTGGCTGCGCGGGCGGCCGGGCGACCTCTCGATGGTGGCGCAGCCCTTTCTGAAGCTGCCGGGGACCAACACCTACCGGACCATCCCGGACGGCCTCTGGCTGCATTTCAGCCCGGACCCGGCGGATCGCTACGCCGACATCCTCTGCATCGAGGCCTGCGGCTCCATCACCAACCTGCAGGACAAGCGGGCGCGCTTCGCGCCCTCCACTTCCTCGCTGCTGGTGGTCTGCCCGCTGCGCTGGATGCTGGACCGGGTGGGGACGGAGGATGAGACGCCGCGCTGGCGCCTGATCCGCCTGCTGCGGGAAGCGCCGACGGAGCCACTGGTGCTGCCGGTGCGCGACGTGCGGGTGCTGTACGGCCTGAAGGCGCGCCATTACCTCGGCTTCGCCAAGTCCCAGATGCCGCAACCGCACGAGTATTTCTGCCCGATGGACGCGCTGACGGCGGTCGACAGTCATGAGGCGCCGGAGATGCAGTCCCTGATCGGTCGGGCCAGCGCCAGCGCGAATTTTCTGACCCCCCCGTGACCCGGCATCGCCGGTCCCGGATTGGCACGGCGCGGTGGGGCGCCGCGCCGATCAGGGCTTGGCGGCCCCTTTAGTCCGGGCCTAACGGCCACGGTCCCGGAAAAAGCAACAGGAACTTCACAGATCCCCCCTGCCCGATCCGCCACGGTCGCTCTAGATGCGGCAGGGCATCCGGTCACGGCAGGGCATCAATGACACTTCACAGGCGCGGTTTCGGCTTGGCCGCGGCAGGTTTCGCCGCCACCGGGCTGCTCGGCAGGCCCGCGCTGGGCCAGGGGACCTCCTCCGGCGTCTCCGGCCCGCTGGTGCTCTATACCTCGCAATTGGAGCCCGATGCGGCGCAGACGGTGGAGGCCTTCCGCGCACGCCATCCGGGCGTCACCGTCGAATGGATCCGCGCCGGCACCGGCCAGATCATGACCCGGCTCCGCGCCGAGATCGCGGCCGGCCAGCCGCGCCCCGACGTGCTGCTGCTCGCCGACAGCCTGACCTTCGAGGGGCTGCGCCAGGAAGGCCGGCTGCGGCCGAGCCCGGAGGTGCAACTCGGTGGCACGCCGGCCGCGCAGGTGGATGCGGCGCGCGGCTACTTCGCCACCAAGCTCATCACCACCGGCATCGTCCATCACGCCCGCGCCCCCTTCGTGCCCAAGACCTGGACCGACCTGCTGGAGCCCCGCGCCCGCAACCAGGTGGCGATGCCCTCCCCCGCCGTCTCCGGCGCCGCCGCCATCCATCTCTGCGCGCTGGCGCAGAATCCGGCGCTCGGCTGGTCCTATGTGGAGCGGCTGGTCGCCCATGGCGTGCAGGCGCGCGGCGGCAATGGCCCGGTGATGCAGGCGGTGGCCGGCGCCGAGCGCGCCTTCGGCATCGCCATCGACTACCTGCCGATCCGCGAGGCGGCGCGTGGCGCCCCGGTGCGCTTCGTCTTCCCGGAAGACGGCGTTTCCGCCATCACCGAGCCCGCCGCAATCCTGTCCACGACCCGCAACGCCCCGGCGGCCATCGCCTTCCTCGACTTCCTGCTGTCCCGGCAGGGCCAGGAACTGGCCTCACGCCAGGGCTTCTTGCCGATCGATCCGGAGGTCGCGCCGCCGGCCGGCTTCCCGGACCCGAAGTCGATCCGCATCATGCCGCTCGACGCCGCCCGCGCGGCGGAGGAACAGCCCGACCTGCTGCGCCGCTTCGCCGCCCTGGTCGGCGGCTGAGGCCGCCGGTCGCACCTTGACGCGAGAGGGAGAGGCAGGCCCGGGCCTGGGGCGGGGGATCGCGGCCCTGTCGCTCGGCTGGCTGCTGCTGATCGGCGCCTTGCCGCTGGCGCGACTGCTGGCGGAGGCGCTGGCGGGCACCGCCATGGCCCAGGCGCTGGCGGATGCGGCGATCTGGCGCGCGGCCTGGCGGTCGCTCGCCTTGTCGATCTCGGCGGCGGCGCTGGCGACGCTGGTCGGTGCCACGCTGGTCTGGGCGCTGCTGCTGCGCGACCTGCCGGGTCGGCGCGTGCTGATCTTCCTGGCGGTGCTGCCGGCACTGGTGCCGGCGCAAGTCATGGCGCTGGGCTGGATCCAGGCGGGCGGACCTGCCTCCCCCCTGCTGCTGGCGCTGGATCTGGCGCCGCCCATCGGTACGCCCAATCCGATCTACTCGCCGCTCGGCATGGCGCTGCTGCTGGCGGTGCAATCCGCGCCGCTGGTGCTGCTGGCCACCGCCGCCTTGCTGCGCCGCGTGCCGGGCGAGGTGGTGCTGGCGGCGCGCGGGCTGGGCGCGACGCCGGAGGCTGCGCTGCGCCGCGCCGTCTGGCCGCTGCTGGCGCCGGGGCTGCTGGCGGGTGCGGGCCTGGCCTATGTCGCGGCGCTGGGCAATTTCGGCGTGGGGGCGCTGATCGGCATTCCGGCGCGGTTTCCGGTGCTGCCGGTGCTGATCTGGCAGCGGCTCTCCTCCGGCGGCACCGCCTCCCTGGCGGAGGCCGCGGCGCTGGCGCTGCTGCTGGCGGCCATGGCAGCGCCGGCGCTGCTGTTACAGGCCCTGGCGGCACGGCGGGCCCCGGCCTCCGGCCGCCTGCCCTTCGCGGCGGTGGCGCTGCCGGGCCTGGCCGGGGGGGCGGCTTTCAGCGCGGTCGGGCTGTATCTGTTCGTGGTGCTGGCGGTGCCGATGCTCGCCTTGCTGGCGGCCGCGCTGGTGCCCGCCATGGGGATGGAGCTGAACGCGACCTCCGCCACGATGCGCCATTTTGTCGCGGCGGTGGCACCCGATGCGCAGACCGGGCGGGCCTTCGGCAATTCCCTGCTGCTCTCGGCCGGCGCGGCGCTGCTGCTGGCCGCCGCGGCGCTGCCTATTGCGCTGACGCTGCGCGCCCGGCCGGTACGGCTGGCCGCGACCTCGACCGACCTGCCTTATGCGCTGCCGGGCGCCTGCACCGGGGTTGCCGCCATTCTTGTCGTGCTGTCCTTGCCGGGCGGTGGGGCGCTGTATGGGACGCTGGGGCTGATCCTGTTCGCCTATCTCACCCGCTTCCAGGCGCTGGCCCTGCGCCCGGCGGCGGCTGCCGCCGCTCGGCTGGATCCGATCCTGGAGGAAGCGGCGCGCGGCATGGGCGCCGGCCCCTGGCGCCGGCTGTGGTCGATTCATTTGCCGCCCCTGGCCCCGGCGCTGGCGGCCGGCGGCATCCTGGTGGCACTGACGGCGGTGAATGAGGTGACCGTCTCCTCCCTGCTTTATGGGCCGGGGACGCAGACGCTGGGCGTGCTGGTGTTCAGCCTGCAGGAAAGCGGCCAGTCGCCCCTGGCCGCCGCCGTGTCCTGTCTGGCGCTGCTGTTGAGCGCGGCGCTGATGGCGGCGGCGACGCTGGCCGCGCGGCGACTTCCGGCGGGGACGCTGCCGTGGCGGCCGTGAGGGAGCAGGACATCGTCCTCCGCGCCGCCAGGAACGGCGATCTCTCCGGCATGCTCGACCTTTACCGGCATCTCCACCCGGAGGAGCCGGCCCTGGCGCTTGAGGCTGCCGAAGGGCCATGGCGCGCTCTGCTGCAATCGGGGCTCACCACGGTCTTCGTGGTGGAGGCGGGGGGTCAGCTGGTGGCCTCCTGCACGCTGGTGGTCGTGCCCAACCTGACCCGGGGCGGCAGGCCCTATGGCGTCATCGAGAATGTGGTGACCGACGCCGCGTTTCGCCGGCGGGGTCTGGGCTGTCTTGTGTTGCGCGCGGCGCTGGACGCGGCCTGGGCCGCCAACGCCTACAAGGTCATGCTGGCGACCGGTTCCAGGCAGGAAGCGACGCTGCGCTTCTACGAGGCTGCTGGATTTCAGCGGGGCGGGAAGACCTTTTTCCAGGCCCGGCGTCCCTGAGTGGTGGGCGCGCCCGCGCCCGACCACATCGGTAATTCACACCGCCAGCGAATAAAACATCCGCGCCGCCGTCAGGAACAGAAACGCCGCAAAGGCCCGCTTCAGCAGCAGCGGCGGGATGGTATGCGCCAGGTGCACGCCCCAGGGCGCCGCGATCATCGAGCTCGGCACGATCAGCGCGAAGCCGATCAGGTTCACATAGCCAAGGCTCAGCGGCGGCAGCAGGGGATCGTTCCAGCCGCCATAGACGAAGCCGATGGTGGCCGGCACCGCGATGATGATGCCGAAGGCGCTGGCGGTGGCGACCGCGCTGCGGATCGGCGCGCCGAACATCGACAGGATCGGCACGCCCACCGTGCCGCCGCCGATGCCCATCATGGCGCTGACCGTGCCGATGAAGCCGCCGAGGCCATGGCGCAGCGGGCCGGTCGGGAAGGTTTCGCGCAGCTTCCACTCAACGCCGGTGAAGCCCATGTTGAGCGCGACGAGAATGGCGATGACGGCGAAGACCAGCGTCAGCGCCTCACCCTTCAGCCAGATCGCCAGGAAGGTGCCGAGCAGCACGCCAAAACCGATCGACGGCGCCAGCGATTTCAACAGCGGCACATCCATGGTGCCCTTGGCGTAGTGCTTGCGCGCCGATTGGATGCTGGTCGGGATGATGGTGGCGAGCGAGGTGCCGACGGCCAGCTTCATCTGCACCGCCTCCGGAATGCCGAACAGCGGAAAGACGTTGAACAACACCGGCACGATGACGATGCCGCCGCCAACGCCCAGCAGCCCCGCAAGGGTGCCGGAGATCAGCCCGGTGATCGCCATGGCGACGGCAAGCCCCGCCAGCCAATAGGGGTCGGTCATATGCTCCACGGGGACGGCAACTCCTGATGCGGGCGTAGGGTGGGCGTGCCATACACCCGGCCTCCCACCGCGTCATCCCGGGGTCATCCGCTTGCCCATCATCGACGATCCCTGGTTCTGGGCGCTGGCCCTGCCCGCCTTCCTGCTGACCGGGGTCAGCAAGGGCGGCTTCGCCTCCGGTGCCGGCAATGTCGCGGTGCCGCTGATGTCGCTGATCGTGCCGGCGCCGCAGGCCGCCGGCATCGCGCTGCCGGTGCTCTGTGCGATGGACATCTCCTCCATCCGCGCCTGGTGGGGGCGGTGGAGCGTCGATCAGCTGCGCATCATCCTGCCGGGCGGATTGTTGGGCATCGCCGCGGGGGCGGCGGTGTTCGGGCTGATGAGCAATGCGGCGGTGAAGCTGATGGTGGGCGGCATCGCGCTGGCCTTCCTGGCGCGCAGCCTGTGGCAGGCGCGGCCCGGCCGCGCCACGCCGGCGCCGGCCACGCCCAGCCGGCTGCGCGGTGGCTTCTGGGGCATGGTCTCCGGCCTGACCAGCACGGTGGCCCATGCCGGCGGGCCGCCGCTGGCGGTCTATATGTATCCGCTGCGGCTGGACCGGGCGACGCTGGCGGCGACCACCGTCGTCTTCTTCGCCGTGATGAACTACGTGAAGCTCATCCCCTATGCCCTGCTTGGCCAGCTTTCCGTCACCAACCTGCTGACCAGCCTGCTGCTGCTGCCGATGGCCCCGCTCGGGGTGAAGCTCGGCATCTGGCTGCAATCGCGGATGAGCGACAAGGTCTTCTACCGCATCGTCTATGTGATGCTGGGCGTCACCGGCACGAAGCTGGTCTGGGACGGTCTGGCCGGGATTTTCTGATCAGCCCCCCGTGCGATAGGCTGCGAGGATTTCGCCACCCGCGGCGCCCGCCTTCGCTTCCCAGTCCCGCACCGCCTTGCCGCCGGCCTCCTTCAGCGCCGCCAGCAGGGGCGCGCCGGGGCGGGCGATGGTGACGCCGTTCTGGCGCATGCGCGCCTGGTTCGCCGCGTCACGGGTTTCCAGCAGCGTCCAGAGGCCGGCCTCGGTGCGGGTCGCGGCGCGTTCCAGGGCGGCGCGCTGGCCATCCTCCAGCGCCCGCAGCTTCGCCGGATCGCCGAAGGCCAGGCTGACCGGCATGGCGTAGCCGATCTCGGTGAAATGCGGCAGATGCTCCCACAGCCGCCGCCCGGCCCCGCCATCGCCGGAGGACAGCACGGCATCCAGCGAGCCATCGGCCAGCCGCGTCGCCACCGCCTGGAAGCTCAGCAGCTCCGCCTCGGCGCCCAGCGAGCGCAGCGTCTCCGTGCCCGTCGCGTCATAGGTCCGCACCTTCAACCCGCGCAGATCGGCCGGGGTGGCGATGGGGCGGCGGGACCAGATGCCGGTGGGCGGCCAGGGCGTGCAATGCAGCAGGGTGACGCCGAGCTTTTCCAGCGCCGCCAGATAGGCCGGGCGGGCGGCGGCCAGCAGCCGCTTCGCCTCATCGGCCGAGGTCGCCAGGAAGGGCAGCGAGGACAGCAGGAAGACCGGGTCGAGCTCGCCCAGGGCGCCCGCGAAGGCATCGCCGATGGCGAAGCGCCCTTCCGCCACCGCCCGCGGCATGGCGGCGGAGCGCACGCCGCCCGGCGCGTCGAAGGCCGGTGTGATCTCCAGCGGCTTCGCCGTCTCCGCCAGCCGCACCAGGCCCTCGGCCGGCATCG
This sequence comes from Roseomonas sp. F4, assembly GCF_053891155.1. Classification (NCBI taxonomy): domain Bacteria; kingdom Pseudomonadati; phylum Pseudomonadota; class Alphaproteobacteria; order Acetobacterales; family Roseomonadaceae; genus Roseomonas; species Roseomonas sp. F4. The sequence continues at coordinate 205,821 of NZ_JBSSHK010000005.1, forward strand.
CGCCGGCCGGATATTCGGTGGCGGCGGTCCAGGCGCCCCCACTCTGCTGGGCGGCAGCTTGTTGGGTCATCGACAGCAGGGGCATGGTGGCGGTCAGGGCGATCAGGCTGCGGCGGCGCATGGGGCGGGACTCCGGTGTCGCCATCAGCATAGGACGGGACTCGGGTGATGGCGGAACAAAGTCTTGGTGTTTTGGGCGGCATGGGGCCGCTGGCCTCGGCGCAGTTCATGCTGCGGCTGACGCTGCTGACCGATGCGGCGCGCGACCAGGACCATATCCCCGCCGTGCTCTGGTCCGACCCGCGTGTGCCGGACCGCACCGCGGCGCGGATTGCCGGCGGCGAGGACCCCCTGCCCGCGTTGCTGCGCGGCATTCGCGGCCTGGAGACCGCCGGCTGCGGCGCCATCGCCATCCCCTGTAACACCGCGCATGGCTGGTTCGAGGCGATGCAGGCGGCGACCCCCCTGCCGATCCTGCACATCGTCGATGCGGCGGAGGCCGAACTTTTCCGAGTTGGCGTCGCCCCCGGCCCGATCGGGTTGATGGGCACCGCTGGCACCTTGGCGATGCGGCTCTATCAGGAAAGGCTGGAACCGCGCGGCTGGAACTGCCTGGTGCCTGATGACGCGGAGATGGCGCGGCTAGTCTCCCCTGGCATCGCGGAAGTGAAGGCCAATCGCGTCACGGAAGCTTATGTGCCTCTGGCGGAAGCGGCGCGCAACCTAGTCGCGCGCGGCGCGCGCGCGGTGGTGCTGGGCTGCACCGAAATCCCCCTGGGCATCGCCGCTGGCCCGGCTTTACCCTTCCCGGTCTGCGATACCATCGATGGGCTGGCGCGGGCCGCGATCGGCTGGGCCGGGCGCCCTGCTTCACACGCGATGTGAACGACGCCAGGCAACTTCGGTTGCGTTGGGGCTTTCAAGGAAGGTGAACTACCGCAACGCAGCATAATCGGGGGTGCCCTTGGACAATTTCACCTTGGCCACACGCCGCTTCATCGCAACGCTCTACTGGATCCCGGACTGGCTACTGAGCCTCGCGCTCTTCGCCATCGCGATCGGGGCTGCTCTTTTGGCCAAGCGGATCATCTTCCGCCTTGCCACCAATCTGGTCAGCGAAAAGGACCTGTTCTGGCGGTCCCTGGTGCAGCGGACGGAGGGGCCGATCCGCCTCGCCCTCATCATCATCTGCCTGGGCTTTTTCGTCAGCGTCGCGCCGCTGAGCTTCGGCCAGGCCAGCATGTCCCGGCATCTGCTGCTGGTCTGCTTCATCTTCCTGGTGGGCTGGGTAGCGCGGACCGTGCTGCATATCTGGACCACCATCTATCTGCGCCGCTTCAAGCTGGATTCGGAGGACAACCTCCTCGCCCGCAAGCACACGACGCAGTCGCGCATCCTCCAGCGCGTGGCCGGCTGGCTGATCATGACGATCACCATTGCCGTGGCGCTGATGACCTTCGAGGGCGTCCGGCAGTACGGCGTGTCGCTGCTGGCTTCGGCCGGTGCCGCCGGCCTGGTGCTGGGCCTTGCGCTTCAGCCTCTGCTGAAGAATCTGGTCGCGGGCATCCAGCTGGCGGTGACGCAGCCGATCCGGCTGGAGGATGCGGTGATCGTCGAGGGCGAATGGGGCAATGTGGAGGAGGTGACGGCAACCTATGTCGTCATCCGGCTATGGGACTGGCGCCGGATGGTGCTGCCGCTGAGCTACTTCCTGGAACATCCCTTCCAGAACTGGACGCGCGAAAGCGCCAGCCTGATCGGCACCGCGATGATCCATGTGGACTACACCGCGCCGATCGAGGCCATGCGCCGCAAGCTGAACGAGATCGCCGCCGCCTCACCCCTCTGGGACAAGCGAGTGGTGAACATGCAGGTCACCGACTTGCGGCCGCAGACCATGGAGGTGCGCATGCTGGTCAGCTCGACCAATGCCGGCCGGACCTTCGACCTGCGCTGCGAGGTGCGGGAGAAGATGATCGCCTTCCTCCAGCAGGAATATCCGCATGCCCTGCCGCGCAACCGCGCCGAGCTGGAAGGCCATCAGGAGCGCCCGATCGCGGTGCGCAGCGAAGTCGCGCGGCGGATACGGGCCGCCTGAGCTCAGACGGCTTCAGGGTCGAACAGATAGCCCACGCCCCGCACGGTGCGGATCGCCATCGGTCGGGTGGGATTGCGCTCCACCTTGCGGCGCAGCCGCATGATGCGCAGGTCGATGGCGCGGTCGAAGGCCTCCGGCTCCTCATCGCCGGAGGTGCGCTCCAGCAGCCAGTCGCGGTGCAAAGCGCGGTTGGGATTTTCGACGAACAGCTTCAGCAGGGCGAACTCGCCCTCGGTCAGGGTGTCCTCCCGGCCTTCCGCCGTCAGCAGCAGGCCGCGGCGCAGATCCAGCACGGCCCCGCCAATGCGGACCTTGCCGGGCGGCAGCGCCTCAGGCTTCTGTGCGGCCTGGGCGGCGCTCTCCGCCCCGGCGCGGCGCATCACGGCGCGAATCCGGGCCAGCAGTTCCCTCGGCTCAAAGGGTTTCGTGATATAGTCGTCGGCACCGGATTCCAGGCCGACCACACGGTCCACCAGATCGCCCGCGGCGGTGAGCATGATGATACCGAGCAGCCCGGATTGGCCTCGCAGCCAGCGCGCCAGGGCGAAGCCATCCTCCCCGCCCGGCAGTCCGACATCGAGCAGCGCAGCATCCGGCATCCCCGCCGCCACCGCGGCGCGGCAAGCGCGGCCATCGGCCACCCCTTCCACCGCAAAACCCTGCCCGGCCAGATAGGCGCAGATGGTCTCGCGCTGAAACGGGTCGTCCTCGACAACGAGGAGGTTGGTCGTGCCACCAGCCATAGGATCTATCCCCGCCTGCGCGCTGTCCGAAATGCTCCGTTACAAAGCCCGGCGAGTCCCGTCAAAGGTCGGTTTTACGCGAAACAGGTGAAACACTGCGCGGGGGACGATGAAACACAAGTTACTTCGGATTCGGGCATGATGCCGTGATGCTCCATATCGCCCGCTCCGCCGGGAACTTGCCGGCGGCTGAGCTCGCCGCCTTGCAGGCGGAGGCGCTGGCGAATCTCGCCGGGCCCTTCGCGCTGTTCGCCGCCGACGGCCGGCTGGTTTCCGCCAATGCCTGCCTTCCCTGGCTGCTGCCCGAGGAGGGTCCCGACAGCACGCCGCCCGACAGGCTCGACGACCTGCTGACCGCCATCGGCCGCGCCGGCGCGGCCCTTAACCCCGCCATCGCAGCGGCGGAGAACCCCGCAACCTGGCTGCCGCCGGGCCTTGGTGACGGGCGCAATCTGGACTGGCTGACGCCACGAGGGCAATGGTTCCGCATCCATCTGCGGCGCCTGTCTCACGGCCTTGTGCTCACGGCGACCGATATTTCCGATGTGAAGCGCCGCGAGGCGGAGTTTGCCGCCGCTGAGACCGTGCTGCAGACCGCCTTCGACCACATCACCGACGGCGTCGTGATGTGGGACGCCGATATGCGGCTGCAGTTCTGGAATCGGGAGACGCTGCGGGTCGGCGATTTCCCGGATCACCTCGCCTATAAGGGCGTCAACATCCTCGATGTGATGCGCTACCAGGACCAGCGCGGCGAGTTCGGCGCCCCCCCCGGCAACGAGGCGGAGCTGGAGGAGCGGGTGGCGCGCCGCGCCGCGCTGCTCAACCGGCCGGGCGGCGTCTCCTATATTCGCCAGGCGGCCTCCGGCCTTTGGCTGGAAGTGAAAAGCGTGCCTATGGAAGGTGGCGGCGCGGTGCTGATGTACCGCGACATCACCGAGCTGAAGCAGCGGGAGCAGGAGCTGGCGGAAGCGCGCGCCACGTACCAGCTCATCCTCGACAGCATGACCGATGGTGTCGTGCTGATGAACCAGGACCTGACCTTCCGCCTGGGCAATCGCGCCGCCATCCGCATGTTCGATCTGCCCGCCGAGCTGGGCACGCCCGGCGCTTCGGCCGTGGAGGCCATGCGCTACCGGCTGCGGCGCGGCGACCTCGGCCCTGTGCCGACGGATGAGGCGGCCTTCGAGGCGCTGGTCGAACAGCGCCTGGCACTGGCCCGCCAGCCCGGCCAGGCCCCGCAAATGATCCGCGGTGCCCAGGGCGAATGGATCGAGGCCTCCTCCGTCCCCACCCCGGATGGCGGCGTGCTGGTGATCTATCGCGACATCTCCGCCCTGAAGGCGCGGGAGGAGGAGTTGCAGGCCGCCCGCGTGACGCATGAGCTGGTGCTGGACACGATGAATGACGGGCTGGTGCTCTGGGGCCCCGACCTGCACGTGCGCCTGCTCAACCGCCAGCTCGCCGGCTTCTACGGCATTCCGGAGGAGCTGACGGTGCCGGGCGCCGATGGGCGCGAGATCCTGCGCCTGATGCACCGCCGCGGCGACTACGGCACGCCGCCGGCCGAGGGCGCGCCGCTGGAGGCCGCCGTGGAGGGCCGCGTGCAGGCCATCCTGAACCCCGTCGGCGAAAGCGACATCCGCATCGCCCCCTCCGGCGCCTGGGTGGAGATCACGCGCCAGCGGCTGCCGGATGGCAGCGTGCTGTCCACCTACCGCAACGTCTCCCGCCTCCAGGCGCGGGAGGCGGAGCTGCGCCAGGCGCGCGACATGGCTCGGGCGGCGGAGGCGGCGCTGTCGGCGACCATCGAGAATATGAGCCAGGGGCTGGTGATGTTCTCGCCCGACCGCAAGGTGCAGGTCATCAACCGCCGCGCCATCGAATTGCTGCGCCTGCCGCTGGAACTGGCGCAGGAAGGGACGCCGCTGGAACACATCACCGCCTGGCAGCTCGGCAGCGGCGAGTATGAGGACAGCCCGGAAAACACCGAACGCGCCCAGGCGGTGATGGCGGGCGCGCCGCTGCCGGTCGGCCAGTTCATTCGCCGCCGCCGCGATGGATCGGTGCTGGCCGTGGAATCGGTGCGCCTGCCCGATGGCCGTTCCGTCCGCACCCTGACCGATGTGACGGAACGTCAGCGGCAGGAGGCGGCGCTGGCCGCAGCACGGGACCAGGCGCGCGCGACCAACAACGCCATGGCCGCGACCATCGAGCATATGAGCCAGGGCCTGGTCATGGTGGACCCCGACCGCCGGGTGCGGGTGATGAACCGCCGCGCGGCGGAGATCCTGGCCCTGCCGCCGCATCTGGCCCAGCCCGGCGTGCCCTTCGGCGAGCTGGTCGCCTTCCAGCATGCGCGCGGCGACTATGACGGGTCCGAGCACCGCATCGAGGAAGCCCGCCGCGCCATCGCCGGAGAGGCGCTGAACGAGGAGCGCTACGAACGCGCCCGCCGCGACGGCACGGTGATCGAGGTGCATGCGCGGACCATGGAGGATGGCGGCGCGGTGCGGACCTATATGGACGTGACGGAGCGCAAGCGGGTGGAAAGCGCACTGGCCGCCGCGCGGGATGCGGCCGAAGGGGCCAACCGCGCCAAATCCGCCTTCCTCGCCGCGATGAGCCATGAAATCCGCACCCCGATGAACGGCGTGCTCGGCATGCTGGAAGTGCTGGAACGCACGCCGCCCGGCCCGGCGCAGGAACGCTGCATCGCGGTGATCCGCGAAAGCGCCGGATCGCTGCTGCGCATCATCGACGACCTGCTGGACTTCTCGAAGATCGAGGCGGGGCGGATGGAGCTGGAGGCCCTGCCCTTCTCCCTGCGCGGGCTGGTGGAGGGCGCGGTCGATACGCTGACGGTGGAGGCCAAGCGCCGGGGCCTGCTGCTCTTCGCCGATCCGATCGGGCCGGCGACGCCGCAATCGCCGGACATGGTCTGCGGTGACCCGGTGCGGGTGCGGCAGATCCTGTTCAACCTGGTCGGCAATGCCATCAAGTTCACCGATGTGGGCTTCGTGCGGCTGCGCGCTTCCGCCAGCAGGTCCGGGGATGCGGTGCTGGTTTCCCTGATGGTGGAGGACAGCGGCGTCGGCATGACGCCGGAGCAGTTGGGAAAGCTGTTCCAGCCCTTCGCCCAGGCCGATACCTCCACCACGCGGCGCTTCGGGGGCACGGGGCTTGGATTGTCGATCGTCCGGCGGCTGGCGCAGTTGATGGGCGGCGATGTCTCGGTGGAGAGCACGGCAGGGCGGGGCAGCCGCTTCTCCGTCACGCTGCGGCTCGGAATCGTCGAGGCGACGGATGCCGGCGCCGTGGCCGAGACACTGCCCAGCCTGCCCGCCGCCACCGCGAGCACGGATATCCCACGCCTGCTGGTGGTCGACGACCATCCCGTGAACCGGGAAGTGCTGGCCCGGCAATTGGAGCTGCTCGGCTGCCAGGCCGATATGGCGGAGGACGGGGCGCAGGGGCTGGCGCAATGGCGCGCCAAGCGACACCGGCTCGTGCTGGTGGACCTGCACATGCCGGTGATGGATGGGCTGGATCTGGCGCGTGCCATCCGTCGGGACGAGGCGGCGCAACCGGAGCTCGGCCGCGCTGCCCTGATCGCGGTGACCGCCAATGCGCTGAAGGGCGAGGATGAGCGCTGCTACGCCGCCGGGATGGATGGCTTCCTGGCCAAGCCCCTGGCACTCGACCTGCTGGGCCGCACCCTGGCGCGCTTCCTGCCGGACCGCGCGGCCACGCAGGGCGTCGAGCCCGGCCCGCCCCCGGTGGAAACCGCGCCGCTGTTCGATCCGGAGGCATTGCGCAGCCTGTTCGGAGCCGATCCGAAGCGGCTGGCCGGGCTGCTGGCGAGTTTCCGGGAGGGTGTGAAACGGGATGTGGAGGCGGTGGCCGCCACCCTGGCCGCCGCCGACCTGCCGGGCGCGGCGGCCGCGGCGCATCGCCTAAAGGGCGCGGCGCGTATGGCCGGCGCGCGACCCCTGGCGGATCTGCTGGCGGTGGTGGAGCTGGCCGCGCGCGATGGCAATCAGGATGCGGCGGCGGGCGCCGCCTCGCGGCTGCCGGCGCTGGCGGAGCGCACCCTGGCGGCGGTGCAGGCGGCGGGGTGAGCGGCGCCATTCCGGCGGTTTGAAGCACAGGCTACATTCGGGTCATTGCGGACCAGTTTGCGCGCTGGTATCGATTCTGAAGTCGACGCTCCAGACGGCGGGGCTTACGGGGGCACTGTGATGACCAAGTTTCGAATGGCGGGTGTCCCCTGCTTCGCGGCGTGCGTGCTGGCGCTGGGCCTCGCCGTCGCCCACCCCGCGCCCCTTCACGCCGAGGCCTGCGAGGAGGGCCGGCCGCTTGCCACTGGCCTCTGCGCCTCGGCGGAAGCGACGCTCGACATCATCGGCTCGGTCCGGGGTGGGGTGCGGACCGGCGTCGCCGCGATCGGGCAACTGCGCCTCGGCCTGACGGCCGATCTGGAGACGATGGCCGGGCTTGAGGGCTGGCACGCCGCCGTCAGCGCGATCGGCATCATGGGCCGCCAGCCGACTCCGACCCTGGCCGGCAGCCTGGCGCCGGCCAGCAATATCGAGGCGCTGTCGACGGTCCGCCTGTTCGAAATCTGGCTGGAGCGGCGGGTGGAAGGCTGGGGTTCGCTGCGCTTCGGGCAGCTCGCCGCCGACAGCGAATTCGCCACCTCGGAAGCCGCGGGCAAGCTGGTCAACGGCACCTTCGGCTGGCCGGTGGCCCTGGCCGGCGCGCTGCCCTCTGGCGGCCCCGCCTATCCGCTGGCCACGCCTGGGCTGCGGCTGGCGCTCGGCGATCCGGAGGCCGCGAGCGGGGTGCGCCTCGGCATCTTCTCCGGCGATCCAGGTGGCCGGCACGGCGAAGCGACCGATCCGCAGCGGCATAACCGCTATGGCACGACCTTCAGCGACACCGGCGGCGCCTTCCTGATCGCAGAGGCGGTGACCGGTGGCGAGGCGCCGGAGGACGGGCCGCGCCCCTGGGTCCTGAAGCTAGGCGGCTGGTACCACAATGGCGGCTTCGACTCGCCGCGCTTCGACGAGACGGGCCTGTCCCTCGCCGATCCGCAGGGCAACGGCGTGCCGCGCCGCTTCGGCAGCAACCATGGTGGCTATGCGCTAGGGGAGGTGGTCGCCTGGCGCGGGCAGGAAGGGCATGTCGCGCTGTTCGGCCGGGTTTTCGCGCAGCCGGCGGATCGCAATGCGGTGGATCTGCAGATCGATGGCGGCCTCGCCTGGCACGGCGCCTTCGGACGCGGCGAGGATACGCTGTCGCTCGGTCTTTCCTGGGCGCGGATCGGCCGGGATTCGCGCAGCTTCGACCGCGAGCAGATCGCCTTCGGCGCGACGCGCCTGGTGCGGGACCATGAGGCGGTGCTGGAGCTGAACTACGACCTCGCGGTGATCCCGGATCGGCTTTCGGTCCGGCCGCTGGTGCAACTTCTGTTCAACCCCGCGGCCGGCGACCCGGATGAGCGGCGCGACGCGGCGCGTGCCCTGCCCGACGCCGTGTTGCTGGGCCTGCGGGTGACGGCGACTTTCTGACGGACCCGGCGCCACATGGCGCCATCCCTGACCTCAATTGCGAATCATTCGCAATTGAGGTCAGTCGCAATCGCAGCCGGGCGCCTCGGTGGTCATGCCCTGCACCACATGATGGTCGATCCACTCCGCCACCAGCCGCCGCGCCTCGGTGACGGAGGATTCGGGGTGATGGATGCGGTACAGGGTCGTGCAGGCGGTGAAGGCCGCCAGGTCGGCATTGCCGCCATCGCGCAACTCGCGATAGGCGGTGACGACGGCGCGTTCGCAGCGGCGACCGATGTGACTGAATTCGCGGCCCATGGGCACTCCCGTCTTCCCGCTGGGCGGGGATGCGATGTGATGCGCAACTAAGATGCGAAGCTACGATGCGATGCAGTTGCGAATAATTCTCAACTGCTATGAAAGTTATACGACGAGGCGGCGCCGATATTCAAGTGACGCGCTGCATCATTCGTAGGGGCGGCTTCGATCAGCCGCCCCTCCCTGGCCCGCCGCGTCGTGAGTCAGCCCTTGGAAACGGCCTCCGCCAGCGCCTTGCCGACATCGACCGTGCCGGCATTGCCCCCCATGTCACGGGTGCGCGGGCCGCCTTCCGCCAGCAGCGTCTCGATCGCCTTGACGATGGAGTCGGCGGCCGCCTTCTCACCGAGATGTTCCAGCATCATCGCGCCGGACCAGATCTGGCCGATCGGGTTGCAGATCCACTTGCCGGCGATGTCCGGCGCGCTGCCATGCACCGGCTCGAACATGCTCGGGAATTTCTTCTCCGGGTTGATATTGGCCGAGGGCGCGATGCCGATGGACCCCGCCACGGCCGGGCCGAGATCGGACAGGATGTCGCCGAACAGATTGGAGCCGACCACCACGTCGAACCAGTCCGGATGCTGCACGAAATGGGCGCAGAGGATGTCGATATGGAACTGGTCCGTGGTCACGCCCGGATAGTTCTTCGCCATCTCGGCGAATCGCTCGTCCCAGTACGGCATGGTGAAGGTGATGCCATTGGACTTGGTGGCGCTGGTCAGCTTCCGGCGCGGCCGGGTCATCGCCAGCTCGAAGGCGTATTTCAGCACGCGATCGACGCCGACGCGGGTGAAGACGCTGTCCTGGGTGACGAATTCACGCTCCGTGCCCGGGAACATCTTGCCGCCGGTGGAGGAATACTCGCCCTCCGTATTCTCGCGCACCACGTAGAAGTCGATATCGGCGGGGGTGCGGTCGGCCAGCGGGGTGCGGGCGCCGGGCATCAGCTTGCAGGGGCGCAGGCTGATATACTGGTCGAAGCCCCGCCGGATCGGGATCAGCAGGCCCCAGAGGGAGATATGGTCCGGCACGCCGGGCCAGCCCACGGCGCCGAGGAAGACGCTGTCCGACTTCGCGAGCTGGTCGAGGCCATCCTCCGGCATCATCTTGCCGGTCTGGGCATAGGTCTCGCAGGACCAGTCGAAATGGCTGAGTTCCAGGTCGAAGCCGAAGCGCCGCGCCGCCGCATCCAGCACCCGCAGCCCCTCCGGCACCGTCTCCTTGCCGATGCCATCGCCGGGCAGCACGGCGATTCGATGGGTCTTGCGGGTCATGGCGTTGTCTCCGACGGTTCCGGCGCGAAACTGCCGCCATGGAGGGCCGTCGGCAAGCCCGGCACAGCAAAACGCCCGCACACGCAAAGGCATGCAGGACAGCGTCAAAGGAAAGGGGGGAGAGCGCTGGATGGTGGGCGCGACAGGGATTGAACCTGTGACCCCCGCCGTGTCAAGGCGATGCTCTACCGCTGAGCTACGCGCCCATCCAGCGAGGCGGTGCAATAGCCAAGCCGGAGGCCTAGCGCAACCCCGCCCGATGCGGGCCGGAATCGAGCGGGGATGACAATGCGCCCCGCCCTGTGGCTTGATCGCGCCACCGATGGATATGCCACTTCCCGCCACGACCTTGCCGCCTGACCCACCGCCTTTTCAGGTGGCGCGTCCGTCACGGCAGAGCGTGCCGCTGGTGTTCTGCTCGCCGCATTCCGGCAGCCATTACAGCGCCGCCTTCCTGGCCGATTCCCGGCTGGACCCGCGCGCCCTGCGACGCAGCGAGGACTGCTTCGTCGATGAGTTGTTCGCCGCCGCCCCCACCTACGGGGCACCGCTGCTGACGGCCACCTTCCCCCGGGTCTTCTGCGACGCGAATCGCGAGCCGTGGGAGCTGGATCCCGGCATGTTCGATGGCCCCCTGCCCGCCTGGGTGAACAGCGCCAGCCCGCGCGTCGGTGCCGGCCTCGGCACCATTGCCCGCGTGGTGGCGAGCGGCGAGCCGGTCTATCGCCACAAGCTGGCCTTCACCGAGGCAGAGGCGCGGGTGCGGCAGTACTGGCAGCCCTATCACACCGCTCTGGCCGAGTTGATCGCCGAGACCCGCGCCGCCTTCGGCTTCTGCCTGCTGATCGACTGCCATTCCATGCCGGCGCATCCGGCGCATGGCAGCAATCCCTCCGACTTCGTGCTGGGCGACGCGCATGGCACCGCCTGCGCCCCGCGCGCGACCCGCCTGGTGGAGGAAACGCTGGGCGGCCTCGGCTACCGGGTGCGGCGCAACGACCCCTATGCCGGTGGCTATATCACCCGCCACTACGGCAGGCCGCGGGAGGGGGTGCATGCGCTGCAGATCGAGATCGCGCGCAGCCTGTATATGAATGAGGCGAGGCTGGAACGGGCGCCGGGCATGCAGGCCCTGACGCGGGACATCAGCCGGCTGATCGGCGTGCTGGCCAAGGCGGATTGGACCGCGCTTCGCTGAGCGGCACGGTCTTCACGTCGCGTATACGATAAGCCTTGACTCGCCCCCGCCGCATCCGGAATCCTGCGCCTCGGACCCTGGACGAAAAAAAAGGCGGAGCCTTGCGGCTCCGCCGAGTTTAGGGAGGAAACGTCCAAGAAAGACAGACAACCCGGCAACGCCGTGTTGCTGCGATGCACAATCTAGTCGGAAGCCCCGGGTCTCGCAAGGGGTTTTTTGCAGTGCAGCATTAGCGGAATGTTGCAATGCAGATATGCGCCGATGACATACCCATGACGCCGGCCCCGCGCCGGGCCGCGGGGGTCAGCCCTCCGCGAATTCGGCGCGGATAGCGGCGCTATGGGCGCCGAGCGCGGGCACGGGGCCGTAGGCCCGCGCCACGCCCGCCAGGCGCGCCGCCGGGGCTGCCACCGGCACGGCACCACCCGGCGTGTCCACCACCAGGCGGCGCAACGCGGGATGCGTCGCGAGTTCGGCCACGCCATTGACGAAGCCATAGGCGATGCCGGCCGCGTTCAGCCGTGCGGCGGCAGCGGCCCGCGTCATGCCGGCGAATGTCTCCGCCACGCGCGCATCCACCGCCGGGCGGTTCGCCACCCTTTCGGTGTTGCTGCGCCAGCCGGGGGTCGCGGGCAGCCCCGGCGCATCCAGGAAGCCGGTGCAGAGCGCGGCCCATTCGCGTTCATTCTGGATCGAGATCAGCACCAGCGCGCCGTCCGCCGTGGCGAAGGCGCCGTAGGGGCAGATGGAGGGATGGGCGAGCCCGACACGCTCCGGCGCCCGGCCCGTGCCTTCGAAATACAGCAGCGGCACGTTCATCCAATCCGCGATGCCGTCGAACAGTGACACGGCGATGCCGCTGCCCTGGCCGGTGATGCCGCGGGCGATCAGCGCCTCCAGCACCGCCGCATGGGCGTTCATGCCGCAGGCGATGTCGGCGACCGAGACACCCACCCTGCCCGGCCCCGCCGGATGGCCGGTGACGGCCGCCAGCCCCGATTCCGCCTGCACCAGAAGGTCATAGGCCTTCATCGCCGCGTAATCGCCTTCCTCCCCATAGCCGGAGATATCGACGGTGATCAGGCGCGGATGCCTTTGGCGAAGCTCCGCGCTGCCGAAGCCGGCGCGGGCCATGGCGCCGGGGGCGAGATTCTGGATGAAGACATCGGCCTTCGCGAGCAGCCGGGCCAGCAGTGCCTTGTCGCACGGCTGCTTGATATCCAGCACCAGGGATTCCTTGCCCCGGTTGAGCCAGACGAAATAGCTGGACTGGCCGGCGGCCGCCTTGTCGTAGCCACGGGCGAAGTCGCCCTCCGCACGCTCGATCTTGATGACCCGGGCGCCGGCATCGGCGAGTTTCACGGAACAGGTCGGCGCGGCGACGGCCTGTTCCATGGCGACGACCAGAAGGCCCTCAAGCGGTCTGGCCTGCGTCATGCGTTCCCCCTCTGTCAGGGGCGGATCATGGCATTCGCGGGCGGGCGCGTTAAGCGCGGCGGATCAAGCATCCACCTTGATGAAGACGCAGACCGTCCAGACGCCCTGGCTGTCGGCGGAGGCGACGTCCGCGAACACCTGGCCCCAGCTGAAGATCTTGCCGGCATGCTGGTACATCCAGTGCCGCAGCCCGTCATGCGGCAGTGGCAGGGTGGCGCCGCCCGCATAGAGGCCGCGCGTGACGCCGACGATTCCGTTACCCGCGGGCGGCGAATTGGCCATCATCTGCGAGATGGTCGCCTTCGCGCCCCACATGCGTTCGATATAGTCCTTGACCGCGAGCGGCGGCATGGCGATTCCGAAGCCGCTATCGGCCATGATCGTGGCCTCGCTCATGCCGACCGAGCCGTTGATCTTCGTGATATAGGCGTCGATGTCGAAGGTGGCGAAGGTGCCGCCGAAGCTCTGGGTGAAGCGGGTGATGTCACCGAGCAGCTGACTATTCTCGGCCTTCAGCAGCATCAGATAGGTCTTGATTTCGGCGAGCACATTGAAGGCGCGGTTGGCGTTGTTGAGCTCCGGCCGTCTGCCCTTGTTCTGGGCGAACATGGCGTAGAAGGTGCTCGTGAAACCGCAGACACCCCAACCCTGGTTGATGGTGCCCATCTTGTTCATGGGTCTGGACATACGCCGCGCCTCGCCCCCTGGTTGTGGGGCGGGACGCTAACTCGCGGCGGAACCGGTTTCAACAACGAGACGAGTGACCGGGCTCAGTAGCTCCGCGGCATCCCCAGAACGTGTTCGCCGATGTAGGACAAAATCAGGTTCGTGCTGATCGGCGCCACCTGGTAGAGCCGCGTCTCGCGGAACTTGCGCTCGATGTCGTATTCCTCGGCGAAGCCGAAGCCGCCATGGGTGTTGATGCAGGCCTCGCCGGCGGCCCAGCTCGCCTCGGCGGCCAGCATCTTGCCCATATTCGCCTCCTCGCCGCAGTTCTCACCGCGCTCGAACTTGGCGAGGCCCTTCTGCACGATGGCCTCCGCCGCGCGCATCTGGGCATAGGCCTTGGCGATGGGGAATTGCACGCCCTGGTTCTGGCCGATCGGGCGGCCGAACAGCACGCGTTCCTTGGCATAGGCGGCGGAGCGTGCGGTGAACCACTTGGCATCGCCGATGCATTCGGCGGCGATCAGCAGCCGCTCGGCATTCATCCCGTCCAGAATGTAGCGAAAGCCCTTGCCCTCGACGCCCAGCAGGTTCTCCGCGGGCACCTCCATATTGTCGAAGAAGACCTCGCAGGAATTGTGGTTCATCATCGTGCGGATCGGGCGGATGGTGAGGCCCTTGGCGGTTCGCATGTCGACGATGAAGGTGGACAGGCCATCGGTCTTCTTCGCCACCTGGTCACGCGGCGTGGTGCGGGCCAGCAAAAGCATCAGGTCGGAATGCTCCGCCCGGCTGGTCCAGATCTTCTGGCCATTGATGATGTAGCGGTCGCCTTCGCGACGGGCCGTGGTGCGAAGCGCGGTGGTGTCGGTGCCGCTGGTGGGCTCCGTCACGCCGAAGGCCTGCAGGCGCAGCTTGCCCTCCGCGATGCCCGGCAGGTACTGCGCCTTCTGCGCCGGGCTGCCGTGCCGCAGGATGGTGCCCATGATGTACATCTGCGCATGGCAGGCGGCGCCGTTGCAGCCGCTGGCCTGGATCTCCTCCAGGATCGCCGCGGCGCCCGAAAGCGGCAGGCCGGCACCGCCGAATTCCTCGGGGATCAGGGCGGCCAGGTAGCCGCTCTCGGTGAGGGCGTTGACGAATTCCGTGGGGTAGCCGCGCCGCGCATCCAGCTCCCGCCAATACTCGCCGGGGAAACGCGCGCAGAGTTTCCGGACTTCCTCCCGGATCTCGGCATGCGGATCGGCGGTGGTCTGGTGCATGTCCATCGGATGTCTCCCCGGTCTGCCCCGGGATTACGGTGCGAACCGCCGCGAGTCTACCGCAGCATCGGCACCAGACTGGCCACCAGCAGCAGCGCCATGGCGATGTTGAAGGCGCGCAGATGGGCAGGCTTGCGCAACAGGCGGCCAGTACCCACGCCGATACCGGCCCAGACCAGCAGGCAGGGCAAGGTGATGCTCAGGAAGACCAGCGAAATCGCCACCACCTGCGGCAGCATCGGCTCCCCCGGCCGGGTGAAGGCCGGCACCACGGCGGCGGCGATCATCCAGGCCTTGGGGTTCACCCATTGGAACAGCGCCCCGCCGACAAAGCCCAGCGGCGGCTTCACCGGCCCGGTGGCCGCGCTGGGCGGAGGCGCCGTGGCGATCTTCCAGGCCAGCCAGAGCAGCCAGAGCGCACCCGCCCAGCGCAGCACCTCATGCAAGGTGCGGCTGGCCAGCAGCGGCCCGGCGAGGCCGAGCCCCACCAGCAGGATCATGCCACCGAAGCCGAAGGTGATGCCCAGCATATGCGGCCACACCCGCCGCAGCCCATGCGCGGCGGCGGAGGCGGCAACCATCAGCACATTCGGCCCCGGCGTGACCGAGGAGGCGATGGCGAAACCGAAGAGGGGCAACCAATCCATGCGCTTATCGTGACAGTGATACTGACCTTGTGAAAGCTCAGTTGGCGGAGAGCGCCATGCGGGCGACGATGGTCTGCACCACCAGCCCATCATGCCCCAGCTCCACCGTCGCGGTCAGCAACTGGCTGTCGCCCCAGCGGGCGCGGTAGCGGCAGGATTCGGCGATGCCATCCTGCCGCACCGGCAGGCATTCGAAGCCGTAGGTCTGCAACTGCGCCAGCAAGGGGCCCAGATTGCTGCCCGGCGGATGCGCCGCCAGCAGATCGCTGGCCAGGCGTTCCGCCCCGACCCTGGGGCCAGCCTTCACATAGGCCTCCATGCCCGGACGGGTGGTGAAGCCGCCACTGAAGATCTGCGTGCCGAGCGCCAACGCGCCCAGGATCAGCGCCGCCGCGATCAGCGCATTGCGCGCCGTTCGGGGCTTCGGATCGGGTGCGTTGGCAGTCTGCGGGATGACATCATTGGCGGGCGCCGGCGCCGGCTGGTACCAGGCGCGCGGCCGCGGGGGGAGTTCCGGCGGAACGGGTTCAAGCGCGATGGCGCGTCACCAGCCGGCCCGGCTTTTCCCCGGTGGCCCCACCCTGCTCGCCATAGCCGGCCCGGAAGGTGGGCCGGCCATTGGCCCAGACCTCCTCGATGCCGAGGCTCGGCAGGGTCGGCGTTTCGAAGGTCGCCGCATCGATCACCGTCGCCGGGTCGAACAGGCAGAGATCGGCATAGGCGCCTTCCACCAGCACGCCGCGATCGACGATGCCATAGGCCTCCGCGCAGCGGCCGGTCATCTTGTGGACGGCCGTCTCCAGCGAGAACAGGCCGACATCCCGGACATAATGCCCCAGCACCCTCGGGAAGGTGCCCCAGAGGCGGGGATGCGGGTGGGCGTCGTGCGGGATGCCGTCGCTGCCGATCATCGACAGCGGATGCGCCATGATGCGGCGCACATCCTCCTCATCCATCTGGAAGCTGATCTGGCCGGCCGGCGTCAGGCGCTCCGCGGCCGCCTTGAGGTCGCTGTTCCAGCCGCGGGCGATTTCATGCAGGTACTTGCCCGCCATTTCCGGATGCGGGACGGACCAGGTGATCATCACCTTCACATCGTCGCGCAGCCGGTCCGGCATCAGCACGGTGGAGCCGGCGGGATAGGGGTAGACGTCGTAGGCCACCTCCTGCGTCCGGGCATATTCGGCGATCAGCGGCAGGGTCTGGGTGGAGCGGCCGAAATTTTCGGGCAGCGAGCATTTGTGGTGGCTGATCTGCACCCCCACACCGGCCTTCTTGCCGATCTTCATCGTCTCCTCGATCGAGGCCAGCACCTTGTCGGCCTCGTCGCGCATATGGGTGGAGTAGAGGCCGCCCGTGGTGCGCAGCGCCTCCGCCACCGCGATGACCTCCTCCGTCGTCGCGTGCTTGTTGGGGTCGTAGTACAGGCCGGTGGAGAAGCCGGAGGCGCCTTCCGCCAGCGCCTGCTTCAGGCGCTGGTGCATGTAGTGGATTTCGCGGTCATTGGCGGGGCGAGACACGTCGCCATCCATCGCCTCCACCCGCATGGTCTGGTGGCCGGCCAGGGCGTAGGTGTTGACCTCCGACCCCTGCTTGCGCAGCGCTTCCGCATAGTCGCCGAAATCGCCAAAGCGCCACCAGCCCTCCGCCCCGATCAGGTCGAGCGGCGGCGGCGGGGTGCGCTTGAACCGCGCAGGCGAGAGCGAGACGCCGCAGCAGCCCACCACCACGGTGGTGACGCCCTGGCTGGTCTTGCAGGTCGTGCATTGCGGGCCGCAGAGCACCGCGCGGTCGTCATGGGTGTGCGCGTCGATGAAGCCGGGGGCGAGCGCCTTGCCGGTGGCGATCACCTCCCGATCCCCGGTCGCGCCGCCCAGATCGCCGATGGCCGCGATGCGGTCACCCTTCACGCCGAGATCGCCAATGCGGCGGGGCGCGCCGGTGCCGTCGAACAGGGTGGCGTCACGGATGATGAGGTCGCAGCGGAGCGCCATTCTTGGGGTCCCTCGGGTCAGGCAAGGGCGATCATGCCAAGTGCCGTGGCTTTCCGATAGGGAGCCAGCGCCCCCGCGGCGCGTTGAGGGAGAATGACCCAGGATAAAACCGAGCTTCCCACCGGCGCCGCCGAGCGCATGAACAGCGCCGACCCTGCCAGCAAGACCACGCAGGCAAAGGTCCAGCAGGGTGGCACCACCCGGAATCCGGATGCGAAAGTGCCGTCCGACCTGTATCCGGACCCGCCGGGGGTGACGGATCAGACGAAGGGCGGGCCGGATGACTGAGCGGTCAGCGGCGCGCCGGCAGGATTTCTGAGCCGAGCATCAGCGGCCCACGTTCCGTCCCGAGGGGACCGGGCTCCCATCGCTGCAGCTGATCTGGGCGGCGGGCCAGGCTGTTGTCAGCCGGCGCGCCACAGCCCGCCACCAGCAAGCAAGCCAGAAGGCAGAGTCGAAACATCCTGCGCATCCCGTCTCCGTCGCCAGCGGAGCCTAGCACAGGGAGATGATTCTAGCTGCTGGTGAAGGCCGGCAAAATCTCCTCCGTCAGCAGCGCGTGGCGGGTCTGCACTTGGCCGCGCACCCGTGGCACATCCGGGTCGGAGGTCATGACCACGGTCAGGCCGAGCCCCGGCAGCAGATAGACCATCTGCCCGCCATAGCCCCAGGCGTAGAAGATCGGCTGGCCCCGCGCCTCTGCGATCCACCAGCCCAGGCCGTACATCTGCCCCGACCAGGCCGATTGCCCCCGTGGCTGCCAGGATTGGCGCAGGAAGGCCTCCGGGATCACCTGCCGCCCCACATGCCGCCCGCCATTGCGGCAGCATTCGCCGAAGGCCAGCAGCGCCCGGGGCGAGAGCGCCATCTCATTGCCGCCGAAATGCAGCCCCTGCGGGTCCCGCGTCCAGTCCGGCACCGGGTGACCGAGGGGACGGAACAGCCAATCCGTCGCCAGGTCGCGGATGCTGCGGCCGCTGGCGCGGGCCAGTACGGCGGCCAGGATATGGGAGGTGCCGGTGGAATAGAGCATACGCCCGCCCGGCTCATCCACCATCGGCCGGGATAGCGCGAAGGCCACCCAGTCCCGGCTGCTTACCCAGCGGCCGTAATTGGCGCCGGAGGTCGGCTCCAGCCCCGCCTGCATCGACAAAAGATGGCTCAGCGTGATGTCGCGTACCGCCGGGTCCGCGTCGCGCGGGATACGGCTGCCGAGGATCGGCGCCACCGGCTGGTCCAGGCCGCGCAGCACGCCGCGATCGATGGCGATGCCGGCGAGCATAGCCAGAATGGTCTTGGAGGCGGATTTGACATTGGTCGGCCGGTCCAGCGCCGACCCGCGAAACACCCGCTCCGCCACGGCCGTGCCGTTCTGCGCCACGATCAGGCTACGCAGGCCGGGGGTTTCGGCCGCACGATCGAGCCCGGCGGCAAGACGCCCTGCCGGAGGACGAGGCTGGGCCCGCAGCGCCGGGGCCGCCAGCACCAATAGGCCGCCGGCAAGCGCGGCGCGTCGGGTTGTTGCGTTCATCCCTGGAAATTAGGGACGGCCTCCGCCAGCCCAAGGGCGCGGGAGGCCGCGGTTACACCTTGAAAAGACTACAGAACCGAAACGGGTTCAGGCGCCGTACAGCGCCTTCGCCTGCGCCGGGCTGACCAGCCCATCCGCCACGTCGCGTTCCACCGCCGCGCGGTCGCGCTGCTTCGGGTCGCCCATGCCGCCGCCGCCGGGCAGGTTCAGCAACAGGCGCTTGCCCTTCGGGACCACCTGGAAACCCTTGGTGCGGATGGTGGTGCCGTCCGTATGGCCGACCCAGCCGGCCGCGCCGTCGCCACCGCCATCACGGCCCTTCGGCGCATTGGCCACGCGGTCGAAGATGGCGTTCACGGCGAATTCGGCTTCGCCCTTGGTGCCGATCTCCATGACCTTGCCGAAGCCGCCGCGGGTGCGGCCGGCACCGGCGGAGTCTTCGCGGAGCTGGTTCTGCCAGAAGATCACCGGCGCGACATTCTCGGTCGCCTCCACCGGCATGGTCCGCACGCCGGAGGGGAAGGCGGTGCCGTCCATGCCGTCCTTGGTTAGGCGGGCGCCGGTACCGCCGGAATTGAAGGTGATGATCTCGAAATCCGGCAGCTCCGCCGCCGCGCCCGAAACCTGCGCGCCGCCGCGCAACGGCGGGTTCCAGAGGCAAGAGGAGCCTTCCGCCGTCACCCGATCCGGCACCGCTTGGTGCAGGCAGCCCATCATCAGGTCCGGCAGCAACTGACCCACCACATGGCGCACGCTGACCGGATAGGGGCGTGGTGCGTTGAGGATACAGCCTTCCGGAATCTCCATCCGGAAGGGCGCGAGCGAGGCCCAGTTGTTCGGGATTTCGGGCGCCACCACCACCTTGATGCCAAAGCAGGAATAGGCGCGGCAATAGGCGGCGGGCACGTTGATGCCGCGCCCGGACAGGCCCGAGGTGCCGGCATAATCCACCACGATCTCATCGGCCTTGACCGTCATCGCCGCCTTCAGCGTGACCGGCGCCTCATAGCCATCGGAGGTGATCTGGCCGTGATAGGTGCCCTGCGGCAGCTTGGCGATTTCTTCGAGAGTCGCCTTCAGGGACGATTCAAAGATGTAGTCCGCAAGCGGATCGAGGCTGTCCATGCCAAATTCGAGCAACATCTCGATCAGCCGCTTGGCGCCAGCATCGTTGCAGGCGCAGAGGGAGTAGATATCGCCCTCCAGCTCCACTGGGGTGCGGGTACCGACGCGGACGAAGTCGAACAGCGTCTCATTCGGCTTGCCCTGGTCGAAGCATTTGACGATCGGGATATACAGCCCCTCCTCAAAGACGCTGCGCCCTTCCGGGCCCATGCCGAGGCCGCCGACATCGATGACATGCGCGGTATTGGCGAACAGGCCGACGATCTTGCCACGCAGGAAGGCGGGCGTGACGACGGTGAGGTCGTGCAGATGGCCTGTGCCGAGCCAGGGGTCGTTGGTGATGTAGTGGTCGCCCGGCTTCATCGTCTCGGCCGGGAATTTTGCCAGGAAATGGCCGACCGATTCCATCATGGAATTCACATGGCCCGGCGTGCCGGTGACGGCCTGCGCCAGCATGCGGCCCTGCAGGTCGAAGACGCCGGCCGAAAGGTCACCGGCTTCCCGCACCGTGGTGGAAAAGGCGGTGCGGATCATGATCTGCGCCTGCTCCTCCACCACCGCGATCAGGCGGTTCCACTGGATCTGCTGCTGGATCTTTGTCAGTGCGTCCGACATCACGCAGCCTCCCCACGGGTGAGTTCGAGATAGCCGAGGCCATCGACGCGGCAGCGCCAGCCCGGCCCTACCAGCGTGCTGGTCTCGGCTTCGGAGACGATGCACGGTCCGGGCACCGTGGCGCCAGGCGGCATTTCGGCGCGGTCATAGACCTGCCAGGGCGCCACCTGCCCCGTCGCCGTGTCGCGCACCTGCTGCGCGCGGATCGGCGCGGGGGCGGGCGCATCGGCGACGGGTGCCACCGGCTCCACCGCATCGGCCACCGTCGCGACGGTGACGGCGAAGGAGAGAATCTCCACATCGCTGCCCGGCACGGGCCGGTCATAGAAGCGCGTATATTCGGCGTCATAGGCGGCGCGAATGGCCGCCACGTCCTGCACGGTCAGCGGCCGCGCGGGCAGCGCCACGTTGATCTCATGCCCCTGGCCGACATAGCGCATGAAGGCGATGCGATGCTCCTCGGTCGGCGCACCAAAAGACCCTTCGGCCACCACGCGGGACGCCTCGGCCGACATCTCCGCCAACAGCGCATTCACCGCGCTCACGTCAAACGTCCGAAAGCGCTGATACAGAGACTTCACCACTTCGTAGCCGACCGGCGCGCGCAGGAAGCCGATGGCGGAGCCGACGCCGGCGCCGCTTGGCACCAGCACGCGGTCCACGCCGATCTTCTCCGCCACGCGATAGCCATGCACCGGCCCGCCGCCGCCGAAGGCGATGATGCCGCGCCCGTCATAGCCCTTGCCGCTTTCGATGGCATGGACACGCGCCGCATTGGCCATGTTCTCATCCACCATCTCGACCACGCCGAGCCCCGCCATTTCCGGCGCCAGCCCGAGCCCGCGACCCACATGCGCATCCAGCGCATCCAACGCCGGCTGCACATGCAGCTTCAGCGCGCCACCGGCGAACAGATCCGGCTCATACCGGCCGAGCGAGAGATTGGCATCCGTCACCGCCGGCTTGTCGCCACCGCGGCCATAGCAGGCCGGCCCCGGATCGGCGCCGGCGCTTTCCGGCCCCACCTGGATGCGGCCCAGCGCGTCGAGATGCGCGATGGAGCCACCGCCCGCGCCGATCTCCACCATCTCGATCACCGGAATCCGCAGTGGCAGGCCCGACCCCTTCTTGAAGCGGCCGACGCGGGCCACTTCGAAGGTGCGGGACGCCTGCGGCGCGAAATCGTCGATCAGGCACACCTTCGCCGTGGTGCCACCCATGTCGAAGGACAGCACCTGCGACCAGCCGCGCTGCTTGGCCACATGGGCCGAAAAGATCGCGCCGCCGGCCGGGCCGGATTCCACCAGCCGGATCGGGAAGCGCGCGGCGGTGTCCAGCGTGGTGAGGCCGCCGCCCGACAGCATCATGAACAGCGGGCAGGTGAAGCCGCCTTCCTTCAGCCCCGTCTCCAACCGCCGCAGATAGCTCGCCATCAGCGGCTGCACATAGGCATTGGCGGCGGTGGTCGAAAAACGCTCCCATTCCCGCATCTCGGGCGAGACTTCGGACGACAGCGAAATGGGCAGTTCCGGCCACATCGCCTGCACGATGGCCGCGGCGCGCTTTTCATGCGACGGGTTCACGAAGGCATGCAGGAAGCCGATGGCCAGGCTCTCGATTCCCTCGGCTCGCATCACATCAACCTGGGCGCGCAGCGCGGCCTCATCGAGCTTCAGCAGCACCTTGCCTTCATTGTCCAGCCGCTCCGGCACCGTCAGGCGCCAGCGGCGCGGGATCAGCGGCTGCGGCAGGTCGATGTTGAGGTCGTACTGGTCGTAGCGGGACTCATTGCCCAGCGCGAGCACGTCCCGGAAGCCGTCCGTGGTCAGCAGCGCGGTCTTCGCGCCCTTGCGCTCGATGATCGCATTGGTGGCGAGCGTGGTGCCGTGGATGACCAGCGCGATATCGGCCGGCGTCAGCCCCGCCTTCTCCATCACCAGCTTCACGCCGTTGAGCACGCCGAGCTCCGGCGCATGTGGCGTGGTCAGGACCTTGCCGGTCCAGCGTTCACCGTCGCGCTCGACGGCCACATCGGTGAAGGTGCCGCCGATATCGACAGCCAGGCGCGCGCCAAGGCTCACTGCGAAGCCTCGCTCGCCCAACGCGTCACCACCGCACAGGCCTGTGCAAAATCGTCCATCCGCATCGCTTCCTTCGGATTGTGGCTGCCATTCTGGTTGCGGACGAAGATCATCCCGGCCGGGATGCCCGCCATGGCAAAGGCTGCCGCATCATGGCCGGCGCCGCTCGCCATCGCCAGATGCCTGATGCCCAGCGCATCGGCCGCGCGTGCCAGGCCGGACTGGATCTCCGCATCCATCGGCGCCGCGCGGCTGGTGGTCTCGGCGCCGAGTTCGAAGCGCACGCCGCGGCGCGCCTCGATCTCTGGCACCGCGTCATACAGTGCTTCCATCAGCAGGTCGCAGCTGCGCGGGTTCACGCTGCGCACGTCGAGCTGGAAGCGCGCCTCGCCGGCGATCTTGGTGAAGCCGGCGTCTTCGGTCGTACCCATGACGCAGAAGGTCACGACCAGGGTATGGCCCCGCGCCTCCAGCTCCACCCAGCGGTCATCGACGCGATGCGCCAGCTCGGCGAGCGCGATCGCCGCGTCGCGCCGGTATTTGCGGGGCGTCGCGCCGGAATGGTTGTATTCACCCAGCACGCGCGCCGCGCGCAGGCGCCGGCTGCCGGGAATGCCGGTGACGATGCCAACCGGCACACCCTGCCCTTCCAACACCGGCCCCTGCTCGATATGCAATTCGAGAAAGGCCGCGGTGTCATCGGGCGAAAAGGTCTTGCCGCCGGCCTCGACGAAGCCCGGATCAAAACCCTCGTCCCGCATGTGGTCAGCCAGCGAGCGGCCATTGTCCTGCCGCTTCACTTGCAGTTCTTCCGGCTTCAGCAGCCCGAGCGCGCCGCGCGAGCCAGGGTAGGAGATGGGGAACCAGCTTCCCGCCTCCTCCGCCCGCACCGCCACCACGGTCACGTCACGCCCCGGCACGAAGCCGGCGCGCTTCATGCCGGCCACTGCCGACAGACCGCACAGCACGCCGGCGGCGCCATCGAAATTGCCGCCCTCCGCCACGCTGTCCAGATGGCTGCCGAGCAGCACGCGCTTCGCCGCGCGGTCGCTGCCCGGCAGGGTCATCAGCAGATTCCCCACCGGGTCCGCGCGGCATTCCAGCCCGATCCCCTCCGCCGCCGCCCTCACCATCTCATGCGCGCGGCGCTCGCCAGCGCCATAGGCGTCACGGGTGATGCCGACGCCGTCGAAGGTCGCGGCGCGCAGATCGTCGAACAGTTTTGCGGCGAGTTCGACGTCGGGGGAGAGGTTCGGGATCACGGGCGGGTCCTCCTCAGAGCATGCTGCGAATGTGGATCACAGCATGCTGCGGACGCGGCCGCCATCGACGCGGATCATGCTGCCGGTGATGTAGCCGCCCCGCTCGCTGGCGAGGAAGGCACCCATCGGGCCGAATTCGTCGGGCATGCCGATGCGACGCGCCGGCACCTCCGCCGCCATCTGCGCGATCTCCGCCTCCACCGTGGTGCCGGCCTTGCTGGCGCGGGATTCGGCGTTCTGCGTGATGCGGCCGGTCATGATGCTGCCCGGTGCCAGCACGTTCATCGTCACGCCATCCTGGGCCACCTCGCCCGAGAAGGTCTTCAGCCAGCCCCAGATCGCCGCGCGCAGCGTGTTGGACAGCGCCAGGTTGGGAATCGGGTGCTGCATGCCGGTGCTGCCGACCACGATCACGCGGCCCCAGCCCTGCTTGCGCATCGCCGGCATCAGCCGGTTGCAGATGCGGATGGGGGAGGCGACCATCTGCTCGAACCAGGTGTGCAGCGAGGCATCCGTGATCTCGGAGGCGATGCAGGGCGGCGGGCCGCCATGGTTCAGCACCAGGATATCGACGCCCCCCATCAGGCGCACGGCCTCATCGGCCAGCCGATCCATGTCGGCGCCGCTGGCGACATCCGCCGGCACGCCGAAGGCCTGCGGGGCGCCGGCCGCCTTCAGCTCGCCTGCCACCACATCCAGCTTCGCCTGGTCGCGCCCGCTGACCACCACGGCCGCACCCTCGGCGGCCAGGCTGTCCGCGATCGCGCGGCCGAGGCCCTTGGAGGCCCCCATGACGAGGGCGCGCTTGCCCTTGAGACCCAGATCCATCTTTGCATTCCTTGTCCGGCGGTTGGCGGGAACCTGCTACCACAGGCCCCGGCTGGCAAGCAGGGCGGTCTCTGCTACCCCCAGCCCGGCTGGCAAGCCGGGCGGTCTCTGCTACCAAGATGGGAAACACCGACCGGGAGCCGATCCAACATGCCGAAGCCCATCCTGCTGCTGACCCGCCGCCTGCCCGAGGCGATCGAGGCGCGCGCCGCGCGCGACTATGATGCCCGTCTGAACAGCAGCGATGCGCCTTGGTACCGCGATGGGGCGGAGATCGCCCGGCGCGCGGCGGAGGTCGGCGCCGCCGGTATCCTCTGCGCCGCCGGCGACCCGATGGGCGCGGCCACCATCGCCGCCCTGCCCGACAGCGTGAAGATCGTCGCCACCTTCTCCGTCGGCACCGACCATATCGACATCGCCGCCGCGAAGGCCCGCGGCATCACCGTGGCCAATACGCCGGAAGTCCTCTCCTTCGCCACGGCCGAGACCGCCTTCACCCTGATGCTGATGGCCGCCCGCCGCGCCGGAGAGGGCGAGCGCATGGTCCGTGCCGGCAAATGGGACGGCTGGGCACCGACCCAGCTGATGGGCGTGACGCTGGAGGGCAAGCGCCTCGGCATCGCCGGCTTCGGCCGCATCGGCCGCGAACTCGCCGCCATGGCGCGCGGCTTCCGCATGCAGATCCACTATCGCGACCTTCGTCGGGCCCCGCCCGAGCTGGAGATGGGTGCCACCTTCCATGGCGACGACCGCGAATTCCTGTCCTCCATCGATATCCTGTCGATGCACATGCCGGGCGGCGAGGCGACTCGGAAATGGCTGAATGCGGAGCGGCTGTCCTGGATGCCGAAGGGCGCGCTGGTGATCAACACCGGCCGCGGCGGGTCGGTGGACGATGCCGCGCTGGTCGCGGCGCTGACCTCCGGCCACATCCGCGCGGCCGGCCTCGATGTCTATGACGGGGAGCCGAAAGTGTTCCCCGACTATCTGGGACTGGAGAATGTGGCTCTGCTACCGCATCTGGGTAGCGCCACAATCGAGACGCGCGATGCGATGGGACGCCGCGCGCTGGACAATGTTGACGCCGTTCTGCTGAACGGGATACCCGCAACTGATGCTGTTGGATGAACCAACACAACCGTTCCAACTTGACATTCAACCAGAGGTGGTTTCGATAAGGTGATTGTTGCGTAATTCTTGGAGGAACCTCTCTGGGTCATGAGCCAGGTCGCCCGGATCACCCTGTTCGTCCATGATCGCGCCGGCCGGCTGGAAACCCTGCCCGAGCCGGACTTGCTGCACGCCCTGTTGCAGGAGACCCCGCTCGTCACGCGGCATGACGATGGCAGCCGCACCTTCGTCTTCGACCTGGTGGACCCGGACGAGGTTCGGATCCGGGCCGAGGCCGCGCCGAACTGCACCACGCTCGACACGCTGCGCCTGTGTGGCGCATCTCTGGTGCGGGTCGCGCGCGCGCTCGGCCTGCCGCTGACCGCGGCGCTGGCCGAGTCGGCGGAGCTGGTGGCGGAGGGGGAACTGCGCGCCATGCAGGTGCCCAAGGGCCGGCAGAGCTAGCCCTCCTCTCGACAGCGGCGACAGGGGGCGGCAGTAAGTTCCGAAAGCCGCCGGAGCCCGCCACATGCTGTTCGACCTCGATGCCCTGCCGGCCGCGAGCCGCTACAAGCTGCTGACCTCCACGGTGGTGCCACGCCCCATCGCCTGGGTCGTGACCCAGGACACGGCGGGTGTGATGAACGCGGCGCCCTATTCCTTCTTCAACGTCTTCGGCGCCGACCCGCCGATCGTGGCGCTCGGCATCGGCAACCGGCCGAGCGGCTCGGCCAAGGACACCGGGGCGAATATCGCCGCCACCGGCGAATTCACCGTCTGCCTGGTGCGGGAGGATGCGCTGCCGGCGATGAACATCACCGCCGCCGATTTCCCGAAGGGGGTCGATGAGGTGGCGGCGGCCGGTCTCGCCACCCTGCCCTCCACCAAGGTGCGGCCGCCACGCCTGGCCGCGAGCCCCGTGGCGCTGGAATGCACCCTGTTCAAGACGGTGGAGCTCGGCAGCCATTCGCTGGTGCTCGGCCTGGTGCGGGCCATGCACATCGTCGAATCCGCGGTGATGGACGTCGAGCGCTGCTACATCGACAGCCCGGCACTCGGCCTTGTGGGGCGCATGCACGGCGCCGGCTGGTACACGCGCACCAGCGACCGCCTGGAGATGAAGCGGGTCAGCGCGGCGGAGCTCGCCGCGGCCAAGGCGATGCCGGAGGGCTGAGACGCCGGATGTCGGCCGCCGGCTTTCCCGCGGATCGCCAGAAGCCTGGCGCGCCCCGCAGCCGCCGGCTGGCCCCGGCCTGGGCCTGGGCCTCGCTGCTGGCGGCCGGGCTGATCGCGGCGCCGCTGCTGGCCGTGCTGGTCACGGCGGCGGCGCCGGGCGCGCAGGACTGGTCATATCTGCTGCGGATTCTGCTGCCGGAGCTGCTGGTCAATTCGGTGCTGCTGGCCGTGCTGGTCGGGCTGCTGGCGGCGGTCATGGGCGCGGTCACCGCCTGGCTCGTCGCGACCTGCGCCTTTCGCGGCCGCGGGGTGATCGAGATCGCATTGCTGCTGCCGCTCGCCATGCCGGCCTATGTCTGCGGCTACACCTATGTCTGGCTGCTGGATGTGGCGGGGCCGGTACAGACCGTGCTGCGGGAGGCGACGGGGCTGCGCTGGGGCCAGTACTGGTTCCCGGAAATCCGCAGCCTGCCGGGCGCGGCGCTGATGCTGGCCGCCGTGCTCTACCCCTATGTCTATCTGCTGTGCCGCGCCGCCTTTCTGCAGCAGAGCGTCTGCCTGCTGGAGGCATCGCGCACCCTGGGCCACGGCCTGCCGCGCACCTTCCTGCATGTGGCGCTGCCGATGGCGCGCCCGGCGTTGGCCGGTGGGCTCGCGCTGGTGCTGATGGAGACGCTGGCGGATTTCGGCACGGTGCAGCATTTCGCCGTGCGCACCTTCACCACCGGAATCTACGACGCCTGGTTCGGCCTGGCCGACCGGCCGGCGGCGGCGCAGCTCGCCACGGCGCTGATGGGGCTGGTGGCGATGCTGCTGCTGCTGGAACGCGCCTCCCGCGGCGGGCGGCGCTTCCACCCCACCACCACGCGCAGCCCCCCGCTGCGGCCGGTGGTGTTGCGAGGCTGGAAGCAGGCGGCGGCGATCCTGGTCTGCGCCCTGCCGGTGCTGATCGGCTTCGTCATCCCTGCCGGCGCCCTGCTCGGGCTGATGCTGGAGGCCGGAGATCCCTTCGATCCACAGCGCACTTTGCCCTTCGCCCGCAACAGCATCACCCTGGCAGGGCTGACCGCCTTGCTGGCCGTGGCGCTGGCGGCGCTGCTGGCCTGGGGGCAGCGGCTCTATCCCTCCCGCCTTCGCGCCTCGGCCAATCGCATCGCGGCGTTGGGCTATGCGCTGCCGGGATCGGTGATCGCCGTCGGGGCGCTGGTGCCCTTCGCGGTCTTCGACAATGCGCTGGATGGCTGGATGCGGGCGCGCTTCGGCATCTCCACCGGGCTGCTGCTCTCGGGCAGTATCGCGGCGCTGGTTTTCGCCTATCTGGTTCGCTTCCTGGGCGTCGCGCTGTCGGCCGTGGAATCGGGGCTGTCGCGAATCAGGCCGAGCCTGTTCGGCGCGGCCCGCGTGCTGGGTCGCTCACCGGGACAGGCGGTGCGGTCGGTGGAACTGCCACTCGCCCGCGGCGCGCTGGTCACTGCCGGCGTGCTGGTCTTTGTCGATACGATGAAGGAGCTGCCGGCGACCCTGATCGTGCGGCCCTTCGACTTCGACACGCTGGCGGTGCGGGTCCATAATCTCGCTTCCGACGAGCGATTGGCGGAGGCCTCGACGGCCGCGCTGCTGATCGTGCTGGTGGGGCTGCTGCCGGTGGCGGCCCTGGTTCGGGGGATGCGGCGGGGATGACGGGGACCGGGCATTTGCTTCGCGCGATCCGCCTTGCCCAGGCGGGGGATTGGCAGGCAGCGCATGAGCTGGTGCAGGCTGATCCGGGCGCGGATGCCGCCTGGGTGCATGGCTGGCTGCACCGGCTGGAAGGCGACGCGGCGAATGCCGGCTACTGGTATCGCCGCGCCGGCCGCAGCGCCGGCGAGGGCAGCCTCGCCGCGGAAGGCGAGGCCATCGCGCGGGCGCTGGGGGCTTAGCCCGGGGCTGGCGGCCAGCAAGCCATGGCGGTGTCGACGATCCGCAGGAGTTTGTCCCGGTTAGCGCCATCCTTGGCCAGGGTGGACATGCCCTGGATCACCGCCATCACATGGCCGGCCAGTGCCCCGGCATCGCAATCCGCTGGCAGCCGGCCCTCCTCAACTTCTCGCGCGATGCGCGCCCGCAGCAGCGCCTCGATCCCGCGCCGGATCTCGGCCAGTTCCTCCCGCAACTCCGCCACCTCCGCCGAGCCGCTGACGAGCGAACTGGCGAGAAGGCAGCCGGGCGGCGTGGCCTCCCCGGTATCGCCGATCGCCGCCGTCCGCAGCAGGTCGCGTGCGGCTTCGCGGGCCGTGGCGGCCTCGCCGATGACCTGTTCCACGCTGCGCGCGCCGGTCATGTAGCGGTGTACCGCCTCCCGGAACAAACGCCGTTTGTCGCCGAAGGCGGCGTAGAGGCTGGGTGGGGTGATGCCCATCGCCCGGGTCAGCTCGGCCAGTGAGGTCGCCTCATAGCCATGCTGCCAGAACAGCCGCATGGCCGCGCCAAGCGCGGCATCACGGTCGAAGGAGAGCGGGCGGCCAGTGCGCCGCGGCGGCGCGAGGTCTTTCATAGCGATCGATATATTATCCTTGACCAGGCCGGACAAGCAGCCCATGTAATTTTATAGTAATCGCTATGGAATATGCAGATGGCTTTGACCGACTACCGCACCCTTGGCCGGTCCGGCCTCGCCGTTAGTCCGCTGGCACTGGGCACGATGACCTTCGGCGTCGCCCGCTGGGGCATGGCGCGTCCGGAGGCCGAGGCGGTGTTCAACGCCTATGTCGAGGCCGGCGGCAATCTGGTGGACACGGCGGATGTCTATGCCGCTGGCCGGGGTGAGGAGATGCTGGGCGCGATCATCGCCGAGCGCGGCGCGCGGGATCGCATTGTACTCTCCACCAAGTCCGGCTTCGCCGCCGGCCAGGGCCCGCATGAAGGCGGCAATGGCGCCAAGCATATCCATGCGGCGCTGGAGGGCTCGCTGCGCCGGCTGCGCACCGACCATATCGACCTGTACTGGGTCCATGTCTGGGATTCGGTGACGCCGGCCGAGGAATTGCTGGAGACGATGGCAGCGCTGGCCCGCGCCGGACGCATCCGCTACTGGGGCATCTCCAATGCGCCCGCCTGGTATGTTTCTCGACTTGCGACGCTGGCCGCGTTGCAGGGCAAGCCGGGGCCCATCGCCATGCAGTATTTCCATTCCCTGGTGAGCCGGGAGGTGGAGGCGGAGCATCTGCCGCTGGCGCGGGAGATGGGGCTGGGCTTCATGCCCTGGAGTCCCCTCGCCTACGGCCTGCTCAGCGGCAAATACGACCGCGCGACGGTGGAGGCCGGCGCGGCACGTCCCGGCGGCCTGCCCAATGAAGCGGGCGATGTGACGCGGCCGGAACACGACAAGCGACTGGACGGCGCCAATCCCTTTGGCGACGCGCTGTTCACCGAGCGCAATTGGCGGATCGTGGAAGCGCTCCGCACGGTGGCGCTGGCGATGGAGCAACCGATGGCCCGGGTGGCGCTGGCCTGGGTGCTGGGCCGGCCCGGCGTGACGACATCGCTGATGGGTGTCAGCCGTGTCGCGCAGTTGCACGACAACATCGCGGCGACCGACCTGCGGTTGACGGAAGACCAGCGCGCCGCGCTGGATACCGCCAGCGCGCCGAATCTTCCCATGCTCTATGGCCTGTTCACGCCGGCGCTGCGCCGCCAGGTGGTGTTCGGCGGCAGCAGCGTTTCGGCGTAGCGCGGCCTATTCCTGGTCGGGCGCCGCGTCGCTGTTCAGCAGGATGTAGCGCTCGATGCCGATCTGGCGGATCAGGTCGAACTGGCGGTCGAGGAAGTCCTCGTGCTCCTCCTCATTCGCCAGGATCTTGAGCATCAGGTCGCGGGAGACGTAGTCGCGCACCGATTCGCTGTGCGCGATGCCGTCACGCAGATCGACCAGCGCCTTCTCTTCCAGCTTCAGGTCGCATTCCAGGATTTCCTGGACATTCTGGCCGACCAGCACCTGGTTCAGCCGCTGCACATTGGGCAGGCCGCCGAGGAACAGGATACGCTCGATCAGCCAGTCGGCGTGCTTCATTTCCTCGATCGACTCTTCGTATTCCTTGCGTGCCAGCTTGGTCACGCCCCAGTGCCGCAGCGTCCGGGAATGCAGGAAATACTGGTTGATCGCGGTCAGCTCATTGGTGAGCTGCATGTTCAGATATTCGATAACCTTGGCGTCACGCATAACCGCATCCCCTCCGCACCGGCTGACCGGCCCGGGGATGCGGAGGCGGTCACTTGCCGCCGTTCTCACACCCCGCGCGGACCATCGACAGGATGGTCCCCGTGCAGCCACCGCATTGGGCGCGGCAGCCGCAAGCCGAATAGACATCATGCGGACGATCGGCACCCGACGCCACAGCGGCGGCGATCTGCTTATCCGTCAGCGCATTGCAGATGCAGATATACATCCAGCTCCGGCCCTTTTGCAGCCCTGGTTTCGACACTTCGGAAATGTCTCGCTGGGTGGGATTTCTTCCCACCCAGTTGTCAGCCCGGCGTCAGCGCCAGCCGGCGCGCTGCATGATGCGCAGCGCCTCGGCCGCATTGGCGCCGTAGATGCCGGCGTTGAGCTGGTCCTCACGGAAGGTCCCGAAGGCGGCCAGCACCGGATGTACGGGGGCATCGGACACCACCGGGTATTCCATGTTGCCCACCGCGAAGATCTCCTGCGCCCGTGGGCTGGTCAGGTATTCGATGAAGCGCTGCGCGGCCGCGGCATTCGGCGCGGTGCGGACCACCCCGACGCCGGAAATGTTCACATGCGCGCCCCGATCGCCCTCGCCCTGGTTCGGGAAGATCACCCCGATCCGCTCGGCGATGGCACGGTCCTCGGCGCGGGCGGAGGTCATCATATTGCCGAGGTAGTAGGTGTTGGAGATGGCCAGCGTGCACTGACCGGACGGGATCGCCCGGAACTGGTCACGGTCGCCGCCCTGGGGCGGGCGAGCCATATTGGCGGCCAGCCCGCGCGCCCAGGCCTCCGTCGCCTCCGGCCCATTGGCCGCGAGCACGGAGCCGGTGAGCGAGGTGTTGTAGGGGTGGGAGGCGGAGCGGACGCAGATCTGGCCGCGGTAGCGCGGATCGGCCAGGTCCTCGAAGCGGTTCAGCCCCTCCGGCCGGCCGGCCTGGCGGTCATACATGATGACGCGGGCTCGCTTGGAGACGCCGAACCAGAAGCCCTCGGCATCGCGCAGATTGGCAGGGATGCGCGATTCCAGGACCTGGCTGCGGATCGGCTGGAGAATCCCGGCCTCCTTCGCGCGGGCCAGGCGGGCGGCATCGACGGTGATCAGCACGTCGGCCGGGCTGTTCGCACCCTCCGTCCGGATCCGCTGGATCAGCTGGTCGGCATCACCCTCGATCAGCCGCACCCGGATGCCTGTCTCGCGCGTGAAGGTGTCGTACAGCTCGCGGTCGGTGTCGTAGTGCCGGGAGGAGTAGAGGTTCACCTCGCCACCCTGCGCCATGGCGGCGCCGCTGAAACCGGCGATCAGGCCGAGTGTAGGAAGCATCGAGAGCAGATGGCGACGGCGCATTGCTGAGAGGCCCTTTGGACGTGGCGTATGCCGGATGACTATCGCAACTGAGAGTCGTTCGCAAGACTCCTGGTGAGAGTCGCTCGCAGGCTGATTGCGGCGTTGGCTCCTCCGCGCCTATGCTAGGACACAGGGAAGCGCGCACGGCCCACTCTCCTGAGAGGCGGGACGAGCCATAATGACACGCAGAACCAGTTCGTCACCGCTGCAACGCGCCCTGAGCCATACTCATGCGCAGCTGGCCGGCGAGATGACCGGCGCGGTTGCAAGCTACATCCCGGCACTAGCCGCCATGCCGCCCGACCTGTTCGGCCTGGCCGCGCTGACCCGGGGCGGCACGCTGCTGGAGGTGGGAGACAGCCGCCACCCCTTTACCATCCAGTCGGTCAGCAAGCCCTTCGCCTACGCCCTGGCGCTCGACCTGCTCGGTCGCCGCAAGGTGCGGCAGGCGGTGGGCGTGCAGCCGGTGGGCGACCCCTTCAACACCATCGAGCTGGACCCCCAGACCCGCCGCCCCTTCAACCCGATGATCAATGCCGGCGCCATCGCCGTGGCCGGGCTGCTGGCGGAGGCGCTGGGCGACCAGGCTTTCGATTCGCTGCGCGCAAGGCTGTCCCTCGCCGCTGGGGCGCCGCTGGAGCTGGATGAGGCGGTCTACCGGTCAGAGGCCGAGACCGGCGACCGCAACCGCGCCATCGCCTATCTGCTGCGCGCCGCCGGCACCTTCCAATGCCATCCGGATCGGGTGGTGGACCTGTATTTCCGCCAATGCTCGCTTCGCGTCACCGCCTGCGACCTGGCGGTGATGGGCGGCACCTTCGCCGCCATCGGCACCAACCCGCTGACCGGCGCCGAGGTTTTTGGGCTGGATGCGGTGCGGGACACGCTGGCGGTGATGTTCACCTGCGGCTTCTATGACGGCGCCGGCGACTGGGCCTGCCGCGTCGGCCTGCCGGCCAAAAGCGGCGTTGGCGGGGGCATCGTTGCTGTGGTCAGCCGCCATCTGGGTATCGGCACCTTCTCGCCCCGCCTCGATTCCCATGGCAACCCGCTGCGCGGGATGCTGGCCTGCGAGATGCTGTCCGAGGATCTGGGCCTGCACACCTTCGACGCCACCAATTCCGGCTCCCGCCTGCTCGATGCCCTGTCGCCGGCCGGGGCGGCCTGACGCGCAGCCGGTCGCTTGCATGGCCCGTCGCGCGCCGCTACAAGCCGCGCTCCGCGTGTCATGGCCTCTGATGGGCATGCCTGGCCGCGGGAACGTGTCCCTGCCGCATGGTGCGGTCCGGCCCTTCGCAAGGGGGGCGGGTGCAAGGTGGGACCGCCAAGACCGTCTGGAGGTCCAAATGCCCAAGATGAAGACCAAGTCGAGCGTGAAGAAGCGCTTCCGACTGACCGCGTCGGGCCTGGTGAAGGCTGGCGTCGGCAACAAGCGCCACATGCTCACGGCCAAGACGAACAAGATGAAGCGGCAGAACCGTGGCACCTTCATCCTGCCGAAGCAGGATGGGGATACGGTGAAGCAGTGGATGCCTTACGGTTCGAGCCGGTAAGGGAGGATCTGAAACATGGCACGTGTGAAGCGGGGCGTTACCAAGCACGCCCGTCACAAGAAGATCCTCAAGCTCGCCAAGGGCTATGTCGGCAGGTCGTCGACCGCCTATCGCCCCGCCTTGGAGCGGGTCGAGAAGGCGCTGCAATACGCCTATCGCGACCGTCGCAACAAGAAGCGCGACTTCCGGGGCCTGTGGATCCAGCGCATCAATGCCGCGGTCCGCGAGCACGGCATCACCTATTCCCGCTTCATGGCGGGCATCAAGGCGGCGAACATCGAGATCGACCGCAAGGTGCTGGCGACGCTGGCCTATGAGGACGCGGCGGGTTTTGCGGCCATCGTCGAAAAGGCGAAGGGCGCCCTCCCCGCGCAGGCCTGAACCCCTCGGGTTCGGACTTCAGACCAAACAGGAGGGCCGTCCCGCAGGGGGCGGCCTTTTCCGTATCCGGATGCTGGCATGATGACGGACGATTTGGTGACCCTGCGGCAAGAGGCGGAGGCGGCGCTGGCCGGCGCCGCCGATCTCCGGGCGCTCGATGCGGTGCGGGTGGCGGTGCTGGGCAAGTCCGGCAGCCTGAGCGGGCTGCTCAAGGGCCTGGGCGCGGTGCCGGCGGAGGCGCGCAAGGAACGCGGCGCCGCGCTGAACCGCCTGAAGGGTGAGGTCGAGGCCCTGCTGGAGGCCCGCAAGGCGACCCTGGAGGCGGAGGCGCTGGACGCCCGGCTGAAGGCGGAGCGGCTGGATGTCTCCCTCCCCACTCGCCCCTTCGCCCCCGGCACGGCGGCCGATGGCGGCATCCACCCGATCAGCCGGACCATCGAGGAGCTGACGGCGATCTTCGGCAGCATGGGATTCCGGGTGGTCGAAGGGCCGGATATCGAGGGCGACTGGTACAATTTCGGCGCGCTGAACATCCCGGACCATCACCCGGCGCGGCAGGATCACGACACCTTCTACATGCCGGGCACGGATGCCGCCGGGCAGCGCCTGGTGCTGCGGACCCAGACCTCCCCCTTGCAGATCCGCACCATGCTGGGCGAGGCGCCGCCGATCCGCATCATCGCCCCCGGCCGCACCTATCGCGCCGACCATGACGCCACGCACAGCCCGATGTTCCACCAGGTGGAGGGGCTGGTGATCGACCGCGGCATCACGCTCGGCCATCTGAAGGGCTGCCTGACCGATTTTCTCCGCGCCTTCTTCGGGATTTCCGACCTGCCGGTGCGCTTCCGCTCCTCCTACTTCCCCTTCACCGAGCCCTCCATGGAAGTGGATATCGGCTGGAACCGGAAGACGGGCGAGTTGGGCGGCGGCGGCGACTGGCTCGAAATCCTGGGCAGCGGCATGGTGCACCCCAAGGTGCTGGCCAATTGCGGGCTGGACCCGCGCGAATGGCAGGGCTTTGCCTTCGGCATGGGCATCGAGCGCATCACAATGCTGAAGCACGGCATGCCCGACCTGCGCCCCTTCTACGAAAGCGATTTGCGCTGGCTGCGCCACTGGGCCGCCGACCCGCTGGCGCCGGCCAGCCTGCATGAGGGGATCTGAGCGATGAAGTTTCCCCTGAGCTGGCTGCGCGAGCATCTGGAGACGGATGCGACGCTGGAGACGATTTCCACGACGCTGTCGGCCATCGGCATCGAGGTCGAGGGCATCGAGGACAAGGCCGCGGCGCTCGGCAGTTTTCGGATTGCCCGGGTGATCGAGGCCGTGCAGCACCCGAATGCCGACCGCCTGCGGCAGCTCCGCGTCGATGTGGGCGACGGGCGCGAGCTGTCCGTGGTCTGCGGCGCGCCGAATGCGCGAACGGGCATGAAGGGCGTGCTGGCGGTGCCGGGCGATTTCATCCCGGGTACCGGCATCACCCTCAAGCTCGGCGAAATCCGCGGCGTGAAGTCCGAGGCGATGATGCTGTCGTCCCGCGAAATGGGCCTCGGCGACGACCATTCGGGCATTGTGGACCTGCCGGAGGATGCACCGCTCGGCGAGAGCTATGTGAAGTGGGCTGGCCTCGACGATCCGGTGATCGAGATCAAGGTGACGCCGAATCGCGGGGATGCCCTTTCGGTCCGTGGCATTGCCCGGGACCTGGCGGCGGCGGGGCTCGGCACGCTGAAGGGCTGGGAAGTGGCGCCGGTTGCCGGCACCTATCCGTCTCCGCTGCGCTGGCGCATCGCCGATCCGCGCGCCTGCCAGTGGGTTCTTGGGCGTGCCGTGCGGGGCGTGAAGAACGGACCCTCGCCGCAGTGGCTGCAGGACCGGCTGGTGGCGATCGGGCTGCGGCCGATCAGCGCGCTGGTCGACATCACCAACTACTTCACCTTTGCCGTCGGCCGGCCGCTGCATGTCTTTGACGTGGCCAAGGTGACGGGCCCTGAGCTGACCATGCGCATGGCGCAGCCGGGCGAGGAATTGCTGGCGCTGAACGGCAAGACCTATGCGCTGACGGAGGAGGATGGCGTCATCGCCGATGCCAAGGGCGCGGAAGCGCTGGGCGGCATCATCGGCGGCGAGCATTCCGGCTGCGACGAGAACACCAGCGAATGCTTCATCGAATGCGCGCTGTTCGACCCCGTGCGCATCGCGCTCTCCGGCCGCCGGCATGACGTGCGCACCGATGCGCGATCGCGCTTCGAACGCGGCATCGACCCCGCGCTGCTGCCCAAGGCGCTGGAAGCCGCGACGCGGATGATCCAGGAGCTGTGCGGTGGCGAGGCTTCCGAAATCTCGGAGGCGGGCGCGGAGCCGGATTGGCGGCGGAACGCCACCTTGCGCTTCGCGCGTGTGCGGGACCTCGGTGGGCTGGAATTGGCGGAGGATGAGGTGGTCGACCGCCTCACCCGCCTCGGCTTCGAGGTGACGGCCCGCACGGCGGAGGCCGTGACGGTCGCCGTGCCATCCTGGCGCAACGACATCGCCGGTGCCGGCGCCCTGGCCCAGGACCCGTCCCTGCCCGCCGACCGCGCCCGCATCGCCGCCGAAGGCTGCGCCGAGATCGAGCCGGAATGCGACCTGGTGGAGGAGGTGCTGCGGCTGGGCGGGCTGGATGCGGTGCCGGCGGTCTCCCTGCCTGTGACCTCCGCCGTGCCGCGGCCCGCGCTGTCGCCCAAGCAGGTACGCGCGGCGCTGGCGCGGCGGGTGCTGGCCGCGCGCGGCATGCAGGACTGCGTGACCTACGGCTTCCTGGACCGCGCGACCGCCGCGCTGTTCGGTGAAACGCCGGATGGGCTGCATCTCGAAAATCCCATTGCCAGCGACCTGGACCAGATGCGGCCGACCCCGGTTGCCTCGCTGGCCATGGCCGCCGCCCGCAATGCGGCGCGCGGTTTTGCGGATGTCGCGCTGGGCGAGCTCGGCGGGGCCTATCGCGACCCAGCAGCCGGGGTGAGCCAGCTCGCCGTCGCGGCCGGCGTCCGCGCCGGGCAGACGGCGGCGAACTGGGCGGCGCCCGCGCGGCCCGTCGATGCGTTGGATGCGAAGGGGGATGCGCTGGCGGTGCTGGGCGCCCTTGGCGTGCCGATGGCGGCCGTCATGCTGACCACCGACGCGCCGGGCTTCTACCACCCGGGCCGCTCCGGCGTGCTGCGCCAGGGGCCGAAGACCGTGCTGGCCACCTTCGGGGAGTTGCATCCGCAGGTGGTGAAGGCACTCGGCCTGGCCGGGCCGGTCGTGGCCTTCGAGGTCTTTCTCGACGCCATCGCGGAGCCAAAACGCAGGAAGAAGGGGCTGCCAGACCTGCCCGCCTTCCAGCCGCTAAAGCGCGATTTTGCCTTCGTTGTCGATGCGAACGTGCCGGCCGAGCAATTGCTGCGCGCGGCCCGCAATGCCGACAAGACGCTGGTCACCGACGTCACGCTGTTCGACCGCTACGCAGGTGATCGCATGGCGGAAGGAAAAATCAGCCTGGCGATCCAGGCCACCCTGCAACCGCGCGAGCGCACCCTGACCGATGCGGAGATCGAGGCCGTGACGGCCAAGATCGTCGCCGCGGTGGCAAAGGCGACCGGCGCGGTGCTACGAGGATAGGCGGCAGGAGGCTTTCGATGGGCCGAGTCGTTTCGGTGCGGGTGGATGCGGAGGGCCGGCTGGTTTTGCCGGAGGAAGTCCGCGTCTCGCTCGGGGTGCAGGGTGGTGGCGAGGTGCTGGTTGAAGCCCGCGACGGCCGCCTGCACATCCGCCCCCGCGACGCCGCGATCCGGGACGCGCAGGCCATGGTGGCGGCGATGGTGCCCGCCGGCCTCAGCCTCGCGGAGGAGTTGATCGCCGAGCGGCGGGCCGAGGCCGCACGCGACGTAGCGGAAGGGCTCGAGCCTAGGCCGCATGGCTGACGCAACGCTGCTCGACGCCTCCGCCGTGCTGGCGCTGCTTCAGGCCGAAGCCGGCGCCGACGTCGTGGCCGACGCCATCGAGACCGCGCTCATCTCGTCCGTAACCCGCACGGAAATTCTCGGACGGCTTGCGCGTTTCGGTGGCGACGGAACGCCGGCACTCGACCGGCTGTCCCTGCCAGTGCTGCCCTATACGGCGGCGGAGGCCGATGCCGCCGCCCGCCTCCTCGCCGCCCATCGCGGCGTTCTCTCGCTCGGCGATTGCGCCTGCCTGGCCACCGCCGCGCGGCAGGCGCTGCCGGTGCTCACCGCCGACCGGGTCTGGGCGACGCTCGGCCTGGCGGTGGAGGTCCGGCTGATCCGCTGATCAGTCCCGCCTAGCCAGCCTCTGGGCCGAGATAGGCCGTGGCGTCGATCTCCACCAGGCAGTCGGTCGAGCCCAGCCCGGTGACGATGCAGGACACGCGGTGCGGCGGATTTTCGACGAAATTGGCGAAGTACACCTCGTTCATCGGCTCCCAATTCGCGCGGTCCGTCACATAGACGGTGCACTTCACCACATCGTCCATGGTGCCGCCGGCCTCCTCGATCAAAGCGCGGATATTGTCGAGCGTCTGCTGCGTCTGGGCGCGGACGTCGCCCACCGCGAACTGGCCGTTCACGTCGCGCCCGGTGGAGCAGACGAACATGAAGCCGCCGGCGACCGTCGCCTGGGCGAAGGGCCGGCTGCTCTTGAAGACCTTGGGGGAGGAGATGGCGCGCTTCGGCATGGTTCGTGGTCTCCGTGTGAGAGGTTGCAATTGTCCTGATATTTCCTCTTTCGCATCTGCGAAAGACCCGCGTAATCTTTTGGCCATGATCGCACGCCGCACCCTGCTCGCCGCCGCTGCCGCTCCCCTGGCTGCCCCGGCCCTCGCCCCAAGGGCTTTCGCCCAGATCTCCACCTCCCGCCCCCTGCGGCTGATCGTGCCGAACCCGCCCGGCGGCCAGTCCGACACCATCGCCCGGCTGTATGGGGAGGCGATTCAGGCAACCTCCGGCCAAGCCGTGGTCGTGGAAAACCGCAGCGGTGCCAATGGGTTGATCGCCATGGATGTGGTCGCCAAGGCGCCGCCGGACGGGCTGACCACCGGCCTGTTCAGCATCACCATGTTCACCTCCCTGCCCGCCATGATGACGCGCATGCCACTGGATGTGGACCGGGACGTCACCCCCATCACCAGCGTGGTCACCTCCACCACCCTCTGCTGCGTGCGCGCGGACCGGGCGCAGGAAAGGGGCTGGACCGATCTCGGCGCCATGCTGGAATGGGCGAAGCGCCCGGGCAATGAGCTGACCAATGGCGCGGCCAGCAGCGGCGGCGCCTCCCACCTGCTGACCGCCACCATCGCGCGGCGCAGCGGGGCTGCGATCACCGTGGTGCCCTATCGCGGCGGCGCCCCGGCGCTGAACGACCTGCTGGCCGGCAATATCGACATGTGCTTCGACTTCATGCCGGCCCTGCTGCCGCATGTGGCGGCCGGCACGCTGAAGGCCGTGGCGGTGGGATCGAAGGAACGGGTGCCCTTCCTGCCGGATGTCCCGGCCATGGGCGATTTCCCGGCGCTCGGCATCGCCGATATCGACCTGCAATCCTGGAACATCCTGAGCGGCCCCGGCAGCCTCCCCCCCGAACTCGCCGCCCGCACGCGGGACCTGCTGCAGCGCGCCGCCGCCCATCCGGGGCTGGAGGACCGGCTGCGCGCCAATGGCCTGCTGGCCCTGCCGCCGCTGGACCCCGCCGGCACCCGCGCCCGCATCATGGCCGACCGCCCGCGCTGGCAGGAAATGGTGCAGATCAGCGGCGCCCGGATCGAATAGCCGGCCACCCCCGGCCCGGAAAGGTTTGGACTTCGGCCGGTTCTGCCCTATCTCCCGGGTGACGCAGGCGGGCCTTTCCCGCCATGGCCGGCGCCCGGAAACAGATGACCGACACACCCCTCTCCCGCATCCGTAACTTCTCGATCATCGCCCATATCGACCATGGGAAATCGACCCTGGCGGACCGGCTGATCCAGACCACCGGCACGGTGGCGCTGCGCGACATGAAGGAACAGCTCCTCGACAATATGGAGCTGGAGCGGGAGCGTGGGATCACCATCAAGGCGCAGACCGTGCGCCTGCATTACAAGGCCAATGACGGCGAGACCTATATCCTCAACCTGATGGACACGCCCGGCCATGTCGACTTCGCCTATGAGGTGAGCCGCTCGCTCGCCGCCTGCGAAGGCTCGCTACTGGTGGTTGATGCCTCCCAGGGCGTGGAGGCGCAGACGCTGGCGAATGTCTATCAGGCGCTGGATGCGGGGCATGAGATCGTGCCCGTGCTGAACAAGATCGACCTGCCCGCCGCCGAGCCCGACCGGGTGAAGCAGCAGATCGAGGATGTGATC
The DNA here is from genome assembly GCF_053891155.1 of Roseomonas sp. F4. Classification (NCBI taxonomy): domain Bacteria; kingdom Pseudomonadati; phylum Pseudomonadota; class Alphaproteobacteria; order Acetobacterales; family Roseomonadaceae; genus Roseomonas; species Roseomonas sp. F4. The sequence goes on from NZ_JBSSHK010000005.1 coordinate 246,609, forward strand.
GGGCTCGACGCCTCCGACGCCGTGATGATTTCGGCCAAGACCAGCCTGAACATCGAAGGCGTGCTCGAAGCCATCGTCACCCGCCTGCCGCCGCCGACCGGTGATGCCGACAAGACCCTGACCGCCCTGCTGGTCGATAGCTGGTACGACGCCTATCTCGGCGTGGTGGTGCTGGTGCGCGTGCGCGATGGGCGCCTGCGCAAGGGCATGAAGATCCGCATGATGTCGAACGGCACCGCCCATACGGTGGAGCAGGTCGGCGTCTTCACGCCCAAGATGGTGGCGGTGGAAAGCCTCGGCCCGGGCGAGATGGGCTATGTCACCGCCGCGATCAAAACCGTGGCGGATACGAATGTCGGCGACACGCTGACGGATGACCGCAACCCGGCCACCGAGGCCCTGCCGGGCTTCAAGCCCTCCATCCCCGTGGTCTGGTGTGGGTTGTATCCGGTGGATGCGGATGATTTCGAGAAGCTGCGCGAATCCGTCGGCAAGCTGCGGCTGAACGACAGCAGCTTCCATTACGAGATGGAAAACAGCGCGGCCCTCGGCCTCGGCTATCGCTGCGGCTTCCTCGGCCTGCTGCACCTCGAGATCGTGCAGGAACGCCTCTCCCGCGAGTTCGACTTGGACCTGATCGCGACGGCGCCTTCCGTTGTCTACAAGATCAAGAAGACCAACGGCGAGGAGACGGAGCTGCACAATCCGGCCGATATGCCGGACCCGAGCGTGATCGAGGAAATCAGCGAGCCCTGGATCAAGGCCACCATTATGGTGCCGGAGGAATATCTCGGCTCCGTCCTCACTCTGTGCAACGAACGCCGCGGCGAGCAGGTGGAGCTGACCTATGTCGGCACCCGCCCGATGGCGGTCTATCGCCTGCCGTTGAATGAAGTGGTCTTCGACTTCTACGACCGATTGAAATCCGTCAGCCGCGGCTATGCGAGCTTCGACTACACCGTCGATGGCTACCAGCCGGGCGACCTGGTGAAGATCTCCATCCTGGTGAACGCGGAGCCGGTGGACGCGCTGTCCTTCATGGCGCATCGCACCCAGGCGGACCGCCGCGGCCGGCAGATCTGCGAAAAGCTGAAGGAGCTGATCCCGCGCCAGCTCTTCAAGATTCCGATCCAGGCCGCGATCGGCGGGCGCGTGATTGCGCGTGAGACAATCAGCGCCATGTCGAAGGATGTCACGGCAAAGTGCTATGGCGGAGATATCAGCCGCAAGCGCAAGCTGTTGGACAAGCAGAAGGAAGGCAAGAAGCGCATGCGGCAGTTCGGCAAGGTCGAAATTCCGCAGAGCGCCTTCATCGCCGCCCTGAAGATGGACGCCTGAACGCCCGAACGAGAAGTGTGACTGAGGGGAACGAGACAAAATGACCAAGATCGGAAAGCGTGGCCTTCTGGGTCTTGCCGGCGCCGCACTGGCCGCGCCGGCTTTCGCGCAGGGGGCCTTCCCCACCCGCACCATCACCATGATCGTGCCCTTCGCCGCCGGCGGGCCGACGGACACCGTGGCGCGGCTGATCGCTCAGGCCATGAGCACCAATCTCGGCCAGACCGTGGTGGTGGAGAATGTGGGTGGCGCCGGCGGCACGCTGGGCGCGCAGCGCACCGCCCAGGCCCGGCCGGATGGCTACAACATCCTGATGCACCACATCGGCATGGCGACCATCCCGACGCTGTACCGCCGCCTGGCCTATGACCCGATCAACGGCTTCGAGACACTGGGCCTGGTGACCGAGGTGCCGATGACACTCGTCGGCCGCAACGGCCTGCCGGCGCAGAACATGGCGGAGCTGGTGGCGCTGGTGAAGCGGGAGGGCGAGAAGCTCAACTACGCCAATGCCGGCATCGGCGCGGCGAGCCATCTGTGTGGCCTGCTGCTGATGCAGGCGATGGGCACGCGCATGACCACCGTGCCCTATCGCGGCACCGGCCCGGCGATGAACGACCTGCTGGCCGGCACCGTCGACCTGATGTGCGACCAGACCACCAACACCACCGAACAGATCAAGGCCGGCGGCATCCGCGCCTTCGCCGTGACCACGGCGGATCGCCTGGAATCCCTGCCCGACCTGGCCACCGCGGCCCAGGGCGGCCTGCCGGGCTTCGAGGTCAGCGTCTGGCACGGCCTTTATGCCCCGAAGGGTACCCCTGCCCCGATCATCGCGCGGCTGAACCAGGCCCTGGTCGCCGCGCTTCAGGACACCAACGTTGGAACGCGCTTCGCGGCGCTGGGCACCAGCCCGGTCCCGGTGGCACGCGCGACGCCGGAAGCGCATCGCGAATTCTGGCAGGCCGACATCGCCAAGTGGCGCCCCCTGATCCAGGCCGCCGGCCAGTTCGCCGACTGATTTTGGGACGCTGCCGCGGTCTGCTGGCGAAATGGGCCGGCTGTTGTGCGGTGGCTGTGGTGGTTGGAAGGGCGGTCCGGGAAACGGGCCGCCTTTTCTGTTTCAGCGGCGGGTGACGGAGAGGTCCAGCACGCGATCCTCGGGGTCCAGGTCGCGCTCCAGCGCATCCAGCGTCGCGCCGAATTCGGCGCGCATCGCGGCCTTCTCTGGCTCCGGCAGCCAGGATCCTTCCAGCCCCGCCAGGCTCAGCTTCCGCGCCTCCGCCACACCCCAGCCGAGATCGGCAAACACCGTGCGCCAGCTATGGCCCATGGTGGTGTCGAAGATGGTCGGGTCGTCGGTGCCCAGGCTGATGTTCAGCCCTGCGTCGAACATCGCCTTGATCCGCTGGCGCCGCGGCGCGCGGTTCCATGCCATGCCGGACCAGCATGCCATGGTGAAGGGCACCTGGTCCTTCACCGCGCGGGCCACCACGGCGGGGTCCGCCAGCATGTTGTAGCCATGGTCCAGCCGGTCGCAGCCGAGCATGTCGCGGCACAGGCTGTAGTGCATCGGCGGCGCCTCGAAGAGCGCCTGATTGTCCTCGCAGACATGGGCGGTGCGGCGGTAGCCATCGCGCCCGGCCTGCCGCCAGGCCTCGACCCAGAGATGCGCCGGGCCGGCGCGCTCGGCCCCATCCAGCCCGATGCCGATCACCTCCGCGCGCCGCCACTTCGCCATCCAGTCCAGCATCTGAAGGGATTCGGAGGGTAGGCAGACGCTCCGGTCGATGCAGGCGATCAGCTTGGCGGAGACGCCATAGGCGGCGTGCCCGCGCGCCAGCCCCTCCAGCAGCCCGTCCACGATCTCCGGATAGGTGACACCGTTGGGCGCAAAGTAGTGCGGGTTGAAGAAGATCTCGGTGTGGCGGACGTTGCCGTGCCGATGCAGGTCCTCAATGCACTCGAAGGCAATGCGAGAAAACTCGGCCGGCGTCCGTACCGCCAGCGCGCCGAGCCGCAGGATGTCGAGGAAATCGTAGAAGGTTTCGAAGCGGTACATCTCGGCGGCCGGCTTCGGCAGGCGCACCCCGTTCTTCGCCGCCAGCTCGTCCAGCGTTTCGGCCCGGATCGCGCCGGCGATGTGCAGATGCAGCTCCACCTTCGGCACGGCATCGAGATAGTCGGAGAAGGAGAGCATCAGCGGCGCTCCATGTTCCAGAGGAACATCGCCGGGCCGCGCAGCACGCCGTTGAGGTCCGACCGCCAGGCGCTGGCCGCGGTGAACTGGCCGAGCGGCATGTAGAAGCCATCCTCCGCCGCCAGGCGATGAATCTCGTCCGAGATGCGCTTGCGTTCAGCGTCATCCTGCGCGCGCGCGAATTCCACGCGCAGCCGCTCCACCTCCGCATTCGCGGGCCATCCAGCAAACCCACCCACACGGCCGGCGCCATTCACGAAGGGGTTCAGCAGCGGGGACTGCATGTCCGGCACCGTGTTGGTGGTATGCGCCAGGTTCCACCCATCCTGCCGCGCGCGCCGCCCGAAGTAGGTGTTGAGGTCCATGGTCTGCAGATCGACCCGGAAGCCGAGCTGGGTCAGCAGACCCTGCGAGACCAGGCCAAGCGCCGCGATGCCCGGCGCATCGGCGGGGTGGATGATGGCGACAGGGCGCGAAAGGTCCGCACCGGATTCGCGCAGCATGCGCCGCGCCGCTTCCAGGTCCGTTGAGGCCGGCATGCCCGCCGTGGTCTCCAGCGGTGTGCCGCAGCCGAACATGGAACGGCATTCGCGGGCGTACTCAGGCCTCCCGGCGACGGCGGCGAGATAATCCGCCTGGTTCACCGCCAGCATCACCGCGCGCCGCACCTGCGGATTGTCGAAGGGCGGGTGCAGATGGTTGAAGCGCAGGATGCCCTGGTAGCCGAAGGGCGAGACGGTCGCGACCGTCACCGCGCGGTTGCGCTCCAGGATCGGCAGCACATCGGCCGGCAGGCGTTCCACATAGTCGATCTCGCCGGTGGTCAGCGCCGAAACCTGGGTCGAGACATCCGGCATGGCGAGCAGCTCCACCCGCTCCATCCGCGCCACCTTGCCGCCGCTGGCCCAGACCGCGGGCTCGGCGCGCGGGCGATAGGCGGCGTTGCGCGCGACGACGATGCGATCGCCGGGGCGGTATTCCTCCCGCACGAAGCGGTAGGGGCCGCTGCCCATCACCTCCGTCACCTGCTGCGTCGGCGGCGTCGCGGCCAGCCGCGCCGGCATCATCATCGGCACCATGGCGCCCGGCTTGCCCAAGGCCTGCAACACCAGGCCAAAGGGCTCCCGCAGCACCAGGCGGAAGGTCTTGGCATCCACGACATCCAGGCTGGCGGAGGCGCGCATCATGGCGCCGCCCAGCGCATCCCGCGCGCCCCAGCGGCGCAGGCTGGCGACGCAATCCTCCGCCGTGACGGGGCTGCCATCATGCCAGGCGAGGCCGTCGCGCAGCACAAAGGTCCAGGTCAGGCCGTCCGCGCTGCGCTCCCACCGCTCCAGCATCTGCGGCGTCGGCTCCCACCGATCGTTCACCGCGACCAGCGTGTCGAAGACCAGATAGGCGAAGTCGCGCGTCGTGAAGCTGGTGGTGAAATGCGGGTCCAGCACCGTGGTCAGCGTCTCCGGCGCCACGCGCAGCGTGCGGGCGCGGTCGGGCGCCTGCGCCGCGGCGGGGGCGGCAGCCGCGATCAACGCGGCGGCGAACAGGGAAAGGGCGGCACGCGACATGGCGCGGACTCCTGGCGGGTCGGATTTTGGGGGGCTGTGGCGGCGTTTCGCCGGGCAAGGTGCCGCCCGGCTCGGCCAGCGTCAACGCGCCCCGCTTGATCGGCACGCCGGAAACGACAAGCATCGTGCCAAAGGGGAGGACCATCATGCGCGCCATCGTCATTCATGCCGCACACGACCTGCGCGTGGAGGACCAGGAGGCCACGCCGCCCGGCCCGGGCGAGGTCGCGGTGCGGATCCGCCAGGGCGGCATCTGCGGGTCCGACCTGCACTACTACCTGCATGGCGGCTTCGGCGTGGTGCGGGTGCGCCAGCCCATGGTGCTGGGCCACGAGATCGCCGGCGAGATTTCGGCAACAGGCCCCAACGTCACGGGGCTGTCGGTGGGCGACAAGGTGGCGGTGAACCCCTCCCGTCCCTGCGGCACCTGCCGCTACTGCCTGGCGGGGCAGGCGCAGCATTGCCTCGACATGCGCTTCTACGGCAGCGCGATGCGGATGCCGCATGTCGATGGCGGTTTTCGCCAACACCTGGTCTGCGACGCGGCCCAGGCGGTGAAGCTGCCCGCCGACATGCCGCTGCAACGCGCTGCCTTCGCCGAGCCGCTGGCCGTCTGCCTGCATGCAGCACGCCAGGCGGGGCCGCTGATGGGCGCGCGCGTGCTGATCACCGGCGCCGGCCCCATCGGCATGCTTTGTTTATTGGTGGCGCGCCATGCGGGCGCGCGGCAGGTGGTGATGACGGACCTGACGCCAAAGCCGCTGACGATGGCCGGGCAGCTCGGCGCCGATGCCACGCATGACCTGCGGGCGGAGCCCGACGCGCTGGCGCCCTATGGCGCGGACAAGGGCACATTTGACGTGGTCTTCGAATGCGCCGGCAGCGGCCTGGCGCTCGCCGGCGCCATCGGCGCGGCGCGGCCGGGCGCCACCATCGTGCAGGTCGGCATCGGCGGCGATGCCTCCGTGCCGCTGAACACGCTGGTGGCGAAGGAGATCACGCTGCGCGGCACTTTTCGGTTCCACGAGGAATTTGCGCTGGCCGTGGATATCCTCGCCCGCGGCGCGATCGACCCGATGCCGCTGCTGACCGAGGTGGTGCCGATGGAGGACGCCGTCGCCGCCTTTGATCTCGCCGCCGATCGCGGCCGGGCGATGAAGGTCCAACTGGCCTTCTGACCCCCTCTTCCCCCCTACCCCGCCCCGGCCCAAACTGCGTTCTGACAGCTGGGGTGAGCAAGGTAATGAAGGTGGGCCGCAACGGATTCGCGCTGACCTGCGAGAAGGCACCCGCCAGCGGGTCCCGTGGCGTCGTCGCCAGCAACCACCCGATGGCATCCGCCGCCGGCGCCCGCGTGCTGCTGGAAGGCGGCAATGCGGTGGATGCCGCCATCGCCACGCTCTTCGCGCTGACCGTGGTGGAGCCGATGATGGTCGGCGTGCTCGGCGGCGGCGTCGGCCATATCCGCATGGCCGATGGCCGCCACGCGGTGATGGATGGCCTCTCCACCGCCCCCGCCGCCGCCACCCCCACAATGTACACGCCCCGCACCGACATGCCGCCGGAGGAGCGGGAGGTGGAGGGCCGCACCAACGCGATCGGCGCCCTCTCCGTCGCCGTCCCGGCCTCGCTGCGCGCCTGGGCCGAGACGCTGGCCCGCTTCGGAAGCTGGTCGCTGGCGGATGTGATGGCGCCGGCCATCCAGCTCGCCGCCGAGGGTTTTCGCGTCACGCCCTATCTCTCCGACTGCATCGGCGATGCAGCCGCCGATCTGGCGCGGGATGCGGACCTCGCCGCGCGCTTCCTGCCGGGCGGCACCAAGCTCGCCGCCGGCCGCCGGTTCATCCAGGGCGCCTATGCCGAAACGCTGCGCGCCATCGCCAAGGAAGGCCCCGACCTGCTGCATGACGGCGCATTGGGCGGCCTGGTCGCCGATGCGCTGGCGCGTGCGGGCGGCATTGTCACCCGCGCCGACCTCGCCTCCAGCCGCCCGATCGAGCGCGCGCCGATCCATGGCAGCTATCGCGGCTTCGACGTCTTCGCCCCGCCGCCACCCGCCTCCGCCGGTGTGCATGTGGCGCAGATGCTGAACGTGCTGGAGGGTTTTGACGTCGCCGCCATGGGCTTCGGCACCGCCGATTCCTGGCACCTGGTGGCGGAGGCGCTGAAGATGGCCTTCGCCGACCGTGCAGTGGCCACCGCCGATCCGGACTTCGTCCATGTGCCGGTGGAGCTTCTCACCTCCCGCCGCTACGCCGATCTGCGCCGGGCGGAGATCGACATGGCGCGCGCCAAGGCCTGGACCGCGCATCCCTCCCTCGGCGAGTCCAACTGCACCACCCATGTCACGGTGGCCGATGCGGCGGGCAATATCGTCGCCACGACGCAGACCATCAACGCGCTGTTCGGCGCCCGCATGGCGATCCCCGGCACCGGGCTGATCGCCAACAACTACATGCACAATTTCGACCCGCGGCCGGGCCTCGCACTGTCCGTGCAGCCGGGCAAGCGGGTCTATACCTCCATGGCGCCGACCATCGCGCTGAAGGACGGCAAGCCCGCCTTCGCGCTCGGCTTGCCAGGCGGGCTACGCATCTTCCCCTCCGCCTTCCAGGCGGTGCTCAACCTGATCGACCACGGCATGACGCTGCAACAGGCCGTCGAGGCCCCGCGCATCTGGACCCAAGGCCTGGCGCTGGAGCTGGAACCCGGCGTGCCGGCGGAGGTCGCGGCGGCGCTGGCGGCGCGCGGCCACACCATCAAGCGCGCACCCACGCTGGGCGGCGGCATGAACGGCATTGCCTTCCACGACGACGGCACGATGACCGGCGCCGCCTGCTGGCGCGCCGATGGTTCGGTGGTGGCGCTCGGCGGCGGGCTGGCGCGCGCCGGCGTGCGCTTCGTGCTCGAGACCGCCACCACCCCTTCCGCTTGACCCTCCCCAGGACAACCGCATGACCCAGAAAATCGCCCTGTTGCAGCCCATCGCCGGCGAGATGGCCGAGATCATCCAATCGCTTCTGCCCGAGGGCTTTTCGGCCACCGCCGTGAAGGGCCGCAGCGTCGAGGATCTGAAGGCCGAAGTCGCCGATGCCGACTACGCCCTGTGGTGGGACGTGCCCGTGCCGGCGGAGGTTCTGGCCGCCGGGCCGAAGCTGAAGCTGCTGCACAAATGGGGCGTCGGCATCGACAATATCGACCTGGACTATTGCCGCGCCCACGGCATCCAGGTGGCGCGCACCACGGGCAGCAATGCCGCGCCCGTCGCCGACTTCACCATCGGCCTGATGCTGGCCCTCGCCCGCCGCATCGTGCCCGCCCATAACAGCACCGCCGCCGGCGGCTGGGCCAAGAACGAGGTGTGGAAGCAGTCGGTGATGGTCGCCGGCAAGACCGTAGGCATCATCGGCCTCGGCGCCATCGGCAAGGGCGTGGCCAAGCGCCTGCAGGGCTTTGATTGCCGCGTGCTGTACTATTCCCGCACCAAGCTGCCGGAGGACCAGGCGAAGGCACTCGGCGTGGAATACCGCGCGCTGGACGACCTGCTCGCGGAGGTCGACTTCCTGTCCCTAAACTGCCCGCTTACGCCCGAGACCGCCGGCATGATCAACGCGGCGGCCCTGGCCAAGATGAAGCCGAGCGCCATGATCATCAACGTCGCCCGCGGCGGCGTGGTGGTGGAGGCCGACCTGGTGGCCGCACTGAAGAACGGCACCATCCGCGCCGCCGCCGTCGACGTGTTCGACCAGGAACCCCCGCCCGCCGACCACCCGCTGCTGCACATGGACAACGTGATCGTCACCCCGCACTGCGCCAGCACCGCCTACGAAAACAGCCGCCGCAGCATCCAGCACTGGCTGGGGAACATGGTGCGGGTTTCGAAGGGCGAGGAGATTCCGGAGCAGGACCGGGTGGTCTGACGAGTGGGCTGGCGCATTTTGAGGTAAGGCCAGGGGCGCTGCCCCTGGACCCCGCCGGGGGCGGGGCCGCCCCCGGACCCGGCCGATTCAGTGGGCACGCAGCGCGTATTCAGCCGCGTGCACCATATAGGCCAAGGCGACAGCCCACATGGACCAGCGACCCTGGCCGTCGGCATGGCCGCAGCAGCCTTCCCGGCAGTAGTGGCAGGCGACGATGGTGAAGACGATGGCGGTGAGCATGGCCAGAACTCCGATTGATCCGGCCTCCTAAAGAACCCATGCTCGCGGAAACGGGGATACCAACAAGGGAAGCATGGCGCGCGCGCGGAAATCGGCGGAAAGCAGCGGAAAGGCGAAGTCGGACTATCGCGCCTTCGCCGCGGCGCTGGCGGCCGCCATCGACACCGGCAGGATGGCGCGGAGCGGAGTCCCCAGCACCCATCAGCGTCTTGCCTCTATTTTGGGTGTTGACCCGCGAAGCGTCCGCAACTGGCGCAATGCCATATCACTTCCCAGCCGCGACAACCTGGAAGGGTTAATGACCGTTCTCCTCGATAGCGCAGGGCAGCGGCCCGGCAATCTCGAGACGCTGTGGCAGCAGGCCCAAAGGCCCATTGACGTGAGACCTCCAAGCCAAACCATCGATTTTGCAGAGCAGCGCGAAAATATATCCCCTGCGGGGCTCGATGCCTCCGTAAGCGCTACATTGGCAGCGACGCCGCCAGAGCCCGATGGAGCAATCTTCGAAGAGGGTGAAGGCCGACTAGTTCTGCAACAGGGTCAGTCAGACGACCATGCGGTCGCTAGCCAACCGAACATGGCCAAGCGTCATCTTATAATCATTGAGAAACTTCAGGATCTGAAAGAGGCAATTGACGAACGCCTTGATAATCAACGCAGCTGGCGCGCGTTGCCAAATAAAGTACAAAAACTTCATGATGCGCTAGAGAATCAACCCACATATACAATTCCAGACCAGTTGGTGGAACTTTACGATCGAACTATGTCCCTCGCATCTTTCGTTGAACTAGACGACATGCTGAGCAGATCGCCTGATGCAATCGACGACCCTCTCGCCCCGGATATTCGCCGCGCCCTCGTCGATGCCTTATCAACACTCGCGCCCTGGCTTCGAACCTTTCCGAGTGTTGTACGCTGGGACAGCGCCAGGCGTGACGCGCTAACAAGGCCTGAACTCTTTGTGGCAGTACGCGCACAACTTGAGGATGCGCACACTCTCATTCATCTGGCTGGGGCAGCAGACGCCCTGTCTCAAGAGGATGTTGCTCGCGCGAGCGAGCCGTTAGAGACAGCGCAGGGCCAAGGGTTTCAAGCCGAGAAGGCCGGTTACAGGGGTCTTTCCACGGCCCGTAATCTGCTAACGCGTACAGTGGCCATTAAGGCACTTGCGCTTACCACGGCTTTTTACACGGGGGCGATTGGCTCGGACTTTTCCACCAAGTCCAAGCTTGTTCAAGCTGCTAGTACCTTCCTGGCACGTGGAGAAGAACAGGCACTAAGACTAGCAATGCATATGCCTGCTGACGTCGCAGCCGCAATTCGTCACGTGCTCACCCGTTCCCAAAGCAAGGATGATGAAGACCGTGCGAGACAACAAACGCCGGTGACGCAGTCAGGCGACCGGCAAGATCCGCCCGCGAATTTTAACCCTGAAGCGGTGAGGCTGATGATTCTGGCAGGCCAGAGACCGCCTGCCGAGTGGGTTCCGTTCATTGATTCGCTCCAGCTGAGAGCGACATCAATTAGCGATCTATCGCCGCTGTCCGGGCTGATCAGTCTAGAGAGGCTCGATATAAGCGACACCGGAGTGACTGACTTGGCACCACTGGTAGGCCTCAGCAGTCTCCGGATGCTCAATCTTGACGGGACGGATGTGACAGATCTGTCGCCTCTGTCTGAGTTGACAAGCTTGACGCAACTCGGGCTTGATTCAACGAAAGTGACCGACCTGACACCGCTGAAGTCGATCGAGAGCCTCACCATCCGTAAGGATGGTGCCACTTTTCACGTGATCCGCGGACAACTCGCAGTTAACCGCCTTGGCGATGGCGGTTTCCGGAACTGGGAAGAGCAAAACCGCCCCCGCTAAGGCCCGTCCTCCTCAACCTCCCACCCCTGCCCCAGAAACCGGGCCAGGACCGTCGCGTGCTGGTCGTCCGGGTAGGACTCCAGCACCTCGTCTTCCTCATCCAGCACTTCGGTTCCCGCTTCGGTGGTGACGATGACCCGTGTGGCCATCTCACCCTTCATCAGCACCGTTTCGCGCATGGCCGAAAACCCTTATCGCCCGCGGGCGGCGCCATCGCGGAAATCGCCTTCGCGCCAGCTGCGGTCCTTCTGGCCCGCGGCCGCCGCGGCCGGGCGGCGCACCGGCTGGTCGCCGCCGCGGGGGGCGCTCGGCGCGGCACCGCGCGGGGCGCCCTGCGGCTGGCCGCCGCGGCCCTGGCCGCCGCCGCCGCCGCCGCCGCCGTTGCGCCCGCGGGACGGGCTGTTGCGGCCGCGATTGCCGCCGGAAGGCTTCACCGCATCCGGGCGCCCGCCGGTGCGGTACATCGGCACGCTCACATCCTGGCGCTCGTCGGAAGCGGGGATGGAGATGCGGATCAGCTTCTCCACGGCCCAAAGCTTCTCGCGCTCATCCGGCGCGCACATGGCGATGGCGATGCCGCTGGCGCCGGCGCGCGCGGTGCGGCCGATGCGGTGGACATAGGCTTCGGGGGTGTCCGGCATGTCGTGCTGGATCACATGCGTCACGCCATCCACGTCGATGCCGCGGGCGGCGATGTCGGTGGCGACCAGCACCGGGGCGCGGTTCGACTTGAAGTCGGACAGCGCGCGTTCCCGCTGGCCCTGGCTCTTATTGCCATGGATGGCGTTGGCGGCGATGCCGTCGGCTTCCAGGTTCTTCACCACGCGATCGGCGCCGTGCTTGGTGCGGGTGAAGACCAGCACGCGGCCCACGCCCTCGCCCTTCAGCAGCTCGGCCAGCTTGCCGCGCTTGCGGCCCTGCTCGATGACGACGAGCTTCTGCGCCACGCGCTCGGCCGTCGTCGCCACCGGCGCCACTTCGATTCGCACCGGATCGCGCAGGATCTCGGCGGAAAGCTTGGCGACCTCAGCCGGCATGGTGGCGGAGAAGAACATGGTGTGCCGCTTGGCCGGCAGCTTCGGCAGGATGCGGCGGATGGCGGGCCAGAAACCCTTGTCCAGCATCTGGTCGGCCTCATCCAGCACCAGGGCATTCACCATGTCGAGGCGCGCGGAGCCCTCATCCAGGTGGTCCTGCAACCGGCCCGGCGTCGCCACCAGGATGTCGATGCCATTCGCCAGCGCCCGGCGCTGCGCGCCATGCGGCACGCCGCCGAAGATCACGGAAACGGTCAGGCCGAGGTGGCGGCCATAGATCTTCAGGTTGTCGGCGATCTGGCTCGCCAGCTCGCGCGTCGGGGACAGGATCAGCGCGCGGCAGCCACCGCGCGGCGGCCGGCCCTTCGATTCGGCGAGGAGATGCAGCAGCGGCAGGCCGAAGGCGGCCGTCTTGCCGGTGCCGGTCTGGGCGATGCCCAGGATGTCGCGGCCGGCCATGGCGTGCGGGATCGCATCGCGCTGGATCGGGGTGGGGGTGGTGTAGCCTTCCTGTTCCAGCGCCTGGAGGATGCGCGGGTCGAGGCCGAGTTCACTGAAGCTCATGAAACTATTCGAATCCGGTCATGCCGTCCGGCGTTGGCGCGGACGGTGGGTGGCGGTGGGCCAACCCGCGTGCCGGGGCCGGTCCGATGTTGTCCGCAAAGCCGCGCCCTGTTCAGGCGAAGGCAGCGCCCCGGTCCGGGCCTCCAGGCGCCCGGTCCCCCTCGCGGGGTGACGGCGCCGGGCCCGCTCACGCGGCCGGGGCGCGGCGGGCAAACCACCCGCCGACCCGCGCCTCTTAGGACAGAATCGCTAACCCGACAAGAATTTTTGGCGGTGCAGCATAAATCGCTGGCTCAGCCATCCGCGAGGCGTTGGAAGTCCTCGCTTTCAGGTGGCGCGCCAGGCGTCTCGGTCACCCGAGTCACCCGCGCCAGCATCGGGCCGCGGTGGCAGGCGGCGATCAGGGCGCGCACGGAGTCGGTGGGGCCGGCCACCAGGGCCTGCACGCTGCCATCCGGCCGGTTGCGCACCCAGCCTGCCACGCCGAATCGGCGCGCCTGCCGCCGCATCCAGTCCCGGTAGCCCACGCCCTGCACCCGGCCCTCGATGGCCAGCAGCAGCGCCAGGGTCATCCCAGCGCCAACAGCCTGGCGGCCAGCGCCACATCGGCGGCGGCCGAATCGCGCCGCGCGGCGGCTTCCGCGTCGTGGCCCCAGCGCTCCTCCTGGAAGCACTCTTCCAATGTGGACAGGCGATGCGCTTCGGCCGGCGTCACTTGCCCCGCCGACATGGCGAGGCCCAGCACCAGGCTGCCGAGGGCGGGCACCGCGACGCCCAGCGCCGCCAATTCGATCAGCCCCTTGGCCGCCACCGCGCGGTGCAGCGCGGACAGCGCCTGGGGCGGCTGGGCGATGGGCATGATGCCGGTGGTGACGCGCAGGGCGGCGTCCAGGTCACGCGCGGCCCAGGCAAGCCAGGGGTCCCAGCCCGCCGCCTGCAACTCGGCAAGGCGGCCGTGGTCGGCGCGGTAGCACAGAAGTTCGGTTTCGCCGTAGCGGGCGATGGCCTCGATGGTGCCCTCGCGGGCCTGGGCGATTCGCTCCATGGCGGTGCCGACGAGGCGGGTCAGCGGCACATCCTCGGGCCGCATCTCCCCATCCTTCGCACCGCCCGCGCGCTGCCATTCCTCCGCGAGCGCCTCCGCCAGGGGGCGGGAGGCGACGCGGATGGGGCCACCGCCGGGCAGGCGCATCGGGCGGCCGTCGAGCAGGATGGCGTAGCCATCCCCCCCTTCGGCCACCCGCGCTTCGTTCCAGAAGCGCTTCACGTCGCAGCCGTGATCAGCGGTCGCGCGACACCGCGGCGGAGCGGGTGTTGGCGGCCGGGCGACGGCGGGCCGGCGTGGTCGCGGCCGGCGCCGGACGGTCCGGGCAGGCGGCCACGGTGACCGGGTTCAGCACATTCCGCTCCATCGACAGGTCGGCGAGCGTGCTGCCATTGCTTTGCGACAAGGCTGCCTGGAACAGCGGCGTGATGTTCTGGCAGAAGCGCGAGCCCTGGCGGATGCCGTCCTGCGACTGCTCATTGGCCAGGGTCGTGATGTAGCCATCCAGCGCGCGCTGACCCTGGGCGCCGGCGGTGCGGCGGTAATGGGCGCGGATGGTGTTGTAGGCGCCGCCGAGCTCGCCCTGGAACTTGCGGACGAAGGCGTTGTAGTCCCCATCGCGCTGGCAGGTAATGGCGGCGACCATGAGCTGGCTCTGCAGGGCACGCAATTCAAAGGCCGTGCGTTCGCTGGGCTGGGCGCAGGCCTGGGCGAGAGCCGGGCCGCCGATGGCGACGGCGGCACCGGCGAGGAGGAGGCGGACAGTCAGGTTGCGGCGCATGCGTGGGAGTCTCCCCTGGGGACGCCTTCCCTGCCCCATCAGCCTCGCTGGCGCAAACACTGTTGCGTCAACCAAACGTGTGGCGGAGCCCCCCGGCCCCCTTGGCATCCCGTGGAGACATGCCTTTACAGCATCCGCGGGCAAATGCCAGCACGATTACGCCCGATGCATCTTCACAAGATTCCAATCAGGTAGAGGACGATGATAATCGGGATTGGTAACCCGACCAGCCACAACAGAATGCCCTTCATGTACCCCTGGCTCCTTCACAGTGTCCGGGGCATGAACGCGACGTCAGGCTGATCGTTTCCTTTGCTGAAAACGCGCCAGCCCGGCCAGCCGCCGGTCCAGAAAAGCGATGGTCGCCGGATGGCCAGGCTCCTCATCCTGCATCCAGAAGGCCAGGGTGGCGCCATAGACTCCGGCGAGCGTGGCGCGCCGCGTGTACCAGGAGAAATCGGCGGAGGTGTCGCCCGCCGCGCCCCAGATGGCATCGGCCGTGCGCGCCACGGTCCTCAGGGCGCTGCCCAGATTCCAGGGCAGCGACTGCTGCGCCAAGGCGCGCCGCACCGCCTCCCGATGCGGGGCCGCCTGTTCCAGGCGGATCAGGATCAGCCGGCGGATTCGCGAGGGGATCTTGCGGGAAAGAAGGTCTTCCTGTGCCGCCTGCGCCTCCATCTCGCGATCCGCCAGGTCAAGCCAGGCCTCGATCGCCTCGGCCGGGCCGCGCGGAAACAGCCATTCCTGCTCAAGGGGGTCGCGGCCAAGATCGGTCAGGCCGGCCGAGAGCGCCGCGCGGGTCCAGCCCAGCGCCGGCACATGCGGCAGGGCGGCGCGGATCGCCTGGTCCCGTTCGTCGCTGCGTTCGATCATGCGGCTGTCTCCTCGGCACGACGCTCGGCCTGGGCGGCGCGGTGCAGTTCCTCGTTGAAGCCGAAACGGGACAGGTCGGTCATCCGCATCGGATAGAGCACGCCGTTGAGATGATCCGTCTCATGCTGGATGACACGGGCGGGCAGGCCCGCCGCCTCCCCCTCCACCAATTGCCCCTCCACATCATAGCCGCGGAAGCGGATGCGGGCGGCGCGCGGCACATGGCCGCGCAGCCCGGGGATGGAAAGGCAGCCTTCCCAGCCTTCCTCGACCTCCTCCCCCACCGGTTCGATCTCGGGATTGATGAGGGCGAGGATATTGCCGGCGCCGCCGCGCCAGACGAACAGCCGCAGCCCGACATGCACCTGCGGCGCCGCCAGGCCGAGGCCGGAGGCATCCTCCATCGTCTCCGCCATATCGGCGACCAGGCGACGGATTTCCGGCGCGGTCGGGTCCTCCACCGGCAGCGCGGGCCGGATCAGGACGGGGTGGCCCATGCGGGCGATCTTCAGAAGAGCCATGTCGCGGGGGAATCCGATGCCTGCCCCCAAGGTAATGCGTGCGCGGCGGTGCGGGAGGGTCTTTCGCTCGGGACGAATCGCGTGCTATGGATGTCGCCTCGCGTCGGGGGTTCGGGGCCTTGTCCTTCGGGACGGCTGCTGGACCCGCTGGCGCGTATCCGCGTTTCGCCCATCCTACCATTCCGAACCAGGAGGTTCCATCGCGTGCAGGTCGTCGTCCGCGACAATAACATCGACCAGGCCCTGAAGGCGCTGAAGAAGAAACTTCAGCGTGAGGGTGTGTTCCGTGAAATGAAGCTCCGCCGCCATTACGAGAAGCCGTCCGAGCGCCGTGCGCGTGAGGCTGCGGAGGCTGTCCGCCGCGCCCGCAAGGTGGAGCGCAAGCGGCTTGAACGGGAAGGCTTCTAAGCCTTTCTCGACCGCCCGCCCCTCCCCGGCGGGCCGCGACCCACGAACGAGCCGAAATACCGCGGTGCGAGATTAAACCCTCGTAGCCCGCGGTTTCGTGCGTCTTCACCTTTCCGCCCCAAGCGCGTCTACTGCGCCCTCCTGACAGGGGAATGGGCGATGGATGGGGTGATGGACCGCGAACAGGCGCTGATGGCGCGTGCGCGGCGGGTGCTGCCGGCCGGCGGCTTCGGCAATTTTCCGGCGGATGTGATCCTGGAACGCGGGCTTGGCGGCCGGGTCTGGGATGTCGGCGGGCGCGAATATGTGGATTTCCTGCTCGGCTCCGGCCCGATGTTCATCGGCCACTGCCACCCGGAAGTGACCGAGGCGGTGCAGGACCAGCTCGGCCGCGGCACCACCTTCTTCGCCAATAATGAGCATGGCATCGCCCTGGCCGAGGCGATCGTCGACGCCGTGCCCTGTGCGGAGCAGCTCCGCTTCGTCGGCTCCGGCACCGAGGCCGACCTCTATGCCATGCGCCTGGCCCGCGCCTTCCGCCGCCGCGACAAGATCCTGAAATTCGAGGGCGGCTATCATGGCATGTCCGATTACGGGCTGATGAGCCTCGCGCCACAGCACCTGGCGAATTTCCCCCGTCCCGTCCCCGATTCCGCCGGCATCCCGAAATCCGTCGCCGATGACGTGCTGGTGGCCCCCTTCAACGATCTGGAGGCGGTGAAGCGGCTGGTGGAGCAGCAGGGGGAGGAGATCGCCGGCATCATCGTGGAGCCGCTGCAACGCCTGATCCCGCCCGCCCCAGGCTTCCTCCAGGGGCTGCGCGATCTCTGCACGAAGCACGGGCTGGTGCTGATCTTCGACGAGGTCGTCACAGGCTTCCGCTTCGCCTATGGCGGCGCGCAGGAGTTTTATGGCGTGACACCGGACCTCTGCACGCTGGGCAAGACCATCGGCGGCGGCTTTCCCCTGGCGGCGGTGGCCGGGCGTGCGGAGATCATGGCGCATTTCGACAAGGCGCTGGTCGGCGATGACGGCTTCCTGATGCAGGTGGGCACCCTGTCCGGCAATCCGGTGGCCTCCGTGGCGGGGTTGAAGACGCTGGAAATCCTGCGCCGCCCCGGCACCTATGAGGCCGTCTTCGCCACCGGCCGGGCGATCATGGAGGGTCTCTCCGCCCAGATCGCCAAGGCCGGCATTCCGGCCCAGATCGTCGGCGAACCGACCCTGTTCGACGTCGTCTATATGGACGGCGCCGTGCGCGACTACCGCGCCACGCTGCGCGCCGACCGGGCCATGCAGGGGCATGTGAACCGCACCCTGCGGGCCAGCGGTATCCTGAAGGGCGACAGCAAGTACTATGTCTCGACCGCGCATGAGGCGCGGGACGTGGATCAAACCCTTGCGGCCTTCGGCAGGGCCATGGCGACCCTGCCTGCCGCGACTGGCTAGGGCCTGTCAGGCCAGCCCGAAATGCAGCGCCAGCGCGTGCATGTCATGCGCTGGGATCACCCCGCTGCGGCTGATATCGGATTCCTTGAGGTTCGGCACATAGAGCTGCCAGGCCTCCAGCACGCCCAGATCGGGTGGCAGTTCGGCCCCGCCGCTCACCTGATATTCCTTCGCCCGCGCCGCGGCGCGGCCCGATGCCGTCGGGGGCGTGGCGCTGAACTTCTTCTGCGGCGCGAAAAGCCCCCAGAAGGCCCGGCATTCATCCTTCAGCTTGATCTGGACAAAGTTGTCCAAGTCATTCCAGTCGACGCAGACGGCCGACATGAAGCGGACCATCGCGCTCATATCGATGCCGTTGAGCTTGGCCTGCTCGTAGCGGCCGAGGGCGCCTTCATAGTCTTCCTTGAAGGGCTTCACCGGCGACCACCAGGGGCTGATCCCCCACTGCGTCGCCTGCGCCTTGCCCGCTGTCAGCTTGAACAGCATGAAGTCCTTCGGCAGCGTCTCGACGCGCACGGAGGGAACCAGGAAGGCGCTTTGGTGCGAGGCCGGCAGCTTGCCGAAATCGACCATGCTGAGTGAACCATTGATCATCGAGACGGGCCCTTCCGGCTGCAACCCTCCGCATCCTGGAGGGTCGCGGAGCCGCAGGCTAGGTGCGGAGGCGGTACAATCGCCGCGGGGCCGTCATATCCAGCCCAGCGACCCGGCCAGGCTGCGCACTGACAGCAGCATGATGACCACGCCCACCAGCAGCATCAGCTTGCGCGCCGGTAGATGCCGCGCGACCAGGGCGGCGAAGGGCGCCGCCAGCACGCCGCCCACCACCAAGCCAAGGATGGCCTGCCACAGCTCCAGCCCGATGGCGGTGACGAAGGCGGCGGTGATGGCCAGGGTGACGAAGAACTCCGCCGCATTGGTGGAGCCGATGGCGATGCGGGGCGCGTCACCGCGCCCGATCAGGGTGGAGGTGACAACCGGCCCCCAGCCGCCGCCGCCCGCGGCATCCAGGAAGCCGCCGACCAGGCCCAGCAGCGTCACCGGCCGCTCCGGCCGGGGCGATGGCGGCCGCAGCGCACGCCAAAGGATCAGCCCGCCCATGATGAGCAGATAGGCGCTGACCAGGGGCCGGATGACCTGCATCGGCAAGGCGGAAGCCACCAGCGCGCCTGCGATGCCGCCGGCAATGCCTGGCAACGCCAGCCGTGCCACCAGCCGCCCATCCCACGTTCTTCAACCGCCAATGGGCGAAGCCGGAGGCGCCGGTGGTGAAGACTTCCGCCGCATGGATGCTGGCGCTGGCCACGGCAGGATGCGTGCCAAGGGAGACCAGCACGCTGGTCGCCGTCAGCCCATAGGCCATGCCGATGGCGCCATCGATCATCTGGGCGGCGAAGCCGACCACGACGAAAAGCAGGAATTCATCCATGCAGATCCCTTTGGCCCTGCCGTGGACCGGCAGGGCGACGGGCGTCTCCCCCGCGACCCGGCCGTCGCAGCGGCCGGGTATACGATAGCGGAGGTTGGGCTACTTCTGTAGCGCCTGCACGATCTGTTGCGTCACCTTCTTGGCGTCGCCGAACAGCATCATGGTGTTGGGGCGGAAGAACAGCTCGTTCTCCACGCCGGCATAGCCGCTGGCCATGCCGCGCTTGACGAAGAATACCGTCTTGGCGCGTTCCACATCCAGGATCGGCATGCCGTAGATGGCGCTGGACTTGTCTGTCTTCGCCGCCGGGTTGGTCACGTCATTGGCGCCGATCACATAGGCCACGTCGGCATCGGCGAATTCGGCGTTGATCTCCTCCAGCTCATGCACCTCGTCATAGGGCACGTTCGCCTCGGCCAGCAGCACGTTCATATGGCCGGGCATGCGGCCCGCGACGGGGTGGATGGCGTAGGAGATCTCGGCGCCTTCCTTCTTCAGCAGGTCCGCCATTTCGCGCACCACCTGCTGCGCCTGCGCCACCGCCATGCCGTAGCCCGGCACAATGATGATCTTCTGGGCATTCTTCATGATGTAGGCGGCGTCTTCCGGGCTGCCGGCCTTCACCGGGGCGCGGTCCGCGGTGCCCGCACCCGGGCCGGCGGCCGCACCGGAATCACTGCCGAAGCCGCCCAGCAGCACGTTGATGATACTGCGGTTCATGCCCTTGCACATGATGTAGGACAGAATCGCGCCCGAGGCGCCGACCAGCGCGCCGGTGACGATCAGCAGCAGGTTGCCGATGGTGAAGCCGATGCCCGCCGCCGCCCAGCCGGAATAGCTGTTCAGCATGGACACAACGACGGGCATGTCCGCCCCGCCGATCGGAATGATCAGCAGGAAACCCAGCGCGAAGGACAGCAGCGCAATCAGCCAGAACAGGATGGGCGAGCCGGTCGCCACGAAGGCAATCACCAGCACCAGCAGCAGCGCGCCGAGCGCCGCGTTCAGCATGTGCTGGCCCTTGAACAGGATCGGCGCGCCGGACATGCGCCCGTCCAGCTTGGCGAAGGCGATGACGGAGCCGCTGAAGGTGATGGCGCCGATGGCCAGCCCCAGCGACATCTCGACCAGGGACGCGCCCTTGATGTTGCCCGCGGTGCCGATGCCGAAGCTTTCCGGCGAATAGAAGGCCGCCGCCGCCACGAAGACCGCCGCCATGCCGACCAGGCTGTGGAAGGCCGCGACCAGCTGCGGCAGGGAGGTCATCTGGATACGCTGCGCCAGAAGCGTGCCGATGGTGCCGCCGATGGCGAGGCCGGCCAGCACCAGCACGATGCCGCCCGCGCCCATACCCGGCTTCAGCAGGGTCGCGACAATCGCGATCCCCATGCCGATCATGCCGAAGAGATTGCCCTGGCGGCTGGTCTCGGGGTTGGAGAGCCCCCGGAGCGCCATGATGAACAGGACCGACGCGACCAGATAGGCCAGCGTGGAAAGGGTCTGTGCCATGCTCAGCTGCCCTTCTTCTTGAACATCGCGAGCATGCGTCGCGTCACCATGAAGCCGCCAAAAATGTTCACAGAGGCCAGCGTTACGCCGATGAAGCCGAAGGCCTTGGCGGCCCAGCTATCGGCCAGGCCGGTCGCCAGGATGGCGCCCACCACGATGACGGAGGAGATGGCATTGGTGACGCCCATCAGCGGCGAATGCAGCGCCGGGGTCACGTTCCAAACCACATAGTAGCCGACGAAGCAGGCCATCAGGAAGATGGTCAGCAGCAGCAGGAAGGGCTCGGCGGCGGCGGCGACGGGTGCCGCGGTCTCGGCCAACTGGCGCGCATGCTCGGCGAGCAGCGCGGCGCGGTCGGAAATCGAGGCCGCCTCATTGGCGATCTGATGCGGGTTCATGGCGCGATCTCCTCAGGCGGCCGGGAGGGAGGCGTGGACCACGGCACCGCCGCGGGTCAGCTGCACGCCCTTCACGATGTCATCCTCTGCGACCAGCACCGGCTTCTTGGCTTCCTTGTCCCAGAAGGTGGTCAGGAAGGTCAGCAGGTTGCGCGCATAAAGCGCGGAGGAGGCGCCGGAAATGCGCCCCGGCCAGTTGCGGTAGCCCAGGATCTTCACGCCATTGCCCGTGACCGTCATCTCGCCCGGCACGGTCGCGGCGCAATTGCCGCCAGCCTCGGCCGCAAGGTCCACGATGATGCTGCCCGGCTTCATGGAGGCAACCATGGCTTCGTTCACCAGGATCGGCGCCTTGCGGCCCTGCACCAGGGCGGTGCAGACGACGATGTCCTGCTTGGCGATATGGGCGGCCACCACCTCGGCCTGCTTGGCGTAGAATTCGGCGGAGAGCTGCTTGGCATAGCCGCCCGCGGTCTGCGCCGCCTTGCTCTCCTCATCCTCATAGCCGACGAAGGTCGCGCCGAGGGACTTGATCTCCTCCTTCGCCGCCGGCCGCACATCGGTGGCGGAAACCCGCCCGCCGAGGCGACGCGCGGTGGCGATGGCCTGCAACCCGGCGACGCCCGCGCCCATGACGAAGACATTGGCGGCCGGGATGGTGCCGGCGGCGGTCATCAGCATCGGGAAGCCGCGGTCGAAGGCGGTCGCCGCCTCCACCACCGCGCGATAGCCGGCCAGGTTGGCCTGGGAGGAAAGCACGTCCATCGACTGCGCGCGGGTGATGCGCGGCAGCAGTTCCATGGAACAGGCCTCGATGCCGAGCTGGGCGTAGGTGTCCGCCATGGCGCGCGTCGCGCCCAACGTGCCGATCAAGATCGCGCCGCGCGGGATCAAAGCGAGTTCATCGACCTCACCCTCCCCCGTGCCGAGCGGGGCGCGCACCTTCAGCACGAGCCCGGCATTGGCCAGGGCGCTGGCCACATCCGGGGCGATCTCGGCGCCTGCCTCGGCATAGAGACTGTCCGGGAAGCCGGAGGTGAGGCCGGCGCCGGTCTCCACGGCCACCGTACAGCCCAGGGCGATCAGCTTCTTCGCCGTCTCCGGCGTCGCGGCCACCCGAGTCTCCGCCCCACGCCGTTCGCGCAATACCGCAACGCGCATCAAAACGACCCCCCGTTCTGCCCCAACCGATTGCAGCCAAAGACGCCGCCATATGAAGCTGTGTTGCAACTCTTGCAAGGAGGCCATTCCGCGGCGGGGTCGATCGTCCGGCCTTTCGCCCGGCGCGACGGGGCCCCATGTTACGGCCATGCTCCTGCGCGAAATGCCCGACGGCTCCCTCCTGGCGATCAGCCAGCCCATGCATGCCCTGGTTTCCGGCCAGATAGCCCGCGCCTGGGGCGCGCCCGGCTTCGCCGCGCTTGACCCCTTCGAGGATGTGGCCACGGCCTGCGCCCAGCATGATGTGGCCTGGATGGGGTGGGAGGCGGCGCCGACGCTGGACCACGAAACCGGCCTGCCCCACGTCTTCCGTGCCGTCGGCGCCCGCAGCCATGCGCCGATGTGGGCGGAAGGGGTCACCCGGGCTCTCGCAGCCTGGGGCCCCTGGGTGGCCTTGCTGGTCAGCCGCCATGGCAGCCTGATCTATGGCAACTATGCCGACCGCCATCAGCTCGACCAGGCCGATGCCGATGCGGCCGAGACCTATCTGCGCGAACAGGCGGTGGTGCAGCACGACCTCGCGCATCACCTGGGCGCGACAGCGGCCCAGGTGGAGACCGCGGGCGCGCTGGTCGCGGTGACGGATGCGCTGAGCCTCGCGGTCTGCGGCGGGATCGAGACGGTGGGCGGCGTCGGCAGCGCGCCGATGGCCGATGGCAGCCGCGTGCCGCTGACCCTGGCGGAGGAGGCCGGCGTGCTGGCGGTGACGCCCTGGCCCTTCCGGCTTGCTCAGGTGACGCTGGAATGGCGCGCCCGCCGCCTGCCCGCCGGCACCCGCTGGACGGATGAGGCAAAGATGCGCGCCGATCTGGCGGCGGCCCCGGTGCAGCCGGTCTCCGCGCGGCTGGTGCCCGGCTGAGCCTTCAGCTATCCGCTGCCACACACGCCTGCCGCCCCGGCTCGCCCCCCCCCCCGCCCGGGCTATCTGAAGAGGATATGACGGCATGACTCAGCCCCATCTGCCGCGCCGCGCCTTGCTCGCCGGCGCCGCCAGCCTGCCCTTCGCCGCCCCCGCCTTCGCGCAGCAGGACTGGCCACAGCGGCCGGTGCGCATCGTCGTGCCCTTCGCCCCGGGCGGCGCGGTGGACATCACCGCGCGCCTCCTGGCGGAACGGCTCCAGCCGATCCTCGGCCAGCCCGTCACGGTGGACAATCGCGGCGGCGCCGGCGGCAATATCGGTGGCGATGCGGTCGCGAAGGCGCCGAAGGACGGCTACACGATCCTGCTCGGCACGGCGACGATCCTGGCCGCCAATAAGTTCCTGTTCCGCCGTTCCATGCCCTTCGACCCGATCCGGGACCTGACCCCGGTGACGCGCGTGACCACGGGCACGGTGCTGCTGGTGGTGAATGCGCAGCGGCCCTGGCGCAACTTCGCGGATCTGGTGGCGGCGGCGAAGGCGGCACCGGGCCGCATCACCATGGGCTCCTCCGGCACCGGCACGGTCAGCCATCTGACGTTGGCCCGGATCAATGCGGCGGCGGGCATGGAGATCACCCATGTGCCCTATCGCGGCGGCGGCCCCGCCATCGCCGACCTGCTGGCCGGCACGATCGACATGATGTTCGACGTCATCCCGGCGCTGATGCCGCATGTGCGCGAGGGCCGTTTCCGCGCCCTGGCCGTGGGTTCCGCCGATCGGGTGACCTATGTGCCGGAGCTGCGCGAGATCCCTGGCATGAACGAGGTTCTGCCCGGCCAGAACATCGACATGCAGTCCTGGTACGCGGTGAACGCGCCGGCCGGCACGCCGGCGCCGGTGGTGGCGCGGCTGCATCAGGCGCTGGTGCAGATCGCGCAGTCGGATGACTTCAAGGGGCGGATGGAGCCGCTGGGCTTCACCCCGGTCTGGGATGAGACCCCGGCCGCCTACGGCACCTATCTAGAGGCGCAGGAGCGCTTCTGGCAGGGGCTGGTCGAGGCTTCGGGCGCCACGCTGGACTGAAAGGGCAAGGGGGGGACGCCCCCTCGCCCCCTCCTCTCCCCCTCTGGGGGAGAGGATTTCTCAATGCACCAGCATCGGCTCCATGTCGTGCTGACGGATCGCCGCGGCGGCGAGGTCGGCATTGGGCGCGGCGCCGATCGGGGTGCCATCGGCGGCATGGATCGAGAAAGCCAGCGCGCCGTTCATCACGACGGGCCGCAGATAGGCCACCGCATCGGCGCCAAGCCGCGCGAAATCCAGGTTGGACAGGCTGCGCAACGCCATCGGGCTCAACACCACCGGGCCGGCCTCGGCGCCACCATCGAAATCAGACATCGTCTTCTCCTTCCGGCACCGCCTCTTTCAGGCCGGCGCCTTACCTAACGCTTGAATGCCCTCAATCGTCCCGCGGCAGCCGCGCATCGACCGCCTGGCCCACCACGGGGCGCTGCGGGCCGTTGCCGCGGGTGGCGATCTGGATGGTCTTCACCCGGACTTCGGGCAGCGGACGTTGCAGGTCGACATGCAGCAGGCCGTTATCCAGCCAGGCGCCTTCCACCTCGATGCCTTCCGCCAGCACGAAGGCGCGCTGGAACTGCCGCGCGGCGATGCCGCGATGCAGGAAGATCCGGCCCTCGCTGTCGTCGCGCTGACGGCCGCGGATCACCAGCTGATTGTCTTCCTGGGTGATCTGGAGATCGTCCATGGAAAAGCCGGCGACCGCCAGGGTGATGCGCAGCCGCGTCTCGGCGGTCTGCTCGATATTGTAGGGCGGGTAGCCATCGGCGCTTT
Organism: Roseomonas sp. F4; assembly: GCF_053891155.1. NCBI lineage: Bacteria > Pseudomonadati > Pseudomonadota > Alphaproteobacteria > Acetobacterales > Roseomonadaceae > Roseomonas > Roseomonas sp. F4. The sequence goes on from NZ_JBSSHK010000005.1 coordinate 271,694, forward strand.
TCTGAACCCGGTCGAGCATCTGTTCGAGATGGTCGAAGCCGAGGAACAGGGGCGAGCCGAACAGGGATGGTCGTGACATTCTATCGGGTGCCTCCTCGCTCAGGAGCGAAGCCTTGGTTCCGCGGGGCCCAAAGGCACCCCGCCTTCCCAATTTTGGCGCCTCGGGCGGCCGTTGCAAGGGGGGCGGGGCGGGGCTACCTCTGCCGACCCTGCATGCCCCTGACAGCCCGCTCCGCGCGGGCAAGCGATTGAGATGACCTCCGCACCCGAACTTCTGCCCATCCTCTTCGTCCCCGATCCCCGGCTGCGCGCCAAGGCCAAGCCGGTGGCGGTGGGCGATGCGCGCATTCCGGACCTCTCGGCCCGCATGCTGGCCACCATGTACAAGGCCCCCGGCATCGGCCTGGCGGCACCGCAGGTGGGGGAGATGCTGCGCCTGGTCGTGCTCGACCTGCATGAAAACGACGTGCCGGCGCCAATGGTCCTGGTGAACCCCGAGATCGTGGCGGAAAGCCAGGAAACCGCGGTGCGGGAGGAGGGCTGCCTCTCCCTGCCCGGCCAGTATGCCGATGTGACGCGCCCGGCCCGGGTGAAGGTGCGCTACCTGGACCTGACCGGCGCGAAGAAGGAGATCGAGGGCGACGGTCTGCTGGCCGCCTGCCTCCAGCACGAGATCGACCACCTGGATGGCGTTCTGTTCGTCGACCACATCTCCGCGCTGAAGCGCAACATGCTGCTGCGCAAGCTGGCCAAGGAGCTGAAGCTGAAGGCGCAGGACAAGGAGTGAGCAAGAAGCTCCGCCTTGCCTTCATGGGCAGTCCGGACTTTTCCGTCCCGGCCCTGCGGGCGCTGCATGCGGCGGGGCACGAGATCGCCTGCGTCTACAGCCAGCCGCCGAAGCCTGCCGGGCGCGGCCAGCGCGAAACCCCCTGCCCTGTGCATCGCGCGGCGCTGGAGCTTGGGCTACCGGTTCGCACGCCGGCGCGGGTGAAGCGCGATGCGGCGGAACATGCGGCCTTCGCCGCGCTCGACCTCGATGTGGCGGTGGTCGCGGCCTATGGGCTGATCCTGCCGCCGGCGATGCTGGCGGCGCCAAGGCGCGGCTGCCTGAACATCCACGCCTCCCTGCTGCCGCGCTGGCGCGGGGCGGGGCCGATCCAGGCCGCGATCCTGGCGGGCGACACGGAATCCGGCGTCACCATCATGCAGATGGAGGAAGGGCTGGACACCGGCCCGATGCTGCTGGCCGAGGCCACACCGATCGGCCCCCACACCACCACGCCCGAATTGCATGACGCGCTCTCCGCCATCGGCGCCCGGCTGATCCTGCGGGCGCTGGACGAAAACCCGCCTGCCACGCCGCAGCCGGAAGACGGCGTGACCTATGCGCCAAAACTGTCCAAGGCCGATGGGCGGCTGGACTGGACCCAGCCCGCCGAGGCGCTGGACCGCCGCATTCGCGCCCTGACCCCCTGGCCGGGCTGCTTCTTCCAGGCGGGCGATGAGGTATTGCGGGTGCATGCGGCGGAGCCGGTGGCCGGCGAAGGCCCCCCCGGCGCATTGCTGGCGCCGGATGTCGTGGCCTGCGGTGAAGGCGCCCTGCGCCTGCTGCGCCTGCAACGCCCCGGCCGCGCGGCGATGCCGGCCGAGGCGATGCTGCGCGGCTACAGCCTGCCCGCCCAACTCGCATAACGATGCCGCGCTACGCGCTGCTGCTGGAATATGACGGCAGCAATTTCTGCGGCTGGCAGCGCCAGAACGACCTGCCCAGCGTCCAGAAACTGCTGGAGGAAGCCGCCGCGCCGCTGAACCATGGCGTGCTGCCCACCGCCACCGCCTCCGGCCGCACCGATGCCGGGGTGCATGCGGAAGGCGCGGTCGCCGATATCGAACTGGCGCTGGACCTGCCGCCGGAACGGGTGCGGGACGCGATCAACTTCCGGACCCAGCCGCATCCCGTGGTGGTGCTCGCCGCCGCCCGCGTGGCGCCGGACTGGTCCGCGCGCTTCGACTGTCTGGGTCGCGGCTACCGCTACCGCATCCTCAACCGCCCAGCCAGGCCGGCGATGGAGGCGGCGAAGCTCTGGCATGTGAAGCGCAAGCTGGACGCGGCGGCGATGCATGAGGCGGCGCAGATGCTGCTCGGCCGGCACGATTTCTCCGCCTATCGCGCCGCCGCCTGCCAGGCGAAGTCGCCGATCCGCACGCTGGACCGGCTGGATGTGTCCCGCTTCGGCGAGGAGGTGCATGTGATCGCGGAGGCCCGCAGCTTCCTGCACCATCAGGTCCGCAACCTGGTCGGCACGCTGTATGAGGTCGGCCAGGGCCGCCGCCCCGTCACTTGGCCGCGCCAGGTGCTGGAAGGGCTGGACCGCGCCAAGGCCGGGCAGACGGCGCCGCCCGACGGGCTGGTGTTCCGCTTCGCGCGATATGAGCCGGCGCCGGACTGGGTTTAGCAGGCGGCCAGCGCCGGCCGCCGCGCCCGCTGCCGCCGCAGCACCAGCAGCATGGCCAGCCCCGCCGCCGCCATCATGGCGCCCGCCAGGGACACGGCCGGGTAACCCAGCCCGGCATCGATCACCAAGCCACCCACCGCCGCGCCGATCGCATTGCCAAGGTTGAAGGCGCCGATGTTCATGGCCGATGCCAGGTTCGGCGCGCCCTTCGCCTCCGCCATCACCCGCATCTGCAAGGGCGGCACCAGGGCGAAGCTGGCAATGCCCCAGAGGAAGATCAGCGGCACGGCCGCCACCTCCCACCGCATGCCCAGCGAAAACAGCACCAGCAGGACCACCAACGCCACCAGCGACCCGATCAGCGTGCCATCGGGCGAGCGGTCGGCCAGCCGGCCGCCCAGCCAATTGCCGATCGCCAGGCCCAGCCCGTAGATCACCAGCATCGCCGTGATGAAGCCGGACCCCGCCTGCGTCTCGCTTTGCAGGATCGGCGCGATATAGGTGAAGACGGTGAACATCGCGCTGGCGCCCACCACCGTCAGCAGCAGGGCGGCCAGCACCGGGCCGCGCCGCAACACCCGCAATTCCGCGCGCATGTCGGACCCGGCCGCCACCGCCATCGGCGGCAGCGAGACCCGCAGCGCCAGCATGGCGAAGGCACCGATCGCCGCCATCCCCCAGAAGGCCACGCGCCAGCCCACAGCCTCGCCAATCCAGGCCGCCAGCGGCACGCCGCCGATCGTGGCCAGCGTCAGGCCGGAGAACATGGCCGCCACCGCCGCGGCCCGCCGGTCCGGCGCCACCACGCTGGCCGCGACCACCGCGCCCACGCCGAAGAAGGCGCCATGGTTGAAGGAGGTGACGATGCGCGCCGCGAGCAGCATGCCGTAGCCATCCGCCAGGGCCGACAGGATATTGCCGATGGTGAAGATGCCCATCAGCAGGATCAGCAGGCGCCGCCGCGGCATGCGCGCGAAGCCGAGCGTCATCAGCGGCGCGCCCGCCAGCACGCCGAAGGCATAGGCGCTGACCAGCAGCCCCGCCGCCGGGATGGACACGCCGAGATCGGCCGCGATCACCGGCAGCATGCCCATCGGCGCGAATTCAGTGACCCCAATGCCAAAGGCGCCGATGGCGAGCGCCAACAGGGGAGGATTGATCTTCATGACCAGGGAAAACCCGCACTTGTTCGCTAAGGGACTTGGTGCATTGCAGCAATCTTGGGTAGGAGCGCGTTCGGACCAAGATCTGTGCGTCGGAGGCACAAATGCAGCGCGATGACCGGGCCGGAGAGATGTCCACCTTCCTCACCGTGGCGCGTGAGGGCAGCCTTTCCGGCGCCGCCCGGCTGCTCGGCCTGACCCCTTCCGCCGTCAGCCGGATCGTGGCGCGCATCGAAGCGCGCCTAGGCGTCCGCCTGCTGCTGCGCACCACCCGCAGCCTGCGCCTGACAGCGGAGGGCGATGCCTATGCGCGGGGCGCGCGGCGCATCCTGGCCGATCTGGAGGAAACCGAGGCGGCGATCGCCGACCAGGCTTCGCCGCGCGGCCGGGTGCGGGTCAGCGCCTCCCTGGCACATGGCCGGCGTGTCATCGTGCCGCTGCTCGGCGAATTCGTCGCCCGCCATCCCGATATCACGGTGGAGATCGACCTCAGCGACCAGCTCGCGGATGTGCTGGGCGGGCGCAGCGATGTCGCAATCCGCTTCGGGCCGCTGGCCGACAGCCCGCTCACCGCCCGGCGCCTGGGGGAGACAGGGCGCAGCGTGGTCGCCTCGCCCGCCTACCTCGCCCGCGCGGGAACACCGCGCGTTCCGGCGGATCTGGCGCGGCACAACTGCCTCGATTTCAATTTCCGGCGCATCGAGCCGGGCTGGCCATTCCGGCAGGACGGCCGCGACGAGGTCCTGGCGATCCAGGGCAACATGGCCGCGAACAACGGCGAGACCCTGGTGCAGCTGGCCTTGCAGGGCGTGGGCATCACCCGGGTCGGCAATTTCCATGTCGAGGAGGATATCGCCGCGGACCGGCTGGTGCGGCTGCTCCAGGACTACAACCCACAGGACCGCGAGAGCATCCACGCGGTCTTCGTCGGCGGCGCCACCATGCCCGCGCGGCTGCGTGTGCTGGTGGACTTCCTGGTCGATCAGCTACGGCCGGCAAGCGCGCCGTGAGTCACCCGATCCGGGCGGCGGCCTCGACCTCGAAGCGCGTCGCGAGCGCGGCGATCGCGCTGGCCACCGCCGGATGCAGCGCCACGCCTTCCGCCATCGCGCGCGCCTTGCGCGCCATGGCACGCTCGCCCGGCAGGCGCGGCGCCTCGCCGCCCGGCTTCGGCGGGTTGGCATGCACCGCCTGCGCCATCCAGCCGGTCTCCCGCAGGAAGGCCTGGGTGCCGCCGAAGCGGGCCGGGTCGATCACCATCACCAGCAGGGAAGCGCCCCAGCCGGTCGGCTTGTCGGCACGGCCATGGCCGGCCAGCGCGCTGGTCAGCACCTCGATCAGCAGGCCAAGCGCGAAGCCCTTGTGCCCGGCCTCGACACCGCCCAGCGGCATCAGCGTGCCATCGGCCCAGAAGGCGTTGGGGTCGCGCGTCGGCGTCCCCGCCGCATCCAGCAGCACCTCATGGTCGAACAGCGTGCCTTCGGCCCGCTTGCGGCCGGTCATGCCATTGGTGGTGACGGACATGGAAACGTCGATCAGCACCGGCCCTTCCGGCGTCGGCCAGGCGGCGGCGAGCGGGTTCGGCGTGTAGATCCGCCGCGTGCCGCCCCAGGGGGCGACCGATCCGGTGGCGGGGTCCGAACAGGTTAGCAGCAGCATGCGCCCGGCGGCGGCCACCGGTGGGCCATAGGCGGCGAGGCAGCCGATATGGTGGCAGCGGCCGATGCTGACCACGCCGATGCCCTGTTCCACCGCCGCCGCTTCCGCCTTGCCGATGGCGCGGCGCACCAGCCAGGGGCCGGGCAGCTTGCGACCGTCCCAGGTCTCCGCGACCATGGTGGCGGAGACCACCTCCGGCTCACCGCTTGCCCGCATGTCGCCGGAGAGCAGCGCGTCCAGATAGGGTGTCAGCAGCGCCAGGCCGTGGGTGTCGTGGCCCATCAGGTCGCCCTCGACCAGCACCTCCGCCACCGCGCGGGCCTTTTCCGGGTCGAGCCCCGCCGCGGCACAGCAGGCCGTCGCGAAGCGCAGCAGTTCCGCCACCTTGTAGCGCGTCCCCATCACCCCCTCCCCTTTTCTTTTTTATCAGCCAGTGGACATCCGCAGCACGAATCCGGCGATGAACATCCCGAGCGCCAGGTCCATCACCACCAGCCCCACCGCGCGCCCACCCGAAATGCCCAGCGCGGCGCGCGCCATGAACCATTCCAGCCAGAGCGAGTAGCCGACCACCGCCAGGGTCAGCCCCTGCCCGATCACCGGGGGCAGGCCGAGCGTCAGCAACAGCGCCAGCGCCACCTGCGCCAGATACTGCACCACGCTGATCCAGTTCCACGCCACCACGAAGCGGGGCCAGAGCGCGGCGCGGCCCCAGCCGGCGATCACCGGCAGGCTGACCAGCACGAACAGCACCCAGCCGTAGACGTAGCCGATCAGCTCCGCCGCCAACGGGCGGGCCAGCGGCATCGGCTCCGCCATGCTGCCCCAGGCGAAGGCCCGCATCGCGAGGAAGGCGGGCAGGCAGATCAGCGCCGCGGCGAAGGAGCGTCGCGCGCCGGCCGGCGTGATCTCCATCAAGGCGAGCCCGGCCGCCTGTCCGCGCGCCAGCAGCAGGGCGCCGACCAGCCCGGCGGTGATCGCCAGGCGCATCGGCGGCTCTGGCGGCGGGGTCGGGGTCCCGCTCAGCCGACGATCTCCGTGATCACCCGTGCATAGAGGCGCGCCAAAGCGCGCAGCTCCTCCACCGGCGTCGATTCATCGGCCTGGTGCATGGTGGCCCCCACCGCGCCGAGTTCCGCCACCGGGCAATGGCGCGCGATGAAGCGGGCGTCGGAGGTGCCGCCGCCGGTATCCAACTTCGGCGACTGCCCCGTCTCCGCCAGCACCGCGCGTTGCAGCGCCGCGACGAAGGGGCCGGGCTGGGTCAGGAAGGATTCGCCCGAGCAGGAGATCTCCAGCGCATGGCGCGGCGCATCGCGGTCCAGCGCGGCGCGCAGATGCGCGGTCAGGCTGGCCTCGGTATGCAGGTCGTTGAAGCGGATGTTCAGCCGCGCCACCGCCGTCGCCGGGATGACATTGGTGGCGGGGTTGCCGACATCGAAGCTGGTGACCTGCAGCGTCGTCGGCTCGAAGAATTCGCTGCCCTGATCCAACGGTTCAGCCGTCAGCGCCGCCAGCACGAGGACCAGGCGGTGCACCGGGTTGTCGGCGCGCTGCGGATAGGCGCTGTGGCCCTGGGTGCCATGGACGGTCAGCGTCGCATTCAGGCTGCCGCGCCGGCCGACCTTGATGGTGTCGCCCAGCACCACCTTGCTGGTCGGCTCCCCCACCACGCAGCAATCCGGTATTTTTGACCGTCCGGCCAGCCAGTCCAGCACCTTCACAGTGCCGTCGATGGCCGGGCCTTCCTCGTCGCCGGTGATGAGGAGCGACAGGGTGCCGGGCAGGTCAGGCCGCCGCGCCAGCACATCGGTCACCGCCGTGATCCAGGCGGCGACACCGCCCTTCATGTCCGTGGCGCCGCGGCCATACAGCAGCCCGTCCCGCACCTCCCCGCCAAAGGGGTCGGCGGTCCAGGCCGCCTGGCCGGGCGGCACCACATCGGTGTGCCCGGCGAACATCAGATGCGGGCCACCCTGCCCGCGAACGGCAAAAAGATTCTCGACATCACCGAAGCGCAGCCGGTGGCAGGCGAAGCCCAGCGGCGCCAGCGCCGCCTCCAGCACCGCCATCGCCCCGTCATCGGTGGGGGTGACGCTGCGGCAGCGGATCAGCGCCTGGGCGAGCGGAACCGGGTCCGGCGTGTCGTTCCTCACCCGGCGATCAATCCCGCAGCAATTCGTTGATCGAGGTCTTGGAGCGCGTCTGCGCATCCACCCGCTTCACGATCACGGCGCAGTACAGGCTCGGCCCCGGCGTGCCATCCGGCAGCGGCTTGCCCGGCAGGCTGCCCGGCACCACCACGGAATAGGCCGGCACGCGGCCGACAAAGACCTCGCCCGTCGCGCGGTCGATGATCTTGGTGGAGGCGCCAAGGAAGACGCCCATGGACAGCACGCTGCCGGTCTCCACGATCACGCCTTCCGCCACTTCGGACCGGGCGCCGACGAAGCAGTCATCCTCGATCACCACCGGATTGGCCTGCAGCGGCTCCAGCACCCCGCCGATGCCGGCGCCGCCGGAGATATGGCAGTTCTTGCCGATCTGCGCGCAGGACCCGATCGTCGCCCAGGTGTCCACCATGGTGTTCGAATCGACATAGGCGCCGAGGTTCACGAAGGAGGGCATCAGCACCACGCCCGGCGCGATATAGGCCGAACGACGAACGACCGCCCCCGGCACGGCCCGAAAACCGGCTTCCTTGAATCGGTTGGCGCCCCAATCGGCGAATTTCAGCGGCACCTTGTCATAGGCGCCGAGGCCCACATCCATTGGCGCGCTGTCGCTCAGGCGGAAGGAGAGCAGCACCGCCTGCTTCAGCCACTGGTTCACCTGCCAGCCGCCGGCGGTCTTTTCCGCGACGCGGGCCTTGCCCGAATCCAGCAACTCGAGCGCGGTTTCCACCGCCACGCGGTCCTCGCCCTGGGTCTGCGCAGTCAGCGTATCCCGGCGGGCCCAGAGTGCCTCGATCTGGGCCTGAAGGGGCGTCGTCATGTGCATTTGTCCCGGCTGTTCCGACCATGCGGCGGCGATGTCGCGGCGCGCGCGGGACCATGCCTACAGCAAGATTGGGCGCGATGAAATCACCCGGCCCGACGGCTTTCCACCATCCCCGGCGCCGACACATGAACCGGCGCTAACCGCGCCTTCACCGGCCTCTGCCTACCCTGCGCCGCATGGATGGATTGCCCCGTGCCGCCCCCGAACAACCGTCCCTGTCCGCCGCGCTGATCGACAGCCGGGCGCGCTGGCGGGACTTCGCGCTGCTCGCCGCCGACATGCTGTTCGAAACGGATGCGGAGGGGCGGCTGACCTTCCTCGCGCCCGACCGGGTTCTTGGCCATGACGCGCCGGCGCTGCTTGGCACGCCGGCCGCCGCACTGCTGGCCGTGCCCAACCCGGACCCCTTCGCGAGCATCGCGGGCCGGCCGCGCCAGGCCAAGGCCTGGCTGCGCTGCGCCGATGGCGGCCAGGCCTGCCTCGATTTCACCCTGATGCCGCTGGCCGGTGGACTCCGCGGGGTGGGCCGGGACATCACCGCGATGGAACGACGCAGCGACGTCGCGGCCCGCGCCCTGCGCCGGTCCAATGCGCTGGGCCAGCTGCTGCGGCTTGGCCAGCGCCAGGGCAGCGCGGAAGCGGCGCTGGAGGCGATGCTGGGCGCCCTGCCCGCCGCGCTGGCCTGTGACGGCGCCGCGCTGCTGGAGCCGGAGGGGGATGTCTGGCGCGCGGTGCATATCGCCCGCGACCATCCCCCCCTGCACCGCCTGCCCGCCCCCGGCACCACCGCGCCGGCGGACCATCACGCTTTGGCCTCGACCGAGGCCGGACCCAGCCTGCTGGTCTGGCGCCGGCCGGACCAGCCACCGCTGGAGGCCGATGACCGCGAGTTGCTCGCCGCCATGGCCCTGCCCCTGGCGGCGCTGCGCGGGGAGTTGCTCCGCCAGCGGGCACTGGCCGATGCGGCGCATGGCGATGGGCTGACCGGCCTGCTGAACCGGCGCGGCTTCACCCATGCGCTGACCCGGCATGTAGGGGATGGCGGGGCGCTGGTCTTCATCGACCTCGACGGGCTGAAGCCGCTGAATGACAGGCTTGGCCATGCGGCCGGCGATGCCGCCCTGCGGGGCATGGCCGCGCGGCTGCGCGAGGCCGCCGCCGAACGGGACCTGGCGGCGCGGCTGGGCGGGGACGAATTCTGCCTCTGGCTGCATGGCATCGGCGAAGCGGAGGCCGCCTGCCGCACGGCGCGGCTCGGCGCGGCCGGCCCGCTGCCCGACTGGCCCGAGGCGGGGCCGGAGGCCCTGCGCGCCAGCCTCGGCATCGCCATCGCCGAGGCCGGGGAGACGGTGGCCGACCTGATCGCCCGCGCCGATGCCGCCATGTACGCCGTGAAGCGCGCCCGGGGAGATCGCCGGCGATGAGCGACAGTCCGACCGCGATCCACGACGCCCGCCACGGCGATGCCGAGGCCCGCGCCGCCGTGGCGCGGCTGCCCGGCACCTCGCCCGAATTGCTGACCTATCTGGCGGCGGACCGGGAGGCCTCGGTGCGCCAGGCCGTGGCCGCCCATGCCAGGACGCCGCCCGCCGTGGCGCGGCTGCTGGCGGAGGATGCGGATGCGGAGGTGCGGCGCGAGCTGGCCGGGCGCATCGCCACCCTGGCGCCGAAACTGGACGCCCAGGCCGGCAGCCGGATGACGCGGCTGGCCGCCGGCACGCTCGCCTTGCTGGTGCGGGATGCGGCGGTGGAGGTGCGAGCCGCCATCGCCGCCGTGCTGCGCGACATGCCGGATGCGCCACGCGACCTGATCCTGCAGCTGGCCCGCGACACCGCCATGCTGGTGGCGGAGCCGGTGATCCGCCTGTCGCCGCTGCTGACCGAGGCGGATCTTCTGGCGCTGATCGCCGACCCGCCTGCACCCGCCACGCGCCGCGCCGTGGCGCGCCGGCCGGCGCTGAGCGAGACCATCTCCGACGCCATCGCCGAGACCACCGACGCCGCCGCCGTCACCGCCCTGCTGGCCAACCCTTCCGCCGCGATCCGGGAGGCGACCCTGGACCGTCTGGTGGCCGGTGCCGGGGAGCGGCCGAGCTGGCAGGCCGCCCTGGTGCGCCGCGCCCAACTGCCCAGCGGCGCGGCCCGCGCGCTGGGGGAGATCGTGACCGACCATCTGCTGGGCGTGCTGGCCGCGCGCCCCGACCTGCCCGAGGGGCTCGCCGCCAGCCTGCGCAGCCGCGTCACCGCGCGCCTGGCGGGCGGGACGGCCGGCGACGATGGTGAGGGCGCGCTGTTCCTCGCCGCGGAGACCGGCGACCGCGACCTTCTGTTGCAGCGCCTGGCGGAGGGCGCCGGGGTGAGCGAGGCGCGGGTGGAGGCGGCGCTGGCGCTGCGCAGCGCCCGTGCCATCGCCGGGCTGTGCCACAGCGCGGGCTGGTCAGCCCGGCTGGCGGCGGAGGTTCAGGTGGTGCTGGGCGGGATCAGCGCGACCGAGGTCGTGCATCCCACCGCCGAGGGCGGCTGGGCGCTCGGCGAGGCGGAACTGCAATGGCAGGCGGAGCTGCTGGAGGGCCTGCCGGGCTAGTGACCCCCCGGCGGCCTCAGGGTCGGATCAGCGTGCCCGCGCCGGTGCCGGTGAACAGTTCCAGCAGCACCGCGTGCGGCACCCGGCCATCGACGATGACCGCCCCCTTCACGCCGCGCTCCACGGCATAGATGCAGGTCTCGACCTTCGGGATCATGCCACCGGAGATCCAGCCGGCCTCGATGCCGGCCTTGACCTCCGCCACCGTCATCTCCGGGATCAACTGACCATCCGGGCCGAGCACGCCGCGCACATCGGTCAGCATCAGCAGCCGCTCGGCGCCCAGCGCGCCGGCAATGGCGCCGGCCACGGTATCGGCGTTGATGTTGTAGGTCTGGCCATTGGCATCGACGCCGACCGGCGCCACCACCGGCACGATATCCGCGCCGATCAGCAGCTTCAGCACGCGGGGGTCCACATGCTCCGGCTCCCCCACGAAGCCGAGGTCCAGCACCTTCTCGATATGGCTGTCGGGGTCGCGATAGGTGCGGGTCAGCTTGCGGGCCTGGATCAGCCCGCCATCCTTGCCGGAGATGCCGACCGCGATGGCGCCGGCCCGGGTGATGGAGGAGGCGACCTGCTTGTTCACGGGGCCGGCTAGGACCATCTCGACGACGTCGAGCATTTCCTCATCCGTCACGCGCAGCCCCTGGACGAAGGTGGACTTCACGTTCAGGCGCTTCAGCATGGCGTTGATCTGCGGCCCGCCGCCATGGACCACCACGGGGTTGACGCCCACCTGCTCCAGCAGCGCGATGTCGCGGCCGAAGCGCAGCGCCGTCTCCTCCTCCCCCATCGCGTGGCCGCCGTACTTCACCACCACGATCTGGTCGTCGTAGCGCTTTAGGAAGGGCAGCGCGCCGGCGAGGATCGCCATCTGGTCGAGCGCGTCGTCGGTCATGGTCAGGCGTCCCCGGTCGGCTCCGGGCCATGTCGCCTCGGGCGGCGCGGTTTGCGGCCTTCCGCCCGCAGGGTCAAGCCCGCCGGCGGCGTGATGCCCCCGGCGGACCGACTGTCCTCAGCGCGCGACAATACCGCGCGGGGTGGCGACGACTTCGGAGATCTCGCAGATGTTCACCCGCATCACCTCGGCCGTCTCGCCATTGGCCCAGACCACCTTGAAGTCATAGGCGCCGCCCCGGCCACCGGGGGTGAAGGCCACGGAACGGCCATTCGCCAGCACATTCTCGCCCAGGCGGTCGCGGCCCCAATTGGAGTTGCTGGAGGGGCCGAAATAGAACTCGTTCACCTGGGCGCCGGAGTTGTTCATCAGGGTGAAGCGCGTATCGCATTGCGCGAAGGCGGGCGCGGCGGCTGCCGCCATCAGGGCGGTGGCGAGGAGCAGGCGTCGAAGCATGGAGGGTGTATCCTTGGGCGACAGGGCCAGCGTCCCGGGAATCGGGAACGCGCCGCCAAGACCCTGCACCCGGCCCTGTTAAAGGCTGCTGAAAGCCCTGTACAGATATTCAACCCAGACGCGCAACCGCCGCCAACTCCGCGCGCAGTTCCGGAATGCCCTGGCCGGTCTCGCTGCTGGTCACCAGCATCAGCGGATGGGCGGCGGTGCGCTTCTTCACCAGCGCCTCCAGCTCCCGGATCCGCTTCTCCAACTGGGCCTTCTTCACGTCATCCACCTTGGTGATGCAGATCTGGAAGGCGACGGCCGCATCCGACAGCAGCTCGATGGCGGCGCGGTCGGCGGGCTTGATCTCGACGCGGGCATCCATCAGCAGCAGCACCCGGCGCAGGGTCGGGCGGCCGCGCAGGAAGTCGAACATCAGCCCTTGCCAGTCCTCCTTCAGCGTCTTGGAGGCCTTGGCGTAGCCATAGCCGGGCATGTCCACGAGGGTCAGCTGGCCCTCGTCGCAGCGGAAGAAGTTGAGCTGCCGCGTGCGCCCCGGGGTCACGGAAACCCGCGCCAGCGCCTTCTGGCCGGTCAGGGCATTCAGCAGCGAGGATTTGCCGACATTCGACCGGCCGCAGAAGGCCACTTCCGGCCCCGCCATCGGCGGCAGCTGGTTGATGGCCTGGGAGGCGTAGAAGAAGGTGCAGGGCCGCGCGAAGAGCAGGCGCCCGGCCTCGATCAGCCCGGCGCGCTGCTCGTCATCCACCGCCTCCGCCAGCCCGCCCGGCGGCAGCGTCACCGGAGTGCCGGAGGGGGTGGTGATGGTCACTTCTTGCCCTTCGGTGCCGGCTTGGCGATGGCCGCCACCGGCTTCGCCGGGCTCGACACGGCCGGGCCGCGCGCCTGGCGCTTCTTGTCCATCTTCATGATCCAGTACTGCTGGGCGATGGAAAGCAGGTTGTTCCAGGTCCAGTAGATCACCAGGCCGGCCGGGAAGCTGGCCAGCATGAAGGTGAAGATCAGCGGCATCCAGGCGAAGATCTTGGCCTGGATCGGGTCCGGCGGCGTCGGGTTCAGCTTGAACTGCAGGAACATCGTGATGCCCATCGCGATGGCCCAGGCCGGCATGTGCAGGAAGTGGGACAACTGCATCGGGTCGAAGGGCAGGATCCCGAACAGGTTGAACAGGTTGGTCGGGTCCGGCGCCGACAGGTCACGGATCCAGCCGAAGAAGGGCGCGTGCCGCATCTCGATGGTGACGAACAGCACCTTGTACAGCGCGAAGAAGACCGGGATCTGCAGCAGGATGGGCAGGCAGCCGGAGGCGGGGTTCACCTTCTCCGACCGGTAGAGCGCCATCATCTCTGCCTGGGCCTTGGCCGGGTCGTCCTTGTAGCGCTCCCGCACCTCCGTCATCTTCGGCGCCAGCACCTTCATGCGGGCCATGGAGGTGTAGGCCTTGCTGGCCAGCGGGAAGAAGGCGGCCTTCAGCGCCAGGGTGAAGATCAGGATCGCCACGCCGAAATTGCCGAAGATCCCGAACAGCCAGTCGATCGCATAGAAGAACGGCTTGGTGATCCAGTAGAACCAGCCGAAGTCGATCGCCTTGTCGAAACCCTCGATGTTCAGACGGTCGGCATAGCCATCCAGCAGGCGCACTTCCTTGGCGCCGGCGAAGAGACGGGTGGCGAGGCCGGCCTCGGCGCCGTTGGCGACGCTCTGCGGCGCCGGCGGGGCCATGTCGACCTGCCAGCGGTCCTGGCCACCCTCCGCCGAATGGCGATAGGCGGCGCGGATCGGGGTCGCCTGGCTCATCGGCGTCAGCGCGGTCAGCCAATACTTGTCGGTGAAGCCGATCCAGCCGCCGGTGCTTTCCTGCTCCATGGCCGGGCCGCGGCGGCGTTCCGCCTCGGTCTTGGCGTCGCTGTACTTCCACTCGATCAGACGTTCACCGAGCACGCCGGTGAAGCCTTCATGAAGAATGAAGAATCCGGCGGTCTGGGGCGTGCGCTCGCGCCGCACCCGCGCCCAGGGCAGCACCTGCACCGGCTCGGCCGCGCTGTTGCGCAGGCTCTGCTCGGCGGTGAGCATGAAATCCTCGTCGATGCCGAGGCGGATGCTGAACTCCTGCCCCTGGCCATTGTCCCAGCGCAGGGTGACGGGGGTGGCGGGCGTCAGGCTGGTGCCGTCGGCGGTCCAGTCGGTGTCCGGGCCGGGAACGGCGGTGCGGCCATCGGCGGCGGTCCAGCCCCACTGGGCGAAATAGGGATTGGCATCGCTGCGCGGGGCCAGCAGGCGCACCAGGGCACTGCCGGGCGCCACCGTCTCGCGGTAGCCGCGCAGCACGGCGTCATCCAGCCGCGCGCCGCGCAGGCTGATGCTGCCCTGAAGCCGCGGATTCTCGATGCGGAGGCGCTGTTCGGCCGGAAGGCCGGGCGTCGCCGCCGCCTCGGTCGCACCCGGCATGACGGGCTGGGCCAGCGGCGCGCCACCGGCCGGCAACGGCAGCGGCACGGCCGCATTGGGCGTGGCCGGCACGGCGGTGGAGGGGGCAGCCGGGGCCTGGGCGGCGATCTCAGCCTGGCGGCGCTGCTCGGCCTCGCGCGCCGGGCGGTTCCACAGATCGAACAACAGCAGGATGCCGACCGACAAGGCGATGGCGGCGAGGAGACGCTTCTGATCCATGACGGCCTGATTCAGCCTTTCGTCGGGTCCGGGACGGCGTGCGACGCCTCGGTGCCCTTCGGAGTTGGGGGCGGGACCGGGTCGTAGCCACCCGGATGCCAGGGGTTGCAGCGCAGAATGCGGCGGGCGGTCAACCAGCTACCGCGCATCGCGCCGTGCTCGGCCACCGCTTCCAGCCCGTATTCGCTGCAATGCGGGTAGAATCGGCAATTGCAGCCGATGAACGGCCGTAGGGTCAGCTGGTAGGTGCGGATGGCGCCGCGCAACAGATGCTGCTGCGGGGTCATGCCGGCGTGACGATGCCAGGCGGCTTCGCGGTCTCGGCCGGGGCCGTGCCATCGGTCACGCCGCCCTGGCGCAGGGCGCCGCGCAGGTCGCCTACAAGCTGGGCGAAGTTCCGCTCCGCCGTCGCTTCCCGCCCGATCAGCACCAGGTCAAAACCGGGCGGCGCGTCCTGGCCCAACAGCAGCCGCGCCGCTTCCCGCAGCCGCCTTTTGGTGCGGTTGCGGATCACGGCGTTGCCGATCTTCTTGGTCGCGGTGTAGCCGACGCGCAGCGGACCCTCGGTCCCCTTCAGCACCTGCAACACCAGCCCAGGCCTGGCCGCGCGCTGTCCGCGCGAGGCCACCAGCTTGAACTCGCGGCGGATCTTCAGACGTGGCGGGCGCGCCGGCATGGCACAGATCGGGCCCGCCCGGCGCTCAGGCCGAGAGCTTCTTGCGGCCCTTGGACCGGCGGTTCGCCAGCACATTGCGCCCGCCGACCGTCGCCGTGCGGGCGCGGAAACCATGACGGCGCTTCCGGACGAGCTTCGAGGGCTGATAAGTACGCTTCACGACACACTCCCGCGGGCTCCGGCCCAGTCGACCAGGGACGTCCCTGGCCCGGCTGCACCGGCTGATCTCAAAAAAACGAATGGCCGGCGGCGGCTCGAGGATTCTGGAGGAACCTCGGAAGCTGCCCCGGCGAAGGCCCGGACGTATAGGGAAGCGCCACCCCTGCCGTCAACCGCGCGGATCGGGCACAAGGCGCCACCCGACCGTCACGCGCGTTCATCCTACCGCATAAGGAGGCCTTCGCTCATGCCCGATTTCGACCTGGTGGTGATCGGCGCCGGTGCCGCCGGCCTGTCCGTGGCGGCGATCGGCGCCGGGCTGGGGCTGAAGGTGGCGCTGATCGAGCGCGGCCAGATGGGCGGCGACTGCCTGAATTACGGCTGCGTCCCCTCCAAGGCCCTGCTCGCCGCCGCCCATGCCGCGGCCAGCGCCCGGCGTGCCGGCCGATTCGGCATCCGCCTGCCGGAGCCGGAAATCGACTGGAAGGCGATCCGCGCCCATGTGCGGGGCGCCATCGACCACATCGCCCCCATCGACTCGGAGGCCCGCTTCCGCGGCATGGGGGTGGAGGTGATTCGCGCCTCGGCCCATTTCGTCGCCCCCGACACCATCGAGGCGGCCGGCCGCCGCCTGACCTTCCGCCGCGCCGTCATCGCCGCCGGCAGCCAGGCGATCGTCCCCGACATCCCCGGCCTCGGGCCGGTGCCCTGGCTGACCAATGAGACGATCTTCGATCTGGAGGAGCCACCGGGCCACCTGATCATCCTCGGCGGCGGCCCGATCGGTCTGGAAATGGCCCAGGCCCATGCCAGGCTCGGCTGCCTGGTGACGGTGATCGAGGCCGGGCGGATCGCCGGGCGGGACGATGCGGAGTTGGCCGATGGCTTGCGCCGGTCGCTGACCGCCGATGGGGTGACCCTGCTGGAAGGCCGCAAGCTAGCGCGCGTCGCCGTCGACCGCGCGGCCGATGGCGGTCCCGGCCTGATTGCGGTGCTGGAGGATGGGCAGGAAATCGGCGGCACCCATCTGCTGCTGGCGGTGGGCCGGGCGCCGCGGCTGGCCGGGCTGGACCTCGCCGCCGGGCAGGTGGCCTCGACGAAGCTCGGCATCACCACCGATGCCGGGCTGCGCTCCACCACCAACCGCCGGGTTTTCGCGGTCGGGGACATCGCCGACCCGCAGGGCATCGGCCCGCGCGCCTTCACGCATGTCGCCTCCCAGCATGCCGGCATCCTGGCGCGGCGGATGATTTTCCGGCTGCCGGCCAAGGTGGATTACGCCGCCCTGCCCCGCGTCACCTACACCGATCCGGAGCTGGCCCAGGTGGGCATGACGGAGGAAGAAGCCCGCGCCGCCGGCCACGACATCCGCATCCTACGCTTCCCCGTGGCCGAGACGGACCGCGCGGTGGCGGAAGGGATCGAGGCGGGGCTCGCCAAGCTGGTGGTGACGCCCAAGGGCCGGCTGCTCGGCGCCGGCATCCTGGCGCCCCATGCCGGGGAGATGGCCGGGACCTTCGGCCTGATGATCGGCCGCAAGCTGCCGCTTTCCGCTCTGGCCGGGCTGGTGCTGCCCTATCCGACCCTGGCGGAGGCGGCAAAACGTGCTGCCAGCGATTTCTATACGCCGAAACTGCTCTCTCCCCTGGTGAAACGCGTTGTCGGCTTGCTCCGGCGCCTGCCGTGAGCGAGGCTCAGGGCAAGATGCTGCAATGCGGGAAGACGCCATGATGACTATGACACGGAAGCTGGAGGGCCGGGCGGCCCTGGTGACGGGCTCGACCTCCGGCATCGGGCTGGCGATCGCCCTGGGTTTCGCCGAATCCGGCGCAAAGGTGATGCTGAACGGCTTCGGCAAGCCCGAGGAAATCGCCGCCGCCCGGGCCAAGGTCGGCGCGGCGATGGGCGTGGCGGAAGCGCCCTACTCCCCCGCCGACATGTCGAAGCCGGAGGACATCCGCGCCATGGTCGCCGCCTGCGAGGCCGAGCTCGGCGCCTGCGACATCCTGGTGAACAATGCCGGCATCCAGTTCGTCTCCCCGGTGGAGGAGTTCCCGGACGACAAGTTCGACCGGATCATCGCCATCAACTTCGTCTCCAACTTCCACGCCATCAAGGCGGCGCTGCCGGGGATGAAGGCGCGGGGCTTTGGGCGCATCGTCAATGTCGCCTCCGCCCACGGGCTGGTCGCGAGCCCCTTCAAGACCGCCTATGTCGCCGCCAAGCATGCCGTGGTCGGGCTGACCAAGTCCGTGGCGCTGGAAATCGCGCGCAGCCCGGTCACCTGCAACGCCATCTGCCCCGGCTTCGTCCGCACCCCGCTGGCCGAGGCGCAGGTGAAGCCGCTGGCCGAGAAGCATGGCGTCTCGGAAGACAAGGCCCTGACCGACTACCTGCTCGACCGCCAGCCGACCAAGCGCTGGGTGGAGGTGGAGGAAGTGGCGGAGATGGCGCTTTACCTCTGTGGCCCGAACAGCGGCAGCGTGAACGGCGCGGCGCTCAGCATCGATGGCGGCTGGACAGCGCAGTGATTGTTAAGGGGGCCGCGGCACAATGCGGTGATGGACGGTTCCAGCGCCACCTCCCCGCTGCACGACACCGCCACCCTCACCCGACCCTCTCTCCCCGGCGGGGGGATAGGGCTTTCGCCCAAGGTGCGAACAGCAACCCATGATCGAACACGAATTCCGGGCCGAGGCAGCCGATACGCTGAGTGCCGCCGGCGCCACCCCCGCGCCGACGCCCCGCCCCGCCCGCCCCGCCCCCACCACACGCCGCATCAACCTCGCCTTGCAGGGCGGCGGCACCCATGGCGCCTTCACCTGGGGGGTGCTGGAGCGGCTGCTGGAGGATGAGCGGCTGGAATTCGAGGCGGTCTCCGGCACCTCCGCCGGCGCCATGAACGCCGCGATCTTCGTCCAGGGCCTGTGTGAGGGCGGGCGGGATGGCGCGCGGGCGGCGCTCGACCGTTTCTGGCGCAACGCCGCCGGGCGCATGGCCAACAGCCCCTTGCAGAACACGCCGCTGGAAAAGGCGATCTGGGGCCATGACCTGACCTGGTCCTTCGCCTACCAGGCCTTCGAGACGCTGACCCGCGTCATGTCCCCCTACCAGCTCAACCCGACGCCCTATGAGTTCAACCCGCTGCGCCAGGTGCTGGAGGAGGAGATCAAGCCGGACATCCTCCGCCACGGCAAAGGCCCGAAGCTGTTCATCTCCGCGACCTCGGTCCGCACCGGCAAACCCCGGGTTTTCGCGCGGGAGGAAGTCACGGTCGATACGCTGCTCGCCTCTGCCTGCCTGCCGCAATTCTTCAAGGCGGTGGAGATCGATGGCGAGCCCTTCTGGGATGGCGGCTATCTCGGCAACCCCGCGCTCTGGCCGCTGTATGAACAGGGTGGGCCGCCGGATATCGTGCTGGTGCAGCTCAACCCCATCGTGCGCGACGAACTGCCGACGCGGCCGACCGAGATCGTCAACCGGCTGAACGAGATCAGCTTCAATGCCTCCCTGATGGCGGAAATGCGCGCCATCGACTTCGTGCAGCGGCTGCTGGAGGCCGGGCGGCTGGAACAGCCGCGCTATCGCAAGCTGTTCGTCCATTGCATCGAGGACGAGGCGCGGATGCGCGACTTCAAGCTCAGCACCAAGCTGAACGGCGACTGGGACTTCCTGACCACGCTGAAGCGCTATGGCCGTGAAGCCGCCGATGGCTGGCTGCGGGAGCACTTCGACAAGCTGGGCAAGGAAAGCAGCGTCGATATCCGGGACCGCTTTCTGTAGCGGCTCCCGGCTCAGCCCTGGGTCAGAACAAAGTATACTTTCCTCACTTGTCGTGCGGCGCAGGCCTCGGGCATGCTGGGTCCGCTTGACCCGCTGAACCGGCCCATGATGACGCCCATGGCTCCAGATCTCCGCAGCCTGTCATGATCCGCCTCTGGCGCGGGCGTTCGTCACGCGCGGACGCATCGGCTGCGCCTATGGGCCCGAGAGGGTCTTCGGATTGGAGACCTGGCGCCCGGAAGAGCTTGATCCACCCAGCAAATCGCTTGGGAGATCAGGCCATGAATAACCCCGACCACCGCCCCGTCAGTTGGGACCTCGACATGCTGATGCCGGAACTGCCGGCCCAGGGACGCTGGCGCGGCGGGCCGGTGAACCACCGGCTCAGCCCCGGCCATGAGACGCTGACCTGGCATCCCGGCGAGGGCGATCGCCTCATCCGGCCGCAGGATGGCGTCGGCACTTTGCGGCTGGAGGATACCGACCGCACCCTGGCGCAGATCCTGGAAGCCATCGTCACCGAGCCTGGCTCCGCCACGCCACGGCTGATGCTGGGGGAGATCGCCCTGCAGGGGGTGAAGGGCAGCATCAGGCTGGGTGAGGAGACCATCCGCTTCGCCGGCATCCAGCGCGTGATGATTGGCGGCTACAGCGCCTACCCCACCCGCGGCGACTGAAGGCGGGCCGGGCGCCCGACGGCCACCAGCACCACGGCATGCTGCCGGAAGCGGCGGGCCAGGACCCGCAGGCGGCGCGGATCGCCGGCCAGCAACAGATGGTGCTCCGACCAGCCTCCGGCGCGGCCAAATCCCTCCGCCAGCAGGCGGCCCCGCGCCGCCTCGCGCAGGCGGTCCTGCATGTGGCGGTTCCAACCTTCCGGCATCCGGCGGCTATAGGGGTTCCAGGCGGTGACGAAGCCGGCTGCGCGGACCCCGGCCCGCCGCAGCAGCCGGTCCAGCGCCGGGCTGCGCTGGCCGATCCGCGCCACGGCGCCGGCGGCCTCGTAGCGCGTGGCCCGGAAGGCGCGCAGCAGGCGGGGCGTCATGCCAGATGCAGCAGCAGGCCCTTGAGATAGGCGCTTTCCGGCAGGCCCGGATGCACCGGATGGTCCGGCCCGGCGCCCACGGTGGCCAGCAGACGCGCCTCCCGCTTCGCCTTGTGCACGCCCCAGCCCACCGCATCGGTGAAATCCCCGGGCGAGACGTGATGGGAGCAGGAGGCGATGAACAGGATGCCGTCCGGCGCCACCAGCCCCGCCGCCAGCCGCGCCAGTTTGCCATAGCCGCGCAGCGCCGCCGGCTGGTCCTTTCTCGATTTCGCGAAGGCCGGCGGGTCGGCCACCACAACCTCGAACTTCCGGCCGCTCGCCGCCATTTTTTCGAGGTGCTCCAGCGCCTCCGCCTTCAGCGGCGTGACGCGCTCGGCAAGGCCCGCCAGGCGGGCGGCCTGCATGGCGTGGTCCAGCGCATGTTCGCTGCGGTCCAGCAGCGTGACCTCCCGCGCCCCGGCCGCGGCCGCGGCCAGTCCGAAGCCGCCGGTGTGGCAGAAGGCGTCGAGCATGCTGCGCCCGGCGCAAAGCCGCGCCACCATGGCCCGATTGGCGCGCTGGTCGAAGAACCAGCCGGTCTTCTGGCCGCCCAGCAGGTCCACCGGGAAGCGCAGGCCCGATTCCTCGACGGTCGCCGTGCCCTCCCCCTGCAAGGCCGTGACCGATTCCGGAAGGCCTTCCAGCTTGCGCACAGCGCTGTCATTGCGCGCCACGATCAGCCGAGGGGCGAACAGGGCGTTCAGCGCGGCGACCAGATACGGCGTGGCGGCATCCATGCCGGCGGTGTTCGCCTGGATCGCCACCGCGTCGCCGTAGCGGTCGATGATGAGGCCCGGCAGGCCATCCGCCTCGGCATGCACCAGACGGTAGTAGGGCGTGTCGAACAGCCTTTCCCGCAACGCCAGGCAGCCGGCGAGCTTCGCCTGGAACCAGGCGGCGTCGATGGTGGCGGCCGGGTTGGCATCCAGCCGGCGGGCGGCGATCAGGCTGTGCGGGTTGAAGTGCCAGACGCCGTGCTTCACGCCGTCATCGCCCTCCAGCCGCGCCGGGGTGCCGGGTGGCAGGGCGCGGAGCGCCGGGGTCATGGCGATCTCGTTGGAGAAGGCCCAGGGGTGGCCGGCCTTCACGCGGCGGTCGCCGCCGGGGGCCAGGCGGATCAGGGGGGTGTCGGTCATGCCCCCGCCTATGCCCCGATCAGCCGCGGACTGCCAGCACCACACCGCCGATGGTCAGCGACAGCGCCGCCACCTCCCGCAGCCCGAGCGGCTCTCCCAGCAACAGCGCGGCGCTGGCCACGCCGATCACGGGGGTGAGCAAGGTGCCGGAGGAGGCGGCGGCGGCCGGCAGGCGGCGCAGGGCCGCGAACCAGGCGAGGTAGCACAGCCCCAGCGGCCCCACCCCGCCATAGACCATCACCGCCCAGTCCAGCCCCGACAGCGCGCCAAAATCCGGCGTCTCGAAGATCAGCGCGCCGGCCAGCAGCGGCGTGCAGCCGACCAGAAGCTGCCAGGCGACGGAGCTGGTGGGCGGCAGCGCCAGCGGCCAGCGCTTGGTCACGACGGTGCCCAGCGAGAACAGCACCGCCCCGCCCAGCGCCGCCACCACACCCGGCAGCTTGGCCAGCCCCACATCCAGCCCCGGCCCCACCACCAGCACCACCAGCCCGCAAAGGCCAAGCGCCAGGGCCGCCAGCCGCCTCCGGCTCGGCGGCTCTCCCAGCACCAGCCAGGCGAGCAGCGAGGTCCAGACCGGCATGGTGTAGCAAACGATCGTCGCCTCCCCCGCCGCCAGCCAGAGCAGGGAGAAGGTGGCCATGCCCATCCAGGCGGTGACATTGAGCAGGCTGGCCGCGACCAGCCGCGGCCACAGCGCCCTCGGCACGGCGAGCTTTTCACCGCGCCAGGCCGCGATGGCGAAGAGCAGCGAAATGCCAAGCACGGCGCAGACCACGCGCATCGAGAAGGGGGGCAGCACGCCCAGCAGGAGCTTCATCGAGGGCCAGTTGAAGCCCCAGCCGATGACGGTCACCAGCAGCAGCAAAAGCCCGCGCGGGTCGAGCCTCTGCGCCAGGGGGATGGTCAATCGAGGTAGTCCGGCTCCTCCTTGGCAAGGCGGCGCTTGATGCTTTCCAGATGCAGCATGGCGCTTTCCCGATCGCCGAGGCGCATCTGGTCATAGGTCTTGCGCGCGAGCTCCGGCGGCACAGGCTTCAGCGGGCGGCCGGTGGACAGCGCCAGGCGCTGCGCCTCCGCCGCGCGTTCCAGATAATACAGGTCGTCCCAGGCCTCGGCGGCCGTGGCGCCGACCACCATCACGCCGTGGTTCTTCATGAAGACGATGTCGGCATCGCCGATGGAGGCCGCGATGCGGTCGCCCTCCCTCTCATCCAAGGCGAGGCCGTTATATTCTTCGTCGACCACGGTGCGGCCGTAGAACTTCAGCGCGGATTGCCCGGCCCAGGCGAGCGGCGGGCCTTCCAGCATGGCGAGCGCCGTCGCATTCGGCATATGCGTGTGGAAGGCGGCCTTGGCGCGCGGCAGGTTCTTGTGGACGCGGGCATGGATGTAGAAGGCCGTCGCCTCCGGCACGCCTTCGCCGGCCACCACATTGCCCTGGTAGTCGCAGACCAGCAGGCGGGAGGCGGTGATTTCCGCAAAAGCCCAGCCATAGGGATTCACCAGGAACAGGTCGTCCCTGCCCGGCACCACCAGCGAAAAGTGGTTGCAGATACCCTCATGCATGCCGAGGCGGGCGGCCATGCGGAAGCAGGCGGCAAGATCGACCCGCGCGGCGCGCACCGCATCGGCATCAAGCTCCGAATTGCGCAGGATGGCGGGGGCGGCGTTCAGCGCATGCGCCATGGGGGCGGACCTTTCCAGGTGAGGCGATGATGATTCGCAGGACCCTCGCCGGCAGGCAAGCCGCGATCTGGCCAAGCGCGCCGATCCGTCGCAGATCATGGGGGCGAGACGGAGACAGGGCGATGAGCGGCACCAATCAGCGGATCGACGGCAAGCGCCTCTGGGACAGCCTGATGGCCATGGCCCGCCACGGCGCGACGCCCAAGGGCGGCGTGCGGCGCCTGACGCTGACCGATATCGATAAGGCCGCCCGCGACGATTTTCGCGCGCAATGCCAGGCGCTCGGCCTCACCGTGCGGGTGGATGCCATCGGCAATATGTTCGCGCGCCGCGAAGGCCGCGACCCGTCGCGCCTGCCGGTGCTGTTCGGCAGCCATCTGGATAGCCAGCCCTCGGGTGGAAAATACGATGGCGCACTCGGCGTGATGGCGGGGATGGAGGTGATGCGCACGCTGCATGACCTCGGCCTGACCACCGAAGCGCCGCTGGAGCTGGTGAACTGGACGGACGAGGAAGGCAGCCGCTTCGGCCTGTCGCTGATGGGCAGCGGCACCTGGGCCGGCGTCTATCCGATCGCGCGCAGCTACGCTTTGCCCGACCAGCAGGGCGTCACGGTGCAACAGGCGCTGAAGGACATCGGCTACCAGGGCGAACACCCCGCCGCCCCCTTCCCGGCCGATTCTTATTTCGAGCTGCATATCGAACAGGGCCCGATCCTGGAGAAGGAGGGCCGCCAGATCGGCATCGTCACCGGCGCCCAGGCGCAGGTCTGGTGGGATGCGCGCATCACCGGCCAGGACAGCCATGCCGGCACCACACCGCCCTCCACCCGGCGCGATGCGCTGGTCGCCGCCGCGCAGGTGATTTCGCTCGTCGACGGGCTGATGCGCGACCGTGGCGAGGATGGCCGCGGCACGGTGGGCTTCCTGAAGGTCGAGCCCAACAGCCGCAACGTGATCCCCGGCGAGGTCAGCTTCAGCATCGAATTCCGCCACCCGGACAGCGCCGACATCGCCGGCCTCGCCCGCGATTTTCCGACCATGGCCAAGGCGGTGGTGGCGGAGACCGGCTGTGTGCTCGAACTCACCCAGGTGCTGCATTACGACGCGCAGCCCTTCGATGCCGGTTGCGTCGCATTGGTGGAACAGGCCGCCCAGCGCCTCGGCTATCCCGCGCGGCGCATGGTCTCCGGCGCCGGGCATGATGCCGTCTATGTCGCGCGGCGCATGCCGGCGGCGATGATCTTCACCCCCTGCAAGGACGGCCTCAGCCACAATGAGGCCGAGAGCATCGAGCCGGAGGAGGCCGAGGCCGGCTGCCAGGTGCTGTTCGAAGCGGTGATGGCGCGGGCCAATCGCCCGGCGGCGTGACAAGCCTCGCGCAAACTTCACGTGATCGGGGCGGCGGTGGCGGCCATGTGCTGGGGCTCACTCCCTGGAGAGTCGCGCCTCATGAATCCCACCACATGGCCCCGCCCGGCCCAGATCGCGTCGGGCCTGCTGCTGCTGTTCGGCCTGATCGGCTGGATCACCGTGACCACCGTCAGTTCCGATCTGCGCGCCGCACGCCAGGCGTCGGAGCGCAGCGAGCAGCGCCGCGCTGAGCTGGAGACCATCCTGAATGCCGAACGCCGCGCCAGCGGCGGCCTGCCGGCCATCGAGGCGCGCAGCCGTCAGCTCACCACCGAGGCCGATACGGCCGAACAGCGGCTGACCGCGGCGCGCGGGCAGGCCGAGGCGGCGGAGCGGACTCGCGCCAGCGCTGCCCAGGCGCTGGAGCAGGCCCAGCAGGCCCGCGCCACCGCGGAGCGGGAGACGGAGGCGCTGCGCGCGCGTGGCGCCGAGCTGGCGCCGGCCGTGACCGCCGCCGAAACGCGCCTCGCCGAGCTGACGCGCCAGGTGGAACAGGCCGAGACGGCGCAGCAGCAGGCCGCCGCCGGTCGCGATTCCACCGCCGAGGCGCTGCGTGCCTTGGAAGCCCGACAGGCCGAGCTGGCCGCCGGCGTGCAATCCTCCGAGGCGCGCCTCGCCGAGCTCGCCGCGGAGGCGGGCCGGGCGCAGGAGGCGCTGACCGCCAATAATGCGGAGCTGGCCGGCGCCGAGCAGCGGCTGCGCGGCCTGCGGGATCAGGCGGCGCTGCTGGAGGCCGACCTCGGCGCCCGCCGCTCGGCCCTGGCCGAGTTGCAGAGCCGGCTGGACCAGGCGACCCTGGGCGCGGAGCAGACGGCCAACCGCCTGTCTTCCACGCGTGAGGAGCTGGCCGGCGTGACGCGGGAGGCCGGGGAGGCGCGCCAGCGCCTGGCCACGCTGCGAGAGGAAACAGCCACCGCCGAAACCACGCGCGACCAAGCTCGTCAGGCCGCGCAGCGCGCCGAGGCCGAAGCCACCCGCCTGAACGAGGCGCGCGACACCGCTGCGCGCAACGCCGGCCAGGCCGAGCGCCGGCTGGAGGAGGCGACCACCCGCCTGCGTGCCGAGGAACAGCGCCTGACCGGGCTGACCGGCAACGTCGAGACCCAGACCCGTCGCCTGGCGGAGCTCCGCCAGCAGACCGAACAGGCCGGCACGGCTTTGGCCGAGCGGCAGCGCGCGGCCGCCGAGGCGGCGCGGCAGGTGACGGCGCTGGGCGAACAGGTGCGGCAGGCCGAAGCCAATCTGGCACGGCTGCGTCAGGCCACCGCCGAGCAGCAGGCGACTCAGCCGGCGCCGCGCCCGGCGAACTAACCCAGCAGCTTCGCCACGACCCAGGCGCCGCCCGTCGCGGCGGCGCCGACCACCAAGTCCCGCAGGGCGCCGCTCAAGGGCGGTAGGCCCTGCGCGGCCGATCGCAGCCCGCCGAGCCCGCACAGCGCCAGCCCGGCCAGGCCGCAGGACCAGGCCAGCCCGGCCCGCAACTCCAGCAGATAGGGCAGCATCACCAGCAGCCCGGCCAGGACCATCGCGACGCCCCCGGCCATCGCCTTCTGGTCGGCGCGGATCGGGTCGGGCTCCGACAGGTCCAGTTCGAAGCGCATCATGAAATCGACCCAGCGGCGGCGGTCGCTGGCGATCGCCTCCACCGCGTCGCGCAGGATGTCGCCGCGCACGCCGTAGCGATGCAGGATCGCCGCGACCTCCCAACGCTCGCGGTCCGGGTAGAGGTGGCTTTCCTGCTCCTCCCGCATCCGCTCCGCCTGGTAGTGCGCAGCGGCGTCGCGGGCCGCGAAGCTGCCGGACAGGCCGGCGGCGAGGCCGCAGGCGAGCGCCAGCGCCATCCCGGCCGCACCGGTCACCGCGGGCGCGATGCCGAGCGCGGTCAGGGCCGCGCCAAGCGCCAAAGGCGGCAGCAGCCCCGCCATGGCCGCCTCCGTCGTCCCCCGCGCCAGGGCGCCAGCCAGCACGTGCCCTTCCTCATGCGGCGGGCCGGGCGGCATGGGGGGCAGGCCATCGCGGCTGGGCTCGTGCCGCGATGCCTCGGCTGGGGGTGCGGTCAGCATGGCGGGACATTAGCGGCGCGGGTACCGCCCTGTCACGCGCCTTGCAACCCTCAAGGCTTTGGGAATAAAGGGGAAATCGGGAATGCGACGCATCCTCACAAGGCTCACACCCGGCCAGGCATGGCGGCTCCGCGCACTCGGCGGGCGCGGGCAAGCCGGCTCGGGTTGTCGCGGCCGCTGGCCCTGTCTATAGCGACGCAGCCGGAGGACGATCTTGGCCACCACCGAACCCGATACCCAACCCCGCACTGAGCCCACCCCCGCCCAGGCGGCCCAGGCTTTGCTGCTTGCCCGCCCCGCCAGCGAGGAACGCCGGATGGCCGATGCCATCCGCGCCCTGGCCATTGATGCGGTGGAGCAGGCCAAATCCGGTCATCCCGGCATGCCGATGGGCATGGCCGATGTGGCAACCGTGCTGTTCAGCCGCTTCCTGAAATACGATGCCGCCGATCCGCGCTGGCCGGACCGCGACCGTTTCGTGCTCTCGGCCGGCCATGGCTCGATGCTGCTCTATTCCCTGCTGCACCTGACGGGGCAGGAGGGGATGTCCATCGAAGACATCAAGAATTTCCGGCAATTGCACTCCCCCGCCGCCGGCCATCCGGAATATGGCGAGCATCCCGGCATCGAGACCACCACCGGCCCGCTCGGCCAGGGCATCGCCACCGCGGTCGGCATGGCGCTGGCGGAGCGGATGCTGGCGGCGCGCTTCGGCAAGTCGCTGGTCGATCACCGCACCTGGGTGATCGCCTCCGACGGCGACCTGATGGAGGGCATCAGCCACGAGGCGGCCTCCTTCGCCGGGCACATGAAGCTGGAACGGCTTTGCGTGCTCTATGACGACAACAACATCTCGATCGATGGCGACACCTCGATCTCGCTGTCGGACGACGCGCTGAAGCGCTTCCAGGCCTATGGCTGGGCGACCCGCCGCGTCGATGGCCATGACCATGAGCAGGTCGCGGCCGCGATGGCCTGGGCGATGCGCAACCGCAAGCCGACGCTGATCGCCTGCCGCACCATCATCGGCTTCGCCGCGCCGACCAAGGCCGGCACGGCGGCCAGCCATGGCGCCCCGCTGGGCAAGGTGGAGGCGGATGCCGCCAAGGCCGCGATGGGTTGGAACCATGGGCCCTTCGAGGTGCCGGAAGGCATCAAGGCGCGCTGGGAAGATGCCGGCCGCCGCGGTGCCGGCACCCGCCGGTCCTGGCTGAAGCGCCTGGCCAACCACGCGCAGAAGGACGAGTTCGACCGCGCCATGTCCGGCCGCCTGCCGGAATCCTGGCACGAGCCGCTGGTCGCGCTGCGCGCCAGGCACGCCGAGGACCAGCCGAAGATCGCGACCCGCATCGCTTCGCAGCGCGCGCTGGAAGCCCTGGTGCCGGCGGTGCCGGAGATGGTGGGCGGCTCCGCCGACCTCACCGGCTCCAACAACACCAACGTCAAGGGCATCCCCTCCGTCTCGCCGGGCAATTATGCCGGCCGCTACATCCATTATGGCGTGCGCGAGCATGCCATGGCGGCGGCGATGAACGGCATGGCGCTGCATGGCGGGCTGATCCCCTATTCCGGCACCTTCCTGGTCTTCGCCGACTATCTGCGCCCTGCCCTGCGGCTGGCGGCGCTGATGCACCAGCGCGTCATCCATGTGCTGACGCATGACAGCATCGGCCTGGGCGAGGATGGGCCGACGCATCAGCCGGTGGAAACACTGGCCTCGCTGCGCATCATCCCGAACCTCGTCACCTTCCGCCCGGCGGACGCGATGGAGACGGCGGAGTGCTGGGAGCTGGCGGTGAAGCGCGCCGATGGTCCCTCCGTGCTCGCGCTGTCGCGCCAGAACCTGCCGGCGCTGCGCAGCGACCATGGCGAGAACCGCTGCGCCCGCGGCGGCTATGTGCTCGCCGAGGCCTCCGGCCCGCGCCGCGCCACGCTGATCGCCACGGGGTCCGAAGTGCACCTGGCCATCGCCGCGCGCGCGACGCTTGAGGCGGAGGGCATTCCCACCGCCGTCGTCTCCCTGCCGAGCTGGGAGCTTTTCGCCTTGCAGGATGAGGGCTACCGCACCCAGGTGTTGGGCGACGCGCTGCGCGTCGGCATCGAGGCGGCGCTGTCCTTCGGCTGGGACCGCTGGCTGGGGCCGGAGGGGATCTTCATCGGCATGCAGGGCTTTGGCGCCAGCGCGCCGGCCGATGAACTCTTCCGCCATTTCGGCATTACCGCGGAGGCCACCGTGGCCGCCGTGAAGAAGCGTTTGGGCTGACCAAGAGGGGATTGACGACGATGACGGTGAAGGTTGCCATCAACGGTTTCGGGCGCATTGGTCGCCTGGTGCTGCGCGCCATGATCGAAAGCAACCGCACCGACGTGGAATGCGTCGCGATCAACGACCTCGGCAGCGTCGAGGCGAATGCCCATCTGTTCCGCTATGACAGCGTGCATGGCCGCTTCCCCGGTGAAGTCGCGGTGGACGGCAACAAGATCATCATCACCGCGAACGGCCGCACCTATGCGCCGATCGTCGTCAGCGCCGAGCGCGACCCGACCAAGGTGCCCTTCCAGGGCGTCGATGTCGCCCTGGAATGCACCGGCATCTTCACCAGCAAGGAGAAGGCCTCCGCGCTGATCACCGCCGGCGCGCGCAAGGTGGTCATCTCCGCCCCCGGCGACAATGCCGACGCCACCATCGTCTATGGCGTGAACGAGAAGACGCTGACCAAGGAGATGACCGTCATCTCCAATGCCAGCTGCACCACCAACTGCCTGGCGCCGATCGCCAAGGTGCTGCACGACAATTTCGGCATCGTGCGCGGCTACATGGTCACCATCCACGCCTATACCGGCGACCAGAACACCGTCGACACGCTGCACAAGGACCTGCACCGCGCCCGTGCGGCCGCCGTTTCCGCCATCCCGACCAGCACCGGCGCGGCCAAGGCCGTGGGCCTGGTGATGCCGGAGCTGAAGGGCAAGCTGGACGGCACCGCCATCCGCATCCCGACGCCGAACGTCTCCCTGGTCTCGCTCGACTTCGTGCCGGCCAAGACCGAGGGCCTGACGAAGGAGGCGATCAACGCCGTGATGAAGGCCGCCTCCGAGAGCGGCCCGCTGAAGGGCATCCTAGGCTACAACACGGCGCCGCTGGTCTCCATCGACTTCAACCACGACCCGCACAGCTCCACCTTCGATGCCACCCAGACGCAGGTGGTCGATGGCGGGCTGGTCCGCGTGATGTCCTGGTACGACAATGAGTGGGGCTTCTCGAACCGCATGTCGGACACGGCCGCCCTGTTCGGCAGCCTCTGAGTATCCGAGGGGTGCGGGTCCTGCCCGCGCCCTTCTTCTAGAACAACCGCAGCCGCGCGCGGGACATCTCGAAGCCGCGGCCTTCGGCGTTCACGCAGCGCAGGCCCTGCGGCGTCGCGGTGCAGGATTGGCCAGCCCCCTGCCAGGCCGCACCATAGGCCAGCACCGGCGCCTTCGGATCGGTCACCGTATCGCCGTGACAGATCGGCGCCGCCGCCCCGCGCCGGGGCAGTTCGATGGCGCCACCCCATTCAAACTCACACTCGGCGGGACGCGGTGGCGGGCGGTAGCTGAACTGCATCGCCTCGCAGCGCAGCACCCCCTCCCACACCCCGCAGCGGATATTGCCGGAGGGCAGTTGGAAGGGGTCCTGCGCCATGGCGAGCGTCGGCAGGACAAGCAGGACAGGCAACCATCGCAGCATCGTCGGAATCCTCCAGCCGGTGATGCTGCCGCGACGTCCTTGCAGAAGTCTTGACGCCGGCGCGCCGCGAGGCGCTCGCCGGGCGGGTGATTCCCCAGCCGGTTAAAATGCGTTACCAGCAGGGCGACCCGACCCACCCGCCGCGAGGATTTCAACGCCATGACGTATCGTACGATGGACAGCCTGGACGCCGCCGGCAAACGCATCCTGCTGCGCGCCGACCTCAACCTGCCTGTCCGCGACGGCGTCATCACCGACAGCACACGCATCGACCGCCTGGCGCCCACCATCCGCGAACTGTCGGAGAAGGGCGCGCGCGTCATCATCTGCAGCCATTTCGACCGCCCCAAGGGCAAACGCGTGCCGGAGATGTCGCTGAAGCCGATGGTGGCGGCGCTGGCCGCCGCGCTCGGCCGCCCGGTCGCCTGGGCCGAGGATTGCGTCGGGCCGGAGGCCGAGGCCGCGGCCGCCGCGCTGGTCGATGGCGATGTGCTGCTGCTGGAGAACACCCGCTATCATGCGGGTGAGGAAAAGAACGACCCGGCGCTGGCCGCCGGCCTGGCGAAGCTGGCGGATGTCTATGTCAACGACGCCTTCTCCGCCGCGCACCGCGCCCATGCCAGCACCGAGGGCGTCGCCCATCTGCTGCCGGCCTATGCCGGGCGGCTGATGGAGGCGGAGCTGAAGGCGCTGGATGCGGCGCTGGGCAATCCGGCGCGTCCGGTGGTCGCGATCGTCGGCGGCGCCAAGATCTCCACCAAGCTGGACCTGCTGGGCAATCTGACGCGCAAGGTGAACGTGCTGGTCATTGGCGGCGCCATGGCCAACACCTTCCTGGCCGCCCAGGGCTACGCCATGGGCAAGTCGCTGCAGGAAGCCGAGATGCATGACACCGCGCGCAGCATCCTGGCCGAGGCCAAGGCGGCGAATTGCGAGATCCTGCTGCCGATCGACCTGGTGGTGGCCGGTGCCTTCGCCGCCAATGCCCCGCATCAGACGGTGGCGGTGGACCGTGTGCCGGAGGACATGATGGCGCTGGATGTGGGGCCGGAGACGGTCGCACTGGTGGAAAAGCGCCTGCGCGGCGCCTCCACCCTGGTCTGGAACGGCCCCTTCGGCGCCTTCGAGATCCCGCCCTTCGACATGGCGACGGTGGCGGTGGCGCAGTCGGTGGCCGGCTTCACCACCTCCTCCGGCCTGAAATCCATCGCCGGCGGCGGCGATACCGTCTCCGCCCTGCGGCATGCCGGGGTGATGGACCGGTTGACCTATGTCTCCTCCGCCGGCGGCGCCTTCCTGGAATGGCTGGAGGGCAAGACCCTGCCGGGCGTGGCGGCGCTCACGGCCGCTTGATTCATAATTCATCCATCTGAGGCCAGCACTCCACCACTGGTTGCTGGACTATTAACAGCGCATGGCGGCAACCTGCCGTCATGCGCCCCACCCGATCGACCCATCCGAGCGTCGCACGCACATCCGCCTATCGGTTTACCGGCGATTCAGATCTTCGGTTCATGGTCGTGCGCATGATCGCCATGAACTCCCTCTCCGCCTTCACGGCGGAAGTCAGTCGGACGCAGGGCGCCACGCAAGCCCGTGGCACCGGCCCCACGCCCCAGGCCCTGCAGCCTGTGCCGGCCCCGCAGCAGCGCACACTGGATGCGATGCCCAGCATGCCGGGCAGCCCGCCGCCGCGCGGGTCCCTGCTCGACCTTCGGGTCTAGACCAGCCCTATCGACCGTTGCGCCACCCTCACCCTGATGGGTGAGACGTAGGGGCTGGCCTTCACTTTCTGGCCCCCTGGCCTCGGCGTGATCGCGTATCTCTTGCGATCCAGGCGCTTCGGCGCCAACCTTGTCTCATGTCGACAGAAACCGCCCGCTTCGTCCGGCGCATCCCCGAAGGGGAGGACCGGGAGCGGCTGACCTGTAACGACTGCGGCTACATCGCCTATGAGAACCCGAAGGTCGTCGTCGGCTCGGTCGTCGAGGTCGATGGCAAGGTATTGCTCTGCCGGCGTGCCATCCAACCCCGCCACGGCTTCTGGACCATCCCCGCCGGCTATATGGAACTCGGCGAGACGGTAGAGGAAGGCGCGCGGCGGGAGGCGCAGGAGGAAGCCTGCGCCGATCTGGCCCTGGACGGGGTGCTGGCGGTCTATTCCATCGCCCGGATCGGCCAGGTGCAGATCCTGTTCCGCGCCCGCCTCGCCAGCCCCGGCTTCGCCCCGGGACCGGAAAGCCTGGAGGTCGGGCTGTTCGGCTGGGACGAGATCCCCTGGGATGATCTGGCCTTCCCCTCCGTCCACTGGGTGCTGCGCGCGTGGCGGGAGGCCGGGTCCGGGCCCCTCGGCGCGCCGCGTGGCAATCCCCCCGAGGATCGGCGCGGTACCGCGCCACTGAGGTCCACATGAATCGCCGATTCCTGCTGCTGGCGACCGTCGCGGCGGCGCTGCCGACCGTGGTGCTGGCCCAGGGCAATGGCCGTCGCACCATGTCGCTGGATCTGCCGCAATCCTCCGGCCTGACCCCCTTTCCGGTGCCCCGCGCCGCGCAGCCGCGCGGCAGCGCCGAAATCGCCCCCATGCCCAACCGCAACATCGAACCCCCGCGGGACATCTTCGCCCGGCCGGACGCGCCGACGCTGGAGCCGATGATCATCGATGAGCGGGAACAGCGCCGCGGCTTCACATTTGGCCGGGAGCATCTCTCGGACCGGCAGGATGTGCTGCTGAAGGACCTGGCGCCCGGCGCCCGGCTGCGCATCCCGCTGGAATAGGACCAGCGGCGTGACCCGGCGATGTCAGCGCATCGGGATCGGGTACATCAGCCCGCCGCGATTCCACAGGGAGTTCAGCCCGCGCTCCAGCCCCAGCGCGCTGCCGCGGCCCAGGTTCCGCTCATAGACCTCGCCATAATGGCCGACCTGTCGCAGCACCTGGAAGGCCCAGTCATCCGCGAGGCCGAGTGGCGCGCCGAGGCCAGGCTCGGTGCCGAGGATTCGCCGGACCAGGGGTGAAGGGTCGGCGCGGCGCGCCTCGGCGGTGGTGGTGCCGATCCCCCGCGCCTCCCCTTCCAGCATCACATTCACCACCCAGAAAACCAGGCTGCGCCACTGCGCGTCGCCATCCCGCACCAGCGGGCCCAGCGGTTCGCGGCTGATGATGTCGGGCAGCAGGACATGCGCCGTGGGGTTCGCCGTGCCGGTCTGGCGCAGCACCACCAGGCTGGACAGATCCGCGCTGACCGCATCGCACTGGCCGGCGGCATAGGCGTCCCGCAGCCCGGCGAAGCCCGGCGTGGCGACCGGCGTGTAGCTGATGCCGATGCGGCGCGCCGTATCGGCCATTGCCAGCTCGTTGGAGGTGCCGGTGACGACGCAGACGCGCTTGCCGTCCAGGCCGCGCGCATCGGCGATCCGGGGGGCGGCGGGCACCAGGAAGCCCTGGCCATCGTAGAAGTTGATTCCGGCCGGCGAAAGGCCGAGATCAGCGTCACGCGCCATGGTCTGGGTCAGGTTGCGGGCGGCGACATCGATCTGCCCCTGCCGCAGCGCGGCGATGATGTCGGGCGTCGTGCCCTGCACGAAGCGCACCTTCTCCGCATCGCCCAGCGCGGCGGCGGCGATGGCGCGGCAGGTATCGGCATCCAGCCCCAGAACCCGGCCCTGCGCATCCACCTGGGCGAAGCCGGTCAGCCCGGTATTGGTGCCGCAGATCACCGCGCCGCGGGCGCGAACCTGTGCAAGCGTCGATTGCGCCACGGCCGGCGACGCAGCGGTGGCAAGTGTCGCGAGGCCGGCGGCGAGGCTGGCCAGAAGCTTCATGCGCATCATCCGGCCCTCAGCGCAGTGGCAGGGGGAACATCAGCCCCCCGCGCTGCCAGTTGTCATTCGGCCCGCGATCAAGCCCGAAGCGGCTGCCGGCGCCGAGGTTGCGGTCGAAGACCTCGGCATAGGATCCGACGCGGGCCAGCACCCGCTGCGACCAGTCGTCATCCAGGCCGATGGTCTTGCCGAGCCCGACATCCACGCCGATCAGCCGGCGCAGGACCGGGTCGTTGGATTGCAGCTGGGAGATCAGATTGGCACTGGTCACGCCGAACTCATCGGCCTCCAGCATCGCCTGCACCACCCAGAAGACCACCTGGCGCAGCGCCTCCTCATCCTCCCGCACCATCAGGCCGAGCGGCTCGCGGCTCAGCACCTCCCGCAGCAGGACGAAGCCATCGGGGTTCTGCATCTCCGTCACCCGCCGGATCGCGAGCTGGGAGGCATCGGTGGAGGCCGCCTCGCAGCGGCCGGCCGCCAGGGCCTGGAGCAGCGCCGTGCCACCGCCGGCCTCGACCACCGTGACGGTGATGCCGATTCGTGCCGCCTCGCTCTCCACCACCTCGCGCCCGGTGGTGCCGGCGATGCCGGTGACGCAGATGCGCCGGCCCTCCAGGTGCCGGAAGCTGGCGATGCCGGAATCGCGGCCGACCAGCAGCCCCTGGCCATCGAAGAAGGTGATGCCGGCGAAGGCGACGGGCCGCCCGGCCTCCCGCGAATAGGTGAAGGTGGTGTTGCGGGCCAGAAGGTCGATGCGGCGCTCGTCCAGCGCTGCCATGCCGGCATCCGGGGTGTCCATCGGCACGAAGCGCACCTTGGCCGGGTCACCCAGGGCGGCGGCGGCGACCGCGCGGCAGAAATCCGCGTCGAAGCCCTGCATGACGCCTTGCGCATCGGGCGCGGCGAAGCCCGGCAGCGTGCCACTGACCCCGCAGGCCAGCTCCCCCCTGGCCCGCAGCGCGGCCAGAGCATCGGTCGCGGGCTGTGCCAGAGCCGGCAGGGCGAGCAGCAGCGCGGCCATGGCCGCGGTGAGGATTCGCATGGTCATCGTCCTAGCAGCCCGAGGCCGCGACGCGGCAGGTGGCGCCGCTGACCGCGCGACAGGCCTGCATGGCTTCCGCCTCAGCCTCCTGCACCGTGGCGCCCGTCGCGGAGAAGTTGCGATTCAGCACCATGGTGCTGAGGTCATTGGTCATCACCACCGCATTCGGATGGCGGGTGACCGCCTGCACCAGCACGGCGCAGCGATTGACGACCTCGCCCAGGAACTTGCAGGGCACGCGCCCGGCCACGGACTGGCAGGACCGCACGGCGGCGGTGTTCACTGCCAGCCGGTCGGTCGCGCCATTGCCGAAGCCATGCGCCGCCATGGGGGAATCGGTGGCGTAGATGGCGCCGAAGCGGCTGTTGGGCGGGGGCGCGGCACTGGCCGTGGTGCTCGCCAACTGCACCCCCATCCCCGTGCTGGTCTGGACCGTGGCGGAACTCGCCGCCCCCACCGCCTGGAAACAGGGACCGCCCGCGATACCCGCCCCGAGGGCGCCGCAGACGCTGAGGCCGAGCCGCGCGAAGCGCTGCGGCGGCAGGGCCATGCGGTAGAGCGAGCCCTCCCGGCAGCGCATGTCCCAATAGGCGGTGCGGCCTTGGTCAAAGCCGGCGAAATAGGTGGCGATGATCGCCTGGCAGGTGGCCCCACCGCCGGTGACAGCGCGGAACACCTCGGCCCGCCGGGTCGGTTCATCCAGGGCGGAAAGCTGGTCGTGCAGGGGGTTGCCGGTCTGCGCCTGGGCGGCCAGAGGCATCAGGAGTGCGACGGCGAGAGCCAGCATGCAACGCATCGTTCGACTCGTCTCCCCCACTGAGCACATGCTCTTCAGCCGTGCTGGGCGTTGGAATTAAGCCGGTTCCGCAAGATTAAAAGGTGCGCTGCCCACCGACGGGGTCAAATCACGGCGTCGTTACTGCGCAGCTTCGGCAAGGTGGGCAGAGCCGGGTGGGTGAACTACCGCTCCAGCCCCACCAACCCTCGCGCGAAATCGCGGGCCGTGAAGGGGCGCAGGTCGCCCGCTTTCTCGCCCACGCCCACCATATGCACGGGCAGGCCGATTTCCTGGGCCAGCGCGACGACCACGCCACCCTTGGCGCTGCCGTCCAGCTTGGTGACCGCGAGACCGGAAACCGAGACCATTTCCTTGAAAATACGCACCTGCTGCAGGGCGTTCTGACCTGTGGTTGCATCCAGCGTCAGCAGCACCGAATGCGGCGCTGTGGGGTCCAGCTTGCGGATCACCCGGATGATCTTCGCCAGCTCCTCCATCAGCGCCGATTTGTTGTGCAGCCGCCCGGCAGTGTCGATCAGCAGCAGGTCCATCCCTTCCGTCCGCGCCCGGGCCAGGGCGTCATGCGCGAGGCCCGCGGCATCGGCGCCCATCTTGGCGGGCGCCACCACGGCGCAGCCGGTGCGCTCGCCCCAGATCTGAAGCTGCTCGACGGCGGCGGCGCGAAAGGTGTCGCCGGCGGCGAACATCACCTTGAGGCCCTCGGCGCTGTACTGCTGGCCGAGCTTGGCGATGGTGGTGGTCTTGCCGGTGCCGTTGACGCCCACCACCAGCACTACATGCGGTGCGAGCTGCGGCCGGATCTCCAGCGGCTGCGCCACCGGGGCGAGGATTTCGGCGATGGCCTCGGCGAGGGCCGTCTTCACCTCCTCATCCGAGACCTCCTTGCCGAAGCGGGTTTTCCGGAATCCCTCGACGATCCGGTGCGCGGCAGCAACGCCGAGGTCGGCGGCGATCAGCGTTTCCTCCAACTCCTCCAGCGCCGCGTCATCCAGGCGGCGCTTGCGGAAGACGGTGGTGATGGCGTCCGTCAGCCGCGCGGTGGAGCGTGAGAGCCCGGTCTTGAGGCGGGAGAACCAGCCGCCGCCCCCAGCGGGTTCGGACTCAGGCTCACTGCTGGCCAGCGCCTCCGCCAGGGCGGCCTCAGGGTCGCGCGGCGGGACCGGCTCGGGCGGTGGCGGCGCAGGCGGGGCCGCCTCGATCGTCGGCGGGGCGGTGAAAGGCACCTGGAGGGCGGGCAGCGGCGGCAGTGGCGCGACCGGGGGTGGCGGCGGCACGGGGGGCGTTTCCAGCCCCGGAGCTGCGGGGGTCGGCGGCTGGGCGGGGGGCGAGGTGACGGGCGCGGGTGGCGCCTCCGGCTCCCGCCCCCGCAGCCGGTCCCAGAATCCCTTGAGTGCCATGGCTCAGGCTGCCTCCGCGATCAGGCCCTGGTCATCGGCGGCCAGCACGCGCATCGGGCGCAGGCTGCCCGGGGCGGGCGCGGTGCCCGCCACCCGGACCGGGGCGAAGTGTTCCGTATGGCCGCGCCCGCCGTGTTCCAGCAGCACCGATTCGACGCGGCCGAGACGGCCGGCGAAGAAGGCCTGGCGGGCATCGGCGCCGGCCTGGCGCAGCCGCGCCGCGCGTTCGCGCCGCAGCGGCACCGGCAGTTGCGGCATGCGCGCGGCCGGGGTCCCGGGGCGGGCGGAGAAGGGAAAGACGTGCAGGAAGCTCAGCCCGGCCTCCACCACCATCTCCAGCATCCGCTGGAAATGGTCCTCTTCCTCCGTCGGGAAGCCGGCGATCAGGTCGGCGCCGAGCGCGATCTCTGGCCGCAGGGCGCGGGCGCGTTGGGCGAGGTCCAGCGCCTGGGCCCGGGAGTGGCGGCGCTTCATGCGCTTCAGCATCAGGTCGTCGCCATGCTGCAAGGACAGGTGCAGATGCGGCATCAGCCGGGGCTCCTCCGCCAGCAGCCGCCAGAGGTCGTCATCCATCCCGACCGGATCGAGCGAGGACAGCCGCAGCCGCGGCAATTCCGGCACCAGCGCCAGCAGCCGGCGCACCATCTGCCCGAGCCGCGGCTGGCCGGGCAGGTCCGGGCCGTAGCTGGCGATATCGACGCCGGTCAGCACCACCTCCCGATACCCGCGCGCCACCAGGGCGCGGACCTGGTCCACCACGACGCCGAGCGGGACTGAGCGGGAGGGGCCGCGGCCATAGGGAATGACGCAGAAGGTGCAGAGATGGTCACAGCCCTGCTGCACCTGCACCAGCGCGCGGGCGCGGCCGGCGAATTCCGTGACCGGCAGCGGCGGGGCGGATTCGGCCAGCATGATGTCCGGCACCGGCGCGGCGGGCGCCGCCGGGTCCCAGGCTTCGGGGCGCAGCTTGTCGGCATTGCCGATCACCCGCGCCACGCCGGGCAGCGCCGCCCAGGCCTCCGGCGCGATCTGCGCGGCGCAGCCGGTGACCAGGATGCGTGCCTGAGGGTTTTCGCGCGCCGCCTTGCGGATGGCCTGGCGCGCCTGCGCCTCGGCCTCGGCGGTCACGGCGCAGGTATTGACGATCAGCGTGGTGGCGTCGTGGCCGGCAGCCTCGGCCAGGCCGCGCATCGCCTCGGTCTCATAGGCGTTCAGGCGGCAGCCGAAATTCAGCGTCCGCACGCTCATGTGGCATAGGCCGACAAATCCAGCATGCCGGTGAAGGCGGTGGCGACCGGGCCGGTCATCAGCACATGCCCATCCTCCCGCCATTCCATCCGCAGGTCGCCGCCGGGCATGGTGATGGTGGCGCGGCGGCCGGTCAGCCCGCGGCGATGCGCATTCACCATGGCGGCGCAGGCGCCGGAGCCACAGGCGAGCGTGATGCCCGCGCCACGCTCCCAGATCACCAGCCGCATATGTTCGGGCGAGAGAATCTGGGCAAAGCCGATATTCGCGCGGTCGGGAAAGATCGGGTCGTGTTCCAGCCCCGGCCCGATCTCCGCCACCGGCACCTGGTCCAGGTCACGGACGAAGAAGGTGGCGTGGGGGTTTCCCATGGAACAGGCGGCCGGGTCGGCCACCACGCCGCGCGCCAGCGGCAGGTGCAGCGTGTCCACCTCATGCGCCAGCGGCACATCCTGCCAGCCAAGCCGCGCCAGGCCCATATCGGCGCGCCACAGCCCGCCCGGCAGACGTTCCACCGGCAGGTCCCCGGCGATGGTGCGGACCACCACGCGGTCGCGGCCCGTCTCATCGGCCACCAGGGCCGCGATGCAGCGCGTGGCATTGCCGCAGGCGCCGGCCTCCGACCCATCCGGGTTGCGGATGCGCATGAAGACATCGGCGCCGTCGGTGCCGGGCTCCATGACGATGAACTGGTCGCAGCCGATGCCGAAATGCCGGTCGGCGATGGCCGCGGCGCCGGCGGGGCTGATCGGAAGGGCCTGGGCACGCGCATCCAGCACGACGAAGTCGTTGCCGAGGCCATGCATCTTGCGGAAGGGCGTGTTCACCCTGCGGATATAGAGCGCCCGGCGCGGCCGTGAAACCCGCATCGGACCGTCACGCAGCCCACATCGGTCTGTCATCGCCCTGTCGTCGCCCGCGCCTAGCTTGCGCCGCGTCGAAGGAGACCCCCCTGCCGTGACCCTCAGCCGCCGCACTCTGCTGGCCGCACCCCTCGCCGTTCCTGCTTTGCTGCCGCGCGTGGCGGGCGCCCAGGCCGATACGCGGCCCACCCTGCGCATCGCCGTCCAGGCCCTGCCGCCGACGCTGGAACCGCTGGAGGCGATTTCCAATGTCGGGCTGCGCATCACCACCAATGTCTTCGACACCCTATGGCGCCGCGACTTCCGGGCGGAGGCGGCGCAGGGCGGCCAGCATCTGACACCCTTCCTGGCCACCAGCCTGGAACAGCGCGATCCGCTGAGCTGGGTCGCCACGCTGCGCGAGGGCGTGCGGATGCAGGATGGCGGTGAGATGACCTCGGCCGATGTGCTCTCCACCTTCGCCGCCGAGCGGATGTGGGGCGACCCGGTGCAGACCTTCGAGGGCCGGGTGAATTTCGGCCATCTCGCCGGCGTCGAGGCCGATGGCCCGCGCCGCGTGGTGTTCCGCACCAGAACGCCGGACCCGGTGATAGCGCAGCGTCTGGCGGCCTATGGCGGCTGGATTCACTCGGCCAAGGCCTATGCCGAAAGCGGCCGCGAGGGGCTGCGCACGAAGCCGATCGGCAGCGGCCCCTATCGCGTCGCCAGCTTTCAGCGCGACCAGCGCGCGGTGCTGGAAAGCCATGACGACTATTGGCAGGGCCGGCCGCCGGCGAAACAGGTGGTGTTCACGGTGGTGCCGGAAGCCTCCTCCCGCCTCGCCGGCCTCCAGGCCGGCGACTACGACCTGGTGACCAACCTGCTGCCGGAACAGGTGGAGGGGCTGGCACGGCACCCGACGCTGGAAGGCGTCGATGTGGCGCTCGATTTCGCGCACATCCTTTACTACGACACCAGCCGCCCGGCGCTGCGCGATGCCCGGGTGCGGCGCGCGCTGAACCATGCGGTGGACACGGAACTGCTCGGCCGCAGCCTTTGGGGGCCGGCCTTCCGGCCGATGACGGCGCTGCAGATCCCGGCCTTCGGGGATCTGTACGACGCCAACCGCCGCGGCTTCGCCTACGATCCCGACCTGTCGCGCCGCCTGCTGCGGGAGGCTGGCTACCGGGGCGAGGAAATCGTCATCCGCATCGCCCCTGGCTACTACCTGCAAATGCTGCAGGCAGTGCAGATCGTGCAGCAGATGTGGCAGGCGGTGGGCCTGAACACACGGCTGGAGACGCGGGAAAACCTGTCCCTCATCACACAGCCCGGCGCGGATATCCGCCCCACCTCCATCGCCTTCCGCTTCCCGGACCCGCTGGGCGGCGGCCTCGCCGTGCATCTGGCGGAGGATTATTCGCTCCAGAAGAACGGCTTCTGGCGGCCGGTGCGCTTCAACGAGCTGGTCCGCGCCCTGCGCCTGGCCAATGACCCCGCCGAGCGCAAGCGCCTGTGGCTGGCGCTGCTGGATGAGTTCGAGGTCGAGGCCCCGGCGCTGATCCTCTATCCGGTGCGCGAGTACTTCGCGAAGCGCCGCGCCATCCAGTGGCAGCATCCGCCGCTCTATTACATGGATTTCCGCGCTTCCCAGCTGCGCTTTACCTGAAAGGCCACACTTCATGTCCCGGATCGTCTTCCTCTCCGACCTGCATCTTTCCCCCACCCACGGCTTCTTCTGGGAGAACTTCCGGATCGCCTGCGATGTCGCCAATGATGCGATGGCGGAGGCGATCGTCATCACCGGCGATCTCTGCATCAACGGCCCCGACAGCGACGAGGAGATGGATTTCGCCGCCCGCGCCCTGTCGCGCCTGCGCGGCCAGGTGCTGGCCATCCCCGGCAACCACGATGTCGGCGACGAGCCGCCCGGCCAGGACCCGGCGCAGATCATCGACGGCCCGCGCTTGGCCCGCTGGGACGAGGCCTTCGGCGCCGACCGCTTCGCGCTGGATGTCGGCGCCTGGCGGCTGATCGGCTTGAATGCGCAGCTTCTCGGCTCCTCCCTGCCGCAGGAGGTGGAGCAGGTGGCCTGGATGACGCAGCATATTGATGGGGCGGAGGGCCGCCCCGTGGCCCTGGTGCTGCACAAGCCGCTGTTCATCGAGACGGCGGAGGAAGACCAGGCCACCGCCAGCTCCATCAACCCGGCACCGCGCGCGGCGCTGCTGCCGCTGTTGCAGGAGGGCGGCGTCAAGATGGTCATCAGCGGCCATCTGCATGCGACCCGGGACCGTGTGGTGGACGGCATCCGCCACCTCTGGCTGCCGGCGCTCGCCTTCCTGGGCTCCGCCAGCCATGGCGGCGTGCCGGCCATCGGCGCCGTGGTGATCGATTTCTCGGGGCCCGAGGCGGTGGTGACCGACCTGCCCCTGCCCGGCGCCGTCGCGCATGACCTGGCCGAGCTGAAGGGTCATGGCCGCTACAAGTTCCTGCGCGACATGCCGCCCTGCCCGCCGCCGGTGGAGCAGACCGTGCTCGACGACGCGGCGGAGTAGGACGCGAATTTGGCGCGACGGTGGCTGAA
Source organism: Roseomonas sp. F4 (assembly GCF_053891155.1). Lineage (NCBI taxonomy): Bacteria > Pseudomonadati > Pseudomonadota > Alphaproteobacteria > Acetobacterales > Roseomonadaceae > Roseomonas > Roseomonas sp. F4. Next base: position 314,061 of record NZ_JBSSHK010000005.1, read on the forward strand.
CGCGGAAGAAAAATCTTTGTTTCCCGCCGCTATTGCTTTCAAACAGAAAAATCCTCTTCTCTCGGCGTGAATTTGTCGCCGAGAGGGTCCCGACCATGACCAAGGTCCATGTCATCCACGAAAACGACGCCTGGGTGGCGCCGCTGCGCAGTGCCTTCGCGGCACTCGGCACCCCCTATGAGGAGTGGTTCCTCGACCGTGGCGTGATCGACCTGACGCAGCCGCCGCCGGAGGGCGTGTTCTACAATCGGATGAGCGCCTCCTCCCACACCCGCGGCCATATTTACGCGCCGGAATATGCGGGGGCGGTGATCGAGGTGCTGGAACGGCACAACCGCCCGCTGGTGAATGGCCGCCGCGCCCTGCAACTCGAACTCTCGAAGGTCGCGCAGTACCAGGCGCTGGCGATCCACGGCATCCCGGTGCCGGCGACGCTGGCCGTGGTGGGGCGGGAGAATATCCCGGAGGCGGCGGCCAAGCTGGGCTACCCGATCATCCTGAAGCACAACCGCGCCGGCAAGGGCCTCGGCGTCCGCCTGCTGAAAAGCGAGGCGGCGCTGCATGAGGCGCTGTCGCTGCTGGAGGTGACCGAGGACCCGGAGGCGCATCCGCGCGACGGCATCTGGCTGGTCCAGCGCTACATCGAGGCGGCGGAACCCTTCATCACCCGCGCCGAATTCGTCGGCGGGCGCTTCCTCTATGCCGTGCGGGTCGATACCTCGGAGGGCTTTCAGCTTTGCCCGGCGGATGCCTGCAACGTGGCGGAGGGCGAGGTCTGCCCGGCCGTCGCGCCCGGCCAGAAGTTCGTCATCCAGGAAGGCTTCCAGCACCCGCTGATCCACCGGATGGAGGCCTTCCTGCTGGCCAATCATATCGGCGTCGGCGCCATTGAATTCATCACCGACCAGCAGGGCCAGAGCTTCGCCTACGACGTGAACACCAACACCAACTACAATCCGGAAGCCGAGGCCCGCGCCGGCCGCACCGGCGCCCATACCGGCATGGGCGCCATCGCCGCGCATCTGACGGCGCTGCTGCGGCGGGAGTCGCTGGCCGCGGCCGCCTGAAGGCGTAGCGGCGCGCCCCCTCCGCTGGGGAGGGTGCGCCGCGCGCGGGGCTCAGCCCCGCGACTTGGCGGGGCGGCGCCGCTGTTCCACCGCCCGCTCAAAATCCAGATCCTCGTGCCAGCTCAGATGGCGTTCCAGCGCCGCCTGCGCGGCATCGCCATCGCCGCGCGCCAGCAGGTCCAGGATTTCGTCGTGCTCACGGGAAATGCGGGGTTTTGGCCGCACATCGTGGCCCAGACCCCAGACCACCGAGAGCTGCCGCGCCACGCTGAGCCAGATGCCGTGCAGCACGCCATTGCCGGACAGGCGGCAAAGCTCCCCATGATAGGCCTCGTCGGCGGCCACGATGGCGGCGGTGTCCGATCCTTCCGCCGCCAGATGGTAGCGCTGCGCGGCCTGGCGGGCCGGTGCCAGCCGCGCCTCGGTCGCTGGCCCGCTGGCGAGCACCTCCCGCAGCGCCAGGGATTCCAGCGCGGCGCGCACCCGCATCAGCTCCGCCACCGCGCGGTTGGTCACCTGCATCAGCCGCATGCCCTTATAGGGCGTGGAGACGACGATGCCCTGGCTTTCCAGCAGTCGCAGCGCTTCCCGCACCGGAACGCGGCTGATGCCCAGTTCGCGGGCGATCTCGGCTTCCACCAGCCGGTCGCCCGGCAGGAAGACGCCGCGGGCGGCGGCGGCCACCACCGCCTCCGCCGCCTGTTCGACCATGGTGCGCGGATGCACCGGCGCCAGGCGGGGCGCCTCGCCTGTGGCGGAATCCCCGGCTTCGGGAAGATGGTCGGCCTCGGCGGTCATGGCATTCACGGGCGGGAGCCTTGGAGGAGCGGGGTATAATGTAAGGTCATTTCAACACATCACAAAGCCGGATGTCTCGCGCCATGACGACGCTGGGACAGTGATCCACAGGAAAGCTGCCCCCTTGGACGACCGGGCGATTGCGCCTAAGCACGAGGCCAATCGCCCCACCGCCAAAGCCGGGGGCGGCCAGCAGGACATGGGAGAGGGATTGTGGCAGAATCGGTTCGGATCGGCGGCCTGGGTGTGGATCTGGCCTTTCGGCAGTTCATCGAGGCCGAGGCCCTGCCCGGCACGGGTGTGGACCCGGCCCGCTTCTGGGCGAGCTTCGAGGCGCTGCTGCGCGATTTCGCGCCGCGCAACGCCGCCCTTCTGGCCAAGCGGGATTCCCTTCAGGCCCAGATCGACGCCTGGCACCGTACCAACCCGGCCCGCCCGGTCGATCTGGCTGCCTATAAGGCGCATCTGGCCGAGATCGGCTACCTGCTGCCGGAGCCCGAGGATTTCAGCGTCGGCACCACCGATGTCGATGCCGAGATCGGCCAGATGGCCGGCCCGCAGCTCGTGGTCCCCGTCTCCAACGCCCGCTATGCGCTGAATGCCGCCAATGCCCGCTGGGGCAGCCTGTATGACGCGCTCTATGGCACCGACGCGATTCCGGAAGCCGACGGCGCCGAAAAGGGCCGCGGCTACAATCCGAAGCGCGGCGACAAGGTGATCGCCTTCGCCCGCAAGGTGCTCGACCAGGCCGCGCCGCTGGCCGGCAGCGCCAGCCATGCCGGCACCTCCGCCTATGCCATCGAGGCCGGCGCACTGGTGGTGACGCTGGCCGATGGTCGCAAGGTGGGCCTGGCCCGCCCCGGCCAGTGCGTCGGCTTCCAGGGGGAGCCCTGGGCGCCCACCGCCATCCTGCTGGTGAACAACGGGCTGCACCTGGAAATCCATATCGACCGGACCAGCGCCATCGGCCGCACCGACCCGGCCGGCATCTCCGACCTGGTGATGGAAGCCGCGCTGACCACCATCATGGATTGCGAGGACAGCGTCGCGGCCGTGGATGCGGCGGACAAGATCGACGTCTATCGCAACTGGCTCGGCCTGATGAAGGGCGACCTGACCGCCGATCTGGAGAAGGGCGGCAAGACCATCACCCGCCGGCTGAACCCGGACCGCATCTGGAAGACCCCGGCCGGGTCCGCCGTGACGCTGCATGGCCGGTCCGTCATGCTGGTGCGCAATGTCGGCCACCACATGATGACCGATGTCGTCACCCTCGACGGCGCCGAGATCCCGGAAACCGCGCTGGACGCCATGGTGACGGTGGCGATCGCGCTGCACGACGTCCAGCCGCCCGGCCGCGGCAAGCGCATGAATTCCCGCACCGGCAGCGTCTATGTCGTGAAGCCCAAGATGCATGGGCCGGAGGAAGTGGCGCTGGCCGACAGCCTGTTCGCCCGGGTGGAGGATGCGCTCGCCCTGCCGCGCGCCACCATCAAGATGGGCATCATGGATGAGGAACGCCGCACCACGGTGAACCTCAAGGCCTGCATCAAGGCGGCGCGCGACCGGGTGGTGTTCATCAACACCGGCTTCCTGGACCGCACCGGCGACGAGATCCACACGGCGATGGAAGCCGGCGCCGTGGTCCGCAAGAACGAGATGAAGGCGCTGCCCTGGATCTCGGCCTATGAGGCCTGGAACGTCGATGTCGGCCTGCTGTGCGGGCTGCGCGGCCGGGCGCAGATCGGCAAGGGCATGTGGGCCATGCCGGATCTGATGGCGGCGATGCTGGAACAGAAGGTCGGCCACCCCAAGGCCGGCGCCAACACCGCCTGGGTCCCTTCCCCCACCGCGGCGACGCTGCATGCGCTGCACTACCATCAGGTGGACGTCGCCGCCCGCCAGGTGGAGATCGCGGCGGAGGGCCGGCGCGGCAAGCTGGACGACATCCTGACCATCCCCCTCGCCCAGGACACCAACTGGGAGCCGAAGGATGTGCAGGCGGAGCTCGACAACAACGCCCAGGGCATTCTGGGCTATGTCGTGCGCTGGGTGGACCAGGGCGTCGGCTGTTCCAAGGTGCCGGACATCAACGATGTGGGCCTGATGGAGGACCGCGCGACGCTGCGCATCTCCGCCCAGCACATCGCCAACTGGCTGCGCCACGGCATCGTCAGCCGCGACCAGGTGACGGAGACGCTGCGGCGCATGGCGGCGGTGGTGGACAAGCAGAATGCCGGCGACCCGGCCTATCGCCCCATGGCCCCCGGTTTCGACGGCATCGCCTTCCAGGCCGCTTGCGATCTGGTCTTCGAAGGCGCGGCGCAGCCCAATGGCTACACCGAATTCGTGCTGCACCGCCGGCGGCGCGAAGCCAAGGCCGCAGGCTGAGTTGGCAGTCCGCGCGACGGGGGGTTAGGGTGGCGGAACGATCGCTGGAGTCTCCGCCCCTGACCCGCCTCGCTGTGCTGCCGCTGCTGGTCGCCCTCGCCGCCTGTTCCTCCGCCAGCCCGGTGACGGAGCTGGCGCCCGACACCTATGGCCTGACCACCCATGCCAGCACGGCGGCCGAGGCGGCGCGCATCGGGGTGGAACGGGCGCGCGCCCATTGCACCGCCATGGGCCGGAATTTCGGGGTGACGCGCAGCGAAATCGGTGGGCGGGACTACACCATCGCCTTCACCTGCCCCCGCCCCAACCCGAACCCGTTGATGGTGGAACAGCCGCCGCCGGCCCCGCCCGCCCCCGTGCTGGTGGAGCCCGCCGGCCCCATCGCCACAGGCGCCCTGCCCCCCATGCCCGCCCCCACCGGCCTCAACCTGTACTGATAGCGCAGGGAAAGCCCTCTCCCCCTGACGGGGGGAGAGGGCTTTCCCCCTGACAGGTGCCCTCCCCCGCCGCCTGGGCGTTTTCGCCCAGGGCCAAAATGCGCTACAGCGGACGACCAAGGTCCAAAGGACCCTTTCGTGCTGCGGAGGCCTCCAAAATGCCGCAGCCGCCGGACACGGGTGGATTGATGGCGGACGAGGACTGGAACATCCCCGAGGACATGCGGCCCGATCCGGCCGATTACAGTTTTGACCTGCGCACCGCCCTGGCCTCCGTGGTCAGCCTGAAGACCCGCGTGCCAGGCGATGCCTTCTCCGCCCGCACCCTGGGCACGGAGCGGGAGGGCAGCGGCGTGGTGATCCGGGAGGATGGGCTGGTGCTGACCATCGGCTACCTGATCGGGGAAGCCGAGAGCATCTGGATCAAGACCGCCGCCGGCCGCGTCGTGCCGGGCCATGCCCTCGCCTATGATTTCGAGACCGGTTTCGGGCTGGTGCAGGCGCTCGGGCGGCTGGACGCGCCGGCGATGAAGCTGGCCCCCGCCGGACTGCCGGAGGCCGGGGTGCAGACCATTCTGGCCGCGGCCCCGCAATCCGGCCGCGCCGCGATGGAAGGCGGCGCCCTGGCCTGTTCCGTCGTCGCCCGCGAGCCCTTCGCCGGCTACTGGGAATATCTGCTGGAGGAGGCGCTGTTCACCGCGCCGGCCCATCCCTCCTGGGGCGGAGCCGGGCTGATCGGGCCGGAAGGCACGCTGCTCGGCATCGGGTCCCTGGTGTTGCAGCACCGGGATTCGAAGGGGCGCAAGCTGGACCTGAACCTGGTGGTGCCGATCGGACTGCTGCACCCCATCCTGGACGACCTTTTGGCGTACGGCCGCGTCAACAAGCCGCCGCGGCCCTGGCTCGGCGTGTATTGCGCGGATCAGGAGGAAGGCGTGGTGGTGGCCTCCGTCGCCGCCAAGGGGCCGGCGGAGAAGGCGGGGATCAAGCCCGGCGACCGGATTCTCGGGCTGGATGACAGCGAGGCGCCGGACCTGGCGGGGCTTTGGCGCAGCCTTTGGTCGCGCGGGGCGGCGGGGGTGCTGGTGAATGTGGCGGCGGAGCGGGACGGGCGAAGGCTGGTGCTGCCGGTGGTGAGCGGGGACCGGAGCAAGTTTTTGAAGGCGCCGAGGCTGCATTGATAGACGTGGTTGGTCGCTACTCTAACCCACATTCGGCGACCTTTGAAAAACGGCGACTAGCAGCACACGGACAGCTAACCTGAAATCTAAATTATTTTTTTGCCTGACTTTCGCGGTTCTTAGTTGTTGTTTTTGCATTTGCGAGATCTTGTTGAGTAAAGCTGTGCGGAAGCAAAGAATGTAACTGAAAAACCTCTGGGCTTCCATCCTCTCGCCCCACTACAATCTCGAGTTCGCCCTTGGGCGAAACCTCACTTAGAATTTGACGACAAATTCCGCAGGGCATAGTTCGTATTCCGTCCGGCCCAGCCACCGCTATCGCGCGAAATCTGCTATGTCCGCTGGAAAATGCGGTGAAAAGTGCCGTCCGCTCGGCACAGTTGGTGCCGTCAAATGTTGCGACCTCAAAATTAGAACCAGAAAAAATAGTACCATCCTGGCAAAGCAGTGCAGCGCCGACTCTAAATTTGGAGTATGGCGCTCGCGCGAACTTTCGAGCAGCTTTGGCAAGCGCAAGTAGACTGGCCGGTTGAAAGTGTGTCGAATCTCTCGGCAAATCCTTCAAACAATTGTCACGCGTAGAGACATCACCAAGTAGGCCACGTATCTGCGAGCGCAGCTCATTCACTCCGGCGCAAATAGTAGCCACTTGGTTCAGCCGCTCTTCCTGATCCGCACTTAGGGAAGAGGGAATAATGCCAGATTTAGACGAAACGATATTTACAACTCCAAAATCGCCCGGGCTGCATTTTTTGTGATCTGCGATAGGCAATGAAATCATGCCAGCTATTGGCTCTCCAGGACGCTGCTCCTGACCAGTCATGTCATGCATTAATATTCTTTTTCCTGATAAAAATGCTCGAACACAAATACCATCATTCTTTACCCGGGCCTCCTCGATGTTTTGCCGGTCCCACTGCCACGGTCGGTACAAGCTTTCATAGGATTGCGTGTCAGTGCTAAGCCACATAAAAAGCCTGCCAAAACGTCCCTCTAAATCACATTCGTAGATCATTATATTAGTTCTGAGATCTGGAGAAGGACTATCCTGAAGAATCCGGCGCGAAAGCGCGAGAATATTTCCAGTCAACCCGTTAAGAAGACCCCTGAGACGATCTGGACTAAAGTCATGAACTGGAGGCGGGGCCATCTGTGTCCCCTCTAACCCCCTTTTCAATCGCTCCAAGGCCTCTCGGGCTTCGTTCAGACGGAAAAAATAAGTGTCTAACTTGCTGATCGCCTCAGATTTTTTACTAATCCCGATATATCCACCAATGGTCGCAAGCAGTTTATTGACTTCCTTTGTCAGGGATGTCCAAGGAGTAGGATCGTACATGTTGTTCTCCCCACCCAACTGCGCGATGCTATAACAGCAGGCTCGACCCAGCGATTGCAGCTTTTTTTCGCAACGAATCCTTACCGAAACAGTAGAAGAGAACCGCCGGTTCGTCACGTCCTAAACTCCACGCCAACATGTCTCCGGCAACCCTCGTGGCAAACGGTGCGAGGAGTCGCGCCTGACCCCATGCCCCCTCAAAACCTCCCCACCCCAAACGCCCGCCCCGCGCCCCCCCTTCCGCAAATCCCCTCCGCCACCAGCCGCCCGCACACCGGCCCCAGCGTCCACCCATTGAACGTCACCGCATGGTGCAGCCCCGGCACCCTCGGGTCGCTCCCCAGAATCGGCCCCGGCACCTGCACATTCAGCCCGGTCCAGGCCCGAATCACCTGCAATCCCGCCAGCGCCGGCAGCACCGTGCTCGCCACGAACAGGTTGCCCTCGATCGACCCGGCCAGATTGCGCGGCCGCCCCGCCGCATCCAGCACGCCGGGCCAGGCGCCACCAAGCACCAGGTGCCCGCCGTCGCCCTGCTTGGCGGAAAGGTGCCGGCTGCCATGCAGCACCAGGTGGCGCATGATTTCGCCGCCCGCGGCCTCCGTCACCATCACCTGCTGCACCGCCGCCCCCACCGGAATCGGCGCGCCGAGCATCTTGGCAAATTCCCCGGCCCAGGGGCCGCAGGCATTCACCACATGGCCGGCGCGGATCACGCCGCCCGCCGCCGTCTCCGCCCGGAAGCCCGCACCCTCCCGCGCCACGGCCGCGATGGTGGTGCCGCCGCGCACCAGGGCGCCGGCGCGCTGGGTCCGGCGCAGCAGGGCGGAAAGCCCGCGCAGCGGGTCCATCTGGCCTTCCGGCGCGCAGAAGGCCGCCCCCGCGAAGCCGGGCGCCAGATAGGGGGCGACGTCCATCAGCTCATTGGCGCCGAGCACGCGGCTGTCCACGCCAAAGTCCCGCTCCATCGCCACCTTGGCCACCAGCCGCCGAAGCTGGTCCGGAGTCTCGGCCAGCATGATGCCGCCCTCCGTCCGGATGCCGAGGCTCTCGCCCGCCTCCGCCGCAATCTCGCGCCATAGCGCGACGGAGGCCGGGCCGATGGTGAGGATTTGCGCCGCCGCACTTTCGGGCCCCTCCTCCGCCCCGGCGCTGTCATAGGCGTGCAGCTGGATATGCAGGCTGCCGGCATTGGCGGTGGTCGCGCCCTGCCCCGGCTCGCCCCGCTCCGCGACAATCACCGACAGCCCTTCGCGCGCGCAGTACAGTGCCGTGGAAAGGCCGAGCGCGCCGCCGCCCACCACCAGCACGTCGCAGGTCTCGGTGGGGCCACTGGCGGGGATGTGGTGGGTGGGCAGGATCGGGCGCGGGGTGGCGGAGGGGCCCTCGAGCCATTCCGGCTTCTCCATCGCCAGCGCGATGGCCGGCACCGGCTTCAACGGTGCGCGGGGCGCGGCCCAGCCCGCTTCCTCGGAGGCACCGACGATGCGCGCCACGCTGGCGCCGCACATGCGGCCCTGGCAGCGGCCCATGCCGGCGCGCGTCGCCTTCTTCACCGCGCCGAGGGAGGTCGCGCCCTGCGCCATCGCATCCCGCAGCGTGCCGGCCGTCACCTCCTCGCAGCGACACACCGTGGTGCTGTCGGCGATGGTCTGGGCGTCGAATTCCGGCACCGCAAAAAAACGCCACAGCGCGTCCTGAAAGCCGATGGCGCGGGTCAGGGCGCGGCGGCTGGCGGTATCGTCCGGCAGGCCGGGCCGCAGGTCCCGCGCCGCCGCCAGCCCGGCGAGCCGCCCGCGGGCGAAGGCAATGCGCGCCCCACCCACCTGCGCGCCGTCACCCACCGCGAAGATTTCGGGGATGCTGGTGCGGCCGTCCTCGTCCGTCACCGTCTCCAATCGGCCGAGGCCGCTATCCACGAAGCGATGGGCGCAGCCGAGGGCGCGGGCCAGGCCGGTTTCGGGCTGGAAGCCGAGGTTCAGCGCCAGCGCATCGGCCGCGATCCGCATCTCGCCGGTCGACGTGCTGGCGCGCAGCGCGGCGAAGCGGCCCTCGCCCTCGGCGGCAATCGAGCGCGCCCCCCAGATCACCGGCACCTTGGCCCGCCGCAGCACGGCCAGGTAGCGCGCGCCGTCCCAGGCGAGGTCGGGCGCGGCGGCGGCCAGGCGCAGGGCCTGGCGCAGGCCGGCAAGGCCGGGAAAGGGCGCGGCCTCCAGCACCGCCGCGACGCGAACGCCGCCTTCCACCAGCTCGCAGGCCAGTTGCAGGTTCAGCGGGCCATTGCCGGCGATCACCACGCTGTCGCCGGGGGAAACGCGATTGGCGCGGGCCAGGGTTTGCAGGCAACCGGTGGTCATCACCCCTGGCAGGGTCCAGCCGGGAATCGGCACCGGGCGTTCATGCGCGCCGGCCGCGATCACCAGGCGGCGCGGGCGGAAGCGGGTGTTGCGGCCCTCGACCAGGGCGCCGATTTCGTCCGCCGCGAAGCCGCCCCAGACGGTGGCGCCGAAGTAGAAGGTCACGCCGGCATCCAGCGCCCTCTGGCGCAGCGCGGCGCCCTGGCGGAACTGCCGGTCCGGCGCCGCATGGCTGTGGCTGGCGGCGAGCGGTTTCAGGTACTGGCCGCCGGGCGCGTCGCGTTCATCGAGCGCAATGACGCTGCAACCGGCCTCCGCCGCGGCGATGGCGGCCGACAAGCCGGCGGGGCCGCTGCCAACCACCAGCAGGTCGCATTCCACCTGCGGCGCCTGGCCTTCCGGGCGCGTGGCGAGCGGCGCGGGATTCGCCGGCACCGCGCTTTCCACCACCATGCCCGGCGCGACCTTGGCCAGGCAGGCGCGCTGATTCGCGCGGCCGTCGATGGTGACGAGGCAATCGAAGCAGGCGCCCATGCCGCAATGCAGCCCGCGCGGCGCGCCAGAATGCGTATACCGCAGCGTCAACTCGCCCGCCGCCGACAGCGCGGCGGCCACCGTCTCCCCTTTCAGCGCGGGAATCGGGCGCCCATCGAAGGTGATGCCCATGGCTTCGGCAGAAGGGCGTATCGCGGCATGGGTCAGTCGCATGGGATGGGCTTGATGCTTTCCGGGAAAGGCTCATTGATGATGGACGTTCGCACGATGGGAGCAAGCCGATGGCCGGCGGGAAATTTCGCGGCTGCTATACCGTTTTGATCACCCCCTTCACCGAAGGTGGAGAGGCCGTCGACCTGAAGGCGCTGGAGCGTCTGGTCGAATTCCAGATCCGCGAAGGTATACGAGGCCTGATCCCGCTCGGCTCCACCGGCGAATTCTTGTCCGTGTCGCCGGAGGAGCGCACCGCGATCGTCGAGACGGTGGTGAAGACCGCCGCCGGCCGCGTGCCCGTGCTGATCGGCACCGGCGCGGAGGATACGCGGGAGGTGGTGCGCACGTCGAAGGAGGCGGAGGCGCTTGGCGCCGATGGCGTGATGATCATCCCGCCCTTCTACTCCGTGCCGACCGAGGACGAGCTCTATGTCCACTACAAGAAAGTGGCGGACGCCATCGGCATCCCCATCATGGTCTACAACAATCCCGCCACGGCGAATGTCGACCTGACGCCCAAGATCCTTGCGCGACTCGCGACCATAGAAAGCTGCCTCTACGTGAAGGAAAGCACGCTGGAGGTGACGCGCGTGCGCGACATCGTCGATCTCTGCGGCGATCGCATGGAGGTCTTTGCCGGCGTGCTGGGCTATGAAAGCGCCTGGCTCGGCGCCATCGGCTGGGTCGCGGTGTGTTCGAACCTGGCGCCGAAGCTCTCGACAGACATGTTCCACGCGGCGGCCTTCGACAAGGACATGGACAAGGCGCTGCCACTGTACCGGAAGCTGATGCCGCTGCTGCCCTTCGTCGGCGGGCCGCGCTATGTCTCCGGCACCAAGGCGGGCTTCCGGCTGATGGGCATGCCGATGGGCGATCCGCGCCCGCCGCGCCTGCCGCTGCCGGGTGCCGACATGGCGCAGCTCGGCGCCGTGCTGCAGCACATGGGATTGCTGGCCGAGGGCGCGCGCCAGGCCGCCTGAGTTCTTCAACGAGTCAAACAGGGAAGTTCAAAACATGCGTCGTCTTCTTCTCGCCGCCGCGCTGGCGGCCTTCGCCTCGCCCGCCTTCGCCCCCATCGCCTTCGCGCAAACCCCCGCCGGCTGCACGCCGCGCGTGGCGAATTCCGAGTTGGTGAAGGCCGGCACGCTGATCATGTCGATCAACCCGACCCTGCCGCCGCTGCAATTCGTCAATGCGCAGGGCCAGTTGCAGGGCCTGCGCTTCGATCTCGGCCAGGAGATCGCGCGCCGCCTGTGCCTGACGCCGGAATGGGTGCGGATCGAGTTCAGCGCGATGATCCCGGGCCTCGCGGCGCGGCGCTGGGACGTGATCAACAGCGGTACCTTCTTCACCCCGGCGCGCGCCGAGATCATGCAGATGCTGCGCTACGAGAATGCGGCCGTCGCCTTCTCCGCCGCGCGCGGCAATCCGCTGAACATCACCAGCGTCGATGATCTGGCCGGCAAGGTGGTGGGCGTGGAGCTTGGCGGTTTCGAGGAATCCCGCACCCGCGCGCTGAGCGCCGATCTGGTCGCGCGCGGCAAGGCCGCCATCACCATCCGCACCTTCGACAACTTCGCCATCGCCTTCCAGGCGCTGCGCGCCGGCCAGGTGCAGGCGGTGACGAGCGTGGATGCGGTGGCCGCGGAATACGACCAGCGCGGCGATTTCCCGCGTGTTCTGCACGGCCTGTTCCCCACGCCCGCCAGCCTCGCCATGCGGTCGCGTCCGCTGGCGCAGGAAATCGCCAAGGTGCTAACGGAGATGAAGGCGGATGGCAGCTACGACGCGCTGTTCGACCGCTACGGCGTGAGCAAGTACGAGGCGGGCTTCGAGGTGGTCGGCCCGCAATGACGGGGTGTGCGTGACCTGCGCGCTCTCCGGCGCGCGCCTGTTCACGCATGGCCGCAACTCGGCCGGCGAGCGGGTGCGCATCGCGCTGCGGCTGAAGGGCCTTGCCCTTCCCTGCGTCGATGCGCCGACCCTGCCGCGGGAGGATTGGCTCGGCATCAACCCGCAGGGGCTGATGCCGGCGCTGGTGCTGGCGGATGGACGTGTGGTGGCCCAGGCCACCGCGATACTCGAACTGATCGAGGAAGTGCACCCAAGCCCGCCGCTGCTGCCCGCCGACCCCGTCACGCGCGCCTTGGCGCGCGGCTTCGCCCAGCACATCGCCAGCGACCTGCACCCCATCACAGTGCAGCGCATCCGCCGGCACCTGCCGGAGCCGGCGCAAACCGACTGGGTCGCCCATTGGACCGCCACGGCGCTGACGGCGCTGGAAGCGATGCTGGCGCGGCGGCCGCACCCGCTGCCCTTCTGCTATGGTACCGAGCCTGGTTGGGCGGAGCTGCATCTCGTACCGCAGCTTCGTGCCTCCGCCCGTCTCGGTTGTGATCTTTCGCCTTATCCGCTGCTGCGCGGCGTGGCCGAACGCTGTGACGCGCTGCCGGCCTTCGACCTGCCGCCCCCCGACTTTGGAAGCTGAGCCGTATGCATATCTGGTCCTGGCAGGGGTTCTTCGACTACCTGTTCAATCCCTTCCTGCTGGCGGGCGCGGTCACCACGCTGTGGCTGACCGCGGCGTCGCTGTTCTTCGGTCTGATTCTGGGCGTGGTGGTGGCGCTGCTGCGGCTGTCCGGCAACAAGTGGCTGGCCGCACTCGCAGGCTTCTATTGCTGGATCTTCCGCGGCACGCCGCTGCTGGTGCAGTTGCTGATCATCTATACGGGCCTGCCGCTGTTCGGTGTGCGCTTCAGCGTGACGCAGGCCGCCCTGCTCGGCCTCGCCCTGAACGAGGCCGCCTATCTCAGCGAGATCGTGCGGTCCGGCATCTCCGCCGTGGGCCCGGGGCAGCGGGAGGCCGGGCTGGCGTTGGGGCTGAGCAAGATTCAGGTCTTTCGCACCATCACCTGGCCGCAGGCCTTCCGGATCATCATCCCGCCGCTGGGCAATTCGGTGAACGGGCTGCTGAAGACAACCTCAGTCGCCAGCGTGATCTCCATGGAGGAATTGCTGCGGCGCACGCAGATCCTGATCCAGGAGCGGTTCCTTGTGCTGGAATTGTTCCTGGCCGCGGCCTTCTGGTACCTGGTGATGACGACGGTCTGGGACCTGGTGCAGCGCCAGTTGGAAAAGCGCTACGGCCGCGCCTATGTCGGCCACGCGGCCGACAGGCGCTAGGGCCTGTGGACAGTTGGGGCCGGGATGTGGCCGGCGAGGGATTTTTCGCGCTGGGCAGGAAGACAGCGGAGCCGATGGCTATCCATCGGCGAGCATGGCTGACGCAGCCAGCGCGGAAAAGCACCGCCGGACGCGCCCGCAGCCCAACTGTCCACAGGCCCTAACGGTTCAGGCGGAGAGGTCCCGCAACAGCAGGGCCAGTTCAGGCTCCGCCACCATCTCCGCCGCCTCGGCCGGGGTAACCAGGCGACGCTCCCGTTCCGACCGCTCCGGCCAATCAGCCAGCAACCGGGTGACGCGCAGGCGATAGACCAGCACCTCGCAGGGCAGCAGCACGCCGCGCGCCTTGCGCTTGGTGTAGCCGAAGCTGCCGATCGGGTCGGGATCAGCCTCGCCCTCGACGCCTGCTTCCTCGAAGGCCTCGCGCGCCGCGCTGCGATGCGGCAGTTCGCCCGTCTCGATCCAGCCCTTGGGGATCACCCAGCGCCGTGTCTCACGGCTGGTCACCAGCACCACGCGCAGGTCGCCGTCAGCGCCGGTCAGCGGCAAGGCGGCACATTGCCGGCGCAAATCGCCCGGCCGCTGCATCAGCCCCACCGTTCCACCACCCGCCAACATCGCGCACCCCCACAAGGTATAGACAACTGTCAGATGGGGCTTTGCGCCGCAAATGTGAAGCGAGAATTACCGTCGTACCATCGAAGGCCTATACAACCCGTGATGTCATACAGATGTCATGGAGCGAGACCGAGACTTTCCAGGGCATGCACCCGCAGCTTCACCTTCTGCACCTTGCCGCTGGCGGTCATGCCGATGGCGTCGAAGCCCGGCACGATTCGCAGGTGCCGCGGCATCCGGAAGTTCGCGAGGCGCGGCTTGAGCCAAGCCAGCAGTTCCGCCTCCGTCACCTGGGCGCCGTCGCGCAGCTGCACAAAGGCGGCCACCACCTCCACCAGCCGCGCATCAGGCACGCCCACCACCTGGGCCAAAGCGATGGCGGGATGGGCGGATAGAACTTCCTCCACCTCGGCAGGTGCGACATTTTCTCCGCCGACGCGGATCACGTCCTTGATGCGGCCGACCATGCGCAGCCGGCCATCGGCATCCTGGGTGCCGAGGTCGCCGGTGCGCAGGAAACCATCCGGCGTGAAGGTCCTGGCCGTGGTCTCCGGGTCGTTCAGGTAGCCGCGCATGATCGACCAGCCCTTCACCTGGATCTCGCCGGCCGTGCCCGCGGGCAGCGCGGCGTTCGTCGCCGGGTCGGCGATGCGAACCTCCAGCCCCGCATGCGGCACCGCGCCGCCGGCGATGCGGTCGGCCACAGGCTCGCGGTGATCGGAGAGCGCGACATTGGGCGAGGCCTCGCTCAGCCCGTAGGCCCAGCAGAGATCGGTGACGCCCATCTCCTCGACGATGCGGCGCATCGTCTCCGGCCCCGCCGCGGCCCAGCCGCCACGCAGATGCAGCCGCGCGCGGTCGAAGCGCGGATGGGACATCAGAAGCTGGAAGATCGCGTCATTGCCGGAGGTCAGCGTGCAACGCTCCGTCTCCAGCAAATCGAGCGCAGCGCCCGCTTCAAACGTCGGCGGCGTCACCATCACGGCGCCGGTGACCAGGCAGACCAGCAGCGACAGGGTCGAGCCCGCGACATGGAAGAAGGGCCGGCAATTCAGGTAGCGGTCATCCGGCCGCACGCCCAGCTTCAGCGCACAGGCGGCGGCATTGCGCAGCATGTTGTGGTGCGTCAGCAGCACGCCCTTGGGATGCGCCGTGGTGCCGGAGGTGTATTGCACCAGCAGGATATCGTCCGGCGTCACCTCCGCCATGGCGGCATCCAGCGTGGCCTCCTCCACGGCATGGGCGCGGAAGTCGTCCCAGGACGGCGTGCCGGCCACGATCACATGGCGCAGATCGGGCAATTCACCCCGCACCTCCGCGACCGCGGCAGCAAAATCGATGTTGAGAAAACGGCCGGTCAACAGCACCGCCTTGCAGCGCGCGCGCGACAGGGCGAAGGCGATCTCGGGCGGCTTGAAGCGCGTATTGATCGGCACCGTCACCGCGCCGATCAGCGCCGCGCCGTAGAAGCTGGCCACCCACTTCGCGTCATTGCCCATCAGCAGCCCGACGAAATCGCCGCGACGGATGCCGAGCGCCAGCAGGCTGCGCGCCACGCCGCGCGCCTCCGTCCGCAGCTCCGCCTGGGTCCAGCGGGTGCCATCAGCCACGAGCGCCTCCGCCGCACCGCGCGTGGCGGCATTGGCATCGAGCAGGTCGGAAAGCCGCCGGGTCCAGCTCATTGGCCGGAACTCGACCCAAAGGAGGACATGGCCTTGCGCCATTCAGCGGCGGCCAGGCTGTCCTCGATGGCCATCAGCTCCGTCGCCAGCGCACCGCGCGGATCGCGTTCGAGCCCCTCGTCGATGCAGCGCTTGGCCAGTGCCAGCGCGGAGGCCGGCGCCTTCAGGATGGTGGCGGTGATGGCGGCTAGCGTTTCCGCCACCACTTCCGGCGCCACCAGCCGCGCGACGAGGCCGGCGGCCAGCGCTTCCTCCGCGCCCAGCACGCGGCCGGTGAACATCATGTCCTTGGCCAGGCGCTTGCCGAGGATGCGCGGCAGGCGCTGCGTCGCGCCCACCGTGCCCCACAGCGCCTCCGGCGTCTTGAAGCTGGCTGCCGGCGTGGCGAGGATCATGTCGCAGGCCGCTGCGATCTCGACGCCCGAACCCACCGCCGGGCCTTCGACCACGGCAATGGACGGCATCGGCAGCCGCTCGATGGATTCATAGGCCCAAAAGCCCTTTACGCGGCGCGCGCGCACCGCGTTGTCGTCCATGCCCTGGCGTTCCTTCAGATCCGCGCCGGCGCAGAACACAGGACCATTGGCGCGGATGACCACGCATTTCGCCTGTTCCGCCACGGCACGACGGCAGGCGGCGGCGAGCGCCTCGGCCAAAGCGAGGTTCAGTGCATTGCGCGCCTGCGGGCGGTCCAGCGTCAGCGTCACCAGCCCATCGGCTTCCGCATAGATCAGCGGCTCCGTCATATCGCGCCTTCCTCCCGCAATGTCGCGATGCGTGCCGCATCGTAGCCAAGTTCCGCCAGAACCTCGTCCGTATCTGCACCCAGCGCCGGTGCTGACAGCGGCGCCGGATCGGTGAATCCGTCGAAACGGAACGGCAGGCGCAGCGCGGGATGTGTCGCATCGCCATAGGCCACCTGCGCCACGCTGCCGCGCGCCTGCACATGCGGGTCCGCCACCACCTCATCCAGCGCCAGCACCGGGCCGTTCGGCACATTCGCCGCATCCAGCACCGCCACCGCCTCCGCCCGCGTCATCGCGCCGAGGGCGGCGGACATTGCCGCCATGATCCGATCGCGCTGTTCCAGCCTTTCGGCATTAGTCACCAGCCCCGCCAGCTCCGGCATACCCAGCGCGGCGCAGAGCGGCGCCCAATGCTGGTCGCTCGCCGTGATATGCAGGAAGCGATCGTCCTTGCACCGAAAACTCGCGGTGGGCACGCGGCCCGGATGTTCCGTGCCGAGCCGAGGCGGCACCTCGCCGAGCGCGAACAGCCGCGCGGCCGCGATGGTCAGCAGCGCCACCTGGCCGTCCAGCATGCTGAAGTCGATATGCGCCCCCTGCCCCGTCGCATCCCGCCCGCGCAGCGCCGCCAGCAAGGCGATCGCCACCCACAAGCCGCTGGTGAGGTCGGCGACGGGCAGCCCCGGCTTCACCGGCCCGCCGCCCTTCTCCCCGGTCAGGCCCATCAGCCCGCCCATCGCCTGGAACACCGTGTCGTAGCCCTTGCGCTGCGCATAGGGTCCGGTCTGGCCGAAGCCCGTGCAGGAGAGATAGACGAGGCGCGGATTGACCTCGCGCAGCGCGGCATAGTCCAGCTTGCGCCGCGCCAGCGTGCCGGTCGGGAAATTCTCGACCAGCGCATCGGCCTGCGCCGCCAGGTCGCGGATCAGCTGCCGCCCGCCGGGCTTGCGCATATCCACGGTGATGCTGCGTTTGCCGCGATTGCAGGCCAGGAAATAGCCGCTGGTGCCGAAATCGAAAAAGGGCTCGAAGCCGCGCGTTTCATCCCCCGCGCCGGGCTGCTCCACCTTGATGACGGTGGCGCCCAGTTCCGACAGCAGCATGGTGGCGAAAGGGCAGGCCAGCACCCGCGACAGGTCGAGAATCCGCAGACCTTCCAACGGCTTCATGCGCAAAGTCTCCGTCGTGCCGCCTCGGCCTCCGCGACCAATCGCGCAAAAACCTCGCCGGCTGGTGGGATGTCGTCGATCAGCCCGGCGCTTTGCCCGGCCTCCACCTTGCCGCGCGCCACATCGCCGTCCAGCGCTGCATCCTTCAAGGTCTGGGAGGCGACGAGCAGGGCCAGCGCCTCCTTCGCCATGCCGCCGCGCTCCGCCGCCTCGACCTCGATCGCGAAGGCGTTGCGGAGCTGGCGCACCGGCAGACCGCCGCGCCCGACCAGTGTGGTATCCGAGATGCCGGCCGCCAGCACGGCCTGCTTATAGGCGTCATGCACCGTCGCCTCCCGCGTCATCAGGAAGCGCGTGCCGAGCTGCGCACCCTCCGCCCCCAGCGCGAAGGCGGCGCAGATGCCCGCGCCATCGGCGATGCCGCCCGCGGCGATCACCGGAATCGTCACCGCCCGCAGCACAGCGCGCAGCAGCACCATGGTGGAGACCTCATGCGGCGGCGGATGCCCGCCCGCCTCGGCGCCGACCACGATCAGCGCATCCACCCCCGCGGCTTCCGCCTTGGCCGCATGTTCCGGCGCCGCCACCACATGCAGCCACTTGGCGCCCAGCGCGTGGAAGCGCTCCACATGGCCACGCGGGCCGCCCTGGCTGCCGATCAGGATCGGCACGCGCTCCGCCGCCGCGATGTCCAGGAATTCCGCCGCGCGCTTGTTGTACAACGGCACATTCACGGCGAAGGGCGCATCCGTGCCCGCCCTCACCGCGCGGATCGCCGCCACCAGGTCGTCCGGTCGCATCGGCCCCGCCGCGATGGTGCCAAGCCCGCCTGCCTGCGCCACGGCCAGCGCCAAGGCCGGGGAAGACGAAGCCCAGCTCATCCCGGCCTGCACGATCGGGTAACGGATGCCGAGCAGCGCCGGCAGGCGCGACCGGAATCCCATTTCCGCCAATTCACCCATGCATCCCGCTCCTCCGCCCTTGCATGAATGGCGGCGAATGGTTGAGGATGTCAACGGTAAGGGACGGAGACAACCAAGATGCACATCACCCGCCGCCAGGCACTGGCCGGTCTCGGCCTGGCCACGCTTGGCCTGCCTGCCGCCCAGGCCCAGCAACCCTGGCCGAACCGCACCATCCGCTTCGTCGTGCCCTTCGCACCCGGCGGCCCGGTCGAAGTCCCCACCCGCTTCATCGCGGACCACCTGACCCGCAGCCTCGGCCAGACCATCCTGGTGGAAACGCGCCCCGGCGCCGGCGGCGCGCTCGGCGCCCAGGCGGTGGTGCGGGAGAACGACCCGCATACGCTGCTGGTCTCCACCACCGCCGTGGCCATCGCCCCCGCCCTGATGGCCAATCCCGGCTACCATCCGCTGGACGACCTGGTGCCGATCTCCATGCTCAGCGACACACCCATGGTGCTGCTGGCCAAGCCGGACCACGCCATCAAGGACCTGCCGGACCTGATCGCGCGCGCCAAGGCGCGGCCCGGCGGCATCACCTACGCCACCTCCGGCGTCGGCTCCACCACCCATCTGGCCGGCGCACTGCTCGGCGTGCGGGCCGATATCGACCTGCTGCACGTGCCCTATCGCGGCGCGGCCCAGGCCATGACAGCCCTCTACGCCGGCGACACCGACCTTCTTGTCATCGGCACGATCGAAGCCCTGACCCACATCCGCGAAGGCCGGCTGAAAGCCATCGCCATCACCAGCGCCGAACCCAGCCCGGCCCTGCCCAACGTACCCCCCATCAACACCGCCGTGCCCGGCTACGACATGACCATCTGGTACGCCATGTTCGGCCCCCGCAACACACCGCCCGAGGTGGTACAACGCCTGGCCACCGAAATGGCCCCCCTCGCCCGCGGCAACATCCTCGCCGACCGCATGCAGGAAAGCGGCGCACGCCTGCTGCTGGACGGCCCCGCCCGCCTGGCCGAACGCATGCGGATCGAAGTCCCCCTGTGGCGCGACGTGGTACGGCGGGCCGGCATCCAGGCGTCATGAAGGTGGCACTGGTGATGCGAGAGGGGCGTTGCCCCCCTCGCGCTCCCCCCACGAAGGGTCAGAGGACCCTTCGAACCCCGGTATGGAGGAGCAGGATGGAGGAGGGGCACGGCGGACCCGAGGGGCCAGGCGCGCGCGCATGCCCCTCCTCCATCCTGCTCCTTGATGGGATCCCAAAGGGACCACTGTCCCTTTGGTGGGGGGTGCGGGGGGCAAAGCCCCCTGGCAACAACCAGCGCCACCTGCAAGGACGCTCGCATGACCGACCTGCCTGACCGCTTCGAGCCGTTGGATCCGGCGATGCAGCCGGTGGTGCCGATTGTGGGGTATCCGAACACAGTGCGGCGCAATCCGTCGCGGGTGCCGTTTCGGCGGGTGTTGACGCGGACGGAGTTGACCGGGCCGTTGGACCTCTCGGGGAAGCTGCGGCCGGGAGATGACAATCTGGCGGTGCTGGGGCCGGGGCGGATGGCGCAGGGGCAGCTCATTCATGTGGGCGGGCGGGTGCTGGACGAGGATGGGCGCCCGGTGGCGGGGGCGATCGTGGAGCTGTGGCAGGCCAATGCGGGCGGCCGCTATTTCCACCCGATCGACCAGCGGGATGCGCCGCTGGATCCGGACTTTGTCGGCAATGGGCGGACGCGCAGCGATGGCGAGGGCCGCTATGGCTTTTTCACCATCAAGCCGGGCGCTTATCCGGTGCCGGACAGTGGCCGGTGGTGGCGGCCGCCGCATATCCATATTTCGGTGCTGGGGCCGGGGTCGCTGATGCGGCTGGTGACGCAGATGTATTTTCCGGGCGACCCGCTGAACGGCATCGACCGCATCCTGAATTCCGTGCCGGATCTTGCGGCCCGCGCCCGCTGCATCGCCGCCAGCGTACTGCCGAGTGAGATCGAGGGCGATTGGCTCGGCTACCGGCACGACCTGGTGCTGCGCGGCCGCCATGCGACACCGCCGCTGTGAGCGCCCGCCCCAACGCCCCGCGGGTGCCCACCGCCTGGGCGACCATCGGCCCCTTCTTCCCGCAGACCTTTTTCCGGGAGGGTGACAACGACCTGACCCGCATGGCGCCCGATGCGCCACAGACGGCGCGCGGCGCGCCGATGTGGCTGACGGGCCGCGTGTTGCAGGAAGGCGGCGGGCCTTGCGTGAATGCGGTGCTGGAGGCCTGGCAGGCCGATGCCGGGGGCCGCTTCCGTCATCCGCGCGACCCGGAATGGCGGCTTGCCGATCCTGGCTTTTACGGCTGGGGCCGGGCCTGGACCGATGCGGAGGGACGCTTCGCCTTCCGCACCGTCATCCCCGGCGGCTATGCGGAGGCTGGCGGCCAGCGCGCGCCGCATATCAATCTGGCGATCATCGGCAGCGGCATCATGGGAAGGCTCGCCACCACGGTCTTCCTGCCCGGCTTCACCGCGCAGAATGCCGCCGACCCGGTGCTCTCCGCCGTGCCGGAGACGCTACGCCCGCTGCTGATCGCCGCGGAGGATGGCCAGGGCCCGGATGGCGCGCCGCGCTACCACCTGGACCTGCTGCTGCGCGGCGACGCGGCGGAGGAGACGCCGTTTTTCGAGGACTGAAGGGCGGTTACCGCTGCCGCCAGGGCAGCCCATCGGCCTTCCAGCCGGCGACGCCGCCGCGATGGCCGTCGTGGTCCACCGGCCCCTCGAAGCCGTCGGCGACGTTGAAGGCGTGCGGAAAACCGCCATGTTGCGCCGCCTGGCCGGCCGCCAGGCTACGGGCGCCTGACCGGCAGATGAAATAGAGTTTGGAAAGCGGCGTCGCGCCCGCGCGATGCAGCTGTTCCACGAAGGCGCCGTTGACCTGCATGCTCGGATAGACCTGCCATGGGATCAACGCGACCTGCTTGCCGACCGCGCCAAGGTCCGGTAACCCGACGAAGTTCCATTCGGCATCTGTGCGCACATCCACCAGAATCGCATCGGGATCCTCGGCAAGGGCCTGGTAGGTGGCGCGGGGGCTGACATCGGGAACACCGGGCATGACTGCCTCTCCGTCGGTTTGGTATCCGGAGGATGGGGCTTGGCAGGCTGCGGGACAACCATCGGCACACCGCGCACAGCCATGCGTGGGTTGAGTAAGGGAAGACGGTTCATGTCCGAGACGCAGGAAACCCACGACCACATGGGTCGGAAGATCGTCGAGTCGAAGGCGGCGATGTTCCAGCAGGACCTGCCCTGGATCATCGCGACCGTCGCGCTGACCGTCTTCTGCATCATGGCGCTGGCCGGCTACTTCCGCCTCTGATCCAGCCATGCGGCGGGGCGTCTGGCTTTCGGGCCAGCCGCTTACCGCCGCAAATAGTTCTGCCCGTCGATCACCAGCATATTGTCCGACCCCGGGTCACCGCGGAAGATGGACAGGCGCTGCTCGGCGCCCGCCATGTCGCGCAGCGTCAGGACATGGCCCGCGATCTCATAGCGCCCGTTGTTGTCGCGTCGCGGGGCGCTGGTGGTGACACCGCTGCGGCCGCCGCCGACCTCTGAGGTGCTGCTCGCCCCGGCCCAGCCGGTGCGCCGCCAGGTGCCGTCGCGGGACAGAGTCAGACTGCGCTGCACAGCCACGGAACCGCTGGAGAAGGCCGTGCTGCCGCTGCTGGCGAAGCTATAGCGCCACACCCCCTCCAACCGAGTACCGGGCGCGAAGGGTTCGACCCGCCGCCAGAGATCGCCATCCAGCTCGATGCCCCGGGACTCCCGGCTGAGGGGCAGGGTGCGACGGGACACGCGGCCGAATTCGTCCTCCACCTCCAGCAGCGTGATGTTGCGGCCTGACAGCGCATAGGTGCCGCAGCGCTGCGGCGTCTCGGCACAGGCGGCGGCGACACCCTCCGGCGCCGGCGGTTCGCGGATGAACAGGCCGTCGGGGGCGAAGGTCAGGCTGCGCATATCCGCCCGCATATCCATGCCGCCAAAGGCGTTCGGCATCAGCCCCGTCACCATGCGGGTATAGTGCCCATCGAGCCCGCCGGCACCCCGCGGCGGCGTCAGCGCGAAGCCCGCCCCGTCGCCATTCAGCCGCAGTGACCGCACCAGGCCGGCGAACTCGCCACGAGCCTCCCGCGCGGCCTGCCGGGGTGGGTTCACCAGGAGCAGGGCGACCAAGGCGCGGTTGCCCTGGACTTCCAGGCCGATATGCACAGCCTGCAGCCTGGGTCGGCCGCCGCTGCGTTCCTCGATGCGCATCCGCCCGCCTTGCAGTGTTTCACCCTCCCGGATCCGGGGTCGCGCCTCGGCGAGTTGCTCCGGGTTGCGGGTCCAGGCGGTCATGATCGCCTCGAAACGCCCGACCCGTGCGGCCTCCGGTCGCGCGACCAGGATCATCGCCGTTCCGGGGCGGGCGTTGCGGCCTTCCTCGGCGGGCAGCGGGCGGGTGAACATCAGACCGGCCGGCTGTTCCTGCCGCGTCCAACCCGCGGGTGCTTCGAAGGACAGGCCGCCCAATGTGTCGGCCAGGGCGGCGGGGCAAAGCAGCAGGCAGGCCAGGATCATGCGACGCATCGACGGGTTCCCTGCTCCGTTGCCTTGCCGCAGGCAAAACGGGGAACCCGCCTGAAGTTTCCCCGCAGCCTCAGCCCGCTGCGCGCAGCCGGATGGCCAAGGGTGGGTCGTCGGTGGCGAAGATATCGACGCCGAGCGCCAGCATGCGGCGGATGCTGGGCGCGTGGTTGGCGCCCCAGGTGCCGATGCCAAGGCCCGCCCGGCGCAGCGTCGCCACCAGCTCCGCATCGATGGCGCTTTCATGCATCCCGACCTCGGGGAAGCCATGGGCGCGGGCGATCGCCAGCAGCCCTTCCACCCCGATATCGCGCAGCGTCGTCAGCTCCAGCAGCCAGGCCACGCCGGCCAATCCGCCGGCCTGCTGCGCGGCCGCCATGGTGTCGGCGTGGAAGCCGATGATCCAGCTCCGCCGCCTTTCACCCGCCGCGTCCAGCACCGCCAGCGTCGCCGGGACGATGCCGGGATAGGGGCGGCCGTTGACGTCGCACTTGATCTCGATGCGCGGCGCCACCGGGCTGCCGGCGAGGATGGCGAGGTACTCGGCCAGTGTCGGCGGCGCTTCCCCATCCGTGCCGCGCACGCGCACCTGCGCGGCCTCGGCCGCCGTCAGCGCCGCCAGTGGGCCGGTGTGGTCGGTGGTGCGGTTCAGCAGCGCGTCGTGATGCACGACAAGCGCGCCATCCGCCGTCATGTGAATATCGCATTCCGCCTGCTCCAGCGCGAGGCGGGCACTGTGGCGGAAGGCGGTGGCGCTGTTCTCCGGCCAGAGGAACAGGCCGCCGCGATGGCTGGCGATCAGGGTCTTGTGGGGCATGGCGTGGCAGCATCGCCGCGCCGCGCGACAGAATCCAGCCCTGGCTGGCACGGGCCGGCGAGTTGCATTGCACCAGCGCAAGGCCCGGCGCATAAATGCACAGGCCCATCCACGGCCGGCAGCCTCAGGCGCGGAGGGCTTCGTGACCCTGTCCATCGTCATTCACCGTCCGGAACCTGGCGACGCGCTGGGGGCTGATGAGGCCGAGGCGATGCGCCTCGCCGTGCGCGACGCCGTATGGGAAATCGCCGACGCCCATTGGACGCTGGGCAGCGATGCCATCCTGGTCTCCACCGACCTCTCACCAGACTACATGCTGAGCCATTTTCGACGCGCTCTGACCCGCCGCGGCTTCGACCGGACGGGGATGCTGCTGGTGACCAGCGTCGGCCCCAGGGCGGCCTGGTCGGACCTGCCGAGCGAGGCGGAGGGCTGGCTGCGCGAGGTGCTGGCATGACCGCATCCGCGCGGACCGCGCCCGGATCTCCGGGCCGGGCTCAGCGGCCGCGCTTGTGCTCAGCCGGGGTGACTTTCGTCGCGTAAATTCGCATGGGACGGGAAATGCGCGATTACGCGGTAAATCACTCGCGTCATGGTTGCCGCACCGGTTAATGATCCTGCTATAAGGCATCGTGTGCGGTACGGTTTCAGCCGCCGCAGCCCGTCTCCCCCCGGGCGGGTCATGATCGCCTTTGGGAGCCATGCATGCCGCCGACCAATAGCCGTCGTCTGGTCACCACGCTGCTGGCGCTCGCCGCTTTCGCCCTGGCCTCCCTTGGCGGCGCGGCCAGCGCGCAGGCGCCGTCGACCGCGGCGGCGCCGGTCATCCGGCTCAAGATCGTCGGCGGGCTGGCGGATGTCAGCCAGTATGTGCGCTACGAGGAGCCCTTCTGGCGCAGCCGCATCACGGAGCTGACGCAGGGCCGGGTGCAGGCGGAAATCGCGCCCTTCGACCGCAGCGGCATCCGGGGGCAGGAGATGCTGCAGCTCATGCGCCTGGGCGTGGCGCCCTTCGGCACCGCGCTGCTGGCCATCGTCTCGACCGAGGAACCCGAATTCAACGCGGTGGACCTGCCGGCGCTGGCGCCCGACATGGCCAGCCTGCGCCAGACCGTGGCGGCCTTCCGCCCGCATATCGAACAGGTACTGCGGGAGCGCTACCAGATCGAGCTGCTGGGCATCTACACCTATCCCGCCCAGGTCGTGTTCTGCTCCCGCCCCTTCTCGGGTCTCGCGGATCTGGCCGGGCGGCGCATCCGCTCCTCCTCCGTTGGGCAGTCGGAGATGTTGCAGGCGCTGGGCGCCACCCCGGTGGTGATCCCCTTCGCGGAAGTGGCGCAGGCGCTGCGCGGCGGCGTGGTGGAATGCGCCATCACCGGCACCCTGTCCGGCAATGCCATCGGGCTGCATGAGATCACCAGCCATGTGCATGCCATGGCGCTGGCCTGGGGCATTTCCATCTTCGGCGCCAATGCGAATGCCTGGGCGGCCCTGCCCAGCGACATCCAGCAGATCATCCGCACCGGTATCAATGACCTGGAACGGCAGATCTGGGCCGCGGCCGATCGCGAGACCGGGGATGGCCTGGCCTGCAATGCCGGCCTGCCCGGTTGCACCGCGGGCCGTCGCGGCAACATGACCGTGGTGCCGGTGAGTGCCGCCGACGACGAACGCCGGCGCCGGCTGCTGACGGAGGTGGTGCTGCCGCGCTGGGTCAACCGCTGCGGGCTGGACTGTGTCGATGCCTGGAACGACTACCTCGCCCCGCTTCTCGGTATCCGGGCGCGGCCTGAGTAATGTCGAACGCCCGCCGCCTCCGCTTCGCCGTCCTGGCCGCCGCCATCCTGCTGCTTCTGGCACAGGTGGTGGCGACCGCGATGCTGCTCGACCGTTCCCGCGGCGCGGCACTGACAGCGGCGACGGATACGGCGGACCGCGTCAGCCGCGCGGTCGAATCCTCCATCAACCGCAGCTTCGTGCAGGTGGATGCGATGCTGGCGGGGCTGCCCTCCATCCTGGCACCCTATGCCCGCGACGGCCGCTTCGACGCCATGGCGGCCGGCCGGGTGATGCGGGAGCTGAACAACCAGAACTTCACCTTCCGCGACGTTCTGCTGGTGCGGGGGGATGGGATGCCCATCGCCACCTCCCTCGCCGTCTCCCGCCGCCGCCCGCTGCCGCTGCCGCTCGGCGCGGCCTTCACCGATGCGACGCCCAATGCCGGCAGCGTCATGATCGGCGGCCCGGTGCAGAACCCGGCAACCGGCGAATGGGCGCTGTTCTTCGCCCGCCCGGTGACGATGCCGGTGCTGGGCCAGATCACCGCGGTGGCGGAAGTGCCGGTGCCGATGGTGGGCAGCCTGCTGTCCGTCGGCGGCAGCGCCCCCGGCCTGCGCATCACGCTGGAACGGGAAGATGGCACGCTGCTCGCCGCCCTGCCGCATGACGAAACCCGCATCGGCCGCCGCCTGTCGCGCCCCCCCTCCGCCCTGGTCGGGCTGACGGAAACGCGCAGCCGCTTCAATGACGAGCCGGTGCTGGTCGCGGTGCGGCCAACGCTCTACCCGTCACTCTCCATCGTCACCACGATCGAGCTGGCGGCGGCGCTGGAGGGCTGGAGCACCGACCGCGAAAGGGCGCTGATCGTCTCCGCCGCCTTCGCCGCCCTGGTGCTGGCACTGGCCGCCGCACTGCTGCTCGGCCTGCGGCAGCGGGAGAAGGTGGAGGCGGAACGCGCCCGCTGGCGCTCGACGCTGGAAAATGCGCTGGAGAGCATGTCCGACGGCTTCGTCATGTTCGGCCCGGACGACCGGCTGCTGGCCTGCAACCAGCGCTACAAGGAATTCTACGCGATCTCCGCGCCCTTCATCAAAGCCGGCGCGGCCTTCCGCGACATCATGCGCGAAGGCGCCAAGCGCGGTCAGTATCCCCAGGCGGTGGGCGACATCGAAGCCTTCGTCGACGAGATGGACGCCCTGCGCCATGCCAACAACCCGCCGATCGAGCGCCTGCTGCCGGATGGCCGCTGGGTGCTGATCACGGAGCGCAGCACGCCCGATGGCGGCACGGTGGGCATCCGCACGGATATCACGCCGCTGAAGCGCGCCATGGATGACCTGGCCCAGGCGCGCGATTCGGCCCGCGCCGCCGGCGAGGCGAAAAGCCAGTTCCTGGCCCGCATGTCGCATGAGCTGCGCACGCCGCTGAACGGCGTGCTCGGCTTCGCCCAGGTGCTGCTGCGCGATCCTAACCTGAACGAGGAACAGCGCGAGCAGGTGGTGACGCTGCATGAGGCCGGGCGGCATCTGCTGGAGCTGGTGAACAGCCTGCTCGACCTGTCCAAGATCGAGGCCGGCAAGGTCGATCTGCATCTGCGCGACGTCGCCGTGCGGCCGCTGCTGGAAGGCTGCGCCGGGCTGCTGGCGCCGGAGGTGGATCGCAAGGGCATGGTCCTGGCGCTGAGCATCGCCCCCGGCACGCCGCCGGCGGTGGAGGCGGATGCGACGCGGGTGCGGCAGATGCTGCTGAACCTGCTGTCCAACGCCGTGAAGTTCACCCCGCCTGGTGGCCGGGTGGACTTCCGCGTGGGCCCGATGGCGGATGGCCGGAGCGGCCTGCGGATCGAGGTGCAGGACACCGGCCCGGGCGTGCCCCCGGAGAAGCGGCACCTGCTGTTCGAGGATTTCTCCCAGCTCTTCCCCGTCGCCGGGCAGGAAGGCGCCGGCACCGGTCTCGGCCTCGCCATCTCCGCCCGTCTGGCCGCGGCGATGGGCGGGCGCATCGGCTGCGACAGCGAATCCGGCCAGGGTGCCCGCTTCTGGGTGGAGCTGCCGCTGCGGGAGGTGGCGCTGCCGGATCTGCCCACCCTGCCCGTCCCCGGCGCCCTGCCCGATGCGGCGCTGCCCGCGCCGGGCCGCAGCCTGCGCATCCTGGTGGCCGATGATGTCGCCGCCAACCGGATGGTGGCGCGCGCCATGCTGGTCGGCGCCGGGCATCGCGTGGACAGCGCCGCGGATGGCGCCGAGGCCTTGGCCGCCGTGGAGCGCGAGGCCTATGACGTGGTGCTGATGGATGTGCAGATGCCGGTGATGGACGGGCTGGAAGCCACCCGCCGCATCCGGGCGCTGGACAGCGCCCGGCGCCGCGTGCCGGTGCTGGCCGTCACCGCCTCCGCGCTGCCGGAACAGGTCGCGGCCTGCCGCGCGGCCGGAATGGATGGGCATCTGGCGAAGCCGATCGACCGTGAATCGCTGATCGCCGCCGTCGCCCGGCTGGCCGCGGGGGACTCCCTGCCCGGCACCAGCGCGGCCGCCTCCGCCGAGGCGCAGCAGCCGCTGCTGGATCAGGGGGCGCTGCGCAACCTGGCCTCGGACCTCGGTCCGACGGCGGAGGTGGTGATCGCCGAATTCGTCTCCGAGGTGCGCTTCGGCTACGAGACCTTGTCGGTGCCCGGGATCGTCGAGGAAATTCCCCGCCTGCGCCACGCCGCGCATCGCATGCTGGGCGCCGCCCGCACGCTGGGCGCGCGCCGCCTCGGCGCGCTGACCGAGGCGCTGCAAAAGGACCTGCATGCCGAGCGCGACCCCGCCGAGGCGCTGCGCCAGGTGCTGGAGGCCGCCGCCGCCACCCTGCCGCTGATCGAGGCGCCGCTGGAGCGCATTCCGCTGAACGACACTGCCCCGCCATCGCGCAGCTCGCGCCTGGCCCAGGGCGTGGGGAATTGAAGCGGGTTCAATTCACCCGCACCGGCACCTCACCCCTGACCCGCATCGGCGCGATCGGCGGGCGGACGAAATAGGGCGGTAGCTCGCTCCACAGCGCACCGCGTCGCTGCTCCGCCGCACCGAAGTCGAACAGGCAGCGCATATAGACCGGGTCGAAGTCCTCGGTCGCGGTGCAGGGCATCTGGCGCGGGATCCAGGCGGCGCGGAACTCCACCTCATCCCGCTCGGCGATCAGGAACAGCTTGTACAGGTCGCCGATGGCGCTGCCGCGGATCAGCGCGCTGATCGAGGCGCCGCCGACCGAGAAGATACGCGGCCGCACCGGCACGTGGTCGGTCAGCACGCGGTTGTTGACGATCACCCACATCCGCCGGTCGATGTTGCGCCCGATCTGCTGGCGGGTCAGCGCCGCGATCGGCACCTGCGGCGAGATCAGCATGACCTGGGAGGTGGCGCCGCCATCCACATGCATCTCGTCGAAGCGCCGGCCATCGGCTGTCTGCACCGGGATGAAGACCGGCGGGAAGGCGATGGGCACGGCGGCGGAAGCGCGGATGACATCGCGGAACAACTGCACGGCGCCCGGATGGCCGGAAGCGGCGATGGCGCCCATGTTCCAGATCATCGGCCGGCCGTAATCGAGATTGGTGGTGCCGACAAACAGCAACCGCCCGCGCTGGTATTCCGCCGCGATCCTCGCCAGCAACGAGGCATCGACATAATGCGCGATGCGCTCGGCCAGCCCCGTCGTATCCGTCAGCGCCACGCCGGAGATCAGCCCACTGAGCACCGTGCTGCGCGCGACCTGGCTGGTGCGGAGCGTGGTGTAGATCTCCTCGATCACCGGATCGTAGTCGGAACCGAGGAAGGCAAAGGGGGCGATGATGGCGCCGGTGCTGACACCGGCGACGGCGGCGAAGGGCGGCCGGGTGCCGGATTGCGACCAGGCCTTCAACACGCCCGCGCCAAAGGCGCCATCCGGCCCGCCGCCCGACAGCGCCAGGTAATGCAAGACCGGCATCTGGCCCGCCTCTGCCCTTGCGCCATATCGCAGGCGCAGGATGCCGGCCTGGCGTTCCACCAGCGCGTCCAGCGCATTCGGCTCCAGCACATCGCCCCAGACGCGCAGGCCGGGAAGACCCAGCGGATGCGCCTCACTCGCCAATTCGGTCGGAACGGCATTGCGGGTGATGCTGGCGCAGGCGCCGAGCCACGGCAGCAGGGCACAGATCAGCAGCCGAAAAAGGGGTCCTGGCCGGTTCATCGCGCTGTTGCCCCTGAAGTGTGATGGCCCGAGGTGCGTGGGCACCAAAGGTCTGAATCGCGCGTTTCAACAGAGCTGGCGCGCATGGACGGAATCGCATGCCAGGTCCTGAGCGGCGGAGACTGGCCCGGCCGGCATTGACGCATCCTGAAGAAGATCAGGGCAGCGTCGCGATACGCCTGGCCAGCAGATCGAAGAAACCCGGTGCATCGAGCGTTTCCAGCAGCCGCAGATTGGGAGTCCGGCCCAGGCGCTGCCAGCGGTCGATCAGCGTGCGGCCCCGCCCCGGCCCAGGGCCGCAATCCACCTCGGCATGGGCTTCCTTCGCCCCGAACAGGTCGGGCGCCAGCAGCCAGGCGATCGCGCAGGGATCGTGCAGCGGAAAGCCCCGAAACCCCATGCGGCGGGAGGGGGGCAAGGCGCGCAGGATGGCTGTCGCCGCGCGCCAGCAGGCGCCACCCGCCCGCGCCTCCAGCGCCGTCACCACATCGGGCGTCACGAAGGCCTGGGCGGTCAGGTCCAGCGTCGCCATGGTGAGTGGGCAGCCCAGGCCGAGCAGGATGGCCAGGGCCTCCGGGTCGTTCCAGGCGTTGAATTCGGCGGCGGGGGTGATGTTGCCCTCGGACCAGGCGCCGGACATCAGTACGATCTCCGCCACCCGATCGACCAGCGCCGGCTCCGTCGCGAAAGCCAGCGCCAGGTTCGTGACGGGGCCGAGGCCGATGAGGGTGACGGAGGCCGGCGCCGCGCCGCGCAACAGGTCGCGGATGGCGTCCGCGGCGATACCGGGCGCGAGCGGCGGCCCCTCCGGCAGCGTCACGCCGCCAAGCCCATCCTGGCCGTGCACCGCCGTCTCGAAGCGGAACGGCGCCATCAGGGAACGTTCGGCCCCGGCCACCACGGGGATGTCCCGCCCGGTCAGCCCGACGATGGCCCGCGCATTCGCCGTGGTGGAGGCCAGCCCGACATTGCCGCCGGCCACCGTCACCAGCCGCACATCCAGCTCCGGCGAGGCCAGAGCCAACCACAGCGCGATGGCGTCATCCGTGCCCGGGTCGCAATCGATCAGCGTGATGCGCGCGCTCATGCCAGTTCCCGCTCCACCAGATTGCACCAGAAGGCGACGCCATGCGGCAAGGCAGCATCGGCGAAGTCGAAATGAGGGTTGTGGTGCACGCCCTCGGGATGCGCCGGGTCGCCGGTGCCGAGCCAGGCATAGGCACCGAGGCGCAGGGCCAGAAATTCGGAAAAATCCTCGCCGGCGGTGATCGGCGGGTGGTCGTCCTGCACCGCGGCTGCGGTGCCCGTCGCGGCCGCCACCATCACCGCCGCCTGCGCCGCATGGTTCACCGTGGGGGCGAGGCGGCGGATGTAGCGCGGTTCGGCCCGCAGCCGGTACAAGGTGGCGACGGCCTGGGCGATCTCGCCGATGCGAGTCTCGATCTGGGCGCGCACCGCCTCGGTCAGGGCACGGGCGGTGCCCTTCAGGAAGACGGTGGCGGGGATGACATTCGGCGCAGCCGGATTGCCGGCCGCCATATGGCCGACGCTGACCACGGCGGTGGCCAGTGGGTCGACCTCCCGCGCCGCGATGGCCTGGATCGCGGTGATGAACTGCGCCGCGGCCAGGGTGGCATCGGTGCCCAGATGCGGCTTGGCGCCATGGGTGCCGGCGCCAGTGAAGGTCACCTCCCAGGTGTCGGAGCTCGCCAGCACCGACCCCTTCGGCACGGCGATGGTGCCGAGCGGCAGGCCTGGCAGGTTGTGAATGCCGTAGACGGCGTCGACGGGAAAGCGATCGAACAGCCCCTGCTCCACCATCACCCGCGCGCCGCCGAGCGATTCCTCCGCCGGCTGGAAGATCAGTTGCACGGTGCCAGCGAAGCGGTGCCGGTTCGCCGCCAGCCACTCGGCGGCGCCGAGCAGCATGGTGGTGTGACCGTCATGGCCGCAGGCATGCATCCGGCCGGGTGTCTCGCTGGCATAAGGCAGGTTCGTGTCCTCGGTCATCGCCAGCGCATCCATATCGGCGCGCAACCCGATGGCGCGGTTGCCCAGGGAGCCATGCTTGCGGCCCTGCACCGTGCCGACCACCCCGGTGCCGCCGATCCCCTCCGTCACCGCGATGCCCCAGCCACGCAGCAATGCGGCGACGCGTGCGGCGGTGCGGTGCTCCTCGAAACCGAGCTCCGGATGACGGTGGAAATCCTGACGCCAGGCGGTCAGTTCCGGCAGGCGGGGGGCGAAGTCATCGGGGCTGGGCAAGGGGCGCGCCTCAGGCGGTGGAGGCGGGCGGCATAGCATTTCCTGGCCCCCAGATCGCCTCCTCCGAAAGCCCCAATTCCGCGAATTCCGCGGCGCGCAGCGGCGCTTCCCCCACCGAATAGAATTCGTCGAGCTGCGGTGGCTTCACGCTTGTGGAGGACAGCATGGCATGGGCCTGGCCGCGATGGTGGATCTGGTGCTGGAACAGGTGCAGCAGCAGCCGGTCGCGCCGTTCCTCCTGCACCCGCGTATCTCGGTTCACTCGCACGATGCTCGCCAGCGCTGCCTCATCCAGCCCGGCGCAATGCGCCACCAGCCGCCGGTCCACCGCCGCCTGCGCCGCGTGCAGGCCGGGCAGATCGGGATGCGGGATCCGGTTGGCCCAGGCGGCGGGGCCGAGCCAGCCGCCTTCCAGCGCATCGACATAGAACCAGTCGACGATGAGGATATGGTTCAGCGTCGCGATCAGGCTGGGGAAGAAGCCGCTGCGCGGCGCGGCCATCTCCTCCGACGTCAGCCCGGCGCAGGCCTTCAGCAGGCGGTGGTTGGACCAGGCGTTGTTGCAGGCCTGAGCGTGGAACAGGTTCGGGGTCATGCGGTATGCGCTCCGCCGGTTGCGGTTGACCGGCCGAGCATGGCAGTTTGCCGCCGCACACCCAATGGATCCCGGATGGCGTATTGGCAGCACTTTGGCGCGCCGCCGGCCTCGCGCGCGCCCTATCACGATCGCTACCCCGCGCCGATGCCGGATGGCGCGTTGCTGGACCTGCCGCTGCGCGACTTTTCCGATTTTGGCGTGGCCGGGCTGATCGCCAACCAGGCCAGTTTTGCCGTCATCCGACGCCTTTCCGGCTGGATGGCCGAGGCCGCCCGACCCTTGCAGCCCGAGGTGGTGGTCGGCCTGCCCAGCCTCGGCCAGGTCTTCGCCCCGCTGGTGGCGGAGGCGCTGGGCCATACGAACTGGGTCGCACCCGGCTGGTCGCGCAAGCGATGGTACGAGGAACGGCTGTCCGTGCCGGTCCATTCCATCACCTCCCCCACCCCGCGCCGGCTCTGGCTCGATCCGCGCATCCTGGACCGGCTGGCGGGGCGGCGCGTGCTGCTGGTGGATGATGTGATCTCCACCGGCACCTCCGCCCTCGCCGGGCTGGCGCTGCTGGCGGCCGCGGGCGTCACCCCGGTGGGGCTGCTGGTCGCCATGGCGCAAGGCGACCGCTGGCAGGCCGCCTGGCCCGCCGCCATCCCGGTCCGCGCCGCCTTCGCCACCCCCATCTTCCGCCCCTCCCCCGCCGGCTGGCTGCCGGAGGAAGGGACTGCCCCGCATCACCTCTGCCTGCCCCTTCCCGCCGAGGACCACGCCGCATGATCCGCCAGCTTCGCGCCGCCCTGCTCGGCACCGCTTTGATCGCCAGCCCCGCTCTGGCGCAGGACAATATCCGCATCGGCGTGGAGGCCGGGCCGACCAGCCTCGACCCGCATTTCGCCAGCCTCATCACCAACATCGCCTTCGCGCGCCACGTCTTCCAGCCGCTGATGGAACAGGACGCGAAGCAGGACCTGCGCCCGGCTATCGCCGAATCGCTGCGGCCAATCGACGAGCTGACCTGGGAGGTGAAGCTCAACCCCGCCGCCCGCTTCCATGACGGCGCACCCGTGACGGCGGAGGATATCGCCTTCACCATCAGCCGCGCCGGGGACGTGCCGAACTCCCCCTCCTCCTTCCGCTACGCCACGCGCCCGATCACCGGGGTGGAGACGGTGGATGCGACCACGCTGCGCATCCGCACCAGCCAGCCGACACCGCTGCTGCCGAACTTCCTGGCGCTGGTGATGATCGTCTCCAAGCGGCATGGGGAGGGTGCGAGCACCGCGGATTACAATGCCGGACGCGCCATGGTCGGCACCGGGCCGTTCCGCCATGTCTCCTGGCAGCCCGGCAGCCCGGTGGTGATGGAGCGCAACCCGGCCTTCGCCGGCGCCGCGCCCGCCTTCCAGCGCGTGGAATTCCGCCCGATCCCGAATGCCGGCGCCCGCGTCGCCGCGTTGCAGGCCGGCGATGTGGACATGATCGAGATCGTGCCGCCCGATCACTTCACCCGCTTCAAGGCCGATACCGCACGCTTCGCCACCGCCGAAAGCCCATCGAACCGCCTGATCTTCCTGACGCTGGACAGCGACCGGGTGGACAGCCCCTTCATTCGCGGCCGCGACGGGTCGCGCATCGACAATCCGCTGCGCGATGCGCGGGTGCGCCGCGCCCTGTCGCTCGCCATCAACCGGGACGCCATCGTCAGCCGCACCATGCAGGGCCAGGCCCTGGCGGCCGGCGATCTCGGCCCGCCCGGCTATTTCGGCACCTCGCCTGACATGACCGCGCCGCCCTTCGACCTGGCGGAGGCGCGGCGCCTGCTGACCGAGGCTGGCTACCCCAACGGCTTCGCCGTGCAGGTGAACGGGCCGAATGACCGCTACCCGAATGACGAGCAGGTGGTGCAGGCCATCGCCCAGATGTGGACCCGCCTCGGCCTGGCCACGACGGTGGAGACCAAGACCCGCGCCATGTGGCTGAGCGAAGCGGCGCAGCTGCGCTATTCGGTGAACCTCGCCGGCTTCTCCCCCAACCCGGAACTGCTGGGGATGCTGGAGACGCAGGTCCATAGCTGGGACACGACGCTGGGCCTCGGCACCGCCAATCGCGGGCGGTTCTCCAACCCCGAGATCGACGCCATCATCCAGCGCGCCCGCACCACCATCAATGACGACCAGCGGCGCGCGCTGACACAGCAGGCGACGCGGATGGCGCTGGTGGACCAGACGGCGCTGATCCCGCTGTACTTCCCCGTGAACACCTGGGCGATGCGCCGCGGCTTCACCTATGAGGCGCGGACCGATGAGATGACGCTGGCCTTCACCGCCGGGCGCGCCGCGCGATGAGCCAAGGGGGGAATGAAGCCGTCGATCCCGCCATCCGCGCCCGCGCCGTCCAGGCCGCACGCGGCTCGGCGCCCTTCGACCTGCTGCTGGTGGGCGGCACCGTGGTGGATGTCGCGACGGGCGAATTGCGCGCGGCGGATATCGGCATCGTCGGGCCGCTGATCGCCTCCGTCCATCCGCCCGGCGAGCGGGGCGATGCGCAGCGTATGGAGGATGTGGCGGGGCGCTTCCTGGCACCGGGCTTCATCGACAGCCATCTGCATTACGAAAGCAGCTGCATGGCGCCGGCGGATTACGCCGCCGTCGTCGTCCCCGCCGGCACCACCACCTGCGTCTGGGACCCGCATGAGCTGGCCAATGTCCTGGGCGTGCCGGGCGTGCGCTGGGCCGTCGAAGCCTCCCGCGATCTGCCGCTGCGCACCCTGGTCGCGGCGCCGTCCTGCGTGCCCTCCGCCCCCGGGCTGGAACTGGCCGGCGCGGAGATCGGCGCGGCGGAAATGGCCGAAATGCTGTCCTGGCCCGAAGTGGTCGGGGTGGCGGAGGTGATGGACATGCCCGGCGTGCTGCGCGGCACGGCGCACATGACGGGCATCGTCGGCGCGGGCATGGCCGCGGGCAAGAACGTCAACGGCCATGCGCGCGGCCTGCTGGATGCGGAGCTGCAAGCGTACGTCACGGCCGGCGTCACCTCCGACCATGAGATCACCGCCGCCGAGGATTTTCTGCAAAAGCTGCGCGCGGGCCTGACGGTGGAGCTGCGCGGCAGCCACGACCAGGTGCTGCCCGGCGCCGTCGCGGCGCTGGCCACGCTGCCACTGCTGCCGGCGAATCTGGTGCTTGCGACGGACGACATTTTTCCGGATGAACTCGTCGCCAAGGGCGGGCTGCGCGACACCATTGCACGGGTCATCGCACGCGGGTTGTCGCCGATCTCGGCGATCCGACTGGCGACGTTGCACGCGGCGATGCGGCTGAAGCGCGATGATCTCGGGCTGGTGGCGCCTGGGCGACGTGCGGATATCGTCGTGCTGTCCGACCTCGCCACGGTCGCGGTGGATCGCGTGCTGGCCGATGGCGTGGTCGTCGCGCGCAACGGCGCGTTGGTGACGGCGCCGGCGCGTCGCGTGGATGCGCCCACCAATACGATGAAGCTCGCGCCGCAGACGCCGGATGCCTTTCGGCTGCATGTGAACGGCGTTCGGGACGGCCAGGCGAGGCTGCGCCGCATCATCGGGTCCCGCTTCACCGAATGGGGCGAGGCGGATGTCACGGTGCGGGACGGCGTGGCAGAAGTGCCGCCCCGCCACGCCGTGCTGACCATCATCCACCGCCATGGCCGCGCACCGGCTTTGCCCAAAACCTGTCTGACGGATGGCTGGGGCGCGATGCGGGGCGCCATCGCCACCACCATCGCCCATGACAGCCACAACCTGCTGGTGCTGGGCGACACCGCGGAGAACATGGCCGCCGCCGCGAATGCCGTGATCGCAGCGGGCGGCGGCATGGCCGTGGCGCAGGACGGCGCGGTGACGGCGCTGCTGCCACTGCCCATCGCCGGGCTGCTGGCCGAAACACCCCCCGCCCTCACCGCCCGCAATTTCGCGGCGCTGCGGGCCGCGGCCGACCAGGTGTGCGACTGGCAGCCGCCCTATCGCATCTTCCGCGGCATCACCGGCATTTCGCTCGCCTGCAATGCCGGGCCGCATCTGACCGATCTCGGCCTGACCGATGGCGGCACCGGAGAGGTCTTCGATCCGGCGGAGGCTCTTCCGGTCTAGGCACGCGCCGCGCAGCGCGCCGGATGCCGCCGCCGTTGCAGCATGGCGGCGAAGCCGGCCAGCGCCGCGATGCCGGCGGGGATCAGCAGCAGTTCCAGCCCCAAGGCGCCGGCCGGATGCACGGCCAGCGCCGTGGCGACGCCCCAGGACAGGAACAGGCCGAAGCAGAAGACATGCAGGCTGTGCTGACCGATCACGGCCAGCACACGCGGCACGGCGCCATGCATCCAGGGCGCCTCCCGCGGCACCAGCACCGCCACCAGCCAGGCCAGAGCCAAGGCATGGGCCAGCCGCAGCGGGCCGAGGACCGGCTTATGCGCCGCATTCTCCAGCAGCGCCGGCGCCGGCATGACCCAGCCATAATGGCCGAGCTTCACCCACAGCCCCGCGGCCACCACCAGCGCCGCCAGCATGAACAGCATCGGATGCCTTGGCAGAGGTGCGCCACCCAGCAGCGCCCGCCGGCCGCACCAGGCACCGAGCAGGAACAGCACTTGCCAGGCAAAGGGATCGAAGCCGATCTCGGTGCCACCCAGCCCCGGCGGCGTCAGCCCAAAGATCTGCGTCGCCGCATACAGGCCGAAGGGCACCAGCAAGGCCCGGTCCCCGACCCGCTCCAGCAACCACAGGAAGGGTGCCAGCATCAGCATGCAGAACACGAACAGCGGCAGGATATCCATGAAGGCCGGCTGGTAGAGCAGCACCAGCGTGCCGGCGATGGCGCGCAGCGGGTCCTCCGCCAGCCAGCCCCAGCCCACGGCCTCCGGCGGCACGGGGGAGGTCATGCGCGCCCAGAACACCATGGCGGCGAACAATACGAAGACCACCAGATGGGTCAGGTACAGCTTCCGCACCCGCCCCATCAGGTCGCGCAGCGCCGCGCCAAACCCATCCCGCGCCCGCTTCAGCGTGAAGACGGAGCCGAGCGCCAGGCCGGAGAGCAGCACGAACTGCTCCGAACTGTCGGAGACACCCCAGCTCGCATGGATGCCCCAGAAGAAGACAGCGCCGAAGGCATGGGCGATGAAGATGGAAACCTGCAACCAGCCGCGCAGCACATCCAGGCGCAGGTCTCGCGGCGGGCGCTTCAGGGTCACGGCGGCCATGGCGCTCACGCCGCCCGCGGCAGAAGGCGGGCGCGCAGCCAGGCGATGGCGGCAAAGGCTTCCTCGCGATGCGCGAACAGCACGAAGGCCGCCATGAACCAGGTGAAGACCGCTTCCTTGAACAGCACCCCGCCATCGCCATAGGGGTCGATGCCGAGCGGGCTGACGGTGTGGAAGAAGATGGCGCCCGACATGGTGCCGAGCGACAGCGCCGCGCCAATCATCCGCGTGCGCGGGATCAGCACGAAGACGGCGCAGAAGATTTCCAGGATGGCGACGAACAGCCGGAACGGCTTCTCACCCCCCGGCGTGCCGAGCCAGTCGGACAGGATGGTGAAGAGGTGGACCGAGCCCTCATTCCCGGTCAGCTTGAACTGCTGGTACCAGGTCAGCTCATAGGCGATCCAGATTGCCGCCGGCCAGGCCAGCAGCTTCAACACGCGGTCGGTGGTCATGGCGGGCGGCTCCAGGAAGAATACCGCCAGCTTCGAAACCATTTGCCCCTTGGTTACGGACCCATCTGCGCCAGCAGCGCCGGGGATGGTTCCACGCCCAGGCCGGGCCCGTCCGGCAGGGTGTAGAAGCCCGCCTCGCACTGCATGTGGCGGGTGCCGGTCGGCTGGGTGAGGCGCAGGTTCGGGTCGAAGATGCTGTGCTGGTATTCATGCCAGGGCAGCTTTTGCAGCGCGCTGGCGGCTTGCAGGCTGGCCGCCATGAACAGCCCGATGCCGATTGCCGCATGCGGCATGATCGCGACGTGATGCGCATGGCACAGCGCGCCGATCCGGAAGAATTCCGTGATGCCGGTATGGCCCATCTCCGGCTGGCCGATGGCCATGCAGCGATGCTGCAAGCGCGGCAGCCATTCGAAGACGGTGCGCAATTCCTCGCCCAGTGCCACCGGCACGCCGACGCCGCGCGCGACCTCGGCGACCCCCAATATGTCTTCCGGCGCGCAGGGCGCCTCGGCGAAGGCCAGGCCGTGGGGTTCCAACCGGCGGATCAGGCGGATCGCCTCCGCCGCGCTGTTCTTCCAATGCAGGTCGGCCATGATGCTGGCCTTGGGGCCGAGGCCCTCGCGCAGCGCCGCAATCTCCGCCTCCGCCCCATCATCGGCGACGACGGCGGCGAATTTGAAACCCGCGAAGCCGCGCGCTTGCCAGTCCCGGGCAAAATCCACCCGTTCGGGCAGGGTGGCGCGCGGCAGGCCGGAGACATAGGCGGGAATGCGGTCATGCCGCCGCCCACCCAGCAGGGTGGAAACCGGCACGCCAAGCCGCCGCCCCAGCAGGTCCCACAGCGCGATATCCACCGCCGCCAGCGCATCGAGATAGAAGCCGCCGAAGAAGCCGCGCACGCGCATGAGGTCATAAAGATCCTCATGGATCACCGCCGGCGCCGAGGGGTCACGCCCTTCCAGCACCGGCGCCAGCACGTCATCGACAATGGCCCGCACCGCTTCGGGTGCGACGATGCCATAGGTCTCGCCCCAGCCGGTCAGGCCCTGTTCCGTGTCGATGCGCAGCACGATGCTGCGGTCCTGCGTCGGATAGAGCGTGCGGTTGCCGAGCCGCACGATATAGCCCGCGCGATTGACGAATTCTCCGTCGCGCAACGGGCCGAGATAGGGCACGTCGCGCGGAATTTCGATGACATGCGCGGTGACGCGCGCGATGCGATCAGGCTTGCTCATCGCGGCTGGTGCATCGTCATGCAAGTCGCGGCGATCGCGATCAGCTCGCCGATTTCCGCCAGGTCGCCCGCATCAAACTTCGGCCCGGCAGCCCGCGCGCCGGTATGTTCCAGCAGCCCGCGCCGCTTCAGCACTTCCTTGGTGGCGCGCACCCGGAAGGTCATCTGGAACAGCAGCAGCGGCAGCGTTTCGGTGTAGATGCGCCGCGCCTTCGCCTTGTCGCCGGACTGCCAGGCCTTCCACAGCGCCGCATGGGCATCGGCGAGCTCCAGCGCGGGCATG
Source organism: Roseomonas sp. F4 (assembly GCF_053891155.1). NCBI lineage: Bacteria > Pseudomonadati > Pseudomonadota > Alphaproteobacteria > Acetobacterales > Roseomonadaceae > Roseomonas > Roseomonas sp. F4. Next base: position 354,127 of record NZ_JBSSHK010000005.1, read on the forward strand.
GTGCCATTGGCGTCGCGCGCCAATTCATCCAGCACGAAGCGCGCCCCCGCGCCGCCCATCACGCCGTCCAGCCCGCCCTTGGCCGCCGCCAGGATGCGGGTGACGTGCTGGCCGCAGGGCAGCGTCTCCTCCTTCACGTAGCGGATCGCCGGCACGCCGGCGGCCACCGCCGCGACGGCCTCCGGCGACAGCGCCGCGCCATTCGGCGCAGGGGCGTTTTGCAGCATGATGACCAGGCCCGGCGCCGCTTCGGCCACCGCGGCGTAATAGGCGATGTGCTTCGCCACATCCTGCCCGGCCTGGGGCGGCGCCATGATCATCGCGGCGACGGCGCCCGCCGCCATGCCTTCCCGCGCGCGGGCGGCGCTTTCCGCCGGGTCGGCATGGCTGGCGCCGACGATGAAGGTCAGGCGGCCGGCGAGCTGCTGGCCCAGCACAGCCACCATCTGCCCACGCTCCGCCGCGCTCAGCGTTTCCACCTCGCTCGCCATGCCGGGGAAGACCACGCCATCGGCGCCGGATTCCACGGCGAAGTCGATCAGCCGCCGAAACGCCGCCTCATCCACCGCATTGTCCGGCGTGAAGGGCGTCGGCAGCACCGGAAAAACGCCTGCGAGCTTGGTCATGATTGAAAAAGAATCCTCAGCCGTGGAAGGGGGGTTCGGGCAGGCCGTGGGCGCCGTCGGTGTCGATGGCGAAGACGGAGCCGGAGAGGGGCGCTTCCGCCAACTCCGCCGCGGAAAGGCGCACGCGGGCGCTGGTAACGAACAGGGTCGCGAGGCCAGGCCCACCAAAGGCGCAGCTCGTCGGCCGTGGCACCGGCAGGTTCACCACGCGGTCCAGCCGGCCATCGGGCGTGTAGCGGGCGACGCGCCAGCCATCCCAGAGCGCGACCCAGACTCCACCCTCCGCATCCACCGTCAGCCCGTCCGGCACGCCCTCGCCTTCCGCGAAGCTGACGAAGGGACGGCGGTTGGCGAGGCTGCCGGCGGCGAGGTCGAAGTCGAAGACATCGATGCGACGTCGGCCGCTATCGGCCAGGTACAGGCACGTATCATCCGGGCTGAAGCCGATGCCATTGGCCACATGCAGCCCGGCCTGCATCACCCGCGCCGTACCATCGGCGCCGACGCGGTGCAGCGCGCCGGCATCCGGCGTGGAATCCAGCGCCAGCGAGCCCACCCAGAAGCGCCCGGCCCGGTCGCAGGCCCCGTCATTCAGACGCAGCGCCGCACCCTCCGCGATCGGCGCCGCCAGCACCCGGCCGAGGCCCGACCCGTCCAGCAGGCGAAGGCCGGAGCGTGAGGCCGCGACCAGCCCGCCATCCCGGCGCGGCGCCAGGGCCGCCACCAGTTCCTCCACCGGGATCACCTGATCGGTGCCGGAGGCCGGATCGCTGACATGCACGGCGGGCGCCAGGATATCGACCCAGTGCAGCCGCCCTTGGTGCCAAAGCGGCCCCTCCCCCAGCAGCGCCTCCGCCCGCACCGCCAGCCGCACGCCTTCGGAGACGGTGGAAGGGCGCGGGGCGACGGTCAGGGTCATGGCGGATTGCGCGGCATTGCCGGAGATGCGGCGCGCCGCCTCCATCACCTCCCGCCCCAGCGCATGCAGCCGCGCCTCATCCAGGCGGAAGGCAGGGCCGACGAGGCAGATGGCGCCGAGCGGTCGGGCGCGCCGGTCCAGCACCGCCGCCGCCACGCCATTCACGCCCGCCGCCGCCTCCTGGAGCGAGAGCGCGTAGCCGCGCACGGCCGATAGCGAGAGATCGCGTTCCAGCGCCGCGCGGTCGGTCACCGTGCGCGGCCCCGGAGCGGTGAGCGGGGACAGCGCCTCCAGCAGCGCCTGGCGTTCGGCGGCCGGAAGCTGCGCCAGCATCGCCTTGCCGCAGGCGCTGGCATGCGGCAGGGCGCGGGCGCCGACGCGGTTGACCAGCCGCACCGCCTCCTGCTCCGCCTCCCGCTGATCGACATAGAGCACGCCGTCGCCATCCAGCACGGCCAGCCGCGCCGTCTCCCCGGCCAGCCGCGCCAGACGTTCCAGCTCCGGCGCCGCGGTGGCGCGCAGGTCAAAGCCATCCCAGACGCGATGCGCCATTTCCAGGAAGCGGGACCCCAGCGCGTAGGTCTGGCTGCTCGGCTCGTGGCGCAGCAGCCGGGCCTCCACAAGCGCCGCCAGGATGCGATGGGCGGTGGGGCGGGCGAGGCCGGCGCGGTCGGCGATTTCGGCGAAGCGCAGCGGGGCGGGCGCGTCGGCGACCAGGCCAAGCAGCGCGATGCCTCGGGTCAGCGCCTGGGTGCCGGGTACCGCCGCGGCTTCCTCCTCCACCTCGATCGCCCTGCTGCGCGCCATGCCTCTCCCCGATTGACCGACTTCGCTCGTGTCCATATCGTGGAACCAAGTTCCAAGTCACGCAAGACACCAAGGAACAGGAGGATCAGCCCATGCGCCTCAGCCGCCGACAGCTCGCCGCCACCACCCTGGCGGCCCTCGCCGCGCCCGCGATCGGGCAGGCGCAGCCCGCCTGGCCCAGCCGGCCGGTGCGCTTCATCATCCCCTTCCCGCCCGGCGGCGCGGCGGATCTGGTGGGCCGCATGCTGGCGGCGCATTTTCAGCAGAAATTCGGCCAGGGTTTTGTCGTGGAGAATCGCGGCGGCGCCGGCAGCGCCATCGGCGTGGACGCCCTGGCCAAGGCTGCGGCCGACGGCAGCGCGGTCGGCATGATCAACATCGCCGCCAACGCCATCCTGCCCGCAGTGCGCAAGGCGCCGCTGCCCTACCGGCCCATCGAGGATTTTGCACCGATTTCCAACCTGGCGGTGACGCCGGCCCTGCTGCTGGTGAACCCCCGCAAGCTGCCGGATGTGCGCAACGTGGCGGACCTGGTTGCCGCAGCAAAGGCACGGCCGGAGGCGATCAACTTCGGCTCCTCCGGCGTCGGCTCCTCACTCCATCTCGGCATGGAGCTGTTCATGGCCAAGGCCGGCATCCGCATGACCCATGTGCCCTTCAATGGCGGCGGGCCGCTGTTGCAGGCGCTGCTGGCCGGCACGGTGGATGTCTCGCTCGACGTCGCCGCCACCACCACGGAGCTGATCCGGGACGGGCAGATCCGCGCGCTCGCCACCACCGCACCGGCCCGCATGGCGATCTATCCGGACCTGCCGGCGCTGAACGAAACCTATCCGGGCGCCGAGCTCGCCTCCTGGCACGGCCTCGCCGCGCCGGCCGGCACGCCGGCGCCGATTCTGGCCCGGCTGGCAGAGGAAACGCAGACCTTCCTGCGCGCCGCGGAAACGCAGCAGCGCTACACCCAGCTGAACCTGGACATGCCGCAGCACACCACGCCGGAGGCTTTTCGGGACTTCATGACCCGGGAACTCGCCACCTTCCGCGATCTCGCCCGCGCCCAGAACATCGTGGTGGAATGACCATGCCGACCCGTCGCCTGATCCTCGCCGCCGGCCTCGCGGCGCCCTTTGCCGCGCGGGCGCAGGGCGCGTTTCCGGAACGCCCGGTGACGCTGGTGGTGGGCTATGGCGCCGGCGGCGCCACGGACATCATCGCCCGCAGCTTCGCCGAGCGCATGCAGCCGCTGCTCGGCCAGCCCATGGTAGTGCAGAACCAGCCCGGCGCCGGCGGCACCATCGCCTCCGACCGCGTCGCCAAGGCGGCGGGCGATGGCTACACGATCATGCTGATCGCCAATGCCCATGCGGTGGCGCCGGGGCTCTATGCCCGCCTGCCCTATGACACGGCGGCGGATTTCGCGCCGGTGTTCTTCGCCGGTCATTCCGCCAATGCCTTGGTCGTGCCCTCCACATCGCCGGACCGCGACCTGGCCGCGCTGGTGGCCCGGGCGCGGGCCGCGCGGCAGCCCTTGCAGACCGGCAGCGCCGCGCTGGCCGGCTGGCAGCCGGCGCATCAGATCATGAAGGAGGCCTACGGCCTGACCTTCGAGCATGTGCCCTACCGGTCCGGCCCCCAGGGCCAGGCGGATCTGATGGCCGGGCGGCTGGATTTCATGGTCAGCAATGTGCTGGAGGTGGCGGAGCATGTCCGCGCCGGACGCCTGCGGGCGCTGGCCGTCACCAGCCCAACGCGCAGCCCGATGCTGCCGGAGGTGCCGACCTTTGCGGAGCTCGGCGTCGCCGAATTGCAGGCCGATAGCTGGTTCGGCTTCCTGGCCCCCCGCGCCGCGCCGCCGGCCGCCCTGGACCGGCTGCACGCCGCCTTCACCCAGGTGGCGACGGTGCCGGAGGTGCAGGCGCGGCTGGAAGGGCTCGGGCTGATCCCGGCTCCGATGGACCGGGAGGCATGGGGCCGGCTGTATCTGGCGGAGGTGGAACGCTGGTCCGCCGTGCCGCGGCGGGCCAATATCCGCGTGGAATAGGTGCATCCGAGTTGCGCCCGCCTCGGCGGGCGAGGCCACGAAGGCGGCCCGCCAGTTGTCCGGCGAGCCAAGGCCCCGGCGGGGCCGCCCGGCAACTGAGGGCGAGAAAAGCGCTTCAGCCAGCCAGCGCCTTCTTCACCACCTCATTCACCAGGGCCGGATTCCCCTTGCCCTGCATCGCCTTCATCGTCTGGCCGACGAAGAAGCCGAACAGCTTGTCCTTGCCGCTGCGGTATTCCGCGACCTTGTCGGCATTGGCCGCCATCACCTGCGCCACGACCGTCTCGATCGCGCCGGTGTCCGTCACCTGCTTGAGGCCGCGTTCCTCGACGATCTCGCCCGGCGCCTTGCCGGTCTCCAGCATCGCCTCAAAGACCTGCTTGGCGAGGCTGCCGGACAGGGTCTTGTCGCTGATCAGGTCCAGCAGGCCGCCGAGATTTTCGGCGGTGACCGGCGGGTCCGCCACGTCGCGCTTCAGACGATTAAGCGCCGCGAAGAAATCGCCCGTCACCCAATTGGCGGCGAGCTTGGCGTCGCGGCCCTTGGCCACCGTTTCGAAGAAGACGGCCGTTTCCTTCTCCAGCGTCAGCACATGGGCGTCATAGGCGGTGAGGCCCATGGCGGTGTAGCGCGCGCGCCGCGCATCCGGCAGCTCCGGCAGCGCCGCCTTCAGCGCCGCGACCCAATCCGATTCCAGCACCAACGGAGGCAGGTCGGGCTCGGGGAAGTAGCGGTAGTCATGCGCGTCTTCCTTCGAGCGCATGGACCGCGTGATGCCGCGGGCGGTGTCGAACAGGCGGGTTTCCTGGAAGACTTCATCGCCCGCTTCCCACACCTCGATCTGCCGCCGCGCCTCGGCCTCCACCGCCTGCATGACGAAGCGGATGGAGTTGACGTTCTTCACCTCGCAGCGCGTCCGAAAGCCCTCGCCGGCCTTGCGGACGGAGACGTTGACGTCGGCCCGCATCGAGCCCTCGTCCATATTGCCGTCGCAGGTGCCGAGGTAGCGCAGGATCTGCCGAATCTTGGTCAGATAGGCGCCGGCTTCCTCGGGGCTCCGCATATCGGGCTCGGAGACGATCTCCATCAGCGCGACGCCGGAGCGGTTCAGGTCGATGAAGGATTTCGTCGCATGCTGGTCATGCAGCGACTTGCCGGCATCCTGCTCCAGATGCAGCCGCGTGATGCCGATGGTCTTCGTCGTGCCATCGGCCAGCGTGATCTCGACCGCGCCCTCCCCGATGATCGGGTGTGCGAACTGGCTGATCTGATAGCCCTGCGGCAGGTCGGCGTAGAAATAGTTCTTGCGGTCGAAGCGGGACCACAGGTTCACCTGCGCATTCAGGCCAAGCCCGGTGCGCACAGCCTGCGCCACGCATTCCTCGTTGATGACGGGCAGCATGCCGGGGAAGCCGGCATCGATGAAGGAGACCTGGCTGTTGGGCTCGGCGCCAAAGGCGGTGGCCGCGCCGGAGAAGAGCTTGGCCTGGCTGATGACCTGGGCGTGGATTTCCAGGCCGATGACGAGTTCCCAGGGGCCGGTGCGGCCTTCGATCGTATAGGTCATGCCCAAATCCTGATTCACCCGGCTAGGTGGAAAGCCCCGGCCGATGCCACCGCCAGCAAAAGAACGGCTGGCGGCGGAAAGCAAGCCCTGTCGGCGCCTTCAGCTCCGCGGCGCGGGCGGCGCGGGCGGCGCAGGCAGCAGGGAGGCGGGGACGCTCATCCAGACGAACTCCGAGAAGTTCGGCCCGACCACCTGCAACAGCACGGCCCGGCTCTCCTCCCGGCGCAGGATCCAGGGCCCCACCGTCTCCATCACGCGCGTCTCCCGCGTCCCGTCGATCAGGCCGGCGCCCGGCAGGGTGACGCGGACGAGGCCGAGGGCACGTGTATCGATCTCCGGATCCACGAGGAGCTGGGAATGCACCAGCTTGGCCAGCTCCCGCGCCACCTCCTCCGTCCGCAGCCGCAGCAGGCGCCCCTCGTTCTCCTGCCAGAGCGCCATGGCGTGCGCATCGTCAGCCGCCTCGATCGCCTCCGAAAAGACCAGGAAGTTGCGAGAGGCCGGCGTGCCGGTGGCATCCGGCGCCCGATAGGACACGCGGGCACGCCCGATCACCATGCGGCCATGCACCGCAAAAACGGCATCGCGCTTGACATTTATAGGAACCGCTTCGGAGGGCGGCGGAACCGCACTGCCATCGGTGATGGTTGGCAGGATGCGGAAGCCTTCCACGCCCTGCATCCAGGTCGCCAGCGCGGCATCGAAGGTGGTGGCGAAGACTGCGGCGGACGGCGCCGTATCGCCCGAGACAGATGTGAGCGCGGCCTGGCGATCTGCCCTGCGTTGCGCGGCGGGCGCCTCGATGGCCGCGACGATGGCCTGGCCGATGAACCCGCCAATTGCCGCCGCCGGCGACAGGGCCACGAAGCCCGGCACGGCATAGCCCGTATCACCATCCACGGGGATCGAGGTCGGTGCGGCGGCGATGATTAGCGCATGGGGTCGCGCCCGCTCCGCGACAGTGATCGGGCCAGGCGGCTTGGCCGCACAACCCACGACAAAGCTAGCCGCCAGCAGCAGGGGAAGCAAAGACCGCATCGACGAAACATTCCTGAATAGCTTACAGGAATGATTTAAGGCGGAAATGAATACCCGCCAAGATGTGAACGCGGCATCATGATTCTCGATGCGGGCGATGCGGGTTTCTCATATCGCCCGCTTTTCAGGCCATTAACCGCGGCAGCGCCGTGAAATCCGCGGCTCGTTCCAGCGTCCGCCCCACGGCGAACACGGTCTCCTCGTCAAACGCCCGACCGATCACCTGCAGCCCCAGCGGCAGTCCCTGCTTGTCCAGCCCGGCCGGCACCGCCAGCCCCGGCAGACCCGCAAGGTTCGCGGTGACCGTGAAGATGTCGTTCAGGTACATCGCCACCGGGTCGTCCTGCTTCTCATCCATCCCGAAGGCGGCGGAGGGCGTGGCGGGCGTCACGATGGCGTCCACATCCGCATAGGCATGCTCGAAGTCACGGCGGATCAGCGCGCGGACCTTCTGGGCCTTCAGGTAGTAGGCGTCGTAATAGCCGGCGCTCAGCACATAAGTGCCGATCATGATGCGCCGGCGCACCTCTGCGCCAAAACCGGCGGCGCGCGTGCGCTCATACAGGTCGCGCAGGTCGGAACCGGGCTCCGTCACCCGCATGCCGAAGCGCACGCCGTCATAGCGCGCGAGGTTGGACGAAGCCTCCGCCGGCGCCACGATGTAGTAGGTGGGCAGCGCGTATTTGGCGTGCGGCAGGCTGATCTCGACGGTCTCGGCGCCGGCATCGCGCAGCCATTGCAGGCCCTGTTCCCACAGCGCCACGATCTCGGGCGCCATGCCGTCCAGCCGGTATTCCTTCGGCACGCCGATCCGCAGGCCCTTCACGCCGCGCTCGCAGGCGCGGGCGAAGTCCGGCACGGGCATATCGGCGCTGGTGGAATCCTTCGGATCGAAGCCGGCCATCGACTTCAGCAGGATGGCACAGTCTTCCACCGTGCGCGCCACCGGCCCCGCCTGGTCGAGCGAACTCGCAAAAGCCACGATCCCGAAGCGGGAGCACCGCCCATAGGTCGGCTTGATGCCGGCAATGCCGCAGAAGGCGGCCGGCTGGCGGATGGAGCCGCCGGTGTCGGTGGCCGTCGCGCCCAGCGCCAGCCGCGCAGCAACCGCGGCCGCGGACCCGCCGGAGGAGCCACCAGGGACCAGCCGCGTATCGGGATCATTGGCGCGCGACCAGGGATTCTCCACCGGCCCGCTCGCGCTGGTGGTGTTGGAGGACCCCATGGCGAACTCGTCCAGATTCGCCTTGCCCAGGAACACCGCGCCGTCATCCAGCAGTTTCTGGCTGACCGTGCTCTCATAAGGTGGCACGAAGCTGTCGAGGATGCGGCTGCCCGCCGTGGTGCGGGTGCCCGCGGTGCAGAACAGGTCCTTGATGGCGAGGGGAATGCCCTCCAGCGCCCCCACCTGCCCCGCCGCGCGACGTTCGTCGCTGGCCTTGGCCGCCGCCAGCGCCTTCTCCGCGGTCACGGTGACATAGGCGTTCAGGCGCGGGTTGAGCTTCGCGATGCCGTCCAGATGAGCCTGGGTCAGCTCGACGCTGCTGATGGTGCCTTCGCTCAGCGCGTCCAGCGCGCCGCGCAGGGTGAAATCGGTCGGATGCATCACTCAACCACCTTCGGCACGCCGAAATATTCGCCCTGACGATCGGGGGCATTGGCCAGGATGGCATCCGCCTGGCCGCCATCCGTCACCACATCCGGCCGCAGCCGGGCTTTCGCCTGGGCCACGGGGCTGCCGCCGGCCATGGGCTCCACGCCGTCCGTGTCCACTTCCTGCAATTGCTCGATCCAGCCCAGGATGCCGTTGATCTCGGCCTGCGCCTGTTCCACCTCACTGTCGTCCAGCCTGATGCGGGCGAGCGAGGCGATGCGCCGGATAGTGGCGGTATCGAGGGACATTGGCTTCGGAAAATCCTTGATCTGTCTGGGTTTGCCAGGATCGCGAGGGCGGGAGCATAACGGTCGCCATGCCCGCCATCAACATGCGCGACCTGCGCGCCGCCCTGCCCCGCCATGCGCGCCTGATCGGGCTGGACCCGGGGGCGCGGATTATTGGGGTCGCGCTGTCCGATGTCTCGCTGATGCTCGCCTCGCCCTATGGCGCCATCGCGCGGGGCAAGCTGGCGGCCAATGCGGCGGAGATCGGCGCGATCGCGCGGAAAGAAGGCGCGGGCGGGCTGGTGGCGGGGCTGCCGCTGTCCATGGACGGCAGTTTTGGGCCGGCGGCGCAGGCGGCGAAGGACTGGGCGCTGGCCGTGTCCCAGGCCACAGGCCTGCCGCTGGCGCTGTGGGATGAGCGGCTGTCCTCGGCGGCGGTGAACCGCATGATGATCCAGGCGGATCTGACGCGGGCCAAGCGGGCGAAGGCGGTGGATGCGGCGGCGGCGGCCTATATGCTCCAGGCGGCTCTGGATGCCAGCGCGGGCGGCGGTGAACTGCCCGGCATCAGCACCGCCTAAAGCCCATGGAAGCTGGCCGGCTGGTTCAGTTCATCACCGGCATCATGAAGGCCACAAATTCGGACAGCATCTGCCCCTGCGTGTCCCTGACCTGCCGCGGATAGGTTTCCACCTTCACCGTCTGGCCCTGATTGCCGCCGATCAAGGTCACGGTGGTACCGGTAAAGGAGGTCAGGAAGCCCACATGCCCGCGGCCGGTCTCCCATGTTGGATCGTCGAAGGGCGCGTGGCGGCGGACAGCTATGCAGCCCTTTGCGGGACCCGGAAGCCTGATGAAATGGCCCTTGCGGTTCCAGAAGAAGGACCGCGCCCCGGGATGCTCGGACCCGTGATGACCGCTGCGGATCAGGCACCAGTTCACAAAGGCCGCGCACCAATCCGTCTCGTCGCCCTCCCCCGGCTCGAACCATGCCGCAGAGACACGGAAATACTCCAAGATACGGGGGTTTTCTTCCGGATCAGGCCAAGCAGAACGTTCGCGTGGCGGCAGCGCCGCCTCGGCCTCCGCGATCCCCATCCACTCCTGGCTGGCGGCCACGGCGGTACTGGCGCCTGTCAGGGCGGAGGGTGCGTTAAGCCGCTCTGCACCGACCTTCCAGCCTTCCATCGTCTGGATCGCCTGCGCGATGGCTCGCAGCTTGGCCCCAGGAAGGCTGCCAAGAACCTCGGTCTCGGCAATGCCCGTCTCCGCGACGACAAAGGCCACATACTTCCCGGAATCATTCTCGCTCGGCGGCGCATAGCGAAAGATGCCGTCACGTAGCGATAGCCCGCGGTAGCTCGCCGACCGCAGCAGCGTGACGATGGCCTCCCTTCCGGTCTGGGCATCCGGGAAAATCGCGAAGGCGCCGTCGTCGCCGATCGCGCCAGCGCTGAGCGTGAAGCTGCCCTTGATGATGTTGCCCGGATTGTTGTTGCGCCAGGAGCGTGAGCCGCCTTCGCGCGTCACCTCGCGTCCCCTTTCGTCGATATAGGTGACCATGGCAGGGCCGCTGCGACGGGCGGCGACGAAGCGTTCAGCCGCGCCAGGCGGCGGCGGCGCTGGCGCATTGAGGCTCGCGACGGGCGGCACGGCGGGGATGTTCGGATTCACGCTCGGCGCCGCGCCGCGATGGCTGTAGCGAACGTCGGCGAATATACGGCCGCCCTGCGTGAAGCGGTTGATGCTGACGTCGTAGCCGCCGCGTTCCGCCTCCCGCTCTTCCCGCCCCACGAAGCGCTGGAACTCCTCATCGGATTCGAAGGGACCGGCCTGGAAATCCTCCGGAAGTGCCATGACAACCGCCTTATCCTTGGGCTTCAGGGGCGCCAGTTCAGCGTTCGCGCCACGGCGTCCTGCCGTGTCCGAGACGCTTCATCGGGCGTGGTGGAGACAAAACGGTTCACCGTGATGGTGTCCGGCACGCCGAGTATCCGCATTTGCCGACGGATCTCCGTCTCGTTGGCGCGCTGCGCCTCGGGCGTCCCTTCATCCAGCAGGCGCTGCAAAAACAGCGCGGCAGGCGTGCGGGCGATGGGGATCGGGTTACGGAGTTCCTCCTGCGCGCCCTGCGCCTGGACGCCGGCAAGCTGAGTCAGCCCGCTGAGCGCACCTGGCAGCGTGCCGGCCCGAAAGTAGCTGTAGAGATCTGACAGTGCGACGCCGAGCGGATATTGCGCTGGTGGACGCGACAGCCCTTCCCGTATCCGCAGTGCCACAAGGTTCCGCTGGCCACGCATGGCGGTCAGCAGCGCCGAGGCGGTCTGCTCCGCCAGCAGCTCACGATTGAAGGCCTCCCGCGTGCCGGTGACTCCAGCGGATATGGCGGAGAGAATCTGACTGGTCCCATTACCCACCAGGGCACCGGCGGTGCCGAGCCCGAGTGAAGCGACAGTGGAGGCGAACCCAACGCCGCGTCCCTGGTCAAAAAAATCCAACTCGAACTGCGCATAGCGCAGGTCGATCGCCACCAGCAGCGCCTGGGTAATGGTATCACGGCACTCGGTCTGGCTGGCCAAGGGCTGACGAAGGCAGGCCAGGACTTGCGCGCCCGTATAGGCCTGCTCCAATTCGGCGACTGCGATTCTGGGATCGGACATCGGCGGGCGTGGGGAGGAGCAGCCGGCCAGGACTAGGCCTAAGACCAGCGGAATGACCGAGATCGTCAGCCTAGGGGCGGTAAAAGTTGCAGAGCCGGTGCGCATCGGCCACCTCGCTTTCTGGCTCAGCAAACATTGCGCTGCAGCGGTATTGCAAGCGAAATGATACGACTGACACCCTAAATCCGGCACGCAAGCGGCCTGGCTTGGCCCGATGCCATGCCACCGCTACCCTTGCGCCGAACCGACCGCGGGCAACGTCAGAGCCATGCTCCCCTACCCCCACCGCCACCTGCTCGCCATCGAGGGCCTTGAGCCCCCCTACATCGCCGATCTTCTGGATCTGGCGGAGAACTACGCGCTGCTGAACCGCCAGGGCAAAACCCAGCGGGACCTGCTGAAGGGGCGCACCCTCATCAACCTGTTCTTCGAGGACAGCACCCGCACTCGCACCAGCTTCGAGCTGGCTGGCAAGCGGCTGGGGGCGGATATCGTCAACATGACGGTGTCCAACAGCTCGGTGAACAAGGGCGAGACGCTGCTGGATACGGCCTCGACCCTCAACGCCATGCACACCGACCTTCTGGTGGTGCGCCACGCACAGTCCGGCGCGCCGGCGCTGCTGGCCCAGAAGGTGGATGCGGCGGTGATCAATGCCGGGGACGGCACGCATGAACATCCGACCCAGGCGCTGTTGGACGCGCTGACCATCCGCCGCCGCAAGGGCAGCCTGGAGGGTCTGACGGTGGCCATCTGCGGCGACGTGCTGCATTCCCGCGTCGCACGATCCAACATCCACCTGCTGCTGGCGATGAATTCCCGGGTGCGACTCGTCGGCCCGCCGACCCTGATCCCGTCAGAGGTCGCGCAACTCGGCGTCGAGGTGCATCACAGCATGAAGACCGGCCTGGCCGATGTGGACGTGGTCATGATGCTGCGTCTGCAGAAGGAGCGCATGACGTCGGGCCTCGTCCCCTCCTCCCGCGAGTTCTTCCGTTTCTATGGGCTGGATGCGGAGAAGCTGGCCTATGCCAAGCCGGATGCCATCGTCATGCATCCCGGCCCGATGAACCGCGGCGTGGAGATCGACAGCGCCATCGCCGATGATCCCGTGCGAAGCGTGATCGGGGAGCAGGTGGAGATGGGCGTCGCGGTGCGCATGGCCGTGCTGGACATCCTGGCCCGCAACCAGCGTCGCAACGCCTAATTACCGGGTCTCAGGCGCCGGCGCGGGCATCCGGCCACTCGCCCGCCGCTGGCGGGCGCATGGCGTCCCGACCCCTGCGCGGACGGGGCGCCCATGCGAAAGCCGCGCCCAACCAATGGTCAGGCGCGGCCCGCAGGCGCAATCAGCGGGGGCGCGAGGCGCCCGGCCGGATCACTTGATCTTGGACTCGCGGAACAGCACGTGCTTCCGAGCGACCGGGTCGTACTTCTTCATCTCGAGCTTGCCGGTCGCGTTCCGGGTGTTCTTCTTGGTCACGTAGAAATAGCCCGTCGACGGCTCGGCCGTGCTGATGAGCTTGATCAGGATGGTATTGGCCTTGGCCATCTTACGAATTCCAACACAGAAAACGGGTTGCGGGCGGACCTCACGGTCCACCCGTCACAGGGGGGCGTTCTAGCCCGGTGGGGGCTCAGGTCAAGGGTTGATTGGGTGCCTCAGTTCGCGGTTGCGCCGCTGGCCCGGACCACGGGCACCCATTCCGCCAGCTCCCGCCGAAGAAAAGCGGCGAATTCGGCCGGACTGCCCTCGGCGATCGGCGGCAGGTCCTGTTCCACCAGCCGGGCGGCGGTCGCCGGGTCCAGCAGGGCGGTGCGGATCGCGGCGTTCATCTTCGTTACGATCGCATCCGGAGTCCCGGCGGGGGCGAACAGGCCGAACCAGGAATAGGCCTTGTAGCCCGGCAGCCCGGCCTGCGCCGCCGTGGGCACATCCGGCATCAGCGGCGAGCGGGACTCGGTGGCCACCGCAAGGCAGCGCAGCTTGCCGGCGGCGTGGTGCGACGCGATCAGCGCCGGGGTGTCGAAGCACAGCGTCACCTGGCCGGCCAGCATATCCGCCAGCATCGGCGCGCTGCCGCGATAGGGCACATGGGTCGCGTCCGCCCCGATGGCGTTCAGGAAGGCCACCGCGCCGATATGCGCCGAACCGCCCGCCCCGCCGGTGCCATAGGCGTATTTGCCCGGATTGGCCTTCAGCAGCGCGATCAGCCCGGCCAGGTCGCTGACGCCCATGCTGGGGTGCACCGTGATGCAGATCGGCACCATCACGGTCGGCGCCACCGCCACGAAATCACGCTCCGGATCATAGGGCAGGCGGTCGCCATACAGGCCCACGGCCAGCACATGGGTGGAGATGGTGCCCATGACGAAGACGGACCCATCCCGCGGCCCCTTGGCCACGGAATCGGAGCCAATGGTGCCCCCCGCCCCGCCCCGATTCTCGATCACCACCGGCTGGCCGAGAATTTGCTGCACGCGCGGCGCCAGCAGCCGGGTGGAGACATCGGTGCTGCCGCCGGCCGCGAAGGGCACGACGATTCGCACCGGCCGGGTCGGCCAGTCGGTCTGGGCCAAAGCCGGCATGGCCAGCAGGCCGGCGGGAAGGGCGAGCAGGGATCGGCGGGACAGCATGGTGGGCAGGGTTCCGGGGAGGGAAAGAACCACGCTACAGCAATAACCCGCCGCGCGACCATGCGTGGCGAGACTCGGCGCGGCAGCTATAAGGGCAATGATGTCCGATCTTCTCCTCCTCAATGCCCGCCTGCTCGACCCCGCCACGGGATTCGATGCGCCCGGTTCGCTGCTGGTGCGGGAGGGGCGGATCGTCGATTTCGGCAGCAATATCGGCCTGCCCGATGGCGCCGAAACGCTGGATGCCGGCGGCGCCTGCCTCGCCCCCGGCCTGATCGACCTGCGCGCCGCGCTCGGCGAGCCAGGTGCCGAGCACCGGGAGACCATCGCCTCCGCCGCACAGGCCGCGGCCGCGGGCGGCATCACCACCCTCTGCGCCCTGCCTGATACGACGCCGGCGATCGACGACCCGGCGCTGGTCGCCTTCCTGGCCCGGCAGGCGAGCGCCAGCCTGACCATCCTGCCCTATGGCGCCGCCACCCATGGCTGCGCCGGCAAGGACATCTCGGAATTCGGCCTGCTGCGGGAAGCGGGCGCGGTCGCCTTCACCGATGGACGGCGCGCGATCGGGCCCGCCCGGCTGATGCGCCTGGCACTGTCCTATGCCCGCGCCTTCGGCAGTTTCGTCGTGCAGCATCCGGAGGAGCCGAGCCTGGCCGGCGGGGGCGCCGCCACCGAGGGCGAACGCGCCACCCGCATGGGCCTGGCCGGCATCCCCCCCGCCGCCGAATCGATGATGGTGGAGCGCGACATCGCGCTGGCCCGCCTGACCGGCGGCCATGTCCATTTCGCCCATGTCAGCACCGCCGCCGCGCTGGAGGCGATCCGCCGTGCCAAGGCGGAGGGGCTGCGCGTCACCTGCGACACGGCGCCCCCCTATTTCGACCTGAACGAAACGGCGATCGGCGAATACCGCACCTATGCCAAGCTCTCCCCGCCCTTGCGCGCAGAGGCCGACCGGCTGGCCGTGGTCGCCGCGCTGGCGGATGGCACCATCGATGCCATCGCCTCCGACCACCAACCGCATGACGCCGATGACAAGCGCCTGCCCTTCGCCCAGGCCGAGCCCGGCGGCACCGGCCTTGCCACGCTGTTGGCGGTGACGCTGGCGCAGGTGCATGGCGGCAAGCTCGGCCTGCTGGAAGCCCTCGGCCTGATGACGGCGAAGCCCGCCGCGCTGCTGGGGCTGGAGACGGGCGTGCTGAAGAAGGGCGCACCGGCCGATCTGGTGCTGTTCAGCCTGGAACGCGGCTGGCAGGTCGTCTCGGGCAAGTTGCCCGGCAAGGCGCAGAACACGCCCTTCGACGGGCGGGCGCTGGAGGGCAAGGTGCTCGGCACCTGGAAGGTCGGGCGGAGGGTGTTCGGATGAGCACCGATATGCTGATTGCCGCCGCGCTGGGCTATCTGCTGGGCTCCGTGCCCTATGGCCTGCTGCTGACCAAGGCGGCGGGGCTGGGCGATGTGCGCGCGATCGGCTCCGGCAGCATCGGCGCCACCAATGTGCTGCGTACCGGCAGCAAGAAGCTGGCCGCCGCGACTTTGGCGCTGGATGCGGCGAAGGGCGCCGTGGCGCTGCTGCTGGCCCGCTGGATCTTCGGGGAAGACGCGGCGCTTCTGGCGGGCTTCTGCGCCTTGCTGGGCCATACCTTCCCGATCTGGCTCGGCTTCCGGGGCGGCAAGGGTGTGGCGACCGGGGCGGGCGTGATCCTGGCGGCGCAGCCGGGGCTCGGCCTGCTGCTGCTGGGCGTCTGGCTGGCCATGGCGATCCTCACCCGCATCTCCTCGCTCAGCGCGCTGACGGTCTGCGCCCTGGCGCCGGTTATCGCCGCGCTGTCGGGCGACTGGCGGCTGGCCGGCTTCTGCCTGGGCGTGGCGCTGCTGATCGCCCTCCGCCACCAGGCCAATATCCGCCGCCTGATCGCCGGCACGGAACCCAAGATCGGCAGCAAGGCCTGAGATGCGCCCGGCGGAGGCCTTGGCGCGGCTTGGCCTCGCGCGCACGGACGGCATCGGTCCCGCAACATTCCGTCGCCCGATCGCCCGCCATGGCAGCGCGGAGGCCGCGATGGCCGCCCTGCCCCAGCACGCCGCCCGCAGCGGCCGCAGCTTCACCCCACCCGCCCAGGGCGCCGTGGCGCGGGAGATGGAGGCGGTGGCCCGGATGGGCGGCAGCTTCCTGTTCCTCGACGATCCGGGCTACCCGCCCCTGCTCGCCTTGCTGGAGGACGCGCCCCCGGTGCTGGCCCTGCTGGGACCGCCCGAGGTGCTGCGCCGTCGCCAGGTGGGCGTGGTCGGCGCCCGCGCCGCCTCCGCCGGCGGGCGGCGGGTGGCGGAGGAGTTGGCGGCCGGGCTCTGCTCGGCCGGCATCGCCGTCACCTCCGGCCTCGCCCGCGGCATCGACGCGGCGGCGCATCAGGGGGCGCTGAATGTACAGGGCCGGACCGTGGCCGTGGTCGCCGGCGGCCTCGACATGCCCTATCCGCCCGAAAACGCCGCGCTTCAGGCCCGCATCGCGGCGGAAGGCGGGGTGGTGGTCAGCGAGGCGCCGCTCGGCACCGCGCCCCAGGCCCGCCACTTCCCCCGCCGCAACCGGATCGTCGCCGGGCTGGTGCTTGGTCTGGTGGTGGTGGAAGCGGCGCAACGTTCCGGCAGCCTCATCACCGCCCGCCTGGCGCTGGAAGCGGGGCGGGAGCTGTTCGCGGTGCCCGGCAGCCCGCTCGATCCCCGGGCGCGGGGCGGCAATGACCTGATTCGCCAGGGCGCCCATCTGACCGAAACGGCCGAGGATGTGCTGGCCAACCTGCCGGCCCAGCCGCTGGACCTTCCGCTTTTCACCATGGCCGCCCCCCCGAATAAAATATCCGAAGCCGCCCCGGCACCGCCCCCACCCCCCGAATCTCTCGGCCAAGTGCTTGAGTTGATTGGCACGAGTCCGGTTGCCGTTGACGATCTGGTCCGCCGCTGCCAGCTATCAGCGCCATCCGTCCAGGCAATCCTGCTTGACCTGGAGTTGTCAGGGCTGGTGGAAACCCTGCCTGGCAACCGGGTCGTCCGGTCAGTTACGTGACCGCACGGAATTTCGGGCGGGAAAAGCGCGCGAAGGCGAACAGATAAAGATGCCTGATGTCGTCGTGGTCGAGAGCCCCGCAAAGGCCAAGACCATCAACAAGTACCTCGGCGACGACTTCACGGTCCTCGCCTCCTTCGGCCATGTCCGCGACCTGCCCGCCAAGGATGGCAGCGTGCGGCCGGAGGAGGACTTCGCCATGGATTGGGAGGCGGATGAGCGAGGCGACCGTCAGGTCGCCGCCATCGCCAAGTCCCTGAAGGGCGCGCGCCGCCTGTTCCTGGCCACCGACCCGGATCGGGAGGGGGAGGCGATTTCCTGGCATGTGAAGGACATGCTGGCCCGCCGCGGCGTGCTGAAGGGCGTCGAGGTCCATCGCATCACCTTCAACGAGATCACCAAGCGCGCCGTGCAATACGCCGTGGCGCATCCACGCGACCTGGATGTGCCGCTGATCGACGCCTATCTGGCACGCCGCGCGCTGGACTACCTGGTGGGCTTCAACCTCTCGCCCGTGCTGTGGCGCAAACTCCCCGGCAGCCGCTCCGCCGGCCGCGTGCAATCCGTGGCGCTGCGCCTGATCTGCGAGCGCGAGGCCGAGATCGAGGCTTTTCGGGCACGCGAGTACTGGACCGTTGAGGGCCGCTTCGCGACCCCCTCGGGCGCCGGCTTCTCCGCCCGCCTGACCCATCATGAGGGCAAGAAGCTCGAGCAGTTCGACCTGCCGAACGAAGCCACGGCGATGGCGGCCAAGGCCGCGGTCGAGGCCGGCAAGTTCAGCGTGGCTTCCGTCGAGAAGCGCCGGACGCGCCGCAACCCGCCGCCGCCCTTCACCACCTCGACGCTCCAGATGGAGGCGTCCCGCAAACTCGGCATGGGCGCCCAGGCGGCGATGCGGGTGGCGCAGCAGCTCTATGAGGGCACCGATATCGGCGGCGAGACCGTCGGCCTCATCACCTATATGCGGACCGACGGCGTGCAGATGGCGCGCGAGGCGATGTTCGCCATCCGCGACCATGTGAAGGAGGCTTTTGGCGCCGATTACGTGCCGGGGGCGCCGCGCGAATATTCCTCCAAGGCGAAGAATGCCCAGGAGGCGCATGAGGCGATCCGGCCGACCGATGTCTCCCGCACCCCGGAACAGGTGGCCCGCTTCCTCGATGAGCGGCAGCGCAAGCTCTATGAGCTGATCTGGAAGCGCGCCGTCGCCAGCCAGATGCAGTCCGCAGAGCTGGATCAGACGGCGGTGGAGCTGGTGGAGCCCTCGGGCAAGACCAAGCTGCGCGCCACCGGCTCCGTCATAGCCTTTGACGGCTTTCTTCGTCTTTACCGCGAGGATGAGGACGACCGCGCGGCCGATGCCCGCGCCGGCATCGCCACCGCCGGGCCGGAGCCCGATGACGACAGCAAGACGCTGCCGCCGATGCGGGAGGGCGATGCGGCAAAATCCGGCCCCGTCACCGCCAACCAGCATTTCACCCAGCCGCCGCCGCGCTTTTCGGAAGCGACACTGGTCAAGCGGCTGGAGGAGCTCGGCATCGGCCGGCCCTCCACCTATGCCTCCATCCTCCAGGTCCTGCAGGACCGGGACTATGTGAAGCTCGACAAGCGGCGCTTCGTGCCGGAGGACCGTGGCCGGCTGGTCACCGCCTTCCTCGTCGCCTTCTTCGAACGCTACGTCGATACCGGCTTCACCGCCGGGCTCGAGGAGAAGCTGGACGATATCTCGGGCGGCCGCGCCGATTGGCGCGCGGTGATGCGCGCCTTCTGGGAGGATTTCTCGAAGGCCATCTCCTCGACCAGCGAGCTGACCATCAGTGACGTCATCGACGCGCTGGATGAAGACCTGGGCCCGCATTTCTTCCCCGCCCGCGCCGATGGCGTGGACCCGCGTGCCTGCCCGGCCTGTTCGGCCGGCCGGCTCGGCCTGCGGCTGGGGCGGACGGGCGCCTTCATCGGCTGCTCCAACTACCCCGAATGCCGCTACACCCGCCCGCTGGTCGCGCCGGGGGCAGAGGCCGAGGGCGCCGCAGGCTTCAATGAGGGCCAGCGCGAGCTGGGCGTCGATCCGGCGACGGGCAAGGCTATCAGCCTGCGCCGCGGCCCCTACGGCCTTTACGTCCAGCTCGGCGAGGAAACGCTCGACGAGAAGGGCAAGAAGGTGAAGCCGCGCCGCGCCAGCCTGGCCAAGGGCATGGACCCGGATGGGCTGACGCTGGAACGCGCCCTCGCTCTGCTCTCCCTGCCCCGCATCGTCGGCGTGCATCCGGAGACGGCGGAGGAGATCGTCGCGGCGATCGGGCGCTTCGGCCCCTATGTGAAGATGGGCCAGCTGTTCAAGTCGCTGGACCCGGATGACGACGTGCTGGTCATCGGCCTGAACCGCGCCATGGCGCTTCTGGCGGATGTGAAGCCGCGCGGGCGGGCGCTGGGGGATCATCCCTCCGGCGGCAATGTCGATGTGCGGCGTGGGCGCTTCGGCCCCTTCGTCATGCATGGCAGCCGCGTCGCCTCCATGCCGCGGACCATGGATTTCGACACGGTGACGCTGGAGGAGGCGGTGAAGCTGCTGGCCGAGAAGGGCAAGGAGCTGCCGCCGCTGACCAAGGGCAAGAAGGGCGCGAAGAAGGCGCCGGCGAAGAAGGCCGCCGCCCCGGCGAGCGAGGAGGCCGCGCCGAAAGCCAAGGCACCTGCCAAGACCAAGGCCCCCGCGAAGCCAAAGGCCGCTGCCGCAGCGAAGGCGACGGCCAAGCCAAAGGCGGCGGCAAAGCCCAAGACCACGACCAAGCCGAAGACCGCCGCGAAGCCCGCGGCCAAAAAGCCGGCGGCGCGCAAGGCCGCCGGCTGAGATGGTCCGGCGCGGTCCGCCGCCCAAGGGCCATGCCGCGCGCAGGCCCGCGGCGACGGGCACGGCGCCGCTGCCCAGCCTGGTCGCGCTGCGCGAATTTTTGGCCGACCAGCCTGGCCGGGTCGGCAAGACCGAGATCTCGCGGCATTTCGGCCTCTCGACCGACCAGCGCCCGGCTTTGCGCGAATTGCTGCGACAGTTGAAGGAATCCGGCCAGGCCGCCGGCGTCGGCCGCAAGGGCCTCGCCGCGCCGGACCGGTTGCCGGACATGGCGCCGGTGGAGGTCACCGGCACCGACGCCGATGGCGACCCCATCGCCCGCCCCCTGCAATGGGACAGCACGGCCGGCCCGCCGCCCGTCATCTACATGCAGCGCGAGGCCGCCGGGCAGCCGGCGCTGGCGCCCGGAGAGCGCGTGCTGGCGCGGCTGAAATTCATCGGCGGCAACAAGTATGAGGGCCGCACCTTCAAGCGCATCGGGCGCGGCGTGCCCACGCGCATCCTCGGCGTCTTCGAGGAAGGCGGCATCATCCCCACCGACCGCCGCCAGAAGGGCGAATGGCGCGTCGCCTCCGATGGGCTGAACGGCGCCCGCCCCGGCGACATCGTTTTGGCCGAGCCCCTGCCGCGCCACCACGTCCTGGGCCCGGGCCTGGTGCGGATCGTGGAGGTGCTGGGCCGGATGGGGGAGGCGCGCTCCGTCTCGCTGATCTGCATCCACGCCCACGGCATCCCCGACATCTTCCCCGCCGAGGCGCTGGAAGAGGCGGAGCGCGCGCGCGGCGTGGATGCCAAGGGGCGGGAGGATCTGACCGCCCTCCCCCTGGTGACGATCGATGGCGAGGATGCGCGGGATTTCGACGACGCCGTCTGGGCGGAGCCGGAGGACGAGGGCTGGCGCTGCCTCGTCGCCATCGCCGATGTCGCGCATTACGTGCCGACCGACAGCGCGCTGGACCGCGAGGCCTGGGCGCGCGGCAATTCGGTCTACTTCCCCGACCGCGTCGTGCCGATGCTGCCGGAGGCGCTGTCGAATGGCTGGTGCAGTCTGCGGCCGGGCGAGAATCGCGGCTGCCTCTTCGTCGAATTCCATATCGACGCGGCCGGCCGCAAGCAGCGCCACCGCTTCGGCCGCGGCTTGATGCGCAGCGCCGCGCGGCTGACCTATGACCAGGTGCAAACGGCGCGGGACGAGGGCACGAGACTCGAAGGCGTGCCGGAGGATCTGCTGGGCCATCTCTACGGCGCCTTCGGCGCGCTGCTCACCGAACGCGACCGGCGCGGCACGCTGGAACTCGACATGCCGGAGCGCCGCGTGATCCTGGACGAGGCCGGCGAGGTCACGGATATCCGCCCACGGGAGCGGCGCGACTCGCACCGGCTGATCGAGGAATTCATGGTCGCCGCCAATGTCTGCGCGGCGGAGGAGCTGGAACGGCTGGGCCAGCCCTGCATGTACCGAATCCATGACCGCCCCTCCGACGCCAAGCTGGAAGGGCTGCGACAGTTCCTCGAATCGCTTGAGCTGCAATTGCCGGCCCGCGACCGGCTGCATCCGCGCGACTTCGCCGGCATCCTGGCCGCGGTGAAGGACCGGCCAGAGGCGAGGCTGGTGCATGAGGCGGTGCTGCGCGGCCAGTCCCAGGCCGAATACAGCCCCGACAATATCGGCCATTTCGGCTTGGCCCTGGCGCGCTACGCGCATTTCACCAGCCCGATTCGCCGCTATGCCGACCTGCTGGTGCATCGCGCCCTGATCTCCGGCATCGCCTGGGGCGCCGATGGGCTGCAGCCGGCGGAGATCGCGCGCTTTCCGGACACGGGGGAACACATCACCCAGACCGAAAGACGGGCGGCGATGGCGGAACGGGACGCTGTCGAACGCTATCTTGCTGCTTTCATGGCAACACGTGTCGGAGAAGTGTTCGAGGCGCGGATTTCCGGGGTGACACGCTTCGGACTGTTCGTCACCGTGCAGGAGAACGGCGCCAGCGGAATTGTTCCGCTCGCGACCTTGCCGGACGACAAATGGCAGTTGGATCAGGCCGGGCATACGATGTCCGGCCGCAAGACGAGGCTGACCTTCTCCCTCGGCCAGGCGGTCGAGGTGAGGTTGACGGAGGCTGTTCCGCGGACGGGCGGAATGGTCTTCGCCATGCAACAGGGCGACCCGCGCGCGGATGGATCCGCGCGGCGTTCCGCAAAGGGCGCCAAGCGGCGCTGATCCTGCTGCTGCCGATCCTGTTGCTTTGGGCGGGCGGCTCCAGGGCGGAACAGACGGACAGCGACATCAGCGCGCTGCGAACCGTATTGGTGCCGAGCCACCGGCTGATCCTGGAACGGCATCTGGAACCCGTCAGCGCCGCCAATCTCGTGCTGTGGTCGCTGCGCGGCCTGACCGTGCTGGATCCGCGCTTCAATGCGGAAATCCGCGCCGACCGCATCCTGCTGCTCGGCGACGACCGGGTGCTGGCGGGCGCGTCGCTCGCCCCGCTCGCCGCCACCGGCTCACCGCAGCTTCTTGGCTCTGCAGTGGCTGAGGCGCTGGACGGCCTCTACAACGCCGCCTGGCGCGATTCGCCGGCGCTGCGCCAGGCGGGCGCGGAACGGCTGCTGGCCTCGGGCTTCGATGAGCTGTTCAACCACCTCGACCCCTATAGCCGCTACGTCCCTGCTGAGGATGCGCGCATGGCGCGGCAGCGGCGCGTCGGGCAGTCCGGCCTGGGTCTGCGCGTGGCGGCCCAGCGCAGCGGGCTGGTGATCGACGAGGTCACGAGGGACGGCCCGGCGATGGCCGCCGGCATCCGCGCCGGCGACCGTCTGCTGGCGGTGGATGGCCGGCGGCTTGGCCCGCGCGATCCCGGCATCGCCGCGACGCTGCTGGAGGGGCCGGAGGGCAGCGAGGTGACGCTGACCCTCTCGCGCGGCAACCGCCGCCGCACGGTCACCCTGGTGCGTGAGAGGGTGGTGCCTGAGACGGTGATCGCCGAGATGGGCCGCGACATCCTGTTCGTCCGCCTGACCGGCTTTTCCGCCGTCACCGACCGGCGGCTGACCCAGGTGCTGCGCGATGGCTTCGCCAGCAACGCGCCGCGCGGCGTGGTGCTGGACCTGCGCGGCAACCGGGGTGGGCTGCTGAGCCAGGCCATCGCCGTGGCCGACGCCTTCCTGACGGAGGGCGATGTGATGCGCACCGAGGGTCGGCATCCGGAGGCCAATCGCCGCTATACCGCGGGGGGCCAGGATCTGGCGGAAGGGCGGCCGGTGGTCGTGCTGGTCGATGGTCGCACCGCCTCCTCCGCCGAGATCGTCGCCTCGGCGCTCGCAGAGCGTGGCCGCGCCGTGGTGGTGGGCAGCGCGACCATGGGCAAGGGGCTGATCCAGCTTCTGGCTCCCCTGCCCAACGGGGCGGAGATCCTGGTGACCTGGTCGCGAATCCTGGCGATTTCCGGCTGGCCAATCCAGGGCATCGGCGTGCTGCCCGCGCTCTGCACCAGCCTGGGGCCGGAGGTGGTGGCCCAGGGCCTGGCGCAGCTCGCGCGGGGCGAGGCGCCGATGGGCCGCATCCTCGCCCGGCAGCGCGCCGCGCGCGCCCCGGTGCTGGCCAGCGAGATGACGGCGCTGCGCAATGCCTGCCCGCCGGCGGAAGGCCGCGAAGACGACCAGCGCGCGGCGCGGGCGCTGATCGAGACACCGGAAGCCTACGCAACCGCTTTGCGCGCGCCGTAGAGCGGCACGACAGCCCTGCGCGCGCCGCAGCGGCCGGGCAGCTACGGCCGGCCGGTGCGCCCCGCGGGGCGGCCCTTATCCGCGGCGGGGGGCCAATCAGCGGGAATGGCCGCTTCGACGCGATTGCGACCATTGTTCTTGCCGCGATACAGCGCCGAATCCGCCGCGCTCAGAACGTCATCGGCCTGCGCGCCGATGCCGCCCGCGGCGACGCCGATGCTCATCGTGATGCTCAGCGGCACGCCCTCCGCCAGGATCGGCACATGGGCGATGGCGGTGCGCAGCCGTTCGGCGACCAGCATGCCGTCCTCGGTCGCCGCGCCGGACATCACCACGAGGAACTCCTCCCCGCCGTAGCGGGCCACCACATCGGCGGCCCGCAGATGGCCGCGCACACGTTCCGCCACCTCCCGCAGCACGATGTCGCCGGCCGCATGGCCATGGGTGTCGTTCACCGCCTTGAAGCGGTCCACATCCATCAGCAGCACGGCCGCGCCGGAATTGCGCAGCAGGCCTTCCAGGTGCCGGCGGACATAGCGGCGGTTGCGCAAGCCGGTCAGCGGGTCCGTCACCGCCATTTCCAGGCTGCGGTCGAGATCGGCGCGCAGCCTTTCCTGGTAGCGCTTGCGGCGGATCTGGTTGCGCACGCGGGCGCGCAGCTCGTTGGGATCGACCGGGCGGATCACATGGTCATTGGCGCCCAGATCGAAGCCGCGCAGCACCAAGTTCTTCTGCCCCGGATCGGCCACCAGAAGCACCGGTACGTCCCGCGTATTGGCATGCGCTCGCAGGCGGGAGGCGAGGCGCAGCGAATCGCCCCCATCCAGCGACAGGCTCAGCAGCACCACGTCGTGCAGCCCGTCCTGCAGGATGTCCCAGGCCTCCCCGGGATCGGTGCAATGCGCCACCTCGATTCCATCGGCGCCCAGCACCAAGGCGAGCGCGTCGGCCTCCGCAGGGTCCTCGTTGACGATCAGGGCGCGGGCGCCGGCGACGCTGGGGGACGGGCTGGGCGGCGGTTCGAAGCCCAGGTCACGGGCGGTCTCGGCACGCAGCCGCCAGGCATCCAGCACCTGCTTCATGCGCAGCAGCGCGCGCAGCCGGGCGAACAGCGTGGCATCGTCGACAGGCTTGGAGAGGAAATCGTCCGCCCCGGCCTCCAGCCCCCGCACCCGTTCCGCCGGGTCGGTCAGGGCGGTGATCATCACGACCGGGATATGGGCGGTGCCCGGCTGCGCCTTCAGCCGGCGGCAGACCTCATAGCCATCCATGCCCGGCATCATGACGTCCAGCAGAACGACATCGGGCATCCAGCGTTGCACCGTCGCCAGCGCCTCCGGCCCCGAGGCAGCAATCGCCACCTCGTAATACTCATTGAGGAGCTTGATCTCGAGCAGGCGGAGATTCGCCTGGATGTCGTCGACAACAAGGATGCGGGCGGTCATCCGGCCATCCCCCGTGCGGTCGCGACCGCGCAGCCCGTGTCGATGGTCTGGCGACACGACAACAAACCGTCTAAATGCTGCAATGCTGGCCTGATGCACATGGTCACAAATCTGTCAAGGAGAAATCTATGTCGGATATCGCACGCGACGATACAGGCCTGCCCAAAGCCGCGCATCGGGAGGTCGCCAATGCCAGTCTGTTCTTCAAGCGCTGGATGGCGAACCCGTTGCAGATGGGCTCCATCATCCCCTCTTCCGCCACGCTGTGCCGCCGTATCGCCGCCCTGGTCGAACGGAAGGACGACGAGGTGGTGGTCGAACTTGGCGCCGGCACGGGCGTGATCTCCCGCGCCCTGCTCGCCGCCGGCGTGCCGGCGGAGAAGCTGGTGGTCGTCGAGATCGTGCGGGACATGGCCGACCACCTCCGTGCATCGCTGCCCGGCGTGAACGTCATCCAGGGCGATGCCTTCGAACTCGCGAAGGCACTTCCGGCGGCGCTGCATGGGAAGGTGGGCACGGCGATCTGCGGGATTCCCCTGGT
Organism: Roseomonas sp. F4; assembly: GCF_053891155.1. Classification (NCBI taxonomy): domain Bacteria; kingdom Pseudomonadati; phylum Pseudomonadota; class Alphaproteobacteria; order Acetobacterales; family Roseomonadaceae; genus Roseomonas; species Roseomonas sp. F4. Next base: position 379,933 of record NZ_JBSSHK010000005.1, read on the forward strand.
GCTATTGCCGCAGGCGGACCAGCAGCGATTCGTTTCGGCGGTTGAGGCAGTGGCCCCCGGCAAGGGTTTTCTCCTGTACACCTACTGCATCACCTCGCCGCTGCCCTATCGGAAGCTCGGCCTGACGGCCAAGCGGGAAGTCTGGACCCCGATGAACTTCCCGCCCGCCAGCGTCTGGCGCTACCAGCCTGCCCGGTAGTGGCCCGCGCCGCAACGGCTGAGCGTACCGGGCGGGCCGACAGCGCCCGACACCGCGAGTTGTTGTGATGCGGAAATGGCGCTCCCGGCCTCAGCCGCTGCGGAGCGCCACCTCCACCCCATCGGGCCGCGCGATGCGGGCCAGCAGGCGCGGCTGAGGGCTGCGGCGCAGCTTCAGCGCATCCTCCAGCCCACGCTGCAGCAGCGCTTCCCGCAGCTGGTCGGCATCCGGGTGCTCGGCTTCCAGCGCCAGCAGCTTGCAGCCGGACTTCTTCAGCCGCGGCGCCGCGCCCTTGCCGTCATCCCACTGGATCAGCGCCGGGATCAGGTTGCGCATGTCCTGGCGCTGCGGCGGCATGGCCATGCGCCAGGTCAGCTCGCCGCGCGACCAGGCCTTCACCTCCCCGGCCTGGCTCGCGCCAAGGCGGGTGACCACGGCGTCCAGCACCGGGGTGCGGGCGACCCAGCCCAGCAGATGCGGGCCGGCTTCCAGCATCATCTTCACCGCGGGGTCATCCAGGTCGAAGGGCCGTGGATGCGGCGGCGTCTCCTGCCCCGGATCGACGGCGATCACCTCCAGGTAATGCTGCGGGCCCAGGCTGAGCAGCATGTTGTGGGTGCCGATGCCGGGATGGCTGCCGCCCTTGGTCGGCCGCACGCCGAGCTGCGCCTCGATGTAGTCGGCGCCCTCCTCCAGCGTGCGGGCGCCAACGACGATGTGGTCGATCTCGGCCATGTCAGCGGGCCTGGAACTGGGTGTTGCCGAACAGCACTTCGCGTTCCTTGTCTGTCATCGATCCGACGCGCTGGTTCTGCGCCAGCACCTGCACGCCACGCTGCACCGCCGGCCGCGCCGCGATGGCGTCGTGCCAGCGCTGCACATTCGGGTAGTCTGCCAGGTCGATGTTCCGCCGCTCCGGATTGCGGATCCAGGGGAAGGTGGCGATGTCGGCGATCGAATACTCGTCTCCGGCCAGATAGGCGGCCTCCGACAACCGCTTGTCGAGCACGCGGTGCAGGCGGCCGACTTCCTTCGCGTAGCGTTCCTTGGCGTAGGGGATCTGCTCCGGCGCATAGGCGTGGAAATGGCCGTACTGGCCGAACATCGGCCCGACGCCCCCCATCTGGAACATCAGCCATTCCAGCGCGCGGTAGCGCCCGGCCGGGTCGGCAGGCAGCAACTTGCCGGTCTTCTCGGCCAGATAGATCAGGATCGCGCCGGATTCGAACAGGGTCAGACGCTGGCCGCCCGGCCCGTCCGGATCGACGATGGCGGGGATGCGGTGGTTCGGCGTGATGGCGAGGAATTCGGGCTTGAACTGCTCCCCGGCGCCGATGTTCACCGGCACGACCGTATACGGCAGGCCGAGTTCCTCCAGCGCGATATGCACCTTGTGACCATTCGGCGTCGGCCAGGTCCAGACCTCGATCGGCATGCGCTTCTCCCGGTATGCGAAAGTGGCGGCGCGGCGGCCCCGAAGGGCGGCGCGCGCACAATCCATTGCACGCAGGGTGGGCCTGCCGGGCCGCGGTTGCAAGACGGGCCGGGGACACACGCCCCGGCCGGGTCAGGTCAGGCGCCCTCGCCTCAGCAGAAATGCGCGCCGCGCGTCTCCACCGGCACCATGTAGAGCGATTGGCTGGCGCACATGAACAGGCGGTTCCGCCTGGTACCGCCGAAGCAGAGATTGGCGCAGATCTCGGGCAGGCGGATCTGGCCGATGCGGGCACCGTCCGGGGCGAAGACATGCACCCCGTCATAGCCTTCGCCGACCCAGCCCATGGCGGCCCAGACATTGCCGGATTCGTCGCAGCGGATGCCGTCCACCATGCCGGTGCGTCCATCCATCGTCATTTCCGCGAAGCGGCGCGGATTGCGCAGGCGGGGGCCGTCCACCTCATAGGCCCAGATCTGGCTGGCGGCATCCGGGTAGTGGCTGCGGCCGGTGTCGGCGACGTAGAGGGTGCGGTAGTCGGGCGAGAAGCACAGGCCGTTCGGCTTGAACACGTCATCGGCCACCTTCGCCACCTGGCCGGATTGGGCGTCGATCCGGTAGATCGCCTCCTTGATGAAGGGGCGCGGGGAACGGGCGGATTCGGGCACGCGGTTGCCCTCATAATCCATCAGCCCGCCATAGCCGGGATCGGTGAACCACAGCGCGCCGTCCTCGGGGTGGACCACGCCGTCATTCGGCGCGTTGAAGGCGCCGTCCGGACCGCGATCGGCGAGGACCGTGACCCGGCCATCGCGCTCGTAGCGCACCACGTCGCGATGGAAGTGGCGGAAGGCGATCTGCCTTCCCTCGCGGTCAAAGGTATTGCCGTTGGAATAGCCGGAAGGGCTGCGGAAGCGGCGATGGGTGGTGAGGTCCTCCTCCACCAGCCGCAGGCATTCATCGTTCGGGATGTCCGACCAGATCAGGAATTTGCCCGTCGCATGCCAGGCGGGGCCTTCCGCCCAGCCCATGCCGGTGTGCAGCCGGGTGATGGCGGAATTGCCGAGCTTCGCGGTGAAGCGCCTCGGGTCGATGGCGATGATGTCGGGGTCGGGGTAGCGCTGCGGGCCGGCATTCGGGCCGTAGCTGCGCTGCGCGAGCGCCGGCGTCGTGGCCAGCGCGGCCGCCGCGCCGAGCAAGGCGCGGCGCGACGGATCGGGGAGACGGTTCATGCTGTTTCCTCCATTGGCCCTGGCGGGCCTAGGGAGGATGGCATGGGGTCGCTACGGGGGTGCAACCCCCGCGTGCATCATCCCGAAGGCGTGATGATCGACCCTGATGACCCTCGGCGTCAGGCGTTGCCGCCGAGATAGTCCATCGCCACCTGCACGCCGCCAGCTTGGTGCGGCACGCCGGCCGCGCGCAGCCCCATCTCCACGCCACCCAGCGCGCCCACCAGCTGCAGCGGCGAAATGTCGCCCAGATGGCCGATGCGGAAGACGCGGTCGTTCAGCTGGCCGAGGCCATTGCCAAGGCTCATGTTGAACTTTTCCAGGATGGTGGCGCGCAGCGCATTGGCGCTGTGGCCCTCCGGCAGGCGCACCGCCGTGAGCACCGAGGAATAGTGGCGCGGGTCCTGGCACTGCACCTCCAGCCCCCAATGCCGCACCGCGCGGCGGGTGGCTTCCGCCATCCGGTCATGGCGCGCAAAAACGTTGTCGAGGCCTTCCTCCAGCAACATGTCGCAGGCGGTGTCCAGCGCGTAGAGCATGTTGGTCGCCGGCGTATAGGGGAAGTAGCCGGTGGCATTCGCCGCCAGCATCGGCTTCCAGTCCCAGAAGCTGCGCGTCAGCTTGGCCGACTTGCTCGCCTCGATGGCCTTGGCGCTGATGGCGTTGAAGGACAGGCCGGGCGGCAGCATCAGGCCCTTTTGGCTGCCCGAGACGGTGACATCCACGCCCCATTCATCGTGCCGGTAGTCCATGGAACCAAGGCCCGAGATGGTATCCACGAGCAGCAGCGCCGGGTGGCCGGCGGCGTCGATGGCCGCGCGCACTTCCGCGATGCGGGAGGTGGCGCCGGTGCTGGTCTCGTTGTGCACGACGCAGACCGCCTTGATGGCGTGGGCCTTGTCGTCCCGCAGCTTGCGCTCGATGGCCTCCACATCGGCGCCGCGGCGCCAGTCGGTCTTCACGAAGTCGGCGACGATGCCGAGGCGCTCCGCCATCTCGTTCCACAGATGGGCAAACCAGCCGGTCTCGCACATCACCACGCGGTCGCCGGGCGAGAGGGTGTTGACCAGGGCTGCTTCCCAGGCGCCGGTGCCGGAGGCCGGGTAGATCACCACATGCGACTTCGTCTTGAAGATGGCCTTGGCCTTCTCCAGCACCTGGGCGCCGAGCTTGCCGAAATCCGGGCCGCGATGGTCCATGGTCGGATGGTCCATGGCGCGCAGGATGCGGTCCGGCACGTTGGAAGGCCCCGGAATCTGCAGGAAATGGCGGCCGGAATTGGGCGTTGTCTGGAAATAGGCCATGGCGGCGGGGCTCCCTCGATTGGTTCCATCTAACGCCCAGCAATGCCCGCCGCCAATGAGTAAGCCTTGTGGAATTGATGAGTCTTATAGATCGGACAGGTGCCGCGCCTCAGGCTAAAGAATGCGGCATGGGAGAGCCTGCATGAACGCCAGCACCGATATCGGACAAAGCCGCCTGGCCCAACGCCTGCGGCGCGAGACCTCGGGCGAGGTGCTGTTCGGCGCCGGCGACCGCGGCCGCTACGCCACCGATGCCTCCATCTACCAGCAGATGCCGCTGGGCGTGCTGATCCCCCGCACGGCGGAAGACGTGGCCGCCGCCATGGCGATCTGCCGGGAGGAAAGCGTGCCCGTGCTGCCGCGCGGCGGTGGCACCAGCCAGTGCGGCCAGACGGTGAACCGTGCTTTGGTTCTGGACTGCACGCCGCATCTGCGCCGCGTGCTTTCCATCGACGCCGAAACCGCCACGGTCGAACCCGGCATTACGCTCGGCGCATTGAACGAGGCGCTGAAGAGTTCGGGAAAATTTTATCCGGTGGATCCTTCCACCTGGCAGCGCTGCACCATCGGCGGCATGGCGGGCAACAATTCCTGCGGCTCGAAGTCGATCCGCTACGGTCTGATGGCCGACAATGTCCGTGCCATCGATGCGATCCTGGCCGATGGCACGCGCTTCCGCTTCGGCGATATCCCCGAAAATCTCGGCCCCGACGTGCCCGGCAGCGTCGCCGACCTTGTCGCAAAACTGCGCGCCATCGGGGCGCGGGAGGCGGAGGAGATTGCGGCGCGCTTCCCCGACCAGCTTCGCCGCGTCGGCGGCTATAATCTCGATGCGCTGACGCCTGCCGGCCGCGCCGCAGGCCGTGGCAGCCTGGCGCGGCTGCTGGTGGGCAGCGAGGGCACGCTGGCCTTTTCGTCCTCGCTCGATCTCAAGCTGTGGCCGATCAAGCCGCGCAAGGTACTGGGGATCTGCCAGTTCCCGTCCTTCCGCCAGGCGATGGCGGCGTCGCAGCATCTGGTCACGCTGGACCCGGAGGCGGTGGAGCTGGTGGACCGCACCATGATCGACCTCGGCCGGTCGATCCCGATCTATCGCGACACCATCGACCAGATTCTGATCGGCGAGCCCGACAGCCTGCTGATCGTGGAATTCCACGGCCATGACGATGCGACCCTGCTGCAAGGGCTGGATCGGCTGGAGGAGATGATGGGCGACCTCGGCCTGCCGGGCCAGGTGGTGCGCATCACCGATGCCGTATTCCAGGCGCGCGTCGCGGAAGTGCGCGAGGCCGGGCTGAACATCATGATGAGCATGAAGGGCGACGGAAAGCCGGTCTCCTTCATCGAGGATTGCGCCGTCCCGCTGGCCGATCTCGCCGACTACACCGAGCGCCTGAACGACGTTTTTGCGAAACACGGCACCAAGGGCACCTGGTACGCCCATGCCAGCGTCGGCTGCCTGCATGTCCGCCCGGTACTGAACATGAAGTCGGGCGAGGACGTCACCAAGATGCGCGCGATCGCGGAGGAGTGCTTCGCCCTCGTCCGCGAATACAAGGGCTCGCATTCCGGCGAACATGGCGACGGCATTGTGCGTTCTGAATTCCACGAGCCGATGTTCGGCGCCCGCATCGTGAAGGCCTTCGAGGCGGTGAAGGACGCCTTCGACCCGGGCACTGCCGAGCTGCCGCACGGTCTGCTGAACCCCAACCGCGTGGTGCATCCGCCGCGGATGGATGACCGGACGCTGTTCCGCTACGGCCCGGACTACGCCGCCGATCCGGCGGTGGTGCCGGCGCTCGACTGGTCCGCCTGGCCCGGCCCGCAAGGCGGCCTGCTGGGCGCGGTGGAGATGTGCAACAACAACGGCACCTGCCGGAAATTCGATGCCGGCAGCATGTGCCCGTCCTACCGCGCCACGCGGCAGGAACAGCATCTCACCCGCGGGCGGGCGAATACGCTGCGGCTGGCGCTGACCGGGCAGCTCGGCCGCGAAGGGCTGGCCTCCGACGAGGTGGCGGAGGCGATGGCGCTTTGCGTGGGCTGCAAGGCCTGCAAGCGCGAATGCCCGACCGGCGTCGACATGGCGAAGATGAAGATCGAGGCCGCGCATGCCCGTGGCCGCGCGCGCGGCGTGGCGCTGCGCGACCGACTGATTGCCAGCATGCCGCTGTGGGCACCCTTCGCCGCCATCGCGCCCATCCTGTTCAACGCGCGCGACCTGATCCCCGGCATGGCGAAACTCACCGAGCGCCTGACCGGCCTCGCCGCCGGCCGCACCCTGCCCCGCTTCCGCGGCGACGCTTTTCACGATGCGGAGCTGCGCGCCCCGGATGGTCGCGCCAACGAAGTCATCCTGCTGCCCGACCTGTTCAACCGCTACTTCGAGCCCGAGAATCTGCGGGCCGCCATCCGCGTGCTGCGCGCCGCCGGCGCCGACCCGGCCGTGGCCCGCCCGGCGCGTGGCGCGCGGCCGCTGGATGATGGCCGCACCTACCTCGCCGCCGGGATGGTCGAGCAGGCCCGCGCCGAGGCCCGGCGCACCCTCACGGCGCTGTCCGAATGGGACAGCCCCGTGCTCGGCCTGGAACCCTCCTGCCTGCTGACGCTGCGCGACGAATTTCTGGCCATGCTCCCCGGCACCGAATCGGAAAAGCTGGCGGGCCGCGCCATGCTCGTTTCCGAATGGCTGGCCAAGACGAAGGTGCCACTGAAGCTGAAGCCGATCGGGGCCGAGGCGCATATCCATGGCCATTGCCACCAGAAGGCCGTCGGCGATTTTCCGGCGGCGGTGGCGACACTGACCCGCATCCCGGGCCTGAAGGTCACGCCCATCACCTCCTCCTGCTGCGGGATGGCGGGGGCCTTTGGCTACGACGCCGAAAAACTGCCGACCTCCATCGCCATGGCGAAGCTGTCGCTGCTGCCGCATATCCGGCGGACGGCGCCAACGGCGCTGATCGTGGCCGATGGCACCTCCTGCCGCCACCAGATCGCGGATCTGGCGAAGCGGCCGGCCTTGCACTCCATCCGGCTTCTCGACATGTCCCTGGCATGACCCAACCCGATGACATCCTGGCCTTCTGGTTCTCCGAAGGCCCCGACACCTTTCGCAAGGCGTGGTTCCTGAAGGACGACGCCTTCGATGCCAGCATCCGCGCGAATTTCGGCGACCTGCTGGTCCCGGCCCGTGAAGGGGCACTCGATGCCTGGGCGGAGACACCACAGGGTGCGCTGGCGCTGCTGCTGGTGCTCGACCAGTTCCCGCGCAACCTGCGGCGCGGCCACCCGGAGGCCTTCGCCAGCGACGAACATGCCCGCGCCATCGCCCGCCGGGCGGTGCTGGATCGCCGCTTCGACCTGGCGGTGACGCCGACGCAGCGCAGTTTCTTCTACCTGCCCTTCGAGCATGGGGAGGCGATGGCCGATCAGGACCTGGCGGTCGCGCTGTTCGAGGGTCTGCGGGATATCCCGGCCATGGCCAAGCCGGATGGCGTGATCGACTACGCCTGGCGCCACCGCATCGTGATCCAGCGCTTCGGCCGCTTCCCGCACCGCAATGCGGTGCTGGGCCGCGACAGCACTTCGGCGGAAAAGGCCTGGCTGGAGGCCGGGGGCGGGTTCTGAGGTCAGGGGGCGAACGCCCATAGGACTTCGCGCGCCCCCCCTCACCCAACCCTCTCCCCCCGTCGGGGGGAGAGGGCTTTTCGGGTTTAGAGGCTCATATCCAGGGCCGGCTTCGCATCGGCCGGCAGCGGGCTTTCGTAGGGCTTGCCGCCGGTGCGCTTGGCGTGGTCGGCCTTGGCTTCGGCGATGATGGACGGGTTCTTCAGCGCATCCACCGCCGTCCCCGCCATCACCTTCGCCACATGCACCATGCCCTTATGGGCCGCAGGCAGCTTGCCCTGGCCGGTGAGCTGCCAGGAATGGAAGGGCGTGCCGATGGCGCAGGTCGCGCCACGGGCCTGCACGGTCGGCACCTTCCAAGAAACGTCGCCGACATCGGTAGAGCCGATCATCGGCACACCCTTGGCATTCTCCGGCACCACCTGCTCGCAGAGCACCTCGCCCTCACGCGGCTCGACGCCGACGCGGCGCCAGGCGGAGAGGATGTCCTCCTCCGACAGCGTGGCCTGGAACTCGGCGGCCTTGGCGCGGTCCGCATCGTCCCATTCCGGCGCGCCAATGCGGGCTAGGTTGGCGTGCATCGCCTTTTCCAGCGCGGTGTTGCCCAGCAGGTTGGACACGGCGGAGACGACGCGGGTGGAGACGGTGCATTCCGTCATCAGCGCGGCACCATCGGCGATCTTGCGCACGCGGGTGACCAGTGCGTTCAGCTCCGTCACGTTGCGGGCGCGGATCAGGTAGCGGACCTTGGCGGTGGACTGCACCACATTCGGCGCGATGCCGCCGGCATCCAGATAGGCGTAGTGGACCCGCGCGTCGGAGGGCATGTGCTCCCGCATGTAGTTCACGCCGACATTCATCAGCTCCGCCGCATCCAGCGCGGAACGGCCGAGATGCGGCGCCGCGGCGGCGTGGCTGGCGCGGCCGACGAAGGAGAAATCGATGCGGGTATTGGCCAGCGAGATGGCGTCATCGACGCCGGCGAAGCTCGCCGGATGCCAGGTGATGGCGATGTCCACATCGTCAAAGGCGCCGTCGCGCACCATGAAGCCCTTCGCTGCGCCACCCTCTTCCGCCGGGCAACCATAGTAGCGGACCCGACCCGGCAGGCCGTTGGCCTTCAGCCAGTCCTTGACCGCCGCCGCCGCCATCAGGCTGGCGGAGCCGAGCAGGTTGTGGCCGCAGCCATGGCCACGGCTCTCGCCTTCCACCGGGCGCGGTTCGGTGACACCGGCTTCCTGGGAAAGGCCCGGCAGCGCATCGTATTCGCCGAGGATGGCGATGACCGGACCGCCCTCGCCCGCCTCGCCCATGACGGCGGTGGGGATGCCGGCGACATTGGTGGTGACCCGAAAACCTTCGGCCTCCAGCATCGCCTTGTGCTCGGCGCTGCTGCGGTGCTCGTCGTAACAGAGCTCCGGCATTCCCCAGATCTTGTCCGAGAGCTCGACATAGGGCTCGCGCCGCTGGTCGACGAGCTGCCAGATCTGTTCCGAATTCTGCATCACGGGGCTCCCTTGCATGGATCGCCGGTTATTGCCCGGATCGGCGCCGCGGGCCAGCGCCGGGTCAACTTCCGGCCCTCTGCCGCGTTGAGGCGGCGGGTACCAAAGGGAGACAACATGCAGATCCAGGTGAACACCCCGGACGGCGCCGGCGGCGCGGACCTCGGCGCCCGCGTGGAACAGGCGGTGGTCGAGGCGATGGGCCGCTTCAGCGACCAGATCACGCGGGTGGAGGTGCATCTCACCGACGCCAATGCCGATAAGGGCGGGGAGGATAAGCGCTGCATGATCGAAGCACGCCCGACCGGTAAGGCGCCGGTCGCCATCACCCATCAGGCGGCAACGGTGCCGATGGCCCTGCGCGGCGGGCTGAACAAGCTGACCCGCAAGCTGGACAGCGTGCTGGCCGCCCGCACCGACCATAAGGGTGCGGCCTCCGTGCGGGACAATGAGCTGAAGTAAGCGAGGTTCCGACGGGTGCAGCCCGGCCTATGGGGGCTGCGCCCGTCGGACAGGATAACGAAAAGGTTTCGCGGCGCCTGTCCGTTAAGCATCTGGCAATTCTCTGCCGATGCGGGCATGATGGTCGCGATGCGGCAGGTGGAAAATCCCCTGACCATGGCGCCAGCAGGGCGCCCCCTCCCAGAACGGATTCCGGAACCGGCGCCAGCATGGCGCCGCGACGCTCGCGCCCAGAACGGCGTTCCGGATCATGCGCCAGGACGGCGCCCGCATCCCACCCATCGCCAGGACGGCCGGTGGGATTTCGTGCCAGGATGGCGCCCCATTCCCGCGCCAAAATGGCGCACACATCGAAGGGCGCTGAGATGCCGGAGCTTTCGCTGACCTCCATCGTGCTGATCGTGCTGCTGCTGCTGGCCGTGATGACGGTCGCGCAGGGCGTGCGCACGGTGCCGCAGGGCCAGGTCTGGACGGTGGAACGCTTCGGCGCCTTCACGCGCCTGCTGTCGCCCGGGCTGAACGTCATCCTCCCCTATATCGACCGCATCGGCCACAAGCTGAATGTGCAGGAGGTGGTGCTGGACATCCCGGAGCAGTCCGTCATCACCAAGGACAATGCGACGGTGGCGGTGGATGGCATCGTCTATTACCGCGTCATGGACCCGGCCAAGGCGGCCTATGCGGTGCAGGATCTGACCCAGGCGCTGGTCGCCATGGCGATGACCAATATCCGCGCCGTGATCGGTGAGATGGATCTGGACCAGACCCTGTCCTCCCGCGACCGCATCAACACCTCCCTCCTCACCATCCTGGACGGCGCCACCGACCCCTGGGGCGCCAAGGTCAGCCGCGTGGAGATCCGCAAGATCGAGCCGCCGGAGACGCTGATCCGCGCCATGAACCTGCAGATGACGGCCGAGCGCGAACGCCGCGCCAGCGTCGCCAAGGCGGAGGGCGAGAAGCAGGCCCTGGTCCTGCAGGCCGAGGGCCGCCGGGACGCCGCCATGCGGGATGCCGAGGCGCGGGAGGCCCTGGCCCAGGCGGAAGCGAATGCGACGAAGATGGTGGCGGAGGCCGCCGCCGGCGCGGGCGCCGATGCGCTGCGCTACTTCATCGCCGAGAAATACGTCAAAGCCTTCGAGGCGATGGCCGCCAACCCCTCCTCCCGCCTCGTCGTGGTGCCGATGGAGAGCGCGGCGCTGGCGGGCGGCATCACCCAGGCCATGGAACTGCTGCGCGGCACCGCGCCATTGCCCCCGGCCCCGCCGGGCGGCGGCAGCGCGCCCGGCGGCATCACGGGGGGGCGGCCATGGAACCGGGCCTGATCTGGATCCTGCTGGGCCTGGTGGCGCTGGGGGCGGAGTTGCTGCTGCCCGGGGTCTATATCCTCTGGGTGGGACTGGCCGCGCTGGGCACCGGGCTGATCCTGCTGGCCGGGCCGCTGGATTTCGGCCTGACCATCGCGCTGTTCCTGGCGCTGCTGGCCGCCGGCATCGCCGGCTCCCTCGCCATGCGGCGGCTGCGCAGCCCGGCGATGCAGGTGAACGCGCCGGAGGCCGGGCTCGCCGGGCGCCTCGCCACGCTGGTGCGGGGGCAGGACGGCACCCTGCGCGTGCGGCTGGGCGACAGTGAATGGCCCGCGCGCCTGCCCGCCGGCATCCTCGCCCCGCCGCTTGGCGCCTCGGTCCGGGTGGAGGCTGTGGAGGGCATGGTTCTGGTGGTGCGCCCCGATGGTCACGCGGCCTGAGATGCGCCACGTCCTTCTTCTGTGCCTCGCGCTGCTGCCCGCCCCGGCGCTGGCCTCACAGGACCCGCTGGAGGGGCTGAACCGCCGCATCCACGGCTTCAACCGCCTGGCACAGGACTGGGTGCTGACCCCGATCGCCGAGGCCTATGTCACGCACACGCCCGCGACGGTCCGGGGCGGCATCGCCAATGCCTTCGCCAATCTGCGGGAGCCGATCACGGCCCTGACCGGGCTGGCGGCCGGGGATCTGGAGCTCGCCTGGCATGCCACGGCGCGCTTCGGCATCAATTCCAGCCTGGGCTGGGGCGGCGTGCGGGATGCCGCGGCGGAACATGGCTGGCCGCGCCGCGCGGCGATCCCGGCGGATGCGCTCTGCGCCTGGGGTGTGCCGAGCGGGCCCTATCTGGTGCTGCCGATCCTGGGCCCCTCCACGCTGCGCGACGCCGGCGCGCTGCTGGCCAGCAGCGCCGGCCTGGCCCATGCGCTGGGGCCGCAACTGTTCCTGCCCTGGCGCGGCGGCGACCTGCTGGTGGAATACAGCGGCATCGCGCCCGAGATCGGCCGGGTGGAGGCCAGCGCGCTCGACCCCTATGCGATCTATCGCAGCGCCTATCTCCAGCGCCGCGCGGCCGCCTGCGCCCCCGACCGCGCGGCGGCCGAAGCGGCGGAGATGGCGGAGGCGGATTGAGTTTCCGATATTGAGTTCCCGGTATAATGCAGGCCGCCGCCCCGCTCCTGGCTTGAAGCCATTGCGCAACCCGGCTTAGCCTCCCCTCAAGCGCCCCGGAGCAACCAGGGCGCAGAGGAGGAGAGACGAACCATGACCCTGCTGTCCCGTCGTACCCTTTTGGCCGCCAGCGGCGCCGCGCTGGCCGCCCCCTTGGCCGCGCCCGCGCTGGGTCAGGGCAACTGGCCTTCCCGTCCCATCCAGCTTCTGGTGCCCTGGGGTGCCGGCGGCGGCACGGACGCCACGGCGCGCATCGTCGGCAGCCTGCTGGAACGGGACCTGGGCCAGCCGGTCAATGTGGTGAACCGCACCGGCGGCTCGGGCGTGGTCGGCCATTCCGCCATCGCCACCGCGGCGCCGGATGGCTACACCATCGGCATGATCACGGTGGAAATCACCATGATGCATTGGCAGGGGCTGACCCAGCTCAACCCCGGCTCCTTCACCCCGCTCGCCCTGATGAATTCCGACCCGCCGGGCGTGCAGGTGGCCAGCAATTCCCCCTTCGCCGACATCAAGGCGCTGGCCGACGCCATCAAGGCGCGGCCGTCCGGTACCTTCAAGGCCAGCGGGACCGGCCAGGGCGGCATCTGGCACCTGGCCCTGGTCGGCTGGCTGCAGGCCATGGGGCTGCGCGGCGACCACGTGCGCTGGGTGCCCTCCAACGGCGCGGCGCCGGCGATGCAGGAACTGGCGGCGGGCGGCGTCGACATCGTCACCTGTTCGGTGCCGGAGGCGCGCGCGATGCTCGATGCCGGCCGGGCCAAGGCGCTCGCCATCATGGCCCCGGCGCGCAACCCGATGTTCGCCCAGGTGCCCACATTGAACGAGACGCTGGGCATCAACTACTCGGTGGGCGCCTGGCGCGGCATCGCGGCCCCGCGCAACCTGCCGGCCCCGATCGCCGAGCGCTACGGCGCCGCGTTGCGCAAGGTCTATGACAGCGCCGAGTTCAAGGAGTTCATGAACCAGCGCGGCTTCGGCACGGTCTGGCAGGACTCCAACGGCTTCGCCAGCTTCATGGCGGAGGGTGATCGCGCCATGGGCGATGCGATGCGCGGCGCGGGCCTGGCGCGCGGCTGACCTTTCGCGGCCGGAGGGCGTCCCATGCGCGTGAATGACGCCCTTCTGGGCGCGATATTGCTTGGCTTCGCGGGTTGGGTCTGGTGGCTCACCAGCTTCTTCCCGTCCTTTCCAGGGCAGGATTACGGACCGAATCTGTTTCCGCGCATCCTGGCCGCCGGCATCGGGCTTTGCGCGCTGCTGCTGGTGCTGCGCGGGCTGCGGGCACGCGGGCCGCTGGTGGTGGTCGAGGGATGGATGGCGCAGCCGGCGCGGCTGGTTTCCTTCCTGCTGATCCCCGGCGCGGCGCTGGCCTATATCCTGGTCTCCGACCCGCTGGGCTTCATCCCCACCGCCTTCCTGCTGCTGCTCGGCCTGTCGCTGTGGTTCCGCGCCAGGCCGGTGGTGGCATTGCCGGTTTCCGCGGGAATGACGCTGCTGGTGCATTGGTTCTTCGCTGGGCTGATGCGCGTGCCGCTGCCGCGCGGCATCCTCGACAGCGTGTTGTGAGGACTGGCCGATGGATGCCTTGATTCAGGCCCTGGGGCTGGTCTTCGACCCCTTCGTGCTCGGTGTCATCGCCGTCTCCGCCGTCTTCGGCATGTTCGTCGGCGCCATGCCGGGGCTGACCGCGACCATGGCGACGGCGCTGCTGGTGCCGGTGACCTTCTTCATGCCGCCGGTGCCGGCGCTTGGGGCCATCGTCACCGCCACCGCCATGGCGATCTTCGCCGGTGACATCCCGGCGGCGATGCTGCGCATGCCGGGTACGCCGGCCTCCGCAGCCTATGCGGACGAATCCTACGCCATGACGCAGAAGGGGCAGTTGAACCTCTGCATGGGCGTCAACCTGGTCTTCTCCGTCGCCGGCGGGCTGATCGGCGTGGTGGTGCTGATCGCCTTCGCGCCAATGCTGGCAGAAGTCGCCATCAACTTCTCCTCCTATGAGTATTTCTGGCTGGCCTGCCTGGGGCTGACCTGCGCGGTGTTCATGTCCAACGCCGACCCGGTGAAGGGCTTCCTGTCGCTGTTCTTCGGGCTTCTGCTGGCGACCGTGGGCATTGACCCGGCGGCGGGATTCCCGCGCTTCACTTTCGACAATGTCGATCTGATGTCCGGCATCAACTTCGTCCCCACCATGATCGGCATGTTCGCGGTCAGCGAGTTGATGCGCGGCGCGGTCACGGTGGATGTGGCGACGAAGGCGGTGACGCAGGCGGTGGGCAATATGTTCCGCGGCGTCGGCGGCGTGTTCCGGCGCTACTGGTGGAACTTCCTGCGCGGCAGCTTCATCGGGACCGCGATCGGCGCCCTGCCCGGCGCCGGCGCCGATATCGCCGCCTGGATCAGCTACGCGGTCGCCAAGCGCTTCTCGAAGCAGCCGGAGAAATTCGGCACCGGGGAGGTGGAGGGCATTGTCGATGCGACCTCCGCCAACAACTCCGCCCTGGCGAGTGCCTGGATTCCCGCGCTGGTCTTCGGCATTCCGGGCGACAGCATCACAGCCATCGTCATTGGCGTGCTCTACATGAAGGGGATGAACCCGGGGCCGACCGTGTTCCAAGAAAACCCGCAACTGATCTACGCGGTGTTCCTGATCTTCATCCTGGCCAACCTGTTGATGTTCCCGCTGGGCTGGGCGGCGATCAAATCGGCGCGGCAGATCCTGCGGGTGCCGCGCAACCTGCTGCTGCCGGTGATCCTGCTGTTCTGCCTGGTCGGCAGCTTCGCCATGACCAACAGCCTCTATGGCGTGGTGCTGATGCTGGCCATGGGTGTGCTCGGCTGGGTGATGGAGGAGCACGGCATCCCCGTGGCGCCGCTCATCCTCGGCCTGGTGCTGGGGGAGATGCTGGAACAGACCTTCGTGCAGTCCATGATCAAGGCGGATGGCGCGGTGCTGGAGTTCTTCAGCCGCCCGATCGCCGGCACGCTGGGGGTGATGACGCTCGGCATCTGGCTGCTGATGCTGGCGCGCGGTTTTCGGCGCGGCCCGGTTCCGGCCGCCGCATGACGCCGCTGCGCTCGGCCGATGAACTGGCGCCCGGCATGGCCTTCGACCTCGGCGGCTTCGTGCTGCCGCGGGCGGAGGTTCTGGACTTCGCCCGCCGCTGGGACCCGCAGCCCTTCCATCTGGATGAGGAGGCCGCGCGCCATTCCGTCTTCGGCCGGCTGGTGGCCAGTGGCCTTCACACCTACTCCGCCGCGGTCGGCCACCTGATCCGCAGCGGGCTGCTGGCCGAGATCAACCTGGCCGGCGGCGGCGCGGAGCTGAGCTGGCCGTCACCGCTCGGCCCGGATGAGCCGGTGACCATGCGGCTGGTGGTGGAGGACATCCGCGCCAGCCGCAGCAAGCCGGAAATGGCGGTGGCCAAGCTGCGCTACCTGGTCGCTACGGTCGAGGACGGCAGGGTGGTGCTGGACGCGCTGGGGACGCATTTTCTCAGGCGCTGAGGCGCCGGCGCCCGGCTTTCACGCCAATGGTGGTCGAACGGACCTCCCCCCAGGCGAGACCATCTGCGCCCGGCCCTCTCAGGCCATGAAACGCAAAACGGCGCGGGGGTTGCCCCCCGCGCCGCTTGCCGCCGGCCGATCCAGAAGGATCAGGCGGACTTCTTCATGATTTCCTCGGCGACGTTGCGCGGCACCGGGTCGTAGTGGTGGAACTGCATCGAGAAGCTGGCGCGGCCCTTGGTCATGCCACGCAGGTTCGAGATGTAGCCGAACATTTCCTTCAGCGGCACATGCGCCCGGACGATGACCGAGGTGCCGGCCATGTCCTGGGACTGGATGACGCCGCGGCGGCGGTTCAGGTCGCCGACGACGTCGCCGACATGGTCGGACGGCGTGGTGACTTCCACGTCCATGATCGGCTCCAGGATCACCGGGCCGGCCTTCTTCATGCCTTCGCGGAAGCAGGCCTTGGCGGCGATTTCGAAGGCCAGGGCCGACGAGTCGACGTCGTGGTACTTGCCGTCCACCAGGGTGTACTTGAAGTCCACCGTCGGGAAGCCGGCGAGCACGCCGGTATCGGCCTGCACCTTGATGCCCTTTTCCACCGCCGGGATGTATTCGCGCGGCACCGAACCACCGGTGGTGCCGTTGACGAACTCGATACCCTCGGTGCGCTCCTTCGGCTCGAAGACGATCTTCACCTCGGCGAACTGGCCCGAGCCACCCGACTGCTTCTTGTGGGTGTAGGTCTCGGTGTGGCTCTTTGTGATGGTCTCACGATAGGCCACCTGCGGCGCGCCGATATGCGCGTCCACGCCGTATTCGCGCATCAGGCGGTCGACGATGATCTCGAGATGCAGCTCGCCCATGCCGGACAGGATGGTCTGGCCGGTTTCCTGGTCGGTGCGCAGGCGCAGGCTGGGGTCTTCGCCCGCCAGCTTCTGCAGGCCGAGCGTCATCTTCTCGACGCCTTCCTTGGTCTTCGGCTCGACCGAGATGTCGATGACCGGCACCGGGAAGGCCATGCGCTCCAGCACCACCGGATCGTCCTGCGAGGCCAGCGTGTCGCCGGTGCCCGTGTCCTTCAGGCCCACGAAGGCGGCGATGTCGCCCGCGAAGACTTCCTTGATTTCTTCACGCTTGTCGGCGTGCATCTGGAACATGCGGCCGATGCGCTCGCGCTGGCCCTTGGTGGTGTTCATCACCATGTCGCCCTGGCGCAGCGTGCCGCGATAGACGCGCACGAAGGTCAGGTTGCCGTACTTGTCGTTGATGATCTTGAAGGCGAGGCCGGCGAAGGGCGCTTCCGGATCGGCCGGGATCACCTGGCGGTCGCTGGACTCATCCTCGCCCTCGGCCGGGGCCACCTTGATGCCGGGGATGTCGATCGGGCTCGGCAGGTAGTCGAGCACGGCATCCAGCAGCGGCTGCACGCCCTTGTTCTTGAAGGCGGTGCCGCAGAGCACCGGGCGGAACTCGCCGCTGATCGTGCCCTTCTTGATGCACTTCTTCAGGGTCTCGACGGAAACGTCGCCCTTGTCGAAATATTCCTCCATCGCCGTCTCGTCGATGCCGACGGCGGTGTCGACCAGCTTCTGGCGGTACTCGGCCGCCTTCTCCTTCAGGTCGTCCGGAATCTCCTGGTACTCGTACTGCGCGCCGAGCTCGTCACCCTTCCAGATGATGGCCTTCATCTCGACCAGGTCGACGACGCCGATGAAGGTGTCCTCGATGCCGATCGGCAGCTGCAGGGTGACCCAGTTGATGCCCAGCTTCTCGGTCAGCGTGTCCGCGGCGCGATAGAAATCGGCGCCCGTGCGGTCCAGCTTGTTGATGAAGATGATGCGCGGAACGTTGTATCGGTCGGCCAGGCGCCAGTTCGTCTCGGACTGCGGCTGCACGCCGGCCACGCCCTCGATGATGAAGATGGCGCCGTCCAGCACGCGCAGCGACCGGTTGACCTCGATGTTGAAGTCGATGTGGCCGGGGGTGTCGATGACGTTGATCCGGTGATCCTTCCAGATCGCCGTCACGGCGGCGGAGGTGATGGTGATCCCCCGCTCGCGCTCCTGCGCCATGTAGTCCGTCGTGGTGTTGCCGTCATGAACCTCACCGATGCGGTGGGACTTGCCGGTGTAGTACAGGATCCGCTCGGTCGTGGTGGTCTTACCGGCATCGATATGCGCGGTGATGCCGATGTTGCGGATCAGTGCCAGTTCAGTGCGCGCCACGATGGGTCTCCATAGGCGAAAGCGGGTCCGGCCGCGGACTTTCGTCCGTTGCCGCCCGCGCAATGATGTCGAGTTTAGCTTCTCGGGGCGGGACATGCCCTCTTCGGGCGGGTTTTGCAAGCGCTGGGTGGCGGCGGGGCCGCCGGAATCAGGGTTTCCCGGCCGTTGCGGGACGTCACCCTATGTCACGCAACCGCGTCTCCCAGTCCCGCCACCAGCCATGATAGCTTCCGCCGCCATGAGCACCTTGGGCCACATCGCCGCCATCCGCTTCGGCCTCGGCCTCCGGCACGGGGAAGCGCCACCCGCCGATCCGCAGGCCTGGCTGCGGGCGCAGATCGACCATCCGGCCGCCCCGCCGGAAGGTCCGACCCTGGCCACGGCGATGGCGGTGCGCAGCGCCGACATCGCCGCCCGCCGCCCCCGCGACCCGGAGGGTGACCCACAGGAGACGCGCCGCGCCCTGTCGCTGCTGATCCGCGGGGAGAATCTGGGCTATGTGCGCCGCCGGCTGACCGCCGAGCAGCCGTTCCGGGAACGCCTGGTCGATTTCTGGATGAATCATTTCACCGTCAGCCGCCGCGCCGGCAGCCTGACGCCGCTGATCGGCAGCTATGAGCGGGATGCGATCCGCCCGCATGTCACCGGCCGCTTCGCCGATATGGTGGTGGCGGTGGCGAAGCATCCGGCCATGCTGATCTACCTGGACAATGCCGGGTCCATCGGCCCGACCAGCCCCACCGGCCGCCGCGCCCGGCGCGGGCTGAACGAGAATCTGGCGCGGGAGATGCTGGAGCTGCACACCCTGTCGCCCGCCGGCGGCTACACCCAGGGCGATGTGCAGGAACTGGCGAAGATCCTGACCGGCTGGTCCTTCACGGGCGAGCGGGACCCCTACGGCTTCGTCTTCCGCAGTTCCTCCCATGAGCCGGGCGACAAGCATCTGCTCGGCCGCCGCTTCGGCCCCGGGGTTGCGGAGGGCGAGACGGCGATCCGCTTCCTGGCCGAGCATCCGGCGACCTGGCGGCATCTGGCGGTGAAGCTGGTGCGGCATTTCGTGGCGGACACCCCGCCGCCCGCCGCCGTGCGGGCGCTGGAAACGGTGCTGCGGGACAGCAAGGGCGACCTGGCGGCGACCAGCCATGTGCTGATCGCCCTGCCCCAGGCCTGGGACCCCCCACTGTCCAAGTTCCGCCCGCCCATCGACTACGTCATCGCCGCCAACCGCGCTTTGGGCATTCCGGAAGCGCAGGCGAATCAGATGCTCAACGCCTTCAACACCCTGTCGCAGCCGCTCTGGCGGCCGGAACAGCCGATCGGCTGGCCCGACATCGCGGCGGATTGGGCGACGCCGGAGGCGCTGATGCGCCGCGTGGACTGGGCCTATACCATGGCCGGCCAGGCCGGGCGCGGCGTGGATGCGGCGGAGGCGGTGGAAACCGCGCTCGGCCCGCTGGCCCGGGCGGAGACGGTGACGGAAATGCGCCGCGCGGGGTCGATGCGCGACGCGCTGACCCTGCTGCTCGGCAGCCCGGAGTTCATGCACCGATGACCGACGCCCCCCACGCCCATTTCCGCCCGACCCGCCGCGGCCTGCTGCTGGGCCTCGGCGCCAGCTTCGCCGTAGGTCCGGCCCGCCTCGCCTTTGGCGCGGCGCCGGGCGACCGGCGCCTCGTCGTCATTCTGCTGCGCGGCGCGCTCGATGGGCTTTATGTCGTGCAGCCCTACGGCGATCCGGCGCTGGAGGAACTGCGCGGCCGGCTGAAACTGCCGGAGCCGGGGCAGGAGAACGGGCTGCTGGATCTTGGCGGCAAGTTCGGCCTGCATCCGGGCTTCGGCCGGCTGCATGCGATGTTCACCGCGAATGAGGCGGCGGTGGTGCATGCCGTCGCCGGCCCCTATCGCAGCCGCAGCCATTTCGAAGCCCAGGACATGCTGGAGAGCGGCGGCGAGCAACGGCTGGCCAGCGGCTGGCTGAACCGCGCGCTGGAGGCCCTGCCGCGCGGCGGCCAGGGGCCGGACCAGGCGCGGGCCGGGCTCGCCGTCGGCACCTCCGTGCCGCTGCTGATGCGCGGGCCCGTGCCGGTCGGCGCCTATTCCCCCCCGGGCCTGGAGCGTCCGGCGTCGGAGCTGATGTACCGGCTGGCGGCCTTGCAGGATTCGGACAGCATGCTGGGCCGCGCCTTCGCGGAGGGCATGCGCAGCCGCGGCTTCGCCAGCCAGACGCTCGGCATGGTGGAGAATGACCGCGAACGCTCCGTCTTCGCCAATCTGGCCGGCGCCGCCGGCCGGCTGATGGCCGAGCCCGGCGGGCCGCGCGTGGCGGCGATGGAGCTGGGCGGCTGGGACACCCATGTGCAGCAGATGGGCCGCATCATGGGCCCGCTGCGGGCGCTGGATGACGGGCTCGGCGCGCTGAAGGAAGGGCTCGGCGCGGAATGGGCGCGCACCGCCGTGCTCGTGGTGACCGAATTCGGCCGCACCGCCCGGGTGAACGGCAATATGGGCACGGATCACGGCACCGGCGGCGTGGCCTTCGTGCTGGGTGGTGCCGTGGCCGGTGGCCGCGTCATTGCCGACTGGCCGGGCCTCAGCGAGGACAAGCTGTTCGAGAATCGCGACCTCCAACCGACCCAGGATGTCCGCGCCATCGCCAAGGGCCTGCTGCGGGACCATCTGCGCCTGCCGGAAGCCGCCGTCGCCGCCGCCTTCCCGGGCAGCAACGCGGTCACCGGCCTGCGCGGCCTGATCCGCGCTTGAACAACCGGCGCGGCCTGGTCCGCGCCTGAACAAAAAGCAACCTGGGGCCGTGGCGACGCGTTGCCGTTCCGAACAGGAACTGGAACCGCCGCCATGGCCGAACGCTTTCCCATCTATCGCTACGAGACCCAGCACGAGGATGCGCCAGTCGAAACGCGATACTCCTTCGCGCCGATGGAGGGTGTCGGCTATGCCGGCCGCGGCAGCGCGACCAGCGCCGGCGATGCCGACACCCCCTCCAGCGAGGCCCGCCCCGCCGGCCATCTGGAAGCGCCGGCCGGAACGCGGATCGTCAATGTCGAACCGCCGACACTGGAAGTGCCGGGCCAGGGCCAGGTGGACGTCTCCGCCGTCATCGGTGTGACGGAGGGCGAGGTGACGGCGGCTGGGCGGCTGGTGAGCTGGCATCCGGGCTGAACTGGACAAGCCGGGGCAGGCGCGCCACATGCGCGCGCCATGCCCCCCACACCAGCTTTGCGGACCGATGATTTCGACTATGCGCTGCCGGATACCCTGATCGCCCAGGCCCCGGCGCGGCCGCGCGATTCGGCGCGGCTGCTGGTGGTGCGGGCGGATGGGCTGGACGATCGCGGCGTGCGCGACCTGCCGGCGCTGCTGTCGCCCGGGGACCTTCTGGTGGTGAATGACACGCGGGTGATCCCGGCCCGGCTGCATGGGCTGCGCGGCGCGGCGCGGGTCGAGATCATGCTGAATCGCGCGGAGGGCGGCGGGCTGTGGCACGCGCTGGTCCGCAACGCTCGCCGGCTGCGCTCGGGCGACGAAGTGCGGATCGAGGGGGCGGAGGATTGCACCGCCCGCGTGATCTCCCGCGACGGCGGCAGCGCCATGCTGGATTTCGGCCCGGATCAGGCGGCCCTGGCCGCCGCGCTGGAACGCGCCGGCGAGGTGCCGCTGCCGCCTTATATCCAGCGGGATGGCGCGCCCGGCCCGCAGGATGCGGCGGATTACCAGACCATCTTCTCCCGCCAACCCGGCGCCGTCGCCGCGCCGACCGCCAGCCTGCATTTCACCGCGGATTTGCTCGCGGCGCTCGATGAGCGCGGCATCCAGCGGGCCACGGTGACGCTGCATGTCGGCGCCGGCACCTTCCTGCCGGTGCGGGAGGATGACCCGCGCGCCCACCACATCCACCAGGAATGGTGCGAAGTGCCGGAAGCCGCCGCCACCGCCATCAACGCCGCCCGGGCCGAGGGCCGCCGCGTGGTCGCCATCGGCACCACTGCCCTGCGCACCCTGGAAAGCGCCGCGACGGAGGACGGCCAGGTGCTGCCCTTCCGTGGACTGACCGGCATCTACATCCTGCCCGGCCACAGCTTCCGCGTGGCGGATGCGCTGCTGACCAATTTTCACCTGCCGAAATCGACCCTGCTGATGCTGGTCTCGGCGTTCGCAGGCACGCGCCGGATGCGTGCGGCCTATGCCCATGCCATCCGCGAAGAGTACCGCTTCTTCTCCTATGGCGACGGCAGCCTGCTGTTCCGCTGCGACCAGGACTCTGCCGAATGACCCTGCACTGGAAGATGGCGGCGCGCGACGGCGCGGCGCGGGCCGGCACGCTGCACACGGCGCATGGGGAGGTGCCCACGCCAGTCTTCATGCCAGTCGGCACCGCCGGCACAGTGAAGGCGATGACCGCAGATTCCGTGCGGGCCACCGGCGCGCGGATGGTGCTGGGCAACACCTACCACCTGATGCTGCGGCCGGGGGCGGAGCGCGTTGCGCGGCTCGGCGGGCTGCACAAGATGATGGACTGGCACGGGCCGATCCTGACCGATTCCGGCGGCTTCCAGGTGATGTCGCTCTCCGGCCTGCGGAAACTCGACGCCGATGGCGTGACCTTCCAGAGCCATATCGACGGCTCGAAGCACCGCATCACCCCTGAGCGCAGTGTCGAGATCCAGCATCTGCTGGGCGCCGACGTGACTATGTGCTTCGACGAATGCACCCCCTTCCCCGCCACCCATGACCAGGCCGCCGACAGCATGCGCCTGTCCATGCGCTGGGCCGCGCGGTCCCGTCAGGCTTTTGTCACGCGGGAGGGTCACGGGCTTTTCGGCATCGTCCAGGGCAGCGTCTTCGAGGATCTGCGCCGCGAAAGCGTGGAAGCGCTGACCGCCATCGGCTTCGAGGGCTACGCCATCGGCGGCCTCGCCGTGGGCGAGGGCCAGGCGGAAATGCTGCGGGTGCTGGACTTCACCGCCCCCATCCTGCCACAGGACGCCCCGCGCTACCTGATGGGCGTCGGCACGCCGTCCGACCTGATCGAATCCGTGCGCCGCGGCGTCGACATGTTCGACTGCGTGATCCCCACCCGCTCCGGCCGCACCGGCCGCGCCTATACCAGCCGCGGGGTGCTGAACATGCGCAATGCGAAGCACGCCGAGGACACCCGGCCGCTGGACCCGGATTGCGACTGCCCCGCCTGCCGCAACCACTCCCGCGCCTATCTGCACCACCTGATCAAGGCGGAGGAGATGCTCGGCCCGATGCTGCTGACCTGGCACAATATCCGCTATTACCAGACCCTGATGACGCGGCTGCGCACCGCCATCCTGGAAGGCCGTTTCGCCGCCGAGGCCGCCGCCATCGAAGCCGCCTGGGCGCCCGAAACCCCTTCCCCTGCGTAGCGGCGGGGGCTGGGGGCACGCCCCGCCTAATCCGCCTTCCACCCCGACAGCTCCCGATAAACCTGCGCCACCGCCGGCGGCAGCGAGGCGGGGATACCCGGATTGGCCCAGATCACCTGACGCCCGCCGCGTGTCAGGCCGCAGGTCATATTCCCCGGATTGCCACGCGGCATACGCTCAAAGCCGGCGGCGTCCAGCAGCCCGGACCAGCGACGATAGGCCGCCGGATCGGTGCCCCTCGGCGTTTCCTGATCCGGCGCGCCGGCCCTCGGCCGCCGCAGGTTGGTCACGCTGCCATCCACCTCGATCCGCGTCCCGCCGCCGCCACCTGTGACGCCGCCATAGCACCAGGCGGTGATGGGTGGCTCCCCCGCCCCGCCCAACAGCAGGGCCGCCAGCGCCATCATCGCCGTTCGCACCGCCATTCTCGCCCCCGCCCCCCGTCGCTGCTATAGGCCTGCCCCGAAACCCCACACCGGTTCGAGGCTAGAGGATTTTGGCGGCCACAGGCGCTCACGGTTCCGCGGCGGCGGCACCCTCCATCTCCACCGACACCAGCGGCCTGACCCAGCTCGGCCGCCAGGCCGCCACGCCCGACCATCCGGATGCGGCGGTGCTGGAGCGCGTGCCCAATCCGCATCCCGGCACCCGCTATTGCGTGCGCTTCACCGCGCCGGAATTCACCTCGCTGTGCCCCATGACCGGCCAGCCGGATTTCGCGCATCTGGTGATCGACTACATCCCAGGCGACTGGCTGGTGGAGAGCAAGTCGCTGAAGCTCTACCTCACCTCCTTCCGCAATCACGGCGCCTTCCACGAAGCATGCACCGTGGGCATCGCCCGGCGACTGATCGACGAACTAGCGCCGGAATGGCTGCGCATCGGCGGCTACTGGTATCCGCGCGGCGGCATTCCGATCGACGTTTTCTTCCAATCCGGCGAAGCCCCGGCGGGCGTCTGGATTCCGGCGCAGGATGTGCCCGGATACCGTGGCCGCGGCTGAGGACATCAGGGCGGAGGCGCTGCGCCTCGGCTTCGACGCGGTCGGCTTCGCCCGCGCCCATCTGGCACCCGAAATGCGTGACAGGCTGGGGCAGTTCCTGGCGGAAGGCCTGCATGGCGACATGGGCTGGATGGAAGCCCGCGCCGAGCAGCGTGCCCATCCCCAGGCGCTGTGGCCGGAGGCGGTCAGCGTGATCTCGCTCGGCCTGAATTACGGGCCGGAGAGCGACCCGATGGAAAGCCTCGCCTGGCACGATCGCGGCACCATCAGCGTCTATGCCCGCAACCGGGACTACCACGACATCGTCAAGAAGCGGCTGAAGGCGCTCGGCCAGTTCATGGCGCAGCGCTTCAAGCACCAGCCACTGAAGGTCTTTGTCGATACCGCGCCGGTGATGGAAAAACCGCTGGCGCAGCAGGCCGGGCTCGGCTGGCAGGGCAAGCACACCAACCTGGTGAGCCGCAGCCACGGCTCCTGGCTTTTTTTGGGCGAGATCTTCACCACGCTCGACCTGGCGCCGGATACGGCGGAGCGCGACCATTGCGGGTCCTGCCGCGCCTGCCTGGACGTGTGCCCGACCGATGCCTTTCCCGCGCCCTATCGCCTCGATGCGCGGCGCTGCATCTCCTACCTCACCATCGAGCACCACGGCCCGATCCCGGAGGCGCTGCGCCCCCTGATGGGCAACCGCATCTATGGCTGCGACGACTGCCTCGCCGTCTGTCCCTGGAACAAATTTTCTCGAATCCACGCGGAGCCCGGCTTTCTGCCACGCGCCGAGCTGAATGCGCCGCGTCTCGCGGAGCTGGCCGCGCTCGACGATGCGGCATTCCGCCAAAAATTCAGCGGCAGCCCGATCAAGCGCATCGGCCGTGACCGCTTCGTCCGCAACGTCCTTGTCGCCATAGGCAATTCGGGCGATGCCAGCTTGCATCCCGTCGCGCAGTCGCTGTGCGAGGATGCGAACGAAACCGTGGCGGATTGCGCCCGCTGGGCCACCGAAAGGCTTGCCGCATGAGGGAAGATGCCGCGCTGGTGCTGTTCAGCGGCGGGCAGGACAGCGCCACCTGCCTGGCCTGGGCGCTGGACCGCTTCGGCCATGTTGAAACGCTCGGCTTCGATTACGGCCAGCGGCACGTCATCGAATTGCAGGTGCGCGACGCCGTGCGCGGCGCCATGACGGCGCAGGCCGAATGGGCGCCGAAACTCGGCGAGGACCATGTGCTGGATCTGCGCGCGCTGGGCGGCATCAGCGACACCTCCCTGACGCGGGAGGTGGCGATCGAGATGGAAACGGGCGGCCTGCCCAATACCTTCGTCCCCGGCCGCAACCTGATTTTTCTCACATTTGCCGCCGCGCTGGCCTATCGGCGCGGGATCAAGCACATCGTCACCGGCGTCTGCGAGACGGATTACTCCGGCTATCCGGATTGCCGCGACGACACCATCAAGGCGTTGCAGGTGGCCATCAACCTGGGCATGGAGCGCCGCTTCGTGCTGCACACGCCGCTGATGTGGCGCGACAAGGCGGCGACCTGGCAGTTGGCGGAGACACTTGGCGGCGCCGCCCTGGTCGAGGCGATCCGCGAACTGACCCATTCCTGCTATCTCGGCGACCGCACGCCGCATGACTGGGGCGCCGGCTGCGGCACCTGCCCTGCCTGCGAACTGCGCGAAGCCGGCTGGAGAAAGTACCGATGCAACTGACCCTTCGCCAGCAGGGCTTCGCCTTCCTCGCCGGCTTCGCGCTGTGCATTCCCGCGGCGAACTGGCTGATCGGCAATGTCGGCACCTTCTGCGTGCCGAACGGCCCCTGCCTGATCCCCGTGGCGCCGGGCATCATGGCGCCCTCCGGCGTGCTGATGATCGGGTTGGCCCTGGTGCTGCGCGACATGGTCCAGCGGCGGCTGGGCGTGAACTGGGCTTTTGGGGCGATCCTGGCCGGCACGGCGCTGTCGGCGCTGCTGGCGCCGCCTTCGCTGGTGCTGGCCTCCGCGGTGGCCTTCCTGATCTCGGAGATGGCGGATCTCGCCGTCTATACGCCCTTGCAGAAGCGCGGGCTGGTGCGGGCGGTGCTGGCCAGCAGTCTGGTGGGGCTGGTGATCGACAGCGCCTTCTTCCTATGGCTCGCCTTCGGCAATCTGGACCTGCTGCCGGGCCAGGTTCTGGGCAAGCTGTGGATGGTGCTGGCGGCGCTGCCACTGGTGCATTGGTTGCGGCGGCGCGACACCGCCCAAGGACTCGCCTCATGAAGATCCTGATCGTCCGCAACAGTGAGACCGCGCCGGAAGGCGCCTTCGGCGACTGGCTGCGCCAACAGGGCCATGTGCTGGAGGTGGTGCGGAGCGAGGATGTGACGGCGGCCCAGATGCGCGATGCCGAGCTGGTCGTGCTGCTCGGCTCCCCCCGCGCCGTCTACCAGACCGACATCCCCTGGATCGCCGGCCAGCGCCCGATGGTCGCCGCGCGGCTGGCGGCCCAAAGCCCCACCATTGGCATCTGCTTCGGCGCCCAGATGATGGCCGCCGCCGCGGGTGGCGAGGTCACCCGCAATCCGGAGGGCGTGTTCTTCCGCGGCTGGCGCGGCATCGACGACACGGCCGAGCCGGCGCTGGAAGGCCCCTGGCCGCGCTGGCATGGCGACGTCATCACCCCGCCGCCGGGCGCCGAGGTGATCGCCCGCGATGCCGGCACCGTGCAGGCCTTCCGGCTGCCGAAGGCCATCGCCGTGCAATTCCACCCGGAGGCGACGCCGGAGCTGTTGCAGGACTGGGCGCGCCTTTCGCCCCCCGGCGCCGCCGACCCGGCCGCCCTGGCCGAGGACAGCACCCGCCTGTTCCCCGCCCGGGCCGAGGCGCGCGAAAAGCTGTTCGCGATGCTGCTGCGCGAGGCCGGGGTGTGATTCCGGTATTGGAGACGGCGCGACTGCGGTTGCGGCCGCACAGCGTCCAGGATTTCGACCAGTTGGTCGTGCTCTGGGCCGATCCGGAGGTCACCCGCCATATCGGCGGCCGGCCCTTCACGCGCGAGGAAAGCTGGGCGCGGATGCTGCGCTATGCCGGGCTCTGGCCGCTGTGCGGCTTCGGCTATTGGGCGGTGGAGGATCGTGCCTCGGGCCAGTATCTCGGCGATGTCGGCTTCGCCGATTTTCAGCGGGACATGAACCCGCCAGCGCCGGCGCTGCCCGAGATCGGCTGGGTGCTGGCGCCGCATGCCCATGGCCGTGGCGTGGCAACGGAGGCGGCGACGGCCGCGCTGGACTGGCTGGGCCGCGACTGCTTCTGCATCATCGCGCCGGAGCACACCGCCTCGCTGCGCGTCGCGGGGAAACTGGGATTTCGCGAGACGGGGTTGGCGGGCTATCGGGACAGTCAGGTGAAGGTGTTGGTGCGGGCGGGTTGATTTCGCCGGCTTTGACGCTGGGTGGTTGAGCGGCGCGGCCCCCCTCACCCAACCCTCTCCCCCCGCTAGGGGGAGAGGGCTTTTGGCCAGCTTCGCTCAGTCCGGCTGGATATTCGCCGCGCGCACCAGCCCGCCCCAGGTGTCGACCTGCCCCTTGAAGAAGGTGCCGAGTTCCGCCGGCGTGGACAGAACCAGCCGCGCCTGCTGGGTCTCCGTCATCACGGTCCGCGCCCGTTCCTCCGACAGCGCCTCGCGCAGCGCCGTATTCATGCGGTTCACCTGATCGGCCGGCGTGCCCTTCGGCGCGAAGACGGCCCACCAGGCCTCCGCCTCCATATTCGGGAAGCCGGCCTCGGCAGCGGTCTGGGTCTCCGCCAGGCGGGTCAGGCGCTGCGGGCCGAATTGCAGCAGGGGCCGCAGCGAGCCGCCGCTGATATGGGGCAGCAGCAGCGCGGCGCTGCCGATCATCAGCTCCACATGCCCGGCCACCGCGTCGTTCACCGCGAGGCCGCCGCTGCGATAGGGCACATGGGTCATGCGCGCGCTGGCCGCCTCCCCCACCCGGATCATCGACAGATGGCCCAGCGTGCCGTTGCCGGTGGAGCCGTAGGACACGCCATCCGGTCGCTGCCGCGCCGCCGCGATCACATCGGCGAAGGTGCGATAGGGCTTGTCCGGCCGCGTCGCGACCGCATAGGGCGAGCCGCCGATCAGCATCACCGGGTCGAGGTCGGTCAGCACGTCGAAGGGCGGGTTGCGCAGCAGGGCCGGGATGGTGGCGTGGCTGTCGAAGGTCAGCAGCCAGGTCTGGCCATCCGGCCGCGCCTTGGCGACCATATCCGCGCCGATGGAGCCCGCAGCGCCGGAGCGGTTTTCGACCACCACGGGGGTTCCCAGCCGCTGCTGCAAGCCGGCCGCGCAAAGCCGTGCCACAGCGTCGGTGGAGCCGCCCGGGCCGAAGGGCACGATGATGCGGATGGGCGCGGACTGGGCGCGGGCCAGTCGGGGCGCGGCCAGCAGGCCAGCCATGGCGCCGAGCCCCGCGCGGCGGGTGATCTGGTTCATTATCATTTCCTCCCCACGGCGGCCTCTATCGGGCCGCCGTTGTCATACAAGGCCCGGCGGCGCGGTCAGGTGCCGTGCGTGCTGGTCTCGAACAATTCCTCCACCCGAACCGCCTCGGCGGTCAAGCCATCGGCCTTGGCGTAGCGGCACATCGCCTCGATCTCCGGCCGGTTGCGGCCGTAGCCATAGGGCCAGGGGTCGCCACCCATCATCTCGATCTGGGTCGCCGCCGCCGACGCGATCCAGGGCAGCGAGACGCGCAGCACATTGACCAGAGCGAGGTCGGCCACGGCATGGGCCTTGGCGGCGGCGAAGGCCTCGAACACCGCGAGCGGCAGGTTGGGGCGGGCTTCGACTAGGTCGCGGCGGATCGCCATGCAATGCATGATCGGGAAGTAGCCGCTGGCCCGCCAATAGACCTCCTCTTCCGCCCGGCTGTCCGGAAACAGCCGCGCCACGGGGGCGCTGCCGTCCAGGAAGCAGGCCGGCGGGCGGGGGCCGATGAAGGCGTCG
This sequence comes from Roseomonas sp. F4, assembly GCF_053891155.1. Lineage (NCBI taxonomy): Bacteria > Pseudomonadati > Pseudomonadota > Alphaproteobacteria > Acetobacterales > Roseomonadaceae > Roseomonas > Roseomonas sp. F4. Next base: position 409,309 of record NZ_JBSSHK010000005.1, read on the forward strand.
ATCCGGCCATCGGCCAGCATCGCCTCCAGCGTGTCGCCTTCCGGGATCACCTGCATGTCGATCTCGGGCGGCAGGGAGAGCGGCGTGCGTTCGCCGGCGGAGCGCCAGGACATGGAGGAGACGGACACGCCGTAATAGGTGCGCAGCATGCCGCGCACCCACATCGCCGCGGTCTGCTGGTATTCCGGCACGCCGACCACCCGCCCGGCGAGGTCCTTCGGCCCCGTGATGCCGCGATCGGTGCGGATATAGATGGCCGAATGGCGGAAGGCGCGGGAGGGAAAGACCGGCACGCCAATATAGCGGCTGTCGCCCCGCGCGACGGACAGGATGTGGCTGGCCATCGACAATTCGGTGATGTCGTAGCGCGCCTCACGCATGGCGATGCGGAACAGCTCCTCCGGCTCGCCGGCTGTGGTGGAGACATCAAAACCGTCGATCTTGATGCGGCCGTCCAGGATCGGCTGGGTGCGGTCGCTGCGGGTGCAGGCCAGGGTCAGGATCGGCATCAGGTCTCCAGGGCTTTGTTTTAGCGCATTTTCCGAGTCGTCAGGCTTACGCCTGACTTGAAAATGCTTTGGCTATATTGTCCGCCGTGAACGGCCAGTGCCGCACCCGCACGGACAGGGCATCGGCGATGGCATTGGCGATGGCGCCGATCACCGGCCCCATGCTGCATTCGCCCGCGCCGAGCGGTGGGGCCTCGGGCCGCGCGACGATCGCCGCCTGGATGCGCGGGACCTCGGAAAAGCGCAACACCGGATAGGTCTCCCAACTGTCGGAGGTGATGGCGCGGGCGTCGTGGCGCACCGCTTCCATCAGGCACATCGAGGTCGCCTGGATGGCACCGCCCTCGATCTGGTTCAGCGTGCCATCGGGGTTGATGACCTCCCCCACATCGGTGGCGAGCCAGAGCCGGCGGCAGAACACACGCTCCGCCGCCTCGATCTCGGCGACCGCCGCGCACCAGGCGCCGCTGCCCTTGTAGCGGGCGACGGCGAGGCCGTAGCCAAAGCCCTCCCGCTTCGCGCGGCCCTCCCAGCCGGCCATCTCCGCCGCGCGGGCCAGCACGTCCCGCGCCCGGGCATCGTCCAGGTGCCGCAGGCGGTAGGCCAGCGGGTCCGCGCCCGCCTTCTCCGCCAGCTCGTCCATCACCGATTCGATGGCCCAGACATTCACCAGCGCGCCGAGGCCACGCAGCGCGCTGCTGCGGATCGGCATGTCGGACAGATGCGTCATGCCGACATTCATCGCCGGGATGCGGTAGCCCGGGATGGCATTGCGCTGCGCCCCGCCGCCGCCGGCCAAGGGCGGGTTGATGGCATTCGGCACGACGAAGGGCTCAGCGAGCATGGAGGCCGCGAGCAGCGTCGGCAGCTTGCCGCGCCCGGGCCGGCCGGAATGGCCGTTGGAGGTGACCTGCTGCGACCAGCGCAGCAGCCCGCCCTCTGCATCCGCCTCGGCCTCCACCCGCACCAGCATCGCCGGCGAGGCCGGGCCCCAGCCCAGCTCCTCCGCCCGCGTCCAAAGCACGCGCACCGGGCGGCCGGGATAGGCGCGGGCGAGCAGCGCGGCTTCCAGCGCCACATCGTCGGCGCCGTTATGGCCGTAGCAGCCGGCACCCTCGACATGCTGGATGTGGAAGGTCTCGGCCGGCAGGCCCATGGCCTTCACCAGATCAGCGCGCAGATTGTAGATACCCTGGCTGTGGCTCCAGATCCGCATCGTGCCACCATCCCATTGCGCCAGGGCGCAGCAGGTGCCGATGGAGCCATGGGTGATGAAGGGACGGAAGAAGCTCGCCGCGACGCGATGGGTGGCGGGCGGCGTTTCCGCGGCGCGATCCAGCACCACGCTCTGCTCGCCGGGCGCCTGTTCCAGCCAGGCCTCCACCGCGCCATCCTCCGGCAGCGTGTCCCTGGCGTGCCATTCGGCGCGGCCGGCGACGCGCAGCGCCGCGGCTTCTGCATGATGTTCCTGCGGCGCCAGCACGGCGAGGAAGCTGCCATCACGATGCAGGATGGCGCCGCCCGGCAGCGCACCCTCCCGCAGCGCCGCCAGCGTCGCGCCGCGTGCGGCCGGCCGCACCACCCGCGCATGCCACAGGCCCGGCAGCCGCAGGTCCTGGATAAAGCGCGGCGCCCCAAAGACCTTGTCGGGCAGATCGAGGCGGGGTGCGGAGGTTCCGGCGATGCGGCGCTCGGCGGCCGACTTCGGCGTGATGCCCGGCGTCGCCTCCACCGCCAGCAGATCGGCGCCGGCCATCGACCAGTAGCTGCCCAGCACCCGCCCATCCGGGGCGACGAATTCTCCATCCCGTACCGTGATATCGTCCCGCGACACGCCGCTGCGCTGGGCGATGACACTGACGAAGATGCCGCGCGCCTCGGCGCAGGCATGGCGGATCGCCATGCCGGATTCCTGCACCGACAGGCTGCCGCTGGTCACCGCCTCATCCGGGCTGCCGGGCGTGGAGGCCGCCTGCATGCGGATGCGCGGCGGGGCGACGTCCAGTTCCTCCGCCGCGATCTGGGCGAGCGCCGTCAGGATGCCCTGCCCCAGCTCCACCTTGCCCGACGTGACCACCACCTGGCCCTCCGGCAGCAGACGCAGCCATTGGTCGAGGCGGCGGTTCACATGCAGGCTGCCGGGCAGTTTTGGCAGGCCATCCGCCACGGGACCGTGAAAGGCGAGGTTCATGGCGCCATCTCCGCCGCCGCGCGCAGGATGGCGGCGACGATGCGGTTATGGCTGCCGCAGCGGCACAGATGCGGGTCCAGCGCCGCGCGCACCGCTGCCTCATCCGGCCGCGGCGTCTCCCGCAGCAAGGCCACGGCGCGGATCTGGATGCCGGACAGGCAATAGCCGCACTGCCCCGCCTGCATCTCCAGCAGCGCGCGCTGCACCGGATGCGCCGCCGCCGCCGAGCCCAGCCCCTCCACCGTGGTCACGCGCCGCCCGGCGACACTGCCCACCGGCAGGGTGCAGGCGTAGCTCGGCTGGTCATCGACCAGCACGAGGCAGGCACCGCATTGTTCCGCCCCGCAGCCGAAGCGCGTGCCGGACAGGCCGAGCGGCCCGCGCAGCGCGGCGAGCAGAGGGGCATCGCCCTCGATCGGCGCGGCCACCGCCACGCCATTCAGGTTGAAGGCGATGCTGCCCGGCTGGACCTCCACCGCACGGCGCATGATGGCCATCAGGCGGGCGTCATCTTCGCCATGCGGATGAATTCCGCCTGCCGCGTGATGTCTTCCCGCAGATAGCGGTCGAAGGCCTCGATGGTCATCGCCATCGGCTGCGCGCCCAGCCGCGCCTGCGCCGCCGCCGTCTCCGGCAAGGCCAGGATGCGGTTGACCTCCGTGTTGATGCGCTGGCGCAGTTCCAGCGGCACCGCCGCCGGCGCCATGAGGCCGAGCCAGATCGAAGCCTCATAGCCCGGCAATGTCTCCGCCACCGCCGGCAGTTCCGGCATCAGCGGGCTGCGCTGCGGGCCGGTCGTGGCCAGGCCGCGCACGCGGCCGCCCTCGATCTGCGTCCGCATGGTGGGGATGGCGTCGAACATGATCGGCACGGTGCCGGCGATGACCGCCGTGCGTGCCTCGTTGGAACCGCGGAAGGGCACATGCGTCGCCGTGGCGCCGGCCATCGCCAGGAACACCTCGCCCGCCACGTGATAGGGCGTGCCAGGGCCGGAGGAGGCATAGTCGTACTTCCCCGGATTGGCCCGCAGCAGCGCGATCAGCTCCTGGAGATTGGTGGCGGGGATGGAGGGATGCACGGCCAGCACGTGATGAGCGATGTTGATGGCGGCGACCGGCGACAGGTCCCGCATCAGCACATAGGGCCGGTTCGGCAGCAGCGTCTCATTCGCCGTATGGGTATTCGACATCAGCAGGATGGTGTGACCATCCGGCGCGGACTTGGCCACCGCATCGGTGCCGATGCTGGCGCCGGCACCGGGGCGGTTCTCCACCACGAAGGGCTGGCCGAAGGCCTGCGACAGCGGCTCCGCCAGGAAGCGCGCCGCGACATCGGCGGACCCGCCGAGGCCAAAGGGCACCACGATGCGCACCGGCCGCGAGGGCCAGGCCGCCTGCGCGCGCAACACGCCCGGCGCCGCCAGGGCGCCAACCACTCCGCCGAGTAACAGCCTGCGTCCGACCATTTGTTATCCCTCCCGTGCAATCGATTGGGGACAGGATCGCGCCGGATGTCCGCCAGGGCAAGGGTCGTGTCAGAAGCGCGCCATATCGCGCTGGACCCGCGCCAGAAAGGCCGCGCGCCGCTGGTCGCTCGCGCGGTTCATGTCATACAGCGCGTGGTAGTCGATGTGGGCGCGCCCGGCGGTGATGATGCGCAGATAGCGCGTCACCGCCTTGCGCGGCGGATCGCCCGCCAGCACCGCCGTCCAGCGGGGCCGGCCATAGGTGCTGATGCCGGCGATCTTCCGGATATGCAGCAGATTCGGCTTCGCCACCCCATCCTCCAGCCGGAACGACACGCCGGGCAGCAGCACGCGGTCCATCCAGCCCTTCAGGATCGCTGGCAGGCCAAAACACCAGGTGGGGAAGGACAGCACCAGCGCCTCCGCCTGTTCCAGCCGCCGCACATAATCCTCGACCGGGTCGCGGTTGCCGGGGATGTCGTGATAGCCGCGGCGCTCGGCGGCGGAGAGCACGGGGTTGAACCCCTCCGCATACAGGTCGCACAGATCGACGCTGTGGCCGGCCTGGCGCAGACCCTCCCGCGCCGCATCGCGGATTGCGGCGTGGAAGCTTTCCTCCAGCGGATGTGCGTAGAGATACAACACGCGCATCAGGGCCGGCCCGCACCCAGGATGACGGCGATATCCTCCGCCGCCAGTTTCACCGGCGTGCCGTTGCGGATCAACTCGGCAAAACCCTCATTCGGCGTCATGAAGGTCAGGCAGTACAGCTTCTCCGCCGTATCATTCACAACGACATGCTCGACGCCCGGCCGCAGCACGAAGGCATCGCCCGGACCGACCGGCATCTCCACCCCATCCGCATAGGCCTTGCCTGAGCCTTTCAGGACAAAGAAGCATTCCTCCGCCGCGCTGTGCGTGTTCGGCGGTGTGCGCCCGCCTGGTTCGAAAATTTCCACCACCAGGGTGAAGGTCACGCCATCTGCCAGCGGGTCGAACAGGCAGGCGAAATAATTGCTGTCGCCCGGCGCGATGCGGAAGCCACGCAGATCGGCGGCGCGCCGGGCGAGGACGGGGACAGACATCATCGGAACAGGACTCCATTGCGGCCACCGGCGCGATCATTGCATGACCCATGCCAGGACCACACAGGCCAGCCCCGATGCGCGTTCTGATGATCTACTGCCACCCCCGCCCCGACAGCTTTGCCGCAGCCCTGCGCGACGCCGCCCGCGCAGCGCTGGAAGCCAAGGGCCATGAGGTGGAGGTCCGCGACCTCTACGCCGAGGGCTTCAACCCGGCCCTCTCCGCCGAGGAACGCGGTCGCTATCACAGCGTCACCGACAACCTCGCCGGCGTCGAAAGCCACGTCGGCAGCCTGCAACGGGCCGACGCCCTGCTGCTGGTCCACCCCACCTGGTGGTACGGCATGCCGGCGATGCTGAAGGGCTGGTTCGACCGGGTTTGGGCGCCCGGCGTCGCCTTCCAACTGGGCGACGGCGCCATCACCCCGCTTCTGACCAACATCCGCCGCATCGGCGTCATTACCACCTATGGCTCCCCCAACTGGCTGCTCTGGTACATCGGCCACCCCGACCGCAAACTGGTCAACCGCGGCATCCGCCGCCTTTGTGCCCGCGACTGCCGCACGGATTGGTACACGCTGGCCCGCATGGATCACCGCACCCAGCCGGAACGCGAGGCCTTCCTGGCCCGGGTGGGGCGGGAGATGGCGCGCTGGTAGGCACCCCGCGCAACAGCATGGAAGGCGCAATGATCCTCCGTTAGGCTCAGGGAATAATCGGCCTGAGAGGGAGGAACAATCAATGAATACAATGACCTTTGCGCGGCGTGCCGCGCTGATGATCGGATTGGCGATGGCATCCCTGCCGGCTGTTGCGGCCGAATTCCCGACACCGCGTGACGGCAGCTGGGTGGCGCGGGATTTCCGCTTCCACACCGGGGAGGTGATGCCGGAGCTGCGCATCGGCTACACCACTGTGGGCGAGCCCGGAGGCATCCCGGTGCTGGTGCTGCATGGCACCGCGGGCAATGCCCGATCCATGCTGACCCAGGCCTTCGCCGGCCAGCTGTTCGGCGAGGGGCAGCCGCTGGATGCGAAGCGGTATTTCATCATCATCCCCGACGCCATCGGCACCGGCCGCACCACCAAGCCCTCGGACGGGCTGCGTGGCGCCTTCCCGCGCTACAACTACGACGACATGGTCGCCGCCCAGCACCGGCTGGTGACGGAGGGCCTCGGCATCCCGCGCCTGCGGCTGGTGATCGGCAATTCCATGGGCGGGATGCATGCCTGGCTCTGGGGCACCACCTTCCCCGATACGATGGACGCCCTCGTGCCCATGGCCTCGCAGCCCACCGAGATGTCGTCGCGCAACTGGATGCTGCGGCGGCTGATGGTGGAATCAGTGCGACGCGACCCGGGCTACAATAATGGCTTCTACACGCAGCAGCCGGCGTCGCTCGGCATGGCGAATGTGTTCTTCGCCACCGCCACCAATGGCGGCACGCTCAATCTCCAGCGCATCGCCGCCACACGCGACGCGGCGGACCGGCTGGTGGAACAGCGGCTCGCCGCGCCGCCGCCGGCGGATGCGAACGACTTCGTTTACCAATGGGATTCGTCCCGCGACTACAACCCCGCGCCACGGCTGGACCGCATCAAGGCGCAGGTGCTGGCGATCAACGCCGCGGATGACGAGCGCAACCCGCCGGAAACGGGGCTGATGCAGGCCGCGATGCAGCGCCTGGCGAATGGCCGCCTGCTGCTGATCCCGGCCAGCGCGGACACGCTGGGGCATGGCACCACCGGCAATGCCCGGTTCTGGGCGGAAGATCTGCGGACCTTCCTGCGCGGGCTGGAATAGACGGCGTTATTCGGCCACGCCGACCGTGGCATCCAACTCCCGCCAATCCGGCGCGCCGGCCTCCAGCACCCGGCCGGCGCGCAGCACGATGCGATCGGATTGCGGACGGGACAGCAGCTCCGTCATGAAGCGTGCGCTGTAGAGCACGAGGTCCGCGCTGACGCCCGCGCGGATCGTGCCGTGTTCCTGGGCAAGACCCATGGCTTCCGCGGGGCGCGCCGTCGCGGCGGCGGGCCAGCTGGCAAAGGGGTGGTCGAGGTGGAGGATGCGGGCGGACTCGCGGAACACCTCGGTCATGTCGAGGTCGCCATAGGCGTAGAACGGGTCGCGCGTGTTGTCGGAGGCGACGGAGACGCGGATGCCGGCGGCCTGCATCTCATGCACCAGGGTCACGCCGCGCCAGCGGGGCGTGCGGTTCGCGACGCGGTCCTGAAGGTACATGTTGCACATCGGCAGCACGACGATGTCGATGCCGGCCTCCGCCACCCGGGCGATGGTTTCGCGGGCAAAATCCTCCGGCTGGATCGAGAGCGAGCAGCAATGCCCGCATTGGATCTTGCCGCGAAAACCACGCTTCAGGGCAGTGAGGGCGATTTCGCGCAAGGCGCGGGCGCCGGCTTCACCGGATTCATCGACATGCAGGTCGAGATCCAGGCCGCGCGCTTCCGCGAGGCCGAAGAAGTGGTCCAGCTCCGCCTGGAAGTTCTCGGGCAGGGCGTCGTGGATGCCACCGGTGTGGCGGGTGACCATGCCCAGCACGCCGCCGGCCTCCGCCACCGTATCGGCGAGAAGCTCGCCATCCGACCCCGCAAAACGGTCCAGCGGGCAGATGGAGGACATCTGTAGCGCGATGCGCCCCGCCCAGGCGTCGCGCAGTTTCCGGAAGACGCGCCAGGTGGTCAGGCCGTGCGGCAGGTAGGTGTCGAGATGGGTGCGGATGGCGACGGTGCCGTGGGCATGGGCGCAGCGCAGGGCGAAATCGGCGCGGGCCTCGATATCGGCTTCCGACCAGGCGGCGCCGCGGTCGCCCATCACGGCCTGGATGGCGCCGGCGAAATCGCCGGTCGGGTTGCGGGTGCGAGGCCAGATATGGCCCTTGTCCAGATGGGTATGGGCATCGAGGAAGCCGGGCCAGACCTGGCCGCCGCGCAGGTCGATGCCCGCGGGCGCCGTGCCCAGCGGTGCGAGCGCCGCGATGCGGCCGTGCTCGATCTGGATATCCAGGCGGATCAGCCCGTCCACATCCGGCGGCGCGTCCAGCCCCTGCGTGAAGGCTGCATGTGCGCGCGCATTGCGCAGCCAATAGCTGGGACCGACAGACGAAAATGCGGCCCTCATCGGCGTTCCTTCATGGCGCTTTCATGCCAGTGGCGCAGGCAGAGATGGGAGATCAGGCTCATCGCCAGGAAGATCGCGATGCCGGTCAGCGAGATCAGCACCAGCGCCGCGAACATCTTGGGAATCTGCAACTGGTAGCCGGCCTCCAGAATGCGATAGGCAAGGCCGGAGGCGCGACCGCCCGTGCCGGCCACAAACTCCGCGACGATGGCGCCGATCAGCGCAAGGCCGCCGGAGATTCGCAGCCCGGCGAGGAAGAAGGGCATGGCGGTCGGCAGGCGCAGATAGCGCAGCACCTGCCAGCGGCTGGCGCGGTACAGGCGGAACAGGTCTACCAGATTGTGGTCGGCGCTGTTCAGGCCCAGCGTGGTGTTGGACAGGATCGGGAAGAAGGCGACGATCCAGGCGCAGATCAGCAGCGCGATGCGGATATCGTCCACCCAGATGATGATCAGCGGCGCGATGGCGACCACCGGCGTGACCTGCAGGATCACCGCATAGGGGAACAGCGACAATTCGATGATCCGCGACTGCGCGAACAGCACCGACAGCAAAAGCCCCAGTGCCGCCGCGACGAACAGCGCGGCGAAGGTGATCTGCAGGGTGATGAGCAGGGAGACGGAGAGCGACGGCCATTCGCGGATCAGCGTTTCGAACACCGCGATCGGGCCGGGCAGCAGATAGGGCGGGATTTCATTGATCCGGACCACGGCTTCCCAGCCGATCAGCGACAGGATGCCGATCAGCGTCGGTGCCAGGATGCGCAGCCAGGCTTCGGCGGTCAGCCCGAAATGCCGAACGGCGCGGTCCTGGGCGGGCGCGTCGGCGGCCTCATTGGCTGAGAGCAGGACCGTCATTCTTCCATCGCCCGATGCAATGCGGCCGAGATGTCGCGGCAATGCGCGGCATAGTCGGCGGAGGTGCGAAAGGCCTCGCCGCGCGGATGCGGCGCATCGACGCAGAGATCCTCCACCACCCGCCCCGGCCTGGCCGCCATGACGACGACGCGGCGGGAAAGGTAGACGCTCTCGAACACCGAATGGGTGACGAAGACCGCAGTGAATCGCTCCGCCTGCCACAGCGTCAGCAGGTCGTTGTTCAGCTTGTGGCGGGTGATCTCGTCCAGCGCGGCGAAGGGTTCGTCCATCAGCAGCAGCCGCGGCTTGGTGACCAGGGCGCGGGCGATGGACACGCGCATCTTCATGCCGCCGGACAGGGCGCGCGGATAGCTGTTCTCGAACCCCGCCAGGCCGACGGAGGCGAGTGCCGCGCGGGCGCGGCGTTCCGCCAGGTAGCGCGCCATGCCGGACAGGCGCAGCGGCATCATCACGTTCTTCAGCGCGGTGGACCAGGGCATCAGCGTCGGCTCCTGGAAGACGAAGCCGATATCCCCGGTCTCCCCGCCGCCGGCCATGTCGACGCGGCCGGAGGAAGGCGGGATCAGCCCCGCCATCATCCGCAGCACCGTGGATTTGCCGCAGCCGGAGGGACCGAGCAGCGAGACGAAATCCCCCCGCGTCACCGACAGATCCACGCCGCGCACCGCGAGCGTCCCGTTGGCGTAGCGCTTGGTCACACCCTCAAGCGTGATGACGGAGGCTGGTCCCTTGGGCTCCGCCTCAGGCAAGACCGACCCGCTTGTTCACGAACTCCAGGCTAAAGGCCTTCGTGTAGTCCATGCCTTCCGGATAGCGGCCGACATCACGCATGCCCTCATAGAACGACTTCCAGCGCGCATCGGTCATGGCGCCGATGCCGAGCTGGAGCGAATCGCCCGAATGCACGATGCCGGCCTCGTTCATCACGCGCACTGCATAGGCGATCTTGGCGTCGTCCATCTCCGGATTGTCGCGCTTGATGGCGGCGTTGGCGGCCGCGACGTCCTGGCTTGCCATGTAGCTGGCCCAGCCCTCGATCGTCGCATTGACGAAGCGCTGCACCACATCCTTCTTCTCCGCCACCATGCGGCGGGAGACGTCGATGGTGGTCTGGTAGTTCTGGTAGCCGGCATCGGCGATCAGGAAGACCTTGGGCGTCGCGCCGGCCTGCTGCGCGGCGAAGGGCTCGGAGCTGATGAAGCCCTGCTGGATCGCCATGCGATCCGCCATGAAGGGACCGACATTGAAGGTGTAGGGCCGGATCTGCTCATCGGTGAAGCCGAAGCGGGCCTTCAGGAAGGGCCAGTAGGTGACACGGCCGGAGGCGCCGATCAGCACGGGGCGGCCCCGCATATCCTCGAAGGAATTGATGCCATTGCCCTCATGCGTCATCAGGATCTGCGGATCCTTCTGCATGATGGCGCCGATGGTCAGGAAGGGCAGGTTCTCCCGCACATAGTTCAGCGCCTGGAAGCCATTGGACATGATGAAGTCCACACGGCCGGCCAGCAGCAGCTGGGCGGGGTTCTGCTGCGGCCCGCCCATGCGGATTTCGCAATCGATCCCGTGCCGGCGATAGATGCCGGCGGCGACCGCCTGGTAGTAGCCGCCATGTTCCGCCTGGGCGCGCCAATTGGTCTGGAAGGACACCTTGTCCAGCGTCTGCGCCAGGGGGATGCGGGCGCCCGCCACGGCTGTCAGGGCCAGGGCGCCTCCCCCGGTCAGCAAGGCGCGACGCTCGAAGCGATAACGTGTCCGCATTCGCAGAACCCTCCATCCCAGCGGCATTGCGACGTAACCAGCCATGTATCAAGGCGGGCTTCGCGCGGCGGCAAGGGGCCAGCAAGGGCCATGCCAGCCGGAATGATGCGCCAGCCTCGCCACCCCAAGTGCCGCCGCGCCTATATGGACGGCATTCGCTAATTTTTTGGGCACATGAGACGTCCCTCATGGCCCTGGCAGTCGCGATCACCACCCCCGCCCGCCCTGGCGCGGTGGCATCCGGTTTGCCAGACTGGACAGGTGAGCGATCCCCATCCCCATCTGGTCCTCGACCGGTTGACCAAGCGCTACGGCAGCCAGGCGGCTGTCGATGGCGTGTCCCTGGCCGTCGCGCGCGGCGAATGCATTGCCCTTCTGGGCCCTTCGGGCTGCGGCAAGACCACCACGCTGCGGCTGGTGGCGGGCTTCATCCTGCCGGATGAGGGGCGCATCCTGCTGAACGGCACGGCGATCGAACGCGCGCCGCCGCATCGCCGCCAGATCGGCATGGTGTTCCAGAACTACGCGCTGTTCCCGCATCTGACGGCCGCCGGCAACGTCGCCTTCGGGCTGGAAATGCGCGACGTCAACCGCGCCGAGCGCGACAAGCGGGTGATGGAGGCGCTGGCCATGGTCGGCCTGGCGCATCTGGCGGACCGCTACCCGGCGCGCATGTCCGGCGGCCAGCAGCAGCGTGTGGCCCTGGCCCGCGCTTTGGTTATCCGCCCCGACCTGCTGCTGCTGGATGAGCCGCTGTCCAACCTCGATGCCGGGCTGCGCGTGGAGATGCGGGAGGAGATCGCCCGGCTGCGCGACGCCGCCGGCATCACCACCCTGTTCGTGACCCATGACCAGGAGGAAGCGCTGGCCCTGGCCGACCGCGTCGCCGTGATGGATCGCGGCCGCATCGTCGAATGCAGCGCGCCGGCGGAGCTGACGGAACGGCCCCGCCATCTGTTCACCGCCGGCTTCCTCGGCGCCCGCAGCGTGCTGTCCGGCCGGGTGGAGAATGGCATCTTTGACGCTGGCAGCGGCCTGGTGCTGGCGCTGCCGCCGGAGGCCCCGGCCCGCCCGACCCATCTGGTGCTGCGCGCCGCCCGCCTGGCCCTGCTGCCGCCCGGCGCCACGCCGGCCGCCGTCACCGTCGCCGCCACCACGCGGCTGGATGACAGCACGCATTACGAGGTGATGCTCGGCGATCGCGCCATCCGCGTGCATCGCCCGAGCGCCGAGCCGGTCTTCGCTCCCGGCACGGCCCTGTCCCTCGCCGCACCCAATGACTCGATCGCCTGGATCGAGGATTTTTCCGACGCCTCCGGAGCCATGTCATGACCTTCGCCCCCACCCGCCGTGGCCTTCTGGCCGCCACCGCCCTGGCCGCCCCCGCCATCTGGGGCCGCGACGCCGTTGCCCAGATCCGCCGCGGCGATGAGCTGACCGTCGGCATCTGGGGCGGGGCGCAGGAGCGCATCACCCGGCAATACTGCGTGGAGCCGCTGGAGCGGCAGCACGGGGTGAAGATCAACTACGTGCTGGGCGGCACCACCGAACGCCGGGCGCGCGCCTATGCCGAGCGCGGCCGCCCCTCCTTCGACCTGCTGTATCTGAACATCTTCGAAAGCCGCCAGGCGGTGCGCGACGGCGTGACCATGGCGCCCAGCGCGAATGTGCCGAATTTCGAACACCTGTACCCGCTGGCCCGCATCGGCGGCTATGGCGTGGCCTTCAACCCCGTCACCATCGTCTATGACCGCCGGGCCGTGGCGGCGCCGATGACCTCCTGGAAGGATTTCTGGCGCGACGACCTGAAGGGCAAGGTGATCTGGCCGACCTATCCGGGCGCCCAGGGCACCGCCGGGCTGCTGATGGCCGCCAAGGTCTGGGGCGGGTCAGAGACCAATATCGACCCGGCCTTCCGCAAGATCGCGGAGCTGAAGCCCTTCGCCGCCATCCAGGGCAGCCAGGACCAGCTCTATGGCATGTTCGACCAGCGGGTCGGCGCGGCCTCGGTGGAATTCGGCAGCTTCACCCGCACCTATGCCGAGACCCGCAACCCGAACATCGTGATCGCGGAGCCGGAAGAAGGCCAGGCGGTCGCCGCCAACTACGCCTGCATCACCACCGGCACCCGCAACCAGGCGCTGGCCGAGGCCTTCGTCAATCTGCATCTCAGCCCGGATTGCCAGAAGGCCTATGCGGAGCAGACCTATTACAGCCCGACCATCCGCAACATCACCCTGCCGCCCGACCTCGCCGCCAAGCTGATCATGGGCGAGGACGCCGTGGCCAAGCTGATCGACTTCGACTGGGATCTGGTGATCCGCAACCAGGGCCGCTGGTCCAGCCGCTTCACCCGCGAAATCGCGGGCTGACCCTACAGGGCTGACGGGAATGCAGGATTCCAGGCGGGCGGGGCTTCTGGCCCTGCCCTATTTGCTGTGGCTGCTCGCCGCCTTCGCCGCGCCCTTGGGTGCCGTCGCGCTGCTCTCCGTGCAGGAGAGCAGCGAGATGTTCGCACCTTTGTCGCTGTGGCCTTCCGCCGCGCAGTATGAGGAGATCCTGCTCGACGTCTTCTTCCAGCGGCTGTTGCTGAACACCATGCTGCTGGGGCTGGTGGTCGCCGCCGTCTCCGCCCTGCTGGCCTATCCGCTGGCGCTGTGGCTGACTCGGCTTTCGCCGCGCGGCAAGCCCTTCGGCTTCGCCATCATCCTGGTGCCGCTGCTGACCAATGTGGTGGTGCGCTCGCTCGGCATCATCCTGCTGCTGGCGCCGCAGGGCGTCGTCTCCAACCTGGCACAGGCCTTCGGCCTGCCGCCGGTGAACCTGCTGTTCGGCTGGTTCGCCGTCGGCGTTTCCCTGGTGCAGGTCTTCCTGCCCTTCATGGTGCTGGCGCTGTACGACGTGCTGGAGGCGCAGGAACGGCGGCTGGAGGAAGCGGCGGCGGGGCTGGGCGCGGGGCCGGCCATGCGCTTCTGGCGCGTCACCTTTCCACTGTCCCTGCCCGGGCTGCGCGGCGGGCTGACGCTGGTCTTCCTGATGGCCTCCACCGCCTATGTCTCCGCCACGCTGGTCGGCGGGCGCAAGGTGCAGGTCACCGGCATGGTCGTGCTGCGGGAGGGGATGGAGATCCTGAACTACCCGCTGGCCTCGGCGCTGGCGATGCTGATGCTGGCGAGCTCCGTCCTCGTCACCCTGGTCATCGCCCGGCTGATCGGGTTGGCCACGCCCTGGCTGGCCGCCCGCGCGCCCCGGCGCTGGCCCGAATTTCCGCCCGCCGCCCGCCGTGCCCTGGTGAGGGTTTCGGAAGCCCTGGCGCCGATCCTCTATCCGGTGCTGCTGGTCGCCGGCATCGGCATCCTGATGTTCCCGCTGCTGCTGGTCGCCGTCGCCTCGGTGAATGACAGTCCGCAGGCCACCGTCGCGCAATTCGTCGGCTTCACCTGGAAATGGTACGGGATGGTGCTGGAGAATGAGCGCTACCTGTCGGACGCCTGGACGAGCCTGCAACTGGCGCTCGCCTGCGTCGCCATCTCCCTCGCTCTGGCCCTGCCCGCCGCCTTCGCCCTGGTGCGCGGCGGCTTCGCGGGGAAGGAGGCGCTGGGCGCCTTTCTGATGCTGCCGCTGGCCCTGCCGGGCATCGCCATCGGCCTGGGCATGCTGCGGCTGCTGCAATGGTTCAACCAGGTGCCGCCCTTCCTGGGCGTGCTGGCCGTGCATGTGGTGCTGGTGACGCCCTTCATGCTGGCCTTGCTGCGCGCCTCCGTGGCCCAGCTCGACCGGGGTCTGGAGGAAGCGGCCGGCGGGCTGGGCGCAACGCCGACGCGGGTGTTCCGCCGCGTCATCCTGCCGCAGCTGGCGCCGGGCATGGCGGTGGCCTGTGTCATCGGCTTCCTGATGTCCTTCGGCGAGGTCACCGTCACCGCCTTCCTGACCACCGCGCGGCTGCAGACCCTGCCGGTGCGGATCTACGCGGAGGCGACCTTCAGCCTGGAGAACACGGTGAACGCCATCTCCACCATCTTCATCCTGGTGACGGTGGCGCTGCTGGTGCTGGTGAACCGGCTGATGCCGCTCGACCGGGTGTGGAAGCGGTAGGGCGGCCGTTCCAACCCATGCTGAAGCTGGACCACCTGACCGTCATCGCGCCCGAGCTGGCGGAAGGCGTCGCCCATGTCCGGGAATGCCTCGACCTCGATATCCCCTTCGGCCAGCGCCACCCCTATATGGGCACCCACAACCACCTGCTTCAGCTCGGCGGCGCGGTCTATCTCGAGATCGTGGCCATCGACCCGCAGGCCGATCCGCCGCGTCGGCCGCGCTGGTTCGGCCTTGACGATCGCCAGGGGGTCCGGCGCGACTGGGATGCGGGGCAGCGCCTGCGAGGCTGGGTCGCCCGGACGGATGACATGGAGAAGGTCCTCCGGGGGCGCGAGGCGACCTTCGGCGCGAAAGTCGCCCTGCCCTTCGAGGCGCCGTCCTTCGACTTCGCGATCCCGGAGGATGGCTCCCTTCCATTGGGGGGCGCCCTGCCCTCGCTCATCGATCGGCGCGGCAGGCCGCGGTCGATGGCCGGCATCGCCGATCTCGGGGCGCGCCTGCTGTCCTTCTCCGTCGCGTATCCGGACAGCGATGCGCTGCTGTCCCAACTTCGCGACCTGGACATCGACCACCCGCCATCCGTCACCGCGGGTGCCGCGCTGCGGTACCGCGCGAGGATCGAGACCTCGGCCGGCGTGAAGACGCTTTGGTAGGCGTCGGGGGCTGAGCCGGTCCCACGGACGAGCGGCATTTCGCCCGAAAAAAATGTGCCGCCTGTCGAAATGGCAGGGGCACGGGTGTCTTCGTTTCAGCTAGGCAATCGGGGTTCGGATCCACCGTCCCCCCGCCCGGCGCGAAGGAGAGACCCCGATGCAGTTCATGATGCTGCTGACCGAGACCACCAACGAATTCAGCCATCGCGACGATCCGGAGAAGGGGCCGGCCTATTGGGCTGGGTGGACCGCCTTCATCGGCGCCATGGCGCAGGCCGGCGTCATCGTCCGTGGCGACGGCCTCCAGGGCCCGCATAGCGCGACCACGCTGCGCATCCGCGATGGCAAGCCCATCGTGCAGGACGGCCCCTTCGCCGACAGCAAGGAACAGCTCGGCGGCTACTTCATCATCGAGGTGCCGGACCTCGACACCGCCCTGGCCTGGGCCGCCCGCGCGCCCTCCGCCAGCTACGCGGCAGTGGAGATCCGCCCGCTGCTGCCGCCCATGCCCAACCTCGGCGTGTGAGCGAGGCGGCCAGCGAGGCGGCGGAACAGGCGGCGCGCACCGCCTATGCGCGCCTGGTCGCGCGCCTCGCCTCCCGGTCCCGCGACATTGCCGGGGCCGAGGACGCGCTGGCCGAGGCCTTCGCCGCCGCGCTGCGCCATTGGCCCCGGCGCGGCGTGCCCGCCTCGCCGGAGGCTTGGCTGCTGACCGCGGCGCGCAACACCCAGCGCAATGCCCTCCGCCATCGCCGGGTGCGGGACGCCGCCACGGCGGAGCTGGAGCGACGGCAGGAGGAGCTGGCGACGGAGCAGGCCGATTGGCCGGATGAACGGCTGAAGCTGCTGTTCGTCTGCGCCCATCCCGCCATCGAGGCCGGCATCCGCGCGCCGCTGATGTTGCAGGTGGTGCTGGGCCTGGATGCCGCGCGCATCGCCAATGCGCTGCTGCTGGCGCCCGCCGCCATGGGCCAGCGCCTGGTGCGCGCCAAGGCGAAGATCCGCGATGCCGGCCTGCGCTTTGAATTGCCGGAGCGGGAGGACATGCCCGCACGCCTTGCTGACGTGCTGGAGGCCGTCTACGCCGCCTATGGCACCGGCTGGGACGGCGCCGGGCCCCGCAGTTTGGCGGCGGAGGCCATCGCGCTTGGCCGGCTGCTGGTGGCGGAGCTGCCGGACCAGCCGGAGGCCAAGGGCCTGCTCGCCCTGATGCTGCATTGCGAGGCGCGCCGCGGGGCGCGGCGCGATGCGGCAGGCCGCTTCGTGCCCCTCGCCCACCAGGACCCCACTTTGTGGTCGCGCGCCCTGATGGTGGAAGCCGAGGTCCTGCTGACCGAAGGTGCCCGGGCCGGCCAGTTCGGCCGCTTCCTCTGCGAGGCGGCGATCCAGTCCGTGCATGCCCAGCGTGCGCGCACGGGCCGCACGGATCATGCGGCGCTGCGCCTGCTCTATGATCTGCTCGCCGCCCGTGCGCCGAGCCTGGGCGTGCTGACGGCCCGCGCGGCGGCGCTGCTGGAAGCGGGCGAGCCAGAGGCGGCGGAGGCCGCGCTGGCGGCCTTGCCCATGGACCGGGTCGCATCCTACCAGCCCTACTGGGTCACCCGCGCCGCATTGCTGCGGCGCCAGGGCCGCCTGGCGGAGGCCGGAGCCGCGCGCGACCGCGCCATCGGGCTGACCGAGCACCCGTCGATCCGCGATTTTTTGCGGGAGGATTGAAGCCCCGGCCGCTCAGGCGGGACGCGGCGCGCCGAGCCGCGTGCTGATCTCCGCGGCGGCCTCCCGCAAGGCGGCCAGCATCGCCGTATCGGGCGGGTCCGGCAGGAACTGCATCGAGCCAACCAGGCCAAGCGCCCCCACCATCCGGTCGCCGGCCGCGAAGATCGGCGTGGCGAGCCCATTGATGCCGAGCAGCGCCTCCTGCGTCGCCGTTTCCCAAAGCCGCGCCCGCACCAGCTCCAGCCTTGCCCGCAACTGCGCCGGGTCGGTCAGGGAATGCGGCGTCTGCGCCACCAGCGGTCCCGCCAGCACGCGTGCGAGCATATCCGCTGGGCCGAAGGCCAGGATGATGCGGCCCAAGGCGGAGGAATGCGCGGGCGGGCGGCTGCCGGGCGGGACGGAGATCAGCACCTTGTTCGGTGCCTCCAGCGCATGCACCACCAGCGGGTCTCCGCCGGTCGGCACGGCCAGCAGCACGGATTGCCCGACGGCGTCCCGCAGCCGGCGCATGGCGGGTTCCGCCACCCGCTTCAGGTCGAACTGCTCCCCCGCCGCGGCGCCGATCTGGGACATGCGCCAGGTCAGGTGGTAGCGCTCCGTCGCCTCCTCCTGCGCCACCAGCCCGGCCAGGCGCAGCGTCACCAGATGGCGATGGACCCTGCCCTTCGGTTCCGACAACTGGCGGGCGAGGTCGGAGACGCGCAGCGGGCCGCCAGCCAGCGCCATTGCCTCCAGCACCCGCACCGCCATGAGCACGGAGCGGACGGCCGCTGTGCCCTCCTCGGTCGCATCCTCCCCGGATGCCGCTTTTCTTGGGCTTGTCATTCCGGCCAGCCTGCGGCCCAAGGGGTGGCGCTGTCCATCCCCACAGGAGTCCGCCATGGCCGGAACGCCCACCTATGCCACCCCGCCCGGCTTCATGGGCGTCACGCGGCGTGACTCCGCGGGCGGCATCGCCATCGCCGGCATCCCAATGGATATCGGCACCACCAACCGCGCCGGCACGCGGGACGGGCCGCGGGCGATCCGGGCCGCATCGCGCATGCTGGTGGATGGCGCGCATCCGGGCAGCTGGGTGGACCCGGCGGCGCTGCCCCTGGCCGATATCGGCGATTTCGATCTGGCGCTGGGCGATATCCAGGGCAGCCTGGCGCGGATCGAGGAGCAGGCGGCGGCGATCGACCATCTGGTCGCGCTGGGCGGCGAGCATGGCGTGACCCTGCCGCTGCTGCGGGCGCTTCGGAAGAAGCTGGGCGCCCCGCTCGGCCTGCTGGTCTTTGACGCGCATGTCGACACCTGGGCCGATAATTTCGGCCAGGCCTATGCGCATGGCTCGGTCTTCTACCACGCGATCAATGAGGGTCTGGTGGATCCGAAGCGGATGATTCAGCTCGGCATCCGGTCCCCGGTGCAGCGGGAGGTCTGGGACTGGACGCTGACGCAGGGCGTGACGGTGGTGACAGCACAGCAATTCCATGAGGCCGGGCCGCAAGCCGTGGCGGCTCAGGCGCGGCAGGTGCTGGGCGCCGCCCCTGCCTATCTGTCCTTCGACATCGACGCGCTGGACCCCGCCTTCGCCCCCGGCACCGGCACGCCGGAGATCGGCGGGCTGGCGAGTTGGCAGGCGCAGGCGGTGCTGCGGCGGCTCGGCGGCGTCGATTTCCGCGGCATGGATGTGGTTGAGGTGGCGCCCGCCTATGACCATGCCGAGATCACCGCGCTCGCCGCGGCCAGCGTGGTCTGGGAGTATCTCTGCCGCGGCTGAAACCCTTCCGGCCATTTGTGACAGTGGCCGGCTTTCCCACCGGGCCATTTTCAAAACCGCCAGAAAAAACCCTTGCATCCCGACGAGGTCGCCGCTATTTATCCGGCCGTGGCGAGGCACTGTTGCCTTGCCGCGCTGCCCTGACGCCATCGCACGTGCCGCGAGCCCCCGCCTTTCCGGGGCACAGCAACGACGGGACGCGTCCTTTGTTCACGCCGGTCCGCAAGGGCCGGAAGGTTCGAGGGAACCGCCTGTGTCGCCTGATCGCCGCCGCGCGAAGCCGGGATCTCTCCCGTACTGACCGCGTGACCGCGCCCGAAGCGCCGCATTCCGCCCGTCCAGGCCCGAGGGTCTGAGGCGCCGGTTCGCGACGCTTCCGCCGCCCGCGTCCCGTTCCCCACCGCAAGGTGGCGGGCGTGCCGTGCGCGGCGCCTCGGGGGTGCGCGCCGATCGGCCCCGGTTCCCTCCTTCCCGCCGCCGCGTCGCCCCAGGGGCTTTGACGCGGCGGCGGGCCAATTACCCGCGCTGTTCCAACCCTCCGGCCTCAGGGAGCCCGCCATGACCGTCCTTCGCTTCCGCGGCGCCACCGCACCGCTTCGCCGCCCCGCCACCCCTGCCCTGCCCGCCCATGTGGCCGGCGTGGTCGCGGCGCTGCGGCCGGAGGATCCGCTGCACTGCCTGCGGCCGGCGACCATCAGCGCGGCTGGTGCGACGTTCCAGGCGGCCTTCCCGGGCACCACCATGTATGCGGTGAAGTGCAACCCGGACCCCACGGTGCTGCGCGCGCTCTGGGCCGGTGGCCTGCGGCATTTCGACTGCGCCTCCGCCGGCGAAGTGCGCCTGGTGCGCAGCCTGTTCCCAGAGGCGGTGATCCACTTCATGCACCCGGTTAAGGCGCGCGGCGCGATCCATGAGGCCTATGCGACCCACGGCGTGCGCGACTTCGTGCTGGATTCCGCGGCGGAGCTGGCCAAGATCCTCGACGAGACGGGGGGTGAGGGCCTGAACCTCATCATCCGCCTCGGCCTGCCGAAGGGCAGCGCGGTCTATGACCTTTCCGGGAAATTCGGCGCGGAGCCGGCGGAAGCGGTGGCGCTGCTGCGCGCGGCGCGCTCCCATGCCGGAAAGCTCGGGGTGTCCTTCCATGTCGGCTCGCAATGCCTGGACCCGTCCGCCTATGCCAGCGCGATCGCGCTGGCGGCGTCCGTGATCCGGGAGGCGGGCGTGGCGGTGGACGTTCTGGATGTCGGCGGCGGCTTCCCCGTCGCCTATCCGGATGTCGTGCCGCCGCCGCTCTCGGCCTTCATGGACAGCATCGCCACGGCCTTTGCCGAGGCGGCGCTGCCGGGGGTGGAGATGTGGGCGGAGCCGGGCCGCGCCCTGGTGGCGGGCGGTGCCTCCATCGTCGTGCAGGTGCAGGCGCGGCGCGACGGGATGCTGTTCATCAATGACGGCGTCTATGGTGCGCTGTCCGATGCCGGCGTGCCGGGTTTCCGCTTCCCGGTGAAGCTGATCCGGCCCGGTTCCGCCAGCGAGGCGGCAACCATGCCCTTCAGCTTCTTCGGCCCCACCTGCGACACCGCGGACCGCATGGAAGGCCCCTTCCTGCTGCCGACCGATGTGGCAGAGGGCGACTGGATCGAGATCGGCCAGCTCGGGGCCTATGGCGCCTGCCTGCGCACTGGGTTCAACGGCATGGACCGTGCCGGCGTGGTGGAGGTGGCGGACCTGCCGCTGCTCGAAACACCGGGCTATGTGCAATCCGTGCAAGCGGCCTGAAACAGGGAGGCGGTATGAACCGCCTCCCACCCACCAAACTTGAACGGAGTGCCTCGACGATGAAGCATGCAGAATTTTCGGGCCGCCTTGTCATGCTGGGCTTCGGCTCCATCGGCCAGGGCGTGCTGCCGCTGATCCTGCGGCACATCGCCATCCCGGCCGAGCGCATCACCATCGTCACCGCGGAGACCCGCGGCGAGGAGGTGGCGGCCGAATACGGCATCCGCTTCATCCTGCAGGCGGCGACGCGCGAGAATTTTGCCGAGCTGCTGACGCCCCTGCTGGCGCCGGGCGACTTCCTTCTGAACCTGTCGGTGGACGTGTCCTCGGTCGAGTTGATGAAGCTGTGTCAGAAGCTCGACGTGCTGTATCTCGACACCGTCGTGGAGCCCTGGGCGGGCGGCTACACGGACACGTCGCTGACGCCCTCGCAGCGCTCCAACTATGCGATGCGGGAAGCGGCGATCGCGCTGCGTCCGGATTTCGTCGGCGGCCCCACCAGCATCACGGCGCATGGCGCGAACCCTGGTCTCGTCAGCCATTTCGTGAAGCAGGCGCTGCTGGACATCGCCCGCGACACCGGCGCGCCCATCGAGACGCCGCCGCCGGCTTCCGACCGCACCGCATGGGCGAAGATCGCCAGCGATCTCGGCGTGAAGGTGATCCATATCGCGGAGCGTGACACCCAGGTGGCCGACCGCCCGAAGAAGCCGGGCGAGTTCGTCAACACCTGGTCGGTCGATGGCTTTGTTGGTGAGGGCTGCCAGCCCGCCGAGCTCGGCTGGGGCAGCCACGAATCCGCGCTGCCGCCCGATGGCCATCGCCACGGCTTTGGCTGCGATGCGGCGATCTATCTGATGCGCCCCGGCGCCTCCACCCGCGTGCGCACATGGACGCCGCTGGAGGGGCCGATGCATGGCTTCCTCATCACCCACAATGAGAGCATCTCGCTGGCCGACTACTACACGCTGCGCGATGCCTCCGGCGCCGTGACCTACCGCCCTACGGCGCATTACGCCTACCACCCCTGCGACGACGCGGTGCTGTCGGTGCATGAGCTGGCCGGCAAGAACTGGCAGATGCAGCCGGAGAAGCGGCTGATGACGGATGAGATCACCCAGGGGATGGACGAGCTCGGCGTGCTGCTGATGGGCCATGCCAAGGGCGCCTATTGGTACGGTTCCCGCCTGACCATCGAGGAAGCGCGCCGCGCGGCGCCGCACAACAACGCCACCTCGCTTCAGGTGACGGCGGCCGTGCTGGCGGGCGTGATCTGGGCGATGGAGAATCCGCGCCAGGGCCTGGTGGAGTCGGACGAGATCGACCACGCCCGGGTTCTAGAGATCTGCGCGCCCTATCTGGGCGAGGTGGTCGGCGAATATTCCGACTGGACCCCGCTGCAGGACCGCGCGGTTCTGTTCCCCGAGGCGGTGGATCAGGCCGATCCTTGGCAATTCGCCAATTTCAGGGTGACCTGAGCTTTCAGCCGCGCCCTTCCCGGGCGCGGCATGGAAGGTCCGGTCCCGCATGAACCCGCCGCTCAGCCCCCTCGCCCAGGCTTTCGCCCAGCCCGGCCGAGTCGCGATCCCCTGGGCCGATGCCGAATCTGACCTGGCACGGCCGCTGACGCTGCATGGCTACCGCCCCGCGAATCACCGGCCGGAGAATCCGGTGGTGATCGTGCAGCACGGCATGCAGCGGAATGGCGACGACTATCGCGATTTCTGGGTGGCGGCGGCGGACCGGCATGGGCTGCTGATCGTCGCCCCCACCTACGGCAAGGCCGCCTGGCCGGAGGCCGAGTACTACAACAACGGCCAGGTGATCGCCGAGGATGGCAGCGTACGGCCTTGCGCCAGCTGGGGCTATAGCATCCCACGCCGGGTCTTCGCCGCCCTGCGGGAGGCCGGCGTCACCACCCGCGCCAAGGCGCATCTATTTGGCCATTCCGCCGGCGGCCAGTTCGGCCATCGCCTGATGTCCACCCAGCCGCATGACTGGCTGGAAGCCGCGACCATCGGCAATCCCGGCTGGTACACCCTGCCGACGCTCGACAAGCCTTTTCCCGAGGGCATGGGCGGCATCGGGCTCGGTGATGCGGAGGTTCTGGCCCTGCTCGCCTATCCCATGACCATCCTGGCGGGCGACCAGGACATTGCCACCGGCACCTCCCTGCCATCCACCCCCGCCGCGCTGGCGCAGGGGCCGCACCGCTTCGCCCGTGCCCATCACTATCTGGCGGCGGGCCAGGCGGAAGCGGCGCGGCGCGGCGTCGCCTGCAACTGGTCGCTGGTGCCGGTCGCCGGCGTCGGCCATGACGGGCGCGCCATGTCCGCGGTCGCCGCCGCGCTATGGTTCGAAGGGCGGCTGATCTCGGCGGCAGAGGCCGGCGTCTCCGCCGAAGGCGTCGCCTGACGGCGCGTTGACGCCGCGCGAGGCAGGTCCTAGGGTCATCGTATCATATGATGACCTATCCTGAACCGATCCATTCGCCCCTCCGGGCGCCCGCCCCATGATGCGCCGCGACATCGGCATGCCGCCGCTGCGCCCGGCCGCCAACCTGACTGGCGCTCTGGTGCACCGGCTGGCGGAGGAAATCCGCTCCGGCCGTCTCTCCCCCGGCGCACGTCTGCCCACCGAACAGGATCTGATGCGCGAGGCCGGCGTCAGCCGCACCGTGGTGCGGGAGGCTGTGGCGGCGCTGCGGGCGGAAGGGCTGGTCTTCACTCGTCAGGGCGTCGGCGCCTTCGTCACCGAACGCCCCGGAGAGGGCATCTTCCGCCTGACCCCGAGCGAGGCCGAGGGGCTGCAACAGGTCATCCAGGTGCTGGAGCTGCGCCTGGCGCTGGAGGTGGAGGCCGCGGGCCTTGCCGCCGAACGCCGCAGCCCCGCCGCCCTGGCCGCGATCGGGGAGGCGGAGGCGGTGTTCGATGCCGCCGTGGCCGCCGGCGGCGATGCGGCGGAGGCCGATTTCGCCCTGCACCGCGCCATCTTCATGGCCACGGGCAATCCGCATTTCCTGCGCTTCCTGGAAGTGCTCGGCCGCCACGCCATCCCGCGCCGGGCGCTCGGCCTGGTGGAGCGCAGCGAGGCGGAGCGGAAGCAGTATCTGGCCCAGGTGCGCGGCGAGCACCGGCTGGTGGCCCAGGCGATCGAGGCCAGTGACCCGGCCGCCGCCCGCGCCGCCATGCGGCAACATCTGGAAGCGGCACGCGAACGCTATCGGCGGCTGGCGGCCCAAGCCGCCGCCTAAGGCTATTCCGCCGCCGCCACCACGCAGACCGGACAGTCAGGCTCCACCCCCGCCACCGGCGCGATCATCCGGCGCAGCAGGTCGAGGCTTGCCGGGCGGGGTGCGCCCTGGCCGCGACGGCCGGCGCGCAGGCCGAGGCTGGCCTGCATCTCGGCGGTCTTCACGGCGATGGCGAGCGGATTGACCACAGGGATCTCGATGCGGGCGGCGATGCGCTCCGCGATCGGCGACATGCAGGTGCAGCCGAGCAGGATGGCGTCGATGTCGTCCTCCGCCATCGCCGCCTCGCATTGCGCGACGATGCGGTCGAGAATGGCCTGCTGGCCGGTCTGCATCTCCCGCAGGAAGCCATCCGGCCGGCCCTCGCCGGCCAGCAGCTCGGCGGTGCCGACATTGCGGATGCGGATGCAATGGGCGGCGGCGCCATACGCCTCCAGCATCCGGCGCGGCATGAAATTGGTTGTCTCCGGCCAGACGGTGACGATGGAAAAGCGCGGGCCGAGGCTCGGCATGAAGCGCAGGCTGGATTCCGCCGCGCCCACCACCGGCAGTTCCACCGCCGATTTCAGCGCCGCCAGCCCGTAATCGGAGAGCGAGTTCAGCACCAATGCATGGCAGCCCTGGCTGGCGGCCGTCAGCCCCGCCTCCAGATAGCTCAGCGCCTGCATGGCATATTCGACCTCGGTATGGGCGAAGACCGGCAGGCGGGCGGGATAGGCCTGCACGACTGTCTTGGGCGCCACCACCGCGCGGATTTCGGCGGGGCCGCCGAGCCCCGCCACCATGGATTGCGCCGCCCCAACCAGACCGATCTTCATCGCCCCGCCTCCTTCATCCGAAGGCGGAGCCTACATGGATTCAGCCGAAATCCATCTCCAGGAAGATCGGCAGATGGTCGCTGCCCTTGGCGTCCGTGTCGATGCGGGCGGCGCGGAACGCCGGCACCAGCGACGGGTGCAGGAAGGCGTAGTCGATCCGCGCGCCCTCCTCCCCCTGCCATTCCGCCAGCGTGTAGCCGGATAGTTCGGCGTTCCCGGCCAGCACCCAGGAATCGGCGAACTGGCCGCGCACGGCGACGCGGCCGCGGCGGCGCGTCGGGTCGCCCACCAGCAGCGGGTATTCGGGGCCGTCCGGGCGCAGGTTGAAGTCGCCGAACAGGATGCAGGGCTCGGGCGGGGCGGGCTCGGCCCAGCCCTCCGTCCAGTCATTGTCGCGGCCATTGGCCCAGGCCATGCCGTCGCGCGGCGCGCTGGCCACCATCGCCTTCAAGGCCTGCACCTGCGGGATGCGCGTGCCCGGCGTCAGATGCGACAGATGGATGGAATAGACGCGGATCGGCCCACTTGGCAGGTCGATCACCGCCTCCACCGCGCAGCGCTGCACATCCTGCTCCGCCGCCGGCGGCAGGAAGGGCAGAGGCAGAGTGCGGGTGGAGCGGATCGGGAAACGGGAGAACACCGCATTGCCGAAGCGCCGCCGCCGATTCACCAGGCGGCCGCTGCCATCGCGAAAGCTGGCGTCCACGTCATAGGTGGCGCCGAAGACCATGTGGCGGTCCAGCCGCTCGGCGAACCAGGCGGCCTGGTCCACGAAATCGTTGCGCGCGAAGCCGGTGGCGACTTCCTGCATGGCGATGACATCGGCGGATTCGACCTCCCGCGCGATGCGCTCCAGGTCATACAGGCCGTCCTGGCCCTTGCCGTATTGGATGTTGTAGCTGGCGAAGGTGGTGGTCACGGGCGGTTCCCTGTCGGCAGGGGGCGGAAACTGCCGCCGTGGCCTACGCCGCGTCGAGGGTCGGAATGATGACAGTCGTCACTCCGCGATCAGATCCACCCCCACCGTCAGCTTCTGTCGCCCGCCGCCCAGCAGAATCCCCGTCACCGGGCTGACATCGCCAAAATCGCGCCCCCAGCCGAGCAGCAGATGCTCATCCGAGACCACCAGGTCATTGGTCGGGTCCAGGTCCACCCAGCCATGATGCGGCCCCATCCAGGCGCCGACCCAGGCATGGCTCTGATCCGCCCCCTGCCGGCGTTTTTGGCCCGGCGGCGGGCGGGTGCGGACATAGCCAGAGACGTAGCGCGCCGGCAGGCCCAGAGCCCGCAGCCCGGCGATCATCAGATGCGCAAAGTCCTGGCAGACCCCCGCGCGCAGGGCCAGCACCTGGCTAACGGGGGTGGAGATGGTGGTGACGCCGGCCTTGAAGGCGAAGTCCCGGCGGATGCGCGCACACAGCTCCCGCAGCCCGGCCATGATCGGCCGGCCGGGCGGGAAGCTCTCGGCGGCATAGAGGCCGGCGGCGTGCTCGGCCGGCGCCATGGCGCTGGGCAGGGCGAATTCCGCCGCCTCCCAGCCCTCCGGGCGCAGGGCGGCGGCGCGCACCTCCTCCCAGGGCAGGGTCTCGGCGGCAGGGGGCGGGGGTGCGAAATCCACCTCCACCTCCGCCTCCAGCGTCACCTCGAAGGCGTCATGCGGCGTGCCCAGGAACAGCCAGGTGACGCCATTGCCGAAATGGTCATGGCCGTCCCGGCGCTGGCCCTCGGCCGGCAGCACGGTGATGCCGGCCTGACGCACCACCTGCCCCGGCACCACGCGCGGCGACAGGTGCAGAAGGTGCGAGGCCAGATCGACCGAGCGGCCGTAGCGATAGGCGGTGCGATGCGACAGCGAATAGCGCGTCATCTAGTCGGAGTTTCCGGATTCACTCTCGCCCAGCGCATGGGTGCGGACATGGCTGACATAGCGCCGCGCGACCGCG
Organism: Roseomonas sp. F4; assembly: GCF_053891155.1. NCBI lineage: Bacteria > Pseudomonadati > Pseudomonadota > Alphaproteobacteria > Acetobacterales > Roseomonadaceae > Roseomonas > Roseomonas sp. F4. Next base: position 436,364 of record NZ_JBSSHK010000005.1, read on the forward strand.
TCGGACAGGGCCGCCGTTTCCGCCTCCAGCGCATGCAGCGCCGCCGGCAACGCGGCCGTCGCCGCGTCCCGGTCCACGGCCACCAGCACCGCATCCACCAGGGCCTGCGGCCGGGCGGCGAGGCTGGCGGCAGTGGCGGCCAGCAGATCCTCCGGCCCGCCAATCTCGGCCAGCCGTTCGGACACGGCCGAAAGCTGATAGCCCAGAGCGCGGGGATTGCCCGGATCGGCCAGGACCAGATCCAGCACCGGCGCCGGCTGCACCGCCGCCAGGTAGCGGGCACGATAGGTCAGCGCGCTGTCGCACAGCTCCAGCGCCAGGCGCAGCCCCGCCTCCAGCCTTGCCGGCGGCTGATCCAGCGCATGGGCCAGGTTGCGCGCCGTCGCCGTCGCACGCTCGATCCGCCGGCCGAGATCGAGGAACATCCAGGCGCCGCCGCGCACCATGTTCTCCGCCGCGATGCCAGACAGGGCGGTGCAGAAGCGGATGATGGCGGTGACGGATTGCGAGAGCGCATCCACCCCCTGCGTCCCCAGCTTCAGCCGGGCGCGGCCTTCCTGGCTGAGATGCGCGAAGGCCGCCCACATGTCATGGGTCAGCCGGTCCCGCACCGCCACCTGCGGCCGCTCCACCGCCTCCAGCAGCCCGAGCAGCGCGCCACCCGGCCCGGCGGCGGCACGCAGCGCGCGCGGCAGGGCGGTGCCATCGGCCGGGCTGGCGGCGGCCTCCGCCTCGATCAGGCCGGCGGCGTGCAGGCAACGGGCCAAGGCGCGCACTTCCGCGATCTCGCGCGGCATGGCGGCGCCGCGCAGCAGGCGTGCCAGCAGGGACCGCATCAGCCGGGCCGCGGAATCCAGCCGTTCGACATAGCGACCCAGCCAGTAGAGGTCATCCGCCACCCGGCTCGGCAGGTCGCCGGAGGCGCGGCGGATGGCCAGCGGGGCGCCACGGGGCGCGGCCGGGCCAACGATATCGTCGGCATCCTCCGCCAGCACCCAGACATCCTTGGCCGAGCCTCGGCGCGGCGGCGGGCCGGCGATCGGGCCACTGCCCTCCAGCACATGGGCGAGGCCGCCGGGCATGGCCTGCCAGTTCCCCATCGCGTCGCGGGCCAGGAACATGCGCAGCACCACCGGCGCCGGCTCCAGCCCCTCCCCCACCAGCTGCGGCGCGCCGGAAGGTGGCAGCGGACGCGTAGCGGCGAACATCCAGGGGGCGGCGGTGCCCTTGTCGGAGAACACTTCCAGCGCGCCCAGCGGCACCGGCGGGCCGGGTTCGAAAGCGGAGCGCAGGCGCCAGGCCTCCGGCGCCGCCAGCACCCGGGCGCGGGAGTCCGCGTCCCCCATCCACAGGGTCTCCAGCCCCTGCAATTCCAGCTCCTCATGCAGCAAGGCGCGGGCGCAGGCGGGCAGATAGGGCGCGGCGCCCGGCATTTCGGTCAGCATGGAGCCGGGCGCGTTCACCAGCCGCACGGCGCCGTCCCGCATGGTCTGCATCAGGCCCGGCACGCCGCCGCCGCCGTCGAATTCCAGAGGATCGGACATTTCCCCCTTCACCCGCCGCAGGATCACATCCACCCGGCGCAGGCCGCGCAGGGTCTTCAGGAAAACCTGGCCCTCCCGCACCGTCAGGTCGCCGGTCTCGACCAGCTCCAGGCCGAGTTCGCGCGACAGGAACAGATGCTCCAGCCAGGTTTCCTGCTTGGCGCCCGGCGTCAGCAAGGCGAGGCGCGGATTGTCCACGCCAGCCGGCGCCAGGCTTTGCAGCGCGTCCAGCCAGGTGTCGAAGAAGGGCCGCAGCGAACGCACCTGCACCGCGCGGAAGGCTTCGGGCAGCACGCGGGCCAGCAGGTTGCGGTTTTCCGCCGCGAAGCCCACGCCATTGGCGCCGCCGCAGCGATCCGCCAGCACGCGCCACACGCCATCTGGCCCGCGCAGCAGATCGGCGCCGTAGAAGGTCAGGCGGGGGAAACCGACCGGCGCGGGCGCCCGGCAGGGGCGCAGGAAATGCGGATTGCCGAAGACCAGCGTCGCCGGCAGCACGCCCTCCGCCAGCAGGCTCTGCGAGCCATAGAGGTCGTCCAGCATCGCCGCCATAAGCCGCGCGCGCTGGGCGAGGCCGGATTGCAGCATGGCGAATTCGCGGGCGGAGAGCACCAGCGGCACCGGGTCGCAGCGCCAGGGGCGGCGGGTGCGGGTGGCGCTGTCCGCCAGCACGGTCGCCACCCCCTCCTCCTCAAAGGCGCGTTCGAGCCGTCGGCCACGCTCGGCGACCGCCGGGTAGCCGAGGGACGAAAAGGCGCCGAGCAGGCCGCGCCAATGCGGCCGGACCTGGCCCCGGCCATCCACCATCTCGTCCAGTTGCGGGGGGGTATTCTCCGCCTGTCCCGGTGCGTCGGTCAGGATATGCGCCTCAGATCCAGGGTTCGCGGCGTGGCGCGGGACGGCGCGCTGCGCGGTGCGGGCATGGGACCGGGCGTATGGCCGAAGGGCTGGAACAGCGTGCGCCGCCGAGCCTCCGCCTCATTCGCATTGACCGGGAAGGTCTGGTAGTTGCGGCCGCCCGGATGCGCGACATGGTGCTGGCAGCCGCCGAGGCTGCGGCCGGTCCAGCTATCCCAGATATCGAAGGTCAGCGGCGCCTGGGCGCGCACGGTGGGGTGCAGGGCGCTGGGTGGCGCCCAGGCCTTGAAGCGCACGCCGGCGACATATTCACCCTCCGTCCCCGTCGGCGTCAGCGGCACGGCGGCGCCGTTGCAGGCCAGGACGAAGCGTTCCTCCACCCAACCGGTGACGCGGGTCTGCAGGCGCTCCACGCTGCTGTCGACATAGCGGGTGGTGCCGCCGGCGGTGGCTTCCTCGCCGAGCACATGCCAGGGCTCCAGCGCATTGCGCAGTTCCAGCTCCATGCCCCGCACGGCGATCTCGCCGACCTTGGGGAAGCGGAATTCGAAATGCGGCTCGAACCACTCGGCGTCCACCGGATAGCCCAGTGCCCGCACCTCCTCGATGACCTCGCCAAAATCCTGGCGGGCATGGTGGTGCAGCATGAAGTCGTCATGCAGGCGGGTGCCCCATTTGATGAGCTTCCGCTCATAGGGGCGCTGCCAGAAGCCGGCGACCAAAGCGCGCAGCAGCAATTGCTGGGCGAGCGACATGCGCCAATGCGGCTGCATCTCGAAGCCGCGGAACTCCACCAGGCCGAGGCGGCCCCCGGCGCGGCCCGGATCATACATCTTGTCGATGCAGAACTCGGTCCGGTGCGTGTTGCCGGTCATATCGACCAGCAGATTCCGAAAAATGCGGTCGGTGAGCCAGGGCGGCACATCCGTGCCCATCGGTGGCACCTGGGCCAGCGCCGTCTCCAGCTCATGCACCGCATCGCCGCGCGCCTCATCCACGCGGGGATGCTGGCTGGTCGGGCCGATGAACATGCCGCTGAACAGGTAGGAGAGCGACGGGTGGTTGTGCCAGAAGCCGACCAGCGACTTCAGCAGGTCCGGCCGGCGCAGGAAGGGGCTGTCGGTCGGCGTCGCCGCGCCCATCACCATGTGGTTGCCGCCGCCGGTGCCGACGTGGCGGCCATCCAGCATGAACTTCTCGGCGGCCAGCCCGATCTGGCGGGCTTCCTCATACAGCGTCTCGGTGCGCGCGCTGGTCTCGGCCCAGCTGGCGGAGGGGTGGATGTTCACCTCGATCACGCCCGGGTCGGGGGTGACGGAGAAGTTCAGCAGGCGCGGATCATGCGGCGGCAGATAGCCTTCCAGGAAGATCTTGCGCCCGGTCTCCCGCGCCGTCGCCTCGATGGCGGCGACCAGGTCCAGCCAGTCCTGCACCACGGCCAGCGGCGGCAGGAAGATGTGGATCAGGCCGCCGCGGGGTTCGACGCAGAGCGCGGTGCGGACCACGCCCGGCTCCTCCTTCCCCGGCTCCGGCACCGGCTGTTCGACGATGCGGGCACGCGCCGGACCTTCCTGACGCGGGCGCAGCGGCTCGCGGCGGGCGAAGGGATCTGGCTCCGGCTCGGCCTCGATGGACTCCTCGGAAGCCCAAGGCAGGCTGTCCAGCGGCAGGCGAAAGCCCATGGGGCTGTCGCCGGGCACCAGCAGCAGCTCGCCATCGCGGAAGGACCATTTGCCGGATTCCCAGGCGCGATCCTCCCCCACGCCCGCGCGGCGCAGCGGCAGGACGGAGCCAACCTCGGCGGCCAGGCCCTGGCTGAACAGCCGGGCGAGACGCGCGCGTTTCAGCGGGTCCTTCAGCTTGGCATCCTCGGCCACGACATTGGCCGGGAGCATCTTCTCCTTCCACAGGTAGTAGAGAACATCCTCCCGCGCCGGGATGCGCAGCGCGGGGTCGAGGCCGAGGCGGCTGGCCAGGGTCGCGGCGAAGGTCGCGGCGTCCTCAGGCGTGGCGGTGTCGCTGTCCTCGTCGCTGGCGAGCAAGGCCGGGTCGGTCCAGACCGGCTCCCCATCCGCGCGCCAATGGCAATGCAGGCCCCAGCGCGGCAGCGGCTCCCCCGGATACCACTTGCCCTGCGCATAGGTCAGCGCCGCGCCCGGCGCCCAAAGGGGCTGCAGGCGGCGGATCAACTGGCCGGAGAGCTTGCGCTTGGTGGGACCCAGCGCGTCGGTGTTCCACTCCGCCGCCTCGCGGTCGCCATCGGCCACGAAGGTCGGCTCGCCACCCACGGTCAGGCGCACATCGCCGGCGGTGAGCGCCTCATCGACCTTGCCGCCGAGCGCCATGATCCGCGCCCAGTCCTCCTCGGTGTAGGGCTTGGTCACCCGCGGCGACTGCGCGACGCGGCGGACTTCCATGTGGAAGCCGAATTCGGTCTCCGCTTCATCCACCCCGCCGGTGATCGCCGCGGCGGAGGCGGGCTCCGGCGTCGCGGCCAGCGGGATATGGCCCTCCCCGGCCAGAAGGCCGGAGGTGGCGTCCAGGCCGATCCAGCCGGCGCCGGGGACATAGACCTCGCACCAGGCATGCAGGTCGGTGAAATCGACCGAGGTGCCGACCGGGCCGGTGACGGATTTCACATCCGGCACGAGCTGGATCAGGTACCCGGAGACGAAGCGGGCCGCGAAGCCAAGATGGCGCAGGATCTGCACCAGCAGCCAACCCGAATCGCGGCAGGACCCCTTGCGGTTCGCCAGCACTTCCTCCGGCGTCCAGACGCCGGGTTCCATGCGGACGATATAGGCGATCTCGGTGGACAGCTTCTGGTTGAGATCCACCAGGTAGTTCACGGTGCTCGGCGCTTCGCGCGGAATGCCCTTCAGATAGGCGTCCAGCAGCGGGCCCGGGGCGGTGACGCGGCGGAAGGGGGCGAGTTCCTGCGCCAGCACCGGGTCATAGGTGAAGGGGAAGCGCTCGGCCTCCGGTTCCACGAAGAAGTCGAAGGGGTTGATCGTGGCCATGTCGGCCAGCAGATCCACCGTGACGACAAATTCCCGCACCCGCTCCGGAAACACCACCCGGGCGATGAAATTGCCCTGCGGGTCCTGCACCCAGTTCAGGAAATGCGGCTTGGGCGAGATGTCCAGGGAATAGGACAGGATGGGCGTGCGGCAATGCGGCGCCGGCCGCAGGCGGATGAGCTGCGGCGACATGCCGACCAGTCGGTCGTAGCTGTAGCTGGTGCGATGCGTGAGCGCGGCGTGGATGCTCATGGGGCGTGGGGTGTCCGGCCGGGAGATTCACTCTCCGCTATCCCATCGGAACGGTCCGTGCCGCAAGGCCGCACATGGGATGCATGGGCCTCACGGGTGGACAGAACCGCCCCGGGCGCTCCACCCTGCTCATCCGATCGGCTGAGGGGGAACGCGAATGACACAGAAATACGCATTGGTGACGGGCGCCGGGTCCGGAGTGGGCCGCGCGGCCTCCATCGCGCTGGCGGCGGAGGGCTGGACCGTGGCCCTGCTCGGCCGCCGCAAGGACGCGCTGGAGGAGACCGCGGGCCTCTGTTCCGGGGGCGGAACCCTGGTGGTTCCCGCGGACGTGACCGACCCCGCCCAGATCGATGCCGCCTTCGCCACGATCGAAAAGGAATTCGGGCGGCTGGACCTGCTGTTCAACAATGCCGGGAACAACGTGCCCGGTACGCCGTTCGAGGAGCTGACGGCCGAACAGTGGTTCAAGGTGGTGAATGTCAATCTCAACGGCGTGTTCCTCTGCGCCCATGCGGCCTTCCGCATGATGGCGAAGCAGTCGCCGATGGGCGGGCGAATCATCAACAACGGCTCCATCAGCGCCCATGCGCCGCGGCCGGGCAGCGCGCCCTATACCGCCACCAAGCATGCAGTGACCGGCCTCACCAAGTCGATGAACCTGGATGGCCGCCGCTTCGACATCGCCGTTGGGCAGATCGACATCGGCAATGCCGCGACCCCGATGGCGGAACGCATGGCCAAGGGCGTGCCGCAGGCGGATTGGTCCATCAAGGCGGAGCCGCTGATGAAGGTCGATCACGTCGGCCGCGCCGTGGCGCAGATGGCCGCCTGGCCGCTGGAGACCAATGTGCTGACCATGACCATCATGGCCAGCAAGATGCCCTTCGTCGGCAGGGGGTGACATCCCATGAATAAGCTGGACCTTCAGGGCCGCGTCGCCATCGTCACCGGGGGCGCGCGCGGCATCGGCCTGGCCGTGGCGCGGCGCATGGTGGCCTCCGGTGCCGCTGTCTCCATCTGGGACGCCGACCCGGCCAAGGCCGAGGAAAGCCGCGCGGCGCTGGCCGCCGATGGTGCCGTCTCCGCCCAGGTGCTGGACCTGACGGATGAGCTGGCGGTGGCGGAGGCGGCAACCAAGACCGTCGCCGCCCATGGCAAGATCGACATCCTGGTCAACAATGCCGGCATCACCGGCGGCAATATGCCCGTCACCGAGATCCCCGCCGCGCAGTGGCGCCGGGTGGTGGAGGTGAACCTGACCGCGCCCTTCCTGGTCTGCCAGGCGGTGGTGCCGCATCTGGTGGCGAATGGCTGGGGCCGGGTGGTCAATGTGGCCTCCGTGGCAGGCAAGGAGGGCAACCCCAATGCCGCGCATTACTCCGCCAGCAAGGCCGGCCTGATCGGCCTGACCAAGTCGCTGGCGAAGGAGCTTGCGCAGAAGAACGTGCTGGTGAATTGCGTGACGCCGGCCGCCGCCAAGACCGACATCTTCAACCAGATGACGGAGGCCCATATCGCCTTCATGCTGTCCAAGATCCCGATGGGCCGCTTCGTGGAGGTGGAGGAGATCGCGGCGCTGATCTGCTGGCTGTCCTCGCCGGACTGCTCCTTCTCGACCGGCGCGGCCTTCGATATCAGCGGCGGGAGGGCGACGTTCTGAGGGCTCTCCTGGCGGATATCGGGGGCACCAACGCCCGCTTTGCTTTGCTGGAGCAGGGGCAGGTCAGCGCGCCCTGCATCCTGCCCGTGGCGGGCTATCCCACCGCGGAGGATGCCATGGCGGAGGCGCTGCGGCGCCTCAGTCCCACGGGCCCCATCGACCGCGCCGTGCTGGCGCTCGCGGGCCCGGTGCTGGAGGAGCCGGTGCGGCTGACCAATGCGGATTGGTCACTGTCCAGCACCGCTATTGCGACGCGCTTTGGCCTGTCCCGCGTGCGGCTGGTGAACGACTTCATGGCGCTGGCCCATGCGCTGCCGCATCTGGCCAACTCTGACCTGCATCGCATCGGCGGCGGCCATGCGGTGGCGACTGCGCCCATGCTGGTGCTGGGGCCTGGCACGGGGCTCGGCGCGGCCGGGCTGGTGCCGAGTTCCAGCGGCTTCATCGCGGTGCCGACCGAGGGCGGGCATATCGGCCTGGCGGCGGAGACGGCGCGGGAGGATGCGGTGATCGCGGGGCTGCGCGCGCGCTGCGGTCGTGCCGGGGCGGAACAGGCGCTGTCCGGCCGGGGCCTGGTCAACCTGCATGCCATCGTCGCCGAATTGCAGGGCGCCACAGTGCCGGAACGCGCCCCGCCCGCCATCCTCGACGCCGCCGGCACCTGCCCTGTGGCGGCGGAGACGGTGGCGCATTTCCTGGCCTTCCTCGCCGGCTTCGCCGGGGACATGGCGCTGGCTTGGGGTGCCCGGGGCGGCGTGTTTATCGCAGGCGGCATCCTGCCCCGCATGCTGCACCTGCTGGACGCGCCCCGATTCCGCGCGCAGTTCGAGGCCAAGCCGCCGATGCGCCATTGGATGGCGGATGTGCCTCTGGCGGTGGTGACGCATCCCGCCCCGGCCTTCGCGGGCCTCGCCGCTTTGGCGCGCTTAACGGCGGATTGACCGGCGGCCCCGCACAACCTGCGGGCGATCATCGCAGCTTGTTTTTCATTTGGCGCCCCGATCAATTTGCTGCAAAGCCACGCGGTGGCGATGCCGTGCGCCCGCCAGCAAGGAGCCGATAGACCGATGGACACCCCGACGAGCACCGCCCCCCCCAATGCGAAGCTGGACGATGCGGCGGCGCTGCGTGAGACCATCCTCCACAAGCTGACCTACGACCTCGGCAAAAGCCGGCTCGGCGCGCGGGACCGCGACTGGTTCATCGCCACGGCGCTGGCGGTGCGCGACCGCATCGTCGATCGCTGGATCGACCTGACCCGCGCCACCTACCAGTCCGGCGCCAAGCAGGTCTATTATTTGAGCCTGGAGTTCCTGATCGGCCGGCTGCTGCGGGACAATGTCTGCAACCTCGGCTTGGTCGGCGCCATCCGCGACGCGCTGGAACCGCTGGGCGTGGACCCCGAGAAGCTGCGCATCGCGGAGCCCGATGCGGCGCTGGGCAATGGTGGCCTCGGCCGCCTCGCCGCCTGCTTCATGGAGAGCATGGCCTCCCTCGGCATCCCGGCCTTCGGCTATGGCATCCGCTACGACCACGGCCTGTTCCGCCAGATCATCCGCGACGGCTGGCAGCATGAATTCCCCGAGGACTGGCTGAACTTCGGCAATCCCTGGGAATTCGCCCGGCCCGAAATCTCCCACACCATCGGCTTCGGCGGCGTGGTGGAGGCGGTGAACATCTCCGAGGCCAGCGTCAAGCATGTCTGGAAGCCGGGCGAGACGGTGCAGGCGGTGGCCTATGACACGCCCATCGTCGGCTGGCGCGGCGCGCATGTGAACACGCTGCGGCTGTGGTCGGCGCGCGCTACCGATGCGCTGAAGCTGGAGGCCTTCAATTCGGGCGACCATATCGGCGCCCTGTCGGAGAAGGTGAGAGCGGAAAGCATCTCCAAGCTGCTCTATCCCTCCGACGAAAGCTCGGCGGGGCAGGAGCTGCGGCTGCGCCAGGAATACTTCTTCTCCTCCGCCGCGCTGCAGGACCTCGTGCGGCGGCACATGCGCGTCTATGGCGACATCCGATCCCTGCCCGACCGCGTCGCCATCCAGCTCAACGATACGCATCCGGCCATCGTCGTGGCGGAACTTTTGCGCATCCTGGTCGATCTACATGACATCGCATGGGATGAGGCCTGGGACATCACGCGCCGCACGATCAGCTATACGAACCACACGCTGCTGCCGGAAGCGCTGGAAAGCTGGCCGGTGCCGCTGATGGAACGTCTGCTGCCCCGCCACATGCAGCTGATCTACCTGATCAACGCCTTCCACCTGGATGAGGTGCGCGGCAAGAGGCCGGATGATGGCCGGCTGCTGTCCTCCGTCTCTCTGATCGAGGAAGGTCACGGGCGGCGCGTGCGCATGGGCCATCTGGCGGTGGTCGGCTCGCACAAGGTCAATGGCGTCTCGGCGCTGCATTCCGACCTGCTGAAGCAGACCGTCTTCGCCGACTTCCACCACCTGTTCCCTGGGCGGCTGACCAACAAGACCAATGGCATCACCTTCCGGCGCTGGCTGCAGCAGTGCAATCCGGGCCTGACGGGGCTGCTGGTGGAAGCCTGCGGGGCGGAGGTGCTGGACAACGCCCAGGCGCTGGAGAAGCTGCGGCCGCTGGCCGGCGATGCCGGCTTTCAGCAGAAATTCGCCGCGGTGAAGCGCGCGAACAAGCAGGCGCTGGCAGCGCTGGTGCGGGATCAGTACCAGCTGAAGATCGACCCCGATGCGATCTTCGACGTGCAGATCAAGCGCATCCATGAATACAAGCGCCAGCTTCTGAACGTCATCGAAGCCGTGGCCCTGTATGACGAGATCCGCAGCCAGCCGACGAAGAACTGGACGCCCCGCGTCAAGATCTTCGCCGGCAAGGCGGCCAGCAGCTATCATCGCGCCAAGCTCATCATCAAGCTGGCGCATGACGTGGCGCGCGTGGTGAACAGCGATCCCACCGTGCGCAATCTGCTCAAGGTGGTGTTCCTGCCGAACTACAACGTCTCGCTCGCCGAGATGATCGTGCCGGCCGCCGACCTGTCGGAGCAGATCAGCACCGCGGGCATGGAGGCTTCGGGCACCGGCAATATGAAGCTGGCGCTGAACGGCGCGCTGACCATCGGCACGCTGGATGGCGCCAATGTCGAGATCAAGGAACATGTCGGCGACGACAACATCTTCATCTTCGGCCTGACGACCGAGGAAGTGGCGAAGCATCGTGCCGAGGGCATCCAGGGCGAGGCCGCCATCGCCAAGTCGCGCCGCCTGAAGGAAGCGCTGGAGCAGATCGAGGCCGGTGTCTTCTCGCCGGACGACCCGACCCGCTACCGCGACCTCGTCGCCTCCCTCCGTGCGTCAGACTACTTCCTGGTGAGCGCGGATTTCGACAGCTACTACGACGCCCAGCGCAAGGTCGATGAGCGCTGGCGCGACCCAAAGGCGTGGTGGACATCCGCCGTGCTGAACACTGCCAATATGGCCTGGTTCTCCTCCGACCGCACCATCGCGGAATATGCGGATGAGATCTGGAACGTCCCCGTGAAACGATGAAGAGGTGAAGCGCCGATGATGGAAGCCTGGCGCATGCCACAGGCCGAGCTGGAGGCGCTGCGTAACGCCCGGCAGGGCGACCCCTTCGCCTGGCTCGGGCCACATCCGGTGAAGGGCGGGCTGGTGCTGCGCGCCTTCGTGCCGGATGCGACGCGGCTGGAGGTGCTGCCCGCCGCGGGCGGCCCGGCCCTGCCACTGGAACGGCGCGATGAGGACGGCATCTTCGAGGGCTTCCTGCCTGGCCGCGCCCTGCCCTTCGCCTATCGCCTGCGCGCCGCCAATGCAGGCGGCGTTTGGGAGGTGGAGGACCCCTTCCGCTTCGGCCCCACGCTCGGCCCGCTGGACGACCATCTGCTGGTCGAGGGCACACATCGCAAGCTGCATGAGCGCCTCGGCGCGCATGTGGTGCGGCACGAGGACATGCAAGGCACGCGCTTCGCGGTCTGGGCACCGAATGCGAAGCGGGTTTCCGTCGTCGGCGATTTCAATGCCTGGGACGGCCGCCGCCACCCGATGCGCAAGCGCGTCGACAGCGGGCTGTGGGAAATCTTCATCCCCGGCCTGGGCGCTGGCGCCGCCTATAAATACGAAATTCTCGGCGCCGATGGGCAGGTGCAGCCGCTGAAGGCAGACCCCTTCGGCCGCGCGGCGCAGCTTCGCCCCGCCACCGCCTCCGTCGTTTTGGGCGACGACGACTTCGCCTGGAAGGATGCGGGCTATCTCGCGCAGCGTGGCGCGAAGCAGTCCCCCCGCGCGCCGGTCTCGATCTATGAGGTGCATGCTCCGTCCTGGCGCCGCCATCCGGATGGGCGCTTCTATTCCTGGGACGACCTGATCGTCGCCCTGGTCCCCTATGTCGCCTGGATGGGCTTCACCCATATCGAGCTGATGCCGGTGATGGAGCATCCGCTGGATGAAAGCTGGGGCTACCAGCCGATCGGGCTGCACGCGCCAACCGCGCGGATGGGCGACCCGGCCGGTCTGAAGCGCTTCATCCAGGCCTGCCACGACCATGACCTCGGCGTGATCCTGGACTGGGTGCCGGCGCATTTCCCGCAGGACCGCCACGGGCTGATCCGCTTCGACGGCCATGCGCTGTATGAGCATCCGGACCCCAAGCGCGGCTTCCACAAGGGTTGGGGCACCGCGACCTTCGACTTCGGACGGCGGGAGGTGGCGGGCTTCCTCGCCTCCAACGCGCTGTACTGGACGCGGGAATTCCACGCCGACGGGCTGCGCGTCGATGCGGTCTCCACCATGGTGCATCTCGACCACGGCCGCGCCCCTGGCGACTGGGTGCCGAATGAGCAGGGCGGCACGGAGAACCACGAGGCCGTGGCCTTTCTGCGCCAGGTGAACGCCCTGGTGGCGGAGGAGACGCCGGGTGCGGCGGTCTATGCCGAGGAGGCGACCTCCTGGCCCGGCGTCACCCATCCGGCGGAGGATGGCGGGCTCGGCTTCCAGTTCAAATGGAACATGGGCTGGATGAACGACACGCTGCGCTACATCTCGCTCGATCCGCTGCATCGCCGCTGGCACCACAACCTGGTCACCTTCGGCATGATGTATGCCTTCTCCGAGAACTTCGTGCTGCCGCTGAGCCATGACGAGGTGGTGCATGGCAAGGGATCGCTGCTCGGGCGCTTGCCGGGCGATGACTGGCAGCGCTTCGCGACGCTCCGCGCCTATTTCGGCTTCATGTGGGGCCATCCCGGCAAGAAGCTGCTGTTCATGGGCGGGGAGATCGCCCAATGGCGCGAATGGTCGGAGGCGCGGGAGCTGGATTGGTGGCTGCTGCAATTCCCGCCGCATCAGGGCGCGCAGGTGCTGGTCCGGGAATTGAACCAGCTCTACCGCGATATTCCCGCCCTGCATGCGGGCGATGCGGATCACGAGGGCTTCCGCTGGATCGACGCGGATGACGCTGAAAACTCCGTGTTTTCCTGGCTGCGCATGGACGGCGCCGGCGGTCCGCCCGTCGCCGTGCTGTGCAACCTGACACCCGTTCCGAGGTTACATCATCGCTTCGGCCTGCCGCAGGCAGGTGTGTGGCGGGAAGTGCTGAACACCGATGCGACAGGCTTCGGTGGTTCCGGCATGGGCAATATGGGCCAGGTGGTGGCGGAAGACCTGCCGCTGCACGGCCAACCGGCCTCGGCCGTTGTGGTTCTGCCCCCGCTTGCCACCATCTACCTGATGCTGGAGCGTATTGAGGAATGACAGAGGGAGAAGACCATGCCGAACAGCCGTAGCCAGGCCTCCGCGCCGCTGGCCCGCACCGCCATGGCCTTCGTGCTCGCAGGTGGTCGCGGGTCCCGGCTCATGGAATTGACCGACCGCCGGGCCAAGCCGGCGGTGTTCTTCGGCGGCAAGTCGCGGATCATCGACTTCGCGCTGTCCAACGCCATCAATTCCGGCATCCGCCGCATCGGCGTGGCGACGCAGTACAAGGCGCATAGTCTGATCCGCCACCTGCAACGCGGCTGGAACTTCATGCGGCAGGAGCGGAACGAGAGCTTCGACATCCTGCCCGCCAGCCAGCGCGGCGACGGCCAGAACTGGTATCTCGGCACGGCGGATGCCGTGTACCAGAACATCGACATCATCGAGGATCTGGCGCCGCGCCACATGGTCATCCTGGCGGGAGACCACGTCTACAAGCAGGATTACGAATACATGCTGCAGCAGCATGTGGAATCCGGCGCCGATGTGACGGTGGGCTGCATCGCCGTGCCGCGGATGGAGGCGACGGCCTTCGGCGTGATGCATGTCGACAAGAATGCCCGCATCGTCGACTTCCTGGAAAAGCCCAAGGACCCGCCCGGCATTCCGGGCCGCGAGGACCTCGCCCTGGCCTCCATGGGCATCTATGTCTTCGAGACGAAGTTCCTGTTCGATCAGCTGCGCCGCGACGCCGCTGATCCGGACAGCCAGCGCGACTTCGGCCACAACATCATCCCCTACCTGGTCAAGCACGGTAAGGCGGTGGCGCATCGCTTCGAACGCTCCTGCGTCCGTTCCTCGGCGGAAGCCACGCCCTATTGGCGCGATGCCGGCACCATCGATGCCTATTGGGAAGCCAATATCGACCTCACGGATGTGGTGCCGGAGCTCGACCTGTTCGATCGCGACTGGCCAATCTGGACCCATGCGGAGGTCGTGCCGCCAGCGAAGTTCGTGCATGACGCGGATGGGCGGCGGGGGGAGGCGATTTCCTCCCTCGTCTCCGGCGGCTGCATCGTCTCCGGCGGCATGGCGCGGCGCTCCCTGCTCTGCACCGGCGTGCATATGCACTCCTTCACCAAGGTGGAAGGTGGCGTGCTGCTGCCCTATGTCGATGTGGCGCGCGGTGCGCGGCTGACCAATGTGGTGGTCGATCGCGGCGTGCGAATTCCCGAGGGCATGGTGATCGGCGAAGACCCGATCGAGGACGCGAAGCGCTTCCGCCGCAGTGAGAAGGGCATCTGCCTGGTCACGCAGGCCATGCTGGACAAGCTGACGGCATGAGCCTGCGCGTTCTCTCCGTCGCCTCCGAATGCGTGCCACTGGTGAAGACCGGCGGTCTCGCCGATGTGGTCGGCGCGCTGCCGACCGCGCTGGCGGCGGAGGGGGTTCGCGTGACCACGTTGCTGCCGGGCTATCCCGCGGTGATGGCGGCGCTGGGCAATGGCCGGGCGCTGCGGCGGATCGACGACCTGTTCGGCGGGCCGGCGCGGCTGCAACGCGGCGAGGTGGCGGGGATGGACATCATCGCCATCGACGCGCCGCACCTCTTCGCCCGTCCGGGCAACCCCTATCTCTCACCGCAGGGTGGCGAATGGGCGGATAATGGCGTGCGCTTCGCGGCGCTGGGTGCCGTCGCCGCGCTGGTCGCCACGGGCGGCATCCGCAATCTGAACTTCGATCTGGTGCATGCGCATGATTGGCAGGCGGGCCTCGCCCCGGCCTATCTGCGCTTCGCGGCGAAGCGCGTGCCCAGCGTCTTCACCGTCCACAACCTCGCCTTCCAGGGCAAATTCCCGCTGGCGCTGTTCCCGCTATTGGGCCTGCCGCCGCAGGCGCTGTCGGTGGAGGGGGTTGAGTATTTCGGCACCACCGGCTTCCTGAAGGCCGGGCTCTGGTATGCCGATCGCATCACCACCGTCTCTGCCACCTATGCCGCCGAGATCCGCACGCCGGAGATGGGCATGGGCCTGGATGGGCTGCTGCGTGGCCGCGCGGAGATCGTCTCCGGCATCTTGAACGGCATCGACGAGACAGCCTGGGACCCTTCGAAGGACCGGCTGCTGCCGGCCAATTTCAGCGCCACCGATGCAAAGCCGCGCGCCGTGAACAAGGCCGCGCTGCAACGCCGGCTGGGGCTGGAGGAGGATCCGGAGGCGCTGCTGTTCGGCTTCGTCGGCCGGTTGACCTGGCAGAAGGGCGTGGACCTGGTGCTGGGCGCGCTGGGCACCATGCTGGGCCAGGGCGCGCAGCTTGCCATCCTCGGCACCGGCGATGCCGAGCTGGAACATGCGGCGCGCGGCGCCGCCTGGGCCAATCCCGGGCGGGTCGGGCATGAGATCGGTTATGACGAGGCCCTCGCGCGACAGATCTACGGCGGCGCCGATGTGGTGCTGGTGCCGAGCCGCTTCGAGCCCTGCGGCCTCGCCCAGCTCTGCGCGCTGCGCTACGGCGCGCTGCCGCTGGTCGCCCATGTCGGCGGGCTGTCGGACAGCGTGATCGACGCCAATGAGATGGCGCTGGCCGAAGGCCAGGGCACCGGCGTGCATTTCTCCCCAGTGAGTCAGGAAATGCTCCAGGCCGCCGTGCTGCGCATGGCGGCGCTGTGGCGCGATCGGCCGCTGTTCCAGAAGCTGCAAGCCAATGCGCTGCGCTGCGACGTATCCTGGCGCCGTTCCGCCAGCCGTTACGCCGCGCTGTATCGCGACGCCGTGGCGCATGCGGGCTGAGGCGGGCGCCGGGCGGGCGGAACCGCTCGGCGCCACGCTGGATGCGGAGGGGGCGAACTTTGCCTTTCCGGCACCAGGGGCCGAGGCTGTTTTCCTGTGCCTGTTCGACGTCACGGATCGGGAGCTGGCGCGGATCCGTCTGCCCGGTCGAACCGGCGATGTGCATCATGGCCATGTCACGGGCCTGACCGAGGGCACGCGCTACGGGCTGCGCGTCGAGGGAGGTTTCGAGCCCTGGCACGGCCATCGCTTCAACATGCACAAACTGCTGGTCGATCCCTGGGCGCGCGCGCTCGATCGACCCTTCGCGCTGCATCCGGCGCTGTTCGACACCGGCGATGCGCCGAACGATACGGACAGCGCGCCCTTCCTGCCCAAGGCGATCCTGACCGCCCCCCTGCCCCCAGCGCCCGGCCGCGCGCCCTCAGGTCCGCAGGTGATCTACGAGCTGCATGTGAAGGGCTTCTCTCGCCTGAACCCGGCGGTGCCGGAGGCGCTGCGCGGCACCTTCGCCGGCCTCGGCCATGCAGCCAGCATCGCGCATCTGAAGCGCCTCGGCGTGACCACGGTGGAGTTGCTGCCGGCGGCCGCCTGGGTGGATGAGCGGCATCTGCCGCCGCTCGGGCTGAGCAATTACTGGGGCTACAATCCCGTCGCTCTGCTCGCCCCCGACCCGCGCCTGGCACCCGGCGGCATGGCGGAGGTGCGGGCCGCCATCGCGGCGCTGCATGAGGCCGGCATCGCCGTGGTGCAGGATGTGGTCTTCAACCATACCGGCGAATGCGACGAGCTCGGCCCGACCCTGTCGCTGAAGGGCCTCGGCAATGCCACCTTCCACCGGCTGATCCCCGGCGATGCGCGGCGCTATGTGAACGATGCCGGCACCGGCAACACCCTGGCGCTGGACCGGCCCTGGCCGCTGCGGCTGGTGATGGATGCCTTCCGGCATTGGGCGGAACAGGCGGGGCTGGACGGCTTCCGGCTCGACCTCGCCACCACCCTGGCCCGGCGCGATGCCGGCTTCGATGCCAATGCGCCGCTGATCCAGGCGATGCGGCAGGACCCGGTGCTGCGCGAATTGCTTATCATCGCGGAGCCCTGGGATATCGGCTCCGACGGTTACCAGCTCGGCCGCTTCCCGCCCGGCTGGGGCGAATGGAATGACCGCTTTCGCGATGATGTCCGGCGGTTCTGGCGCGGCGACAGCGGGCGAGTGGGCGCCCTGGCGGCAAGGCTGGCGGGCTCGGCAGACATCTTTCCAGGCCGCGCCCTGTCCGACAGCGTGAACTATGTGACGGCGCATGATGGCTTCACCCTCGCTGACCTCGTAAGCTTCAGCGGCAAGCAGAATCACGCCAATGGCGAGGACAACCGGGACGGCACCACGGACAATATGTCCTGGAACAATGGGGTGGAGGGGCCGAGCGAAGACCCCGCCATTCGCGCCCGCCGCCAAAGCGATATCCGCGCCTTGCTGGCGACGCTGCTGCTGGCGCGTGGCACGCCGATGCTGGCCATGGGCGACGAGGCCGGGCGCAGCCAGAACGGCAACAACAACGCCTATGCACAGGACAATGCGATCGGCTGGTTCGACTGGGCCAGCGCCGATCAGGGGCTGATCGACTTTGCCGCAAAGCTGATCGCGGCCCGCAAGTCGCATCCCGCTTTGCATGACGCCGAGCCGCTGACCGGTGCGGCATTGGCGGATGGACTGCCCGATGTGGCCTGGCTGCGTCCCGATGGCGCCGCGATGGCCGAAGGCGACTGGCACGATCCTGAGAACCGCGCGCTGCTGGCCCTGCTGTACAAGGCGGGTGACCGCTGCCTGCTGGCGCTGAATGCCGGCGCGGCCCAGCCCCTGGCCCTGCCCGCGCCGCGCCGCGGCCATCGCTGGACCCTGCTGGCCGACAGCGCTGATCCAGCTCGGAAAGACCTGCCGACCGAATTGCCCGCGCGCGCCGTGCTGCTGCTGGGCGAGGAACGGGCCGCGCCACAGGGCGTGGACGATGCGGCGCTGCTCAGCCGCCTCGCCAGCGCCGCCGGCATCGACACGCATTGGTATGCGATCTCCGGCGAGCGGACGGAGGTGCCGGCCACCACCTTGCGCGGATTGCTGGAGGCGCTGGGCCTGCCGGCGCGCAATGCCGCGGCGATCCGCGACAGCCTGGCGACGCTCTCCAGCATCCCGCCGCTGCCGGGCGCTGTCAGCCATCGCGGCACGGCGCCCGTGCTGCTGCCGATGCCGCTGGCCGATCGTCCGGTGATGCTGCGCATCGCCTGCGAGGATGGCAGCACCCAGAGGCTGGCCATCCCGCCGGAAGCCGGCACGACGGAACGGCTGTTGCTGCCGGATGGCCGCAGGGTCGCGCGCCGATTGGTCGCCCTGCCCATCCTGCCGATTGGCCGCCACCTGATCTTCGACGAGGCGGCGCCAGAGGCCGCCTGCCACCTCGCCATCGCTCCCACCACCTGCCATCTGCCACCCATCCTGGCGGGCGGCGGCCGGGTTTTTGGCGTTGCGGCGCAGATCTATGGGCTGCGAGGGACGCAGGACCAGGGTATCGGGGATTTCTCGGCAGTGGCCGAATATGCCCGCATGGCGCAGGACCAGGGCGCGGCCTTTTTGGGGCTCAGCCCGCCGCATGCGCTGTTCCCCACGGACCGCAGCCGCGCCAGCCCCTACCACCCCTCCGACCGTCGCTTCCTCGACCCGATTTTTGTGGATGTCATGGCGCTGCCGGTGCTGGCCGACCACGACGCGGTGCGCGCGGCACTGGTGGCGGCGGAGCCGGTGTTCCAGCGCCTGTCGCGGCGGGATTCGGTGGATCACGACGCCGTCTGGCAGGCCAAGCGCGCGGTGCTGCGCGCGGCCTGGGACGCCTTGCCGAAGGACCACCCGGCCTTCGCCGCTTTCCGGCAGGAAGGTGGCCTGGCGCTGGACCAGTTCTGCGCCTTCGCCGCCTTGGCCGAGCAGATCGGCCATAGCGATTCGCGCCGCTGGCCCGAGGGGTTGCGCCATGGCGATGATGCCGGCCTCACCGACTTCCGGGCAAAGGCCAGCGATGCCATCGGCTTCGCCGCCTTCCAGCAATGGCTGGCCGATGCGCAATTGGCCGAGGCCGGGCGCGCCGGCGCCGGTCTGTACCGCGACCTCGCCGTGGGCGCCGCGCCCGATGGCGCCGAGATCTGGTCCGGCGACAGCCGCTTCCTGCCCGGCTTCTCGGTGGGTGCGCCGCCCGACCCCTTCGCCGCAGAGGGCCAGGTCTGGGGCCTGCCGCCGCCCGATCCGCGCCATGGCGCCGCGGAGGGTCACGCCCCCTTCGCGCGCCTGATCCGCGCCAATATGCGCCACGCCGCCGCGCTGCGCGTGGATCATGTGCTGGGGATGCGCCGCCTGTTCCTGGTGCCGGAGGGTGCCAAGGGGTCGGAGGGCACCTACCTTGCCCAGCCCTTCGAGGCGCTGCTCGGCCAACTGGCCCTGGAAAGCCACCATGCGGGCTGTCTGGTGGTCGGAGAGGATCTCGGCACCGTGCCGCCCGGGATCGGGGAGGCGCTGCGCGCCGCCGATGTGCTGTCCTATCGCGTGCTGTGGTTCGAGCGGCAGGGCACCGCCTTCACCCCGCCCGAGGCCTGGCCCGCCCGCGCCGCCGCCTGCGTCTCGACCCACGATCTGGCCACGCTGGCCGGGTTCTGGATCGGCGCCGATCTGGCGGAGCGCGAATCGCTCGGCCTGCTGGTGGACGCCGAAGCCGCCCGCGCCGAACGCGCCGCCGACCGCGCCGCGCTGCTGGAGGCACTGGCGCAGCAGGACCTGCTGCCGGAGGGTGCGACCGCCGATGGTCCGCTGGACGACGCCCTGGCCGCCGCCATCCATGCCCTGGTGGCCCTGACCTCCTCCGCTTTGCTGCTGGTGCAGGCCGAGGATCTGGCCGGGGAGACGGAGGCGGTGAACCTGCCCGGCACGGACCGGGAGCGTCCCAACTGGCGCCGCCGTTTGCCGTTGGCGGCCGACGCGCTGGCCGCCCTGCCCCGCGCGCAGGCCATCCTGGCGACGTTGCGACAGGGCCGCGCCTGAGGATCGGAAGCGGCGGAGGAGCCGCCTGGGCCGCGTCGCTCAGTCGAGCAGTTCGAGCGCGTCGATCGAGCCCAGGCAATCAAGGAAGCGGAAGCCAAAGCTGACGCTGCGCGGCGGGGTGGCGTCGATCCGGTAGACGGCCACATCCACCGGAACCTCGACCGGCCAGGGCGGCTGGAAGGGGAGGTTCCGCTCGGCCTCGTAGCCCTCGCCGAACACGGCGGTGACGTCAGCAAGCGTGATGCAGCCGAAGCGCTCGCTCGACAGCGCCATGGTGATCTGGCTGCCGCGCAGGGAACGTCCCGTCTCAGGCTTCAGGATGATCCGCACGGAGGTGATCGGCGTGTCCGGCCGCCTGGGACGGAGCGTGACGAATTCCGGTGAGGTTGGCCGGTACCGGCCGCTGCGCTCGGTGATCGACAGCGCAAGCGCCTGCGCCACACGATCAGGGTCGAATGCATCGGCGCGCGACAGCAGCGCGCGAAAATCCTGAAGAGCAGCACGGGCGGCTCTTTCGCCTTCCGCGCCGCGATTCGGAGCGGATTGCCGGGTCTGCTGGACGCTTTCCTGCCGGCCCTCCCAGATCAGAACGGGTGGCTGCTTGGCACACCCCGGCAAGGCCCCGCCGAGAACAAGACCGACGAAAAGGGCGGTCCAGCCGCCCTGGCCCCCGGCACGCCAACCCATCATCATGCGATTCGCCCTTCGCTGCGCCCGGGATCCGCACCGGCACCCGCCGCAGGATGCATGGCCCAGCCGCCATGTCACGACCGGCGCACCGGCCTGGCACGGGACCCCCCACCTCCCTGCCCGCACCGTGGCAGGGGGTAGGCCCCGCCCGCCTGACGGGGCAGACTGCGCCATCAATTCCAAGGGGTGGGAAATGTCGACCGAAGGCCAGGAACGCTTCCAGACGCTGCATGAGCTGGTGAAGGCCGCCAAGATACGGCTGAACGCCAATATCTGGGATTATCTGGTCGGCGCGACCGAGACCGAGACCACCATGATGCGCAACCGCGCATCCCTGGACGCCTGGGCCTTCCGGCCCCGCGTGCTGCGCGATGTCAGCAAGGTGGACAGCAGCGGCGACTTCCTGGGCAAGCGCCGCATCCGGCTGCCGGTGGCGCTGGCGCCGGTGGGCTCGCTCGATTCCTTCGATCCGGGTGGGGCGGCAACCGCGGGCCGCGCGGCGGCGGAATTCGGCGTGCCGATCATCGTCTCCTCCGTCACGGAGCCGGGGCTGGAAGGCTCCGCCCAGGCCAATCCGGACGGCGCCAAGGTGTTCCAGCTTTACGTGCGCGGCGGGCCGGACTTCATCGATGACCATATCCGCCGTGCCATGGATGCCGGCTACGACGCCTTCGCCATCACCGTCGACACCGCCCATTACAGCCGCCGCGAGCGCGACATCGCCAAGCGCTTCGTCAAGCACTGGCGCGCCCGCTCCTCCGGCATGAACTACCAGGCCGCGCTGTCCTGGGCCGATATCGCGCGGGTGCGGGAGAAGCATCCGGGCGTCACCCTGATCCTGAAGGGCATCGGCACCGGGGAGGATGCGGCGATCGCGGTCCAGCACGGGATCGAGGTGGTCTATGTCTCGAATCATGGCGGCCGCCAGCTCGACCACGGGCGCGGCTCATTGGCCGTGCTGCCGGAGGTGGTGGAAGCCGTGAGCGGCCGCGCCCGCGTCTGGATGGATGGCGGCGTCACCCGGGGCAGCGACCTGGTGAAGGCGGTGGCGTTGGGGGCGGAGATGGTGGGGCTCGGCCGGCTCTACTGCTACGGCCTGGCCGCGGCGGGGCAGGACGGCGTGCGACGGGTGCTCGAATTGCTGGAGGATGAGGTGCAGACCTGCCTCGGCCTGCTTGGTGCCAACAGCTTCGCGGCGGTGGAGAAATCCATGCTGCATCCGGTGGCGCCGGTGGTGATGCCGCATGTGCATTCGGCCTTCCCCCTGCTGGCGGAGCCGCTGCGCGGCTATTGAAACGTCAAGCCGACGTCCCTTGCCGCGCCAGCGAGCGGGGTGGAATACTTACCCACCACCCCGTCATGCCGAGGCAAGACCGGTGCCGGACATGCCCGGCATCGAAAGCTCCGACGGGCCTGACTGAATGAGGACCCGTGACCGTCCAACGCCTTTTCCTGCGCCATGCCTGCCTTGCCGTGGCGCTGCTGACGGGCACGGGACTCGCCGAGGCGCAGCCGCGTGGGCGACCGCCCGCCGCCGCCACGCCCGCTTTGCCCCTGCCACCACCCGCCGCCCCTGAGCGGGACGATTCAACTCCAACCCTAAGCCCAACCCCGGCGGCCCGGCCTCTGTCCGCGGCAGGACCGGCCTTGCTGCGGCGGATGGGTCTGGCGGAGCTTGGGCTGGCGGAGGGTCTCGGCTTCGACAAGGCGGGTCGCGAACTGACCTTCCCCCTGCCGCGCGGGGTCGCGGGCCTCAACGCCCGGCTCGCCTTCGCCATCGACCTCGCCGCCCCCTTCCCCGGCCGTCACGCGGTGGAGCTGCGCCTGCAGGGCCAGGTGCTGGCCAGCCGCCCCTTCCCCGAGGGCGAAACCCGCCTGCTGCTGGATCTGCCCCTGCCGGAGGCGGCCCTGGCGGGGCCGGAGGACGGCCTGACGCTGGAGCTGCGGCTGTTGAGCGAGGCGCCGGAGGCGCCGGCCAGCGCCACGCTGCGGCCCGAAAGCCATCTGGTGCTGCTGCTGCCGCGGGCGGCAGAGTTGTCCGTCGCCGCGCTGTTTCGCCTGCTGCCACCCGAGACCCAGGTGCTTCTGCGCCCCGGCCCGATCAGCCCCGAGGAAGCCGCCGCCGCGTTGCGCATCGGCCTCGCCTTGGCGGCGACGGGGCGCGAGGCGCGGATCAGCAGCGCACCGCCCGGTCCCAGCCGCGCTGTGGCTGATGGCAGCCGGATCTGGTCGCGTGGCATCGTGATGATTGGCGGCGGGGCGGAGGCGGCGATGGTCCGCCAGGTGGATGGCCTGCCCGTGCTGACCCTGGGGGGCGCGGAGCCGGAGCGGCTGGCGCGGCTGCTGGACAGCCCCTGGCGCGACCTGGCCCTGGCCCCTGCTTTGGCAGGCGGTGCGGCCTTTGAAGTAGGTGCCGACCCGGCCGGCCCCACGACCCTGCCCTTCAGCCGTCTGCGCGGCAGCCTCGCACCGCAGGATCAGCCACGGGCGAGCTGGGAGCTGAGCTTCGCCAGCCGCGACCTGCCGCCCGGCCGGCGGCCCGAGGCGCTGGAGATGGAGCTGCATGCCACACCGGCCGCGGGCGGCAGCCCGGGCGTCGCCACGCTTCTGCTCAACGGGGTGGTGCTGGGCGCGGTGACGCTCGGGGCCGATGGCGCGGGCCGACTGGCGCTTCCCGTGCCACCCGGGCTGCTGGCGGCGGAGAACCGCATACGTGTGGTGCTGCAACAGGCCGCCGGCGGCGGGCTCGCACAACTGCTGCCCTCCAGCCTGATCCGCCTCGGCCCCGCCGGCCCGCCGCAGGACTTCCTGGGGCTCGCGGCCGCCTTCGGGGCGGGGGTCGAGGTGGTGGTGGATGCGCCGGGCGGGGCCTTGGTGGCGGAGGGGCTGAATCCGCTGCTCTGGGTGCTGCGCGCCCTGGTACCGGCCGGGGCGCCGCTGCGTGTGACACTGGCCGTGCCCGGCACGCCGGCCAGCCCGACCGGCCCCTTCCTGGCCGCGACCATGGAGCCGCCCGCCGGCAGCGACCCGGTGCTGCGTTTCGATGCGGGCCGGGTGCTGCTGTCCAACCGTGCAGGCCGGCCGCTGCTGGATCTGGCCGGGCTGGCGCAGGTGCTGGCGGCGCAGATCGTCACTTCCGAGGGGCATCCCGGCCTGTGGCTGCGGCCGCTGGGCCCCTTGCCCCCGCTTCCGGCGCCGGCGCCGCGGCTGGACCAGGGGGATGTCGCCCTGCTGGATGGGCAGGGCCTGGTGCTCGCCTGGTCCAGCGCGCCCACGCCACCGCTGCGCATCGCCTATCCGGAAGCCCCTGCCGCGACCGTGGCACCGATGGCGCTGCTGATGGCCTGGCGTCGTTGGATCGTCGGCGCCGCCTGGCTCGCGGGATTGCTGCTGGTGATTTATGCCTTCCTCAAGCCGCGCCGGGATGCCTGACACGAGAGTGGCTGTGGCATTATCAGGTCGATCGGCGAGGCGGGGGCTGGACGCAGGCTTCCCCCGGCGATCATAGGGTGGCGGCGGTCCTTCCGGTCCGCCTGATCGGAGAACGGTATCTTGGGCGCGATGGAGAACGATCTGGGGACGGATGCGCAGGGACCGGCGCAGCTCATCTTCGTCCACCTGCCAAAGACCGGCGGCTTCGCCCTGCATGCGGCGCTGGAGCGTGGCCTGCCCGAGGGCAGCGTGCTGCGCATCGGCGATTCGGAGGCGCAGGAGGCCTTCCGCGCCATGAGCCCGGAACAGGTCGCGCCCTATGCCATGGTCAGCGGCCACTTCACCTTCGAGGAAGCGATGGCCCGCGCCCGTTCCGGCGCCCGCTTCGCCACCCTGCTGCGCGACCCGGTGGCGCGGCTGCTCTCCGCCTTCAACTACATGTCGACCTGGGAAGAGCACCCCCTGCATGAGAGCTTCCGCAGCCGGGGCTTCGCCGAGTTCATCGCGGATTCGGGCCAGGAACTGGCGGCGGAGGCGTGCCTGCAACTGACCGGCCGGGCGACGGCGGCGGAGGCAATTCCGATCCTGGAGACGTATTACGCCCTGGTCGGGACCACGGCGCGGGTGCCGGAGGTTTCCATCAAGCTGCATGAATGGCTGCACCTGCCACCGCAGCGGCCGGAGCGGGAAAATGTGACCGCCGGCCAGGGCAAGGTGACCCTGACCAGTGAGACCTGTGAGCAGTTGCTGGAACTGACGCGGGAGGATCGGCTGCTGTTCCAGCACATCGCGGACAAGCATGACGGATTGATGATCCATCGCGCCTTTGCCCAGGGATAAGTATTGGCAGGTCTCGCGACGACGCGATGCGTCTCGAAAATTGCCTGGGAGCAAATAGATCTAGCTGCATCGCCGCGTTCGTTTCCGGGGAAACGTCTCTTATACAGATATCACCCGCCAGCTTCGACCGCCGCTTCAATGCTGCGGTTGCGGGGCCGCCGAGATCGATCCAGGATGGGTATGCCGCACAGCAGCATGAGCTGTGCTGGGGCATGGCTGCATGAAGGATCGCATCATTGCACGACACTCCGAGCCAGCCGGCCGATGAGCCCGCGCCGCTGGCCAGTGCGAAGCCGATGGCCTCGCTCGGTGAGCCTCATCTTTTCGAGGGGGAGCGCGAACTGTTCGACGCCACCTTGAAGTCGGGCCGGCAGCACTATCAGGAATTCGGCATGGGCGGGTCCACGCTGCAGGCCGTGCAGGGTGGCTTCAAGCGGATCGTGGCGGTCGATACCAGTGCCGCATGGGTGGAGGCCGCTCGCCAGCATCCCGGCATCGTGCCTGAACTGGCCCGGGGCCGCGTCCAATTGCTGCACGCCGATATCGGCCCGGTCGGTGACTGGGGCCGGCCGACCAATCCGACGCCGGATCATCAGTGGTCTAACTATCTACGCGCGCCCTGGGAGGCCTGGGCCCGAATGAAGCGTCTGCCGGACCTGGTCTATGTGGATGGCCGGTTTCGTGTGGCTTGCTGCCTCTCCACCGCGCTCGTCGTCGGACGCAGCCCAGCAGTCTCACGGCGGCTGCGACTGATGCTGCATGACGTTAGCAGCAACCGGCCCGAATATGACGTCGTGCTGAAAGCCTTTGATG
The DNA here is from genome assembly GCF_053891155.1 of Roseomonas sp. F4. Taxonomy (NCBI): domain Bacteria; kingdom Pseudomonadati; phylum Pseudomonadota; class Alphaproteobacteria; order Acetobacterales; family Roseomonadaceae; genus Roseomonas; species Roseomonas sp. F4. The sequence goes on from NZ_JBSSHK010000005.1 coordinate 462,036, forward strand.
TCTGCGAGAGGGTCAACAGGCTTTGCGTGATGCGGCTGAAGCCCCGGCAGGATCCGGCATGGCTGATGTCGACGTTGCTCGAGGCGCAGTTCGATCCGCGCTGAGCCAGGCGCCGACGCCGGGCGTCAGTCCTTCCTGTAGCGCATATAGCGCTCATTCAACTCACGCACGAAGCGCAGGCCGCGTTGCAGACGCGGATCATCCGGCAGCGCCTCCTCCACCTGCGCCAGCAGGGGATCGATGCGCGCCAGGGTCTGGCGCAGCGCCTCGTTCTCGACCTCAAGCTGATGGTTGCGCGCAGCTAGGCCGCTGCGGTCCTGGCGCGCCTGGGCCAGTTCCTGGCCCAGGTTGCGGCGCGCGCCTTCCAGCTCCACGCCCTTCCAGAACAGGCCCTGGGCCAGGCGCAGGAAAGGTTTCACCTCCGGCGGCGCGACCTCCAGATAGACTTCGGCGGCGCGGGCCATGGCGCCGGAACGGTCCCGCTTGCGCCAACCGTCGCCCCAACCGCCCTCCCCGGTTCGGTACCAGATCAATGCCTCCGGCACGACATCCATCTTCAGGCCGCGCGACCAGGCCTTGGCGAAGAAGCGCCAATCCTCCGCATGGTTGAAGCGGCCATCCACGACGAAGCCACCGATCGCCAGAAAGCGGTCGCGGCGGACGAAGCAGTTGAGGTCGCCATAGCTGTTGAGGATCAGCCCGAGGGGGCCGAAATCGCCAAAGACGACGAAGCGCTTCAGCGCCTCCTCCGCCATAGCTGGCGGGGCCGGTGTGCTGAACTGATCGTTGAAGCAAGTCAGCAGATCGGCGCCACCCTGCTGGGCGGCGCGAACGAAGGTCTCGACCTCCTGCGGCTTGGGGACATTGTCGTCGTCCATGAACAGCAGGTATTCGCCGGCGGCCGCGGCGGCGCCCGCATTGCGCGCCGCAGGCTCATAGAGGTTCTCCGGCATGCGCATGACCCGCAGATTGGGCCGGCCCTCCGCCTCCAGCGCATCGAGGCTGGCCCGGGCTTCGGGTGAGCGGCTGCCATTGTCGACGACAATGACCTCCATCCGCGGATAGTCCTGCTGATCAAGGCCCGCGATGGCCTGGGCCAGTTCCACGGGGCGCTCAAAATGCAGCACGATGACGCTGACCATCGGCTTGCGGCGGCTGGGTTGGGCGGGTTGGCGGCGGCGTTCCGCGACCTCCTTCCCCAGCGCGTTATGCAGATCGCGAAAATCCTGTTCGGCCTGCGCGATGGCGGGCGCGGGCTGCGCTGGCTGGACTCCAGGCTTGGCCAGAACCGCCAGCAAGCGGGTGGCGAGGCCGGCCGGTGTCGGGGCGAAGAGTGTCTCCGCCTGGGATTCCGTCGCAATCAGCTCAGCAATGCCGCCAACATCGGAGGAGATGAAGGGCACCCGGTGGGAAAGGCATTCCAGCACGGTATAGGGCGAATTGTCGGTCAGCGCCGCCAGCACGGCGAGCCGGCCGGGTTGCGCGAGGTAGTCATTCGCCTGGAAGGTGTCGAGATCGGAGAGTATCTGCACCGGCCGTTGCCAGCGCTGCCCGCGCGCCTGCACCAGATCCGCCGGATAGGCTCCGCCAGTCTTGCCCAGGAAGGTGATGGTGACGTCCGCGGGCAGCCGGTCCCGGATGCGGTCGATCGCGTCGCAGAACAGCAGCAGACCCTTGCGCGGCTCGATGCGCCCGAAGAAGACGATTTCCCGCACCGGCGCCGACGCGGCGGGCCGCATCACTGCGTCCTGACGTCGCGGCATCAGGTTGGGAATGACGTGTCGCCGCGCTGGCAGGACGAAACCGTTCTCGCTCAGCCAATCCAGCATGTAGTGGCTAGGACTCAGGACCAGGTCACACAGCTCGATCAGCCGCCGCTCCATGCGATCCCGGACCATGTGGGACAGGTCATCGACGGGCGCCAGGTTGGCGATGCGTGACCAGAGCGTGGGGGAGTGGGTGGTCACCGCCAGCAGAGTATTGGCCAGGCAAAGGCCCTGGGAACGGGCGAGCGCGGTGAAATAGCCAGCCCCGATATAATCGACGAAGTGGATCAGATCGAAATCCGTATCCCGTAACTGGCGATAGACATGATAGGAGCGGGCAATATTGTCTTCGTCCTGGATGCCCGGCGTCCGATGCACCGGGGGGCGGCTATCCGCCTCCAGGTACAGCAGGGTGACACCATATCCGCGGTAGAAGGCCTCCCACTGCGCGCGGGTGCCATTCTCAAAATAGGTCGAGGTGTAGAACAGCGTGACGTCATGGCCCTCGGACGCCAGGAACTGGGCGAGGGCCGTACAGGCGGTGCCGACACCCCCATTGCGAATGGGGCCGACGATGTCAGGCGACGCAATACATATCTTCAAATTTCGGCGTCCGGCTCCGGTCCAGCGGTCAGGGGCTGCAGGGCCAGCGGGCGACCGATTGCCCAAGGGCTGTGCAACAGCTCGATCGAAGTATCCCGGATTCGCACCGAAAGGTCCACCTGCCGGGCCTCTGGCATGTAGACCGGCTCCGGCAGGCGGTATTCGAAGCCGCAGCGCCCTTCCGCCAGGCCTGGGCCGCTATGCGGCAGGTCGGCCCGCGTGGCGCCCTGGTGCCGACCGTTCATGTAGATGTCGAGCATCACATGGCGGGACGGCAGATTGGGGTTGCGTGCCCAGCCGGTGAGCTCCCGTTCCGAAGCGTATTCCACCGCACCGACATAGATCGGCTGGAGCGGCATGGCATCCAGCAGCACCAGGCCTTCCGGATCTCGTCGGAACAGCTCGATCAGAATGTCCTCATAGATCAGGGCGTGCGGCGGGTGGATCAGGGAGAAAGTCTGGACGACGACACCCTCCCCCTCGACCGGGATGATCCGCATCTCGCCGAGCAGGCGGCCATCGCCATGCACCACCAGTTCCACCGGCGCCCGATCCGGCGTCGCCCGGATCTGCAGGAGGCCGGAGACATGCTCCATATCCGCCCGGCTGATCTGGGCATGCAGCAAGCCGGTGGCCTCGGCTGACGGCTGCACGCGGATGTTGCGGGACAGGCAGAAGCGTCCTGCGGAGAGCGGCGCGTGCAGCGCCATTTCCAGCGGCGGCTCATCGGCCAGGGTGACGCGGACCTTGTTGGACGCCAGCGTTTCGATGGTGAGGGGCAGCGGCACCGTCTGTTCGGCCGGAAAAGCGATATGCTGTTCGCGCCCCCAACGGCCGCCACGCAGCGTGTTCACGGCAAGCACGCCCCGCGCTGGGGCGGGTCGGATGTGCAGCAGCACGTCCTCGCCGCGCCGGACGTCGATGCTTTCGTGGAACTTCGCGGCGTCCGGCAGGATCAGGAGATCGTGGCGGCCCTTCGCGGACGAGGACAAGGCTTGTGACGTCATGGGCTGCTCCGGAAAGGGCCTGTGGGATCAGTGGGTGTAAGATTCGACGATGACGCAAATCTGTTTGACGATTTCCATCGGCTCACCGACGGGATGAATATCCTCTTCGAAGAAAAAGAGCGCCCGAATATCATCCTGGCGACCATCAAACTCTGCCTTTGCGCCATAAGACCGAAAGGCATATCGATGTGACGGGTGTCGAGCAGATAGCGCGTCAACGCTGGCTGTCATGTCGCCGCCGAAATCCATCCGCGGCATGCCGCTCAGCTGTGCCATGCAAAACTTCTCGCCTATGAACTTCGGCTTTGCAGCCAGACTTTCGTCATCGGCAGACAAAACAGTCTCTCTAGCTGAGTTATGCCGGAGCATTACTGCATAATCACTTCGACATAACTTCATCAGCCGTCCCGGCCAATGTAACGCCTGCGCCCCTAAGTCGCAAGAGATGCGTCTCGTGGCTAAAATTCTTGGCAACGTACCGCCAAGCCTTCTGAACCTGCGCTTCGTAGGCGATCTCGTCCGCGTGAAGGCGCCGCGCTAACTCAATAGCTGTGTGAGGCTCGGCATACAGGACTGAATCGGCGAAAAGCGGCTTATAAGTCTCGGGAAGGATCACCGGCACGCCGACGGCCATGGCTTCGATGATCGTTCTGCCGAAGGATTCAACCCAGTCGGGGTGGGTGAAATAAATAAAGACATCAAGTTGAGCCAGAAACACGGCGGGGGCCAGGCTGCCGAACTCATACACTGTCCAATTGCCTGGTATCTGACCGATCAGAGCCAAGGGAGACGTTGCGCCACCAAGCACATGGACTTCGACATCGTCCGACGCGGGATAGGCGGCGAGCACCTCCTCTTTCGTGCCGGGCCACTTGACGAATGCGTCACGTGAATGCCGGCCTATGCGAAGACGATCCGAAGGTCCGCGCCGGCGTCGCCCACGGCTCCAGCCTTCGATATCAATGATATTAAACCAATCCTGATCGGCCAGTTTGATGTGATGCAGCTCATCCGCATGGTGCTGGTGCAGCGTTTCTCGCACCAGAGGTCCGATCGGATACCAGGCGGCGGATTTCCCAAAATACTGAAGGAGATTCTGCGCTGCCTCTTTGAAGGTGAAACGCACATCGCCCGCCCCAGAATACTCGCTCATCGGCGTCTGATTGATGATCACCTTGATTTCCTTCGCGACCACTCGCGGCAGAAACCTTTGGTATTCCTGAAGCACCGGGGGATAGCGAATAATCAGCAGGTCGCAGGAAATATTCTCACCGAAAACCACTACGTCGAGGTCACTGACATCCATCACCTCATCAAAGACCGTGAGGAAAGAGGTTTTTGTGTCGAAATCATATCGGTACATTTGCATCACAGCCGTTTTAACGCCGCTACGGCGCTGGCAAATCACCTCCTCGATACAGGAACGTGTGCTGCCGCCGAGCATGCGGAAGTCGGAAGCGATGACAACATCGAAATGGCGGGGCTCGGCCAGCTTGGCGCGCCCCGGAAGCATGGGATAGGGCGCGGGAAACGGGCGCCTGGCTGAATCCTTGTCGTACCTTCTGCGCTTCGAGCGAGCATGCCTCAAAGAATATGCTTCCGAATAGGCATAGCGGGCACCGAAATGCGAACCATCGATGCCGAAGAACTCATCGCCAACCAGGCTCGTTTCCGAAATTCGCTGAAATGAGAGCGGCCCGGTGGACATTTCCCGGAGGGCGTTGGCACCAAGTGCGGCAGCGATCCGCTTGAGCATTTCCGTGTCCGCGCCGAAACGGACCTCATCCCAATAGCCAAATTTGTCCCGAAGCGCCTGGGTTCTGAACATGAAGGACGAGCTATTGAGATGCGTGATATATCCCTCGCCATTCATGCGCGTGAAGGCCAGGTCGTTCGTGGCGCGCGCCTGCTGGGACGTGCAACCAAAGGCCCCCGGCGTCTCCATAAGGAAGCGAATCTGCTTTTCCAATTTGATGGGATGCGACCAGTCATCGGCATCGTGAATAGTTGTATATGATCCGGTGGCAAGATCGAGGCCGAGATTACGGGCGACGTAAGCGCCAGAATTCCTCGGCAGCGACACAAATCTGATACGTGGATCAGCCTCCGCAAAACCCGCGACAACCTCGGCCGAGTTGTCGGTGCTGCAGTCGTCAATGACGAGGATTTCGATATTCTGCCAGGTCTGTTGCAGAAGCGATCGTAGTGCCGTGGGAAGTGTTGCCGCGGCATTGTACGATGCCAGAAGAATGGAAACCTTCGGACCCTCATGCCGCGAAAGCTTCGTGAGCTGGGCGGCCGCCTCCAGTCGATCATACCGGCCGAGTCCGGCCTCCTGCCTCAAGGCAATTGCCGGTATGGAACGGGCTGCCAGCGCGGCATTTATGAAGGCGATCCTGGAAGCTTCGTCCTCAACAAAATTCGAATGCGCGAGCTGGATATCCGGAAAGAGCGCCTCACGTCCCGCCGCCAGGGGCAGCAGCGCCATGCCCTGTTCCCGCTGGCCCAGCTGATAGTGACAAAGACTCTCAATCGACAATGCCCGCATGAAGTCATTGTCGGTTTGGGCATGGGATCGCGCTATACTGGCATAGCGCAATGCCTCGCCATAGCCGTCCGGAGATCGCAGCCGGTAATTCCAGAGTGCCAGTTCCCGCGCCGCGAAGAATTTTGTGAAGGGCTCGAAGTCCCCTTCGATCAGCTCCCTGAATTCGGCGATTGGGCGATCCAGAAAACCGCAGGAAAGGAGCTTCTTGGCAATATCGGCGACCGTCCGCTTGGCACGGTCCCGCACCCTCTCCAGATCCTCGACCCTTTGCAGCCGCCCCTCCGCCTCACCAACCAGGATATAGTGGATCAGCGGATTAAGGCCGCTCTTCGCCACGTCGGCATAGCGGCTCAGGTAGAAAGATGTATCGAAACCGTTACGGGGCTTGCGGCCCATGAGGGAACCATAGCGGACGTAATGCTCGACAGCGTCCATCCCGACCATTTCGACGTCGGGATATGTTGCCGCATACCATTTAGGATGCAGTTGCCGGGCTGCCTTGATCAGCCGCACCTGCTCCTCAATGTCCATTCATTCCCCCACGGCAGCAACCAAAAGCAAAAAATGGAGCTCAACGGGCTGGCGGCCCTCCGCATTTTCGCCCGTCAATTTGGGGGCGCCGCCTGCGCGTTCGAACCGCCAGCCTCTTTTCGGTCAGTGACGTGATTGCCGCTCTTCGACTTCGGGGCGTTAGCCTCCTTAGGCTTGGACTCGCCACCGCTCTTCGGCTTCGCGCTGTCAGCCTCCTTCGGCTTCGCCTCACCACTGGCCTTCGGCTTCGAGCCGTCACCCTCCTTCGGCTTGGACTCACCACTGGCCTTCGGCTTTGGGCCTTCACCGTCCTTCGGCTTGGACTCACCACCGCCCTTCGGCTTCGCGCCGTCAGCCTCCTTCGGCTTCGCCTCACCACTGGCCTTCGGCTTCGAGCCGCCACCCTCCTTCGGCTTGGGCTCACCACCACCCTTGGGCTTCGAGCCATCGCCCTCCTTCGGCTTGGACTCACCACCACCCTTTGGCTTTGAGCCGTCACCTTCTTTCGGCTTGGACTCGCCACCGCCCTTCGGCTTCGAGCCATCGCCGTCCTTCGGCTTGGACTCGCCACCGCCCTTCGGCTTCGAGCCGTCACCCTCCTTCGGCTTGGAGGACCCGCCATTTGTTCGCTGGGCCGCTTCCAGGAGAAGCCGATTTTCTTCCAGCAACCGGGTCAGTATCGCCAACTCGTTGTAGCGCGTATTGAGGCTGGCCTGTTGTGTTTCCAGCTCCGCCTGCAACTTGCCGCGGACCTCCTCCACCTGGCTCAGGCGCTCGCTCAGAACGCGATTGGTCTCCTGCAACCCAGCGAGATGGGCATCTGGCTGCGGGGAAGGCGGCAGCTTCGTCGCCAGAACCGCGTCCTTCCGCTCCGGCGGCTTTCGCGTCGGGACCAGACGTGGCGGGTTCTCCGGCGTCGCGCGGCTGACGAACCACGGGCTATGCGCCAACTCCAGGTTGCGGCCGTGGATGACGGCGCTGACCTTGTGCTCACGCCCATCCTGCCGCGAAATCGGCGAGGGAAAGCGGAAAATGAAGCCGTGCGAGGCGAGATCGGGCCGCAGCGCCTGAAGTTCCTGGCGCCAGACGTCAGCGATCACGCTGCCCCTGTGCTCGCCATCCACCAGAATATCGACCAGCAGAGGCTGGTCCGGAAGGTCAGGGTCCGCCGCCCAGCCGCGCACCAGCTGATCGGTGCAGCGATCAATACTGCCCAGGCAGTTCGGGCCCGGCTCCAGCGCCGGATCGACGCGGCTTGTGGCCTCTGCGGAAAAGGATACGCCGCCCGAGCAGCGAAGCAGCGTTGCTTCCGACACCAGGCCGCGTCGGTTCGTGAGCACCACCTTGGCCTGACCGGCTCGCAGCTCAATCCCGCCGCGCGCAGCATGCACCTCGAGCACCACAGGCTCGCCACGACCCAGTTCCGGAAGCGGCAGAACCACTTCCTCGTTCCATCGGCCGTGGGTCAGATCATTGGCGGTCAAGGTGCCGTTGGCGGGGGCCAGCTTCAGATGAAGGTGGATCGTGTCCCCCTCGACATAGTCGATGGTCTGCACGGCGCGGTCGGGAAAGCGAACCCGAAAGCGGTGGATCGCGCCGGGGCGCAAAGGTTCGCTAAGTGGAAATTGCATCAGGAAGCGGCCCACACCCTCTCTGTTTCCCGGCAGAACCCGGGAACGCCCGATTATGCCAACATCGCACCGAGATACGCTAGAAGATCAGTAGCAAATACTATGCCTCGCCCCGATCTTGGGAGAAGACTGAATAGGATCGCGATTTACAATTCTTGAGAGATTTCGTCAGAAGAAACTTGGCGAAATTTCCAAGACTCCTGGTGCTGGCCTGACGCACGACGAAACCGCAGGCCATAACGCCATCCACCTGCCAGCAGCGCCGAAGCGGCCTGCAAACTTTGCGGAACTCAGGCCATCCTGGCAAGGCAAGTATCGCTGCAAGGCCCGTCCGCACCCATCACCAGGCATCAGACAAGCCAGCTGCCTTGAGCGAAGAGGAGGCGCCGAAGCGCCTCCCGTTACACGCGGCCGATAGACGAGTACTCGAAGCCGGCGGCACGCATGGTCGCCGGATCCCAGACGTTGCGCAGGTCGCAGACCACGGAGCCGTTCATGGCTTCCTTGATCTTCTCCGGCGCCAGGGCGCGGAACTCGTTCCATTCGGTCAGCAGCACCAGGGCATCCGCACCCTGAAGCGCGTCCAGCGCGGTGTCGGCGAAATACGCCTTGGCGGGCATCAGATCGCGAGCATGGGCAGGCTGCGGGTCGTAGATGCGGACTGAAGCACCGGCCTCCGCCAGCTTCGGCACGATAACCAGCGACGGCGCATCGCGCATGTCGTCGGTTTCCGGCTTGAAGGTCACGCCGAGCACGGCGATCGTCTTGCCGGAGATGTCGCCGCCCATAGCGTCGATCACGCGCCGCGCCATCGCCACCTTGCGCGCCTCATTGGCGGCGATGGTCTGCTCGACGATCGTCACCGGCGCGCCCAGCTCCTGCGCGCTGCGCGCCAAGGCCAGGGTGTCCTTGGGGAAGCAGCTGCCGCCATAGCCAGGGCCAGGGTGCAGGAACTTGCGCCCGATGCGCCCATCCAGGCCCATGCCCCGGGCCACGTCATGGACGTCGGCGCCCGCCTTTTCGCAGAGATCGGCCATCTGGTTGATGAAGGTGATCTTCACCGCCAGGAAGGCGTTAGAGGCGTATTTGATGAGCTCCGCCGTCTCAAGCGACGTGGCGATGACCGGCGTCTCGATCAGGTAAAGCGGACGGTACAGCCGCTTCAGAACATCCAGCGCCAAATCGGAATCCACGCCAACCACCACGCGGTCCGGCCGCATGAAGTCGCCGATGGCATTGCCCTCGCGCAGGAATTCCGGGTTGGAAGCCACCTCGATCTGGAGGTCCGGACGCGCCTTGCGGACAATCTCCTTGACCTTCCGCCCCGTGCCGACCGGCACGGTGGACTTGGTCACCAGCACCAGCGGCCCGTCGGCGGCCTTGGCGACCTGCTCGGCGGCCGCAAAGACATAGGACAGGTCGGCATGGCCATCGCCACGCCGGGTCGGCGTGCCCACGGCGAGGAACACGGCGCTGGCCCCGCGCACGGCGGCCTGGAGGTCGGTCGTGAAGGTCAGGCGGCCGTCGGCCGCATTGTCGATGACCAGCTTATCAAGACCAGGCTCGTAGATGGGGATGCGCCCCGCCTTCAGCGCTTCGATCTTCTCAGCAGCGACATCAACAACGACCACGTCAATGCCGAATTCGGCAAAGCAGGCACCCGATACAAGGCCGACATAGCCGGCACCAATTATGGAGATCTTCATACGACGTCCAGCTGTGGAGGCGGCCGCATCTTTGTCGATTCCAACCCTCTTCGCAACTGCGAAAAGAAGAGTGCTCGCGGCATGGTTGCAGTGGGGAACGGAAACGTGACCCCTGCGCCACACCCGGTCGCCGTCACGGATTTGGGTCGGTCAGCGCCGCGCCGCCGGCGTCCAGGGTCCTGGTCCCCGCTCGGCGAATGCGCTTGGCCCGTCAAACACAACGGTATCGAGCTGGGCTGGCGGCCACGCAACGCGCCGCCGCAAAAGGCACTACATGAGTGGGGGGGGGATGATGTAACTGGCCTTGCACCGCACCGAATAGCGGCAGACCAGTAAATCAATCTACTGCCAGCGAACTAAAGTCGCGGCGCAATAAAACCCGTGGCGGACCCGAAGAGATTCGAACTCCTAACCCCCAGATCCGTAGTCTGGTGCTCTATCCAATTGAGCTACGGGTCCGCACGGGAGCCGCTAGATAGCGGGCGGGATGGGGGTGCGCAACCCCATCGACACAATTTCCGGGGCAAAAAAAATCCGCCGGAGCGATTTCGCGCCGGCGGATTTGTTGCTTAGGAATCAAATGCTTCCGCGTCAGGCTGAGAGCTTCTCCAGCTCCCGCAGCACCGCCTCGCCCATCACCGTCGTGCCGACGCGGGCCATGCCAGGCGCCATGATGTCGGCGGTGCGCAGGCCACCGGCCAACACCTTCTCCACCGACTGCTCGATCAGCGTCGCATCCTCGTCCATGTCGAAGGACAGGCGCAGCAGCATCGCGAAGGACAGGATCTGGGCGCAGGGATTGGCCACGCCCTTGCCGGCGATATCCGGCGCGCTGCCATGGATCGGCTCATACAGCGCATGCCGCCGGCCATCCGCCTGCACCGCACCGATGGTGGCGGAGGGCAGCATGCCGAGCGAGCCGGTCAGCGCTGCGGCCAGGTCGGACAGCACGTCGCCGAACAGGTTGCCGCCCAGCACCACGTCGAACTGCTTCGGCCGGCTGGCCAACTGCATAGCGCAGTTGTCGGCATACATGTGCTCCAGCTCGACATCCGGGTATTCGGCCTTGCCGATCTCGCCCACCACGGCCCGCCACAACCGGCCGGACTGCATGACATTCGCCTTCTCGACGCTCGTCACCTTGTTGCGGCGCTTGCGGGCCAGGTCGAAGGCGACACGGGCCACGCGGGCGATCTCGTCCTCGGAATAGATCTCGGTGTCGATGCCGACGCGCTTGCCCTGCTCATTCACATGGATGCCGCGCGGCTCGCCGAAATAGATGCCGCCGGTGGTCTCCCGCACGATCATGATGTCGAGGCCGCGCACCAGATCGGCCCGAAGCGCGGAGGCCTCCACCAGCGGCGCCAGCACCACGGCCGGGCGCAGATTGGCGAAAAGCTGCAAATCCTTGCGGAGGCGCAGGATGCCCAGTTCCGGCCGCTGATCGAAGGGCAGGCTGTCCCATTTCGGGCCGCCGACGGAGCCGAACAGCACCGCATCGGCGGCGCTGGCGGCGGCGACCGTCTCATCCGGGCAGGGAGAACCGGTGGCATCCAGCGCCGCGCCGCCCACCAGGCCCTCATTGATGTCGAAGGTGACGCTGCGGCGGCGGTCCATCCAGTCGATGATGCGGCGCACTTCGCGCATCACTTCCGGCCCGATGCCGTCGCCCGGCAGGATGAGGAGCTTTTTATTGGCGGGCATCTTGGCGTTCGTCCTGTCGGGAAGGGCACTCCCTCCCCCGCCTCGCGGGGAAGGGTCGGGGTGGGGGGCCAGGACGGCCCCCGAAACACTCAGGCCTCGGCGTAGAGCCAGGGCTGGGCCGCGCGCTGCTTCGCCTCGAAGCCGTCGATCGCCGGCGCGTGCTGCATGGTCTGGCCGATATCGTCGAGGCCGTTGAGCAGCAGGTGGCGGCGGAAGGGGTCGATCTGGAAGGGAATCTCCTCCCCGTTCGGCCGCACCACGACCTGCCGCTCCAGATCCACAGTCAGGCGCGCATTGCCGCCCATCCGCGCATCTTCCATCAGCTGCTCACAGATCTCGCGCGGCAGCGCAACCGGCAGCACGCCGTTCTTGAAGCTGTTGGAGTGGAAGATGTCGGCGAAATCCGGCGCGATGACGCAGCGGATGCCGAAATCCAGCAGCGCCCAGGGCGCATGCTCGCGGGAGGAGCCGCAGCCGAAATTGTCGAAGGCGATCAGGATCTCGGCGTGCCGGTAGGGTTCCTGATTGAGCACGAAGTCCGGGTTCTCCGTCCCGTCCTCGTTGTAGCGCATATTGGCGAACAGGCTTTTGCCGAGGCCGGTCCGGGCAATGGTCTTCAGGAAGCGCGCCGGGATGATCTTGTCGGTGTCGATGTTCGCGGCAGGCATCGGCGCCGCGACGCCGGTCAGCGTGGTGAATGGCCGCATGTCACACGCCCTCCTTCGGCTGGAAGTTCCGCACATCGACCAGGTGGCCGTGGATCGCCGCCGCCGCCGCCATGGCCGGAGAGACCAGATGCGTGCGGCCGCCGGGGCCCTGGCGGCCCTCGAAGTTGCGGTTGCTGGTGCTGGCGCTGCGCTGGCCGGGCTTCAGCTTGTCCGGGTTCATGCCGAGGCACATCGAGCAGCCCGCCTCGCGCCACTCGAAGCCGGCCTCCTTCAGGACGATGTCGAGCCCCTCATCCTCCGCCTGCTTTTTCACCAGGCCGGAGCCCGGCACCACCAGGGCGCGCACGCCTTCGGCCACCTTCTTGCCGCGCACCATGGCGGCGGCGGCGCGGATGTCCTCGATGCGGGAATTGGTGCAGGAGCCGATGAAGGCGACGTCGATCTTCAGCCCGTCCAGCTTCTGGCCCGGCTGCAGATCCATGTATTGCAGCATGCGCGTCATCTGCGCGCGGCGGTCCTCATCCTCGACCAGGGCCGGGTCCGGCACCACGCCCGTGATCGGCAGCACGGCCTCGGGGTTGGTGCCCCAGGTGACCTGCGGTGCGATCTGCGCGGCGTCCAGCACCACTTCCTTGTCGAAATGCGCGCCTTCGTCGGAGGGCAGCGTCTTCCACCAGGCGACGGCCTTGTCGAAATCCGCGCCCTTCGGCGCGAAGGGGCGGCCGCGCACGTAGTCGAAGGTCACCTGGTCCGGCGCCACCATGCCGGCGCGGGCGCCGGCCTCGATGGTCATGTTGCAGAGCGTCATGCGCCCGGCCATGTCCAGCGCGCGGATCGCCTCGCCGGCATATTCGATGACATAGCCGGTGCCGCCGCCGGTGCCGATCTGGCCGATGATGGCGAGCACGATGTCCTTCGCCGTGCAGCCCACCGGCAGCACGCCATCCACCGTCACCCGCATGTTCTTCGCGGGTTTTTGGAGCAGCGTCTGGGTGGCCATGACGTGCTCGACCTCGGAGGTGCCGATGCCGAAGGCCAGTGCGCCGAGTGCGCCATGGGTGGAGGTGTGGCTGTCACCGCAGACCAGCGTCATACCCGGCAGGGACAGGCCCAGCTCCGGGCCGATGACATGCACGATGCCCTGGCGGATATCGGTCAGCGGGATATAGGGCACGCCGAATTCGACGACATTGCGCTCCAGCGTCTCGACCTGCTGGCGGCTATCCGGATCCTCGATGCGGCCGTAGCGGCTGCTGTCCGTGGCGATGTTGTGGTCGACCACCGCAATGGTCGCATCCGGTCGGCGCAGCTTGCGACCGGCGAGGCGAAGGCCTTCGAAGGCCTGGGGGCTGGTGACTTCATGGGTGAGGTGCTTGTCGATGTAGAGGACCGCGGTGCCATCCGGCAGCGTCTCCACGACATGCGCATCCCAGATCTTGTCGAACAGCGTGCGTGGCTTGGCCATCGCTTTCCCCTTCTTGCCTTCTTGCCCTCCCCAGCCACTGGCCCCGCCCGTACTGGCGGGGCCGAAGCCGGATCAGGCTGCCGCGGTCTCGCGCTTGTCGCGCGCCCGCTCTTCGATGCGCGCGGACTTGCCGGTCCGGCCACGCAGGTAATACAGCTTCGCGCGGCGCACCTTGCCGCGGCGCACCACCACGATCTCCGCCACGTTCGGGGAGTACAGCGGGAAGATGCGCTCCACGCCCTCGCCGTAGGACAGCTTCCGGACCGTGAAGTTGCTGTTCAGGCCGCGGTTGCTGCGGGCGATGCAGACGCCTTCATAGGCCTGCACGCGGGTGCGCTCGCCTTCCACGACCTTCACCATGACGCGGAGCGTATCGCCCGCATCGAAGGCCGGCGTCGGGCGCTTCTCGGAGAGGCGCGCCTGCTGGGCGGCCTCGAACTGCTGGAGCAGGTTCATCGGGTGGTTCCTTCCAATCTTTGCATCTAGGCGGCGGCTGGGTGGCCGTCCAGCCGCCCCGCCTTCGCGATTTCCGTGTTGCCGGCAGCCTTGCCGGCATATGCGTTCCAGAGGTCCGGCCGCCGCGCGCGGGTCGCGGCCTCCGCCTCGGCGCGGCGCCAGCGTGCGACCTCGGCATGATGGCCGGAAAGCAGCACGTCGGGCACGCGCCGGCCCTGCCATTCGGCGGGGCGGGTATAGTGCGGGTATTCCAGAAGGCCCTCGGCGCCGTGGCTTTCCTCCGCCGCGCTGGCCGCGCCGCCCATCACACCCGGCAGCAGCCGGATGCAGGCATCGAGCAGCAGCAGCGCCGCGGGTTCGCCGCCCGACAGCACGAAATCCCCGGCGGAGACCTCGACCATCTCGCGGGCTTCGATCACCCGCTGGTCGACGCCTTCGTAGCGGCCACACAGCAGCACCAGGCCGGGACCGGCGGAGAGGTCACGCACCAGCGCCTGGTCCAGCTTCCGCCCACGCGGCGTCAGATAGACCAGCGGCGCGCCGGGATTGGCCGCCGTCGCCGCTTCGCAGGCCGCGTCCAGCACATCCGGCCGCATCACCATGCCCGCGCCTCCACCGAAGGGGGTGTCGTCCACCGTGCGGTGCTTGTCCGTGGCGAAGCCGCGGATATCCATCGTCTCCAGCGCCCAGCGCCCCTCCCGCAACGCCTTGCCCGCGAGGGACAGGCCGAGCGGGCCGGGGAACATCTCCGGGAACAGGGTCAGGATGGTGGCCCGCCAGCTCACGCCGCGTCCTCCCCGGCTTGCGGGGCGACGATCACCTCGGCCGGCGGTGCGACCATCACCCGACCCGCGGCGATATCCACCACCGGCACCACCTTCTTGGTGAAGGGCAGCAGCACTTCCCCGGCCGGACCATCGACCACCAGGAAGGCCCCGGCGCCGTGATCCTCCACCGCGCGGATGGTGCCCAGCGTGGCGCCGTCCTCGGTCAGTGCGGGCAGCCCTTCCAGGTCACAGAGGAAGAACTCCTCCGGATCCTCGGGCGGCGGCAGGCGGTCGCGTTCGGCATAGAGCTTGATACCGGTGAGCTTCGCGGCCTGGTCGCGATCCGCCACACCCTCGACCCGGGCAAGCCCGTCCGGCAGGGCGGTCAGCGCGATACGGCGCGTGCCTTCGGCATCGGTCAGGGGGCCGTAGGTGCCGATGGCCATCGGGTCGGCGGTGAAGGCGCGCAGGCGCAGCAGGCCGCGCACGCCATGCGGCCGCCCGATCTCCCCCACCAACACCCGCTTCACCCGCGCCACGGCCTAGGTCCCCTGCTCTGCCTCAGCCCGCCGCGGCGGCGTTGGCGGCGGCGCGTTCCTGCGCCTTCTTCTTCGGGGCGGCCTGCTTGGGCTGCTCCGCATAGACCGGCATCGGCGCCAGGCCGGCATGGCCGAGGAACTTCGCGACGCGATCGGTCGGCAGGGCGCCGACGGACTTCCAATGCGCGATGCGCTCGGCGAACAGGCGCACGCGCTCCGGATGGTCGGAGGGCAGCATCGGATTGTAGCTGCCCAGCTTCTCGATGAAGCGGCCATCGCGCGGGCTGCGGCTGTCCGCCACCACGATGTGGTAGTAGGGGCGCTTCTTGGCGCCGGCGCGCGCGAGGCGGATCTTGAGGCCCATGAGGGTTACCTTCTCCTGATCTTCAAAACGGTCGTTTGTTACCAAGGCCGGGCATGAGCGCGCCGAGACCGCCGCGCATCATCCCCTTCTGGCCCATCTTGTTCATCCGCTTCATCATGTCCGACATGTCGTCGAACTGCTTCAGCAGTCGATTCACTTCCTGCACCGTGGTGCCAGAGCCGGCGGCGATGCGCTTCTTCCGCGACGCCTTGATGAGGTCCGGCTTGCGCCGTTCCTTCACCGTCATCGAGGAGATGATCGCCGCCTGGCGCTTCAACATGGACTGGTCGAGATTGGCGTTCTCGATCTGCGCCTTCATCTTGCCGATGCCGGGCAGCATGCCGAGGATGCCGGAAAGCGAGCCCATCTTGCCGATCTGCTTGATCTGCTGGGCATAGTCCTCGAGGTCGAAAGACCCCTTCTGCATCTTCCTGGCGAGCTTTTCGGCTTCCGCCTGGTCGATCGTCTCCGCCGCGCGCTCGACGAGGGAGACGATGTCGCCCATGCCGAGGATGCGGTTGGCGATGCGGTCGGGATGGAAATCCTCCAGCGCATCCAGCTTCTCGCCGGCGCCCAGCAGCTTGATCGGGGCGCCGGTGACGGCCCGCATGGACAGCGCCGCGCCACCGCGCGCATCGCCATCGACGCGGGTCATGACAATGCCCGTGACGCCGACCTGTTCGTTGAAGGCGCGCGCCGTCTGCACCGCGTCCTGGCCGGTCATGGCATCGACCACCAGCAGCGTCTCATGCGGTTTTGCGAATGCCTTCACCGCCGCGACTTCGGCCATCAGCTCGGCATCGATGGACAGGCGGCCCGCCGTATCCAGGATGACCACGTCGAACAGCTCGCGCCGGGCGACATCCATGGCCCGCGCCGCGATCTCCAACGGCCGCTGGCCCATGACGATCGGCAGGCAGGTGACCTCGGCGCGATCCGCCAGCTGCTGCAACTGCAACTGCGCCGCCGGGCGATGCACGTCGAGCGAGGCCAGCAGGACCTTCTTGCGATCGCGCGTGCGCAGCCGCAGCGCGATCTTGCCGGAGGTCGTGGTCTTGCCGGAGCCCTGCAGGCCGACCATCAGGATCGGCAGGGGCGCCGGCGCATTCAGATCGATGCCGCGCTTGCCGTCATCGCCTTCGCCACCACCCAGCGCCTCAACCAGCGCGTCGTTGACGATCTTGATGACCTGCTGGGCGGGGGAGACGCTGCGGATGACCTCCTGGCCCACGGCGCGGTCGCGCACGCGGTTCACCAGGTCCTTCACCACGGGCAAAGCGACATCGGCCTCCAGCAGCGCGATGCGGACTTCCCGCAGCGCCTCCTGGACATCGGCATCCGACAGGGCGCCACGACGGCGCAGCTTGTCGAAAACCCCTGTCAGCCTGTTGCCCAACGCCTCGAACATCGCGGCGGTACTGCCCTTTCCAACCACACGATCGCCCAAACGAAAACGCGCCGCTGCGCGAGCCTTCGCGGAGCGACGGAGCCGACCCGCATCAGGCGGGGCGACCTAAGGGTGTCCGGGCGACCGAACGGGGTTGCGGTTAGCCCTCCGCCCCCGCCGCGTCAAGCTTTCCCTGGCCAGGCCGCCGGAACGCCGCGGCAACGGCACGCCATCCAACCGTTAAAATGCAGCAATATAAAATTGGGACATAATTACGGCTTTTGTCTGGCGGAATTGCTGCATCTTCAGCAGCAAGTCGGAGCCCAGCGCCCGGTCGCGGCGGCATCCCCAAAAACGGAGGCTCCCCATGAAAGACAATCGCACCCGCTCAACCCTTGCCAGGCCCGGCCGCCCCGCCAATGGCCTGGCCCTTGCCTGCCGCCACCGCATCCTGCTCGGCTGAGGGGGGCGGCGCATGCTGGATAACCTGATCCTCGGCTTCTCCGTCGCCCTCACCGTCCAGAACCTCAGCTTCGCCTTCCTCGGCGCCATGGTCGGCACCGCCATCGGGGTGCTGCCGGGCCTCGGCCCCACCGCCACCATCTCCCTGCTGCTGCCGCTGACCTTCGGGCTGGACCCGACCACCGCCATCATCATGCTGGCCGGCATCTACTACGGCGCCCAGTATGGCGGCTCGACCACCGCCATCCTGCTGAACCTGCCGGGCGAGATCTCCGGCGTGGTCACAGCGATCGAGGGCTACAAGATGGCTCAACAGGGCCGCGCCGGCGCGGCCCTCGCCGCGGCAGCCATCGGCTCCTTTTTCGCGGGCTCCGTCTCCACCTTCGTGGTGGCCCTGTCCGGGCCGCTGCTGACCTCCGTCGCCCTATCCTTCGGTCCGCCCGATTATTTCTCGCTGATGCTGCTCGGGCTGATCGTGTCCTGCATCCTGGCGCAGGGCAGCGTTATCGCTGCCATCGCCATGGTGGTGGCGGGGGTCTGCATCGGCATGGTCGGAACAGATGTGCAGACCGGCCAGCAGCGCTTCACCTTCGGCATCCCGGAATTGTCCGATGGCATCAACTTCGTGGTGCTCGCCATGGGCCTGTTCGGCATCGCGGAGATCATGGTGAACCTGGAGAACCCCGAGATCCGCAAGGGCATCGTGGCCAAGCGCGGTCGGCTGTGGCTGACGCGGGAGGAGTGGCGCTACGCCACGCCGGCGGCCATCCGCGGCACACTGTTGGGCACCGTACTCGGCATCCTGCCGGGCGGCGGCGCCTCGCTGTCCTCCTTCGGCTCCTACATGGTGGAGCGGCGGATTTCCCGGCAGCCGGAGCGTTTCGGCAATGGCGCGATCGAGGGCCTGGCCGGGCCGGAAAGCGCCAACAATGCGGGCGCGCAGGCCAGCTTCATCCCGCTGCTGACGCTGGGCATCCCCTCCAATGCCGTCATGGCGCTGATGACCGGCGCGCTGATCATCCAGGGCATCCAGCCGGGCCCGCGCATGGTGGAGTCGCAGCCGGAGCTGTTCTGGGGGCTGATCGCCTCCATGTGGGTCGGCAACCTGATGCTGCTGATCATCAACCTGCCGATGATCGGCCTCTGGGTGCAGTTGCTGCGGGTTCCCTACAAGTACCTCTATGCCGGCATCCTGGTGTTCTGCTGCATCGGTTCCTACAGCCTGAACAACAATATCTTCGACGTCTATATGATGGCCGTCTGGGGTGGCGTCGGATACATGTTCAAGAAGTTCCGGCTGGAACCAGCCCCGCTTCTGCTGGGCTTCGTGCTCGGCCCGATGATGGAGGAGCATCTGCGGCGCGCCATGCTTCTGTCGCGCGGCGATCCCTCCACCTTCATCGAACGTCCGATCAGCGGCACGCTGCTGGCACTGGCGGCACTTGCCCTGACCATGATGCTGCTGCCGGCCATCCGGAAGAAGAAGGAGGAAGCGATGGAGGCCGGCTGACGCCGCCTCCGACCTTCGCCGGCCCCGACATGAAAAAGGCCCCGCCATCCGGCGGGGCCGCTCCATGTCCGACTGGCGGCCGGCACCCTTATTTGGGCGCCAGCACCATGATCATCTGGCGGTTTTCCAGGCGCGGCATGGATTCCACCTTCGTGGCCTCCGCCAGCTCCGTCCGGATCCGGTCCAGCACCTTCAGGCCAAGGTCCTGATGCGCCATTTCGCGGCCGCGGAAGCGGAGCGTGACCTTCACCTTGTCGCCGTCGCCAATGAATTCCTTCATCTGGCGCATCTTCACTTCGTAATCGTGGTCGTCGATATTCGGACGGACCTTGATTTCCTTCAGCTCGACGACCTTCTGACGCTTGCGCGCCTCGTTGGCCTTCTTCTGCTGCTCATACTTGTACTTGCCGTAATCCGTGATCTTGCAGACCGGCGGGACGGCGTTCGGGCTGATTTCGAGCAGGTCGAGGCCGACCTCATAAGCCCGCAGCAACGCATCGCGCGCCGACATCACCCCGATCATTTCACCGTCCTGATCGATCAGGCGGACCTGGGGGACACGGATGTCTTCATTGACCCGCGGGCCGTCGCGCGTCGGCAACTGGGCGGGCATCGGACCTCGGGCTATAGCGCTCTCCTGTCGTCGTTCAAGGCGTAATCTGGCTTGTTATGGCGATGCGACCCCGCCGAAGCAAGCGGGAGGCGCGCGCCAAGGGCGCGCGACTCCGTAAAATATGGCATTATTGCGTCGCAACATCCGCCTTCTGGGCGTCGGCGAGGTCCGGTGCCGTGGCTTGAGCCACCAGCCGCGCGATTGCCTCCGAAAGCGGCAGGCTTTCCTGCTCCCGCCCCGGCAGGCGGCGCAGCACCAGCATGCCTTCCTCCGCCTCCCGCCGCCCGACCACGGCCAGCACCGGCACGCGCTGGGCGATGTGGTCAGGCACCTTGCGGTTGATCTTCTCGTTCCGCAGATCGAGTTCCACCCGCAGCCCCGCCTTGGCCAGCGCCGCCGCGGCCTTCCGCGCGTAATCGTCGGCATCCGAGACGATGGTCGCCACCACCACCTGCACCGGCGCCAGCCAGAGCGGGAAGCGGCCCGCATGCTGCTCGATCAGGATGCCGAGGAAGCGCTCGAAGCTGCCGAGGATCGCCCGGTGCAGCATGACCGGCCGCTTCCGGGTGCCGTCTTCCGCCGCATAGACAGCATCCAGACGTTCCGGCAGCACGAAGTCCACCTGCAAGGTGCCGCATTGCCAGTCGCGTCCGATGGCGTCGCGCAGCACGAATTCCAGCTTCGGGCCGTAGAAGGCGCCCTCCCCCGGGTTCAACTCGTAGTCCACGCCGGCGACCGCGCAGGCCTCCTTCAACGCGCCCTCGGCACGATCCCAGGTCGCGTCATCCCCCGCCCGCACCGCTGGCCGGTCGGAGAACTTCACCCGGAACTCGCTAAAGCCCAGGTCGCGATAGATGCCGGAGAGCAGCGCCACGAACTGCACCGTCTCATCCGCGATCTGATGTTCCTCGCAGAAGATATGCGCATCGTCCTGCGTGAAGGCGCGCACGCGCATGATGCCGTGCAGCGCGCCCGAAGGCTCGAAGCGGTGGCAGGCGCCGAATTCGGCCATGCGCAGCGGCAGCTCGCGATAGCTCCGGACGCCCTGGTTGAAGATCTGCACATGGCAGGGGCAGTTCATCGGCTTCAGGGCGTAGGTGCGGTCCGCCTCATCCTTGTCCTCGACCTTGGCGAGGAACATGGCGTGGCGGAACTTCTCCCAGTGGCCGGACTCCTCCCACAGCCGGCGGTCGACCAGCTGGGGGGTCTTCACCTCCTGATAGTCGGCCTGGTCGAGCCGGCGGCGCATATAGTCCTCGACCGTCCGGTACAGCTTCCAGCCCTTGGGGTGCCAGAAGACGCTGCCGGTCGCCTCCTCCTGGAGATGGAACAGGCCCATTTCCTTGCCGATGCGGCGGTGGTCACGCTTTTCCGCCTCCTCGACCTGCAGAAGGTAGGCGTCGAGTTCCTTCTGGTCGCGCCAGGCGGTGCCGTAGATGCGCGACAGCACCGGGTTCTCGGACTTGCCGCGCCAATAGGCTCCGGCGACCTTGGTCAGCTTGAAGGCGGTGCCGACATCGCCGGTGGAACGCATATGCGGCCCACGGCAGAGGTCGATCCAGTCGCCCTGGCTGTAGAGGCTGATGTCCACGCCATCCGGCAGGTCGCGGATCAGCTCGACCTTGAAGGCCTCGCCCTTCTTTTCGAACAGGGCGGTCGCCTCGGCACGCGAAACCACGCTGCGTTTGAAGGCGGCGTTGCGGGCCACGATCTCCCGCATCCGTCCTTCGATCGCGGCGAAGTCCTCGACGCTGAAGGGCTGATTGCGGAAGAAATCGTAATAGAAACCGTTCTCGATGGTCGGGCCGATGGTCACCTGGGTGCCGGGAAACAGGTCCTGCACCGCCTCCGCCAGCACATGGGCGGTGTCGTGGCGGATCATCTCCAGCGCCTCGGGGTCGCGGCGGGTGATGAAGCGCAGGCTGGCATCGGCCGCGATCTCGTCGGAGAGGTCGCGCAGCTGGCCGTCCACCATCATGGCGAGGGCAGCCTTGGCCAGGCCGGGGCCAATGCTGGCCGCAACCGTCGTGCCCGTGACGGGCCCGGCGAAGTCGCGGACAGAACCGTCAGGCAGGGTGATCGCGGGCATCGGGATACAAGGCTCCTGGACTGTGCCATAAAGGGCGCGGACCATGACCAGCCTGCCGCCTTGCCGTCAAGGCGACTTCGGACATGACTGCCCCCCTGATGACCAGAATGCCGACACTTATTCGGCCGGATGACTCCATGACCCCACAACAACAGCCGCCCCGCGCGGCGCTCTACGTTGATTTCGACAATGTCTTCATGGCGCTGCTGAGATGGGATGAACGGGCCGCCTATGCCTTCGGCGAGCGCCCCGATGCCTGGCTCGCCTGGCTGGAGGGTCGCGGCGAGAGCGGGCCGCCGGCCACAAGGCGCACGTTGGTGCGGCGCTGCTACCTCAATCCGGGCGGATATCATGATTTTCAGCCCGGCCGGCCAGTTGCCCGCTATCGCGCCACGCGGGACCTGCGCAACCGCGCCTATTTCTCGGAATTCCGCGCCAATTTCGTCCAGGCCGGTTTCGACGTGGTGGATTGCCCGCCGGTCGCCTGGCTCAAGAACAGCGCCGACATGAAGATGGCGCTGGATATCCGGGAGGCGCTGGACCACCGCACGCATTTCGACGAATTCGTGCTGCTGTCCGGCGACAGCGACTTCCTGCCGGCGCTGGCCCGGCTACGGGCGCATGACCGGCGCATCACCATCCTGGCGCAGGACACGGCCAAGGCCGCCTATCTGGCGGCGGCGGATCTGGTGGTGGGTCTGGATGAATTCGCGCATGAGGGCATGGGCAACCTGCCCATCGCCCAGGTCAGCGCCGCACCGCCCGCCCCTGCTGCCTCACCATCGCGCGCCCCGGACGCGACCGAATTGCGCGCCCAGGTGCTGGCCTGGCTGCGAGAGGCGCTGGCCCGAAGCCAGGCCGGAGCGTTGCGCCTGGCCGATCTCGGCCAGACCCTGCCCCGCGCCTTCCCCGCTTTGCGGCAAACGGATTATGCCGGCGCGGGCTCGCTCGGCGGTCTGATCGAAAGCGCCCAGGACCCGCGCCTGTCGCTCTCCGGCCCGCCCACTCGGCGCTGGGTTTTCGATGCGGAGCGCGGTGGCGCCCCCGCCGAGGAGCAGGCGGAAGCCGAGCCGGAGCCCGCCGCCGTCACGTCGGCGCGCCCGACCCATGTCGAAGCGCCCATGGTCGAAACGCCCATGGTCGAGGCCCCCGTGGTCGAGCAGGCCGCCGAGCCCGAGGTGGTGACGGAGCAGGTCACGGCACACACCCCGCCTGAGCCCGCCTCGCCCGAGCCCGCCACTCCGACCGAGCCGACACCGGAAGCCGCGGCGATGGAGGCCGCGCTGCTGCTGCGCGACCTGCTCTGGGGCTCGCGTGACCCCAAGGGCCTGCCACATGACCTGCCGGCCTTCACCCCGACGGAAATCGGCTTCCTGCTGCCCGCCATCGCCGCTGCCCTGCCGCTGGACCCCGCCAGTGCGGCGCCTGAACTGGCGGAGGCCGCGGCCGCGCAGGGGCTGCACATTTCGGCACGGGAGGTGACGGCACTGCTGCGCTGGCTGATGCGCGGCTATGTGAAGCTGCATGAGCCGGTGGGGCCGGAGGGCACCGCGCGCCTCGCCCGGGTGCTCTACGCCACCCTGCTCAACACCACCCGGGGCCTGGGTGAGAAGCTGTCCGAGGTGGAGATGGAGGCGCTGCGCGCCTGGACGCAGAGCGGCGTCCCTGCCGGCTGACAGGCTTCGATACCAGAAGGTTGCGGACAGGCGCCGTCCGCAACTTCCTGGTGACATTTCATCGCTGTCCTGTCTCATATTTCGTATGAGCGAAAAAGCCATCGAAATGGTGCAAAAGCTTGATTCCGAGGTCGCTGCCGCCTCGCGCTGGGCTTTTGGACTTCTGATCGGCTTCCTCGGCACAGCGGCGACGGTCGCTGCCAACGGCAAGGAAATCGTCCCAAGCCAAGCGCTATTCAGCGAAAAGCTGCCGATCCTTTCCATTTTTTTGCTGACGACCGCCGTCTACGATTACTATGTCTTCGCGGCCCGACACCAAGCGATGAAGCTGATTGAGATCGGATCAGGACAGCCATCGAGATCCAAGCATTGGTCTGATGATTCCCCTTCGGAAGCCGAACAAAGCCCCATCCTTGAATTCTTGAAACGGAAACTGAACCGAGACACTTGGTTTCGGTTCGGGGCCTTCACGACGCTGATGATTTTAGCCGTCGTCGTGATCATCGAACCATTTGACTCGATGCCGACGAAAAAGTTCAAAATTATCGCTCTGACAGCGCTGCCATTGCGGCCCTGACCTCGGTCAGCCCCAGCGCCGCCAGCGGTAGGTGTCGCAGCACCGCCACCGCGGGGCCGCGCGGGGCGCAAAGCGCCGGGTCACTGTCGCCGCCAAACAGGGCCAGCGTCGGGCAGCCGGCGGCGGCGATCAGATGCGTCGGGCCGGTGTCGTTGCCCAGGGCGAAGCTGGCGCGCCGTGCCAGGGCCGCGATCTCGGCGAAACCGGTGCGGCCGGCCAGGCTGATGCAGCCCGGCGCGGCCGCCACAATGCCCTCGGCCAGGGCCACCTCCGCTTGGCCGCCCAGGACCACGCAAGGCAGCGGGCTGGTGGCGGCGAATTCGGCGAAGCGCGCCTCCGGCCAGCGTTTGCCCGGCCGCAACGGGGACGCGCCCGGCACCAGCAGGACAAAGCGCGGCGGCAGGTCGAAGGCCGACAGGTCCGCATCCAGCCAATCCAGTGCCGGCGGCGGAAACTCCGTGATGCCCGCCGCTTCCAACTGCTCCCGCTGCCGCTCAATGGTGTGCAGCCGGTCGCGGTCGGGATTGGCATGGGGGTGCGACGCGCCGCGCGCGATGCCGGACCACTCCACGCCCAGCCCCACCAGCCAGCGATAGCGGGACGACCGGCTGGAGGTCTGCAAATCATAGACCCGCCCGAACCGCGCCGCCCGCAGCCGCCGCCGCAGGCCGAGCACGGCCCGCGCATCGCGCCAGGAGGGGCGGCCCTCCGCCCAGACCTCGTCGAACCAGGGGCTGCGCCGGGCGAGCTCGGCGAAGGGCGGCGTGGTCAGCAGCACGATGCGCGCCCCGGGGTGATGCGCGCGGATCGCGGCGAAGGGGCTGAAGGACTGCACGAAATCGCCCAGCGCACCAAGTCGGATAACCAGGATGGCGGGCTCGGTCATCCCAGAAACTCCCGATAGACGGCGATGGTCGCGGCCTGCATCGCGGCGGTGCTGTAGTGGCGCAGCACGGAATCCCGGGCCGCATCGCCCACCGCCTGCCGCTCGGCCATCGGCATCGCCAGCACCCGCGCGAGCAGCGCCGCCAGCGCGGCCGGATCGCCGGGCGGCACGCGCCAGCCGGTGACGCCATGTTCCACGGTTTCGCGCGGCCCACCGAGATCGGCGGCCACCACGGGGCGCGCCATGGCCTGGGCCTCGATCACCGTGCGCCCAAAAGCCTCGGCATCGGTGCTGGCATGCACGACGATATCGGCGGCGGCCATGGCCAGGGCCAGGTCCGGCACGTGACCGGCGATGTGCAGCCGACCGGCCGCGCCGAGCCGCGCGGCCAGGGCCAGCAGCTCATCACGGAACCCATCGCGCCCGCCGCCCGCCAGTACGACGCGCGCATGGGCCGGCAGATGGGACAGCGCCGCGACCAGCACGGCCTGACCCTTCCAGCGCGTCAGCCGGGCGGGCAGCAGGATCACGGCATCGCCCAGCGCCGCGCCCCAGGCGGTGCGCAGCGCGACGACGGCTTGCGGCGTGATGCTGGCCGGGTCGAAACGGCGCGGATCGACGCCGCGCGGGATCAGCCGGATGCGGTCCGCCGGCACGCCATGCCGGGCCTGGACCAGATCGGCGATGAAGCGGCTGATGGCGATCACGCGGTCGCCGCGCGCCATGACGGAATTGTACAGGCGCTTGCCGGGAAGCTGCTCGTTATAGGCGCCGTGATAGGTGGTCACGAAGGCCGCGCCGCTGCGCCGCGCGGCCAGCAGCGCCGACCAGGCGGGGGCGCGCGACCGGGCATGGATGATCCGCACGCCCTCCGCCTGCGCCAGCGCCGTCAGCGCCGCGGCGTTGCGCCACAGGCCGAGCGGCGATTTGGTTGCCAGCGGCAAAGTCACATGGGTGACGCCCAGCCGTTCCAGCTCCGCCACCAGCGCACCGCCGGCGGAAGCCACGATGGGCCGCAGGCCGGCGTCGCGGATCGCCTCGGCGATTTCAATGGTGCCGCGCTCGACCCCGCCAGAGGCCAGAGCGGGCAGCACCTGGAGCACGGCGGGGGGCAAGGTCATGGCAGGCCGTTCCTACCCTCACCGCCGCGAGGCGTCCATCAGCCCGCCGGTGCCCGCCGATGGGCATAGGTCGCATCGAGCTTCTCGCGCAGATAATCGGCGCCGGTCACCGGCGGGTAGCGCGCCGGTTGGCCGGGCCCGGTGCAGCCGGGCAGCACCGTCACCAGCGTGTCCGGGTTCGGGTCGAGGAAGAAGGCGGCGGAATAGCGCTCCGCCGCCGGCGCCCGCACCCGATGCGGCGTGGAGACATAGACATCGTTGGTCCAGCGCATGAGGCAGTCGCCGATGTTGCAGACGAAGGCGCCGGCCACCTGCGGCACCTCCTCCCAACCACCGCCGCGGCGCTTCACCTCCAGCCCCGCCACGCCATCGGTGGCGAGAACCGTGACATTGCCGTAGTCGGTATGCTCCCCGGCCCCCAGCGCCGCATCCCCACCGCCGCCGGCCGGGTAGTGCAGCAGGCGCAGCGTCGCCAGCGGGCGGTCGAGCTTGTCCTCGAAGAAGTCCTCCTCGATGCCGAGGTCCAGCGCGAAGCCGCGATGCAGCAGCCGGCCGAGTGCCCAGGCGGCGTCGAAATGCGCCATGATGGCGGTGCGCAGTTCCGGCGCGCCCTCCGGCCACAGGTTCACGCCCCGGAAGGGCTTTTGGGCGATCACCTCCGGATCGTCCGCGGCCAGGTCGAGGCCGATATTGAAGGCCTCCTTCCGATCCGCCGGCTTCGTCGGGTCGAGCTGTTCCTCCGACAGGCCGACATAGCCGCGATTATGCGGGGAGCGGCGGATGGACATCGCCTGCTTCTCGGCATTAGGCAGCGCGAACAGCGCCCGGGCGGCGCCGAACAGCCCGGCGGTGGTGGATTCGGGAATGCCGTGCCCGGTCACCAGGAAGAATCCCGCACCGCGACAGGCCGCGCCGAGTTCGGCGGCCACGGCGTGGCGTCGAACAGGGTCCAACGCGCGCAGCGCGGAGACGTCGATGACCGGCACGGTACCGCTCATGGCATGGGCTCCTCAATTGGCCGACGGGGCGGCGCGTGCACGTCACCATGCTGCACCGCCCCGGGGGCCGAGGTGAAGATCAGGCCGGGAAGCGCCCGTCATATTCCGCGCGCAGGCGTACCCAATTGTCCCAGTGCGGCGGCTTCGCCTGGCCCGTGACATCCGCCGCCAGCATGTCGAGATGCGCGTGCCAGCCGGCGCTGACATTCAGCAGCGTGTTCCGATCCGGCGCGCGGCGATGCAGGATGGTCAGCAGCACCTGCGTCCCCCTCGGCTCCAGCGTGAAGGTCACGCCGCCGCTGACGCCCCAGGTGATGCCGAGGCGGTGCGGTGGGTCGATTTCCGTGATGGTCACCACCATGCGGTGCTCCTCCGGCATGCCCTCCGGCCGCCGGGTCGGCGGATCGTTCAGCTCCTGGTTGCGCCAGACCAGCTCCGTGCTGGCGCCGAGGCGCTGTTCCATCTCGCCGGAAGCCAGCCAGCGGCGGCGCAATTCGCTGTCGGTCAGATAGGCCCAGATGCGTTCGATCGGGCCCGGCAGCAGGCGTTCGATGCGCAGCGTGGTGGGCT
Organism: Roseomonas sp. F4; assembly: GCF_053891155.1. Classification (NCBI taxonomy): domain Bacteria; kingdom Pseudomonadati; phylum Pseudomonadota; class Alphaproteobacteria; order Acetobacterales; family Roseomonadaceae; genus Roseomonas; species Roseomonas sp. F4. The sequence continues at coordinate 489,680 of NZ_JBSSHK010000005.1, forward strand.
CCACCAGCACGCCGTGAGAGTCGAGCAGGGCTGTGTCGTTCATGGGTCATCTCCTTTCGGGGTACTACCAGCGACCGGTCCCTCGACCGGTCGAGCGGCCGAACGGCCGCCGCGGCTATGCCGCGAAGCCAAGGAAACCAGAGGTTTCCGCCCGGCGTATGAGGGCGGCCCGGAGCGGTTACGCGGAGGGGCCGTTAGCATCACGCGCATCCTCCTCGCGCAGGAGCCCTTCGAGCAGGTCGAGACGCGCGGTCCAGAACGGCTCGTAGACGGCCAGCCAGTGATGGGCGCTGGCGAGGGGACCGGGGTCGAGGCGGCACAGATGGGTGCGGCCGCGCACCTCGCGGCGGATCAGCCCGGCCTGTTCCAGCGCCTTGATGTGCTTGGAAGCGGCGGCCAGCGACATGGCGAAGGGTTTTGCCAATTCGCCGACCGTGCGCGCGCCGGCCGCGAGTTCGCGCAACATGCGCCGGCGCGTGGCGTCGCCGAGGGCGTGGAAGACGCTGTCCAGATGAGGGGCGTCCAAGCGGGGAGGCTCTAATTCAACCATGGAGTTGAATATAGAAACCGCCCCGCGAAGAGTCAACCGATTGGTTTAACTACCCCAACAGATGGCCCCAAAAGCCCGCCTCAGGCGGCGCGTGCCATCTGCGCCCTGGCAAAGCCGCTCTCCGGCTTGGCCGCCACCCGCCGCCCGGCCAGATCGCGCGCCAGCCCAGCCTCCCCTGCCCGCAGGGCGGCTTCCAGCAGCGTCAGCCAGATCACGTCCCGCTGTGCGTTGGACCCGCCAAGGCGGATCGCCTCACCCGCTCCCGGCAGCAGGGCCTCCACCGCCTGCCGATGGTCGCCCGCGACAAAGTGGTGAAAGCCCTCCGCCAGCGGCAGACCGACGTCGCGCGTCAGCCGGGCATTGGTGCCCGTCCCCCGCGCCGCATGGCGCATGGCGCCCATCACCTCCCCCGCCAAAGCCGTCCGACCGGCGCCGAGATGCGCCATCACCGCATGCAGGTCGTTGAAGGCATAGAAGCCCCCGCCGCCCAGCGCCTCCCACGCCGCGGAGGCCTCGGCGAAGCGCGCACCGGTTGCCACGCCGCGCAGCATCAGCCGCCACAGCATGGCGGAGGCATCGACCAGTTCCAGCGCCACCCGGCCCGGGCGGGGCGCCACGGCCTGGTCATAGATCGCCAACACCTCGCCGACATCGCCCTGCTCCAGGTGGTACAGCGCGAGGTGCCACCAATTGTGCACGGCGAGCAGCCCGGCGCCGGCCCACTCGGTCTCCCGCGCCTTCAGGAAGGCCACGCCCTCGATATCGCGGCCCTGCATTTCCATCACATGCGCGACGGCATGCGTGGCCCAGGCATCCGCAGGATTCAGCGCCAGCGCCATGCGGCCGGCCTGCTCAGCCGCGGCATAGCTGCCGCATTCCTCCAAGCCGAAGGCCTGCATGCCGAGCAGCCAGGAACTGCCCGCCTCGCCCTCGCGCCAGTCCCGCAGCGCCGCCGTGGGGCGGTCGCGCAGCCCGGCGGCGTGGCCCAGGAAGAAGTCGATGGCATGGGCGAATTGCTGGGCGGAGAGGTCACGCGGATAGGCGGCGGACAGCGCGCCATAGCGGGACTGGGCCAGCGCCATGTCGCCCTCGCACCAGGCCCGGGCCGCGGCCAGATGGGCACGCTCCCGCTCCGTGGCGTGGCGCAGCGCCTCACCCCGCGCGACGCTGCGCAGCCCCTCCTCGGCGCCCGGGGCCTCGCTGGACATGACCATCAGCCCGGCGCGGAAGGCATGCGCCATGGCGAAATCCGGCTGCGCCGCGATGGCCGCGTCGATGGAGGCCAGCGGATCGTCGCGATAGCCGAGGATGGCCTCCGCCGCCTCATCCAGATGGTCGATGGCGGTGCGGTTGGTGGTGGACAGGACATTGCCGTAGCGATCGGTGGTCAGCATGGTTTTGAACTCATTTGCTGTGAAATCGGAGGGGATCAGATGCCGTGGCGGCGCAGCGGCAGCGCAGGCGGGTCACGCGGCGGCAGGCCGATGTCACGGCGCATGCGGTCATCGAGCCTGGCCAGTTCGGGGTCGCGGCGCCAGCGCTGGCCGGTCCGGCCGGCCAGCAGCGCCGCGAAGGCGGCGTCCATCATCGTCTCTGTTCCTCGTCTCACGCCCATCCTGGGCGGAGGGGCGTTCTGACGCCCAACGGTTTCACGAGGATGGCGCGCCGGGGACGAAACGGGTTTCGCGCGCATGTCGTCTGTTGCGCGTGTCACGTGGCCCCGGTGGCTTTGGCAGGCGGGGCCCAGGTGGCTAGACTGCGGGGAAGACCGGAAACAGGGGAGACTCCAGCGCATCATGACCCAGCACGCCGCCTTGCCCGCCGACCTCGACACCGGGACCTTCGCGCTGCGCCTGATGACGCCGGAGGGGCCGAGTGTCCTCGCCCTGCGCCAGGGTGCCGCCTTCGACATGACCCCGGCCTTCGCCACCGCCAGCGCCTGGCTGAACAGCGAGGACCCCATCGCCGCCATCGCCGCGCGCGGCGTGCCCGCCTCGGTCGACCTGCCGGCGGCGCTGGCCAATGCGCATCACGCGGCGCATGACCCTGCCCGCCCCTGGCTGCTGGCGCCGATCGACCTTCAGGTCATCAAGGCGGCCGGCGTGACCTATGTGCGCTCGATGCTGGAGCGTGTGATCGAGGAACGCTGCCGCGGCGATGCCAGCCAGGCGGAGGCGATCCGCGCCGAGGTGCGCGGCATCATCGGCGACGACCTGGCGAACCTGATCCCCGGTAGTCCGGAAGCGATGCGGGTGAAGGCCTCCCTGGTCGAGAAGGGCTGGTGGAGCCAGTACCTGGAAGTTGGCATCGGCCCGGACGCCGAGATCTTTACCAAGGGCCCCGTGCTTTCAGCCGTGGGGGCCGGCGCCAAGGTCGGCGTGCATCCCAGCAGCAAATGGTCGAACCCGGAGCCGGAAGCGGTGATGGTGGTCAATGCCTCCGGCAAAATCGTCGGCGCGACGCTGGGCAATGATGTGAACCTGCGCGATGTGGAGGGCCGCAGCGCCCTGCTGCTTGGCCGCGCCAAGGACAACAACGCGGCCTGCGCCCTCGGCCCGCTGATCCGCCTGTTCGACGAGGATTTCACGCTGGAGGATATCCGGCAGGCCGAGCTGACGCTCGACATCACAGGGCGTGACGGCTTTGCGCTGCATGAGACCGGCCGCATCGGCGCCATCAGCCGCGACCCGACGCAGGTGGTGGGGCAGATGATCGGCGCGCATCACCAATACCCGGATGGCGCCGTGCTGTTCCTCGGCACGCCCTTTTCGCCGAGCAAGGATCGTGGGGCGCCCGGCATGGGCTTCACCCATCACCCGGGCGATGTTGTGCGCATCTCCACCCCGCGCCTCGGCGCCCTGGCCAATGAGGTGGACCGCACCGATTCCTGCCCGCCCTGGTCCTTCGGCATCGGCGCGCTGATGGCGAACCTGGCGAAGCGGGGCTACCTGGCGTGACGGAGGAAACCGGGCGCCTGGATGACCGCCTGGCCTGGGCACGGCTGCCCGGGCGCGGGCCTGGCGTGGTCTTCCTTCCGGGCTATCGCAGCGACATGCAGGGGTCGAAGGCGCTGGCGCTCCGCGACCATTGCGCCGCGCGCGGCCAGGCCTTCCTGCGGCTGGACTATTCGGGCCATGGCGAAAGCGCCGGCCGCTTCGAGGATGGCACCATCGGCCAATGGGCGGATGATGCGCTGGCGGTCTTCGACGCGCTGACGGAAGGGCCGCAGATCCTGGTCGGCTCCTCCATGGGCGGCTGGATCGGGCTGCTGCTGGCCCGCCAGCGGCGCGACCGCCTCGCCGGCTTCATCGGCCTGGCGCCGGCGCCAGATTTTACGCAACTGCTGATGTGGCCGGCCTTTTCCGAAGCGCAGCGCGCGGAGGTGATGCAGCGTGGCGTGGTCCACCTGCCCAGCCAGTACGGCGAGCCCACCCCCGTCACGCGCGCCCTGATCGAGGATGGACGGCGAAGCGCCGTGCTCGACAGCCCGCTCGACCTGCCCTGCCCGGTTCGCATCTTGCAGGGCATGGCCGACGCCGACGTGCCCTGGCAGCACGCGCTACGGCTGGTGGAGGCGCTGACGGGCCCGGATGTGCGCCTGCACCTCATCAAGGATGGCGACCACCGCCTGTCCCGCCCGGACGACCTGCGGCTGCTGGCGGAGACACTGGACAGCCTGCTGGCCTGAATTGGCCGCCATGTGGAGGCGTGCGTGATGGCTTTGGCGCTCTATGGCCACCCTTTCTCGTCCTATACGCAGAAGGTTCTGATCGCCCTGTGGGAGAATGCGACCCCTTTCGCCTTCCACAGCCTCGATCCGCAGGCGCCGCAGGAGCACCGGGCGGAATGGCTGCGCCGCTGGCCGCTGCGCAAGTTTCCGCTGCTGCTGGATGACGACCATGCGGTGGCGGAAACCAGCATCATCATCGAGTACCTGCAGATCGCGTATCCAGGCGCGACACGGCTGTTGCCCGCCGATCCGATGCGGGCGCTCGAGGTGCGCTTCCTTGACCGGTTCTTCGACCTTCATGTGATGGACGCGATGCAGGTCGCGGTGGACGCCAAGCTGGGCAAACTGCCGATGGACAGCACCGCGGGCCTCGCAATCGCGGCCGAACGGCTGGAGCGCGCCTATGCCTGGCTGGAGGGCCATCTCGCAGGCAAGGCCTGGGCAGCCGGCGGGGACTTCACCCTGGCGGACTGCGCAGCCGCACCCTCGCTATTCTATGCCGACTGGACCCACCGCATCGGGGAGGGCTTCCCCATCCTGCGCGCCTATCGCGCGCGCCTGCTGGCCCGGCCATCGGTGGCGCGCGCCGTCGAGGGCGGCCGCCCGTTCCGCGGCTATTTTCCCCTGGGCGCGCCGGATCGAGATTGACGCGGCAGGCGGGGGTCGCCCCCTTTCAACCGCCCCCCTCCCCGGCCAGGATCGCGGCCAAGCCGGCGCGATAGGTCGGATAGCGCCAGTCCAGGCGCAGCGCCGCCTTGGTCTGGGCATTCGCCACGCGCCGATTCTCCGCCCAGAAGGACAGCGCCATGGGCGACATCGCCCGGGCGGCCTCCTCAAACGGGATTTCGGGGGGCGGCGTCATGCCGAGCAGCCGTGCCGCCTCCGCCACCACATCCGCATTGGCGGCGGGCTCGTCATCCACCAGATGCAGGACCCGGGGACCCTGGACCGCCTGCCGTGCGGCGGTGACGACGGCCAGGGCGATGTCGTCGCGATGGATTCGGCTGAAGGCATGGCCCGGCTTCACCACCCGCCGCGCCGTGCCGCGCCGCAGATCCTCCAGCGGCGAACGCCCCGGGCCATAGATGCCGCCGACCCGGAACAGGTCCAGGGCCGCGCCGCCCGCCGCCCGCCGCCAGGCCTCCTCCGCCGCTAGCCTCTCGACCGAACGGGGCTGGCCCGGAGTCGGCGGGGTCGCCTCGGTCACCTCCGCCCCGCCACGGTCGCCATAGATCCCGGTGGTGGAGAGGTAGCCGATCCAGCGCAGGCCCGGCGCGGCGGCGATGGCCGCCGCATGCGCGGCCAGCACCGGGCAGCCGGCCTCGCCCGGCGCGGCGGTCACCACCAGATGGGTTGCCGAGGCGATCGCTGGCCCCGCCTCCGCGAAGCGGCGCAGTTCCACCCCGGCCGGCGCCACCACCCGCGCTGGATCGCGCGCCGTGCCGGTCACCGCGAAACCGGCCGCCAAAGCCTCCGCCGCGATCGCCGCACCGCAATAGCCCAGCCCCGCCACCACCATGCGCATGTCGTGAAATCCCCCGAAACCCTGTGCAACTGGCGTCGTGCCGCGGTCATGGGTAGGATCGGAAGCCATGCGACGCCAGACCCGTACCGTATTGCTCGGCGCCTTCGCCGCCGCCGCCCTCGCGGCGGTGGGTGTGGTCGGCTGGGTGACGCTCACCCCCCGCACCGCGATGACCGCGGAAGAACCCATGCCGACTCCACCGCAGCCGCCGGCGCGGCTCGCGGATGGACCCGAATTCGATCACTGCATGGGCCTGCTCCGCACCGATCCGGAGGCCGCGCGCCGCCAGGCCGAGAACTGGTCCGCATCCGGCGGGGGTGAAGGGGCGCGGCAATGCGCAGCGCTGGCCCTGCTGGCGCTGGGCGAGCCCGCCTCCGCCGCGCAGCGGCTGGAATCCCTGGCCAGCGTCTCCACGGCCAGCGGCCCCGCCCGTGCGGCGGTCTTCGCGCAGGCGACACAGGCCTGGCTGATGGCCGGCGAGCCGAACCGGGCCTATGGCGCCGCCACCATGGCGCTGACCCTGACGCCGGATGATGTGGACCTGCTGGTGGACCGCGCCGTCACCCTCGGCGGCCTGTCCCGCTATGCCGAGGCGATCCAGGACCTGGACCGCGCTTTGGTGCTGGAGGCAACGCGGACGGAGGCGCTGGTGTTCCGCGCCGCCGCCAATCGCCACCTCGACCGCGTCGAGCTCGCCGCGCGCGACATCGAACAGGCCCTGACGCTGGAATCCAACAACGCTGAGGGGCTTCTGGAACGCGGCATCATCCGCCAGTTGCGCGGGGATTCCGCCGGCGCGCGGGCGGATTGGGAAAAGGCGATCGAGGCGGCGCCGCTTTCCGCCGCGGCCGACCTCGCCGCCCAGAACCTGGCACTCAGTGAGGCCGGGCCGGCACGGCGCTGAGTTTCAGAAAGGCCCGGCCAGCGGCGCGGTGGGGCTGCGGCCATACAGGCCGCGTCGCAGTTCGGTGCGCGCGGCGAGGGTGAAGGCCTCCAGCCGATCCAGGAAGGCGGTCTGCTCGGCGGTCCGTACGCCGTCATACCAGTTGGCGGCAGTGCGGGCGCTGCCGGTGGCATAGGTGGCGGGGGAGAAGCGGTAATCCACCTGCAGCAGGTGCATGTCCTCGCTGAGCAGGAGTTGGGCCACGATCCAGCGCGGCGGGATGAAGCCCGGGCGATCCTCGCCCAGGGTATAGAGGCTGCGCATCCAGGCCGGCGTCGTGGTTCCAGCGCCGGAGCCCTGGTTCACCAGGCCGCGGCAATCCAGGCTGCCGCGCACCGCCTGTTCGACATGCCGGCGCAGCGCATCGGTGCGGGTGCAGATGCCATGCGGGTCCCAGGCGGTGCCGACATCGGCGGCAGCGGTCGCCAGGATGACGCCGGCCGCGCGGCCCGCCACTTCCTGCACCAGCACCGCGCGATGCAACGCGGTGGGGACGGTGAGATCGCGTGTCCGGCTCGGCTCCGTGCCCTGATACACGACCCGCCACGGCCCGGCTGGCAGCGCCACCACCTTGCCGCCCAGGGTGAACGACCCCTGCACGGTCTGCACCCCCTGCGCCGAGGCATCCGGCACGGCGGCCCGCAGCGCCATCAGCAGCGCGAGCAGCGGCAACAGGCACAGGCGACGCATGGCAACCCCCGGGGCTCGATCCGTTACAATATACGGACCGTTCCGAAGGACGTACAAGTTACCGGTCAGAAATCCAGGTCGTCGTAATGCGCGGGCGGCGTCACCCCGGTGACGCGGTCCGCCAGCAGCGGGCGGAAGCTGGGGCGGGACTTCACCCGCGCATACCAGTCCTTGGCGGCGTCCGAGATGCTCCAATCCACATCGCCGATATAATCCAGCGCGGAAAGCTGCGCCGCCGCCGCCAGATCGGCCAGGCCGAGCTGCGGCCCGGCCAGCCAGGCGCGGGTTTCGGCGAGCCAGCCGATATACTCCAGATGCGGCTTCAGATTGGCATAGCCGGCGCGGATCGCCGTAGCGTCCGGATTACCGCGGCCGATCATCCGCTTCATCTGCTTCTCGAACACCAGGTTGCGCGTGACCTCGGCGTAGAACTTCTGGTCGAACCAGGCGACCAGCCGGCGGACCTCTGCCCTTTCGCCCAGCGTGCGGCCGAGCAGGGGAATGTCCGGATAGGCCTCATCGAGATATTCGCAGATGGCGTAGGAGTCCGCGATCCAGAGACCATTCGCCTCCTGCAAGACGGGGACGGTTCCGGCGGGATTCACCGCCATGAATTCCTCCCGCCGTTCCCAGACCCTTTCGATACGAAGATCAAAAGGCAGTCGTTTCTCAGCCAGCGCGAGTCGGACCTTGCGGGCGAAGGGAGACAAGGGGAGATGCAAAAGGATCCGCATGCGGGCCTATATTTGAGACGCGCCAACATATGACACGCGACGCGGCGCGGGCCAACCCGCGGGGGCGGCGGGCTGGGATCAGCCGCGCCAGGGCGCCGCATCGAAGGCCGCGGCGATGGCCGCCCAGAACGGCTTGCGCCGCATCACCTCGTCATAGGGCAGCGGGCGCGGCCGGGCCTCGTCCCGGCGCCGGTGCTCCGGCAGAAGGCCTCGCTGGATCCAGGAGGTCCGGTCACTCAGCCCCCAGGTGACGACGCAGCGCACGGCAGGCTCGGCCAGCGTCGCATCCAGGAAGCGGCGCACCAGATCGGCCGCGGCCGCATCGCGCCGCGCGGCGGCGGCGGGCAGCGCGGCGCAGTTGACGTCGAGTTCGGTGATCTCGATGGTCAGGCCCAGCGCCGCGACCTCCGCCAGGAAGGCCCGCCATTCGGAGGCCTCGAAGGGCTGCCCCGCCTGAAGATGCGCCTGCACCCCCAGCACCTGCACCGGCGCGCCGGCCTGGCGCAGCGCCCTCAGCAAGGTCAGCACGCCAAGCCGCCGGCGGCGCGACCAGGCATTGGCATGCTCGATACCGAAATCGTTATAGGCGAGCCGCGCCTCGGGGTCGGCGGCGCGGGCGATGTGGAAGGCGCGTGGCAGATAATCCGGCCCCAGCCGGTTCAGCAGCCAGGTGCGGCGCAGGAAATCCGGGCGACCGTCTTCCGGCGCCACCGCCTCATTCACCACATCCCAGGTGCCGATGGCGCCGCGCCAGCGCAGCACGGTGGCATCGATATGCGACGCCATGGCCGCCGCCGTGCCGCGCGCATCCAGGCTGCTGAGCCAGCCCGGCTCACTTTCATGCCAGAGCAGGGTATGGCCGCGCAGCGCCATGCGGTTGCGCCGCGCGAAATCGACCAGCTGGTCGGCATGGCGGGTCCGGCGTTGGCCGGCCGCTGGCTCCAGCACCGACCATTTCATCTCATACTCGGCGACCAGCATGCCGCAATCGGCACGGAAGGCCGCCATCAGGTCGGGCTCGACCATATGCCGCGTGGCAAGCGCCGCGCCGAAAGCCAGGCCCTTGGCCGCCGCCCGGGCATGCAGCCCGCCGCCCGGCGCGGCCGGTGGCGTGACCAGCCCCGGCTGCGCCGAGGCACAGCCGGGAATGGTCAGGGCCAGCAGTGCGCGCCGCGTGACGCGGAAGGTCACTCCGCGGCGACGGCCAGCGCTTCCTCCATCGGCTGGGGCAGGTAGCGGGCATAGTCCTTCGGCACGACATGCCAGAAGTTCAGCCGCTCCGTCGCCCAGTCGTTCAGCAGGCGCGTGGCGAAGGGGCTGCCGGTTTCCTCCACATGCCGTTCGACATGCTCGCGCAGCACACCCTCCCAATGCGCGGAAGCACCGACGCGGCGCCAGCGCAGCGTTTCCGGATTCACGCGGTGTTCGAAGGCGCCGTCAGCGTCGTAGAGGAAGGCCATGCCACCGGTGAATCCGGCGCCGAAATTGTCGCCGACCGGGCCGAGGATCACCACGGTGCCGCCCGTCATGTATTCGCAGGCATTGGCGCCCGCGCCTTCCACCACGGTCAGCGCGCCGGAATTGCGCACCGCGAAGCGTTCACCGGCCTGCCCCGCCGCGAAGAGCGCGCCACCGGTCGCGCCATAGAGGCAGGTGTTGCCGATGATGGTGTTCTCGTTCCAGACGAGGCCGGAGGACGGCGCCGGGCGCACCACGATGGTGCCGCCCGACAGGCCCTTGCCGACATAGTCATTGGCATCGCCGAAGACTTCCAGCTTCAGGCCACGCACCGCGAAGGCGCCGAGCGACTGGCCGGCGGAACCGCGCAGACGCACCGTAAGATGGCCGCGCTGCAAGCCCTCCATCCCGAACTTGCGGACGATCTTGCTGCTGATCTTCGTGCCGATGGCGCGATGCGTGTTCCGGATGTTGTAGGCCAGCTGCATCTTCTCGCCACGCTCGAACAGCGCCGCGGCGTCACGGATCATGTCGGCGTCCAGCGTCTCCGGCACCTCATTGCGGCCCTCGATGGTGCAATAGGCGGCATGGCTGCCCGCATCGGCCTTCACCAGCAGCGGGTTCAGGTCGAGGTCGTCGAGGTCCTCGGCGCCACGGCTGACCTGGCGCAGCAGGTCCGTGCGGCCGATCACATCGGTCAGCTTGCGGAAGCCGAGGCCGGCGAGGATTTCCCGGACTTCCTCCGCCACGAAGCTGAACAGGTTGATGACCTTTTCCGGCGTGCCCGCAAACTTCTGGCGCAAGGCGTCGTCCTGCGTGCAGACGCCGACGGGGCAGGTGTTGCTGTGGCACTGACGGACCATGATGCAGCCCATGGCCACAAGGCTCGCCGTGCCGATGCCGAATTCCTCGGCGCCGAGCATGGCGGCGATGACCACGTCGCGGCCGGTCTTGATGCCGCCATCGGTGCGCAGCTTCACCCGGTGGCGCAGCCGGTTCAGCATCAGCACCTGATGCGTCTCCGTCAGCCCCATCTCCCAGGGCAGGCCCGCATGCTTAATGGAGGACACCGGCGAAGCGCCCGTGCCGCCGGAATGGCCGGAGACCAGGATCGCATCCGCCTTTGCCTTGGCCACGCCGGCCGCGATGGTGCCGATGCCGCTACGCGCCACCAGCTTCACGCAGACGGTGGCCTCCGGGTTGATCTGCTTCAGGTCGTAGATGAGCTGCGCCAGATCCTCGATCGAATAGATGTCGTGATGCGGCGGGGGCGAGATCAGCATCACGCCCGGCGTCGAATGCCGCAGCTTGGCGATCAGCTCCGTCACCTTGAAGCCGGGCAGCTGCCCGCCCTCACCGGGCTTGGCGCCCTGCGCGACCTTGATCTCGATTTCCTTGCAGTTGTTCAGGTATTCGGCGGTGACGCCGAAGCGGCCCGAAGCGATCTGCTTGATGGCGGAATTCGCATTGTCGCCATTGCGGCGCGGCCGTGCGCGCACCGGATCTTCGCCGCCCTCGCCGCTGTCGCTGCGTGCGCCGATGCGGTTCATGGCGATGGAGAGCGTCTCATGCGCCTCCGGGCTCAGCGCGCCGAGTGAAATGCCGGGCGCGACCAGGCGCTTGCGGATTTCCGTGATGCTCTCGACTTCCTCCAGCGAAACGGCCACGCGGCCCTCCGCCCGGAAATCCAGCAGGTCGCGCAGCGCCACCGGCGGCAGGCGGCGCACGCCTTCCGAATAGCGCTTGAAGGTCTGGTAGCTGTCCGTTTCCACCGCGCGCTGCAAAGTGTGGATCAGCGAACCGTCGAAGGCATGGTTCTCGCCGCTCTTGCGCAGCTTGTAGAGCCCGCCCACCGGCAGCGTCACCGCATCCGCATCCCAGGCCTTGGCATGCAACGCCAGCACGCGCCGCGCGATGCCGGACAGACCGATGCCGGAAATGCGGCTGGCGATGCCCGGGAAGAATTCGGCGACCAGCGCGCGGGACAGGCCAATGGCCTCGAAGTTCATGCCGCCGCGATAGGAGGAGATGACGGAGATGCCCATCTTGGACATCACCTTCAGCAGCCCCTTATCGACCGCCTTCTTGTAGCGGGCGACGCAATCCTTCAGCGACAGCCCCTCGAACAGCCCGCGGCGGTGCCGGTCCGCGATGCTCTCCTGCGCCAGATAGGCGTTCACCGTCGTGGCACCCGCGCCGATCAGCACGGCGATGTAGTGCACGTCGATGGATTCGGCGCTGCGGACGTTCAGACTGGTGAAGGTGCGCAGCGAGTTCTTGACCAGATGCGTGTGCACGCCGCCGACCGCGAGGATCATCGGGATGGCGGCGCGTTCGGCGCACTGGCCCTCATCGGTCAGGATCACATGCGCGCAGCCGCTGCGCACGCCTTCCTCCGCCTCACGCCGGATGCGCTCGATGGCGTCGCGCAGCCCCTGCTCGCCGGCGGCGACCGGGAAGGTGGAATCCACCACGCAGGCCGTATCGCCCATATAGGCGCGCATGGCGGCGAATTCCGCGTTGGACAGCACCGGGCTGTCCAGCATCAACATGTCGCACTGGGTCGGGTCCTCATCGAGGATATTGCCCAGATTGCCGAGGCGCGTCTTCAGCGACATCACCCGCGTCTCACGCAGGCTGTCGATCGGCGGGTTGGTGACTTGGCTGAAGCTCTGCCGGAAATAGTGGTGCAGGCCGCGATACTGGCTGGAGAGCACGGCGATGGGCGTGTCGTCGCCCATGCTGCCGATGGCTTCCGCCGCTTCCTCCACCAACGGATGCAAGATCGTCTCCAGCTCCTCCAGCGTATAGCCCATGGCGAGCTGGCGGCGGCGCAGCGCCTCTCCGGTCAGCTCGGCATGTTCATCGGCGCCGGCCTTGACGATGCCGTCGATGCGCGTGGTCCGGCTGGTCCAGTCGCCGAAGGGCTTGCGGGAGGAGAGCGCGTCCTTCAGCTCCGTGTCGCCGTAGAAGCGGCCGGTGGACAGATCGACGCCGACGCATTGGCCGGGGCCGACGCGGCCCTTGGCCAGAACGCGGTCCTCGGCAATCTTGACCATCCCGGTCTCGGAGCCGGTGACCAGGATGTTGTCGGTGGTGATGGTGTAGCGCATCGGACGCAGACCGTTGCGGTCCAGCCCGCCGATCACCCATTTGCCATCGGTCGCCGCGATCGCCGCCGGCCCGTCCCAGGGCTCCATCACCGCGTTGCAGTACAGGAAGAATTCGCGATGCGCGTCCGGCATGGTCGCGTTGCTGCCCAGGCTTTCCGGGATCAGCATGGACTTCGCCATGGGCGCGTCGCGGCCGCCGCGCACCAGCAGCTCGAACACATTGTCCAGCGTCGCGGTGTCCGAGCCACCGGCCTGCACGATCGGCTTGATGTCGTCCATATGCGCATCGAGCAGCGGATGGGCCAGCCGCGTCTCATGCGACTTCATCCAGTTGATGTTGCCGTGGACGGTGTTGATCTCGCCGTTATGCGCAAGCATACGGAAGGGCTGCGCCAACCGCCAGGTGGGGAAGGTGTTGGTGGAATAGCGCTGGTGATAGATCGCGAAGCGCGAGATGAAGCGGGCGTCCAGCAGGTCCGGGTAGAATTCCGTCAGGCTCTCCGCCAGGAACATGCCCTTGTAGACGATGGACCGGCAGGAGAGCGAGCAGAGGTACAGCTCCGGAATCTGCGCCGCGATCGCCTGCTTCTCGATCTTGCGGCGGATCACGAACAGGTCGCGCTCGTAGCTGTCGTCATCGACGCCGCGGGGGTTCCACAGCAGTATCTGCTCGATCTCCGGCCGCGTCGCATTGGCCTTCTCGCCGATGCAGGCGACATCGATCGGCACCTGTCGCCAGGAATAGATGCTGTAGCCAGCGGCGAGGATTTCCGACTCCACGATCTGGCGGCAGCGTTCCTGCGCCCCGAGATCGGTCTTCGGCAGGAACACCATGCCCACCGCGATGCGGCCCGGCCGCAGCCGGTCGCCACCGCGCTCCACGACTTCCGCGAAGAAGTCCTGCGGAATCTCGATATGGATGCCGGCGCCGTCGCCGGTCTTGCCATCCGCATCCACAGCGCCGCGGTGCCAGACCGCCTTCAGCGCATCGATGCCGGCCTGCACCACCTTGCGATGCGCCTGCCCATCCAGCGAGGCCACCAGGCCGACGCCGCAGGCATCGTGCTCCGTCAAATCGACGTGCGCCGCGGAAGACAGCAGCGCGTGCTGGGACCGATAGTTCTCGACGTAGTTGTCCATCGTCGTCACTCCGCCGCCACGGCGAGCACGCTCGCCTTCTGCTCGATGTAGTGGTGCATGGTCTCGGCCGCGTCGCGACCATCGCGGATCGCCCAGACCACCAGGGATGCGCCGCGCACGATGTCGCCGGCCGCGAAGACGCCCGGCAACGCCGTCATCATCGTGCGATGGTCCACCTTCAGCGTGCCCCATTTCGTCACCGGCAGCGCCGGCGCGTCGAAGGCCTTGGGCAGGTCCTCCGGATCGAAGCCCAGCGCCATGATGACGATATCTGCTGGCAGGTCGAAGCTGCTGCCCGGAATGGCCTGCACCTGCTGGCGGCCGGTCGCATCCGGCAGGCCGAGATGCATGCGCTGCGCCCGCACGGCTGTGACGGTGCCCTCGCCGAAGAAGGCTTCCGGCGCGCCGAGCCATTCGAAGACCACGCCTTCCTCCTCGGCGTTGTACACCTCCCGCATCGAGCCGGGCATATTCGCCTTGTCGCGGCGATAGAGGCAGGTGACGGAAGTTGCGCCCTGGCGCACGGCCGTGCGCACGCAATCCATCGCCGTATCGCCGCCGCCAATGACGACCACCCGCTTGCCGGCGGCGTTCATCGCGCCATTGATCATGCCCGGCACGACCTCTCCCAGCCCGGCGCGGTTCGAGGCGGTGAGGTAGTCCAGAGCCGGCAGAATGCCATCCAACCCAATGCCGGGGGCCTTCATGTCGCGGGCCTTGTAGACGCCGGTCGCGATCAGCACGGCGTCGTGCTTCAGGCGCAGTTCCTCCAGCGTGATGTCCTTGCCCACCGCGACATTCAGGTGGAAGTGGATGCCGGCTTCCTCGAACTGCTTCCAGCGCCGCAGCACCACCTCCTTCTCCAGCTTGAAGTTGGGGATGCCGTAGATCATCAGCCCGCCGACGCGGTCGTAGCGGTCATAGACATGCACCTGGTAGCCGCGCAGACGCAGCCGTTCCGCCGCCGCCAGCCCGCCCGGCCCGGCGCCGATGATGCCGACGCTTTGCGCCAGCTCCCGCCGCGGCTTCGGCGGCTTGACCCAGCCCATCTCCCAGGCGGTATCGGTGATATACTTCTCCACCGAGCCGATGGTGACGGAGCCAAAATCCTTCTCGATGACGCAGTTGCCCTCGCACAGACGATCCTGAGGGCAGATGCGGCCGCAGATTTCCGGAAAGGTGTTGGTGGCGGAGGAGACCTCATAGGCTTCCTCCAGCCGGCCTTCCGCGGTCAGCTTCAGCCAGTCCGGGATATTGTTGTTCAGAGGGCAGTGGACCTGGCAGAAAGGCACGCCGCACTGACTGCAACGGCTGGACTGGGCCTTGGCCGCCGAGGGGTCGAATTCCTTGTAGATCTCGGCGAAATCCTCGCGCCGCGCCGTGGCCGGACGCTTATCCGGCTGGTGCTGGTCGAGGCGCACGAATTGCAGCATCCGATCGGCCATGGCGGCGAGGCTCCTGAGGTCGCGCGCCGTCCGGCGGCGGCGCGGGGAGAGCCTCCTACACCAGCATCGCAACGGATGCGAGTCCGTTTTGCACCATAAGGACAGCAATACTGTCCCATTTTCGCGTTTTTCTTAACGCACCCTATCGCGGGTCGATGAGGCAGGACAGAAAAACGTCCGATCCGGCCCTCATGCCGCCGCGAGGTCGCGGCGGCCACCGCCCGGTCGGAAGCGGCGCAGATATGCAGGCACCACCGCTTCCACCGATTTCGGCGTGATCCCCAGCGCCGCCAGCCCTGGCGCGCCCTCGGCCACCACATTGTCCTTGGCCAGCAACAGAAGCTGGTCGCGGGTCAGGGCCGGGTTGGGCAGCTTCTCCAGCACCGAGGCCTGAAGCCGCATCAGCCCCATCGGCATATCGACCAGGCGGCGATGGCGGTGGGTGGTGTCCAGGATGAAGCGCAGCACCTCCCGCATCGTCATCACGCGCGGCCCGCCCAGCTCATAGGTCTGGCCCAGCGCGGCATCCGTGGTCAGCGCGGCCATCACCGCATCGGCCACATCGCCGACGAAGACCGGCTGGAAGCGGCTGTCGCCCGAGACCACCGGCATGAAGGGCAGCATCTGTGCCATTCCGGCGAAGCGGTTGAAGAACTGGTCCTCCGGCCCGAAGACCAGGGAGGGGCGCAGGATGGTCGCGTTCGGGAAGGCCGCGCGCACGCCCACCTCCCCCGCCGCCTTGCTGCGGGCGTAGCGGCTTTCGCTGCCGGCATCGGCCCCGATGGCGGAAAGATGCACCATCCGGCGCACGCCGGCCTTGGCGGCGGCGGCGGCGATCAGGCCGGGGGCCTCGCCCTGGATGCGGTCGAAATCGCCGTGCAAGATGCCGACCAGATTGATGACCACATCCGCGCCCTGTACCGCACGGGACAGCGCCGCGGGGTCGGTGACGGAAACCTGCAAGGGCACGATCTGCCCGACCCGCCCCTGGGTGGTCAGGAAGCGCGTCGCGGCCGGGTGGCGCGTGGCCACCCGCACGCCATAGCCCTGCGCCGCCAGGCGCTGCACCACATAGCGTCCGATGAAGCCGGCGCCGCCGAACACCGTCGCCACCTTGCGATCCTGCCCCACCTGCATCACCCGCGCTCCATATCCATGCCGGCCTTCTATACGCCGCCGGCAGGGTCCAGACCAAGCGACACGACATTGCAAGAAACCGCATGACCCCCGCTTGACGGCCCCGAGGCTCGCCCGTAAATCCCGCCCCACGTCGGAAGACGCCCCTTTGCCCAGGTGGCGGAATTGGTAGACGCGCTGGCTTCAGGTGCCAGTGACCGCAAGGTCGTGAAGGTTCGAGTCCTTTCCTGGGCACCACCCGCCATTGAAATCACTTAAGAAAATGCCCCTTTGGGGCAATCTTGGTGCAATCGGCTCCTGAAATTCACGATTCAGCTGAAGCACTCATTGGCGGTGCGGCACATGTGCCGCGCTGTGCCGACCGTTTGCCACAAGCTGCTTGTTCTCATCCTGTTCACGGTGGCAGGGTGCGGTCATGCGCCGCAGCCGGTATCGCCCTGTCCCACCCTCCCCGCCTGGCCCCCTCGCCCCTGGCGAGGTCCCCGGCGAGAGCCACGTCATGCCGATCAGCACCTGGCCGATCGAGATGGTCCGGGCCGTGGCGGTCGCCTACCGCAATGCGGAGGGCAAGGGCCTGGACAACCTGGATTGCTCCGCCGCCGCGATCGAGGCCTACGTCACCCATGGCGGAGATCCCGCCGTCGCCGGCCGCGACATCTTCCGGATCCTCCGCGCCGTGGCCCACCGGCATGGCGAGTGGCTGCGGGCGCCGGCCCGGCGATGGAGCGACCGTGCGGACCGGTACTGGCGATCGCAGGGCATCTGGCCGCCTCCGCTGGACCGCAGCAAATGGCCACCCATCCCCGACGACGCATGACGCCCGGTGGCCAGCAGCACGAACCGACTCGACGGCAGCCCCTCGCCCGTCTCGCCCCTGTGGCACTGCGCCGATGCCGTGCTGACGCTGGTCTGCGCCTGCGGCCGGACGGAGCGCCATCGGCCGCGCGAGCTGTTCGCCGGGCAGGACCCGCACGCCAAGCTTTACGAGCTGGTCGCCCGGCTCCGCTGTCGCGCCTGCGGCACCAGGCCGCGCGCCACCGATGTCCGCTAGAAGCGGGCAGGTTGATGTTCGCTCACGGCACGAGCTCCCATCTGAAACAGCAGACGGACGAGACGCGCCACTGTGACGAGATGACCTTCCGCCGACGCCAGCGCAAGTGGAGAGGTACAAAGGGCCGCTCCGCTAAAACTGAGCCACCTCGATCGCCGGGATCTCGGTGAATCCGGCTGCACAGGACGCATAGAAGCGGTGGTAGCCGTTGTAGACGGTCCACGCAGCACCACTGTTGCCCCCGCACCCCTCGGGAATCGCTAACACTTCGATCGGCGGCAGCGGTGTATTGGTGGCGAAGCCCTTCAGCACATCTACAAACCGCGCCCGGTCTAGCCCACGGAAGTCAAGCGGCGCGCCAAGGCCGCGGATTGGCGGCCGGATCGTGCTCAGCGGCAGAAACGTTGTTGTCCGCCGGTGCTCGTCCGGCTTCGGCAGATAGGCTGTCCGGGGCGACGCAAACTCATTCATCGCGGCCGAATCCCACCACTCGTCGGGGATCTCGAAACAAAGAGGATTGTGTGGCAGACGAAAGATCATCACGCCCGCGCCGCCGTATTCTGCTCAGGCATTGGCCGCTTCCTTCTGGCAAATGGCGAGCACCGCCGCCTTGCACCGGTCTTCCTGATTGCGAGGCAGATGCCCCCATCCCACGCCAGTCAGCACGCCCCAGGCCTCCGACCACCAGAGGCCGCCGCGCTCCGCCAGCCGCGCAAGGGACTGGCCGTGATTGCGCTGGGCCTGCGCCTCATGCGGGGCGATGACGCGCCGGGGAAGTAGGCCCGCTGGACGCTGACGGAGGAAGGCCGGGCCGCGCTGGCACCGATCCCAGTTCCCGTTTGAACACCAAACCCCCGAAACGCAAAGAGCCCCGCCCGGCACATGGCCGAGCGGGGCTCTTGTTTTAGCCAGGCGGAGGCCGGCCGGTCAGCCGGCGACCATTCTGCCATCAGGACGTAGCGGCGTTTCCCAGACACAAAGAACCGCGAGGCGCCGAAAACACGAAGCCGGCGCTTGCGGCCCGCGCTTCACCAGGCACCATGCCCCGCGGGGGAAGGAGCGATCGCCATGTGCAACCTCTACTCGATGACCTCCAGCCAGCAGGGGATCCGCGATCAGGCCCGGGACTGGCGGCAGGCGGAGCAGGGCTGGCTGGATCTGGCCGGCAACCTGCCGCCCATGCCTGGCATCTTCCCGGACTACCCCGCCCCGATCGTCCGCCGCGAAGGCGATGGCCTGGCGCTGGCGATGGCGCGATGGGGCATGCCGTCGCCGGCGTTCGCCATCAAAGGCAAGGCCACCGACCCGGGCGTGACCAATGTCCGCAACACCACCTCGCCCCACTGGCGGCGCTGGCTGGGGCCGGAATCGAGGTGCCTGGTGCCCCTGACCTCTTTTTCGGAACCGGAGTTGCAGCCGGACGGCCGGCGCCCGCCGACCTGGTTTGCACTGGGCGAGGACCGGCCGCTGGCGTGGTTCGCCGGCATCTGGGTGCGAGGATGGACCTCCACCCGGAAGGTCAAGGAAGGGCCGGTCACCGCCGACCTGTTCGCCTTCCTGACCACGGAACCGAACGCCGAGGTCGGGGCCATCCACCCCAAGGCGATGCCGGTGATCCTGACGGAGCCGGCGGAGTGCGAAACCTGGCTGGACGCCCCCTGGGATGTCGCGAAGACCCTGCAACGCCCATTGCCGGACGGCGCGCTTCTGGTGGTCGCGCGAGGGGAGAAGCGCGATCCGGCCGGTCCCGCAGCTAGCCTTCTGTAGGCGCGAGGGCTGTCAAAAATGGGCAGCGCCAATAGCGCAGGACGGCCACATACGGATCAGCGCCTATCTGCAAGAGGCGGAACGAACTTATTTGAAGGTTAGCTGCGCCGGCACGACTGGACGCCAGAGGGTGCGACGGCTGTCCGTCCATGCCGCGCTGCTGATTCTGGGAAACGATCCGCAGTACAGCGTCGGTGTAGTTAGCGCGCCGCCTGGTTCGCTCGCTATGCGGCGGGCGACATGCGCAGGTGATCGTGAACGCCGACCCTTGGCTACGGGACCTGATCGATCGCGCTGAACCTTTGCCGGCTCCGGCGGCGGACCTGGGTCATCCAACGGCGGCGGAACCTAGCGAAGGTGGGACGACGCCTATAGGCGATCCATCCGCTACCCGAAATGGAAGTATTGGCAACGGCCGGGTACGGGGGTCAAGATAGGCTCCTAAAATCCGGCCGCCCGATGGTAAGGTAGCCCTTTATAGGGGGGACAAGAATGCGCCGGACGATAGTCGGCTTAACGCTCATCGGCCTTTTGCCGACCTCGGTCGAGGCGCAAGCCCCGCGGCAGATGTACGTGCAAACGGACGCCGCAGAAATGATGCCCGGCCCGGCTGCAACGACCCGTGTTAACAGGGTCTATCGCCAGCAGGCAGTCACCGTTTTCGAGGTTCGGAACGGATGGGGGCGAGTAACCGAGCCTGGCTACACGCAGCGCTGGATTGAGATGCGATTGCTCGGGCCAGCAAGGCCAGCCGACATGCCCGTGGTGCAGTCACCACTGATTTTCTCGGATGCTCGGATTGAAAGCGGAGCTGTAGCGACCCGCCCGGGCGGCGCACTCAGTGCGCGTGATATCGAGATGCTTTGGCGAGCTGCCCGCCGAGCCTTAGATACCGGCTGCGGGAAAATCATCAACAGTGATCGGAGCGTGTCGCGACGCGACACCTATTACATCGCATGCAGCGGAGAGCCGCGTAACCGCTTCTACACGGTCAGCCAACTTACCCGAAATTAGGAGAGCGCTCCGGACCCGGGTGGACCGACTAGCAGCCGATCGACCTCGCCGAGGCGGTTCTGCCGAACGTGTTGTGCGAAAAGAGCAAGGCGGCTCTGGGCCGCAGGTGACCTGTTCGACAGTTGTCGGAAGCTGACGGAGAGCTCGGGCGGTTCTGCAAAAAGTAACAAGGTAGAGTTCAAAGAATGACGTCGCCCAAGGCATGATCAGCTAACAAGGCCAGATGCCAACTTCGCAACATGGACGAAGCGTCGCGAACAGGGTGAAAGTAGGGTGCGATCCGTCAAGCAAAGCGAGTCCAATACCCGCGCATGACGAAGATGGGGAGCGAAACGCCCCCTAACTTGCGACAAATTGACGGGCGCGGGCGACGCGTGCGCTACTTTTTTCACAGGAGCGAGTATTATTTGGCCTCGCCCCCCCCCCAAGCGTCATCTTCATCATGCCTAGGATCATGTTGATACGACCCCGAAAGGCATTGCACCGACTCCGCGCGAAAAGTAACCTTGTTGTCCTTTGGAGAGCCGACGCATGCGCGCTAGATGCCGTGCCAAGCAACCCCATTTATGGCATCTTTATCGGAGAACCTTTAATGGCGAATTTCATCGTTACTTACGACCTCAACGGTCCAAACCCGTCGCATGCTCAGATGGATAAGCATCTGGAGAAGCTAGGCGGAGCACGCGGGCGACTTCTAGAATCCGTTTGGTATGTTGCTTACACGGGCACGGCCGGGCAACTGCGTGATTATATCAAATCGATATTAGGAAAAGAAGATCTCTTGCTCGTTGTGGAAGCAAAAAATGCGGCGTGGACGAGTATCCTCGTGACGCCAACCTCGCTCATCAATGAGTGGAGCAAGAATATATGACCGCGACCCCGTGTTCTGATTGAATGAAGCACGAAAAAAAATCAAGAGATTGCACATGAGCTCTAAAACAAGCTTTCGCGCCGCCGTTGAAACCGACCGGAAACGCATAATTCTCTCGATCTCGGAGCGACCAAAAAGTTTCGACTTACAGCTAGGCTTGCATCCCGCAGCGCTTCTAGCAGATGCCGGCGTGCCGCTTTTCGTCTCAGAAAACACTTCAAACGAGCACGGCAAAACTGTTAAGAACCAATATTACTCAATTCACGCCTCGCCAAATAGCCCCCACCACAATTTCATCAAACACACCTTAGTTTACGGAGACAACGAAGAAATAATTACGCGCCACAAAACAAGCGCAATAAAATCAAAGAAAGCCTTCGCTCATGTATATTCTAGGCGCTTTACCGATCTAGCTTCCACGGCCTACGACTTTAAGAACAGCAGCGGCACCACTCTGCTTCTAGATAAATTCGACGCGACAACTTTTAACCTGGTACTTTCGGTATTCGTCGGCGATCGATCGCTTGAATTCTCCGGAACAGCTTCAGAAGCAAATATTCGCCAACACAAAACGCATCTATTCACTGTTGTTCTCGTTTGGTCCTATCTGAGTTTTCCTTCAAGCGCCTCAGGTGAGTTTGCCCATCGCCTTATACCGACTGATCAGGACCTGGACCACTTGCCAGAAGCCATAGAGCTTTTTCGGCCCCTCGAGGCTGGCCTCACGCCGATCGAGTGCATAAAGGCTCATCGAAGAGATCGCCGGCAATTTTTGGACAATTTGAAGCGCGAGTGGCTACTAGCCGTACCAAATGAGCCATCGCTGGCTAAATATTTTGGCGCCGTAGAGCCGTTTCGGATCGGCCGCAAGGGAACGGCGCAATGGCGAGACTATGTCTTGCGGTTAGCGGCGTTGGAGCTACCGCAAGGACCCACTAGTCCGATCTTACGCTAGGCGCCGAACCATCACCGGATCAGCGCCGATGGCACCGCAATGCGCTTGCCATGACGCTACCCGAATGGCGTGCCCCAGATTCGCGCCCGACAGATGTCTATGTGCATGAAGAGTGGGCTGGATCCAGGGTAGTAACCGAAGCCAACAAAATCATGCCGGCCCGCGGCGGGTACGGCCACAGGTGCATCCGGCCTGGTCTGATCGCGACCGCGCCGACCTCGCCATCCTGGTCCACCGCGACGGGCGGCGCACCAGGCGGCGGCACCTTCGAGGCACGGAGCGCGATCCTGATCTATTCGAGATCAATGCCTGACCTTGCCGGTGCAACCCTGGCTCGATGTTGAGCGTCGCTGAGATTCAGCGGCTCGCAAGCCGACGACGGCAAGAGAACTGCGTCCAGATCACACGCGACGGTGCCTGCCTCTCACTCAGACGGCGGCCACCGACCGGGCAAACGCGACGCGGGCCTCATCCAGGCGCCACAACCGTTGCATATGCAGCCGAATCGCCGATACGCTGACCGTTCGATGAACGGAACGGCCGGCCATCCGGGAAATCTCGGGCGAGGTGATCCGTGCTGGGCATCGACCGCCCCGGACACCTCGTAAAGAGCACGCGCCATGAACAAGCTGTCTGCCAAATCGCTGACCGAGGATGTTCTGGCGCGATCAGCCCCGGAAGAGGTTTTCCTCGTCGAATCCTACGACCCGGAGACAGCAAACAGCGGATCTACCTCGACCGGACCTGCCGGCTTTGGCGCGGCTGAAGCCATCACACTGCTGTTGCCCTTCGTTTATTCGTTCTTCAACAAGTTTGTCGAAGCCGCAGGGACGGAGGCTGGAAAGAAAGGCTTTGCGTTCGTCTTCGAGTGGCTCCGGGCCAATTCCGACAAGGATCAAGCGGCTGCACGTGAACAGATCAAGGAGACCCTCGCCGCTTCCGGCCTCCCGGCCGCAGCCCTTGATAGCACCGCCGATTCCATCATGGAAACATTGAGAAAGGCAGGCTGAGTGGCATTCACCTGCACACAGCATTGGCGCAGGCCGTGCTGACCTCTGCGAACGGCCCGCGGCCCTTGGCAGAGGGCGCATCGACGCTCCCGGAGACTGGCGCGCCGAAGATGCAGCCAGCGCTCAACTACTCGCGGATGGCTCGACTTGAGTGGTATCAGGTCATCATTTTCAGTTTTGCCACGCCATTCGCTGAGCCAATTTTTTTTCTTTTTACCGATTACCCTGCATTGTTTTTTGTTAGCTTAATAAGACACAGCATTCCATTTTTGGTCTCAATGGGTTTGTTCTATTTTATTTGCGGCTTTCTCGTAGCGGCCTCGCTTAGCTGGTATCGTGTTATCCGGTCGGGCGTGAAGGCGAAGCCGATTCCAGGAAAGCTATGTATCAGCATCTGGCAATCGTTGAGGGACCACAAGCAGCTCGACTCCGGTGTCACGATCGACCATCTGCGAATGAATCCATCGGACCTGCTCATGGGTGCGCATGTGCGCGGCGTGCTGAAACCAAAAATCGTGCTCAGCGGCGGACTTATCATCGGCCTGATGCGCGGAGACCGAAAAGCCTTTGCAGTTCTGGCCCATGAGATGGGCCACATCCGGCACCTCGATCTCCTCATTCCTGGCTACATTGGCGTCGCACTCACCGACATAGTTGGGCTTCCTGCGCGTCTCATCCTGATGATGGAGCCGGATTATACCGGTCTCGAGATCGCGGGCATGGCGACGGTGCTTTTTCTCTATAAGATATTGATCTTGGGAGTGCTACTTTCCCTGCTCTCACGTCGGCGAGAATTCTATGCTGACGCTATGGCGATTCAAGTCACCAGGGACCCAGAAGCCTATATTTCGTTGCTTTCATCCTTGTCGGGGCGGGAAAAGACCCGGTGGTCCTTCTTTCATCCCTCTCTCGAAAAAAGAATTGCGGAAGTCAATAACGGATTCAGATCCATCCGATACGCCTTATCTTGGCGACTCTATCTTCTCGTTGCTACGGCGACGAGCGGCGCGCTTCATCTGGATCAACTCTCTTACGGTGACCCCGATTCTTTTGAGGCGACGCACATCTATACCTTCATCGCCGGCTGCCTCCTTCTGGTGCTGGATCTGTTCCGTTTTGCGGTGTTACGGACACCCTTGCAACCCGATTTGGAACAGCAGCGCCGTCGTTCCGCATTTCACTATGCCCTATTCCGCTACGGCTTTCTTTTACTCGGATTTGTCGGTGCTACGGTGATTGGCGCCGTCATAGAGGTGCCCGGCGCCATACCAGTTATGGGAGCTGTCGTGTATGCGATCTTCGCGGCCATGAAGCCAGAGAGTTGAGCCAATACCTGGCTTGAGGAATTCACCAGCTGATCGGGACGGTGACTTGCTGGTATCGTAAGGTCGCGCGTTGGTTGGTGAGGGCGCGCGGTCGCGATGCCGATGCTGGACGTCGGCTTGGCGGTGCGCTTGGCGACACGTGGATCAGCGATGCAGGCTGCCAGCCGCTCCGCAGGCCGCGCTAGATAGAGCGGAGAAATGCCCGGAACCGCGCCATCGGGAAGGCCGGCCCCGGATCCAGCTTTCGGCCGGGCGAGATGTCGTCGTGCCCGACCACTTCCTTGATCGCCGGATAGGCGGCGAGGATGGCGCGGGTCAGATCCTCCACCGCGCGGAGCTGTGCCTCGGGATAGGCCTCCCACGCCCTCACCGGCCCGCCATGCTTGTGCGCGGCGACCACCACCTGGTTGTCCGGCAGCGATCGGCTCAGGCCCGCCCGGGTCCAGCCATCGGCCCCCTTCCGGTCCAGCCAGCCGAGGTTGGCGATCTCGATGCCGATCGAGCGGGGGTTGAGGCCCTCATACTTGCCCCAGGCGGAATCGCCGGCATGGCTGGCCTGGCGGTTGCAGGGCACGGTCTGGATGATGGTGCCGTCCCGATCGACGAAGAAATGCGCCGACAGGCCCCGGTTCGCGATGGCCGTCACCGAATCCCTCGCCAGGAAACCGGCGGTGTAGTGCATCACCAGGAAGAGCGGCACGATGGCCCCGCCGACATGCGGGGAGGCGATGTAGGTGGCGCCGCGCAGGCGATCGTCTTGGATCATCAGGCCGGCCGCCGGCGGCGCGGGACGCGGCGCATCCCCAACCACCGCGACGGGGATGGGCGGGGGCGCGCTGGGCGCCTCCGCCGGGCGAGGCTGCGGCGCCACGACCACGGCCGGCGCTGCGGGCGCCGAGGACCGGCCCAGGCCAAGCAAGGCGAGGATGCTGGCGATGAAGTTCATTGCCGCCCCACCCCCGCCAGGTCGTGGATCTGCCCGAGCAAGGGCGGCGGGAGGGCGGCCGGCGCGGCCACCAGCAAACGCCCGGCCTCGCCACCGATCCGACTCGCGGCATCGCGGGCACTGGCGCCGAGGGTTGCGGCATTGGCGCGGTAGGCGGACAGGAAGGTATCCGCCTCCGCCAAGGCTTCCTGCCGCACGAGCTGGTCGAGAGGCGCGGTCGGGTCACGCTCCCGCGCCGCCATCACCCGCACCACCACGCGCCCGGCCGCCGCGGCGGTGCCGGCCGCCCACTGGGCCAGGGCGGAGTTGCGATTGTACCGCCGCAGCCAGAGGCCAACCATCGGCAGCAGGCCAGCCGAGATCAGCCCCAGTATCAGGGATATCCAGTCCATCATCGTCTCCTTTCGGATTGCCGCCTCGACCCGGGCGGCGAGGGATTCACCGGGTCGGGCGCGTCGGCGCCTGCGGACCCAGCGGGGCATCCCGCCGGGCCAGCCCGTTGACCTCTGCCCGCGTCTCCGTCAGGGCGTCGCTGATCCGGCCGATGCGCGTATCCAGCGCGATCGCCCGGCTGTCCTGCGCCTCGATCCGCCGCTCAGCCTGGGTGAGGCGGGCGTTGATGTCGGGCAGGTTCTGGATGGCGAGCTGCATGGCCGCGAACCCGGCCTGCATATCGGCCCGCTGCTGCGCCAGGCCGGCCGTCAGGGTCTGTTCCAGGCGGGTCAGGTCGCGCGCCGTGGTGGCGCCATCGTGCTGCCCGCGCGCGAAGAAGAATATGGCGGCGACCGCGACAACGGCCATCTGCAAAAGGCCGTTCAGGCTGACCTCCGGATTCCATCGGACGCCCACGCGGGCGGGGGGCTGATCGTCGCTCACGGCGCGACAATCCGGGGCTTGGCCGCATGCCGGAGGGCGATGCTCTCCGAATTGGCCAACACGTGGCGCAGGTCGTCTTCGCCGGCTGCGGCCATATCCACGCCGGTCGCCGAGGCGAGCGCAGCCAGGGCGAGCATCACCTGGCCGATCTCCAGCTTGATGGGATCGGCTTGCTTGCTCGCCACGTATTCGACCATCTGCATCATCTCGCCGGCACTCAGGCCGGGCGTGCCATCCGGGTCCGGTGATTGCGCGGCCTCAAGCGCCTCCTCCAAAAACCGCAGACGACGCTCGCGCGTGTTGCCGGCGAGAGCCTCGCCGAGACAGGCCACCACGGCCGCGGTGGCGCGTGCCTGGAATGGGGCGATGCCAAGCGCCTCCCGCGCCTGATCCCGAAACAATGACCAGCGGGGCACCGCGACCATTGCGATCGGGCCGCCCGGCTCCGTCGACCGAAGGGGCGCCTCGCTATCCGGGTCGTGCCCGGCCGCAAGGCACAGCTCGCGCGCCTTGCCTTCGATCTCGCTGCGGCTTGGGGCCGCGTGCTTGTCGCCCGTCATGGATGCTTGCTCCACTGCTACTTCACCACCACGGCGCGCTCCGCCATCAGGTCGATCGCGCGGGCGTACAGCGCCACCAGCTCATCCGCCGACTTCGGATGAGGAAAGTAGCAGGCCGCCGCGGCATTGATCGGCGAGGCGAAGCTGCCGCTCGCGTAATAGGCATTGCCCACTGCGATCCGGCCCGAGCCCGAACTCACCGGCCTGCCGCCAGGCACCAAGGTGGTCACGGGATCATTGCCGCCGATGTACTGGATGGCGTATCGCGCCTCCGTATCCTCGGACGACAGGCTTTCCGACAGGGCGATGAACCCATAGTCGCCGGCCGCGATCTCGGCAGGCCAGTTCTGCGTCAGGATCGACCCGCCGACATTCGACCGAAGCTGCGCCGAGGACGAAGACAGCACGTGCAGCGAGCTGCCGGTGGCGTCGCCGTTGCGCAGCGCGCCTCCATAGATGGCATTGGCCGTGGTGATCCGCTTGACCACCAGGCACAGCGTCTGTTCCAGGCTGTCCTCCCACGGCGTCAGCAGCGCATTGCCGGCGCCGGATGCCGTGGTGATCGACGTGGCGCCATAGGTCGGCGCCGTGCCCTGCAGGCTCAGGGCCGCGACGTGATAGTTGTCGACCAGCGATTGCGCGTCGGGGCCGAACAGCCAGTGGCCGTCGGCATCCTCCTCCAACGCCTGCCCGAAGACCGGCTTGGCGCCAGCCAGGGAGACGACTGGCAAGTCGTTCCGCGCGATGCGGAACGGCATGCGGACAAACGGTGATGTCATCGGCGAATCTCCCTTACGGCGCGAGGCAGGCGACCGCGGCGGCCACCATCAAAAACTGCTGGCGGCGCGCGACGGTGACGGGGTGGCGGTAGTCCGTGATGGTCATGGACTGGATGCCGGTGTCCGCATTCGCGCTGCCAAAGCTGGCGGTCCAACCGGCTTCCTGGGACTGGTGCGCCCCGGCCGAGACGAGATGCACCAGCGAATCCGTCGCCCGCTTGTGGCGCACCACGCGCACCACGGCCTGCTGGCCGGCGCGATAGGCGTCGATCCAGGCCGCGTCGGAATCCGTGGTGCGCGGGATCGCCGAGTACCACAGGATGATGTTGGCGCTGGGTGCCGCCCCCCGGATGCTGTCGATCATGCGGGACAGGCCGATATAGGCCTGATCCGCACCGGCCGCGCTGGCCTCCGTCACATCATTGACCCACAGGTTGATGATGACGATGTCCGGCGTCGCGATCGAGAAACGCGAGAGGTAGAAACCGAAGTCGAATACGTAGCCGTTGAAGACGATGGACGGGTCATCGCCCCCGGTGGCCGCCCGGATGAAGACCTGCGCGCGGCGGCGGGAGGTTTTCGACAGGCCGAGATAGGTGGCCTCCCCGCCCGGCGCGATCACCTGGTTGACGTCCGATTCCTCCGGCGTCGCGTAGAGCATGTCGCCATAGGCGGCCCAGCCCTCGCGGCACTCGCCGAGCGGGCCGTCCTCATTCAGCGTGTCGGTCTGGTCGAAGCCGGTGCCGTTGATCGTGCCCAGCCAGGTCGGGGTGAAACCCCATTCGGTCAGGTGCTGGTTGACGTGGGCGGCGCCCGCGCGGTTGCTGATGCTGTCGCCGATCATCAGGATCTTGGGCGAGGACGTGCCGACGATCGGCACCGTGCGCTTGCTGACCGACAGGGCGATGCGCTGGCGCGTGATGCTGGCGCTGCGGCGGATCACCAGATCGGCGGCACTGCCCAGCCGGTCCACCGGGATATCCAACTGGCCGGTCCCGGTCAGCACCAGCGGCGCGGCCGGGAAATCCGGCTGGCTGGACAGCGTGCAGATCGCCTCCGTCCCGTCGCCGCGATCGGGGAACAGGTTGGCGATGTAGAGCGGCAGGACCTGGCCCGTCACGCCGAACAACTGCGGGCCGTAGATCGGCGCGATGTTGCGGGTGGCGCTGTTGCCGGTCGGGAATGCGCCGACCAGCTCCTCCGCCACCATGTCGAAGCCGAGCAGGACATTGCCGGCTCGGTCGGTGAACAGGGGAATGATGGTCCCCGCGCCGCTCCAGATCGAAAAGCCCGTGCCGCTGCGGGCCTGGCGGGCGATCAGGTCACGCACCGCCTGCACGTCGCCCTTGACGCGGCCGGTCGTCGGATCGATGCCGAGCAGCAGCCCGCCCAAAGCATCCACCGCCATCACGCCATCGAGGGCGCCGGAGGTGTACAGGCCGGCGCCACGCTGGCGGGACAGCAGCAGCTTGGTATCGGTCTGCACCTGGCGCCGATCCAGCACCGGCAGCCACACACCCTCAAAGGTATAGCCGGCCGTGCCGGCGCCCTCGACGCCCGCCGGGCGGATGGTCCACCAGCGGTAGGCGTCCCAGTCGGTGTAGCGCAGGTACAGCCGCGTATCGACGCCGGTCGTCGGCAGGGCGGCCACGATCTCGATGCCGCCGCCGGTGATGGCCGCGGTGACAGAAAGCGACGACAGGGCCGCCGCGGCAGCCGATGCGCTGGCATCGGTGGCGGCTTGGTTCGCTTCCTCCAAAGGCGGCGCGATGGCTTCCAGCGCGGCTTCGGCCCCGACCTCGCGCGCGACCGGCTCCGCCGCTACGCGCGCCGCGACCTCCGCCGCATCGACCGACGCATCACGAATCGCGCTCGTCGGCGTCTTCTTGACCTCGCCGGTACCAGGCACACCGCCGTAGATTTCGAGGTCCAGCGGATCGTCCGCCAGCGGCAGGTCCGCGGTGGACTGCACGCGCACATAGTTGCTGTCGGTCTCGCTCATGCCAGCGGCCCTCCGATGGCCATACCGTTGGGCAGAATCAGGAAGGTGCCGTTCGGCGTGACCACCGGGGTGGCCGGCACGGCATCCAGCGCGACGGCGCCGGCGCGCATTTCGAAGCGCCGCTCGACCACGCGCAGGACGGGCGAGGTGATGACGCAGCGCGCGACGAAATAGCCGGTCGGCGCGACGGCCAGCCGGCCGCGGGCGACGCCGCCGGCATCTGCGACGCAGCCTTCCTGGCGCATCTCCACGCCATCGGGCGCGACCCAGGACAGATCGGCGATGGCACCAGGCAGGGCGGCGCCGTCCTGATCCTGGATCGTCGCCTCGATCGCGATGGCCGTGCCCTGCAAGGCACGCGGCAACAGGTGATCGCTGCCGGCCACGCGCAGCGTGACCCGCACATCGGTGACAGGCATGGCATCTCCGGATTGTGTGAGGGGCGCAGCGATGCGCCAGGTATCAGGGGGCGGTGAAGCCGGCCTCTTCGGTCCACAGCCAATGCTGCGCGACCGTCTCGTGCAGCTCGGCCGGCACCGGCACGCACTGCGCCACGATGTCGGGGTGGAACATGGCGGAGATCTCCGCCCCGTCCGGGACCTCGATCAGCTCGAAAACCTCGCCGGCGACGATGCGGGCGTAGAGCATCACGCGAACTCCCATACGATCACGCGCCCCACCGCGCCGTTGCCGCCGGTCAGGGTCGCGCTGTTTTCCTGCCCGAAGCTGCCGGCGCCGCCGGAGCCCGGCGTCTGCGCGTTGCCGCCGGTCAGGTTGGCGCTGGCGCCGACGCCGCCGGAGCCGAAATGCGAAGAACCGCCCGCCCCCGCGAAGGCCACCTGGCCGGTGCTGAACCCGAAGGTGGGGCCGCCCAGGCCGCCCACCGCGCCGACGACATTGGCGCCGGAGGGCAGGCCGCTGGTGTTGCCATTGCCGCCGCTGGCGCTGCCCGCCTCCGCCGCGCCGGGCCCGCCACCAGGGCCGCCAGGGCAGGACAGCAGCGCCCCGAAGCTGGTGGTGCCGCCATTGCCGCCGCTGGCGCCCGTGCCGCCCGTGCCGCCGGCGCCGATCGTCACCGTCACGCCGGAGAAGCTGGATGTGTAGCGCCCCTTGCCATAGGCGCCGGCATTGCCGGGCAGCGCCGCGGCGCAGTTGCCGGAGCCGGAGATCACCGCCCCGCCGCCGCCGCCGCCGCCACCCACCGCTTCAACCACCACGGATGCGGTGCCGGCGCTGGGCGTGTAGGTGCCGGATGCGCTGAACACCTGAACGCCGATCAGGCGACCGGGCTTGTAGAGGTTCGCAAGATTGTCGCGCACCTGGGTCACGGAGGATTTGTCCGGCGTGCCGCCGCCCGCGACGATGATGGCGCGCAACTCCTCAACGACCTGGTGGAAGGCCCAGGGCGTGAGGATGGTGGCGTTGTTCGGGTAGCCCGGCGTCGCGTGCGAATCCACGGCCGGCGGCGATGCGCCCGCGGTGGGGTGATGGATGCGATCCATGCGTCAGCTCCCGTATTCGAATTCGAGGGTGGTGTGCGCGGGCTTCAGCCGGTTCAGCACGCATTCCAGCGCGGCGTTGCTGGCCCGCTGGAACGGCTCGCCGAAGGCCGATTCGCCAAAGCGGAAGAAGATCGTGGTCACCTCCGGCGCCACGACGCGCCAGCGGAAGGCGGCTTCCAGATCCAGCAGCGGATCCCCGAAGGCGGAGTAGCCCAGCCGGAAAGGCCGGAATTCCTGGATGGTGATGGTGAAGCCCAGCGCCGCGGCGACGGCGATGAAGTAGGCGCGAGACTGGCCGCCGCTGCTGGCGATGCGGGCCAGCAGCGCGGCGCGCCGCTCCTGGATCGTCTGCCCCTCACCCACGCAGACATCCGGCAGGCCATAGGCCCGTTCCCAGGCGGTCAGCAGTTCCAGCGTACGGGCCGGGTCAGTCTCGACCTCGGACAGGTCGCCGGCGCGGGCATGCAGCCGGGCGAAGGCGCTGGCCAGGCCATCCAGCGCCTGGGTCATCACGCTGTCCGGCTCACGTGGCCAGGCGAGGCCGCGCGGCAGCAGCGCCTGCAGGGCCGCCAGGAAATCCGCCTGGCCGAGCTGCGCCGCCGTCATGCGAAGGTCACCGTGCCGGGGATGGCGATGACGCCGGCGGCGTGGGTGACGTCGCCGGAGGGGACCGTCATGGTGTGGAAGGCCTCCCCGGCCGCGCGGCTGACGGCTTCCACGAGTCGGGACTTGCGGATGGTGCCGCCCGGTTCCGCGTCCCGCGCGATCTGCGCCGCCAGTTGCGCGACGATGGCCGCCCGCACGGCGGCGGTATCGGGCGACAGGCCGGTGATGGTGATGGCCAGCGGCGCGGCCACGGGGGCGAAGACCAGGGCATCGGCGGTGACGGGGCGCAGCACGTCGATCACGGACTGCACCGCCGCCACGTCGCCGGACAGCGGGATGATGTCCGTGCGCCCGTCCATGACGAAGGCGATGTCCACCGTGCCGGCGCCGCGGTTGAGCGGGTAGGCCCAGGCGCGGGTGACGCCCGAGACGGTCAAGGCCCAGGCCACGTAGTCCGAGGCCGCGCCGCCCTGCGGCGGGGTCGCCAGGCGGGCGCGGAGCCTTTCCCGCAGCTCCGCGTCGGCTTCCTCCGCCGCGCCGCCCGCGAGGCCGCCAGCGGCCACCACGGCCACGCCGATGATGCCGGGGATGGCGAGGCCCAAGGCGAGTTCCGCGCCGGCGCCGACATTGCCGGCGATGCCGTCGGCCTCCGCCAGCACGGCGACCGTGGCGGCGGAGGCGACCAGGGTGGCATCGGCCTGGGTCAGATAGGCGACGCCATCGCTGCGCAGCAGGCGGGTGCCGGCGGGCACGGTGCCGGCGCTGCCGGACAGCGTGACATTGCCGCCGGCGAAGCTGGCCGGCTTGCGCACCAGGCCCACGATGCGGCACCAGCGATCGAGGTATTCGGCCTCCGCCGTGTCGGGGATCGTCTGGCCGGCGATGAAATCGAGGTAGCCGTATTGCTGGTGCAGCAGGGCGGCCTGGGCATCGGACAGCACGCCGAGGATGGAGCGCGGCAGGGTGGGATCGAAGCCGGCCAGCAGCGCCGCGATTTCGGCGCGCCCTTGCTGGCGCAGGGCGGAGAGGGTGGGGCGCGGGAAGGTCGCCATCAGGTGCGGCTCCACAGGAATTCGAAGCGCGGATCGGCCGGGCTCTGTTCGGTCTGGCGGCGGATGGTGACCACCAGGCGGAGCTGGTCGCCGCGATCGCCGTCGTAGCTGGCGCTGGCTTCGACGGCCGCCGCCGCCTGGCTTGTCACCATCCAGGCGAGGGCTTCCTCGGCGGAGGCCTCCGCCTGCTGGCGGGTGGCTTCGCTGGCCTTTTCGCGGGCCAGCAGCCAGAGGCGGGACCCGATGGGGTCTTCGGCCTGCCCTTCGATCGGCAGGTCGCCCCACCAGCCTCGGCGGTCATCGGTGCCATCGGGCAGCACGTCATCCGCCGCCGCCGTGCGGTCCGTGAACAGGCTGACGATGACGGCGCTGCGCAGCCCGGCCTCCGTCGCCAGGTCGCCGCCCAGCACGGACCAATCCACCGCCTGCAACCCATCGGGGCCGGCGGTGATCGAAAGCGCGATGTCCATGGATTACTCCGCGAAAACCTTGGTCGCGCTGGACGCGACGGTGCCGGCGCCGGTGGGGTCGCCATCGAGGGCGACCCGCTTGGTCGCCCCGGCGCCGAGCAGGACCTCCGGCGCGTCAATCACCACGCGGATCGTGCTGGTCAGGGTGAGCGGCACGGTGGCCGTCACCTCCATGGCGCCGGCCCGGAAGACCACCTGGCCGCCCGGGCCGGCGACGCCGGTTTCGCCGGGGCCGAGATCCAGCACGCGCAGCGCGGTGTCATCGGCCAGCAGCGCCACCAGGTGGCCGCGCCGGCCGCCGATCTCCATCACCAGCACATCGGCGCCGATCCGCGGCAGGGCGGTCAGGCCGGTGGGCTGCATCAACTCCACCCGGCTGACCGTCTCCCCGGATTGCAGGGCCAGGTCCAACAGGGTGCGGCCGCCCCGCACGCGGGCAGCGGTGACGGTGCCGCGCGTGCTGCTCATTGGATGGGCACCACATCGGCCCAGCCGCCACCGCCCCCGTCACGGCCGGCGCGAGGCTGCGCCAGCGGTTCCGGGGTCAGGGCCTCCGGCGGCACCAGCCGGAAATCCGTGGTGCGGCCGGCGGAGGACATCGTGAAGGTGACGCTTTCCACCAGCAGATCCCGTTCCACCTGCAACCGCGCGGCGCGCACCGGCACCAGTTCATTGACTTGCCACAGCCGGCCATCCGGTTGCCGCCAGCCGGGCACCCGCACACGGGCGGACAGCGCGCGGGCGCGGGCCGTGGTGGCGGCCCAGACGGCGCGCGCCCGGGCATCGGCCGCGGTGCCATCGGATTCCGCCCGAATCACCCGCAGGCGGTTGCGCGGCACATCCGGGTCCCGCGCGCTGGCCGTGATGGCCGGCTGCGCA
The DNA here is from genome assembly GCF_053891155.1 of Roseomonas sp. F4. NCBI lineage: Bacteria > Pseudomonadati > Pseudomonadota > Alphaproteobacteria > Acetobacterales > Roseomonadaceae > Roseomonas > Roseomonas sp. F4. The sequence goes on from NZ_JBSSHK010000005.1 coordinate 523,810, forward strand.
CCGCCCTGCGGCAACTCCTCCTCATCCTCCAATTCCACCTGGCGGGCGGCGGCGGAGGGGCTTTGCGACAGCACGATGTAATCGCGAAACCGCTTGGCCCCATTGAGGTCGACGGACATGGAGATGATGTTGTCGCCGAGCACCAGGGCGCCGGAGGCACGGCGGGTGCTGGCGCGGGTCAGCACCAGCCGGCCTTGCACATCGTCCGTCGCCAGCAGGCCGCGCATGCGGCACAGGCGTTCGATGATGTCCCAGCAGGTGTCCGTGCGGTCGAAGCGCTCCAAGGCGAAGGCCTCGCCGCTCGGTGCGTCCTCCACCACGTCGATCCCGTAGCCGGCGCCGAGCGCGCGGCAGATGGCCGGCAGGGTGGAGCGGCGGAATTCCGTGCCGTCGACGCGGGGCATGCAGTCCACCAGGTCCGCCGTGCGCGACCGGCCGGAGACGTTGGCGGCGGCGGCGCGGTGATCGATGCTCATATCCACCGCATCCACCGCGCCGGTCAGCACCAGGTCATCGCCCAGCCGCAGCGCCACCGCGTCGAATTCACGGATGGGCCAGGTGGGGGTCAGGCCTTCCCAGGCCGGCGCGACCTCCAACCGGAATTGCGCGGCGGCCTGGTCCAGGGACCGGGTGACGGCGATCGATGTCCAGTCCTGGTACAGCCGGTCGCGCAGCAGCAGGGTGGGGATGTCATTCACGGCCGCAACCTCCATCCCTCGCGCGGCATGAAGGCCGGGTGGCGCGCCACGTTCTGGGCCAGCAGTTCATCCGCCCGGGCGCCGTCGGCATGCAGCCGCTGCGCCAGGGCCAGCACCGGCAGGCTGCCCGGCAGGGCGTAGGGCGCGCGCTGCGGCAGGCGGGCGGCGCGGGCCACCAGATCCTGCTGCGCGCCCGCGGCCAGCGCCCGGAAGCCGGCGGCCAGGGCATCGTCGCCCCGGTCCGCCGCCGCATTGGCCCGCGCCGCCAGCACCAGCAGCAGGGCATCGCGCGCCGCCAGCACCTGCGATGCGGAGGCCCAATTGGCTTCCGCCGTCGCCTGCGCCGCCGCCACCGCCGCGGCATCCCGCGCCAGATCCGCGATGGCCTGCACATCCGCGCCATCCGGCCGCGCCGGGGTGGCGGCCTGCGCCAGCAGCAGGGTGGCCAGCAGGCCGGGGTCCGGGGCCTCCGGCCGGCTGCGGGCGACCACCTGCGCCACCCCTTGCCCTTCCGGAATGGTGGGGTCCACCGCCGTGACCGGCGCCTCGGCCAGGGCCAGGAACGGCGCGGTGACGGCGGCGGCGGTCAGGTCCGCATCCTCGCCATCGGCCGCCGACAGATCGGCCAGGGCCGTGCGCAGCGGCGCGAGGTTCAGGCCGGACAGGCCCAGCCATTCCTCCGCCAGGCTGGACGCCAGGCCGCTGGCGAAGCTGCCGGCGGCGGCGCTCAGGAAGGAACCGAGATCGCCATTGGCGGCGCGGTACAGGGCATAGCCCCGGCGGGCCACGGCCAGCACCGCGCCCACCTGGCGCAGCGTCTGCCGCAGCCCATCCAGCGGCGCCACCTTGGCCTTCGGCGGAGGCTCCGCCACGAAGGTCATCTGCAAGGTGCAGAAGCCGCCTTCCTTCATATTCTCGGAATAGCGGATGGCCTCGCACCAGGCGCGGCGGCTGGGCAGGGTGGGCAGCACCAGCGTGCCCGGCGTGTCGCCTTCGGTGCAGGCCTTGATGATGGCGTCGCGTTCCGCGACGTAATCGCCCCCGATCACATAGCCGGTGACGGAGAAGCGCGGCAGTTGGCCGCCCATGTCTTCCACGACGTGCTGGTCGCGCAGCGGCAGCAGGTGGATGCCGAGGCTGCGGCCGCCATCGCCCGCCTGTTCCACCACCTTGAAGCCCACGCCGCGAAAGCTGGCGGCGCGGAATCGGGAGGTGGTGAGGCCGAGGGCGGATTCGATGCCGAGGCCGAGAAAGCCGCTCATTGCGCCGGAACCCCCAGGACCGCGTAGCCGACATCCAGTTGCGGCCGCCCCACATCGCCGCGGCCATCGGCTTCCACGCGGGCGCCGCGCGGCAGGTCATCGAAGCGGACGCGGACATCCACCTGGCCGCGCGCCGGGACGGCGCCCGGGGCGGATTGCAGGCGCAGCGGGCCACCCAAAGCCGGCTGCCCATCCGGCCCCAGCAGCGGCCCCAGCGGCAGGCGTTGCAGGTTGCCGAGCGGCGTGCCCGGGCGGATGCGCAGCGGGTTGGGCGGGTCCTCCGGCTCCACCGCCGGGCCATCGTAGAAGCCGTTCAGGCGACCGCGCTGGCCGAAGTTGTTCCGCTGTTCCTGCTGCATCTCCGGCGGGCGCGCGACCCCCGCGCCTTGCAGCCTGCGCAGGCCATCGATGATGCGATCCACCAGATCGGCGAAGGGCTTCCACGCGTCGTAGAGCAACTTGCCCAGCAGGGCGAGCGCGGCCAGTGCGGCGATGACGGCCCCGGCCGGGGAGAAGACCAGGGCGCTGACACCCAGCGCCGTCAGGGACACGGCCAGGGATGCCAGGGCGGAGACAACCGGCAGAAGCGCCAGCCCGGCCATGATGGCCAGCACGCTTTGCAGGCCGCCGAGGGCTTCGGTGATCGCTGCCGCGGTTTCCGCCCAGCGGCCAAGCCTTTCGACCAGGGCGCCGATATCCCAGTTGGCGATGGCGGTACCGATGCGCTCCGCCCATTCGGCGACGCGGGTGGCGATCAGCTCCCGGTTGTTGGAAATCCAGGTGGCGAGGCGATCCAGCAGCGGGATCATCACCGGCGCGAGGCGCGAGGCCAAAGCGAAGCGGACGCCGCCGATCGCGGTGCTGACGCGATCCAGCGAATCGCCCATCTCCGCCTGCGCCTGCACCGCGTCGTTTCCGACCGTGCCGTGCAGCCGTTCCCATTCCGCCATCTGTTCGCGCAGCGCGTCGGACCCGCCGCGCAGCACGTTGATCAGCGGGCCGCCGGCGCGGCCGAACAGCGCCATGGCCATGCGCGTGCGGGTGGCGGCATTGGTGTTGCGGGCGAAGCCATCGGCGAGCTGCGGCATGATGTCCGCCGCGGTGCGCAGCCGGCCATTGCTGTCCCGCAGGGAGATGCCGAGGCGGCGGAACAGCGCCGCGAGGTTGTCGTTGTTGCCGGCGGCGGCCTCCGCCAGGCCGCGCTGCAACCGTTCCAGCGAAGACCCCAGGGCCTCGGCCGGCACGCCGGCCAGTTGCGCCGCGTATTGCAGGCCGGACAGGGCATTGGCGGAAATGCCGAGGCGGTTGGCCAGGTCATCCAGCGCGCCGGTCTGGTCGATGGTCGCGCGGACCATCGCCAGAAGCCCGCCGGCCGAAAGCCCCGCCGCCGCGCCCAGCCCGATGATGCCGAAGCCCACGCCGCGCACGGCGCCGGCCAGGCCGGCCATGCGGCGGCCGACCAGGGCCGCTGATTCCCCCACCTGGTTCAGCACCGGGCTGGCTTCCCGCAGCGCCGCGAAGCGTTCCTGGATGCTGCGCAGCGGCTGCGCCACGCCGGCCGTGAAGCGGGCGAGGCCGGCGATGTTGCGCTGAATGCCGCGCAGCGGGCCCGCGGTGCGATCCAGCACCGTGATGATCGCCTGGAAGCGGCGGTTGACGACGGCCATGAAGGCGCCTCCGGCTCAGCGCGACGGCGCCTCGGCTTGCGCGATGCGCTCAGCCTGGCGGCGGTACAGCAGCATTTCGGGGATGGTGAGGGACATGACGTGTTCGATGTCGCGCCAGAAGCGGGCGAGATCGAAGAAGGCGTCGAGGACCTGTTCCGGTTTTTGCCAGCGGTCGCCTGGCTGGCGGTAGCCGTAGGCGGCGCTTTCCGCCTGCGGCGTCAGTGGCCTTCGTGGTGCCCCAGGGGCATCGCCGGCTTCGGCGCCGCCGCCGGCGTCGTCGTCGCCTCCTCCGCCGTGATAAAACCCAGCACCTCCTGCGCCGCCGCGTTCCAGTCGCCGGCGGTGAGCTGGTCGATCGAGGAGGACAGCAGGCCGGAGAGCTTGCCGATCATGCGGTGCATGGCCGCGGCCTCGATGATGATCTCGCTGTCCTGGGTCAGCTTGTAGGGCACGCCGCAGGTGCGGAGATCCTTGCCGGTGGGCAGGCGCAGGGTGAGCGCGGTGACCTGCTCGCCTTGGTCCTGGATCGGCTTGGACAGGGGGATGGTCTTCGACACCGTCAGATCTCCGTCATGTTGCGGCCGTGGAAGGTCGCGCTGTACGTGCCCTCCGCCGCGTTGAAGGCCAGCTCGCCGGACTGGAACGCCTCGCTCAGGACGAAGACGGTGCCATCGGTGCATTCGGCCGTGACCGTGCTGTCCGTGATGCTGGACAGCGTCGCCAGCGAGATCTCCGGCCCCTTGGTGAAGCTGGCCTCGATGCTCGGCATCATCGGGGTTTCCTTGAAGCCGTGCGGGCCATCCATGCCCATCATCGGCTCGCGCACCACGGTGCCGAAGTTGATCGTCAACCCGCCCTGCAGGGCGAGCTGGATGCCGTCCACCTTGACGTAGGCGGTGCCGGCTTTGCGAAGCAGGGCCATCCGGGTCGCTCCTTACAGGCGGAATTGCACGAGCACGGCCAGCACGCGCAGGCCGTTGATCAGGTCGGGCGCGTAGAGCACGTCCAGCCGGCTGCGGTCGGTGGCGTTGCGCTGGACGATGGTCGCGGCGGCGAAGCCCCGCGTGTTCTCGACCAGCCCTTCGGCTTCCATCGCCGCGTACTGTGCCACCAGTTCCGCCTTGAAGGTCGCGGGCGTGACCACCGGCTGGCCCGGGCCGAAGCGCGTGCCGTCATCGGCCAGCTTGCTGCGGGCGAATTTCTGGGTGACCGCGGTGCGCAGCCGGCGGATCACCGCCATCAGGGTGAACAGGGTTTCCACATCCAGGAAGGACTGGTCCGCCTGGCCGAAGGTGTTGAGGCGGTAGCGGGTGACCAGGCGCTGGATGCTGGCCGCGCCATCGGCGCCGAAGGACAGCGTGGCGATGCCGGTGGTCAGCAGCGACTGGCGCTGGGACAGCGTGTGCCGGCTGCCGAGCGGCGGCGCCAGCAGCCCCTGGATGGCCACCGTCTGCAAGGGCCGGGCCGGGTCCGCCTTCAGCGCCACGGCGGCGGCGCCCATGGCGCCGGCGGCGACCTCCGCCGGCCAGGACGGGCTGCCGGTCAGGCCGATGATGGTGGTGTGCGGATCGTTGCCGGCGGCGCCGAGGGTCAGCAGGTTCGCGACGGAATCGCTCGCGGCGCCGAAGACGTGGCCGTAGATCTGCTGGGCGTAGCTCCATCGGCCGGTGCTGCCGTTCATCAGCGCGGTCATGGCGGCGAGCGGGCCGGAGGCGGTGATGGGCTGGGCGATGAAGTCGAATTCCTCATCCCCGATCGCGGCGGCCACCGTGGTCAGGTCCGGGTCCGTGGCGCCGGAGGCCATGGCCGTGATGGTCAGGGTGATGCCCGCCGGCAGCGCCTCCCCACCCAAGGTCCCGCGGTAGCTGTGGCGGATGTCGATGCTGTTGCCCAGCGTGCCCTTGTTCTTCGCCGTGAGGGTGACGGTGGAGGAGGCGACGCCCGCCGTGACCGGCAGGTTGGTCGCGGCATCCACGGCCGCCTCGATCGCCGTGGCGACGGCGGTGCTGGCATCGCCGGAGGCCACCGGCACATTCACAAGCTGGCCGCCGATGTAGAGCGCAATGGTGCCGGCGGCGGTCGCGGGGCCGGCGACCACGATGGTGCCGGTGGCCGCGGTGCTGGAACCGCCATCCTGCATCGGCAGGATCCACACCTCCCCCACCGGATCGTTGGCGCGGTAGGCGGCCATCATCCGGGCGAGCACGGAACCGGCGCCGGCGAAGGCCGCCACTTCCTCCGCCGAGCTGACGTAGCGCAGCGCGGCCGCGACGCTGGTCGTGGCCTGGCCGATCAGCAGCGCGCGCTGCGGCACCTGGCTGGGGCCGGCCCGGCTGTTGTCGATCTCCGCATGGAACAGCGGCACCCGCAGGTTTTGCGGGATGGTCGAGAAGCTGATGGAACCGCTCATGTGCGGCGGACCTCCCTGGGTCAGGGTTGCGGGTAGGCGATCCGGACTTCCGCTTCCGCGCGGCCATCGGGGCCGGTGGCGCGGGGCGGGGCGGCGGGCGCGGGGAAGCCCGCGAGGCCGGGATAGGCGCCGAGCGGGTCGGCGGGATCGAGGGCGTCCATCACCAGGTGCGCGGCCGCCAGGCGGTCCGCGATGACGGGTTCGAATTCCTCGGTGCAGCGCAGGTCGAAGGTGATGGCGTCCTGCCCCACCTGGCGTTCGCCATCGGCGACGGAGGAGCGCGTGACCTCGAATTGCTCGCATTCCTCGAACGCCGCCATGAAGGCCTGGTCGGTCAGCAGGCCAGCGCGCACGAGCTGGGCAAGGACATCCAGCTTGGCCTCAAGCTCCGCCGTCAGGCGCTGTTCGTAGCGCAGCACGACCGTCAGGGAGACGATGGTGCGGTAGCTCGGCTGGCCGACGCCATTGGCCAGCGTGGTGCCGCGCAGGCGGTCGCAAAAGACCATGATGCCAGGCGTGCTGGCGCCGGACTGGCCGGCGCCCGGCACGGGCAGCATGTTGCTGCTGGAGATGCGCGGGGCCAGCGCCGGCAGCAGGGCCTTGAGGCGGGTGACCGCCAGATCCCGGAAGTAGGCGCGCGGGTCGACCAGGATGGGATCGGTCATGCGCTGTCATCCGGGACGAAGGCGGTCAGGGGCAGCAGGGTGCCGCCGGCGCCGTCGCGCTGCATGTCCATCACGTCGAAGGTGTGGATGCGGGCGCCGGGCGGCAGGGGCTTGTCGGCTGGCACCTGGTGGTCGCCCAGCAGGGCGACCTGCACCCGGTCGCCCTGGGCCGGCGTGAAGCCTGGCGGGAAGTCGGACAACTGCACGCCGAGCTGCACCCGGTTGCTGCTCTGCGGTGGCCCGTCCGGGAACGGGATTTCCAGCGCGACACGATCGAGCACCGCGGGCACGCCGAAGGTCGGCTCGCCCGGGCGTTCGTAAAGCACGACCTCGCCGAAGATGGCCATCACCGGGGCCATCGTCAGCTTGCCGAAGTCGAGCGCCATGGGGCGCTCAGAACCTCTTGGCGCGGAACAGCAGCTCCGGCGCTCGGCAGTAGTGCAGCGGGTAGGAGTAGATTTCCGGCTGCCACCAGAAGTTGCGTTCCATGTCCCGGACGATGATGGCGTATTCATCCTCGCCGGGCGTGTTGACGAAGTCGGCGGACTCGAAGGGGGCCAGGGCCAGACCGAAGACATCCGGCGCGCCGACCGGGAAGAACCGCGCCTTGTCCGTGTGGATCGTCACGGTTCCGGCAACGTCATCCGTGCCGCGATAGTTGGTGAAGGTGATGCCGCCATAGTCCAGGGTGGAATAGGCCGTGCTGTCCCGGAGCCGCGCGCCTTCCTGGTACTTGAAGGTGTCCCGAACCTGCGGGTGATCGGTCAGGGAATCGAAGAAGTTGTCGCCGGTCATGGCGTGGATTCGGGTAGACGGCAGGATCAGCCCCTTGGCTGCGGCCATCATCCCGCGCGTCACCTGGCTGCACTTGGCGCGGACATTGGTGTCCGGATCATCCAGCTCGAAGTCGATCTCCGCCGGCTCCGCGATATCGAACGCCTTGTAGAAATCGACCAGCAGCTTGCCGTTGGCATCCAGCAATCGGCCCTGGATGGCGCCCAGGCGATGGTATTCGCGGGTCAGCTCCAGATCCTGCTTCTGCCGGGCCTGGATCCGCATGACGGCATCCTGCACGCCCTCCAACTCCGTCGTGGAGCCGAAGGCACGAATGCCCTGGATGGCCGCCGCCTGCTGGCGCTGGCGCTTGGCCAGCCGCGGGATCTTGAGCGGCACGATATCGCGCTCCTCTTCCTGCCCCAGATCGGGCGGGCCACCGCGCTCGCTGGTCTGGATCAGCGTGATCTTGCCGGCGGACCGCTCCAGGCCGACGAACACGGTGGAGACACGGTCGGGCATAGCGAACAGGCCAAGCGAGCCCAGCCAGGCAGGCACGTAGGGAACGCGACGGATCGCGCGCGTCATTTCGACTGCGCCGAAGGCGTCGTTGTTGAAGATGTCCAGGGTCGCCATCGAAGTTTTTCCTTCAGCGGACGCGCCGCGATCGAGGGGTTATCGGGTGCGAACGACGATGCCGCGCGCGGCGAGGGAGACGATGGCGGCCGCCTTCTGGGTGGCCGTCATGCCGGTGGGCCAGATCAGCATCTGGTCATCGGCCTCGAAGTCGCGGTTGAGCACGACGCCGCGCGCTGGCTCGAGCGTGGCGTCCACGCGGTCGAACAGCACGCCGGCCGCCACCTCGATCCCACCACTGCCGCCGGGCGCCCACTGGCCCCAGAGGCCGTCATCGCGGTTCACCGTCAGGTCGAAATAGTCACCCAGGACGAAGTCCGTGGACCCATCGGCGATCACGAACTTGATCTGGTTGTTGAAGGTGGCGGCGACGGCCACGGTGCCGACCACGGCACCCAGCGGATCGGTGACGGTGAAGGTGCCGCCGTTGCTGGCCGCCGTGGTCAGGGTGGCGCGATAGGTGCCGGGGCGGGCGGTGCTGGCGACGGGCGCGGTGGCATCGACAGTGAGCGCGCCGTTGCCTGTGTTGGTGGCGCCAGGGGCGGACAGCAGCATGCCGGCGGGCATCTGCGGATCGGCCTCCCCCATCACTGTGCCGGCCAGCAACACGCCGGAGGCGATCAGCGCATGGGAACGCGAACGCCAGAAATTCGCCTCGCCGGCGATGAAGCAGCCGGCGCGCCGGCCGCTGTCGGTCAGGATCTCCATGGATCAGGCTCCCTTCTGGGTGGTGCCGAATACGCGCGCGGCGGAGGCGTTCCAGCCGTGCGGGTCCTTCGGGTCGTTGCCGGCTTCCTGCCCCACGCCGTGCGCGGTGCTGATGTTGTTGCCCTGCTGCTGCGCGGCCTTCGCGGCCAGCAGCGCCTCCGCCACCTCGCCCCGGCTGCGGCCGGCGGCGATGTGCGCGGCGGCGTCCTGCGGGCGACCATGGGTGCTGCACAGTTCCATGATGGCCGCCACCTGGGCGCGCGCCGCTTCGGTGGCCTTCGCCACCTCGGCCGCGATCATTTCGCGCTGCGACTTCGCTGCCGCCTCGGCCGCAGCCGCCGCGGCCTTCTCCTCATCCGTCATGATGGTGCTTTCCTGTGATGCCTGGCGGAGGCCGCCGGCGCGGGTTGATGTGGTCCTGGAAGACAGACGCTCCGCCTCGGCGATCGCGTCCTCGAGCGTGCCCATCCGATCGGCCAGGCCGAGCGAGATGGCCTCCGCCGCGTTCAGGCAGCGCGCCTGGGTGGCGCGCACGGCGTCTTCCGCCATGCGCCGGTTCGCGGCGACGCCCGCCACGAAAATTCCGTAAAGATGGTCAACATCCGCACGGATTCCGCTGCGCGCGTCGTCGGTCAGCGGAGCATGCGGATGGCCGTCGACCTTGTGCGCGCCGGCGAAGATGTATTCGAAGGCGAGGCCCGCCTTCTGATCCGCGCCGGATTCGTCCACGTGGAGTGCCACCACGCCGATTGATCCGACCTGGCCCGTTTCAGGCACGAAGAAGAGGTCTGCGGATGTCCCCAGCCCAAAGGCGGCGGAGTAGGCATAGGTATTTGCCGAGGCGATGATCGGCTTCGAACCGCGCAGCGCTGCCATAGACTTGGCGGCTTCGAAGCAACCTCGCGCCTCGCCGCCCGGGCTCTCGATGTCCCAGACCAAGCCACGCACAGCGCTGTCCGCCAGCGCCATGCGGCTCGCGGCCAGGATTGATTCGTAGCTCATCATCGGCATGCTCATCGCATCGATGCGCCCGGTGCGGTTCGCCAGGCCGCCGACGATGGGCACCACGGCGATGCCGCTGGGCGTGACGCGATAGGGACGCGGCGGCGGGCGCGGCTTGTCGTCATCGTCGTAATAGGCGCTGGGCTGCATGCCGAGACGTGGGCCGAGGCCGGCGACGATGGCACGCAGCTTGGGCTCATGCACGGCGAGGGGCGTGCCGAACAGGCGCGCCCGGATCAGCGAAAGCTGCGGCATGGCTACTCCTCAGCCTTCTTCGGCTTGGCGTCTGGATCGTCCGGGTCTTCCGGATCCTCCTCCTGCGTGGGCGGCGCCGGCGGGGTGGCAGCGGCTGGCGGCTTCACCAGGCCGAGGCGCCGTTCGCGCTTCTGGTCTTCGGCGCGGCGTTCGTCGGTTTCCTCGGCGTCATAGCCATTCGCTTCCATGACATCCGATCGGGCCTTGAAGCCTTCCTTCACTTCCAGGACGTTGGCCTCGATGTCCTTCTTCGGATCGACCCAGCCCCAGGGCGGCGGCATCCAGCGCGCGCGGGTGAAGGCGCGCGGGGTGCGGGCGTAGACTTCCGGCGTCAGGCCGGGCACCGCGCCGGACAGCGCGGCCTGCTGGACGAAGGCGCGCACCACGGGGCGGCACAGGCCGAAGACCATGACGCCCCACTGGAAGGCTTCGACGCGCCGGCGGTCGGACAGCGAGGATGACCGGGTGTTGCCGAAGTTGCCGCGCGTGGCGTCGCCGGTCAGGCCCTGGTAGGGCACGCCGAGACCGACCGCGATCTGCAACAGGGTGCGGAACTGGAACGCCTCGTAATTGCCGCCGACATCAGCAGGCTCGCTGAACTTCACATCCTCATCATCGTCGAGGAACTGCATGGTGCCGGGCTCGAGGCTGGCCTCATGCACGCCGTCCATGCTGCCGGCTGGCTGCACCAGGGCGCCCGCATCGGGCGGCGGGCCGAAGCCCGGATCGGTGGGGTCGCCTTCACGGCCCTTCCGGGTGACGAAGCCGCCGTACATGGCGGCGGTCTTCTTCCGCTCGATCTCCGCGTCGTCATAGAGATCGATCGAGAACATCTTGACGATGACGTTCGCGAAGCGCGACAGGCCGCGGAGCTGCCCGGCTTCCACCGGGTCCATCAGGTGGACAACCTCATCGGCCGGCACGCGGACTTTCTGGTCGGCGTATCCCTGGGCTTCGGTGCTGTCCGCCGGGTGGGCGCGGTAGAAATGATAGGCGACGCGCCGGCCGATGCGGTCGAATTCGATGCCCTGGCGCACGGCGTTGCCGCCTGGCAGCACTCGGTTGTCGTTGGCGTCCAGCATCTCGGACGGCAGCATCTGCAATTGCAGCGGCACCAGCAGGCCATCCTCCGGCCGGCGGTAGCGCAGGCGGAAGAAGACTTCGCCGACGATCGCGATTTCGCGCATCGCGCGGCGCTGCAGTCCGTAGAAGTCGGTCAGGCCCTCCGCGTCGGCCTCATCCGTCCATGCGTCCCAGGCCGCGCGTAGCGCCTTTTTCAGCGCGCGGTCTTCGAGAAGCCAGGATGGGGTGATGCCCGGGCCAATGACGGCGCTGGCGATCCAGTCGACCGCGTTGATGGCATAGGCGTTGTTGCGCACCAGCCAGCGCGCCCGCTGGGTGACGGTGCGACCGGCGCCGGCGATCAGCGTGTTGATGTGCGCCGCGGTGGGGCGGAAGCTGCGAAGGCGCCGCGCGCCCGCGCCGGCTTCCAGCCCGGCCACGCCGCCACCGGGCACGCCGAAGCCGCCGGCGACCCCGCCATTGGCGTCGATCGGCGGGCCGCCATTGTGGCCGATGCCGGCCGGCGCTGCGGGCTGGCGGCGGGTAAGCGCCGCCACGCCGCGCCAGAGCTGTGAGAAGGGTCCCGCCACGCCTACAGCCCCTTGCCGCAGACGAAGCGCATCTGGCGGATCGGCCGGCGCCCTTGCGTCAGGGCGGCGATGTCCCGATCCAGCCGCTTGAGCACCAGGTCCATCTCCGCGATGGAGCGGTACTTGACCGTGCGGCCGAGATAGGTGGCGCTCTCCACGCCCTGGGACATGGCGCGCTTGATCGCTTCCCGCTCCGCTTCGAGATCCGCCAAGCTCGCCATGGATCGTTACCTCAGCTCATGTAGCTCGATGGATTGGACCGGCGGCGCGGCATGACGCGCGCCGGGATTCGCGCCGGGATTTGCGCCACGGGGCGCGCCAGGTGGACCGGCGCGGGCGGAGCATGCAGTGGCGGCGCCACCGGCATCGGCGTGGTCGGCGCGTCATCCGGCGCGACGATCATGCTGTTGGCGTCCCAGGGCGCGGCCCAGGGCGGCGGCGCATCCCAGCGGATGCGGTGCAGGCCATGCAGGCGGGCGACAACCTCGCAGCCCACCATCATGTCGGTGCCTTCGTTGCGCACGCCGGCCGGGCCGTGCCAGGCGCCGGTGATGCGGTTGCGCTGCTCGGCGGTGAGCTGATCCAGGAAGGCGTGTGGCGGCCCGCCCGGGGTCAGTAGCGCCGCCGGCAGATGCACCGATCCGGGACGCGGCGGATCGATGGAGAGCTGCGCGGCGAGCGCATCCTTCGCGCTGTTCGGATTGAACAGCAGGATGGGCACGTCGCCGTTGGCCAGGGCCTTGCGGTCTTTCCGCTGGCTGTTCGGATAGGTGACCACGATGCGCGGGGTGGCGCGCCCGCCGCCCTTGGTCGGCACCAGGCTCCAGGCATCCTTGCCTTCCAGCTTGCCGAGGCGATGGACCTTGCCGGCCCGTTTGCGCCGCAGCCAGGCGGCGTAGGCCTGTTCCGCCACGCCGGGCTGGCCCTGACTGTCGAAGCCCGCGGCGCGGACCTTCATGTGCCGCCCGCTGCCATCGGCCAGCGGGAAGGTGTTTTCCTGCAAGCGGGTCAGCAGCGCGTCCCAATCCGCCGCGCTTGCGGCTGGGTCGCCCGGAATGACCTCCCGGTGAATGATCCAGCTTTCCGCGCCCTCGCCCCAGGCCCGCCACAACGCTTCCCAGCGGTTGCCCTGGGCATCGGCCCAGGCGGTGATGAAGCGCGCGCCTTCGGGCACAACGCCCATCGGCACGGGGTTGGCGCGGGCCCGTTCCGCCAGCGCCACCTTGTCGATCGGTCCGATATTCTGGGTGACGCCGACGGGCTCGCCCCAGGCCTTGACCATGACCCGCCGCAGATCCGCGACGTCGCCGCCGGTGGCCACGGTGCGTTCAGCCTCGACACGCTGCCGGGCCAGGGCGCCGATGCCGCCCATGACGAAGGGGGACATGGCGCCGACGATCCAATAGCCGGCGATGCGGCTGCGGATGGGATGGCCGGTGATGCGTCCGTCCTCGTCCATCTCCTCCCCGGCGCAAAGCCAGCGGCCGGTCATGTTCATGCCGTGGCGCTGGCCATCCTCGATCAGGCAGCCGCTGGTCGGGCACAACAGGCGGGCCTCGGCTTCGATCACGTCCAGCGGCGCGTCTTCCGGGTACTGGATGATCATGCGGCGGTTCGTGCCCGGGTTCGGGCTGGAATGCGCGCCGCAATGCGGGCAGCCCCACCACCAGGTGCGGCGGTCGCTTTTGGCGTAGAGCCGCATGATGCCGCGCTGGCGCTCCGGCGGCGTGTCGATCGGCCCGCCGAGATCGGGGTGGGAGATGGCGAGCAGCATGCTGTCCGACCCGGCGGACTGACGGCGGAAATTCAGCAGCGTTTCGGGGTCGCCGACGGCGGGATCGTAGGCATCCAACTCGTCGGCGATGATGCGCTGGACGTGCTTGTTGACCAGCGCGGAATCGGTGAAGGGCAGGAACTCGACACGACCGCCGCGGAACCGCTTCATCCCGATGGAATCGCGGCCCTCGCGCAGGCTGCCGAGCAGCTTGTCATGCGCGTCGAGCATCGGCTCGATCCGCGCCTTGACGTACTTCTCGATGGCGTCTTCGGTCTGCATGTACCACAGCATGTCCGCCGGATCGGCGTGCATGGTTTGCAGCAGCCAGGACTCGGCTGGGCCTGCGGTCTTGCCGGTGGCGGCGGGCCCGACGACGGCCACCGTCTCCACGCCATGCGCGGTCAGGCTCTCCATCGGGCCGCGGAGGTAGGGCGCGGTTTCGTGCGTGTAGCGCACCAGGCGGTTGCCGCTGCTGGCCTTCACCCAGCGGTGCTGCGTGGCGTGTTCGGCCACGCTGATGCTGGACGGCGGAAGGAAGGTGTCGAGCGTCTCGGCCACCAGGCGGCCGGCGTCGGCATAGGCGAATCGCTCGGCGTCGTCAGGCCGCCTGGGCATCCTCGACATCCTCGGGCGGCGGCAAGGCATCGGCGCCGAGCAGCGCGGTCAGCCTGCGATGCAGCTCGCGCTGTTCGGTGGAGATGAAGTTGCGCATGTCGCGGGCGACCTGGTCGGGCAGGTTGTGGCGGCGGGCCAGGGTGCCGGGCATCGCTTGCAGGGCCTGGTTGAGGGGCGACCAGATTTCGTTGAGGGCGGCGCGCATTTCGGTCTTGAGCACCAGGAAGCCGCGCTCCCGCGCCACCTGGTCTTCCTTCAGCATCGCCTGCGCGTTCTTCAGGCGGTCGCCGGCGGACAGGGCGCGGTCCTCGGGCGCAATCACGCCTTCCAGCGGCAGGCTGATCTGCGCGAGGTATTCGTCCTTCGCGGCGCCGGCGGCGGCTTCCTCGGCGCGCTTGGCGACGATGAAGGCGATGACCTCCGACTTGTTGAACTGCCACGGGACGCCGTTGCGGCCACGCTCCACCACGGGGAGATCGGGGTAGCGCTTCAACAGCTCCCGCATCGTGGGGCGGGAGACGCGGAGGGCATCGGCCATCTGTTCCAGGTTGACGGTCGGGGTCATGCAGCCTCACCGAATGGCAACAGCAGCGGAAACAGAAGGCGTTGTTTTTGCTTATAAATCCCGCCCGAAACCGGGGTCCGAATTACCCGTGGTCGAAGCGCCGCCTGGGGAGGACCCGCGCGTCAGAGGCGCCCCTGCGGCCCGGCGGCAGCGAGGGCGCGCTCCATCGCCTCCCCCATCAGCCGCGGCAGCGCCCATTCGATCGTGGCATTGGTCACCCCGTCGAAGTCGAGCCGAGGCGTGTAGCTCGGCGGCTTGCCGACCAGCGCCGCCACCGGCACCACGATCCGCCCGAAGCCGGAGGCGACGGTCTTGTAGATGCCCGCCGGCAGCCCGCCGCCGCGACCACCCCTGCCCTGCGGCCGCCCTGGCACGATGACGAAGTAGCTCTCGCCCTTGCGCACCCCGCGCCCTTTGCGCCCCCAGGCGTTCTGCGTCGCGCCCACTTCCTTGAAGGCGTTGAGGCTGGAGAGGATCTTGATGATCTGCCCCACCGTCATGTTGCCATGGGCGTCCATGTCGGCATGCCGTGTCGGCACCAGGTAGTAGCCCGGCGGGATCACCCCGGCCTCGGACAGCGCCTTCTCATGCGACTTCTGCCCACGAGCGCCACCGTCAATCTGGGGGCGCAGATAGACCGAGGCCGGCAGCCCCCGGCTTTTGCGGATGTCCACCCGGTCCCGCAGGCCCACCGCCGTCTCCAGCCGCCCGACCGACGCCTTGTCGACCAGCACACCGCCCAGCGTCCAACGATTGGGCCGGTCGAAGACCCTCCCGATCTCCTTCACCACAGCCGAGCGCGCGATGAAGGACGTGCCGTTGAGCGCCACCACGGCTTCCTTCGGCATCCGCGCCCGCCCGAAATCATCCAGGGTCGCGGCGAACTTCCCGAAGTCGTGGCGGATGTCGATGATGGCCACGCCAACTACTCCGCCTCAACAGCCTCGCGATCCACCTCGACCATCCGAGGCACGCCCAGCAGGGTCAGCAGCACCATGATGCGCTGCGGCCCGCGATCGGCCTGGAACAACGCCCGCAGCCCAGCCAGCGGCCCCTCCGCGATGCGCACGGCCGCGCCTGGCACGAAGGCCACGCCGCCTTTCAGCGGCGCTTCAGCGGCTTCCTCCGGCAGCGGGATCGCGCCGGTCAGGATGCCGCCGCAGCGGTCGATCAGGGCTTCCACGAAGCCGGGCGGTGGGCTGACCGGCTCGCCGCGCTCCCGTACCCCGACGATGCCGATGACGTTTGGCACCTTGGCCTTGACCCGATGCCAGGACGCATTGCCCAGCACCGGATAGGCGAACATGTAGCCGGGAAGGAAGGGGCGCAGCCGGTCATCCCGGCGAGGCTGGCGGAACACTTCCCGCGGCCAGTGGACTTCGAAACCCTCGCGCCGCACACCGATGCGCACGCGGGCGCCATCGTCGGAACGATGGTGAATGACGATCCAGCGGCGGAATGGCTGACGCACCGACAGCGGTTGTCCCGCTTCGGTGGACGCGGGGCACGAAGGCCCGGCGGTGGAGAGGCGCGCCCCGGCCTGACCAGCGGCGCTCATGGATCCACGCCGCATCGCTACGCCGGACCCGGCTGCGTCGTCAAGCATCTTCCTTGCTCCCTCGCTCATGCCGCCCTGCCATCCCACACGCCGCCCGAGACCGTCCGCGCGATGCGCGCCTCGATCGCGGCGATGCGCGCCGTGTCCTCCGGCGTGTCCCGCACCACGCGAGGCGCGCCCGCAGATGCCACGGGCCGCGCCCGTTCCTCCGCCACCGCACGGTCGAAGTATTTGAAACTGATGACCTTGTGGGCGCTGAAGCCCGGCCGCTCGACCACGCGGGCAATGGCGGCGCGGATGACCTCCGCCGAGGCGCCGCCCGTCATCCAGGCCTGCACCGGCCGATAGTCGAAGCCGCCCCGGCTGCCATCCAGCCCGATCATCTCCGCCAGCTCGACGCCCAGCGTGACATGCGGATACGCATCCGCCCTGGCCGAGTCGCGCGCGGGGGATGGAGAGGACTCACTGACCACTACTTCACTTGTACTAGTAGTAGTACAGGGCAGCGTTACCGCGCTGGGTTTCCCCGGTTGGGTTTCCTGGGTTTCCGCCTCCGCCGCGCGCCCACCTGGCAGCGGCAGCATCATCTCCCCTTGCTTGCGCCGCTGATAGGCCTCCGGCGTTTCATCCTTGCGAGGCCTGCCGCCGCGCGAGCCGTTGCGGCGGGCCACTTCGGCACGGGACGCGACCTCGACCAGCAGCGGCACCGCCAGCGTATCCGCCGCGCCGCGCACCAGCAGGCCTTCGGCGCAGAGGGTTTCGAGATGGGTTTCGGTTTCGGTTTCCCCCGCTGAAACCAGCAGCGAAACCCGGGCGCTTCCGCCAAAGGGCAGGACGCCGACAACCGGCGACCGCGCCGCCGCCTCCGCGACCAGCAGGAACAGCATGCGGGTGGCCAGCGGCAGGGTGCGCAGGCGCGGGTCTTCGTGCAGCGCGGCCAGCAAGCGGGCGCAGAGGCAGCGGCGGGCCATGGTCAGGTGCTTCCCGGTTTGGCGTCTTGGGTTTTGGAAGGGCGCGGGAACTCGATGACCCTTGCTCCCGCCGAAGCGGGATCGCGCTCGGTGGCGAGCACCTCGTCTCGGATGACCTTCAGCGCCTCCCCAATGGGGCGGAAAGCGCCGCGCAGGTCATGATGCGTGACGCCGGAGGTATCGACCTCCGCATCGAAGCGGTCCGCAATCCGCAACAGGATCTCGCGCGAACACCCCTCGCAACCTGGCGCTTTGTAACCCACGGAAACCAATGTCAGCACCCAGGGCGCCTCCGGCTGCAATGCGGTCCACCCAAATGCGGGATGCACCGCCCACTGGCCGCGAAGCTGCGATAGCTCGGCCCAAACCATTCGCTCGCCGGCATCTGTCCTAATGGCGACGGTCGCGCGCGCTCGCCCGCTCATGCCGCCTTGCTCCCAGACGCCGCGCCGATACGCGCTTGCGCGTATCGCACCACGCGCCGCAGCCCGAGCGCCGCCAGCACGCGATCGCTGATCTCCCGTCGGCAGGACAGCACGTCATTCACATGCTGCGCCGTCAGCCCATGCGCCTCCGCCCAGGCCTTCTGGCCGCCCGCGGCATCACACGCCTGGCGCAGCGCGGCGAAGACACCGATGGCGTCCAGCAGCGCGGGCGCGGGCGTCTCCGGCGGCCCGTTGTGACCGATCCCCGCCATCAATCCCCCCCGCCCTCATCGGGCCGCTCATCCGTGAATTCTGCCGTGGCATCGTTGAAGCGCACGCGCACCGGCCCAATCGGCCCCTGGCGCTGCTTTGCGACGATGATGGTGCCGCGCCCGCGCTCCCGCGCCACGTCGGCTTCCCACATCCTGCAACGGTCCTCGAAATCCGCCGCCTTCTCATTGTCGCGGCGGCGCGGTTCGGCGCGCGTCAGGTAGTAGTGCTGGCGGATCAGGAACAGCACCAGGTCCGCATCCTGTTCCAGCGCCCCGGAATCGCGCAGGTCCGCAAGGTTCGGTGTCTTGTCGAGCCGGTCTTCCACCTTGCGGTTGAGCTGTGACAGCAGCAGCACGGGCACTCGGAGTTGCTTCGCCAGCCGCTTCAAGCCCTTCGAGATCTCGCTGACCGATGCCAGCGCGGCATTCGCCTGTTTCTGCGCCGCGCCACTGGCCTCGAGGCAGCTCAGATAGTCCACCACGATCAGGCTCAACCCACCGGGCTGACGCTGCATACGTCGCGCGCGGGCGCGGATGCCTGGAACGGTGAACACGCCATCATCCCAGACGATGGGCAGGCGCCCGATCTGCACGCTGGCAATGGCCACGGCGTCCAGTTCCGGCGCCCCGCGCTCCAGCGAGCGCCACTGGCCGCTTTCCGGGTCGATCAAGCCGCCGGAGGTCAGCACCGACAGGGGCAGTCGCGCCTGCGCCGACACGGCCCGCGCCATCACTTCCTCCGCCAGCATCTCGGCGGAAATGAACAGCACCCGATTCCCCGCCGTGGCCGATGCGATCGTGATGCGCAGCGCCAGCGAGGTCTTACCCATGGATGGCCGCGCACCGAGCAGCACCAACTGGCCAGGCCGCAGCCCACCCGTCATCCGATCCAACCCGCGAAAGCCGGTGGTGACGCCGGCCAGCGCGCCTCGACGTTCGACGACAGCATCCACCTGGCGCATCAGCGAATCGGCCACGACATGCCCGTCGCGCGCCGTCTCGGCGCTGTCGCTGCTGGTCAGCCGCATCAGCCCTTCATCGGCCGCTTCCAGCACCTGCGCCGCCGTCAGCTCCCCATCCACCGACCCATAGGCCCGATCGATGGCGGCGCCGCAGACATCCACGATTTCGCGCCGCAGCCACAGGTCGCGGATCACGCGGGCGTAGTCGGGAGCGTTGATGATGCCCACGGTGGCGACCAGCAGATCGCCGAGATAGCGCGCCCCTCCCGCATCCTTCAGCAGCTCGTCGTTTTCGAATTCCGCACGCAGCGTCACCGCATCCGCGATCTGCCCGGCTTCGCAGCGCCGCTGGATGGCGGCGTAGAGGCGCGCATGCACGGCGTCGGCGAAATGCTCCGGCCGCAACATCTCCGCGACCTTGTCATAGACCTTGGGGTTCGACAGCAGCGCCCCCAGCAGCGATTGCTCCGCCGCCAGGTTGACCGGAGGCTCCCGCGCCGCGAGGCCGTGGATGGGATCGATCATCTGGCGCTCACGCCTCACCCTTGGGCGGCAGGTGCAGCCGCACGGCCCGGGCGAAGCCCACCTTGACGCCCTCCATCACCACAGGCCGCGCCGCCGGTGAGGCCAGGCGGGCCACGATGTAGCCGATGGCACTGACCAGCGTGGCGATCGCCACCAGCCAGTTGCTGCCGGCGGCATGCAGCACCGCATCCAGCCGCACGGCATCCACATCCGGCAGCCGCAGCGCCTCCGCCGACGATTTCGGGCGCGCCCCCATCACACCCTCCCCAAAAAGCGCCCGGCGAGGCCAAAGCCCCGCCGGGCCAGTCTTGGGAGGAAACGCCCACCGCCGTGTGACGCCAGGCGGCCATGGCGAAAAGCGGGGCGCCGGACGCAGCCGACCATCCCCGCCATCCCGAAAGCCCGACCGCAGATCCGCGCGGTCACGGTCATGCGTCGTCACCCGAACCGGCCGGTCGTTCGGCCAGCGCGCGCGTCAGATAGGCATCGGCGCTGCTGGCGGCGCTCATCAGCGCCCGCAATTCGCGCTGGATCGCCGCCTTTTCGGCCATCGTCACCTGCCCGTCCTGCCAGGCGGCGGCATAGGCGGCGAAGACCTGCCCGACCTCCTGCCCCAGCTTGGCCAGCAGTGCGCCGAGTTGCCCGCCGGTCATTTGCTCCACCAGCACCAGCCGGTAGCCGGCGCGCCGCGCCAGCTCCGCCGTCATCGTCGGCGCGCCCGCCAGCAGTTCCAGCCGCGCCACCACATCGACCGGGGCGAACAGCGGCTGGTGCGGGGACTGGTAGGCCGCGAGCTGCGATCGCCCGACCCGGCTGGCCGAGGCGGCGGCATCCAGCCCGCCAACAGTCTCGATCAGCGCGCGGGCCAATGATTTGAAAGCCATGTCGCTCATGTGGACAGGTTCCGGATGACGAAGGAGGTAGCGCCCGGCAGGTTCGCCCCATGCCCGACGCCGCTGATCTCGTTGCGAGCCCGCCACCCACCCGCCACACTGCCGTCGTGGCGGCGGAGGAAGCGGAAATGCGGCAATGGATGGCTTTGCTGGCCGGCCTGGTGCTGGCCGGGGATGCGGCAGCGCAACGCCCGCCGCCACCCGCCCCGAGCACCTACTGGCCGCCGGCGGGCCGCATCGGCATCGCCGCCGCGATGGGCGAGCGCACCGCGCACCACTGCGTGCTCAGCCTGGTGCTGCTGAATAACAGCGGCCAGGATTTTCGGTACGTGACCGCGGAGATGGAGGTCTTCACCCGGCGAACCCACGGCGAGGTGACCGATGTCGCCTTCCGCCTCGCCGACAACGGCCGGCCGCGCGTCGCTGACGCCTTCGTCGGCACGCCCTGCCCTACCCGGCCCCGCATCGTCATCCGGTCCCTGACCTGCACCGGCGCCGACCACATCCGCGTGGACTGCTGGGACATGCTGCAAGCCGTGACACCACCCAACCGCAACACCCCGCCGCTGCCCCTGACCATCCACGGACGGGCGGAGGACGCCCCCAATGGTTAGGCGCGCGCCATGAGCGACCTTGCCCCATGGGCCGGGCTGGTGCTTTTGGCCCTGGTCGTGATCGCCAGCTTCGGCGGAAAGGGCACCCCTGCCCCAAAGCAGCCTCAGCCGGCGCCGGCCGCGCCCAGACGCCGCACGCCGAAACAGGTTGAGCCTGTCTTCATCATGGCACCCATCCTGGCCAGCCCGCGCGACATGCGGGCGGAGATGGACGTCATCTTCGACGACGCCGGCGACGAGAGTGACAGCGGCCTCTTCCGGATCGTGGCCCTGCGTGGCTTCCGTGCCGATGGCAAGGCCCATCTCAGCGCCATCGACATCCGGAAGGAAGGTGCCCGCAAAACCCGCTCCGTCCTGGTCGAGCACATCCACCACCTGCTTCCCGCCGGCGTCGACGATGCGCCCGACGACGTCGAACGGTGGCTTCGACTGGCCGGCGGCCTCGGATGGCCCGACGATCTGGCCTGGAAGGCCGAACAGGATGCCATCGCGGCGGCGGAGGCTGCGGAGGACGCCGCGTGGGAAGCGCACCTGGCCCGCCTGGCGCAGCGCATCGGCGGAGAGGAAACCCTGGTGGCCCCGACCCGCATCCGCCTGCGGTCGCGCCGCAATGGGGCGGACGCTGATATCACCACCCTGGTGCTGGGCTTCGATACCGACGAAGCGGGCCAACCCTCGCTGCTGTTCGTGGCAAAGAGCGCCAGCGCCAAGCGAGGCCGCCTGATCTATCTCGCGGAGGCCCTGGAATCGGGCGAGGAAACACTCGTGGCGCTGCACGCCCCACCGGACGGCCCGGAGGTCTCGGACATCCCCGCATGGCTGGCTGGCCTGCCAAGGCGCGAAGCCCATGACTAGGCCACCTTCGCGGGGGCCGGCGCCGCCAGCCGTTCCCGCAGGCCACCGGCGCCCGGCGGGGTCCACTCCACTTCGGCAGCCAACGCCATGTCCCAGAGGGTGAGGTGATGCTCGGCGGGAACGGCATCTGCCGCGATCCAGTTGGAGACCGCACCGGACGTCACCCGGCAACGTCCCGCGACGGCCTTGTTGCCACCCAGGGCGACGATGAGGAGCTTGGTCTTCATGACCCTAAGATTTCAGGCTCGCTTAAAAAAATCAATAGGCAGCCTGAAATGCTCGTTTCAGCGCGCCTTGCTACCGCTGTGCGCGTGCAAGACCCACCCACACCTCTATCCGAACTGGTCGTCGGCTGCGGCGATCGGCTCACCGCCACCAGGCTTGCCCTGGGCTTCGTGACTCAAACCGACTTTGCCGAGAGCCTTGGCATAACCGTCCAGCGGCTCAACCAGTGGGAGCACGAGAAGCACCCGCCGGACATCCACGTCATGGCGCGCCTCAAGCGCAACCACTTCGTGTCGCTCGACTGGATCTACATGGCCGACCCTTCCGGCCTCAAATGGTCGCTGATACAAAGACTTGTGACGCTCGGCGCGCAGAACGACGCGCCGGTTTCAGCCCGCCGGCTTCGCACGACGATCGGCCGCGACCCTGACAGCCCAGCCGTACAATCGCTGTATGAGGACCCAAGCGGCTTCCGCGAAGACCCACCCACCTCGCCAACCGATCCACCCCGCAAACGCCGGGGCCGCCCCGCCAAGCCGAAGGTCGGCGAGGCCGATTAAGCCTGCCTGAATTTTTATAGTTGCCAATTTAAGGCCGCCTGATAATTTCGCCCCGTCACTCGACGGAGGCGCCCATGGCCACGCCCACCCCCCCCACCCAAAGCCTTGCCAAGATGCCGCCCAGCCTGGCGGCGCGCCTGGCACAGCCGGCGGTCGCCACGCCGCCGGACCCGGTGGACACCCTGCGCCGCGCCCTGGTCACCATGGTGCGCAGCGACGCGCCGGACCTTAGCGCCCGCCAACTCGCGGTCCTGCTGACGGCCTCTGGCGCCACCCTCGGCGTGCGCGAGCTCGCCTGCATGCTGAACATCAGCAAGCCGGCCGTGACCCGCGCGATCGACACGCTGGTCGCCCACAGCTTCGCGCAGCGTGACGACCACCCCACGGACCGCCGCCAGATCGTGGTGACCGTCACCCCGAAGGGCGATGCCTTCCTGGCCCTGTGGCGCGCGGCGCTGGCCGGCGCGGTGGAGGCGCGGCAGTGACGTCCGAACGCACCCCGCCCGCGGCGCCCGACGCCCTCGAAACCCGATTGCTGGAGCTGGTGACCGAGCACCTGGGCCGCGAGGCCGGTGAGGTCACGCTGGACAGCAACTTCGAAGACGACCTCGGCGCCGACAGCCTCGACACCATCGAACTCGCCATGGGCTTCGAGGAGGAATGGGGCATCGTCATCATGGATGACGAGATCGAAGGCCTGGAAACCGTGCGCGACGCCCTGGCGCTCGTGCGCGAGAAGCGGGCGGCCCTGTGATGTCCGCCACCGCTACCCTCACCCCCGCCGGCCACCTGGCCCTGTCCCTCCGCGAATGGGGTGTCCAGGATCACGACACCCACGCGCTGATCACGCTGCAGTCGCGCTCCGTCGGCGCCATCTACTGGATCAACGACGCCACGCGGCTGCGGCAGGATCTGCAGGGAGCGGCGGCGATGCTCGAAGCGCAGGCGACGAAGCTGGTCGCGACTTCATGCGCAAAGGCCGCGCCGTCGCCGACGATGCGCCCGCATGAATGCGTCATCCTGGAGCTGGCGCGCGAGCGCGAGCGTCAGATCGACGGCGAGGGTTTCGCGCTTGAGCGCGACGATCAGTACGACCGCGGCGAACTGGCGCTGGCCGCAGCCTGCTACGCCGGCGAAACCGGCACCTTCGGCAGCGGCCTCCTGGGCCAGGTGAAGCGCCTGTGCTGGCCCTGGTCCGCACTCTGGTGGAAGCCGACTACCCGTCGCCGCGACCTGATCAAGGCCGGCGCCTTGATCGTCGCCGAGATTGAGCGGCTGGACCGCGAAGCCGCCCGACGGGTCCCCGCGAGATGACCTCCCTCGAATCCGTCAGCGTCGCTCTGGCACATCTCGACAGGCGCCTGCGCACCATCCCTGGCACCACGGGCGGCTTTGACGCGGACGCCTACCTGGTCGCCGCCGCCGCGCTGGAGGAAGCCGCCGTCGCGCTGGAGCACGCCGCCGAGCAGCCGGCCGAGCATGGCAAGGCCTGCCGCGCGACGCTGAAAAGCCTCGCCCGCCAGTACCGCGCCCTGTCCGACAAGTCATCGGCGCTGGCACCGGTCTTCGCGCCTCCGCCGACGGATGACCCTGACTGGGATCGCGGCATGCTGCCGAAGGAATCGCAGCGATGACCTTGCGCGGCCGCCGCCTGCGCCGCCGCGCGCTCAACCGCGGCCGCGATGTCGGGATGGCCCTGGCCATGCTGACCGTTGTCGCCCTGGCCGTGCTCGGCATGGCCGCCGCCCTCTGGAACCCCACCGCGCAGCGCATTGCCGCTGCGGCATGGAGCGTCACACGATGACCGTTCTCGCCGCCGTGCGCCGCCGGATGGAGACGCTGCGCACCCTGTTCCGCGAGGCCCCCAAGGAAGCCCGCACCTACCTCGGCCAATGGCGCCTGATGCAGCGCGCGGCCGGCGCCACGTGACCCGCGCCGCCCCGCCGCCGAACCCGGCCAAGAAGGACGCCAGCCGTCCTTGCACCACCTGCCGCTGGTCACATTGCGGGTGGTTCGCCCGCGTCTTCGGGAATTGGAACCTCGCCCGATGCAGTCATCCCTCTTCGCCCGCGTCCACGATCCACGTGGTGACCGGCATTACGATGCGGGACCCGCCGCCGCGGTGCTGGATGGCGCGGCTCGACGGGCAACCCTGCGGCCCGAGCGGCCGACTGTACCAGCCGTGACCGCGCTGGCCCTGACCGGCGACGAGCGCCAGGCCCTGGCCGGCGTCGCCGCGCTGCTGGCCGGGCACCTGCCGGCGGAAGCGCTGGCCTTGCTGCGTGGCCGCGCGCAGCGGGTGGGCCAGGCCATCGCCGCGGTGATCGAGGCCGGCGCCGACCACCTGGTGGCCCATCGCATGGCCAGGGAGCTGCTGACCCCTCGCAAGGACACCGCGCCATGAAGCCGCGCCTCACCTGGCCGCCCTCGCCGGCGGAGACGCTGCCGCCGCTGCCCATCACCGGCAAGCGCCGCCTCGGCACCCCGCGCCTGCTGGTGGTGCTGCACGACGACGCCACCGAACAGGACCGCATCGACACCGCGCGCGAATTGCTGGCCGGCACCGGCCTGACCCTTGCACCGGAGAGCACCACGCCATGACCGTGCGCCCCAACAGCGGCATCGCCCTCACCATCCCCCTCACCGCCATTGTGGTGCCGGAGGATGGACTGCGCCGCGTGCGCGCGACGGCGGAGCAGGATGCCAACCTGCTGCGCAGCATCCAGGCCCTGGGCGTGTTGCAGCCCATCATCGTGCGCGCGCACCCTGTCGACGGCGCGCTGTGGCAAATCGTCGACGGGCGTCGCCGCCTGGCAGGCGCCCGCGCCGCGGGGCTGGAGACGATCGCCGCCGTGGAGCGGACCGACCTAACGGATGCCGACGCCACCGCGATCGAGGCCGCCGCCAACATCCAGCGCGCGAACATGGCGCCCGTCGACCAATGGCGCGCGATCCGCAGGTTGCAGGATCTCGGTTGGCAGTTGGACGGCGCCGCCGATGCGCTGGGCATCGCGCACCGCCTGGCGCGGCGCCTCGACAAATTGTCGCGGCTGCACCCGACCGCGCTGGCCGCGATCGAGGCGCACGGCATGCCGCACGCCCATCACCTCGCGATGATCGCCCGGGCCGCGCCGGAGGTGCAGGAAGCCGCTTTCGCCAAGGTGGCGGAGGGCGCGGAGCCCATCTGGTACAACGTCGCCGAGGCCTGCCACACGCGCCGCATCTGCCGCGACACCGCGATCTTCGACACGGACCTCGCCGGCGTCGTCTTCGAGGAAGACCTTTTCGCCGAGCCCGGCGCCGCCGACCAGTTCACCACCACGGACATCGAGGGCTTCATGGAAGCCCAGCGCGCGGCGCTGGCGAAGCGGGTGGAGGATTCGAAGGGCCGGTTGCAGCTCGCGACGCTCAACAAGTCCGGCGATGCGGCGCTACCCAAGGGCTGGCAATACGCCTCCGGCTGGCGCTTCGGCGACGCCAGGATGCCAAAGGGCATCACGGGTTTCGTGTGGGTCGACACCAATGGCGACATCCGCTCGCAAGGCGCCATCCCACCGGCGACGGAGCGCCCCGCCCCCACGCCGAAGGCACCGCCCACCGCCAAGGCCCCGGCTGCCGACGATAGCACCCCGCACGAGCCGGAGGCGGATGCCGACGAAGACTTTGACGACGGCGGCGGCGAGTATGTCCCGCGCCCGCGCGCCGAACCCGCGCCCAAGCCGCGCCTGACCGAGGCGGGCCGCCAGTTGCTGGCGGAGCTGCGCACGGACGCCTTGCGCGCCGCGCTGCGCGATCGCCCGGCGCCCAACGGCACGCAGCCCCAGGCCCTGCTGTTGCTGGCCCTGTCCGCCAGCAACCTGACCGCCCTCGGCGAGCGCGGCAGCAAGTTCGGCCGCACAAGCTTCGAGGATGTCGCCGCCGCCACCTTCGCCGCGATCTTCCAGCCCGACGGCGACCGAAAGCGCGACATGCTCGACCAGATCACGCGGGAGGCGATCGCGCGCATCCTGATCTGCAACGGCACCAAGGCCGGCAATGGCAGCGGCGACGCCGCCGGATGGATCGGCGCGCTGGTCGGGGCGGAGGCCGTGCTGCCCCGCCTCGATCGCGCGGACCTGCTGGCCAGCATGTCCGGCGACCTGCTTCGGGAGCTGGCGGAGGCCTCCGGCGTCAAGCCCGGCAAGGTCAGCACGATGCGCACCGCCCTCGCCGGCAACACGCCAAACCTCCGCCTGCCGGAGGCCGCCTTCGGCGCCCCGATCCCGGAGGTCGATCCCGAGCCCCCGCCCTGCGACCGCGCAGCCGGCGCCGATCGCTGCGGTTGCGGCTGGAAGGCGGCGGACGGCGACACGGCGGAGGAATGCGCCCTCGCCACCTGGCAGGCGCAGATGCGCCGCCTGGGCCTGTGGCACCCACCCGCCGAGGCGCGCCAGGCGCCCGCCGAGGAAACCCCTCCCGCGCCGCACGTCTGCCCCTGGGACCGCGCCAGCCCCTGCCGCGACCGGGCGGAGGAGGCCTGCCAGCACGGCTGCCCGCTGCGCCCGCAGTTCGAAGCCTGGGCGGTGGAGGAGGCCGCCCGGAAGACCCGCGCGGACCACGAAGCCCAGCGCCAGGCCGATGCCGCGGCGTTCGAGGGCGCCGAGCCCGCCGCAGCGCCCCGTCGCGGCCGCAAGCCCAAGCCGCAGGTCACCTGCGGTTGGGAGGACGGCAGGATCTGCACCCAGGAAGGCACCACGACCTGCGACAAACTGTGCGACCGCCACAAGGCCTACGCCGCCTGGATCAAGACCCCCATCGGCAAAGCCGCCCGCCGCAAGCACGCCGGCGCCGAGGCCAGCCAACAACGCCGCCAGGGCCGAAAGGTCGCGCCATGACCCAGCAGCAAGCGATCGCCGTCACCGCTCTGGCGGTGCTGGCCGCCATCGTTGGGTTGATGCTGGTGAGACTGGTGTAATGGGCGAGAACAGCAAGATCGAATGCGCGGCCGCAACCTGGCGTGCTGGTTCCGACTGGATCAGCCCTGCCACGCCAATGTGCTGCTGGAGATCGCCAATGCCTGACCTCCGCGCCCCCATACTCGCCCTCGCCTTGGCCTTGTTGGCCACCCCAACCCTCGCCCAGCGAGCGGAGGTGATCGACGGGGACACGATCCGCGTGGCCGGCCAGGTGGTGCGGATGGTGGGGCTGGACGCGCCGGAGATGCGGGGCCGATGCCCGGCGGAAAACGCCCTCGCCCGCCAGGCCACCGCGCGCCTGCGGCAACTCGTGCAGCCCCGCGTTTGGCTGGAGCGGCGCGGCCTGGACCGTTACCGGCGCACCCTGGCCATAGTCCGTGACCGCACGGGGCGCGACCTTTCCCAGGTGCTGATCCGGGAAGGCCTGGCCCGCCCCTACGACGGGCGCGGCCGGCGGCAGGGGTGGTGCTGATGCCCAAAGACACTCTCTCGCCCGAAATCGGCTCCGGCCTCGCGATTGGCACCATCGAAGGGCCAATGGGCTGGTTGGAGGTGAGGCGCCGCCTTCGCGGTTGGGCCGGGCCGCAGTTCAGCTGGCGCGATTTAGTGGGAGCCCCTCCCGGGCCGGAAGCGCCGCCGCGCCTCACCCACGGCCTGCTGGCCCATCAACGTCGCCTGACCGGCGGCATTTCATTGGTTCTGGGCTGGGCCAAGTCTCCGCGGCGCCGCGCGAAGGAGAACGA
The DNA here is from genome assembly GCF_053891155.1 of Roseomonas sp. F4. Classification (NCBI taxonomy): domain Bacteria; kingdom Pseudomonadati; phylum Pseudomonadota; class Alphaproteobacteria; order Acetobacterales; family Roseomonadaceae; genus Roseomonas; species Roseomonas sp. F4. The sequence goes on from NZ_JBSSHK010000005.1 coordinate 552,054, forward strand.
CGATGAGTGACATCGAAGGGCTCTGGGGGCCAGCCGAAGTCGCTAAGTTCCTGGGTTACAAGGAGTCGACGGTGACGCGAATGGCCTCAGCCGAGCCTGAGAAGCTGCCGCCGCGCGTGCGGACCGTGGCGAAGCCACGCTGGGCGCCGGAGGTGTGCAGGCAATGGGCGCTAGACCACAGCCGACCTTTGGAGGCGCAGGCGAAGGTCGGCCGGCCGCGGAAGGTGGTCGCAAGATAAAGCGCGAATCAGATCGAAAAAGCTTTAACGCGACAAATCGCGCTACGGGATGGTTTTGATTTATATCTAGCGAATAGAGAGACCTCAAGCTCAGCTCTGCTCGCCGGCAGCAACACTGTCAGACGATGATCGAAGCCCAGCGGTCAGGGAGACAGAGAGCGAATCGAGATCGATCCGATCGCTCTCTATATAAGACCGCGCGTCCACATCTTCAAGAAAACAGAGGCGATAAGGCAGATCCAGATCTAGCTTAAATTTTCCGGATGTGTCGAACAACTTTAACCAACCATCAACTTGAGCATCGTCAATTGGAGTCGGTGGCGGCTGCTCATCATCAAGTATAAATAAAAAGCTCAGACGAACCTCTTGGTCGTCCCAGCCAGGAGCTGCTCTGACCCTAATCTCCCGAAGCGCGCGAGCGAGAGCGCCTTCCACCGAATCTTTAGAGTGCCGCCGCTTAATCCGGCGACTCACCTTGCTAAACGCTCGCGAAAAATCGTCTGGGAAGGCAAAGCGCGACTTTTTTCGGGCTAGTGCATCTGCGAATGAGCGACGCTCTGTATCGTCCCTGCATCCGCCCTCCCTAGTGAGGCCGGCAAGGACAGCCTTTTCAACGGTCATGGTTCGGTCGAGGTCCGCGACCAATCTCAGCGACGCCGCGCCAGGGATGAAAGCGTACCGTGGTCGTTGAAGGCGTCGAATTTCCTCGAGCTGTTCTGGCGTAACCTCGACCAGCGGTGAAACTTCCACGTACGGCCGATTCGCCGCTTCGCGGACGATATCGCAAGTCTGGGTAACGATGACGACCCCTTTCTGCGTCGTTGGTACTCCCACCACGCCGCCTCCAGCATCAGGCTCCAATTCTGCCGCCGCAATCGCCTCTGGAGTTAGCGGGTTGGATAAATGCGCCAAATGGATGAAAAAAATATCGCCACCAAGAGCGAAATCACCCTGCCCCCACTTCCGCAGAGCAGTATCTACCGAAGAGATCCCGGGGGCAGCGTCGAACATTCCCTTAAGCCGTCCGAACCGGACGACGAATAACTCGTCCACGGACTATCGGCGAAGCCGGTACCTCAATAGTGTCCTGCCTCGCATCAAGCAACGCTACTGGCGATGGCGGCTTTCGTAGGTCTTGAGTTCTTGTCGACTGAGCAAGCGACGGCCCATCAGACCGCCTCTTTCCTCGCCCAACTACCTGCACGAACTCGCTGAAGCGGCGTTGAGATAAAAGATCGGAGCAGAGACGGCCGTTCTCGTCTGTAGCCGCAAAAATGGCTGTGCGGGTGGCGCGCCCGGTGCCGCGATCCACGGATCGTATCGCCGCCAGAAGGCAGGCAAGTCGCTCTTCATTGGCGGAGCCGATAGGTCGGCCGTTGGCCCAGAAATGGAGCGTCCGCCTGCTCACTCCCATCGCCGACGCCAGCTCCTCCCAAGTAAAGCCGGAGATACGGCGCACCTCCGCTATCTTCCGTCCCGGAGCCTCTGCTGCACGCAATGGGTCGGACCAACGTGGGGTAAGTGTCCGAGGGCTTGAAGACGTACCGCTTGCACACAACGGCAGAACAGTACTCGAGGCGGTAGTCGGGGTACCTGCCAACGCGCATGCGAATATCGCAACGGCAACCTGACGAACCGTCGTGATGAACACATGCTGTGGTAGCGCCAGCATGGCCCCTGGACCGAAAACGGCGATCATTATGCCCCCCCGTGCTCGCGCAAAAATTCATCCTTCGTAATCCATCGGAACAGCCGGTAAGATTGTTGCGCAAGATCAGCCGAAAGCTCAGAAAGATGCACTGGATCAAACGCCAAGCGCTGAGATCGAAATGTGTCGATGTCCAGGACCCATGTCGGCGAATCGACAGGCTCGATAGCCGGATCATAGGACATATTAGGAGGAAGATGGCCATGCCGCAAAAGCATCTCCCCTCCAACCCCTTGTAGCGCCAGGTGGGTCTCGGTCAACGACAAATGAGTAAAGCTGGCCAGTGAGGACGCGGAGATACCCAACATTTCCTGACGCACAAGCGAAGAGAGCCGATTGAGAATTGGCCCCTTGAGGCGGTTCACGTAGCGAAGCCCTAGTCGCTCAATCACCTGAGGCCGAAAGGCTGCATTGGCAGCGTGAAATAAAAGATCCAGCCGATCTATAAAATTCTTCCTAGAAGAATAGGCCCTCGTTTCTAATGCCACAAAATTGTTAGTGACCGAAACCCACCACTCATCCCTAGCGTCACTGAATTTCCACAGCGCGACAGTTCCAACTTTAACTTCCCCGTGAGCACTGACGGAGACCTCTCGAACCTCTTCTTTTCTAAGAACAGGATAATATTCCCGAATTGTTTTTTGAAATCCGCTGATCTCCGCAGCATTCTCGAGCGCCAAGATCGGAGGAAACCGCACCTGCGCGATCACCCTTGCCAGCGGAGCATGTATGAGGGCGACCTCGTTAGGAGGCGGTCCATCAAAAGGGTTGGTCAGATCCATCAGACATGCGTTCCCCATGGTGGTGTGAAATGTAGTGTGAAACGGGCTGTGGCGCCAGGGCTTAGTGCTCGCAAACTGAGGCACTCCTCCAGATCATCAGCACTGGTCAGCAACAGGGGGAAGCCATGGCGGCGGCTGCCGTAGCGATGAGCGAACGACCGCTCCCATCACCGCGCGCCGCGGGTACTCCGGCCAAGCGGCCCGCAATGGGTGCGTTACTCATCGGGGGGGGAGAACTGCGACAACCACTTGACGAAGGAGTAGAGGGCTTCGGAGTTGCAAGCGGTAGATGACCAGACAGCATAGCGCGGTCTATCCTGTCTCGGAGATCGCACTTCATCTTCGCGATTGACGCTATCGAGAGTGTCAACAAGACACATCATGTCGCACGTCCGGGCGACGTTTTTTCGTTTCCTGCGAGACACTTAGCAGAGAAATTGCTGTGTCCTGTTAAGCGTTTGGGACGCCTCGACGCCAAGTCGCGACTGACAGCCTACCCCAGCTTCTTCGCCAACTCCGTGACCTCGGGTGCGAAGTAATCCATGAGCTGCCGGTGGTCGCGGTGCCCGGTGATCTTGGCCAGGTCCATCGAATTACCGACCTTCGGCGCAATTCGCGTGGTCGCCTCCCGCCGCGAATCGTGGAAATGCAGGTTCACAAGCCCTGCGGCCTTCGCTGCCCGCCGGAACAGCGTGTCGCAGGTCCCTGGCGAGATTGGCACGATCGGCGCCTCTGCCGCCCCTTCGCCCACCATCACGAGCAACTCCCTCGCTCGCCTGGACAGCGGCACGTCCCGCCCGCGGCCGGTCTTGGTTTGGCCCAGAACGCCCACCTCGCTCCCGTCCAGCAGCACCACGTAGGACGCTTCCAGGCGCACCCGACTGCGCGTGAGCCCCATCACCTCGCCGCGGCGCATGGCAGTCTCGATCGCCAAGGCGTGGCACCAGGCGACCCACTGCGAGGCCGTAGCGGGCGGCGTGACGCCGTCCCAGCCCAGCTTCAACCTCACCGCCTCCGCCTCGGAATCAGAGGTGCGCCGCTTGCGCGCCGGCGGGTTCTTCGGCCGAGAGGTCAGATGCACGGGATTCGCTTGCAGGCCAATCCGCCAGTCCTTGATTGCCGTAGTGAACACGCCCGATATGAGGTTCAGTTCGCGATTCACGCTGGACGGCGCCACCTCCTTCAAACGCGCGTCGCGCCATTCGGCCACGGCCTCCGGGCCGAAATCGCGGAGCGCCACCGCGAAAACAGGATCCCGGACAAGGCGCGCAAGCCGGATCACCTCCCATCGCTCACCCCGCTTCTTCACGCTCACCTCATCGGCATAGCGCCGGAACAGGTCCGCTACGGTGACAAAGACAGCCTGGCCATTCTTGATCTTTGCGCCGGTCAGGATTCTGGCCTCTTGCGTTGCAGCCCAGGTGCGCGCCTCTTCGCGGGTGTCGAACGTGGCGCTGACAGCGTGCCCGCGAAGTCGGACCTGCACCCGCCACGTTTCACCACGCTGCTGATAGGTTGCCATTCTTCACGATGATCCGTTACGTAGGCCCGGAGAATGGCACACGATTGGGGCAATGACACCTAAAACGGCATCATTTCCCATCGCTGTGCGTATCTTGGCGTCACCAATTTTCAATAGGTTAGGCATAAGTGACTGAGAAAAGATGCCTTTCCTGGGCACCACCAAGCGGGATCATCATGGCGTGGGTTCCACCCTTTTCACCCGGGACGCCATGATCCGCCTCCATAAGCATGATCTTCCCGACGGTCTCGACTTTGGCGCCTCCGTCGCCATCGACACCGAGACCATGGGGCTCGACCCGCGGCGTGACCGGCTGTGCCTCGTGCAGCTTTCCGCCGGCGACGGCACGGCCCATTGCGTGCAGATCCTGCCGGAGCGTCTTGGCGGCCGTGGCGCGGATTGCCCGAACCTGAAGCGACTGCTGGCCGATCCGGCGGTGCTGAAGATCTTCCACTTCGCCCGCTTCGATGTCGCCGCGCTGTACAATGCGCTGGGCGTGGTCGTGGCGCCGGTGGTCTGCACCAAGATCGCCTCCAAGCTGGTCCGCACCTATACCGACCGCCATGGGCTGAAGGACCTCTGCCGCGACCTGCTGGGCGTCGATCTGTCGAAGCAGCAGCAGTCCAGCGACTGGGGCGCGCCGGAGCTCACGCCGGAACAGCTGACCTATGCGGCCTCCGACGTGCTGCATCTGCATGCCCTCTGGGCGCGGCTGAAGGCCGTGCTGCTGCGGGAAGGCCGGCTGGACATTGCCGAGGCCTGCTACCACTTCCTGCCCATGCGCGGTCGGCTGGACCTGCTGGGCTATGAGGACCCGGACATTTTCGCGCATTGATCCTTGGCCAACCGCGATCCACCGGATTGCGGCGTGGTGAAGGGAAGTTGATCCGCGCGTGACTCAGCGGGTGCCTTGCCGCCCCAACTGTGGCACGGTTCTTGTCCGTAGGGCTGCGCCATTGCCATTCGCGCGTTGACCCTTCCCCCCGCGAGGCCCATAGAAAACACCGTGAGACTGCCTCCGCCCCTGACCCTTCGGCCCAGTGCTCCCCCTGGCGCCAACGCCCGCACGCCGTCCCGGCGCATGCTGGCGCCATCCCGGGAACGCCAGGCGCCCAATGCCGGGCAGTTGGCGCGGCGGCGAATCCTGGTTTCCGTGGCGAAGCGGGTGCTGCCGCTGGCGGCCGTCTGCCTGTTGGCAGCCGTCGCCCTGTGGCCGGAGCTGGACAGCGCTGCGGATCGTGGCCGTGTCGCCTTCCGCCGGGTGCTCCAGGCGGCGCCGGACGCGCTGCGCATCGTCGATCCGCGCTACCAGGGGGTGGATGAGCAGAACCGCCCCTATACCGTGACCGCCAGCGTCGCCACCCAGGGCGGCAATGAGGATGTGGTGGCACTCGACGCCCCGCGCGCCGATCTCCTGATGGGCGATGGCGCCTGGGTCTACCTGGAGTCGCGGGAGGGGCGCTTCAACCGCCCGGTCAACCGGCTGGACCTCGCCGGCCAGGTGACGGTGCATCATGACGATGGCACGCAATTCGTGACCGAGACGGCGGAGGTCGACCTGAAGGCCGGCGCCGCCGCCGGCGACAGCCCGGTGGCCGCCCAGGGGCCCTTCGGCAACCTGACCGCCGAGGGTTTCCGGCTGTTTGACCGGGGCCAGGTGGTGATTTTCACCGGCCGCGCCCGCGCGGTGCTTGAGGGGGGACAATGAGGCGCATCCTGCCGCCACTGGCCGCACTTTTGGTCCTCGCCGCTCCGGCCTGGGCGCAGAATCTCGACCTGAACCAGGGCGGGCCGGTCGAGATCACGGCCAATGACGGCATCGAATGGCGGCAGCAGGATCAGGCGATCGTGGCGCGCGGCGCCGCTCGCGCGGTGCGCGATGGCGTGACGGTGGATGCCGACCGGCTGATCGCCCGCTACCGCCCGCGCGGCGGCCCCCAGGCCACGCCGGCCCCGGCCCAGCCGGGCGACAGCCCGATGTCCGGCGGCGAGATCTGGCGGCTGGAGGCGGAGGGCAGCGTCCGCGTCACCTCCCCCACCGAAAGGGCGGAAGGCGAGCGCGCGGTCTATGACATGGACCAGGCGGTGATGGTGCTGTCCGGCCGTGGCCTGTCCCTGACCACGCCCGACCAGCGCATCACCGCGCGCGACAGCCTGGAATACTGGCCGCAGCGGCGCATGGCTGTGGCCCGCGGCGGTGCGGTCGTGGTCAGCACGGATGAACGCCGCATCGCCGCCGATACGCTCGTCGCCTATTTCCTGGATGCCCCCGGCGAGGGTGCGCCCGCGCCGGCCGCCGCCGCGCCAAGGCCCGCCGCGCCCCCCGTCGCCGGCCTGCCGGCGGCTGGGGAGAACAGCAGGATCGACCGCGTGGAAGCCTATGGCAGCGTCGAGATCCGCACGGCGGAGGAGGTGGTGCGCGGCGAGCGCGGGGTCTACAGCCCGCAGACCGGACTGGCGCGGCTGGTCGGCGGCGTGCGTATCACCCGTGGGGAGAACCAGTTGAACGGCCAGGAAGCCATCGTGAACCTGCGCACCGGCGTATCCCGCCTGATCTCGGCGCCGGGCACCCGCGTGCAGGGTCTTATCATCCCCGGCCAGCAACAGCCGAACCAGGCGACGGTGCCGCCGGCGCAGCGCCCGGCGCCGCGCACCCCTGCCCCACCGCCGCCGCGCCGTCCCAGCCCGGCACCGGCACCATGAGCGGTACCGAACGGCCCGGGGAGCCGCGCCCCGCTGTGCGGCTGGCAACGCAGAATGCGGGCCTGGTCGCGACCGGCCTTGGCAAGCGCTACAAGAAGCGGCCTGTGGTGCGGAACGTCTCGCTGACTTTGCGGCGGGGAGAGGCGGTGGGCCTGCTCGGGCCGAACGGCGCCGGCAAGACCACCACCTTCTATATGATCACCGGCCTGGTGCAGCCCGATGAGGGCACGGTCACCATGGATGGTCATGATGTCACCTTCCTGCCCATGTACCGCCGCGCCCGCCTCGGCCTCGGCTATCTGCCGCAGGAAGCCTCGATTTTCCGGGGCCTGTCCGTCGAGGACAATATCCGCGCGGCGCTGGAGGTGGTGGAGCCGGTGCGCGACCGGAGGGAGCAGATGCTGGACAGCCTGCTGGCGGAATTCGGCATCGCCCATCTGCGCCGCGCCCCGGCCCTGGCCCTGTCGGGCGGTGAGCGCCGGCGCTGCGAGATCGCCCGCGCTTTGGCGACGCAGCCCAGCTACATCCTGCTGGACGAGCCCCTGGCCGGTATCGATCCCATCGCCGTCGGCGAAATCCGTGATCTCGTCAAACATCTCAAGGATCGCGGCCTCGGCGTGCTGATCACCGACCACAATGTGCGGGAGACGCTGGAGATCATCGATCGCGCCTATATCCTGCATGACGGCCAGGTGCTGATGGAGGGTAACCCCCGCGACATCGTCGCGCATGAGGGTGTGCGGCGTGTCTATCTCGGCGAAAGGTTTTCGCTCTAGGCTCGCGGCATGGACAGGGCCGCGCACATCCGGGTTGGGAACTGAGGGTCGTGGCACTCGGGCCGCGCCTCGACCTGCGTCAGTCCCAGTCCCTGGTGATGACGCCGCAGTTGCGGCAGGCCATCAAGCTTTTGCAATCGAGCAATGTGGAAGTCTGCGCCTTCGTCGAGGAGGAATTGGAACGCAACCCGCTGCTGGAACGGGATGAGCGGCCGGAATTGCCGCTGACCGCGGAGGACCGCCCTGCCCCGGCCAGCGAACACCTTGACTCCCACGCCGCCGCCACCTCCGGCGAGATGCCGACGGAAGCCTCCGCGCCGCTCGATGCCGATTGGGGCAATGTCTATGACAGCGACGGCAGCGGCGGCGGCCCCGCCGGCGCAGGTGGGCGCGGCGGACGCGCCGATTTCGACGACAGCCTGTCGGATATCGAGGACCTGGCCGATGGCCGGAAGTCGCTGCGCGAGCATCTGGGCGAGCAGGTCCGCCTGACCTTCGCCGATGCGCGGGACCGGCTGATCGCGGCGCAGATGCTGGCGCTGGTCGACCCGGCGGGGCGGATGACCATCACCGACCTGCAGATCGCCAATGCCATGGGCTGCCCGGAGGCCCAGGTGGCTGGGGTGCGCCGGCTGCTGCAACGGCTGGACCCGGTCGGCATGTTCTGCCGCGACCTGCGCGAATGCCTGGCGGTGCAGCTGGCGGACCGCAACCGGCTGGACCCCTGCATGGAACGGCTGCTGGACAATCTGGACATGCTGGCGCGGCGCGACCTGCGCGGCTTGATGAAGGTCTGCGAGGTCGATTCGGAAGACCTCGCCGACATGATCGCGGAGCTGAAGCGCCTGGACCCCAAGCCCGGCGCCAGCTTCGACGCGCCGCCGGCCATGGTGGTGGTGCCGGATGTGCTGATGAAGCGCCTGCCGGATGGCGGCTGGGCGGTGGAGCTGAACCCCGAAACCCTGCCCCGCGTGCTGGTCAATCGCGGCTTTCACGCCCGCGCGCTGGTGGGTGTGAAGACCCGGGACGACAAGGCCTTCATCGCCGACCGGCTGCAATCGGCCACCTGGCTGGTGAAATCCCTGGAACAGCGGGCCAATACCATCCTGAAGGTCGCGGCCGAGATTGTCCGCCGGCAGGACGCCTTCTTCCGCCTCGGCGTCGCGCATCTTCGGCCGCTGATCCTGCGGGACGTGGCGGAATATGTCGCCATGCACGAAAGCACTGTCAGCCGCGTCACCGCCAACAAATACATCGCGACGCCGCGCGGCACTTTCGAGCTTAAGTATTTCTTCACCACTGCCATCGCCGGGACCTTGGGCGGCGAAAGCCATTCGGCCGAGGCGGTGCGTTTCCGCATCCGGGAGATGATCGGCGCCGAGAGCAGCGAAGATGTGCTGTCCGATGATGCGATCGTCGAGCGTTTGCGCAAGGAGGGAGTGGACATCGCCCGCCGAACAGTGGCCAAATACCGCGAGGCGCTGCGCATTCCATCGTCCGTGCAGCGCAAGCGGGAGAAGGCCGTCCCGGCCTGATCCGCGGCGCGGTTCACGCCGCTTTTCCCCGGGCGCGGCCTTCCCCATAGGTGAGGAAGGAGCGAAGCTCACATGCATATCACTGTGGCTGGCAAGCAGGTCGAAACGGGCGAAGCATTAAAAACGCATGTCCGCGACGGGCTGACCGTTATATCCCGCAAGTATTTCGACCATGCCGTCGAAGCAAACGTCACCTTCAGCCGGGACGCCAAGGGCCACGCCTTCCTATGTGACATCAACCTCAAGGCCGGGCGGAACCTGTTCCTGCGCGGTGAGGGAGAGGGCGCCGATGCGCATCGCGCCTTCACGGTGGCGGCGGAACATGTCGCCAAGCGGCTGCGCCGCTACCGCCGCCGCATGAACGACCACGCCCGCAGCCTGGCCGCCGAACGCGCCCCGGAACAGGTGGAAATGGCCCGCCAGGTGGTGCTGCGGCAGGAGGAGGACATCGAGGAAACGCCCGATCCGGCGCTGGAGGAGGCCGGCGACAACCCCGCGGTGGTCGCCGAGACCCCGGCCGAGATCCACCGCCTGACGGTGGGGGAGGCGGTGATGCGCATGGATCTGGCGCATGTCCCGGTGCTGATGTTCCGCAACCGGGCGACCAACGGCTTAAACGTGGTCTATCGCCGCGGCGACGGCCATATCGGCTGGATCGATCCCAAGACCGCGTAGCAGGCGAAAGCCCTCTCCCCCACTTCTTATGGGGGAGAGGGTTGGGTGAGGGGGGACGCGCAAGATGGTGAGGGCGTTCAGCGTCCCGCGAGCCTCCCCTCACCCTGCCTCTCCCCCCGTCGGGGGGGAGAGGAGTTCTTTCGGCCGTCCCTCCCCCATCCGCGATGCGCGCTTGACGGGCGCGGCGCATGCCCGCAATCCCCCGGCATGGCCCTGCCCCCCCTTCTGCATCTCCGCGACATCCGTCTTCGCCTCGGCTCCACCCAGTTGCTGGACGGGGCGGAAATCGCCGTCTCGGCGGGGGACCGGCTGGCGCTGGTCGGGCGCAATGGCTCGGGCAAATCCACCCTGCTGAAGATCGCCGCCGGCATCATCGATTCCGATGCAGGATCCGTCTTCATCCAGCCGGGTGCGACCATCCGCTACCTGCCGCAGGAGCCGGACCTGGCCGGCTTCGCCACCACCGGCGCCTATGTCGCCGCCGGCCTCGGCCCGGGCGACGATCCGCACCGGGCGCGGGTGCTTCTCGAGGGCCTCGGGCTGACCGGGGAGGAACACCCGGCCAACCTGTCAGGCGGCGAGGCGCGGCGCGCGGCGCTGGCGCGCGTGCTGGCTCCGGAGCCCGATATTCTTCTGCTGGACGAGCCGACCAATCACCTCGACCTGCCGGCGATCGAATGGCTGGAACAGGCGCTCGGCCCGCTGCGCAGCGCGCTGGTACTGATCAGCCATGACCGTCGCTTCCTGGAACGCCTGTCCAAATCCATGGTCTGGCTCGACCGCGGCACCACCCGCCGCCTCGACCAGGGTTTTGCGCATTTCGAAGCCTGGCGGGACCAGGTTCTCGAGGAGGAGGAGACGCAGGCCCATAAACTGGCCCGCAAGATCGTGCGGGAGGAGCATTGGCTGCGCTACGGCGTCACCGCGCGGCGCAAGCGCAATGTGAAGCGCCTCGCCGGGCTCCAGGACCTGCGCAAGCGGCACCGGGAGCGGGTGACGGCGCCGGGCACGGTGCGGATGGCAGCGAGCGAGGGCGATGCCTCCGGTAGCCTGGTGGTGGCGCTGGAAGGCGTGACCAAGGCCTATGGCGACGCGCCGCCCGTGGTGCGCGACTTCTCCACGCGGATTATGCGCGGTGACCGGGTCGGCATCGTCGGTCCCAATGGCGCGGGCAAGACCACGCTGCTGAACCTGCTGACCGGCGCGCTGAAGCCGGATGAGGGGCGCGTGCGGCTGGGCGCGAGCCTGGAGATGGTGACGATGGACCAGACGCGGGACAGTCTGGACCCCGCGACCTCCCTGCAATCGGCGCTCACCGGCGGGTCCGGCGACGTGGTGCGGATCGGCGGCGAGGTGAAGCACGTCATCGGCTATATGAAGGACTTCTTGTTCCTGCCGGAGCAGGCGCGGACGCCGGTTTCGGCGCTCTCGGGTGGCGAGCGGGGGCGGCTGATGCTGGCGCGCGCCTTGGCCACGCCGTCCAACCTGTTGGTGCTGGACGAGCCGACCAACGACCTGGACCTGGAAACGCTCGACCTGTTGCAGGAATTGCTGGCCGAGTATTCGGGCACCGTCATCGTCGTCAGCCATGACCGTGACTTCCTCGACCGCGTCGCCACCAATGTGATCGTCAGCGAGGGCAACGGCCACTGGCAGGACTATGCCGGCGGCTATTCCGACATGGTGGCTCAGCGCGGTCGCGGCGTGCAGGCCAAGGCGCGCGCCGCGGCGGCGGAAGCGGCCGAGCGCGGTACGTCGGAAGCTCCGCGGGTCGCAGCCAAGGCCAAGATGTCCTTCAAGGACAAGCACGCGCTGGAATCCCTGCCGCTGCGCATCGCCCAGTTGGAACGGGAAATCGGCGTTCTGCAAAAGGCGCTGGCCGACCCGGCGCTCTACACCAACGACCCGCCCGGCTTCGCCGCCCGCAGCAATCTTCTGGCGAAAAAGCAGGCGGAACGCGACGCGGCCGAGGAAGACTGGCTGCGGCTCGAATTGCTGCGCGAGGAGATCGAGGGATGACCATCGGCGTCGGCGGGTCCGACTTCGCCACCGAACTGGCCCGTATCACCAACCAGCGCGATGTCGTGCCGCCGATCGGCGCGGAGGCCCATGCGCAGCGCGTCGCCGCGGCGCAGGCGCGCATGGCGGAGCTCGGCATCGATGCGCTCTGGCTGGACGGCACCACCAATCTCGCCTGGCTGACCGGGCTGAAGCATGGCCAGTCCGAACGCCCGGTCGGCGCCGTGCTGCCGGTGCGCGGCCCCCTCACCTATCTCTGCCCGGAATTCGAGGTGGAGAAGCTGAAGACCATGCTGGCTTTGCCCGGCGAGGTGCGTGGCTGGGAGGAAGATGAGGACCCCTACGCCCTGTTCAGCGACATCCTGCGCGCCGGCAACATCGCCGGCGGCACCGTGGCGCTGGATGACATGGCGCGGGTCTTCGTGGCGGAGGGGCTGCGCGCCGCGCTGCCGAACCACCGCTTCATCGCCAGCGGCGCCGTCACCAGCCATCTGCGCCAGCGCAAGTCGGACCATGAGGTGGCGCTGCTGCGCCAGGCCATGGGCATGACGCTGGAGATCCAGGCCGCCGCCGCCCGCGCGCTGCGCCCGGGCGTGACCACGACGGAGGTCGGCGAATTCCTCGCCGCCGCGCATCGCAAGGCCGGCTTCGACGGTGGCCCGTCCTTCTCCATCGTGCTGTTCGGGGAGGCCACGGCCTATCCGCATGGGGTGCCCTATCCGCAGACGCTGCGGGAGGGCGATGTGGTGCTGATAGATGTGGGGGCGCCGCTGCATGGCTATGTCTCCGACATCACCCGCAGCTATGTGTTCGGCACGCCGACGCAGCGCCAGCGCGATATCTGGAACCTGGACCATGCGGCCCAGGCGGCCGGCATCGCCGTGGCGAAGCCGGGCATCACCGGCGGGGCGATCGACGATGCGGTGCGTGGTGTTGTGGTGGCCGCCGGCTTCGGCCCCGGCCACAAGACCCCCGGCCTGCCGCATCGCGCGGGGCATGGCATCGGCATGGATGTGCATGAGGCGCCCTATTTCGTGAAGGGCGGCAAGGAAATCCTGGCGCCGGGCGTCACTGGCAGCATCGAACCCACCATCGCCATCTACGGCGAATTTGGCATCCGGCTGGAAGACCATATCGTTATCACCGAGACTGGCGCCGCCTGGCTGACGCCGCCGGCGAAATCCGTCGATGATCCTTTTGGGCAGGATTGAATGCGATGCTGACGATCTATGGCTGCCTGCGCTCCCGCGCCTCGCGCAATGTCTGGCTGGCGCATGAGGCCGGGCTGGAATTCCGGCAGGTGCCGGTGATCCAGGCCTACCGCCTGCCCGACCCGGATGCGGCGGATGCGCCGATGCACACGCGCAGCCCCGAATTCCTGGCGGTGAACCCGAACGGGCATATCCCCTCGCTGGTGGATGGCGACCTCGTGTTGCACGAGAGTCTGGCCATCAACCTGTATCTCGCGCGCAAGTATGCCGGCGCACTCGGCCCGGCCGATGCGGCGGAAGACGGGTTGATGGGCATGTGGTCGCTCTGGGCGGCAACGGAGGTCGAGCCGCACAGCATCGAGATCCTCTACAACCGCATCGGCAAGCCGCCGGCGGAGCGCGATGCGGCCAAGGCCGATGCGGCGGTGGCCGCCCTGCGCGCGCCGGTCGCGGTGCTGGACAAGGCGCTGGCCGCCACCGGCTTCCTGGTCGGTGGCCGCTTCACCGTGGCCGATATCAATGTGGCGGAGGTGATGCGCTACGCCCTGCCGGCGCCGGAACTGTTCACCGAGGCGCCGCATCTGCGGGCCTGGATCGCCGCCTGCCACGCCCGCCCGGCCTACCAGCGGATGATGGCGGAGCGGGAGAAGGAAGCCGCGTAACCGCTTAATCCCGCCAGACGGGTTACAGAAAGGCAACCTTGCTGGTTGCGCCGCGTTCCTGCCGCGAACCGGGATGGTTCTATCCCGATCACGGTAGGAACACAGGCATGCAGAGCACCACCTTCCGAAGCCCGGCGCGGCATGGCTGAGCCCGCGCCCTCCCCCGGCATCTGCTGGCCCGTCTTTCTCTCGGCCGGCGGCGTTCTCCTGGCCTTGGTCATCTTTGCCGGCGTCTGGCCGGACCAGGCCAGCACCGCCTTCACCGCCGCCCAGGCCTGGGTGATCGAGAGCTTTGGCTGGTTCTACATGTTGGCGGTCGCCATCTTCGTGGTCGCCGCCATCGTGCTGGCCTTCGGGCGGCACGGCGCAGTCCGGCTCGGCGCGGATGACGAGACGCCGGAATTCGGCAATGCCTCCTGGTTCGCCATGCTGTTCAGCGCGGGCATGGGCATCGGCCTGATGTTCTTCGGCGTGGCCGAGCCGGTGATGCACTACGCCACCCCGCCCCCCGGCACCGCCGGCGCCCCCCAAAGCTTTGGCGCGGCGCGGGAGGCGATGGTCTCCACCTTCTTCCACTGGGGCCTGCATGCCTGGGCGGTCTACGCCATGGTGGGGCTGGTGCTGGCCTATTTCGGCTTTCGGCGCGGCCTGCCACTGACGCTGCGCTCCGCGCTGTATCCCTTGATCGGCGAGCGCTTCCGCGGCTGGCCGGGCCATGCGGTGGACAGTTTTGCCGTCATTGGCACCATGCTCGGCGTCGCAACCTCGCTTGGCTATGGCGCGGCGCAGGCCAATGCCGGCCTCGCGCATCTGACGGGAATGCCGACCGGGCCCTGGGTGCAGGTGGCGCTGATCGTGGGGATCATCGGCATCGCGCTCGGCTCCGTCGTGATGGGGCTGGATGCGGGCATCCGGCGGCTGTCGATCCTCAACCTCGGCCTGGCGCTCGGGCTGATGGTCTTCGTGCTGGCGACGGGGCCGACGCTGTTCCTGGTGCAGGCCTATGTGCAGAACACCGGCGCCTACCTGGCCGATATCGTCGGCCGCACCTTCCGGCTGCATGCCTATGAGCCCAGCGGCTGGCTGGGCGGCTGGACCTTGCTCTACTGGGCCTGGTGGATCGCCTGGTCGCCCTTCGTCGGCATGTTCATCGCGCGCATCAGCCGCGGCCGGACCATCAAGGAATTCGTGCTCGGCGTGCTGGTAGCCCCCGCCGGCTTCACCTTCGCCTGGATGACCATCTTCGGAAACACCGCCATCCAGATGGACATGGCGCAGGGCGGCTGGCTGTCCGCGGCGGTGGGGGAGGATGTGACCACCGCGCTGTTCCGCTTCCTGGATGCGCTGCCGCTGTCCACCATCTCCGCCTCGGTGGCGACGCTGCTGATCGTGACCTTCTTCGTCACCTCCGCCGACAGCGCCGCGCTGGTGGTCGACACCATCGCCTCCGGCGGGTCGGAGGAGAATCCGGTGTGGCAGCGCATCTTCTGGTGCGTGGCGATCGGCGCGCTGGCGGCAGTGCTGCTGCTGGCGGGCGGGCTATCGGCCCTGCAGACGGCGTCGCTGATTGGCGCCCTGCCCTTCACCGCGATCATGCTGGTCGCGACCTGGGGCCTGTTCCGCGCCCTGGCGGAGGAGGAAGGCGCCCGGGCCGGCGTGGTGCCCGCCCGGGCGCCCGCGGCGGCGAATGGCTGGCAGCAGCGGCTGGGGGCTGCGCTGCACCGGCCGAGCCGGGTCACGGCGGAACGGCACCTCGGTGCCGCCATCCGCCCGGCGCTGGAGGCGGTCGCGGAGGAGATCCGCAAGCGTGGTGGCCAGGCGGAGCTCCTGGCCGGGGAAGGCAATGCCGCACTCGCGGCAGACCTGCCGGGTGGCGCGCGCTTCACCTATGCCGTGCAGCTGCGCCCGATGAAGGAGGCCGCCTTCGCGCTGGCCGGGTCGCAGCCGACGGAGGCCAGCCGGCACCGCTGGTGGCGGTCGGAGGTCTCGGGCGCCGGCTACGACGTCTTCGGCTGGACGCGGGACGACATCATCGGCGATGTCATGGCCGTGCTCGACCGCGCCTTGGCCCGCGCGCGGGGCTGAGGCGGCGTGTCGAAGGTGCTGCTTTCCGCTAGCGCGCTGTTCGCCGGCGTCGCGCTGCTGCTGACGGGGCACGGGCTGCTGACCCTGCTGCTGCCGCTGCGGGGCGCGGTGGAGGGGTTCGGGCCACTCGCCATCGGACTGCTCGGCTCGGCCTACTTCGCCGGCTTCGTCGCGGGTTGCCTGCATGGGCCGCATCTGGTGGGGCGCGCCGGGCATATCCGCGCCTTCGCCGCGGTGGTCTGCGGCGTCTCGGCCGTTGCCTTCGCCTATCCGCTGCTGGTGGGCGAGGTGGCCTGGGCGCTTATGCGCTTCGGCTTCGGCTATGGGCTCGCGGTGTTCTACCTGGTGGTGGAATCCTGGCTGAACGACCGCGCGACCAACACCACGCGCGGGCTGCTGCTCGGCACCTATGTGATGATCAACCATGCCGCCATCGCGGCCGGGCAGATGCTGCTGCTGGCCTATCCGGTGGCAGGGTTCGAACTGTTTGCGGTGGCGGGCATCCTGATCAGCCTCGCCGCAATTCCGGTGGCGCTCAGCCGGGCGCCGCAGCCGGCGCCGGTCACCGATGTGCGCTTCCGGCCGGGCCGGCTGTGGCGGGCGTCGCCGGTCGGGCTGGTCGGCAGCCTGATGGTGGGGCTGGCGAATGGCGCCTTCTGGGGGCTGGGCGCGGTGGCGGCCACCGGCTTCGGGCTGGATGCGAAGGGCGCGGCCCTGTTCATGACGGCCGCCGTGCTGGCGGGTGCGGTGACGCAGATGCCGATCGGGCGGCTGTCGGACCGGATGGACCGGCGCTTCGTGCTGGCGGGGCTGCTGCTGGCCTCGATCTGCGTCGGGCTGGCACTGGGGCTGCTGGGCGCGCAGGGCATCTGGCTGCTGGTGCTGGCGGCCTGCTTCGGTGGGCTGGCCCTGCCCTGCTATTCCATCGCTGCGGCACATGCCTATGACCATGCGGACCCGGCCGATTACGTTGGCACAGCATCTTCCCTGCTGCTGGTGAACGGGCTGGGCTCGATCGCCGGGCCGATCGGGGCGGCGCTGCTGATGCGCTCCGTCCCGGGCGGTGGGCTGTTCCTGTTCATCGCGCTGACCCAGGCCGGGCTGCTCGCCTTCGTGCTGTGGCGCCTGCGGCAGCGCGCCGCGCCGGCGCCGGAATCGCGCGAAAACTTCGACATGGCCGCCACCTCCTCCGCCATGGCCGGGGCCGTCATCACGCCGGGAGGGGCGGAGGAGCTGCCGAAGGGCTGATCAGCCGAGCTGCGCGCCGGAGGCCCGCACCGCCGCCCCCCAGCGCTGCCGTTCCGTCGCGATGAAGGCGGCGAAGGCGTCGGGGTTCATCGCCGGTGCCGGCTCCGCTCCCCGGGCGCGCAGCGCGGCCACCACGGACTCCTCCCGCAGGCCGGCGGTGAAGGCTGCGTTCAGCCGCTCGATCACCGGCTGGGGCGTGCCGGCCGGCGCGAAGATGCCGTCCCAGGCGCTGACCTCGAAGCCCGGCAGGACGGAGGCGACGGTGGGCAGGTTGGGATGCGTCGGCAGGGGCGCGGCGGAGGTGACGGCCAGCGTGCGCACCGCGTCGTTCTGCATGGCGGCGAAGGCGGCCGGGATCAGCTCGATCGCCAGCTCGATGCGCCCCGCGGCGAGGTCCGTCATCGCCGCCGCATTGCCGCGATAGGGCACGTGCAGGATGTCCACCCCCGCGGCCATGCGGAACATCTCCGCCGCGATATGCCCGGTGGTGCCATTGCCAGCGGAGCCATAGCTGGCCTTGCCGGGATTGGCCTTCAGCCAGGCGATGAGTTGCGGCAGCGTCTCCACCGGCAGGTCGCGCTTGACCAGCACCACCAGCACGATGCGCGACAGCGGCGCGATGGGGACGAAATCCTCATGCGGGCGGAAGCTGAGGCGGGGGTACAGCGCCTCATTGATCGCATGGGTGCCGTTGGTGCCGTAGAACAGCGTGTAGCCATCCGGGGCCGCGCGGGCCGCGGCCTCCGCGCCCACATTGCCGCCGGCGCCGGGCCGGTTCTCCACCACGAAGCTCTGGCCGAGCCGGGCCTGGGCCGGGGCGGTGGCGAGGCGCGACAGCGTGTCGCCACCGCCACCCGCCAGGAAGGGCACCACCAGCCGGATCGGCCGGTCCGGATAGGTCTGGGCCTGTGCACCCCCGGCCGCCAGCACCGCGCCTGCCGCCAGCAGGCCCCGCCGCGTCACGCGCGGCTGAATATCACCCAGCATGACTCATCCCCCCTTCTTGATTGAGACCCGGCGTCAGACCGGCCAGGCTTCCAGCAGATCCACCGGGTCGCCATAGGTCTCGGCGAGGGCGCGCACCTTCGGATCGCGCAGCGACAGCAGGTAGCCATCCTCCACCAGCGGGCGGTTCCCCGCCGTCACCGTGGCGTCGTAGAGCACCAGATCCATGTGGATATGCGGCTCCTCCCAATTCGGCATCACGCGGCGGAGGTATTCGGAGGGTTTCGGCGCGTTGATGCCGACATGCAGGCTGCCCGGTGAATTCGGGCCGGCCGGGTAGATGTCGAAGCGCGGCGCCTTTGGATTGTGGCCGCAGCCCAGCTCCTCCAGCGTGCCGCCGATCAGGTAGTCGCGCATCACTTCCGCGGCGAAACCCTCGCCATGGACGGCGTGGACCAGATCGTCCTTGAACTCGACGCCAACCGGACTTTCGAAGGGCTTGTCGAAGCCGACCGCCCAATTCGCCCAGACGGTGCCGGTGACGCCCACCTTGTCCTCGGGCTTGAGGCCGACCATCGAATATTCGAACAGGTTCGGCCCATGCGTCGGCAGGTAGTGCACGTAGCAGCCTGGCTCATCGGCGATATTGTGGCCGCGCCAGCGGTTGTGCTTCCGCAGATGCTGCAGCATCGCGTCCGTGTAGGGGATGCGCAGGTCGGTGCCGCGTGGGTCGGACAGGCGCAGGGTGAAGTCGCCCTGTTCCGGAAACAGCCTTCCGGTGGCGCGGATGATCTCGCCCAGCAGGTCCAGCGGGAACTGCGCCTGCGGCGTGTGCAGCAGGTCAAGGTCGCGGAAGAAGGTGATCTTCACCCAGCGCTGCCCCTGGTTGCGGCGCAGCCCAATGCAATAGGGATCGAGCACGGAGGCGAACCAGGTGGAGACGACGAAGGTGGCGCGGGAGAGCATGGCCTTCGCCTCCTCCGGCACCGTCACGTAGCGGGTGCTCTCCCCCATATAGCTGGCGAAAGTCGCGCCGCGCCCGCGTGCGAGGCCCTGCACCGCCTGGATCACGCGCGGGTCCAGCAGCGGGTCGGTCAGCATCACCACGTGGTCGCCGGGGCGGATCGCCATCACCCGGCAGAAATTGTCGACGCCGCGCATATAGGCGCCGAGATCGGCCGTGGGATGCTGCACCGGGCGTGGCAGGCCGCGTCGCGTCGGCGCGGCCAGGATGTCTTCGATGCGCGTCGGGAAGCGCGACATGGGTGTTTCCTCCGCCGGGTCGTTCAGACCCTTACATACCTAAGTATTGCGGAGGTACGGCGCCGCCGTCCAGCCCCCCCTTTGGAAGGTGGACGGCAGGGCGGAGGCGGCGGGGCTAACCCTGCTAGCCGATCACCTTCAGCACGCCCGGCACCGCCAGCGCCGCGAATTGCTGGGCGGTCGGCACATCGCCTTCGTTGTACCAGCCGGCCTCGTGCAGCAGGTTGATGGTGGCGATGGTGCGGCCATCCCAGCGCACCGGCACGTTCAGCACGCTCTCGCAGCCCAGGCTGCGGATCAGCTCGTGGTCGTAGAACACATCTGTGATGTCGGCGTAGTTGTAGCCGATATAGGGCACGCCCTCGTTCAGCACCTTGGCGAACCAGGGGGTCGGGTTGATCGGCTTGCGGCCGCCCACCGGGTATTCCTTCGGCATGTTGGAATAGTAGCGCTGGCTTTCATTCGCGCCCGGATGGATCACCAGGATGGTGAACAGCTTGTGGCCAATCGCCTGGCCCATGGCGGCATCGAGGGCGGCGAACAGCTCATCAGGCTGGCCGGGCTGGATCATGGCGCTGACGACAGAGGAAAAATCGGGCGTGGGGCGGGTCATGGGAAGGCCTTGGTACGGGTTTTCTCAGGAATCAGGCCCTGCGGCCGGAAGCGCAGCAGCAGGATGAGGCTCAAAGCGATGGCGCCCTCACGCAAAGCCGCCTTCTGCACCGGGCTGACGCCGGGGATGATGGCGGAGAGGAAGCGCGTGCTCTCCAGCAGCGCGATGACGAACAGCGCGCCGATGATGGCGCCCCGCATGGCGCCGACGCCGCCGGCGGTCAGCGCCAGCACGATGTAGATAGTCAGCAGCGGGGCGAAGCCATCCGGCGCGATATAGGCGTTGTAATGCGCATAGAGCGCCCCCGCCCCGCCCAGCACCGCGGCACCGATGGTGAAGGCGCGGACCTTGAACCAGAGCACCGGCTTGCCGGCGACGGCGGTGACATCCTCATCCTCCCGGATCGCGCGCAGCACGCGACCGAAGGGGGAATGCGACAGGCGCGCCAGCAGCACGAAGACCACGGCGACGGCGGTCCAGACGATGCCGAGATAGATCAGGTTGAATTCGGGCGGCGAGACGGCGCCGCGCCAGGGCCCGGGAATGCCCGAAATGCCGTCCGTGCCATTGGTCAGCCAGATCTCGTTGGAGGCGGTCAGGCGGATGACTTCCGCAAAACCCAGCGTGACGATGGCGAGATAGTCGCCGCGCAGCCGCGCCACGATCAGCGCCATGATGGCGCCGGCCGCGGCCGCCACCACCGCGCCCGCCGCCCAGCCGAGAGGCATCGGCCAGAAGAACTTTGTCGTCAGCAGCGCGGAGGCATAGGCGCCGAGGGCGAAGAAGCCGACCAGGCCGAGATTGACCATGCCGGTCAGTCCCCAGATCACGTTCAGCCCCAGCGCCATCAGCGCATAGAAGCCGGCGAAGACCAGCATGGCGATCAGATAGGCGTCCATCAGTTGCGCCCTCCCAGAATCCCCTGCGGCCGGAACATCAGCACCAGCAGGATGGCGAGGAAGGCGGTGACGGTGCGGTAGGCCGGCGAGAGCACCAGCCCGGCCATCTCCTCGCCGACGCCGACCACCATCGCGCCCAGCGCGGCGCCGGGGATCGAGCCCAGCCCGCCGACCACGGCGGCCGCGAAGACCGACAGCACGACGCGGAAACCGGTGAGCGGATCGATGGAGGTATCGATGCCCACCAGCATGCCGCCGCAACCCGCCAGCCCGCCGCCGATGAAGACTGCAACTCGGGCAATGCGGTTGGGATCGACGCCCTTGATATCGGCCAGCACGGGATTGTCCGCCACCGCCCGCATCGCGCGCCCCAGTCGCGAGAAGCCCAATAGAAGAAAGAGGCCGCCGGCCGCGACGATGGCATAGCCGGTGTTCTGCAATTGCTGCGGGTTGATGCGGATACCGTCGAAACGCCAGTCGCGCAGGATAGGCAGGTCATAGCCCCGCAGCTCATTCCCGAAGCTGAACCGCAGAACATTCTCCAGCAGGATGGTCATGGCGACGGAGGCGATGGCGACCGTCAGCGGCCCCGCCGGTCGCAGCGGCCGGAAGGCCAGTTCCTCCGCCGTCAGGGAGACCAGCCCCGCCACCAGGAAGGCCAGCGGCAGCGCCAACCCCACCGGCCAGCCATAGATCGCATTCGCCACCCAGCCCGCGAAGGCGCCGGCCGTCGCAAAACCGGCGATGGCGAAGTTCGGGTAGCGCAGCACCGCGAAGATGCAGTTGAAGCCGATGGCGGGCAGCATCAACACGCTGCCCGCCATCACGCCATTCAGCAGGACCTGCGCCAGGTCCCTCCAATCTTCCATCAATTCACGCCTTCATGCGCGCGGGACAGGGCCCGCGCTGCGGATATCAGACGAGTTCGAGCACCTTGTACGCGCCGCCCTCGGCCACCTCGTAGCGGAACTTCGTGCCGCGGATATCGCCGCGCTCATCGAATTCACAGGGGCCGGAGGCGCCCTCGAAATTCACGGCGCGGCCGGCCGCGATCAGCCGCAGCCCATCCGTGACATTGTCCACCTTCTCGCCATCCCCCTGGCAGATCTTGCGGACATTGTCGCGGATGACGGTGCCCGTGGCGTCGCCGCCTTGCGCCGCGGCCAGGATCGCCATGGTGGCGTGGTCATGCACCTGCGCCGAGTAGGGGTCGACCTCCGTGCTGCCGAAGGCGGCCTTCAGGCGGGTGAAGGCGGGGCTGTTCAGGTCCGGGCTCGGCTGGAAGGTGGTCAGGCCGTTGGTCACCTCGTTCGGCAGCGTGCCGAAGACGCTGGCCGGCGCGGCATAGGCGAAGGTGAAGCGGCGGCCGTCGAAGCCGGCGCGGAACAGCTCGCGCAGCAGGATGGTCACATCCGGCAGATAGCCGTTCAGCATCACGGTGTCGGAGCGGGACCGCATGATCTGGTCGACCTCCGAGCGGAAGGCGGTCTTGTCGCGCTCATAGACCACGTAGCCGGAAACGGCGCCGCCGCCCGCGCGCATCACCTCCGTCATCGTGTCCTGGCTGGATTGCGCGAAGGGCGATTGCGCCGCCATGTGGAAGACGCGCTTCGCACCCTTGCCAAGCAGCCACTTGGTCGCCGTCTCGATCTGCAGGCGCGAATTGGGCTGGGTGCGGAAGATATAGCCCTGGTGCGGCAGCAGGGTGATCGAATCGGCGCCAGAGACGGTGAACAGCGGCACCCGGTTCTCCCAGCACAGCGGCGCGACCGCCGTGGTGACGGAGGAGGCCCAGGTGCCCATCAGCGCCTGCACGCGGTCCACGTCGATCAGCTTACGCGCGCCGCGCACGCCGGCATCGGGGTTGGTCTGGTCATCCTCGAAGGCGAGCCGCACCTGGCGGCCCTTGATGCCGCCGGCGCTGTTCGCGGCTTCCACCACGCCCTGCATGGCGCGCAACATCGCCGGGCCATAGGGGCCGCCGGCGCCCGTCAACGGCGGCAGTGCGCCGAAGACCACGGGCGTGGTTTGGGAGAAGGCGCGCCCGCCAATGGCAAAGGTGGAGACGGCGGCGGCCGCTCCGAGCAGGGCGCCGCGGCGCCCGAGTGTCGTCTGCATCATCCGTCAGCTTCCCTTCTGTTCTTGGTGAATCTCAGCCGCCCAGGAACAGGCGGCGCACTTCGGGGTCGGAGGCAAGCTCCGCGGCCGGGCCGGTGCGGGCGACACGGCCATCGACCAGCACGATGCCCTCCTCCGCGATCGCCAAAGCCTCCAGCGCATTCTGCTCCACCATCAGGATGGCGGTGCCCTCGGCATGGATGGCGGCGATGTCGTCGAACAGGCTTTCGGCGGCCTTGGGGCTAAGCCCGGCGGAGGGTTCGTCCAGCAGCAGCAGTTTTGGCTCCACCATCAGCGCCATGCCCATCGCCAGGATCTGCCGCTGGCCGCCGGAGAGGGTGCGCGCGGCGCGGCGGCGCTTTTCCGCCAGCATGGGAAAGCGGGTGAACAGCGCCTCCACCCGGCGCGCCACGGTGGCGCGCGGTTCCAGATAGCCGCCCATCTCCAGATTCTCGCGCACCGAGAGGCTGGCGAAGATGTTCGCCTCCTGCGGCACGAAGGCGACGCCGCGCGCGGCCACGCCGCGCGGCGGCAGGCCGGTCAGCACCTCGCCCGCCAGACGCACGCTGCCGGACTTGGCGCGCAGCATCCCCGCAATGGCCTTCAGCAAGGTCGATTTGCCGGCGCCGTTGGGGCCGACGATCGCCGCCATCCGGCGGGGTGCCAGCGCCAGGGTGATACCCTTCAGGATCTCATCCGCCGCGCCATAGCCGCCGACCAGCGCGTCCACTTCCAGCAGGGCGGTCACGCGTGCACCCGCCGGCCCATATAGGCTTCCTGCACCCGCGCATCCGCCGCCACCGTCTCGAAATCGCCCTGCACCAGGAAGCGCCCTTCCGCCATGACGATGACGGGGTCGCAGAGGGAAGCGACGAAATCCATGTGGTGCTCGACGATCAGCACTGTCATGCCCTCATCCCGCAGGCTGCCGATATGCGTCGCGATTTCCGCCGACAGGCTGGGATTCACCCCTGCCACCGGCTCATCCAGCAGCAGCAGCTTGGGCTCCGCCATCAAGGCGCGGCCAATTTCCATCAGCTTCTTCTGGCCGCCGGACAGTGCGGCCGCCTGGTTGTCCAGCACGCGGGACAGGTTGAGGCGGGCGGCGACGGCCTTCGCCCGTTCCCGCAGTTCTTCCTCCCGCGCCCGCATCGCGGCAGGCCGCAGAATGGCAGCCGCTACGCCCTCTCCGGGTTGCGACGGGCCATAGAGAAGCAGGTTTTCCAGCACGGTCAGGCGCGGGATGCCGCGGGCGATCTGGAAGCTGCGCACCAGCCCGGCGCCCGTAATACGGTCAGACCGCCAGCCGGTGATGTCCCGCCCCTGGAACAGCACCTGGCCGCCATCCGGCCGGATCACGCCGGAGATGCATTGGAAAGCGGTGGATTTGCCGGCGCCGTTCGGCCCGATCAGCGCCGTGACCGTGCCCGGCCGCACCGCCAGGTCGAGCCCATCCAAAGCCACCACGCCGCCGAAGCGGCGCGTCAGGGCGCGAACCTCAAGGATTGGCGCAGGGGAGGAGTCGTGGCTCATAACCACGAAGGCTACACGTGGCGCAGCGCGTCCGGAAGCGGGGCTTCCGGCGGGAAAATTCAGCCCGCCGCGCTGCGAATCCGGCGGTAGCCGGGGCGCGGTGGCAGGCTTGCCAGCGCGGCCGCGGGCAGCGGCGCCACCAGCGCCGCCTTCGCCATCCGCTCCTCACCCTGCCGCTGCGCAAGGCGCGTCAGCAGGTCCAGCTCCGCTGGCGAGGGCTCCCGCAACAGGCCCGAGGCGAGCATCCGCTCACGTCGGAAAGCCTGGTCGTCCATTCCAACCTCCATCAGCACGGACAAGTCCGCTGCCCGTCCTGGGCCATCCGCTACAGCAATCGATGGGCAGGATAGTTCCCACCCATTCGCGCCTCTTTACCCCCCAATCACGACGGGCAGAGGGCAGCGGCATGACCCCCAGATGACACGAGTTGGGTTAAGCGCCGTTGAACGGCTTGTGTTTATTCCTCCCAACCATGCGCTTCCCCGGCCAGCCAGCGGCGGCCGGCGGCGTAAAGCGCCTGCACCTTCTCCCCCTTCAGCCCGGGCATGTCGGTCTTCACCTCATAGCCGATGCCGGTCTGCAGATAGGCGAGGTGGCGGTAGCCCTCCGGGAAACGGGCCAGGAGCGCGGGGTCCAGCGCGAGCTTCGCCGCGGGGTCCACCGGGTCCATCCGGTCCTTCTCATAGATCGGCTGGCGCAGGACGATGCCCCACTTGCCGTCGCGCTGCTCGATGAAGTCATGGAAGCGGCCGGTGCAGACCACGTCCACCAGCACGCCATGCACCTCCGCCCGCTGGCTGATCGTCATTTTTGTCTGTGAGATGGCACGGTTGCCCGAGATATCCACGGAGCAGCCACCCAGGAAATGCAGGATGGAGACGCCGCGCGCCCAGCCGGCCTTGGACGCGGCGATGAAATCTGCCGCCGAGGCCTGACACCAGGTGGCCATCATCCGCCCGTCCTCATGCCAGCAGGTGGCGAAGCGGTCCCAATCCCCGGCGTCGCGCCAGACCGCCCAGTTCTGCACCAGTTCGGCGACCTGAAGGCGGCGGAGGAATTCGGCATCGGACATTTCGGGACTCCCATTCGAGCAAGGCTTCTGGCCCGCCTCCCGCCCCGCTGCAATCGCTGCTTGACCTGGGTCGCCGGTGCCGTAAGGGGGAAGCAACAATCGATTGCACAATAAGCGGAGGAGCACGTCCATGACCCCCCTTTCCCGTCGTGCCGCGCTTGCCTTGCCCGCGCTGCTGCTGCCGGGCCTGGCCCGCGCCCAGACGGCCTGGCCCGACCGGCCGGTGCGCTTCATCCAGGGTTTTGCCGCCGGCGGCACCACGGACATCGTGGCGCGGCTGCTGGCGCCGTCCATGTCCGCCGCCTGGGGGCAGCCCGTGGTGGTGGAGAATCGGCCCGGCGCCGGCGGCACTCTGGCGGCCAATACCCTGGCCCGCGCCACGGATGGCCATACGCTGATGCTGCTGAACAACGGCTTCGCGGTCTCTGCCGCGCTGTATCGCAGCCTGCCTTATGATCCGCGCGCGGATATCGCGCCGGTCGCCATGGTGGCCTCCACCGGCCTCGTCATCCTGGCCGGCCCCAACGGTCCGAAGGACATGGCGGAGCTGGTGGCCCAGGCCAAGGCGCGGCCGGATGCCACCAACTTCGCCACCGTCGGCGTCGGCAGCACGCAGCATTTCGTGGCGGAGGCGGTGCAGAGCGCCGGCGGCTTCCGCATGACCCATGTGCCCTATCGCGGCACGCCCGCCGCGCTCATCGCGCTGCGGAATGGGGAGGTGCAGATGGTGGCGGAAACCGCCTCCGCGGTGCTGGGCCAGATCCAGGGCGGCGAGGTGCGGGCGCTGGCCATCACCTCCGGCACCCGGTCCCCTCTGCTGCCGCAGGTGCCGACAGTGGCGGAGGCGTTGGGCGCCAGCGATTTCGACATCGTCACCTGGTACGCCATCGGCGCGCCCGCCAATACGCCGCCGCAGGTGGTGCAGCGCATCACCGCCGTGGCCCAGGCCATGCATGCCGATGTCGAACTTCAGACTCGGCTCGGCGCGCTCGGCCTTTCGCCCCGCGCGCCCGGCACGCCCGACCAGACCCGCGCCGCCGTCCATGCCGAAATGGCTCGCTGGACCGAGGTGGTGGCGCGGACCAACATGGAACGTCAGTGAAGGAATCGCGCGTGACCGATCGCTCCGCCCCCACCGCACACCCCATCGCGCCCCTGCTGAAAGCCCGCTGGAGCCCTCGCGCCTTCAGCGGCGCTCCGGTGACGGCGGCGCAGGAAGCCAGCCTGTTGGAAGCCGCCCGCTGGGCCGCCTCCTGCCTCAATGAGCAGCCCTGGGTCTTCGTCATCGCCCGCAAGGATGCGGCGCCGGACGCCTTCGCGAAGCTGCTCTCGCTGCTCAGCGCCAACAACCAGGGCTGGGCCGGCGCCGCCGGGCTGCTGGTGATCGGCTTCGCCCGCGACAGCTTCGCCGCCAACGGCAGCCCGAACCCGACGGCGCAGTACGACCTGGGCCAGGCGGTGGCACAGATGGCGCTTCAGGCGGTGGAGCTCGGCCTCGGCAGCCATCAGATGCGCGGCTTCGATGTGGCACGGGCGCGGAGCGAGCTGGGCGTTCCGGAGGGGCATGAGCCCGTGGTCGCCATCGCCTTCGGCGTGACAGGCACGCCCGACCTGTTGCCGGAGAAGCTGGCGGAGCGCGAAGTGGCGCCCCGCACGCGCAAGCCGGTGACGGCGTTCGCGCATCTTGGGGGGTATGGGGTGCCGGTGAAGGTGTAAGACCCCCTATCCAACCAGCCTGTGGCGTTGCGGCAGCGCCGCAACCCCCCGCAGGTGCGAGGGAGGCTTTGCGCTCTCCTGCGCGCGTGCCGAAAGGCTATTCCGCCGCGTCGCGGGCTGCCAGACCAGCCCGGATCTCCGCGCCATGTTCCCCCAAGGCCGGCGCCGCAGCACGCACGGTCGGCGGCGTATCGGACAGCCGGAAGGGTGTTGCGAGCGTGGCGCGTAGGCCGGCTTCGGCGCCGGGAATCTCGGCCACCACGCCCATCGCAGCCGCCTGCGGATGCGCCAGTGCCTCGTCATAGGACAGCACCGGCTCGGCCGGGATGCCGGCGGCGGTGAAGGCCGCCAGCCAATGGTCGCGCGGCTTCTGGCGCAGCCGAGGCGCCAGGATCGCCACCAGCGCCTCATTGTTCGCTACGCGGTCGGCGTTGGTGGCGAAGCGCGCATCGGTCAGCAGTTCGGGCATCTCCAGGATGCCGCAAAAGCGCTGCCAGAAATGCGCCTGCGCCGCGCCCACCGTCATCCAGCCATCGGCGGCAGGAAAGGCGCGATAGGGTGAGTTGCCACGATGCGCCTGCCCAAGCCGTTTGGGTCGCGTACCCAGGGCCAGCACATGCGCGGCCTCGTACACGCCCAGCGACAAAGCGGAGGTGAACAGCGCCGCCTCCACCCGCTGGCCCTGCCCCGTGGCGTGGCGGGCATTCAGTGCGGCCAGGATGCCGATCGCCGCCTGCATGCCCGCCGTCAGGTCGCTGATGGCAATGGGCAGCCGATGGGGCTCGCCCTCCGGCGGCCCATTGCCGGCCATCAGCCCGGCCATGCCCTGGGTCATCAGGTCGAAACCGCCATGCCCCGCCCAGGGGCCGGACTGGCCGAAGCCCGAAATGCTGGCGAGCACCAGGCGGGGATGCGCCGCATGCAACGCCTCCCACCCCAGGCCCATCCGTTCCAGCGTGCCGGGCCGGAAGTTCTCCACCAGCACATCCGCCCGGGCCACCAGCGCGCGCAGCGTCGCCGCATCGGCCGGGTCCTTGGCATCCAGCACGATGCTGCGCTTGTTGCGGTTCCACACATCGAAGGGCGCGCTGCGACCATCGACGAAGGGCGGCATGCTGCGCGCCTCATCGCCCCCGCCCGGCCTTTCCACCTTGATCACATCGGCGCCGAGGTCGCCGAGCAGCATGGTGCAATAGGGGCCGGAGAGATGCGTCGAGAGATCGACGACGGTGATGCCAGCCAGCGCGCCCGCCATGACTTTACGCCGCGACGATCAGGTCGCGCGGGCAGTCCTTCGTCCAGTGATGGTTGCCATCCTCCGCCACCAGGAAGGTCTCCTCCGTATGGTGGCGGCAGCCGTCATGGTAGTAGCTGTATTCCACGCAGAGCACGGAATTGGCCTCCACCACCGTGCGGTTCACCGCGTTCATGCGCGGCTGTTCATGGCTGCCAAGGCCGATGCCATGGCCCAGGAATTCGCGCGGGAATTTTTCCAGATACTTGCTGATCTGCTTGTAGCCGCGCTCAAAAATCTCGCCGCCCGTCACGCCGGGGCGGATCCAGGCGCAGAGGTCGAGCTGCACCTCGTTCAGCCACTTCCAGATGTCCTGCTGGCGCTGGCTGGCCTCCCCGATGAAGTAGCTGCGCACGAAATCGGCGGAATAGCCGAGCACATTCGCGCCCATATCCACCTTCACGAAGTCGCCGCGCTTCAGCGTGTAGTCGCGCGGAAAGGGGTCGTGCGCGGCGAAGGAATTGGCGCTGCCGGCCGCGACATTGATGAAGTTCACCGCGGTCGCGCCTTCCTGCAGCATGGTCAGGCAGGCGGTGCGGTGCAGGTCGGTGTCGGTGGCGCCCGGCTTGATGGCGGCGCGGAAGGCGGCGTGGGCCTTCACGGTGATCTCGGTGGCGCGCTTCAGCCGGCGGATTTCCTCCGGCGTCTTCACCATGCGCACCATCTCCATGTCGAAGGAGATGTCCTCCACCGTGTTGCCGGCCAGAAGCCCGTCCAGCACGCCCTTGAAGCCGGCGGTCAGGTTGTCGCCTTCCGTGCCGACCTTCATCCCCTTCACGCCGCGTTCGGTCAGGATCGCCTTCGCCGCGCCCGCGAAATCGTCGTAGAAATGCGTGTCCACATCGGTGAAGAATTCCGCCATGGCATAGGCGCGGACGTCCTCGATCCAGGTCAGCGTCATCGCCAAATGCAGATCGACGGCGGCCACCACGAAGGCGGGCTTCTTCGCCGGGTCGCGGAAGTAGAAGACGCAGAAGGGGCGGTAGCCGAGGTTGCCGCCATTGTGGAAGAATTCGCTGATATAGCGGGAATTCTCCACGCCGCGGACGATGACGAGGTCGAGCCCCTTGCGGTCCATCATCGCGCGCATGCGGGCTTCGTTGAAGATCGTCGGTGTTCTGGACATGGCTTTCCTATCCCTCGCCCCTCGGGCGCAGCACGCTGTGATGGTCACGATCCGGCGTGGGCGCACGGCCCACGCCGCTTCTTCAGTCCAGGCGCAGCCCCGTCTGCTGCACCCAGTTCAGTCCAGGCGCAGGCCTGTGGCCTGCACCACGCGGCGCCATTTCGGCACCTCCGCCGCCAGGAAAGCGCCGAGCGCCTCCGGCGTCCCGGGCGCCGGCTCGAAGGCCTGGCGCTTCAGAAAATCCTGCACCTCCGGCAGCCGGATCACCGCGGTGATCTCCGTATTCAGCCGCGCCAGGATCGGCGCCGGCACGCCGGCGGGCAGCAGGAAGGCCTGCCAGGAATTCACCACCACGCCCGGCACCACCTCCGCCATCGTCGGCACATCCGGCGCGAAGGGCGAGCGAGCCTCGGAGGTGACGGCCAGCGCCCGCACCTTGCCCTCCTGGATGAAGGGCAGGGCCGCCGGCAGGGTCATGATGCCGCCCTCGATATTGCCCGCCACCGTGTCCTGCACGGCGGGCCCGCCGCCGCGATAGGGCACATGGGTCAGCGGAATACCGGCATGGACCAGCTGCGCCACCGCCATATGCCCCGGCGAGGCGGTGCCGGCGGAGCCGATGTTGATCGAAGCCCCCGACTTCGCCAGGGCGCAGAATTCCGCGAAATTCTGCGCCCGTAGCGAAGGGTGCACGACCAGCACCTGCGACAGCGTGGCGATCATGGTCAGCGGCTGGAAATCGCGCAGCGGGTCGAAAGGCAGGTTGGCGAAAAGGCTGGGGTTCACCGTCAGCGGCTCGCTGGCGATCAGGATGGTCAGCCCATCCGGCCGGCTTTTCGCCGCCGCGTCAAAGCCGATATTGCCGCCGCCGCCGCTGCGATTCTCCACCGGCACCTGCCAGCCCAGCCGCTCCCCCAGATGGCGCGCCGTCAGCCGCGCCAGGATGTCGAGGCTGCCGCCGGGGGCGGAGGGGACGATGATGCGGATCGGGCGTCCGGGAAAATCCTGCGCCCAGGCGGGCGCGGCAAGGCTGCTGAGGGCGGCGGCGCATGCCGCGCGACGGGTGATGTGCATCAGCCGGCTCCTGGCTCGGGGTTCAATCGACGATGAACAACTTGGCCCCGGTGGCGGTGCGGCTGCGATGCGGCTCCGCATTCTCGGCCACCTGGTAGGAACACCCCTCCCGCATCTTGAAGACCCGGCCATCGGCCAGTTCCGTCTCCAGCTCACCTTCCATCACCAGCAGCACATGGCCGCGGGAACACCAGTGGTCGGCCATGTAACCGGGCGAGTACGTCACCATCCGCACGCGGATATTTCCCACCTCCAGCGTCCGCCACAGCGCGTGGCCGGTCTCACCCTCATGCCGGGTTTCCGGCCAGCCGGACCAGTCCGCAACCTGGAAGGGCACACCCTCGATGATCATGGAATGTGAAACACCCCTTGCAATTTTGAGTGAGTATCACCTGCATACCAGACCGTTGACGGCGATGCCGCAAGCGGAAAATGTAGCGCGCCCCGATGCCACTGAGGCATCGGCCCCGGAGGCTCCGCCATGCTCCCCCCAGGTTTGCGCTGTTTCCTCGCCGTGGCCCAGGCCGGCTCGATGCGCGAGGCCGCGCAGCGCCTGCGGCTCGCCCAATCCGCCATCAGCCGCCGAATCCAGCAGTTGGAGGAGGAGCTGGGCGTGCAGCTTCTGGAACGCGGCGCGCGCGGCGTCGGCCTGACCCCGGCTGGCGAGATCCTGCTGCATCATGGGCGGGAGGCGACCCATCTGACCGAGCGGCTGCGTGCCGACCTGGATGCGCTGCGCGGCGTCCGGCGCGGTCATGTGACGCTGCGGCTGGTCGAAAGCTTCGCCGCCAATGGCCTGGCCGCGGGGCTCGCGGCCTTCCGCGCGGCCTATCCCGCGGTGACCCTCGACATCGCCGTGGTGGGGTCGGAGGCGATCCTGGCCGCGCTGCATGACCGGACCTGCCATCTGGGCATCGCCTTCAATCCCAGCGCCGATCCGGAGGTCGAGGTGCTGGCCTCCGCCGCCGAGCCCTTCGCGGTGATGCTGGCGCCGAACCACAAGCTGGCGGATGCGCCGAGCCTGACCCTGGCGGAGTTGGCCGGCATGCCGCTGGTCGCCCCCTCCCATCTCGGCAGTTCGCGGGCGCTGTTCGACACCGCCTGCCGCGCCGCCCGCGTGCCGATTCGCCCGGTGCTGGAAACCAATTCCCCGCATGTCGCCGCCGCCTTCGTGGCCGATGGCAAGGGGGTGGCGGTGATGGTGCCGCGGGTGCTGGCGCTGCATCTGGAACTGGGCAAGGTGCGCGCCGTGCCGCTGGCTGATCCGCTGCTGAATGGCGGGCGCATCGCCCTGCTGGCCCGCCGCGGCCGCCGCCTGCCCGCGGCGGCGGAGGCGCTGTCGGCTAGCCTGGCGCGGGTGCTGGAACAGGCGCCCTGAACCGCCACCTGCCCAAGCTTTGCCCGCCACCGCCCAGGGATTGATCGTTCCGGCGCTGGCAATCGGTTCCAGACCGCCCCGCAGGGCGCGGCACGGCAGTTGCTTATCCAGTCTCCAAAACAGGGAGACTGACATGACGCGTCGCCTCACCGCCGACCCGCTCGACCCTGCCGCCAGCCTTGCCGGCTGCGGCTGCGGGCGCCACGCCTCCCCCCTCGCCTGCTCCGCCGAGATACCCGAGGGTGAGGAGGCGATGGCGGAGGTGGCGGAGGCCGCCGTGCTGCGCGCCGTCTTCCCGGAAGCCGCCACCCGCCGTGCCCTCGCACAGCGATTCGGGGCGGCGACGCTGCTGGCGGCGCTGGCCAGCGTCTTCCCGATCGACTCGGCGAAGGAGGCAATGGCCCAGGGAACGGGCGCGCCGGAGAAGCGCGACCTGAAGGTGGGCTTCATCCCCATCACCTGCGCCACGCCGATCATCATGGCGCATCCGATGGGCTTCTATCAGCGCCACGGCCTCAATGTGGAGGTGATCCGCACGGCCGGCTGGGCGGTGATCCGCGACCGCGCCATCGCGCGCGAATTCGACGCGGCGCATATGCTGTCTCCCATGCCGGTCGCCATGTCGCTCGGCGTTGGCGTGGCGCAGCCGATTCCCTTCGCCGTCGCAGCCATCGAGAACGTCAACGGCCAGGCCATCACGCTGGCCACCAAGCACCGCGACAAGCGCAATCCGCGCGACTGGAAGGGATTCCGCTTCGGCGTTCCCTTCGACTTCTCGATGCACAATTATCTGCTGCGGCACTACCTGGCGGAGAATGGGATCGACCCGGATCGGGACGTGCAGATCCGCAGCGTCCCGCCTCCCGAAATGGTCGCCAATCTGCGCGCCGACAACATCGACGGCTTCCTCGGCCCGGACCCCTTCAACCAGCGCGCAGTCTTCGACGGCGTGGGCTTCATCCATCTGCTGACCAAGGATCTGTGGGAGGGGCATCCCTGCTGCGCCTTCGCCGTGCCGCGCAGCATGATCACGGAGACCCCCAACACTTTTGCCGCGCTGATGCGCGCGATTGTTGAGGCAACCGCCTATTCCCAGAAGGCGGAAAATCGGCGCGAGGTGGCGGCGGCGATCTCCGGCCAGAACTACCTGAACCAGCCGGAGACGGTGGTGAACCAGGTGCTGACCGGCACCTATGCCGATGGCCTTGGCCAGGTGCGGCGCGTGCCGGACCGCATCGGCTTCGACCCCTTCCCCTGGCACTCCATGGCCATCTGGATCATCACCCAGATGCGCCGCTGGGGGCAGCTTCGCCAGGATGTCGACTATGCCCAGGTGGCGGGCCAGGTGTTCCTGGCGCTCGATGCGGGCAAGGCCATGCGCGAGCTCGGCCTGCCGGTGCCGGCGAGCCCGATGCGGACCGAGACCATCATGGGCAAGGTCTTCGACCCCGCAAATCCCGCCGCCTGGACGGAACGCGCGATCCGCGCCTGATCCATGCAACGCAAAGTCCCGTTCTGGCAATCGGCGACGCTGTCGCTGCTGATCCTGGCCGTCTTCCTTGGCGGCTGGGAGCTTGCGATCGTCGCCGCGACCAGTGCCAGCGGCCCACCGATGGACCCCGAATATGCGGCGCTGCTGGGACAGGCAGCGGCGCAGGGCGGGCAGACGGCGATGCCGAAACCCTCCGACATCTTCTGGCGAATTGTCGAACTGGCGAGGGACCCGTTCTACGTGCGCGGCACCAACGACCAGGGCATCGGCGTGCAGATAGCCTATTCGCTGCTGCGCGTCGGCATCGGCTTCGGGATCGCGGCGCTGGTGGCGATTCCGCTCGGCTTCGCCATCGGCATGTCGCCACTGCTCAACGCCGCGCTGAACCCCTTTATCCAGGTGCTGCGGCCGGTGTCGCCGCTGGCCTGGATGCCCTTGGCGCTCTACTCGATCAAGGACAGCGCGATCAGCTCCGTCTTCGTCATCTTCATCTGCTCGATCTGGCCGATGCTGCTGAACACCGCCTTCGGCGTCGCCAGCGTCCGCCGCGAATGGCTGAACGTGGCGCGGACGCTGGAAGCAGGAAGCTGGCGCACGGCGGTCAGAGTCATCCTGCCGGCGGCGGCGCCGACCATCGTGACCGGCATGCGCATTTCCATCGGCATCGCCTGGCTGGTGATCGTGGCGGCGGAGATGCTCGTGGGCGGCACGGGCATCGGCTACTGGGTCTGGAACCAGTGGAACAACCTGTCCATCGCGGATATCGTCATCGCCATCCTGCTGATCGGCCTGGTGGGCCTGCTGCTGGATCGCTTGCTGGGCATGCTGCAGCGCGCCGTGGGATGGGCCGAATGATCCGCCCGGACGTTTCCGTCGAAGGCATCGCGCGCCGCTTCGGCGGCACCATCGTCTTCGAGGATGTGTGGTTCACCATCGCGCCGGGCGAGTTCGTCTGCCTCGTCGGCCATTCGGGCTGCGGCAAGACCACCATCCTGAACATCCTCGCAGGGCTCGACGCGCCTGATGCCGGCGCGCTGATCGTGGATGGGAAGGAGGTTTCGGGCCCCGCCCTGGATCGGGCCGTGATCTTCCAGTCGCATGCCTTGCTGCCCTGGCTGACGGCGGCCGGCAATGTCGCCTTCGCGCTGTCCTGCCGCCACCGCGACTGGTCCCGCGCCCGATGCGATGCGGAGGCGCGCAAGGCTCTCGCGAAAGTCGGCCTGGAATCGGCTGCCGACCGCAAGCCGGCGCAGCTTTCGGGCGGCATGAAGCAGCGCGTCGGCATTGCCCGCGCGCTGGCGATATCCCCCAAAATCCTGCTGATGGACGAACCCTTCAGCGCGCTGGATGCGCTGACCCGCGGTGCGTTGCAGGAGGAGGTGGCGCGGCTGGTCAGCGAATCCGGCCAGACCGGCTTCATGATCACGCATGACGTGGACGAGGCGATCCTGCTCGCGGACCGCATCCTGCTGATGTCGAACGGCCCCGGCGCGCGCATCGCGGAGGTGGTGGCAAACCCCCTGCCCCGCCCGCGCACCCGCGCCAACCTGCATCACATGCCCGGCTACCATGCGCTGCGTGACCATGTGCTGGATTTCCTCATCACCCGCTCCCGCGAATTCCGCGCGAGCGCGCCGCCCGCCGGATGGTCCGCGCGGGCGGTTCCTGTCTGGGAGAATGCCTTGTGAACGACGAAAAGACCGCGCTCGGCCGCAAGATCCTGAAGATCAAGAAGGCGAAGGGCCTGAAATGGGCCGACCTCGCCAACCGCATCGGCATGTCCCCCACCTGGACCTGCGCGCTCTGCATGGGCCAGATGAGCGCCGAGCCGCACCATGCCGAGGGCCTGGCCGATATCCTGGGCCTCGATGAGGAGGAGACGGCGACGCTATGCGAGATCCCCTATCGCGGCGCGGTCCAGATGCCGCCGAGCGACCCGCTGATCTACCGCTTCTACGAGCTGGTGATGGTCTATGGCCCGACCTGGAAGGAGATGATCCATGAGGAATTCGGCGATGGCATCATGTCCGCCATCGACTTCGACATGACCATGGAGCGCCAGCCGGACCAGAAGGGCGACCGGGTGCGCATCGGCATGACCGGCAAGTTTTTGGCCTACAAGCGCTACTGAGCCAGCGCTTGGCCGCCGAGCAACGGCTCCGCGCCGAACTCGGCGGCCAGGAAATCGATCATCGCCCGCACCTTGGGCGCCAGGTAGCGGCGCGTTGGATAGACCAGGTGGATGGGCAGCGGACGCGCCTCCCAGCCGCCCAGCAGCACCACCACCTCGCCGCGCTCGATCTCGCCGCCGCCAAAGTGCCAGATCGGCACCATGCCGATGCCGAGGCCCTGCAGCACCGCCGCGCGCACCGCCTCCGTGCTGTTGACGCGGAGCCGGCCAGCGACAGGGATTGAGACCGGCCCCTCCGGCCCCAGGAAGGGCCAGGCGGCGCCGGTGGCCAGCCCGGCATAGACGATGCAGCCATGCTCGCGCAGCGCCGCCGGTGTTTCGGGCATGCCGTGGCGGGCCAGGTAGCCGGGTGTTGCCACCACCACGCGGCGCGACAGGCCGATGCGCCGCGCCACCAGCGCCTGGTCCTGCAACTCGCCGACGCGCAGCGCCAGGTCGATGCCGGCCTCCACGAGGTCCGTGAAACCATCGTTCAGCACGAGGTCCACGCCCATGCCCGGATGGCGTTCCAGAAAGCGCGGCAGGCGCGGCAGGATGTGCAGGCGGCCCATCACCTCCGCCGCCGCCAGGCGCAGCGTGCCGGTCGGGCGGCCCTTGCGGCGGCCCACGGCGCTCTCCGCTTCCTCCACCGCCTCCACCGCCCGGCGCGCGGCCTCGTAGAAGGCGCGGCCATCCTCGGTCAGCGCCAGGCTGCGCGTGCTGCGCTGGAACAGCAGGCAGCCGAGATGCGCCTCCAGCGCCGCCACCTGGCGGGAGATGGTGGGCTGGGAAAGGCCAGACTCCCGCGCCACGGCGCTGAAGGACCCGGCCTCCACCACGCGGAGGAAGCTGCGGAACAAAGGGAGAGGATCGCTCATTCATGCATCATGCGTATGAATGTGGTGCAATCAAGCGGCGTTATGGTGGGCACGCGAATGGACCAAGTTGCCTCCACCAACGGCCCGCGGATGACGCGGCTTGGCAGGAGACCGCGACATGACCAAACCCGCCTATTTCACCCGCTACCCCAGCATCCGCTTCGACCGCGGCGAGGATGGCATCCTGACCATGGCGCTGCACCGCGACGGCGGCCCGCTGACCTTCACCGCCGCGGATCACGAGGCCTTCGTGGACGCGTTCTACGAGGTCGGCCGCGACCGGGCGAACAGCGTGGTGATCCTGACCGGCGCGGGCGGCGACTTCATGCCCGGCATCGACTTCGCCTCCTTCGGCGATGTCTCCGACCCCGATGTCTGGTCCAAGGTGCATGACGAGGGCACGCAGGTGCTGGAGAACATCGCCAATATCCGCGTGCCGATGATCTTCGCGCTCGAAGGCCGCGCCCATGTGCATGCGGAATACGGGTTGCTGGCCAACCTGATCATCGCCGGCGAAGGCGCCAGCTTCGACGACCTGCCGCATTTCGCCGGCGGCATCGTGCCGGGGGATGGCGTGCACACGCTGTGGGCGCATTGGGTGGGGCCCGGCCGCGCGCAGGCCATGCTGCTGGACCCGAAGCCGCTGACCGCCGCCGCCGCCCAGGCGCTGGGCGTGGTGGCGGAGGTGGTGCCGGATGGCACGGCGCTGGCCCGGGCGCAGGCCATCGCGCGGTCCTGGCTCACCCGCCCGGCCGTGACCCGGCGCAACACCCGCATCCACTTCATCCAGCCGATCAAGGAAAGGATCGTGCGGGAGGTGGGCTACGGCCTTGCGCTCGAAGGCGCCTCCGCCGCCGCCCTGGTGAAAAGCTTCCGGCAGGCCGCCTGAGGAGAACGATCATGGATATACGGAACAAGCGGATCCTCATCACCGGTGGGTCCAGCGGCATCGGGCTCGCGATGGCGCGGCAACTGGCCGGGCA
This sequence comes from Roseomonas sp. F4, assembly GCF_053891155.1. Lineage (NCBI taxonomy): Bacteria > Pseudomonadati > Pseudomonadota > Alphaproteobacteria > Acetobacterales > Roseomonadaceae > Roseomonas > Roseomonas sp. F4. Next base: position 589,773 of record NZ_JBSSHK010000005.1, read on the forward strand.
TGGCGCCCGGCTGCTGCTGACCGGGCGGCGCCCGGCGGTGCTGGCGGAGGCGGTGGCGGCGCTGCAGGCTGGAGGTGCGGAGGTGCATGGCCTGGCCGGCGATGCCACCGACCCCGCCGCCCGCGCCGCCTGGCTGGAGGGGGCGGAGACGCGGCTCGGCGGCCTCGACGTGCTGGTGAACAATGCCGGCGGCGTCCGCGCCGGGCGGCTGGAGGCGATGGCGGAGGCGGAGCTGCGGGCGATGGTCGAGGTCGACCTGCTCGCCCCCATCCTGCTGACCCGCGCCGCCCTGCCGGCGCTGCGCCGGTCGGGTGACGGGCTGGTGGTGAACATCGCCTCCGGCATCGCCCTGATGGGGGTGCCCTTCTATGCCGGCTACGCCGCCGCCAAGGCCGGCCTGGCGCGGTTCGGGGAGGCGCTGCGCCGCGAGCTGAAGGGCGAGGGCGTGCATGTGCTGACCGTCTATCCCGGCGCCACCGACACGCCGATGATGGCCACCTCCCGCGCCGATGCCAGCATGGGCTTCGCCCTGCAGCGGGTGGAGGATGTGGTGGCTGATATCGTCACCGGGATGGAGACCGGCGCCTTCGAGGTCATGCGCGGCGGCGAGGCCCGGCAGGCGATGCTGGCGCAGAACCGGGAGGATCCGGCCGCGGTGGATGCGCGCTTCCTCGCCATGAAGCCGCAGCTGGAGGCGGCGGTGCGCGGGCACGCCGCCTTGTAGCCGCGACATCTTGGGAAGGACGTCCGGCCTGCCCATATCCGCTGCATGGCAAGCGGATGGGCGCCGGACGGCGCGGTACAGGACCAGATCGACGACACGGTGCGCGACGGCATCTTGCGCGCCCGCGCCCGGATGACGGCCGGGCCGGGCGAGATCCACTGCGTCGAATGCGGCGAGGAAATCCCGGAGGCGCGGCGCGCCGCCCTTCCCGGGGTGCGCACCTGCGTCGCCTGCCAGTCCGCCCGCGACAAGCGTCCCGCAGCCTTCGGCATCAACCGCCGCGGCAGCAAGGACAGCCAGCTCAAATAGCGCTGGCGAAGGCCTCCCGCTGCGCCTGCGTCATGTGCAGGCCGAGGCGGGAGCGGCGCCAGAGGATGTCCTCCGCCGTGCGGGCCCATTCCTCCCGGACCAGCCAATCCACTTCCCGCTGGGTCAGGCCGGCGCCGTGGTCCTGGTCGAGATCGGCCAGCGAGGTCGCATCGCCCAGCAGGTCCGGCACCTCGCTGCCATAGGCGCGAACCAGCCGGGCGCGCAGCGGCGCCGGCAGCCAGGGGTAGCGGGTGGCGATCTCTGCCTCATAACCCGGCAGATCGCGGCCACCGAAATCACCGCCGGGCAAGGCGGCGCTGGCGGTCCAGGCTTGCGCCTCCCGCCCCAGCGCCTTGCCGATCTTCTCCACCGCCTCCTCCGCCAGACGGCGATAGGTGGTGATCTTGCCGCCATAGATGCTGAGCAGTGGCGCGGCCGTCTCGTCCAGCTTCAGCACATAGTCGCGGGTGATGGCCGAAGGGTCGTCCGTGCCGTCATCGTAGAGCGGCCGCACCCCGGAATAAGTCCACACGATCTCAGCCGGCGTCACCGGCCGCTTGAACTGGCGGCTGACCGCGGCGCAGAGATATTCGGCCTCCTCCGGCGTGCAATGCGCCGTGGCGGCGTCGCCCTCATGCGGCACGTCGGTGGTGCCAACCAGGGAGAAGCGGCCCTGATAGGGGATGACGAAGACCACGCGGCGGTCATCGTTCTGGAGAATGTAGGCCTGGTCGCCCTCATAAAGCGCCGGCAGCACGATATGGCTGCCGCGGATCAGCCGGACGCTTCCGGCGCGCTTCGCATGCGTCGCATCCTGCGCCGCCATCACCCAGGGGCCGGCGGCATTGACCAGCGCCTTGGCGCGCAGCGTCTCCTCCACCCCATCCTCGGCCCGCAGGCGGACGGCCCAGCTCTCGGCATCGCGCGTTGCGTCAACAAAACTGGTGCGGGTGCGGATGGTGGCACCGCGGCGGGCGGCGTCCTTGGCGTTCAGCACCACCAGGCGGCTGTCCTCCACCCAGCAATCAGAATAGGCGAAGCCATTGGCGATGGCCGGGGAAAGCGGCGCCCCGAAGGGATGCTTCCGAAAATCCAGCCCCTCCGCCCCCTTCAGGCTGACCCGCCGGGCCAGGTGGTCGTACAGAAAAAGCCCGGCGCGGATCAGCCAGCGCGGCCGCATCTCCGCCCGGTGCGGCAGCACGAAGCGCATCGGCCAGACGATATGCGGCGCGATGCGCAGCAGCACCTCGCGCTCGGCCAGAGCCTCCCGAACCAGGCGGAACTCGTAATGCTCCAGATAGCGCAGCCCGCCATGCACCAGCTTGGAGGAGTTGGAGGATGTGCCACCAGCCAGGTCCCCCCGCTCCACCAGGCAGGTGGACAGGCCGCGCCCGGCGGCATCCCGCGCGATCCCCGCGCCATTGATGCCACCACCGATCACCAACAGGTCGAAGGACTGTGCCATGGCGCTGTCATGTGGGGCGGCGCGGTGGCTGGCAAGCCCCCAACCTGGTTCAGCCCGGCTGGTCCTGGTCCCGATGACCTCTGCTCGACGGCATCAGGTCAGCTGGCGGTAAAGGCGCTCGTCGAACAGGCTTCCGCTCATCGGCAGCAGGCCCCCGCGAAAGCCGCGGGTCGGGGCGGCGGCGGCGTGTGCGAGCAGCGCCGCCTCGTCCCGCCAGGCTTCCACCAGGGTGAAGTGGTTCGGTCGGCTGTCCTGAATCAGCGCGTCGAAGCGCAGATTGCCCGGCGTACCCCGGCTGGCCATCGCCAGGCCGGCGACCGCGGCAGCCCCGACATCCCGCTGCGGCGGCACGATATCGACATGGGTGACGGTGAAAATGGCACCCGCCGCCTCCGCCGGCTCACCGATCGAAAGGCTGCTATGCGGGCGCTCGTCATAGGGGGCGATCAGCGCCGGGCCGATGGTCGCGCGAAAGGCCGCTAACCTCGGGCTGGCAACATGCGCCGCCAGGGCAGCCGCGTCCCGCCAGCGCTCGGTCAGGGCGAAATGATGCGGCCGATCGATCCGCCGCAGCAGGTCCAGCCGCAGGCAGGCCGCATCGGCGCGCGAGGAGGCCGCATGGGCGCGCAGCGCCACCAGGGTTTCCTCCACCGCCGCCGGTGCGACCTCGAGATAGGTGATCAGATGCGCCGGCCCGCCGGCGGGGGCGTTGCCGCCACCCCCCTGCGCCCCGGCATCACGCACGGCGAGGATGGCGGCGGCGGACAGGGCGATGCCCGCCCTCCGCCCAATGGTGCTGCTCATGGCGGTCACTCCCTGGGGTGGGTGGGCTTCACATCTGCAGGTTCGCGGTCCGCACGACGGCCTTCCAGCGCTCATCGTCGCCGCGCATCACCTCCGCCAGCTGGGCGGGCGTCTTGAACCAGGGCTGGAGCCCGGCGCGGATCAGCTTTTGCTGCACCTCCGGCTCCGCCATCGCGGCCGCGCTTTCGGCGCGCAGGCGGTCCAGCACCGGCGCCGGCGTGCCGCTCGGGGCGAACAGCGCAATCCAGGAGGAATAGTCGTAGCCAGTCACCCCCTGCTCCGCGACGGTCGGCACCTGGGGGTATTCCGGATGGCGTTCGGGGCCGGCAAAACCGAGGAAGCGGATATTGCCGCTGTCCTGGAAGGGCAGTGCCAGGGTCTGGGCAATGAACATCACCTGCACATGCCCGGCCGCCAGATCCGTCGCCGCCGCGGCCGCGCCGCGATAGCCGACCTCCGTCATCTTCACGCCGGCCATGGCCATGAACATCTCGGTGGCCAGATGCTGCGGGCTGCCGGTGCCGCCGGAGGCGTAGTTGAGGTCGCGCGTCTTGGCCAAGGCCACAAGCTCCGCCACCGTTGTGGCCGGCACGTCCTTATGCACGCCCAGGAAGGTCGGGATATTGGCGATGCCGGCGATGGGCTGGAAATCGGCGAAGGGGTCGAAGCCCAGGCGCCGGCGCTGGACGTTCGGCAGAATGGTCAGGATGGAGTTGTTCAGCGCCGCCAAGGTGTAGCCATCCGCCGTGGCGCGGGCAGCACGCTCCGCACCGATCAGCCCGGCCGCGCCGGTCATATTCTCCACCACCATGCGCTGGCCCAGCTTTTCCGACACCCGGTCGGCCATGATGCGCAGCGCGATGTCAGAGGCCGTACCGGCCTGGAGCGGCATGATGATGTTCACGGGCCGGTTCGGCCACGGTGCGGTCTGCGCCAGGACGGCCGAGGGCATGGCACCCAGCGCGGCGACGCCGCCGAGCAGCTGACGACGCGACGGCGCGCCGAAGGGTTGGCAGGGCGGATGGCGCTGCTGGGTCATTCTTGGTTCCTCCACCGGGCAAAGGGGTCCGGCGGCGCCATGTGGACATTGGGCTATTGGTCTGTCAATTGGTTTGTCATTGGGCGGAAATGGTCAGGAGGAACGGCCGATGCGTATCGCCATGGCGGGCTATCAGGGCGCATCCTCGGTGCATACGCGGGCGCTGCGCATGCTGGCGGAGCGCCTCGCGGGCCAGGGCTTCGCGCCTGAGGTGCTGGACGACATCACCTCGGCCGGCGGGACCGCGCGCGGGCTGTTCGATGCGGTGGAGGCCGGCGATGGGCGGCAGCTCTGCTACATGGCATCCGGCTATCTCAGCGCCCGGGTGCCGGAGCTGGGCGCGCTGGACCTGCCGTATGCGGCGCCGGACCGGGCAAAACTGTTCGCGGCGCTGGATGGTGCGGCGGGGGCGCATATCCGGGCGGCGCTGGAAGCCGGAACGGGGCTGCGACTGCTCGGCTTCTGGGACAATGGGCTGCGGCATCTGACCAATGCGCGGCGGCCGATCCGGCATCCATCGAATTGCGCCGGGCTCATCATCCGCACGCTGGACAATGCCACATACCAGGCGGCGCTGGCCGCCATGGGCTTCCGGCCGGTGGTCACGGATGTGGCGGGGCTGCGCGCGGCGGTGGCCAGCGGCGCGGTGGATGCGCAGGAGAATCCCCTGACCAACCTGCTGGGTTTCGGGCTGCAGGCCCACCACCGCCATGTCAGCCTGACCGGGCACATCCAGGGCGTGGTGCTGATGGCCTGTCACGCCGCCTGGCACGATGCCCTGCCCTTCGCCGCGCGAACCGCCCTGCACACGGCGGCTCGGGAGGCGACGCTGCGGCAACGACATTGGGCGGCGGAGGAGGATTCGCTGGCGATGCAGGCCCTGGCCGCGGAAGGCATCACGGTTCTCGGGCCTGAGGATATCGACCTCCCAGCCTTCCGGGCCGCCTGCGCACCTGTGGCGGCGGAGGCCGCGAAGGACCTTGATCCGGCCCTTCTGGCCGCGCTGCGTTAGGGCCTGCGCACAGTCGGGCTGCGGGCCCTAATCCTCGGCCAGCGCCCGGGCCGTGCTTTCCAGGTGCCGGCGCATCGCCTCCGCCGCGCCGCGCCGGTCGCGGCTGGCAATGGCGGCGATGATGGCGTCGTGCTCGTCGAAGGAGTGGTAGTCGGCGGAGGGACCCTCCGGCCGGCGCGCCAGATGGCCCCAAACCACGGCGCGGCGCACGCCATTCACCAGCCGCTCCACTTCCAGCATCAACCGGTTGCCGGAGGCCTCGGCGATCAGCTCATGCAGCCGGAAGTCCGCCTCCTCATAGGCCGCCCAACTCGTCGCGGCGCGGGCGGTGGCGGACAGGCGGCGCAGCTCCGCGATCTGCGCCGCGGTGGCGCGCAGGGCGGCGAGGCGGGCCAGTTCCGGCTCCACGATCAGCCGTGCCTCCATGGCCGCGGGCGGGCTGGTGTCCTGTGCCAGGTCGCGGATATCCGGCCGGCCCGGCACGCCGGGGGGCGGCTGGGCGCGGGTGGCGAAGGTGCCCTTGCCGACGTGGCGCCAGACCTGACCTTCGGCTTCCAGCACCGCCAGGGCCTTGCGTACCTCGCCACGATTGACGCCGAGACGCGCGGCGATCTCGCGCTCCGGCGGCAGGCGGCCATCCTCGGGCAGCGTAGCGCCCGCCAGCCAGGCGCGCAGTTGCGGCAGAACGCCGCGGGGTTCGAGCACTCCGTCCATGCGGAATGGCGTAGCGGGGCGGCGCGGCATTGGTCAACCAATTCTTCACGACTGCCTCAGCACGCGCACGCCGCTTGCATTGGTTCACCAATCTGCGAATATGGCTCACCAATTTGGGCCAATCCGCCCCTCAGGAGCCGCCGCGATGTCCACCTATCCCCCCGGCGTCCGCACCTCCCCCGACATGCCCATCCCGAACCGGATGAAGGCCTGGGTGCTGGGCGGGCCGGATGAGCTGTTCCAGACCAGCAAGCCGGTGCCCATGCCCGGCCGGGCGGAGGTGCTGGTGCGCATCGACGCCGTGGCGATCTGCGCCACCGACCTCGAGATCATCCATTACGGTTCCCCCGCCAAATTCCAGGGCGGCCTGCCCTTCCACAAGAACTTCACGCCGGGCCACGAATACATGGGTACCGTGGCGGCGCTCGGCCCGGGCGTGGATGAGTACCGGATCGGGGAACGGGTGACGGTCGAAATCCATGCCGGCTGCGGCCAGTGCAAGCGCTGTCGCCAGGGCATGTACACGGCCTGCCTAAACTACGGTCAGAACTACGGCGATGTGGACAAGGGCCATCGCGCCAATGGTTTCACCACCGATGGCGGCTTCTGCGAGTACCAGGTCAACAACATCAACACCCTGGTCCGCGTACCGGATTCGATGACCGATGAGGAGGCGACGCTGGTCGTTACCGCCGGCACCAGCATGTACGGGCTGACGGAGCTCGGCGGGCTGGTGGCCGGGGAGAGTGTGGTGGTGATCGGCCCCGGCCCGATCGGGCTGCTCGCCGCCGGCGTCGCCAAGGCGCTCGGCGCCACCCCGGTCGTGCTGGTCGGCACGCGGGACGGGCGGCTGGAGATCGGCCGCAAGCTGGGCGCCGACCGCGTGGTGAATGTGAAGAACGAGGATGCGGTGGCGGTGGTGAAGGAGCTGACGCGCGGCCTCGGCGCCGACTACGTCATCGAATGCGCCGGTACGCAGGACGCCATCAATATGGCGACCGCCATGGTCAATCGCGGTGGCAAGATCTGCCTCGCCGCCTTCCCGCATGACCCGGTGACCGTCGACCTGCCGCAGATCGTCCGCAACAACGTCTATCTGTACGGCATCCGCGGCGAAGGCCGCAGTGCCACGCATCGCGCCATGGCCTTCATGGCGGAACGCCGCTTCGATGCGCGGCTGGTCCATACCCACAGCTTCCACCTGGACGACCTGCCGGAGGCGCTGCGCCATGCGCGGGACCGCGTGGATGACGCGATCAAGGTCGTGGTGAAAACGCGCGGCGCCGAAGCGCAGCGCCTGGCCGCCGAATGAGGAACGCCGAGATGACCCAGGACACCCCCACCCTGCCCGCCCCCGACGGATGGCCCGAGGCGCTGCGCCGGGAGTTTTTGGACAACCAGTTCAATGGCTGCGTCGGCAGTATCCTGGTCTCGGAGACGGAGAAGCTGCGCGTCTGGCATCTGCGCCTGCCGCCCGGCAAACGCTGCAACTTCCACCGCCATGTGCTGGACTATTTCTGGACCGCCCATAATGCCGGCCAGGCGCGCGGCTACTACCACGATGGCCGCATCGTCGATGTCACGCATTACGCCGGGGAGACCAAGCACTTCACCTTCCCCGCCGGCGACTTCTTCGTCCATAGCGTGGAGAATATCGGCGAGACGGAGCTGCTGTTCACCACGGTGGAGTTCAAGACCAGCGCCAACGCACCGCTGCCGGTGCCGGCAGAGATGCATCTCGAGGCGGCCTGAGGCTCAGCGCCGGACCAAAATGTAGTTCACCGTCAGGTCGATGGTCACGCCCTCCGGATCGACTGGCGGCGGGAAGGCCGGCAGTTGGGCACCGCTGAAGGGAAAGGTGGTGCCGAAGTTCAGGGAAGGTGAGCCGGAGGGGGTGAGCAGCCGCACGCTGCGCACCTGCCCGTCCGGCCCGGCCACCACCCGCACCCGGACCGTGCCGGATTCGCCCTGGCGCAGCGCCTCCATCGGGTAGGACATGTGTTGGTCCAGCCAGCGCCGGAACGCACCCTGCCAATTGGCGCCCACCTGCGCGCCACGGACCTGAAGGTTGGCATCGGCGCTGGCCTCCCCCCGCAGGATGCTCGGATCGACGCTGAGATCGAGGCCGCGCCCCGTGGGTCGACCCGCGGGCGCGCTGGGTCGCGCCGGCGCGTTGAAGGACAGGCCATCGGGCGCCCAGAGCAGCCCGGGCGGCAAGGCCGGGGCAGCGCGGCGGGCCGGCGCGGCCGGTCGCGGCGGCACCGGCGGGGCCTGTGGGGGTGGCGTCGGTAGCGCCTCGACCGGCGAAGGTTCCGCCTCCATGGGTGGCGGCGCAGGCTCAACCGATGAAGGTTCGGGCGGCGCGGGACGCGGCGGCTGCGGCATGGGCGGTGCCGGCCTGGGCGGCTCCGGTGCTGGCGGCGCGGGCCTTGGCGGTACCGGCTGCGGCAGTGGCGGCCCGGCCTCCGGCGGGGGCGGCGGTGCGGCGGGCGCGGAAGGCGTTGACGGCACATCGCCCTGCGGCGGTTCGGCCGCCGACTGTTTCGGCTGGCCTCCTTCGAACACCACCTCGATCGCTGACGGCGGCAGGTCGCGTACTTCACGTCGCGGCTGCGCCAGATAGAGCGCCAGCAACCCATGCAGCAGCAACGAGGCCAGCAGCCAGGCGAGGATGCGTCGACGCCCCCTGCCGCGCGGCGTCACCGGCGGTACCGGCCCTGCCGCGGCCACCAGCCTCAGCGATGGCGGATCTCGGCGGGGGGGAAGGTCGGGCGCCTTGCGGAAGCGCGGCATGGCGCCGGTCGGGCGGTGGTCGGGGGCGAGGTCTGCCAATGGGTCCGTTGTGACGTTCCGCCCGACATAGAGGATCCGGCGAGGCGGCGGAAATCAGTCCCTGGTGACAAAATGTGCCGCCGATCAGCCAGGGTCTGACTCTTGACCAAATGTTGAAAGGCCTAGGCCGAGGCTCCGGCGCCCGCCGGGTCCGGCCTCGCCCTGCGCAGGCGGCCGCTGGACCTTCCTTCAGCAGTACTCCGGCTATCTCCTCGCATAATGGCGGCCACCTTCTGCGGCCGCCTAGGGTCGGACCGTGATCTCCGTCACGCGACATCCCGCGCAAGATGCTCGGGCTGTTCGCGGCAGTGAAAGGATCCGGGATGCCCACAAAGCACCAGCCGCCTGGCAGCCTCCACCTGCCGACCCGCAGGGAAGCCATCGCCTTGGGAGGGGCAGCCCTGGCCCTTTCAGCCGGCCTGCCGCGCACCCCTGTAGCCGCCACGAGACCCAACGCAGAAGGACCCAGCAACATGCCCTACGTCACCACCCGCGACGGCGTCGACATCTTCTTCAAGGATTGGGGGCCGAAGGAGGCTCAGCCGATCATGTTCCACCATGGCTGGCCGCTGTCGAGCGACGACTGGGACGCGCAGATGCTGTTTTTCCTGCACCAAGGCTTCCGGGTCGTGGCGCATGACCGCCGCGGCCATGGCCGCTCGGCCCAGGTCAGCGAAGGCCATGACATGGACCATTACGCTGCGGATGCCTTCGCGGTGGCGGAGCACCTGAACCTGCGCAACGCCGTCCATATCGGCCACTCCACCGGTGGCGGCGAGGTCACGCGCTATGTCGCGAAACACGGCGAGCCCGCCGGCCGCGTCGCCAAGGCGGTGCTGGTCAGCGCGGTGCCGCCCATCATGCTGCGGACCGCGGCCTATCCCGGCGGCCTGCCGATCGAGGTCTTCGACGGCTTCCGCAAGGGCACCGCGGAGAATCGGGCGCAGACCTTCCTCGATGTCGCGGCCGGCCCCTTTTACGGCTTCAACCGGCCGGGCGCGACCGTGCACCAGGGCGTCATCCAGAACTGGTGGCGGCAGGGCATGATGGGCAGCGCCAAGGCGCATTACGACGGCATCAAGGCCTTCTCGGAAACCGACCAGACCGAGGACCTGAAGGCGATCTCGGTGCCGACGCTGGTGCTGCATGGCGAGGATGACCAGATCGTGCCGATCGACAATTCGGCGCGGCTGAGCGTCAGGCTGCTGCGCAACGGCACGCTGAAGACCTATCCGGGCTTCTCGCACGGCATGCTCACCGTGAATGCCGATGTGCTCAACCGGGACCTGCTCGCCTTCGTGAAGGGCTGATCCAGCCCTCCCCCAGGAAGGAGCAGTCAGCATGGCGAATACCGAAGGGCACGGCGCGACCGTCGTGCTGGTGCACGGTGCCTGGGCGGATGGCTCGAGCTGGAGGCGCGTCATCACGCGCCTCCAGGCCCGTGGCCTCACCGTGCTCGCGGTGCAGAACCCGACCACCAGCCTGGCCGCGGATGCCACGGCCACGCGCCAGGTGCTGGCCTCCATCGAGGGGACGGTGGTGCTCGCCGGCCATAGCTGGGGCGGCACCGTCATCACCGAGGCGGGCGACGATCCCAAGGTGAAGGCGCTGGTCTATGTCGCCGCCTTCGCGCCGGAGACGGGGCAATCCACTGGTGACCAGGTGGCCGCGCATCCGGCGCCGCCCGGCCTGTCCGGCGTGCAGCCGGATGGCCCCGGCCATCTGCGGATGAGCGTCGAAAGCTGGATCGGCAATGTCGCGCAGGACCTGCCGGAGGCCGAGGCACGACTCCTCGCCGCCGTGCAGACCCCGCTCGGCCTGCCGACCTTCACCGACAAGGTGACGCGCACCGCCTGGGCCGACCGGCCCTGCTGGTATCTCGTCTCCACCGAGGACCGGGCGGTCAGCGTCGACTTGCAGCGCCAGCTCGCCGCGCGGCTGAAGGCCCGCACGACGGAGCTGCAGGCCGGCCACATGTCGCTGCTCTCGGCGCCGGATGCGGTGGCCCGGGCGATCGAGGAGGCGGTGGCGGCGGCCTCAGCCTGAGGGCGCTTTCCCTGACGAGAATCCCCTGAAGACGGGCCCCGGGCGCCACCGCGCCCGGGGCCGCTTTCATGGCCTCACTCGGGGCCGGAGGCATCCAGTGCCGCGGCCAACCGCACCAGCTCCGCCAGCGACCGAGCCTCCATCTTCCGCATCGCGCTAGCGCGGTGGATCTTCACGGTGATCTCGCTGAGGCCGAGCTGGAAGGCGACTTCCTTGTTCATCCGCCCGGCCGCGACCAGCGCCATTACCTCGCGCTCCCGCAGCGACAGGCTGGCATAGCGCAGCCGCAGCGCGCCGAGGTCGTGCTCCGTCGCACGCCTGGCGCGGTCGCGCTCCAGCGCCAGGGCGACGGCATCCAGCATCTCGTGGTCGCGGAACGGCTTGGTCAGGAAATCCACCGCCCCCGCCTTCATCGCCCGCACCGACATCGGGATGTCGCCATGCCCGCTCATCAGGATGGTGGGCAGGCGGATGCCGAGGCCCTGCAGCTGCTCCTGCAGGTCGAGTCCGCTCATATCCGGCAGCCGCACATCCAGCACGATGCAGCCCGGCACCTCCGGCGGCGGCGGCGCGGCGAGGAAGGCGCGGCCGGAGGCATAGCTCTGCACATCGTGCCCGGTGGAGCGGAAAAGGCTGCGCAGCGCGGCCGAAAGCGAGGCGTCATCCTCGACCAGATGGATCAGGCCGGCGCTCACGGCGCGGCCGGCAGGGTGAAATGGATCACCGCCCCGCCGCCCGGCGCATGGCTGGCCCAGATCCGCCCGCCATGCGCCTCGACGCAGGCGCGGCAGATGGCGAGGCCGACCCCGATGCCGCAGGCCTTGGTGGTGAAGAAGGGCTCGAAGACGCGGCCCAGCCGGTCTTCGGCGATGCCAGTGCCGGTATCGGACACGTCGATCCGCACCCAGCCATCCTGCACCGCGGCCTGTACCGTGATATCGCGCGGCTCCGGCATGCCGGCCATCGCCTGGGCCGCGTTCACCAGCAGGTTGGTGATGATCTGCCGCAGCCGCGACTGGTCCGCCAGCACGCGGTGGCTGCCCGGCTCCAGCCGCAGCACCAGCCGGGCACCGGCCGCCTGCAGGTCCCGATCCACCAGCTGCGCGCAATCGCGGATCGCCTCCGCGATGTCGAGCGGCACGGGCACCAGCGGGGCGTTGCTCAGCAGCAGCCGCGTGCGGTCGACCACGTCCCGCGCCCGCAATGCATCGGCGACGGCGGCATCGATCGCCGCCTCCGCCTCAACCAGCTCCGGCTGCGGCCGCCGCAGCCAGCGCAGCGCGGCCTCCGCATTGGTCACCACCGCGGCCAGCGGGTTCTTCACCTCATGCGCGATGGAGGCGGTGACGACACCAACAGTGGCCGCATGCGTCGCCCGCGCCAGCTCGCGCTCCACCCGCGCCAGCCGGGCCTGGTCCGCCTTGTAGTCGGAGATATCGACCACGGTGACCACGATGCCGCCCCAGTCCTCCGGCCTGCGCGGCAGCAGGGCAGTGACCAGGCAATCACGCTGGCTGCCATCGGCACGGCGCACCCGGCTTTCCGAGCGGTAGAGGCGGTCGCCCCGCGCCATCGCATCGATCCAGCGCGGCACGGTCTGCACCGAGGCCGGCACCACATCCTGCAAAGGGCCCAGCAGCAGGGTCTTGTCGCTGACACCCATCAGCTCGAGTGTCGCAGCGTTTACGTCGGTGACGCGGATGGTGGCGTGCAGGCGCTGCACCAGCTCCGGATTGGCAGCCAGATGCGCAGGAATCGCGATGCCGGCCCGGCGCAGCTCCGCCAGGGCGCGCCCCACCTCGCTCCAGTCCTCGACCCAGATGGAGATGCCGGCGCTGTTTGGATGCGCCCGCACCGCCTCGCCCGGCGGCGCGGGCCAGAGGGTGGCGGCCGAGGCCAGCAGGATGCCGGCCACCAGCACCGCGCCGCCGGCCGCGTCCTGGCCGGCCGGCAGCAGCAGCAGCCCGAGCGGCGCGGTGGCGAGCCCGAGCAGGGCGGCGGCGCGGCGTATCCGCGTGCCCCTGCTAGCGCGCATGGCCCGTCACCTCCCGCAGACAGTGCGCGATGGTGCCGGCATCGAAGGGCTTGCTCAGGAAATGCCGCGCCCCGCCGGCCATGGCCTGTTCGCGGATCGCCTCCTCGGGGAAGGCGGAGATGACGATGACAGGCAGGGCTGGCCAGCGCTCGCGGACCGCGCGCTGCAACTCCAGCCCGCTCATGCCCGGCATCTGGACATCGGTGAGCAGGCAGCCGGCGGCGCCGCCGTCCTCGCCGCTGAGAAAGGCCTCTGCGCTGTCGAAGGCGCGCACCTGGTAGTCGAGGGAGCGCAGCAGGCGCGACAGGGCGACGCGGATCGCGGCGTCATCATCGACGATGACGACCACAGGCGCGCCCATGGGTGTGGGTTCGGCCACCGCGCTAGGACCCCGGCGCCGGCAAGGTGAAGTGGAAGGTCGTGCCGGCTTCCGGCGTGCTGGTCGCCCAGAGCCTTCCGCCATGGCCCTCGACGCAGTTCCGGCAGATGGCGAGCCCCATGCCCATGCCGTCGGGACGCGTCGAATGGAAAGGGTCGAAGATGCGCGGCAGGCGCTCCGGCTCGATGCCGATGCCGTGGTCATGTACCTCGGTGTGAATCTGCGCCGCCTCCCGCCGCAGCGTCACGGTCAGGTCCCGCGGGCCCTGCCGGTCGGCCATCGCCTGCGCGCCGTTGATCAGCAGGTTGACCAGCACCTGCTGGATCTGGATCGGATCCGCCAGAACCAGCGGCAGCCCGGCCTCGGCGTTGAAGTGCACCGAGGTGCCGAATCCGCGCAACTCCCGCTGGACGAGCAGGATCGCCTGGCGCGCGGTCTCGGCCAGGTCGATCGGGTTGCCTCGGCGTGGCGAGTTGCTCAGGAAGGCGCGGGTGCGGGCCACCACGTCCCGTGCCCGCGTGGCATCCGCGATGACGTCCGCGGCGGCCGCCTCGGCCTCCGCCAGGTCCGGCACCGGGCGGCGCAGCCAGCGCAGGCAGGCTTCCGCGTTGCTGACGATGGCGGAAAGCGGCGAATTGACCTCATGCGCAATGGTGGCGGTCAGCGCCCCCACAGTGCTGACGCGGGCGGCCCGCGCCAGCTCGGTCTCCGCCGCCACCAGCCGGGCCTGCGTTGCCTTGAAGGAGGTGATGTCGATGGCGGAGACAATGATGTCCCGGAACCCATCGAGGCTGTCCGGCAATTCGGCGACGAACAGCGTGTCTAGCTCGCTGCCATCCGGCCGGGTGATATGCGCCTGCGAGCGGAAGAAGGGCGCGTCGGCGGCGAAGGCCACGATCCATTCGATGAAGGTGCTGTCGGTGTCCGGCAGGATGCGGTCGAGCGGCCCGATGAAGGACTGCTTTCCCCCGGCGCCCATCATCTGGACCGTGAAGGCGTTCACGTCCCGCACCATCACCTGCTGGCGCAGGGCGCGTTCCTCACCCGGATGCTGGGTGAAATAGGCGCGCATGTCATGAATACCCGCCCGCTTCAGGGCCAGGATGGCGTGGCCCACGGCGGTCCAGTCCTCCCGCCACAGGGAAATGCCGGCCCGCTCGAAGATCGCATGGCTGCGGGACTCCGCCGCTGCCACGCGCCGCAGCAGGCGCAGCGCCAGGACGGCCGCGGCGGCGAGCAAGGCGGCGCCGGCAAGCGCCAGAAGTGCGGCTGCCCAGGATGGCCCGGCAAGCCAGGCCAGCGCCAGCACCCCGCCAGCCGAAGCGGCGGGCGCGACCAGCAGGGCGGCGTCGCGCCCGGTGCGCAGGGCGCGGGCGAAGCGGGTGCGCTGCGCCGCCGGCTGCGCCCAGCGTGGCAGCCCGGCGCCGTCACCGCTGCCGGTTGCCGACGGCGAAGGCTCGGCCGGCCAGAGGGAAAACACCTCCCTCATCCGACGGGCCTGATGGTGCGGGTCGGCTGCCGCGCGCGGCACCCGGCCCAGAAGCTGCCGCGAGACGGCCTGCTGGCGGGGACGTGTTGGGGCGGGATCAAGGCTGCTTGGGTGTCCAGCGGGTCGGGATGGGAAAGCGCGAGGACCCGCGCCATGCTCCGGAAGAGGATGGTTGCGCGCCACGTCCGCAAGGTACCGCATGGGCGCAATCCTCGGCGATGGGGATGAGTGGCGGCACGCCGCCCCGGCACGCGCCAGAGGATCTCCGCCAGCATCCCCCGATCGCCCGGTTCACGTGGATCAGCGATGGCGGCACAGGCCCGACCTCCAGGTCAACGCCCCCTGGGAGGATGCCCGGCTGGCAGTTCGTGCAACCAGCAGCATCATCCTTCGTCCCTGGCGCCAAGGTCCATTGAAGGCCACAACCCCGGGCGGAGGCAATCATACGAAGGTATGCCGGCGCGTCCGAGGTGGTGCCAAAAGGACCGGCCGGATAGCCCCGGCACCCGGG
Source organism: Roseomonas sp. F4 (assembly GCF_053891155.1). Classification (NCBI taxonomy): domain Bacteria; kingdom Pseudomonadati; phylum Pseudomonadota; class Alphaproteobacteria; order Acetobacterales; family Roseomonadaceae; genus Roseomonas; species Roseomonas sp. F4. The sequence continues at coordinate 605,132 of NZ_JBSSHK010000005.1, forward strand.
CGGTTTCATGTACAACCATGCCTTTATCGGGCAGGTTGGAGCCGGGCGAGCACGGAGGCATCGGATTTGCGCAGGGTTCGACAGGATGAGCAGCCCTCCCTCCTCTCGACCACTCCGCCTTCCTCCGCGCAAAGGCGGCTCGCGGCGAGCGTCATGGCGTCGCTGCTGATCGGCCTGGCCCTCGCGGCGCCGCATGCGCAGGCTCCGCTGGTGGGCTCCCAGGTGCTGCTGCCAGCCTATGCCGCGGCGCTGGTGGTCATCGAACTGGTCACCGGGGCGCTGCTGCTGGCACTGTTCTCCGTGCACCGTATCCTCGCCGTGATGCTGCTGGCCGCCGCCTATCTGTTCTCCGGCCTCATGGTGGTGCCCTGGGCGCTGACCTTTCCGGGCGTATTCGACGCCATGGGCCTGCCGCCGGCCGGGCCGCAGACCACCGCCTCCATCGCCGCAATGCGCCGGCTCGGCTTCGCGCTGCTGCTCATGGCCTATGCGCTGCTGGCCTGCCGGCAGACGCGCACGGCGGCGCCACGGCGCGGCGGGATCGCCGTCGCGGCCTGCATCCTGGCGGTGGTCGTCGCGGTCTCCGGCCTCGCGGTCCTCGTTGTCCGGAACGAGGCGCTGCTGCCGCGCTTCATGCTGGATACGGCGACCATCACCGCGAACTGGACCTATTTCGCCATCCTGATCACCGCGATCTACGCCATCACGCTCGCCATCCTGCTGCTGCGCGGCTGGTCGGTGCTGGACCTGTGGCTTGCCGTGGTCACCTTCTCGCTGCTTATCGACATCCTGATGCTGAGCTTCATCAGCGAGGGGCTGCGCCTCAGCCTCGGCTGGTGGGCCGGACGGCTCTATGGGCTGGTGGCCGCCATGGTGGTGCTGTTCGTGCTGCTGGCGCAGACCACGACCCTGTCCGCGCAGCTTGCGCGCGCCGTCGCGGCGGAGCGGCGGGCGCGGGAGGCGCGGCTGGTCTCGATGCAGGCGCTGTCCGCCTCCATCGCGCATGAGGTCAACCAGCCCTTGGCCGGCATGGTGACCAATGCGGATGCCGGGCTGCGCTGGCTGGCGCGTAACCCGCCGGACCTGGCTGAGACCCGCGCGGCGCTGGAGCGGATCGGCCGCGACGGGCTACGCGCCGGCCGCATCATCGATGGCATCCGCGCCATCTTCCGCAAGGGCGATCAGGAACGGGTGACGCTGGACCTCAACCGGCTGTTGCAGACCGTGCTGATGCGCTGCGCGGCGGAGGCTCGCCCACATGACGTGACGCTGGAATGGCGGCTGGGGGAGCGGCTACCGCCGGTCAGCGGCAGCGCGGCGCAGCTGGAACAGGTGGTTTCCAACCTTGCCAACAATGCCTTCGAGGCTATGTCGGGCATCAGGGGCCGGCGGCTCGTGCTGCGGGTTACCAGCCATGCGGCCCCGAAGGGCGAATTGCAGGTTTCCTTTGCCGATGCCGGGCATGGCGTTGCGGAGGAGCAACGGCGCCGTATCTTCGAGCCATTCTTCACCACCAAGCCGGAAGGGACGGGCATGGGCCTGATGTACTGCCAGTCGATCCTGGAGGCGCATGGTGGCCGGCTCTGGGTCGAAGACAACGTGCCGCACGGCGCCATCTTCCACTTCGCCCTGCCGGCCGCCCCCGGCCGCGAGGGGCCGCGGGGCATCGCCGCATGACGCCGGTGGTGTTCATCATCGACGACGATCAGGCGATCCGCGAGTCGCTGCAGAGCCTGCTGCGTTCGGTCGGCCACGAGGTGCAGGCGCATGCCTCGACGCGGGATTTCCTCGCCGCGCCACGCCGCGACGTACCCGGCTGCCTGGTGCTGGATGTGCGCCTGCCCGGCCAGAGCGGGCTGGAATTCCAGCGCGCCCTGGCGCAGCTCGGCCTGCCGCTGCCGATCATCTTCATCACCGGCCATGGCGACGTCCCGATGTCGGTCGCCGCCATGAAAGCCGGCGCGATCGAGTTCCTGACCAAGCCGTTCCGCGACCAGGACCTGCTGGATGCCGTGCATCGCGGCATCGCGCTCAGCGAGGCGCGCCGCGACGACGCCGCGGCGCTCGCCGTGCTGCAGGCGCGCTATGCCACGCTGACGCAGCGGGAGCGGGAGATCATGACCATGGTCGCCGCCGGGCAGATGAACAAGCAGGTGGCGGCGCAGCTCAATCTCAGTGAGATCACCGTGAAGGTGCATCGCGCGCAGGCGATGGCGAAGATGCAGGCACGATCGCTGCCCGAACTGGTGCGCATGGTGGACCGACTTTCGCTCCGTTAGCCCCGACGGCGCGATACCTTCGTATAATCGTCCTGGCGCGGGGGCATGGCAGCTCCCTTGCATAGGCCGCCCGCCGGCGGGGCGCGCGGCCGGGGATCCAGGGCACCGGAGCGTGGCGATGGTCGTAGCCGAAGGATCAGGCCCGGCCATACCACCGCATAATTGTTTCAACCCTGCCCTCCTCGGCATCGTCCGCCCCGCATCGGAACCCTCCGGTGCAGGCGATCCGGCGCCTCGGCACCGGGCCTGATCCCAGGAAGGAACATCCGATGAGGCACCTCCCCGCCATTGCCGCCAGCCTGCTGCTGGCCACCGCCGTCACGCTGCCGGCCGCCGCCCAGACCCTGATGAGCTGCCAGGTGCAGGAGGTTCGCGGGTCCGGTGAGAATACCGAGGTCGTCTACAACATGAACTGCATGCCCGTGGTCGGCGGCGATGCCACCCGGGTGGAAGCCACGGGCATGGGCGAATACCGCGTCACCTACGGCAATGGCCGCCCGGCCTTCGGTGGCGGCCCGGTCTATATCCTGCGCTTCAACAGCGAGCTCGGCGCCCCCGGCGAGACCCGCTACGGCGCGCCGCTCGACGGCAATCCGGGCACGCCGCGCCGCTGAGGCGCGCCGCCGGAGGCACCGCCTCCGGCAAAGCCCTGCCTGCCACCGCCACGCTCGCGAGGATGACACCCATGCCCGAAGCCAAGCCCATGGCCGGCCGCCAGTTGTTGACGCCCGGCGACCACACGCTGGTGATGATCGATTTCCAGCCGCAGATGGCCTTCGCCACCAAATCCATCAGCGCCATCGAACTGCGCAACAACGCCGCCCTGCTGGCCAAGGCCGCCAAGGGTTTTGGCGTTGCCACCATCCTGACCACCGTCGCCGCCAAGGGCTTTTCGGGCCCGATGTTCGACGAGGTGACGGCGCCTTTCCCCGGCCAGCCGCTGCTCGACCGCACCAGCATGAATGCCTGGGAAGATGCGGCGGTGACGGACGAGGTGAACCGCCTCGGCAAGTCGCGCATCGTGCTCAGCGGGCTCTGGACCTCGGTCTGCATCGTCGGGCCGGCGCTGTCGGCGCTTGACCAGGGCTTTGCGGTCTATGTCGTGGGCGATGCCTGCGGCGATGTCTCGGCGGAGGCGCATGACCGCGCGATGGACCGCATGGTGCAGGCCGGCTGCGTGCCGATGACCTCGTTGCAATACATGCTGGAGCTGCAGCGCGACTGGGCACGGGCCGAGACCTACGACATGACGACCGGCGTGGCGCGCCAGCTCGGCGGTGCCTATGGCATCGGCATCACCTATGCGAAGTCCATGTTCGGCGCCAGCGAAGGGCATTGACGGGCCGATGGCGCCCTACATCATCTCGACGCTGCTCGGGCTCGGCGTGGGCGTCGTCTATGGGTTGTTCGGCGTGCGGTCTCCTGCCCCGCCGGTGATCGCGCTGCTCGGCCTGCTGGGGATGCTGGTGGGCGAGCAGGCGGTGGGCTGGTGGCGTGGCCATATCGACCTGGCGCAGGCCGTGACGCGCATCTGCGCGCACGGCACGCACCAACCCAAGCCGGACAGGGAGCACGAGACATGACCGATGGGCACGAGCTGATCCTCGTCAATGGCCGCTTCACCACGCTGGATCGCGCCAACCCGGCGCCGGAAGCGGTCGCCATCACCGGCGGCCGCTTCGTCGCGGTGGGTGGGATGCGGGAGGTGCGCGATGGCGCCGGCCCCGCCACGCGGGTGATCGACCTCGGCGGCCGGCGCGCGATCCCGGGGCTGATCGACAGCCACATGCACATCATCCGCGGCGGCCTGAACTACAACATGGAGCTGCGCTGGGACGGCGTGGCGAGCCTGTCCGATGCCATGGCCATGCTGCGCGCGCAGGTCGCGGTCACGCCGCCGCCGCAATGGGTGCGCGTGGTCGGCGGCTTCACGCGCCACCAATTCGCGGAGAAGCGGCTGCCGACGATCGAAGAGCTGAACGCCGCGGCGCCCGACACGCCCATCTTCATCCTGCACCTCTATGACCGCGCCTTGCTGAACGCCGCCGCGTTGCGCGTCGTCGGCTATACCAAGGACACACCCGACCCGCCGGGCGGGGAGATCCAGCGCGACGCCGCGGGCAATCCCACCGGCCTGCTGCTGGCCCGCCCCAATGCCACCATCCTGTATGCGACGCTGGCACGCGGCCCAAAGCTGCCGCCGGAGTACCAGCTGAACTCCACCCGGCACTTCATGCGGGAGATGAACCGCCTCGGCGTCACCGGCGTGATCGATGCGGGCGGCGGCTTCCAGAACTATCCCGAAGATTACGAGATCATCCGCAAGCTGCATGCGGAAGGCGAGCTGACGCTGCGCATCGCCTACAACCTGTTCACCCAGAAGAAGGGCGAGGAGGTCGCGGACTTCACCCGCTGGGCCGGCATGGTGCAGCCCGGGCAGGGCGATGACAGCCTGCGCCATAACGGTGCCGGCGAGATGCTGGTCTTCTCCGCCGCCGATTTCGAGGATTTCCGGGAGCCGCGCCCCGAACTGCCGGTGGAGATGGAGGCGGAGCTGGAGCAGGTGATCCGCGTGCTGGTCGCCAATCGCTGGCCCTGGCGCCTGCACGCCACCTATGACGAAACCATCACCCGCGCGCTGGACGTTTTCGAGAAGGTGAACCGCGACCAGCCGATCGACGGGCTGCACTGGATCTTCGACCATTGCGAGACGATCAGCGACCGCAATATCGACCGCGTCGCAGCGCTCGGCGGCGGCATCGCCGTGCAGCACCGCATGATGTACCAGGGCGAGGACTTTTCCGAACGCTACGGCGCGGAGGCCACGGCGCGCACGCCGCCGATCGCCCGCATGCTCGCCAGCGGCGCGAAGGTCGGCGCGGGCACGGATGCGACGCGGGTCGCCAGCTACAATCCCTGGGTCTCGCTGGCCTGGCTCGTCACAGGCCGCACGCTCGGCGGGCTGCGCATGTACCCGCCGGCGAACCGGCTGGACCGCGAACAGGCGCTGCGGCTGTGGACGGAGCAGAACACGTGGTTCTCCACCGAGGAGGGCAAGAAGGGCCAGATCAAGGTCGGCCAACTCGCCGACCTCGCCGTGCTGTCCGAGGATTATTTCCAGGTTCCGGAGGAGCGGATTCTGCATCTGGAATCCGTGCTGACGCTGCTGGGCGGCAAGGTTGTGCATGGCGCAGGCGACTTCGCCGATCTCGCGCCCGCGCTGCCCGCGGCGATGCCGGACTGGTCGCCGGTGCGACGCTTCGGCGGCTATCAGCGCGGCACGCCGCGGCTGATGGCGGATGATGCGGCGGCGGCTGCCGCCTGCGGCTGCGCCAGCGCCTGCGCCGTGCACGGCCATGCCCATGGCCGCGCCTGGGGCACGGAGGCACCTGCCGCCGATGCCGCCGGCTTCTGGGGCGCCTTCGGCTGCGGCTGCTGGGCGGTATGAGGACGCTGCTGCCCTCGCCCTGGCTGCCGCGGCTCGCGCTGCTCGGCCTCTGCGCCGCCTATATCCAGGGCGGGCTGAACAAGCTGCTCGACTTCCCCGGGGCGGTGGCGGAGGCCGCGCATTTCGGCCTTCCGCTGCCTGCGGCGACGGCAGCACTGACCATCCTGCTGGAACTTGGCGCCAGCGCCCTGGTGCTCTCCGGTCGCTACCGCGCGGCCGGCGCGTTGGCGCTGGCCGGCTTCACCCTCGCCGCCACCTTCATCGCCAATCGCTTCTGGACGCTCCCCGAGGGGCATGAGCGCTTCATGACGGCGAACGCCTTCTTCGAGCATCTGGGACTGGTCGGCGGCTTCCTGCTCGTCGCCTGGTGGGACGCCGGGCGATGAGCGAGCCGAGCGCCTTCGCGCCCTTGCGCCACAAGGTCTTCGCCGTGCTCTGGACGGCGACCGTTCTCGGCAATATCGGCACCTGGATGCGGGATGTCGGCTCCGGCTGGCTGATGACCTCACTCGCGCCCTCCCCGGTCATGGTGGCGCTAGTGCAGGCGGCGAGCACGCTGCCGGTCTTCGTGCTGGCCCTGCCGGCGGGCGCGCTGGCGGATCTGATGGACCGGCGCCGGTTGCTGATCGGCGTGCAGGCCTTTTTGGGCGTGGTGGCGCTGACACTCGCCATCACCACGGCGCTGGGGCTGATGACGCCCTGGCTGCTTCTGATGCTGGTGCTGGCCGGCGGGGCGGGTGCCGCGCTGGGGGCGCCCGCATGGCAGTCAGCCGTGCCCGAAATGGTGCCGCGCGCCGATCTGCGGCCGGCCATCGCGCTGAACTCGCTCGGCGTGAATGTCAGCCGTGCCATCGGCCCGGCGCTGGGTGGCGTCATCGTTGCGACGCTGGGCGTGGCGGCGACCTACCTTGCGGATGCGATCAGCTACGTCATCGTCATTGCCGCGCTGCTCTGGTGGCGCCGCGCCGCGCCGGCGGTGGAAGGCCCGCGCGAAAGCCTGCCGGGGGCGATGCAAGCGGGGCTGCGCTATGCCTTGCATGCGCCCGCCCTGCGCCGCGTCCTGCTGCGCGCGGCCATCTTCTTCGCTTGCGGTGCCGCGCATTGGGCGCTGCTGCCGCTGCTGGCGCGGCAGACGCTGGCCGGCGGCCCGGGGCTCTATGGCTTCATGCTGGCCGCGATCGGTCTCGGCGCGGTGCTTGGCGCCCTGCTGATGCCCTGGCTGCGGACGCGGCTCGGCGGCGCGGAGGGTTTGATGCTGTTCGGCGCGCTGGGCAGCGCCGCAGCGCAGGCCGGCCTGGCGCTGGCGACGACGGGCATCCTCGCCGTGCTGCTATGCCTGCTGGCAGGCATCGCCTGGATCACCGTGCTGACGACGCTGAACGCCACCGTTCAGGCGGTGCTGCCGAACTGGGTGCGCGGGCGCGGGCTGGCGCTGTATCTCACAGTGTTTTCTGGCGCGATGGCGTTGGGAAGCCTGGGCTGGGGCCAACTGGCCAGTTGGCTTGGCATTCCCGGCGCGCTGCTGGCGGCCGCCGCCGGCGGCGGGGCGACGGTATTGCTGGCACGTGTCCTGCCGCTGCCCTCGGGCGAGGATGAACTTGACCCCTCCCGTCACTGGCCCGACCCGCATGCGGCCGTGGCGGAGCCGGCGGAGCGGGGACCGGTCGCAATCCAGGTGACCTATCGCGTGGCACCGGACCGCCATGCGGCCTTCCACGCCGCGATCCGCCCGCTCGGCGTGATCCGCCGTCGCGACGGCGCCCTGGCCTGGGCGGTCTTCGTCGATGCGGCGGACCCCGAGCGGATCGTCGAATGGTTCGTGCTGGCGAGCTGGGCAGAACATCTCCGCCAGCATGGACGCGTCACCGTCGCGGATCGGGCCGTGCAGCAGGCGGTGGCCGCGCTACACGAGGGCGACGCACCACCCCACGTCACGCATCTGCTCGGCCTGCGATGACGCCCTGCGCATCGCGCCCTTTGCATCAAGGGGCCGGGCGCACGCTCGTCGCCAAAGTCCACTCATCCGCCCGCGCCGTGTGCTGCAATCCCGCCCGCACACCCCAGAGATTCACCTGATGGTGCATGGGCACGAGGCCGACATCGCGCATCGCGATCTCGGTGGCCTGGATGAAGATCTGCCGGCGCGCCTCGTCGTCGAGCGTCGCCAACCCCTGCGCCACCAGCCGGTCGACTTCCGCATTTGAGTAGCGCGACCGATTGGAGGCTCCCTGCCCGGTCGCACGATTATAGGTGGCGAGCAGCGATCCGAGCGGCGAGGAAGGCTCGGCGGTGTCGATGCCCCAGCCACCAAAGATCATCGAGTAGTCCTGTCGGCTGGCGGCGGTGATCCAGGTGGCGAAGGGCAGCGCCTGCACCTCCGTCTGGATGCCGATACGTGTCAGCATCTGACCAACAGCCTGGCAGATCCGCTCGTCATTCACGTAGCGGTTGTTGGAGCAGTGGATGGTCAGATTGAAGCCATTTGGAAAACCCGCCTCCGCAAGCAGACGACGGGCGCCCGCCGGGTCGTGGGGCGGGACCGGCAGCGTCGGTGTCCAACCGAACCAGTCGCGCGGCATGACCTGCCCCGTCGCCTCCGCCGCACCATCCATGACACGGGAGACGATGGCTTCCCGGTTCATCGCCAGGCTCACCGCCTGCCGCACCCGCAGGTCGCGGAACGGATTCTGCGCCATGGGCTGACCCTGCCGGTCGCGCACGAAGGGGGAGGCACGCTCGAGGTGATCGACAAAGACATACATGTTGCGGTTCGAGATGGCGCGGCTGACGCGGAAGCGCGTATCCCGCTCCACGCGCGCAATATCACTGGTCGGCAGCGCGTCGATCAGGTCGACGTCGCCGGACAGCAGCGCGGCGACGCGCGATGCGGCGCTGCGCATGAAGCGCGTGGTCACCGTGCCCCAGGGCTGCGCGCCACCCCAGTAGTCGGGATTGCGTTCCATCACGATGCTTTCGCCCTGGCGCCAGCTGACGAAGCGATAGGGCCCGGTGCCGATCATCGCCTTGCCGCTGTTGTAGTCCGCGGTGCTCGCTCCCTCGCCATGCTTGCGAGAGACGATGCCAAAGGTGCTGAGATAAACGGGCATCAGCGGGAACACGCCGTTGGTACGGAAGCGGATGGTGTGGGCATCCACCACCGTGGTCTCCGCGATCTGGCGCAGATACAGGCCGAAGGAGGAAGGGCTGTTCGGCACGGACGGCGCGCGCTGCACGGTGAAGGCGACGTCGTCCGCCGTGAAGGGTGACCCATCATGCCAGGTCACACCTTGCCGCAGCTTGAACTCCCAGGTCGTCTCATCGACGGCGCGCCAGGACTCGGCAAGGCCCGGCTGCAGGCGCTGCTGCGCATCCTGCAGGATCAGCGGATCGAAGAAGTGCGCGGACACCGCCTTGTTCGGCGCCAGATTGTGGAAGTGCGGGTCTGTCGAGGTGATGTCCGCCTCCACCGCGATACGCAGCGTCGGTGCCGTCTGAGCCCGGGGGCCAGCGCCCAGCGGGGTCAGGGACATGAGCAGTGCGCAGGCGGCCAACAAGCTGCGACGGGGCTGTGGTGCGGGCATCCTCGGTTCGCTCCTAGGTGATGGGATATTCAGCCGGGCGGCATGCGCAGCAGTTCACGCGCATCCGCAGGCGTGGCGACTTCGCGCGCCATGTCGCGCGACATGCGGGCGATGCGGTGCACGATGTCCGCGTTGGTCGGGCAGCCAAGTTCCGGGTAGTGGTAGTCCCCCAGCCCCGGCGCGACATGGCCCCCCTCTGCGATGGCCATGGCCGCGCAGGGGAAGATGTTGGCATGCTTCGTACAGACTGCCCATTGGATGCTCTCATCCTTGGGAATGGCGTGCAGAAAGGCCGCGAGGCCCGCCGGCGTCGCCTCATGCCCGGCCAGCCGTCCGCCGCCGCAGAGCGGGATCTTCGCCAGCGCGGGATTGTCCAGCAGCCCCATTTCGATGAAGGCGGCCGTGGCGCGCATGAAGGCCACGGTCCAGACACCGACGCTGGGCTTCACACCCAGTTCCTTCATCGTGCGCGCGAAGAACATGCAGCTTTCGATGCTGTTCTGATAGACTTTGTCGGTCGTCTCCCAGCGCTTCTCCGCAGGGTTGTACCGATCCATGTTGGTGCTGCCGATATCGATCGTCGCGATGTCCGGCTTCGACGCCGCGACATGCTTCACCCGGTCCTCCGCCTCGCCTTCCAGATACACATTGCCGAGCGTGGTGTGGATCAGGATGTCGCTCCGCGCGCGGATCTCCTTCGTGATCTCCGCATAGAGCTCCGGACTGTGACTGCGCTCGCCATTCGGGCCGCGCGCATGGACATGCACGATCGAGGCGCCGGCCTCCCGGCACCGCGCCGCATCCTCGGCGATCTCGCGTGGCGAATAGGGGATGTGCGGATTGGGTCCGCGCTTCTCCCACTCGTTCAGACGCACGTTGATGATGAGCTTCTTGGTCATGGTCACCTCAAAGGTCTAGCAAGCGGCGTGCCGCGAAAAATCAGGCGCGGATCCCGAGCATGGCGCGGGTCTCAGCCGGGGTTGCGGGTTCCCGCCCGAAGCCGCGGGCAAGGCCTGCGAAAAAGCGGACCAGCTCCGCATTGCTGGGGCAGCCGAGTTCCGGATAGGGGTAGTCGCCGATGCCGGGCGAGAGGTGGCCGCCGCGCTCCAGCGCGACGGCTGCGGCCGGCAGCAGATTTCCCTCCTTGCAGGTCACGGTCCATTCGATGCGCCGGCCTGGCGGCAACACGTCGAGGAAGGCCAGCGTGCTTGCGATGGTGCAAGGATGTCCACCGACGATGCCGCCCTCGCAGAAGGCGAACTGCACATAGGCAGGCTCCTGAAACACGCCCATATCCATGAGCGCGTCGGCCGCGCGCAGAAAGGGGATGGCCCAGCAGGTCAGGTGCGGCTTAACTCCGACCTTGTCCATCTCCGACGCCAGATACATGCATGTGGACATGGTGTTGACATAGGTCTTGTCCGTGGTGGTGAAGCGCTTCGCCTGCGCGTCGTACACATCGATGTTGGTACTGCCGACGTCGATCGCCGCCATATCCGCACGATTGGCCGGGCCGCCCTGCATGCGGGCGATATGCGCCGCGCGCGCGGCGTCACCCTTGATGGTGTTCTGGCCCAGCGTGCAGTCGATCAGGATGTCGCTGCGCGCGCGGATGGCGCGGATGATCTCGAGGTACATCTCCGGATCATGGCTTGGCGAGCCATCCGGGTTGCGTGCGTGAAAATGCACGATGGAAGCGCCTTCCGCGGCGCAGGCGGCGGCGGTCTCGGCGATTTCCGTTGGCGTGAAGGGGATGTGCGGATTGCGGTCGCGCGGCGCGTATTCGTTGATGCGCGCCATGATAATGACCTTCTTGGCCATGGTCTGGTTCCTCCCCTTCAAGCCTTGGCGATACCGGCGCGAACCGCACGCGCCGCCAGCTCCTCCCGCCCCTCGCGCATCTCCTCGATGGTGCCGTAGGCGAGCATGTAGTGGCCGCGGTAGCCGGCGCGTTCGATCAACGCGAAGGTCGCTTCGAAATCGACCGTGCCATCTCCCGGCTTGAGATGTTCTTCCTTGCCGCCACGATTGTCCGCGAGGCGCACCTCCTCCATGCGGGTAGGGCCAAAGGCTTCGAAGAAGCCGGCGATGCCGATGGGCAGCATGTGGGCGTGATTGGCCGTGAAGGTCCAGCCGATGCTGGCAGGGTCCAGGCGGTCGAAGTAGTAGCGGCATTCCTCGACATCGCAGGCGAGATAACGAACCTCGGCATCGGCGGGTTCGGGATTCATGTTCTCCAGCAGCAGCCGGACACCCCGTGACCTGGCATAGTCGCCGAGCCACTTCAGGCGCTCCACGCCCTTCGCCATGCGGCGTTCATAGTCGCCGGTGAAGTGGAACCCGCCATGCATGACGATCCAGCCGGCGCCGAGCGGGCCTGCCAGATCGATGTAGCGCCGCAGATACTCATCCACCGCCTCGCTGAGGAAGGGCGCGGTCTCGGCGGCATTCACGGCGGACAGGGTATGCAGGCCAAGCTGGATGCCTGCCGCCTCCGTGGAACGGCGGACGCCGGCGATGCGCGCCGCGTCGAAGCTACTGAAGACATTGCCGGTGTCACCGAGGCGGACGTCGATCACGCTGACGCCCGATGCGGCGGACCAGGCGACGGCGTCCTCGATCGGCAGTCGGGCGCCGAAGTCGATTCCGATGCGGTCCCTGAAGCCTGTCACGATGGCTACGCCCCTCCTGGATTGTTGACGATCCTGAGGGAAGCCCCGCCCGAGTCGTCCTGTCAATGCGATATTGCCGCGTAAAATGGCACGCCCTGCCTGAAAAGCGCGCTGTGGCATACAAGTGCCGCATCAGCCGATGCCTTGGTTGTTGACAAGATACCGCTTTCGGATTGCCATAGGGTCCGACCAGGCCGGAGACCCGCGTGACCGACCCGCACGACATGCCGCTGCCCGTTGCGCCGCTCGATCCCCAGGCGCCCAGGCGCCAGGTTGCCTACGACCCGGCACGTCCCCTCACGCGTCCCTTCGTCCCGAACAGCGCCGCCTTCCGCGCCGGCCTAACTTCACCCCGCGCCTTCCTCGAGGAGCGACTGGCCACGATCGAGCGGGATGAGCCCGCGGTCGCGGCCTTCGTCACGCATGACCCGGAAGCCGCGCGCCGTGCGGCCGATGCGTCGACGGCCCGGTGGCGCGCCGGTCAGCCACTTTCGCCGGTCGATGGCATGCCGCTGGTGGTCAAGGACATGATAGAGACCATCGATCTGCCGACCCAGATGAACAGCCCGATTTTCCGGGGCTACCAGGCGCAGCGCGATGCCGCCTGCGTGCGGGCGCTTCGTCAGGCGGGTGCCGTGGTCATCGGCAAGACGGTGACCACGGAATTCGCCTGTGGCAATTCCGGGCCGACCCGCAACCCCTATGACAGCATCCGCACCCCTGGCGGATCGTCCTCGGGCTCCGCCGCGGCGGTCGGTGCGGGCATGGCCTCGCTCGGCCTCGGCACGCAGACGCACGGCTCCACCATTCGTCCGGCCGGCTATTGTGGCGCCTATGCGCTGAAGCCAACGCATGGCGCTCTGCATATCGGTGGGTTGGCACCGCTGGCGCCGACGCTGGACCATCTCGGCGTGATCGGTTCGAGCCTAGAGGATGTCTGGGCCGGCGCCCGCGCCATCGCCCGCTTCGCGGGTGGCACGCCGCCGCAGCCTGCCCTGGCAGGGCCGGATGAAGCCCCGCCCGCACAGGCGCCGCGAACCCTGGTACGGCTGGACACGCTCGGCTGGGCCGAGACGCCGCCCTCGTCCCAGGCCGCCTTCGAGGTCGCCATCGAGGCCGTCGCGCGTAGCGGCGTGCGCATCCTGACAGCCGACAATGATCCCGCGACCGCGGCGCTGGAGCAGGCGCTGCGCGAGATCAACGAGTTCGCTAATGATCTGCTGGCCTGGGAAGCGCAATGGCCCCTGCGGGCCTATCGCGCGCATGGCGCCGGCATGGTCGGCGAACGCATTCACAACCTGCTGGCGCGCGCCGACGGCATGGATGAAGCGCGCTACCTCCGCGCCTTGTCCGACCGTGTGAAGCTGCGCGCGCGGCTGGCGGATTTTGTGGGCCATGCCGATGGCTTCGTGATGCTCTGTTCCTCCGGCCCCGCCATCCAGGACCATGCCTTCACCGGATCGCGCAGCTATGCGCTGCCTTGGACCTTGTTCGGCGCGCCCGCTTTCGCGCTGCCGCTGCTGGTTGCGGATGAATTGCCGCTCGGCCTGCAGGTGGCGGGCTTCGCCGGACAGGATGCGGAAACCTGCGCCATCGCGGCGTGGGTGCGCGACACGCTGCTGCCACACGCCTGATAGGAGTGAAGACCATGCGTCGCCGACAGCTGCTGGCAAGCCTTCCCGCTGTGCTTGCAAGCCCCGCCGTGCTCGCGCAGGGCAGCTTTCCGAACCGCCCGATCCGCTTCCTGGTGGGCTTCCCGCCCGGCGGCACAACGGACATCGCGGCGCGGCTGATGGCGCCGAAGATGCAGGCGCTGCTGGGCCAGCCGGTGGTGGTGGAGAATCGCGCCGGCGCGCATGGCAACATCGCCTCCGAACATGTCGTGCGCTCGCCGCCGGATGGGCACACCATCCTGATGGGCACGATTGGTGGGCTTTCGATCAACCCCGTCATGTACGGCAATCTGAGCTTCGACCCGCAGACCGACCTCACGCCGATCACGCGTGTCGCCATGATCGTCAATGTGCTGGCGATTCCGGCTGAGCGCAGTTGGCGGAGCGTGCAGGACGTCATCGCCGCGTCGAAGCAGCGGCCGCTGAATTACGGTTCCTCCGGCTCCGGCGGCGCTGGCCACCTGGCGGGCGAGCAACTCAACCTGATGGCGGACGTCCGTAACGTGCACGTGCCCTATCGCGGCGGTGCGCCGCTGGTGACGGATCTGGTGACCGGTCAGGTCGATTTCGCCTTCACCCCCGCCTCCGGCGCCAAGGCGCTGGCCGAAAGCGGCCGTCTGCGAATGCTGGCGGTCTCCACCAAGGCGCGCAGCCCGCTGCTGCCGGACATCGCCGCGGTTTCGGAAACCGCCGGGCTGGGCGAGTTCGACATGCAGGATTGGAGCGGCATGATGGCCCCGCGCGGGCTGCCAGCGCCGATCCTGTCGGCGCTACATGGCGCGGCGACCGCGGCGCTGCGGGATCCGGAACTGGTCGCAGCACTCGGCGCCCGCGCCATTCAGGCGACGCCCTCCACGCCGGAGGAATTGGACGCTTTCATCAAGGCCGAAACAGCGAAGTGGGCGCCGATCGTACGGGCTTCGGGCGCCACGCCGGGCTGAGCCATGCTTGAAGTGGCTGCGTCAAGACGGTAGCAGCCACCGTAACCGGGGGGTCGCAGGCCGATGACGGCGCCGAGACTGAATGAACTGACGGCGACCGAGGTCGCGCATCGCGTAGCCCGTGGCGAAACAACCGCGCGCGCCGTCGTCGAGGCCTGCCTGGAGCAGGTGTCGCGGCGCGAGGCGGAGGTGATGGCCTTCGCGCATCTCGACGCGCAGGGAGCCCGCGCCGCCGCCGACGCCATCGACAAGCGCGGCACCACATTGCCGCTGGCTGGCGCTGGCCTTGGCGTGAAGGACATCATCGATACTGCCGATATGCCGACCGGCTATGGCTCGCCGATCCATCAGGGGCACCAACCCTCTGCCGATGCGGCCTGCGTTGCCTTGGCGCGCAAGGCGGGCGCCATCGTGCTGGGCAAGACGGTGACGACGGAATTCGCCAACATCCATCCCGGACCGACGCGCAATCCACATGATGTGACGCGCACGCCCGGGGGATCCTCCTCCGGCTCCGCCGCGGCCGTCGCCGCGATGATGCTGCCGTTGGCGCTGGGCACGCAGACCACCTCCTCCACCATTCGCCCTGCCTCTTTCTGCGGCGTGGTGGGCTTTGTGCCGAGCCTGGGCGAGATCCCACTCTCCGGCGTGCGCACCGCCGCGCAATCCTTCGACCGCATCGGCGTCTTCGCACGCTCCGTCGCCGATATCGCCTTGACCTTCGATGCGCTGCGCGGCGTGGCCGTGTCCGCGGCGCCGGAACCCTACGCGCCGCGCATCGGCTACTGCCGCGGCCATCTGGCGGAGCGGATGGATGCGGGCACAGCGGAGCGGATGGATGCGCTGGCACTGCATCTGTCGCGCGCCGGCGCAGCTGTTTCGGATGTGACGGTCGGCCCAACCTTCCTGGGTCTTTCACAGACGCATCAGGCGATCTCCAGCTTCGAGTTCCTGCGTAACTTCACCTATGAGATCGAGCACCACTGGTCGCGTATCAGCACGACGCTGCGGGAAGGCCGCATCGCCCATGGCCGCGCCTGCAGCCACGCCGCGTATCGAGCCGCGCTGCAGCAGGCGAGCCAAGCACGCGCGGCAATCGGCGAATTGTTCGAGGGCCATGACCTGCTGCTGGCCGCCGCCGCGGCCGGCGAGGCTCCGCAAGGGAGCGCGACTGGCGACTTCCAATTCTGCGCCGTCTGGACGGTGCTTGGATTGCCAGCCCTTTCCCTGCCTTTGATGACCGGGCCGAACGGACTCCCGATCGGTGCGCAATTGCTGGCCCGGCCAGGCGACGAAGCCAGGCTGTTGGCGGCGGCGGAGTGGGTGATGCGCCATGGGAATGGATGAGGCACCAGCGCTCAGCCTCGTGCCGCAGACTCATGCCGATCGCGCTTTCGCCAGCATTGAACATGCCATCGTCACGGGGGAGTTCCCGCCTGGCAGCCGGCTTGGAGAGGAGACTCTTGCGGCGCGCTACGGCATCAGTCGCGGGCCGTTGCGGGAAGCGCTTCGGCGGCTCGAAGGCCGCGGCCTGGTGGTGCGCCTGCCGCATGCGGGCGTCAGGGTGGTGGCGCTCGATCGGCAGGACCTGATCGAACTGTATGAGATTCGCGCCAATCTCGAAGGCCTGGCGTGCCGCCTGGCCGCGGAACGCGCGACGGATGAGGGGATTGCGGCCCTGGAGGCCCTACTCCACGAACACGCGGCGGATGCGCGCATACGCTCAGGCGAATCCTATTTCCAGGAGCCTGGCGCCTTCGACTTTCATTTTGCCGTGGCGGCGCTGTCCAAATCCCGCAGGCTGGAACAGCTGCTCTGCCAGGACCACTATTCGCTGACGCGGCTGTTCCGCTTCCACACCAGCAACAAGCCGGATCGGGCACGACGAGCCTATGATGACCACCTGCGGATCTGCGCTGCTTTGCGCGACCGGGATGGCGAATTGGCGGAGATGCTGATGCGCAGGCATGTGGATGCAGCTCGGCGGGAATTGGAGGCGATGGGCCTGCCTGGGCAATAGCACCCCAGGGCGGCCGCGGCGCGGTTGGCCCGCGCCGCCTTCAGGTCGCCGCGCCGCGCTACAGGCTGCGGCGAAACGCCGCGACCGGCATCCGGCCGATTTCGGTCAGCAGAAGCGGCCAGAGGCGCAGGCCCTCGTCCAGCGAAGAAAGCCGGAAAAACTCATTCGGCGCATGGGCGTCCTCGTCGGCGCTGGCGAGTCCGAACATCAGGCTGTCCATGCCGAGGCTTTCCTGGAACAGCGTCGTGATCGGCACCGTGCCGCCGAGGCGCATCACCGCCGGCTCCGCCCCCTTCTCCCGCCGCAACACCGCCGAAGCGGCGGCGCGCAGCGGGTGGTCGGCGGCGAGCGTATAGGCCCGCGTGCCACCCGGGCTGTAATGGAATTCCAGCGTTACGCCAGTCAGGGCGTGACGTTCGAGATGCGCCTTCACTGCGGCCTGCGTCGCCGCCGGGTCCTGGCCGGGGACCAGGCGCATGGTGAGCTTGGCATGCGCCTCCGCCGGCGTGACGGTCTTCCCGCCGCTGCCCGTATATCCGCCCCACATGCCGTTGACCTCGACGGTGGGGCGAAGTGTCGTGCGCTCCCGGACCGTATAGGCCGGGTCTCCGAAGGGAGCGGCGCCGAATTCCGCATACCAAGCGGACTCGTCCAACGGGAGCGAGGCGGATTCAACGCGGAGGGCGTTGGTGAGGGGCGCGGCACCCGCCTCGAAGCCCTCGACGGCGACACGGCCTTCGTCCTCATGCAGCGAGGCGACCAGGCGCGCCATTTCATGCAGGGCGTTGCGCATGGCGCCGCCGACCTTGCCCGAATGGGCGTCCTTCTTCGCGGTGCGCAGGCTGAATTGCAGCGCGGTGATACCGCGGCAGCCGATATTCAGGACCGGCACCTTGCCCGCAGCGCCACCACCATCGGCCGACAGCATGGCATCGGCGGCCAGCAATGTACGATGCGCCTCGATCAGTGCCGGCAGGCTCGGGCTGCCGACCTCCTCCTCGCCTTCGAGGAACAGTTTGACATTGACCGGGCAGCCCCCTTCTACGGCAAGGAACGCCGCCACCGTCTCGATGGCGATGGTGGTGGACCCCTTCACGTCGCTCGCGCCGCGCGCGTAGATCCGGCCGTCGCGGAGCGTCGGCTCGAAGGGCGGCGACTGCCAGAGTTCGAGCGGGTCGGCCGGCTGAACATCGTAATGGCCATAGATCATGATGGTGGGCTTGTCCGGGCCGGCGCCATTCCAGGCGCCGTAGACAGCCGGCTGGCCAGCCGGCGCCTCCAGCAGTTGGACATCCTGCATGCCGATCGCCCGCAACCGGTCGAGCAGAAAGGTGCGGGCGCCGTGCATGCCCTCGGCGAAAGCGGGGTCTGTGCTGACGGAGGGGAAACGGATCAGCGTCAACAGCCGCTCGAGGATCGCGTCCCTCTGGCCTGCGAGGTAATTCGCGACGCGTTCGCTCATAGACCGTTCTCCGAATTGCAAGGCAACATTAGAGGCGGCGCGTCAGTCATGCCAACGGTGGGATGGAGCTTTGATTTGTCGGGGGCGTTCGCGTGATCGCGTTTGCGTTGGACATGCGAAAGCCGCCTGCGGAGCGTGTGCTCCGAGGCGGCGGTTTGTGTTGGGTGGATATGGCTGAATGGGATGCGGGGACGCGCAAGCGTCTTGATTTGCTGCGCGTTGGATGATGCGATGGAACTGCGGAGCGGTGCAGTCGGAGTGCCAGTTTCAATGTCAGTGATGGACTGCTAAAAGGTTTCGGTCCCGGCATCTGGTGGTGCGGGTTCGGGGTGAAGCGTGGAGGCTCGAGGGCTCATGCTCTGCAGACGAATTCGTAGGGTGTGAGGCCGCGGACGCGCTTGAGCCGGCGGCCGAAATTGTAGGCCGCGCCAAAGTCGTCGAG
Organism: Roseomonas sp. F4; assembly: GCF_053891155.1. Classification (NCBI taxonomy): domain Bacteria; kingdom Pseudomonadati; phylum Pseudomonadota; class Alphaproteobacteria; order Acetobacterales; family Roseomonadaceae; genus Roseomonas; species Roseomonas sp. F4. The sequence continues at coordinate 623,650 of NZ_JBSSHK010000005.1, forward strand.
GTACCGCCAGAGTAATACGGGCGAAGCGGTGCTCGATGCCATGCTCGGTGCAACGCAGGGGCCGGGTAGCTCACTCATCCTCATCGGGCGATAGTGAATCGCGCTTTGCTGCCTATGTCGAGGCGCTTGGCGTGGCTCTCGGCCATGCCGGCTTGCTGCTGCCGGGCGACCGCAAGAGCATTGATCCCATGGCCGCGCGGGTTGAGCTTGGTCGAATCCAGGCTGCCCATCAGTCGCAGCACCACCTGATCGCCAAGGCCGACTGGTCCGACGTGGCGATGCTGGCCGCAGTCCGCGCCGAGGTCTTGCCCGCGATCCAGCAACACGGCCCGATCCAGCTGTGGATCATCGACGACACCGGCTTCCCCAAGAAGGGCGTGCACTCCGTCGGCGTCGCACGGCAGTATTGCGGCCAACTCGATAAGCAGGAGAACTGCCAGGTCGCCATCAGCCTCTCGGTCGCCAACCAACATGCCAGCCTGCCCGTGGCCACAGGCTCTACCTGCCGAAGGTCTGGGGCGGGGATACGACGCGGCGCTCCAAGGCCGGCGTGCCCGGATGGATCAGGCGGCGGTCACATTTGCCACCCAGACCGGTGCCGCATCATCGCTACAGACGTGCCGAGGCGATCCGCGCCCCCTCCGTCAGCGAGGCCAGCTTCGCCCAGGCGATGTCGCCATGCACCGCGCCATAGCCGGCGAAGGTACCGAAACCGCAATCGGTGCCGGCGATGACGCGCTCCGGCCCTACGATCCGAGCGAAGGTCTCGATCCGCTGGGCCACCAGCTCCGGGTGCTCAACGAAGTTCGTCGTGCTGTCCAGGCAGCCGGGAATCAGCACCCAGTCCGGCGGCAGCGTCTGGTCACGCCAAACCGTCCACTCATGGGCATGTCGCGGGTTCGATGCCTCGAACAGCAGCCCACCGATGCGCAGCTTGCGCAGCACCGGCAGCACACGGCCCAGCGCGATGTCACGCGTATGCGGCCCCTCGTAATTGCCCCAGCAGATGTGCAGCCGGACATGCTCGGGCGCGATGTTGCGGAGCGCGTGGTTGATCACCTCCACATGCCGCTCGGCCCGCAGCAGGAATGCATCCTCTGTCAGTTCCGGATACAGCATGTGGCGGCCGAGGCCGAGGTCCGGCGCATCGATCTGCAACGTGAGGCCGGCGGCGACAATGCCCTCATATTCATGCCGCATCCCCTCCGCCAGATCCGTCATGTAGCTGTCGAGGTCGGGGTGGATATCGGAGGGCTGGAACAGCGCGATGACACCGGGCGAAGCGCTGTTCATGAAGCCCGTGGCATAGCCGGCGCCGTCCAACGCCTGGCGCATCAGCCGAAGGTCATGCGCCAGCGGGTCCATCGACTTCACCCCGATCGGGCCCGTGCAGCGCGGCCGCCGATAGGTGGGCGTGCCGCCGCCGCGCGCGATCTTTTCAGCATAGGCCGGGAAGTCGCCGAGGTCAGCCGGCATGCGACGGGGGCTGTCGCCGGCAAAGCCGGTCAGCCGGTCCTTGATATAGGTGGCATAGGAGATCTTGGAGGTTTCGCCATCCGAGGGGATGTCGATGCCGATCGCCTTCTGCCGGCGCAGTACCTCATGCGTCGCGTGATCCATCGCGGCGTCATAGGCGGCGGGATCGGTTGGCTCGCCGCGTTCGCGCGCGAACAGGAAGTCGGCGACGATCTGGCTGCGCGGCAGGGAGCCGACATGGGTGGTGCGGATGTGGGTCATGCGGTGCGACCTCAGACGAAGCGCGGCGCGGCGGGGGCATCGCCGCCGCGCACGACATAGGCGGCGACACCGTTGGAGGAGCTGGCGCGGAAGCCGCGCGCCAGGCCCTTCGGCGTGGTGAAGGTATCGCCCGGGCCGAGGATCACCTCCCCTTCCGGCGTCGTGATCTGCAGCACGCCGCGATGGACGAAGATCACCTCCTCCTCCTCCCGCACATGGCTCGGCACGCTGGCGCCGGATTCCAGGCGCAGCGCGCGCAGGTTGAAGCCATGCGGCCACCAGCCGATGAGCGGGCCGGGCTCGAAACCGTCGCCGGTACGCGCCGGGCCAATGATCGGCAACTCCTCCACCCCTTCGCGCGCCAGCGGCGAGCTCGGGTTGGCGCGCAGGTCGCCGGCCTTAATGACGCAGCCCTGCAGTCGCTCCGCCGGCGGGGTGGCCAGCGCCGCGATCTGCTCCGGCCCCGGCGGCTGCTGTCGCACGGCATTCGCCGGGACGCTTTCCCCGACCGTGGTGTCCACCAGCCGGCCGCCTTCCAGCAGCACCAGGCCGTATTGCTGCGCGAGTTCGAAGACGCGCGGTGCCCAGGTGACCTTGCCTGGATTGTCGCGGCCGAGCACGGCGAACAGGAAGCCGGTCTCCGAGCCGATATTCTCGAAGCCGCGATACATGTGGGTGGGGATGGAGATGGTGTCGCCTTCCTCCATCACCACGTCGCCTTCATCGGCATTCACGCCGAAGATCATGCGCCAGCGGCCCTTATGGGCAATGAAGACTTCCGCCGTCTCGTGGCTGTGCTGGCTGTTCAGGCAGCCCGGCGGCTGGCGCGCACCGCCGATATTGAAGCCATGCGCTTCGGGGATATGCACATGCTGATTGGGATTCTCGCTGACGCCGGGACCAATGAGGGTGAAATTCTCCTTGGCGTCGGAGCCCGGCGTGCGGCTGTCGACGAAGGCGTTGCGGCAGGGGATGAGGTCCGCATAGCGGATCAGGCGATCGGTCAGCATGGCGGTCATTCCGGTTGCAGGCGCTTGGTCGAAGCGGCGTCGAACAGATGCAGGCGGCTGGCATCGAGGCGCAGCGCCACGGTGCTGCCGATCTCGGCCCGCCAGGCACGGTCCGCCTTGGCGATGATTCGCGCGGCGCCAGCCTGCACGGTGACCAGCACCGCATCGCCGGTGAGCTCCACCGCATAGATGCTGGCGTCGAGATCACCGCTGCCAGCGGGCGCCACTGTGACATCCTCGGGCCGCACGCCGAGCACAGCGCGGCCGCAATGGCGCGTGACGCCGGTTATGGCGTGGAAGCCGCCGGCTGCGGCGAAACGGCCATCCGCATGATCGCCATCCACCAGGTTCATCGGCGGCGATCCGATGAAGCCGGCGACGAATAGATCGGCAGGGCGGTCATAAATCACCTCCGGCGTGTCGAGCTGACGGATCTCGCCGCCCTGCATGACGGCGACGCGATGCGCCAGCGTCATCGCCTCGATCTGGTCATGGGTGACATAGACGGTGGTGACGCCGAGCTCATGTTGCAGGTGCTTGATCTCGGCCCGCGTCGAGACGCGGAGCTTGGCGTCGAGGTTCGACAGCGGCTCATCCATCAGGAAGACGGTCGGCCGCCGAACGATGGCGCGCGCCAGCGCCACGCGCTGCCGCTGGCCGCCGGAAAGCTCCTTCGGCCGGCGGTGCAGCAGCGGCTCCAGCTCCACCTTCGCCGCCGCGGCACGCACCTGCGCGGCGCGTTCCGCGCCCTTAATGCCGCGCAGCTTCAGGGGGTAGCCGATATTGTCCTCGACGGTCATGTGCGGATAGAGGCCGTAGGACTGGAAAACCATGGCGATGTCGCGGTCGCGCGGCGGCAGGTCGTTCACCCGCTGGCCGCCGATCAGGATGTCGCCCGTCGTCGGCTCCTCCAGCCCCGCGATCATCCGCATCGTCGTGGTCTTGCCGCAGCCGGAGGGGCCGAGCAGCACCATGAACTCCCCGTCGCGAATCTCCAGCGACTGGTCGCGCACCGCGGTGAAGCCGCCCCAGGCCTTGGTCACGTTGCGCAAGCTTACGTCAGCCATGGGCCCTCACTTCACCGCGCCGCCCGTCATGCCGCGCACGAAGTGGCGCTGGATGACGGAGGACAGAAGAAACATCGGAATGGAGATCAGGATTCCCGCCGCGGCGATCAGCTCCCACAGGTCGCCACGCTCGGTGCGGAAGCGGGTGATGCCGACCGGCAGGGTCACCGCGTTGTCGCGCGTAAGGATCAGCGCGAACAGAAACTCGTTCCAGGTCAGGATGAAGCAGAACACGGCAGTAACCAGCACACCCGGCCAGACCATCGGCACGACGATGTCGAGGATGACCCGCAGCCGCGTCGCACCGTCGACCATCGCCGCTTCCTCGGATTCCGTAGGCACCGCGTCGAGAAAACCCTTCAGCATCCAGACCGCGAAGGGCGTGACGATGGCGAGGTTGACGATGACCAGCGCCAGATGCGTGTCCAGCAGCCCGAGGTCGCGGAACAGCAGGTAGAAGGGCAGCACCACCACCACGGCCGGGATGAACTGCGTCGCCAGGATGGTAAAGAACAGCGCGCCCTTGAAGCGCATCTCGAAGCGGCTGAAGGCGTAGGCCGCCAGGGTCGAGCAGGGGATGGAGATCAGCACCGTCAGCGTCGCCACCACGGTGCTATTCCACAGCGCCGCGCCGATGTTCCAGGGGGCGGCGAAGATCGTGCGGAAGTTGTCCAGCGTCGGGGTGAACAGCAGCGTCAGCTCGAACAGGTCGACCGGTCGCTTGAAGGCGGTCAGCGCCATCCAGACAATGGGGAACAGGATGAGGAACAGCGCCAGCAGAAGAATGGCGCTCTCCAGCCCCTTCATCACCAGCTTGCGGCGGCGCGCGGCCGTGGCGCGGGTCCCGTTCATGCGCCACCCGGCTTGCGCAGGATCAGCTTCATGTACCAGACCGCCAGGAACACCAGCATCGCGGTGAGGATCCAGGCGACGGCGGAGGCATAGCCCATGTCGTACCAGCGGAAGGCGATGGAATAGACGAGATAGGCCAGGGTGACGGTGGATTGCCCGGGCCCCCCGCCGGTCAAGGTCACCACCTGGTCGAACATCTTCAGCGCGAAGACGGTCTTGAGGATCGCGACCACCGCCAGCACCGGCATCAGGGCCGGCAGCGTCACGTCCCGGAACACCTGCCATTCGCTGGCACCGTCGATGCGCGCCGCTTCCTCCGGCTCCTTCGGCAAGGCGGAGAGGCCACCCAGCACCACCAGCGTCATATAGGGGACCCAGCGCCAGGCATCGGAGAAGACCAGCACCAGCAGCGCGGCCACCGGGTCCGCCAGCCAGACATAGCCCTGCAGCCAGGGCACCACCGCCCCGGCCAGCCAGGTGAAGACGCCCATCTCCGCATTGAACATGAAGCGGAAGGAAATGCCGACCAGCGCGGGGGAGACAGCGAAGGGCAGGATCAGCACCGCGCGCGTCATGCTGTGCAGCACCCCCGCGCGCCGCAGCAGCACCGCCAGGCCCAGCGCGCAGACCACGGTCAGCGCCACGTCGATGGCGACGAAACTCGCCGTCACCTGAAGCGCATTGGCGAAATCCGGGTCGTCGGTCAACGCGGTGACGTAGTGCTCCGGGCCGATGAACGGCCCGGGCGTCAGCGATCGCGTCAGCCGCCAATCCCGGAAGCTGGTGACGAGCGACACGGCGAGCGGCCAGATCGTCGTGCCCAGCACCAGCAAGGCCGCCGGCAGGATCAGCACATATTTGAGCCGGCGGTCCTGCATACGCTATCAGCCGCGGCGGATGATGCGGCGCACCTGCGCGGCGGCACCGTTGAAGGCTTCCGGCACCGTGCGGGTGCCCGTTGCCGCCTCGCTCATCGCCGTCTCCAGCGCCTCGCTGATCTGCGGCCATTCGGGGCCGTAAGTTATGCTCTGGGTCCGTGCCAGACCCTCCGCGGCGAAGCGGTGCATGCCGCCGAAGCGGGCGTTCACCGCCTCGTCCATCAGGTTCGGCTGCATCACGGCCACCACGTCGTTCTCGCGCGGGTCCAGCAGCACCTCGCGCTCCAGCGCCGGGTTGGCGATCCAGGTCAGCAGCTCCGCCGCCGCCTCCTTGCGCCGCGACCGGCGCGGGATGCCCCAGACCCAGGTGTTGGTGAAGGTGGTGCGCGGGCGGCCTTCATAGGACGGCATGGGCGCGAAGCCGATCTGGCTGTCCGTCAGCCGGCTGGATTGCGGGTTCACCAAGGTGGAGCGCACCCACCACCACACCGGCAGCATCGCCGCATTGCCCTGGCCCATGCTGTTCACCGCGTCCTGTTCCGTGAAGGACAGGGCGCCGGCGGGCACCACGCGATGGCGGCGCAGCAGGTCCACATAGTCCTGCACGGATTGCAGGCCGGCGGTGCTGTTGAAGGCGGGTTGGCCGCGTTCATCGAACAGGCTGGCGCCGCGGCCCCAAAGGAAATTGTACCAGACCATCAGGTTCTGGCCGTTGCCGCGGCCATAGGGCACGGAGACGCCGGCGATGCCGCTCTCCTTCTCCTGCACCGCCTTGGCAGTCTCGACCAGCGCATCCCAGGTCGCGGGAACCGTCAGATTGTGCTTCTCGAACAGGTCGCGCCGATAAAACAGCAGCTGCACATGGCCGCGGCTGGGCAGGCCCAGCAGCTTGCCGTCGTAGCGGCCCTGCCGCAGATGCGCCTCCGGCCAACGATCCAGCGGGATGGATTTGGCGCGAACCAGATCGTCGATCGGGTCGAACAGGTTGTTCAGGGACGCGACCCACTGGTCCATGGCGATGGCCAGGTCGTAGTCGCCGCCGCCGCCGACCATCTCGGCCGTCAGCGCCTCCCGCATGCTGGCGAAGGGCACGAAGGTGTACTTCGCGGTGATGCCGGTCTGCTCGGTGAAGGCGGCCAGCCGCGCCTCATGCGCGCGGAACTGCGAGGAGACGACGCAGAGCACCTTCAGCTCCTGCCCCGCGAAGGGTTTGCCGGGGCGTAGGCCCGGCGTCGCGATGACGGAGGCGCGGGCTGGCACGGCCGCCGCGAGCGCGGCGCCTCCGGCAGCGGCCAAAAGTTCACGACGGCGGATCGCCATGGTCGGTCCCTCCTCCCTTGGCGTCGGCTGGCTGCCGCGCCGTTTTTTTGTCCGGCTTTGACCGGGTGCTTGCATACGCATGCAACCCTAGCCGCCTGTTTCCCCCGCTGGCAAGCCTCAACCCGTGATGTCGTTCCGAACCGGCCGCCAGACCAGCTGTTCCGCCAGGCTGACGCAGCCCTCCGGCGGCATGCGGGCGGAGCCGCGCACCACCAGCTCGCCCCGCACCACCTCATGCCGCGTGGGAGTCGCGGGGTCCTCGATCATTTCACAGACGAGCGCGACGGTGGCATCCACCATCGGCTGCACCGGCTGGGAGAAGGAGGTCAGGGAGAAGCTTGGCCAGCGCGCGGGGCCGGTATCGTCAAAACCGACCAAGGACAGGTCGCGCGGAATCCGCAGCCCGAATTCGTGCCGCGCGACCTCCGCTACCGCGGTCGCCATATGGTCGTTGCCGCAGAAGATCGCATCCGGCCGGTCCGGCCGCGCCAGCAGCCGGCGCGCGGCGGCGGAAGCTTCTTCAAACTGGTACAGCCCGACTTCGCGCAGCGGAGGCGGATGCCCGTTCTCCTGCAGCCACCCGCAAAAACCGCTTTCGCGATCCCGACTTGTGGAGGAATTCTCGATGCCCGCCAGGAAGCCGAGTCGGCGATGCCCACCGGCCACCAGAAACTCCGCGATCAGCCGCCCGCCGCGCAGATTTTCGCCGGTGACGGAGGAAACGCTGGCCGCGCGGCTGGTGCGGTTGAACAGCAGCACGGGAATCCCGGCCGCCTGGCACTGATCCGCCAATTCTGAGGACAGCGTCGTCGAGGCCAGAATCAGCGCATCCACGCGCCAGGCCAGCACCTCCTGCAACTGCGGGTCAGCGTGGCGGCCGGCATCGGGCATGAACAGCAGCATCTGGTAGCCGCGCGCCTGCAGCCCGCGCGAAAGCGCCTCCAGCACATCCGGGTAGAAGTGGTTCTGCAGATAGCTGGCAGCGACGCCGATGATGCGGCTGCGCCGGGTGGTCAGCGACCGGGCAATGGCATTGGGGCGATAGCCGAGCTGGCGCGCAGCCTCCGCCACACGCTCGCGGGTTTCCTCCGCGATGGAGGCGCCCGGCGTGAAGGCGCGGCTGACCGCGGATTGCGACACGCCGGCAAGGCGCGCGACATCGGTCGCCGTGGCATGCCGCTTCCGGCTCATCCCGCCGTCCAGCCGCCATCCACCAGGACGGATGAGCCGGTCATCAGCGAGGCCGCATCGGAACACAGGAACAGGATGGCGCCCATCAGATCCTCCACCTGGCCGAGCCGGCCGAGCTTGATCTTCTGCACCACCTGGCTGCGGAATGTCTCGTCCCGCAGGAAGGGCCGGGTCATCGGCGTCTCGATGAAGGTGGGGCACAGCGTGTTCACGCGGATGCCGTGCGGCGCCAGGTCGATCGCCATGGCGCGCGCCACGCCTTCGATTGCCCATTTGGAGGCGCAGTAGACGCTACGCCGTGCGCCGCCGACATGGCCCATCTGCGAGGAGACATGCAGGATGGCGCCGGGGATGTTCGCGGCGATCATGCCGCGCGCCACGGCCTGCGCCAGGAAGAAGGCGGCGCGCAGGTTCAGCGTCATCACCGCGTCGAAATCCGCCGGCGTCACGTCCTGGAAGGTGGCGGGGCGGTTGGTGCCGGCATTGTTCACCAGCGCGTGGAAGGGCGGCTGTGCGGCGATCTGCGCCGCCGCACGCTCGATATCCGTGACATCCAGCACCAGCGCCTCCGCACTGCCGCCCTCGGCGCGAATCTCCGAAGCCGCCGCCTCGATCTCCTCGCGCGAGCGGGCGGCGAGCACGACATGCGCGCCGGCCTCAGCCAGCGCCGCGGCGGCGGCCAGGCCTATTCCACGGCCAGCGCCCGTCACCAGCGCGCGGCGGCCCTCGAGGCGAAAGGAGGGGGTGCGGGGCAGCGCCATGTCAGTCGGCCGCCGCGCCATAGGGCACGTTGCGTCCGCCATAGCGGCGCAGCCGGATATTGGCCTGCTCGGCATGGCCCACAAAACCCTCCAGCATGCAGAGCCGGGAACAATAGGCGCCGATCATCGCACTCGCCTCATCCGTGAGAACCCGCTGGTAGGTCACGGTCTTCAGGAACTTGCCGACCCAGAGCCCGCCCGTATAGCGCGCCGCGCCCATGGTCGGCAGGGTGTGGTTGGTGCCAATGACCTTGTCGCCGTAGCTGACATTGGTGCGCGGGCCGAGGAACAGCGCGCCGTAGTTGGTCATGTTCGCCAGGAAGAAGTCATCATCCGACGTCATCAGCTGCACATGCTCGGAGGCGATGCGATCGGCCTCCCGCAGCATCTCCGCGCGATCCTCGCAGAGGATCACCTCGCCATAATCGGCCCAGGCCTTTGCCGCCACGGCGGCGGTCGGCAGGATGGTGAGCAGGCGCTCCACCTCCGCCATCGTCGCGCGCGCCAGTTTTTCCGAGGTGGTCAGCAGGATCGCGGGACTGGTCGGGCCGTGCTCGGCCTGGCCAAGCAGGTCGGTCGCGCAGATTTCCGCATCCACCGTCTCATCGCAGATGATCAGCGTCTCGGTCGGGCCGGCAAAAAGGTCGATGCCGACACGGCCGAACAACTGCCGCTTGGCCTCCGCCACATAGGCATTGCCCGGACCGACCAGCATGTCCACCGCCCCGATGGTCTCCGTGCCGAGCGCCATGGCGCCCACCGCCTGCACGCCGCCAAGGCAATGGATCTCATCCGCCCCCGCCAGGTGCTGCGCGGCGACGATGGCGGGCGCCGGGCGGCCCTGATAGGGCGGCGCGCAGGTGACGATGCGCGGCACGCCGGCCACCTTCGCCGTCACCACCGACATATGAGCCGAGGCCAGCAGCGGGTACTTGCCACCCGGCACGTAGCAGCCCACCGAGTTCATCGGGATGTTCTTGTGGCCGAGCACCACGCCCGGCAGCGTCTCCACCTCGATGTCCTGCAACGCGGCGCGCTGGTGCTGGGCGAAGTTGCGGACCTGTTCCTGGGCGAAACGGATATCGTCCAGTGCGCGCGCGGGCAGTTCCGCCAGGCAGGCGCGGATCTCCGCATCGGTCAGGCGCGAATCGAGGCGTTCCAGGCCGTCGAAGCGGGCCGACATCTCCCGCACCGCCGCGTCCCCGCGCGCGGCGATATCCGCCAGCAGGCGCTCTACCGTGGCGCGCACCTCGGTCTGCGCGGCCTCCTTGTCGGCAGCGCCGATGGAGCGCTTGAGCCAGGTCGCCATATCGTTCTTCCCCTACCGATGGGCAGGACATTGCCCGCAAGCTGCATGCGTATGCAAGATAGTGGCTGCACCCGGCGGCCGTGAGCCTCGATTCTGCGTTCCGCAGGGCCCGCGAGCGGGAGATGCTCCCCCCGCGCTTGCTTGAATGACGTTTATATTGCAGTTTTATGACCGCACGCGCGAAACGCGCCTGTGCGACGCCATGCCGTCCGGAGGGGGGAGGCTGCAGGCTGCGCGCGCGTCCAGGCAGAAGGGCCTGGCGGCACGCACCGCTTAACGCCTTGCGCATCCGGGCTCCGTCCGCGCCGCGAAGACGAGCCGAAAAGGAAACGCCCGATGCAACGCCGCCTTCTGCTCCCGATCCTGCTGATCGGCCCAGCTGGGTTCACCGCGCCAGCCGCGGCGCAGGGCAGCCTCAACCTCTACTGCTCGGTGCAGAATGAGTGGTGCCAGGCGGTAGCTACCAACTTCCAGCGCGACACTGGCATCCGCGTGAGCATGACGCAGCGCGGCAGCGGCGAGACGCTCGCCGCGATCCGCGCCGAAGGCCAGAATCCGCGCGGCGACGTCTGGTTCGGCGGCACTGGCGACCCGCATCTGGCCGCCGGCGAGGAGAACCTGACCCAGGCCTATGAGAGCGCCAACAATGGCGCGCTGCATCCCTGGGCGCTGACCCAGTGGCGGCAATCCGAACGGCGCGCCATCGGCGTCTATGCCGGCGCTGTCGGCTTCGGCATCAACACGGAACTGCTCGCCCGCAAGAACATCGCGCCCCCCGCCTGCTGGGCGGACCTGCTGGATGCGCGCTTTCGCGGCGAGATCCAGATCGCCAATCCGAATTCCTCCGGCACCGCCTATGTGGTCATCGCGACGCTGGTGCAGCTGATGGGGGAGGAACCCGCCTTCACCTATCTGCGCGGGCTGCATCCCAATGTGAATTCCTACACCCGCTCCGGCACCGCGCCGATCAAGGCGGTGGCGCGCGGCGAGACGGGTGTCTCGATCAGCTTCGTGCATGATGCGGTGACGGAGGCCAATGCCGGCTTCCCGGTGACCTACGCCACGCCCTGCGAGGGCACCGGCTATGAGATCGGCTCCATGTCGATCATCCGCGGCGCACGCAACCTGACCCAGGCGCGGCGCTTCTACGACTGGGCGCTGACCGAGCCCGCCCAACGACTGGGCTTCGAGGCCGGTGGCCAGTTGCAGCAGCCCTCCAACACCGCCGCGCCGCTGCCGCCGAATGCGCCTGACCTCTCGCGCATCCGCCTCATCGAATATGATTTCGCCAAGTACGGCCGGGCGGCGGAACGCCGCCGGCTGATCCAGCGCTGGGACCGCGAGGTCGGCTCCGCGCCGCGCTGATCCCCTCACCCCGCCGGCGCGGACCCCCGCGCCGGATCGCTGGCCCCTGCAGGATGCCCCTCATGTCCTTTCGCCTGGTCGTCGCCACCGCGGTCATCGCCTGTGCCACGCTGCCCGTCACGGCACAGGCGCAGGGCAGCCTCAATATGCTCTGCGCGCCGGCCGCCGATTGGTGCGAGGCGATCGCCGCCGCCTTCCAGCGCGACACAGGCGTGCGCGTCTCCATGGCGCGCAAATCCGCCGGCGAGATCCTCGCCCAGATCCGGGCGGAGGCGCAGAACCCGCGCACCGACATCTGGTTCGGCGCTTCCTCCGAGACGCATATCTCGGCCGCCGAGGCGAATCTGCTGCAGCCCTATACCTCGCCCAACATGGCCAACCTGCATCCCTGGGCGCAGCGCGTGCATGCCATGTCCGGCGAGCGTTGCGTCGGCGTCTCCTCCGGCGCCATCGGCCTGGCCTGGAACCGGGAGTTGATGGCGCGCAAGAACCTGCCACTGCCGACCAGCTGGGCCGATATGCTGAACCCGGCCTATCGCAACGAGATCCAGCTGCCGAATCCGAATTCCTCCGGCACCGCCTACACCATCATCGCCGGACTGGTGCAGCTATGGGACGAGGATCGCGCCTTCGCCTATCTGGCGCGGCTGCATGCCAATGTGAACGCCTATACCCGTTCCGGCGCCGCGCCGATGCAGGCGGTATCGCGGGGCGAGACGGCGCTGGCGGCCGCCTTCAACATGGAGGTGATCTCCATGCAGCAGGCCGGCTTCCCGATTGAGATCGCCTATCCCAGCGAGGGCACCAGCTATGAGGTGGCCTGCATGTCGATCATCCGCGGCGCCCGCAACCTGGCGCAGGCGCGGCGCTTCTACGACTGGTACTTGACGCCAGCGGCGATGGATATCGGCCCGAAGGTCAACCAGTTCCACGCCCCGGCGCATCGTGGCGCGACGCCCGATGCGCGCATCCCCGACATCTCCGCCATCCGGCTGGTGGATTACGATTTTGCGGCATTTGGCCAAGCCGATACGCGCCGGCGCATCCTGCAGCGCTGGGACCGGGAGATCGGCGCGCTGCCGCGCTGATCCTCGCATCGACCGAACAAGAGAGTATTCGAATGACCTACCGCCCCCTCGCGCTCGCCGCGGCCTTCCTCCTGCCGGCGCTGCCCGCCGCCGCGCAGGGCCAGCTCAACCTCTACTGCTCCGCCACGCTGGAATGGTGCCAGCCGATCGCGCGTGGCTTCGAGCGTGAGACCGGCATCCGCGTGAACCTGACCCAGAAATCCACCGGCGAGATGCTGGCGCAGATCCGCAGCGAGGCGCGCAACCCGCGTGGCGACGTGTGGTGGGGCGGCACCGGCGACCCGCATGTGGCGGCCGGCGAGGAGAACCTGACCCAGCCGCATGAGAGCCCGCGCATCGCGGAGCTGCATGACTGGGCGCAGGCGCAGTGGCGCCAGACGCAGGGCCGCACGGTGGGCGTCTATGCCAGCGTGCTCGGCTTCGGCTTCAACACGGAGCTGATCGCGCGCCGCAGCCTGCCGGCGCCGCGCTGCTGGGCGGATCTGCTGAACCCCGCCTATCGCGGCGAGATCCAGATGGCCAATCCGAACAGCTCCGGCACCGCCTATATCATCATCGCGACGCTGGTGCAGATGATGGGCGAGGAGCCCGCCTTCGACTACCTGAAGCAGCTGCACGGCAGCATCAACGCCTATCCACGCTCCGGCACCGCGCCGATCACGGCGGTGGCGCGCGGCGAGACGGCGCTGTCGCTGTCCTTCGTGCACAACGCCGCCGAGGAAGCCGCGGCCGGCTTCCCCGTGGGGCATGCCGTGCCGTGTGAGGGCACGGGCTACGAGATCGGCTCCATGTCCATCATCCGCGGCGCGCGCAACCTGCCGGCGGCGCAGCAATTCTACCACTGGGCGCTTTCGGCACCGGCGCAGATCATCGCATCCCAGGAAGCGAAGAAGCTGCAGACCATGGCGAACCGCGGCGTGCCGCTGACCGAGGGGGCGCCGAACATGGCGACCGCGCGGATCATCGACTACGACAATGCCCGCTTCGGCGCGAGCGCCGAGCGCCGCCGCCTGCTGGGCCGCTGGGACAGGGAGGTCGGCGCGCTGCCGCGCTGAAGCCAAGGCCATGTTCTTCGGCACCTCCTTCTTCTTCTGGCTGATCGCGGCGCTCGGCACGCTGGTCCTGCCCTGGCACATGCAGCAGGACGGGCTGACGCTCGCCGGGTTGTTCGCGCTCGGCCGTGGGGAGGCGGAGGCGGCCTCCGCCCTGTCGCAGGCGGCGCAGTTTGGGCGCTTCTGGTTCTGGCCGGTGATCGCCGGCCTGCTGTTGGCGTTGCCCGGTGCGCTGCCCACGGGGGAGCGGGCGCGGCGCGCGCGCTTCCTGGTCTGGGGCGGCGGGTTGGGCCTGGCGGCGCTGGTGCTGCAAGGGCTGGCCATCGGCATCCAGGGCTGGAACTGGCCTATGCTGGCGCGGCTGTTCGGGGAGCTGGAGGATCGGCAGTTCGGCATCGGCCTCGGCGGTGCCCTCGCCTTCGCTGGATTCTTGATCCTCCTGACCGATGGCCTCGCGCTGCGCGGCTACTTCAAGGGCGACCGCTTCGTCTCAGGCGCCGTCGGCCTGCTGGTCGCCTCCATCCTCGTCTTCACCGCCTGGCCGGTCGGCACCGTGCTGTCCGAGATGTTCACGCCGCGCGCCGATCTCACCCTCGGCGCGGCGATGGCGGAGCGGCTGTTCGACAGCAAGATCTGGGGCCTCGGCTGCGTCACCGGGCGGGTGAACTGCGGCGTCTTCTGGAACACGCTGCTGCTGGCGGTCTCCACCGCCACCGCGGCCACCACCCTCGGCCTGTGCTTCGCGCTGATCGTAACCCGCAGCGGCTTCCGCGCGAAGAAGCTGCTGCGGCTGCTGACCGTGCTGCCGATCATCACGCCGCCCTTCGTCATCGGCCTGGGCCTGATCCTGATCTTCGGCCGCTCCGGCGTGTTCAATCAGATCGCCGAGTCCGTCTTCGGGCTGGAACTCGGCCGCTGGATCTACGGCTTCAACGGCGTGATGCTGGCGCAGGTCTTCTCCTTCACGCCGATCGCTTTCCTGGTGCTGATCGGCGTGGTGGAGGGTGTGTCCCCTGCCATGGAGGAAGCCTCCCAGACGCTGCGCGCCAGCCAGATGCGCACCTTCCGCGCGGTGACACTGCCGCTGATGCTGCCGGGCCTGGCCAATGCCTGGCTGGTGGTCTTCGTCGAGAGCCTTGCCGACTTCGGCAATCCGATCGTGCTCGGCGGGTCCTTCGGCGTGCTGTCCACCGAGATCTTCTTCGCCGTCGTCGGCGCGCAGCAGGATTTCGGCCGCGCAGCGGTGCTGGCGGCGGTGATGCTGGTGGTGGCGCTGACCGCCTTCATCATCCAACGCAGCGTGGTGGGCAAGCGCAGCTATGTCTCGATGACCGGCAAGGGCGATGTCGGCCTGCCGACGAAGCTGCCGCCGCCGGTGCGGCGCGTAGCCTTCGCCATTGCCATCCCCTGGGCCATCCTGACCGTCATCGTCTATGTCATGGCGCTGGCCGGCGCCTTCGTGCGGGTCTGGGGGCGCGACTGGACGCCGACCTTCAGCCATTTCGAACGCGCCTTCGCGCTGGAATGGTCGCCAGCGGGCGCGCTGATCTTCTCGGGCGGCGCCTGGCATTCGCTGTTCACCACCATCCAGCTCGCGGCCATCGCCGCCCCCATCACCGCGGGCCTCGGCCTGCTCGCCTCCTGGGTGCTGACACGGCAGCACTTTGCCGGCCGAACGGCGCTGGAATTCGCGCTGATGCTGACCTTCGCCGTGCCCGGCACGGTGATCGGCGTGGCCTATATCCTGACCTACAACCTGCCGCCGCTGGAGATCACCGGCACCGCCGTGATCCTCGTCGCCTGCTTCGTCTTCCGGAATCTCCCGGTCGGCGTGCGCTCCGGCGTCGCGGCGATGAGCCAGCTCGACAAGTCGCTGGACGAGGCCGCGGTGACGCTGCGCGCCTCCACCTTCCGCACGCTGCGGACGGTGGTGCTGCCGCTGCTGAAGCCGGCCATCGTCACCGCGCTGGTCTATTCCTTCGTGCGCGCCATGACGACGGTCTCGGCCGTCATCTTCCTGGTCTCGGCGGAATATGAGATGGCCACGGTCTTCATCATCAACCGCGTCATCAACGGCGACTACGGCCTGGCCATCGCCTATTGCGCCGTGCTGATCGTGCTGATGATGGCGGCGATCGGGCTGATCAACCTGCTGGTCGGGCGCCGCAACCTCGGACGCCGCGCGGCCGCCATCCCCACACCTGCTCCAGTCGGAGGCCGTGCGTGAGCATCCCCATCAAGACGACCGGGATCAAGACAACTGGCGCGGAAGTCCGCCTCACCGGCCTCGGCAAGCGCTACGGCCAGGTGCAGGCGGTGAAGCCGCTGGACCTGGTGATCGAGGGCGGCACGCTGGTGACGCTTCTCGGCCCCTCCGGCTGCGGCAAGACCACGCTGTTGCGCATGATCGCCGGACTGGAACAGGCGACGGAGGGCCGCATCTTCATCGGCGGCCGCGACGTCACCCTGCTGTCCGCCGGTGAGCGCAACGTCTCCATGGTCTTCCAGTCCTATGCGCTCTTCCCGCATATGTCGGTGCTGGAGAACGTCGCCTATGGCCTGATCTCCTCCGGCGAGAAGAAGCGCGATGCGCATGCCAAGGCGGAGGCGGTGCTGGAGACCGTGGGGCTGAAAGGCTTTGGCGGGCGGCTGCCCTCCGAGATGTCCGGCGGCCAGCAGCAGCGCGTGGCGGTCGCCCGCGCTCTGGTGCTGGAGCCCGATGTACTGCTGTTCGACGAGCCGCTGTCCAATCTCGACACCCGCCTGCGCCGCACGATGCGGGAGGAGATCCGCGCGCTGCAGCAGCGCCTCGGCTTGACCGTGGTCTATGTCACGCATGACCAGGCGGAGGCGCTTGCCGTCTCCGACAAAATCGTGGTGATGCGCAATGCCGGTATCGCCCAGGCCGGCGCGCCGGAGGTGCTCTATGCCAGCCCAGATTCGGTCTTCGTCGCCACCTTCATGGGCGAGGCGAACCATGTGCGCGGCGTCATCGAGAGCGTTTCGGGCGAGCATTGCGTGCTGGCGCTGGACGGGGCCCGGCTGACCCTGCCGGGTCGTGGCCTGCCGCCCGGGCCGGTGGATGCGGTGATCCGGCCGGAGGCAATCCGCATCGCCGCCCCCGATGCACCAAACGGGCTGGCGGCGACGGTCGCCCGCGCCACCTATATGGGCTCCCACACCGAGTATTACTTCAGCACCGCCGTGGGCGAGCTGTTCGCCCAGGGCGCCGACCGCCTGCGCCGGCGCCAGCCGGGGGAGAAGGTCCGGCTGCTGCTGGATGAGGAGGGCGTGGTGGTGGTGCGGCCTTAGGGCCGCCAAGGCCGTCGGCTTCGCCCGCGCATCGTGCCCAGCGCGCGGTGACGGCAGGTCCTCCCCGCGCTGCCGCCATGATGCCGCGGTGCGCCGGACAGACCGTGCGCGCTCTCCTGATCGACCCTGACGCGCCTGGCGCCGGTGCGCCGGCCTGGGTCTGGATGGTCTGAGCGGCCGGGTGCCCGCCGTGGCCTGTGACAGCATCGGGCAGGCCACGCGTTGGCACTGGCCAGTGGACAGGACCCCTGGCCACTGAAATACGCTTGGGCCCCGCCGCCAGGAACGCGCCATGGCCCGTCCACGCCTCGCCTTCGTCAGCATCGGCCAATCCCCGCGCGAGGACATGGTGCCGGAGGTGCTTGCCTTAGCCGGCGCGGCGCCAGGCGAGGTGGAGTTGCAGGAATTCGGCGCGCTGGACGGGCTGGACCCGGCCGGCATCGCCGCCGGTGCGCCGCGGGAGCGGGAGCCGGTGCTGTTTACCCGGCTGGGCGGGGGTCAGCGCGTGCGGCTCGGCGCCGGCTTCCTGGCACGCCGCCTGGCACCGCTGCTGCACCGGCTGGACGGCGCGGGCCACGACCTGATCGTGCTGGCCAGCACCAGCCTGTTCCAGCCCTATCGCCTGCGCACGCCCTTCGTGCATGCGCAGCAGGTGGTGGATGCGTGGATCGGCGCGCTGGTGATGGGGGAGGCGCGGATCGGCGTGATCCATTCCCTGGAGGAACAGCATCGCGGCTCCGCCCATGGCGCCCTGATCCAGAGCGCGCGCGCCGTGGCGCGGGAGGATGACATCGCCGATTTCAACGAGGCGGCGCAGCGGCTGGAGGCGGCCAACCTCATCCTCATGCACTCCGTCGGCTATACGGAGGCGATGGCGGAACAGCTCGCCGCCCGCACCGGCAAGCCGGTGGTTACCGCGCGGCGCATCCTGGCCGGCGCGATCCGGCTGCACCTGGTGGCGCTGGCCGCGCGCCCGCCGCCTGGGCATGAAAGCGAGCCCCTCCAGGCATTGATCGACCGCCTGCCGGGCCAGACGGAGAGCCTGACGCCACGGGAGCGCGACGTGTTGCTGGCGCTGCTGCGGGGCGACGGCAACAAGGAGATCGGCCGCCACCTCGGCATCAGCCACCGCACCGTGGAAATCCATCGCGCAAGGGTCATGGCCAAGCTGAATGCAGGCTCGCCGATCGAGCTGTTCCGGCGGCTGATGCTGGTGCGCGATCTGTAGCCTGCCCGAAAAGCGGCAGGACTGCCCGCTTTGGCGGCGCCCACGGCCGCGCGGATAAGGAGCCGCCCTTATTCAGCCCGGGCGTCGCGATCTGCAAAGCTGCCTGGCGATACTCCCGGCCGCCACGCGCGTGCCGCTCCACGGATTAGGTGCAGGCCAGATGGCAGACGCGGCGAACCGCTACCGGATCGGATTCGATATCGGCGGCACCTTTACCGACTTCATCCTGCTCGACCGCGCCACCGCCACCATCCGCCTGCACAAATGCCTGACCACGCCGCAGGACCCCTCCGAGGGCGCGCTCGCCGGTCTCGCCGCGCTGGTAGCGGAGGCCGGGCTGGCGCTGTCCGACATTTCCGAAATCGTGCATGGCACCACGCTGATCACCAACGCGCTGATCGAGCGCAAGGGCGCCTCGCTCGGGATGATCACCACCGCGGGTTTTCGCGACGTGATCGAGATGGGCACGGAGCAGCGCTACGACATCTACGACCTGTTCCTGCAATATCCGGACCCGCTGGTGGCGCGCCGGCACCGGCTGGAAGTGCCGGAACGGCTGGACCGCGACGGAAAGGTGGTGACGCCGCTGGATGTGCCGGCGGTGCAGCAGGCGGCGCGTCAGCTGGTGGCGGCGGGGGCGGAGGCGATCGCCATCTGCTTCCTGCATGCCTATCGCAACCCGATGCATGAGAAGGCCGCCGCCGCCGCGATCCGCGCCGAATTCCCGGACCTCGCGCTGTCGCTTTCGAGCGAAGTGGTGGCGGAGCTGTGGGAGTACCAGCGCTTCGTCACCACCTGCGCCAATGCCTATGTGCAGCCGCTGATGGACCGCTACCTGGCGCGGCTGGAGCGTGAATTGTGGGGCCGCGGCTTCCGCGGCGCGCTGCGGCTGATGCAATCCGCCGGCGGCCTGGTGGGCCCCGAGGCGGCGCGTACCTTCCCGATCCGGCTGCTGGAATCTGGGCCCGCGGGCGGCGGCCTGGCCACTGCCTTCTTCGGCGGGCTGGTCGGCAAGACGGACGTGATTTCCTTCGACATGGGCGGCACCACGGCCAAGGCCTGCATGATCGCCGACGGCGCCTGCGAAGTGGCGCCGATGATGGAAGTGGCGCGGCTGCACCGCTTCAAGAAGGGCTCCGGCCTGCCGATCAAGGCGCCCGTGATCGACATGATCGAGATCGGCGCCGGCGGCGGCTCCATCGCCAGCATCGACGAGGTGGGACTGCTGAAGGTCGGGCCGCATTCGGCGGGCGCCGATCCGGGCCCAGCCTGCTACGGCCGCGGCGGCACCCAGGCCACCGTGACCGATGCGAACTTGATGCTCGGCTATTACGATCCCGGCTTCTTCCTCGGCGGCCGCATGGCGCTGGACAAGCCGGCGGCGGAGGCCGCGCTGGCGGCGGTGGGCGCGCAGCTCGGCCTTTCGGCGGTACAGACGGCCTGGGGCATCCATCGCACGGTAACCGAAAGCATGGCCGCAGCAGCGCGCATCCATATCGTGGAGAAGGGCAAGGACCCGCGCCGCTACGCCATGGTGGGCTTCGGCGGCGCGGGTCCGGCCCATGCGGTGGAGGTGGCGCGCATCCTGGGCGTGGAGGAGGTGCTGATCCCGCCCGCATCCGGCGCCGCCTCCGCGCTCGGCTTCCTTGCCGCGCCGCTGTCCTTCGAAAGCGTGCGGTCCCTGCCCGTGGCGATGGACGATCCGGCGGCGCCGGCGGCGATGCAGCAGGTGCTTTCGGAACTCGCGGCGGAAACCGCGGCGATGCTGACCTCCGCGGGCATGACGCAGGCCGAGCTCACCATCGAGCGCAGCGCGGACATGCGCCTCGCCGGCCAGATCCATGAGATCAACGTGCCGCTGCCGGATGGCGCCATCACGGCCGACACCCTGCCCGCGGTGATGGAGGCCTTCCGGCGCGTCTATTCCGCGCGCTTCACCTCGGTCTACGAAGGTGTCTCCGCCGAGATCGTCTCCTTCCGCGTGCGCGCCGCCGGCCCCGCACCGGCGCTGACCGTGGCGCAGGCGGATGCACCGGCCGGCGGCGTCGCGCTGAAGGGCCGCCGCATGGCCTGGTTCGGCGACCGCTTCCACGACACGCCGGTCTATGACCGCTACGCGTTGGCCTCCGTGGGCACGATCCACGGCCCCGCCATCATCGAGGAGCGCGAGGCCACCACCATCCTCGGCCCGCAGGACAGCGTGACGGTGGGTGCCGCCGGCACGCTGCGCATCCGCGTGGGCGTCGCTGCCCCCATCGCCGCCCGGATCACTCCGGCCACGCCGATCGCCGAGGCGCGCGCGCTGATCGAGGCGGATCCGGTCTCGCTCGAGATCATGTGGAGCCGGCTGGTGACGATCGTGGAGGAGATGTGGCAGGCCATCTGCCGCACCGCCTTCAGCCTGATCGTCTCCGAGGCGCAGGATTTCGCCTGCGACATCCTGGATGCGGATGGCGAATCGCTCGCCCATTCGCCGCGCGCCATGCCGGTCTTCAACCTGACCCTGCCGCGCGCGGTGAAGGCGATGCTGCAGAAATACCCGGCCGAGACGCTGCGGCCGGGCGATGTGCTGATCACCAACGACCCCTGGCTGTGTGCCGGACATCTGTACGACATCGCCATCGTCACGCCGGTCTTCATGGATGGGCGGCTCGTGGCGCTGATGGGCACCGTCGGCCATGTCGGCGATATCGGCGGCATCAAGGACGGCCTGAAAGCGCAGGAGATCTTCGACGAGGGCCTGCAGATCCCGCCTGCCAAGCTGTACCGCGCCGGCGAGCCCAACGACACGCTGTTCGACATGATCGCGGAGAATGTGCGCAAGCCGGAGGAGGTGCTGGGCGACCTGCATTCCTTCATCGCGGCCAATGCGCAGGGCGGCGAGCGGCTGCTCGGCTTCATGCGCGACTATGGCATGCAGGACCTGCGCGCTTTGGCCGCCGTGGTGCAGGGCCGCGCCGAACGCGCCATGCGCGATGCGATCCGCGCGCTGCCGGACGGCGTGTATCACTCCACCGTCAGCAATGCCGCGCTGGGCCGCACGCTGCACTATCCGCTGAAGCTGACGGTGGCGGGTGACGAGATCGAGCTGGATTTCGAAGGCGTGCCGGCGCAGCTGCCGCTGGGCGGGCTGAACTGCACCTTCAGCTACACCGTCGCGCATGGTTCCTACCCGCTGAAATGCATGCTGAGCCCGCAAGTGCGGGGCAATGCGGGCTGCTACCGGCCGATCACGGTGAAGGCGCCGGAAGGCTCCGTGCTGAACTGCACGCGCCCCGCCGCGGTGGCGCTGCGCACGCGCACGGGCTGGTATCTGGCGCCCAACATCTTTCGTGCATTGTCGGATGCGGCGCCGGACCGGGTGCAGGCGCATACGGGTCTGCCGGTATCCGTGAAGGTGCATGGGTTGGATGCCAAGGGGCGGCTCTATGCCGACCACTTCTTCATGGGCGGCGGCCAGGGCGCGAGTGCAGCGCATGATGGAAAGTCGGCGCTGCTCTGGCCGACCTCGGCCGCCAATACCTCGATCGAGCTCTTCGAGACGCGGTCGCCGGTGCTGGTGGTGGAGAAGTCACTGGTGGCGGATTCCGGCGGCGCCGGGCAGCATCGCGGCGGCCTCGGCACGCGGACGCGGATGCGCAAGCTGCATGATGACGGGCTGCCGACCCAGGCCTCCGTCGCCGCGGAAGGCGTGGGCGTGGACTCGCCCGGCCTCTTCGGCGGGTTGCAGGGCGGTGCGGCGCGCGGCGCGGTGCTGGACCGCGACGGCAACCTCATCCGCGATTGCGGCACCGGGGAACTGGTGACGCTGACCGATACCAGCCGGATGATCGAGGTGCGGCTCTGCGGCGGGTCCGGCTTCGGCGATCCCGCTTCGCGCAGCGCCGCGCTGGTGGAACGGGACTTGCTTGAAGGCTATGTCAGCACGGGTGCGGCAGGGGCCGCGTCCCAGGCTGCGGAATAGGAGACGACGCATGAACCGCCGCGAACTCCTCCTCGGTGCAGGTGGCCTGGTCGCCGCCTCCTCGCTCAGCCCGGCCTATGGCTTCGAACGCGAGGGCAATCGCCGCATCCTGGTCTTCTCCGGCAACCAGCCGGTGCCGATCCTGGACCCGCACCAGCGCTACGACTGGTCCACGCGCATGATGCAGCGCTGCCTGTATGACCCGCTGGTGCGCTACGAAGGCACGCCCGCGCGCATCATCCCCTGGCTGGCCGAGAGCTGGGAGACCAGCGCGGATGGCCTGACCTGGACCTTCCGCCTGGCCGGCAATGCGAAGTTCAACAATGGCGACGTGCTGGATGCGGAAGCCGTGCGCTTTTCCTTCCAGCGCGGGCTGCGGCTGAACAAGGGCATCTCCTGGATGCTGTCGCGCCACCTGAAGCCGGAGAATATCGCGGCGGTGGATGCGCGCACCGTGCGCTTCACGCTGGAACGCGCCTATCCCGACTTCATCTCCTTCCTGCCGCTGTGGTTCGTGGTAAATCCGAAGCAGGTGATGGCGAATGTGGAAGGCGACGATGACGGCCAGAAATGGCTGACCACCAACGCCGCCGGCTCCGGCCCCTTCACCATCCGCCGCTGGGATGGGCAGAGCGTGATGTCGCTGGCGGCGGTGCCGGAGTACTGGAAGGGCTGGCCGATGTCCGACGCCGACCGCCCCGCCGGCGTGATCTTCCGCGTCATGCGCGAATCCGCCCCCCGCAAGGCGGCCCTGCAGCGCGGCGAGGTGGATATCGCCGCCGGGCTGACGCCGGACGACCTCGAGCAGCTCGAGCGCATGCCGAACATGGTGGTGACGAACGACACGGGCGCCGCGCCCTTTGCCATCATGATGAACACGCAGAAGGGCCCGACCGCGGATATCAACCTGCGCAAGGCCATTGCCTATGCCTTCGACTACGAAGCGCTGATCGCCATCCACAAGGGCGACGCCAAGCTGCTGGACGGCCCCTTCCCCTTCGTGACGGAGGGCCGCATCACGCTCGACATGCCGCGCCAGGACCTGGATCGCGCGAAGCAGTACATGGCGCGCACCGCCACGCCGCAGGGCGGGTTCGAACTGGAATACCTGCAGGTCGCGGGACATGAGGTGCAGCGGCAGATCGGGCTGGTGCTGCTGAATGCGCTGCAGCCGCTCGGCATCCGCGTGAACATCGTGGGTCAGCCCTGGCCGACGCTGATCGGCCGTGGCGCGAATCCGGAAACGGCGGCGGCGATGACGGCGGTCTATGTCACGCCCGTCACCACCTCCCCGGATACCGTTGCCTCGCAATACGCGTCCTCCGCCGCCGGGCAGTTCTGGGGCATCCATCATCTGCGCGATGCGGAGATCGACCGCATGGTGGCGGAGGCCGCGGTGGAGCTGGATACCGCCAAGCGCATGGCGCTCTACGCCACCATCCAGCGGCGCGTAGTGGAGCTTCAACCGGTGGTCTTCGGTATGGCGGCGAACCAGCGCTGGGCGATGCGCAGCTATGTGCGCGGCTTTGCGCACCAGGCGCTGAACCTGACGGGCGAGGTGGATCTCTACCCCCTTTTCGCCGCGCGCGGATGAGCATGGCGCGCTACCTGGCCGGGCGGCTGGCCCATGTGGCGCTGATGCTGCTCGGCCTGGTGGTGATCACCTTCGTGATCGCCAATGTCACGCCTGCGGACCCGGCGGCGCTGGCGGCCGGGCCGGATGCGACACCGGCGATGGTGGCGACGATCCGCGCCGAGTATGGGCTGGACCGGCCACTGCCGGAGCAGTTCTGGCGCTACGTCACGGACCTCGCCCAGGGCCGCTTCGGGCGGTCGCTGACCAGCGGCAATACGGTGGGCGAGGATCTTTTGCGTTATGTGCCGGCGACCTTCCAGCTGGTGATCCTGGCCATGGGGTTCGCATGCGCGGTGGGCATTCCGCTCGGCATCCTCGCCGCCGTCTGGCGCGGGTCCTGGCTCGACCATGGGATCCGCGTGCTGGCCGTCTCCGGCATCGCGCTGCCGGCCTTCTGGATCGCGCTGCTGCTGCAGATGGTGGTGGGCGTCTGGTGGGGCTGGCTGCCGACCGGTGGCATCATGTCCATTGCCGCCGATCCGCCGCCCATCATCACCGGTATGGTGCTGTTCGATTCCCTGCTGACCGGGCAATGGGACAGTCTGCGCGATGCGGCCGCGCATGCGGTGCTTCCGGCCTTCGTGCTGTCCCTGCCCTGCCTCGCCTCCGTGCTGCGGGTGAACCGCGCGGAGATGATCGAGGTGCTGGGCTCGGACCATGTCACCGCCGCCCGCGCGCATGGCGTGATGCCTTCGCGCGTGATCGGGCTGCTGGCGCTGAAGAACGCGATGCTGCCGACTCTCGCGATGATCGGCCTGCGCTTCGGCTGGATGCTGGGCGGCACGGTGCTGGTGGAGACGGTCTTCGACTGGCCCGGCATCGGCCTCTATGCCGTGAATTCCGCCATCGCCGCGGACTTCAAGCCGGTGATGGGGGTGACGCTGGTGATCGGGCTGATGTTCATGCTGGCCAATCTCCTGGTGGACCTCGCCTATGGCTGGCTCGATCCGCGGACGCGCGGCGCATGAGCGAGGCGAGCCTTCCCGCCTCGCGCCTTACGCGCTTCGGCACGGAACACGCAGGCAGCATCCGCCAGGCGCGCTTCTTCGTCTGGACTTTTGGGCGCAGCCCCTCGGCCATGCTGGGCCTGGCGCTAGTGCTGGCCTTCCTGCTGCTGACGCTGATCGGGCCCTGGATCGTGCCCTATCCCGAGCATGCCCGTGGTGCGGTGAACCTGGCGAACCGGCTGCAGCCGCCTTCCGCCGCGCATTGGTTCGGCACGGATGAGATGGGCAGCGATATCCTGACGCGCGTCATCATCGGCACCCGCACCAGCTTCTGGATCGGCGTCACCATCACGGGCCTCGCCGCGCTGGTCGGCGTGCCGCTCGGCATCGCGGCCGGCTATTTCGGCGGCCGCATCCGCGCCGTCATCATGCGCGTCACCGATGTGTTCCTGGCCGTGCCCGGACTGGTGCTGGCGCTGGCCATCGTCGCGGCGCTCGGCCCGGGCATCCTGCATGGCGTGCTGGCGCTCGCCATCGTCTGGTGGCCCGGCTATGTCCGGCTGATCGAGGCCAAGGCGCTGACGCTGCGCAGCGAATCCTATGTGGAGGCGGCGCGCACCATGGGCGCCTCCCACGCCCATATCCTGTGGCGCCACATCCTGCCCAATTGCGTCAGCCCGCTGGTGGTGAAAGCCAGCATGGATATGGGCATGGCGATCCTGGCCGCGGCCTCGCTCGGCTTCATCGGCCTCGGCGCCAAGCCGCCGGCGCCGGAATGGGGCGCGATGATCGCCATCGGCCGCACCTACATGCCCGACTGGTGGTGGTATTCTGCCTTTCCAGGCCTGTTCATCTTCCTCACCGTGCTCGGCTTCAACCTGTTCGGCGACGGGCTGCGCGACACGCTCGACCCACGGAGTTCGCGCGGGTGAGTTTGATCCGTATCGAGGATTACCGCCTGGCCTTCGACGGTTTCGAGGGCCGGGTGCATGTGCTGGACGGCATCGACCTGGCGATCGAGGCAGGCGAATCCGTCGGCATCGTCGGCGAGACCGGCTGCGGCAAATCCGTGTTGGCGCGCAGCCTGCTGCGGCTGAACCCGTCGCCGCCGGCGCGCGTCGTCTCCGGCGCCATCCGCTACGAAGGGGAGGACATCCTGGCCATGGGCGGCGGCGCGCTGCGCCGTCTGCGTGGCGGCATCATCGGCATGGTGTTCCAGGACCCCGTCACCTATCTGAACCCGGTCTTCACCATCGGCCGCCAGATGGCGGAAGTGCTGCGCGCGCATGAGCCGGACCTCTCCCGCGCCCAGCGCCGTGCCCGCTGCATCGAGCTGCTGGAGTCCGTGCGGCTGCCAGATGCCGCGGCGCTGCTCGGCCGCTACCCGCACGAATTGTCGGGCGGCATGCGCCAGCGCGTGCTGATCGCGGAGGCGCTGGCCGGTAACCCGCGCGTGCTGGTGGCGGATGAGCCGACCACGGCGCTGGATGTTACCATCCAGCGGCAGATCCTGGCGCTGATCGCGGATCTCGTGGCGCGGTTGGGGCTGACGCTGATGCTCATCAGCCACGACCTCGGCGTGATCGGCGCCGCCTGCCGGCGCATCGTGGTGATGTATGCGGGCACCATCGTCGAGGATGCGCCGGCGGAGGTGCTGTTCGCCGCGCCGCAGCACCCCTATACGCGCGGCCTGCTCGCCGCCATGCCGGATCTGCGGCAGCCGGACCATATGCCGGCGGGCATCCCCGGCAGCATCCCGAACCTGCGCGACCCGCCACAGGGCTGCCGCTTCCATCCGCGCTGCCCGCTGGCCATGCCCGTCTGCCGCACGACCAAGCCCGTGCTGCGCGGCGCGCCGCATGCCGTGGCCTGCCACGCGGTGTCGCCATGATTCCGCTGCTGGAGGTGCGCGACGTCACCGTGCGCTTCGGCGCCCATGCGGCGGTGCGCGATGTGAGCCTGGCGCTGCAGCCCGGCGCGGCGCTCGGACTGGTGGGTGAATCCGGTTCCGGCAAATCCACCCTGCTGCGGGTGCTGCTGCGGCTGCAGGAAGTGGCCGCGGGCCAGGTGCTGATGGATGGCGCGGAGATCACCACGGCGCGGGGCACCGCCCTGCGCGCGCTGCGGCGCGACGTGCAGGTGGTGTTCCAGAATCCCCATTCCGCGCTGAACCCGCGCCTGAGCGTGCACGACGCAGTGGCAGAGCCCCTGCAGATCCAGGGCGGGCTGAGCCGCACGAAGCTGCGCGCGCGGATCGATGGTCTGCTGGACGATGTGGGCCTCGGCCCGGAATTCCTGTGGCGCTTCCCGCATGAGTTATCGGGCGGCCAGAAGCAACGCGTCTGCATCGCCCGCGCGCTCGCACCCGGACCGCGCGCGCTGCTGCTGGATGAGCCGACCTCGGCGCTGGATGTCTCGGTTCAGGCGCAGATCATCGACCTGCTGCGCCGCCTGCGCGCGCGCCATCAGCTCGCCTTCCTGTTCATCTCGCACAACCTCGCCGTGGTGCAATTGCTGTGCGAGGAGATCGCGGTGCTGCGGCAGGGGGAGGTGGTGGAGCGCGGCCCGGTGGCGGAGGTGCTGCACGCGCCGGCGCATGACTACACGAAGGCGCTGCTTGCCTCCGTCCTGCCGCCCGGCATCAACCGGCTCGACCCACCCGCCGGCTGACCAGCCCTTGGATGGCGGCGCGCAACCGGCCAGGATCGCCTCATGGCGAAGCGGATCGAGATCCTGGTCGGCGCGGCCATCGGCCTCGGCATGACGGCGCGCGCCGCGGTGGATGGCGGGGCGGACTGGTGCTGAGCGCCGGCCGGCTGCGGGCGATGGCGGCGCCGGTCTTCGGGCCGGGCGACAAGCTCGCCGGGGCGCTCGCCACGCCGGAAGCCGAGGCCGCGGCGCGACCGATCCTTGTGGAGGCGGCGGCGGCCCTGACCTGCCGGATCGGCGGCGAGATGCTGGAATGGCCGCGCCTCGCCACGGCGTAGCCTGGCCGGCAGGACTGAACGGGCGGGCTTCAGAAACGGACCAGGGTAAGCCCATCCTATCGCACGGGCTTCACTCCAGCCTCGCGCCGGAAATGCGGATCACCTCGGCCCATTTCTCGGCCTCCCGCCGGATATGCACCGCGAACTCCTCCGGCGAGTTGCCTATGAGGCGGCCGCCCTGTTGCAGCAGGGCTTGGCGCGTCGCGGGGTCCTGCAGGGCGTCCCGCACCGCGCGGTGCAGCACGGCGACACGGTCCGCCGGCATGCCCGAAGGGCCGATCAGCCCATAATAACTCTCCGACTCCACGCCGTTGACGCCCGCCTCCGCCATGGTTGGGATATCGGGCAGAGCTGGGGAGCGTTCGGCGGCGGTAACCGCCAATGCCCTGATGCTGCCGGAACGCACATGGGGCAGCATGACCGGCACGTCGCCGAACATCATCTGCACCTGCCCGGCGACGAGATCGGTCACCGCCGGCGCCGCACCGCGATAGGGCACGTGTAGCAGCTCGATTCCCCCCGCGCGGGCGCGAAACAGCTCCGCCGCCAGATGCAGCGAGTTGCCGCTGCCGGAGGAGGCGAAGGCGAGCGCGCCAGGCCGGCGTCGCGCCAGGGCCACCAGCTCCGCCACGCTGTTTGCAGGCACCGCAGGATGCACCGCCAGCACCTGAGGCACGGAGATGGCGAGCGAGATGGGCTGGATGTCGCGCTCCACCTGGTAGGGCATCTGCGGCATCAGGTTCGGCAGCACGGAGAGCGCGCCGCTGCTGCCGACGCCCAGCACCGTCCCATCCGGACGCGCCCGCGCCACCGCCTCCACGCCGATCACACCGCCGGCGCCGGCACGATTTTCGACGACGAAATTCTGGCCGAGCTGCGCGGCCAGGGCACGCGCGAGCAGGCGGCCGACAATGTCCGCCGGGCCGCCGGCGGGAAATGGCACGATGATGCGGACCGTCTGGTCGGAACCGCCTGGCTGCGACCATGCGCGCGGCGCGGCGAGCAGCGCCGCGAGTCCAGCCGTGGATGTGGTGAGGCTCCGCCTTTTCAGCATGTTGCTTCCTCCCTTTGAATTCAGCGCGGCGCGTCGCCGTGCAGATCGAGTGACCAGGCGTCGGGCACCAGGCGGTATCCGTCGCCCTCGCGTGCAAGATGCGCCATTGCGGGAAAGTGCAGATGCATGCCGGCGAAGGCCTGGCGATCCACCGCCAGGCGATCGAACAGCCGGCGGCGCGTCTGCTGCGCCTGCGCGGGATCCACATCGACCATCATGGTGACCTCGGGCCGCGGCACCTGCAGCTCCTGCACATGCACGATGTCGCCCCAGATGAGCAGTGACTCCCCGCCCGAGGCCAGCATGAATCCGCTATGGCCCGGCGTGTGGCCGGGCAGCGGCACGGCCGTGACACCGGGAAAGACCTCGCCGCCGGTGAAAAGCTGCGTCCGGTCGCGATAGGGCGCGAGATGCGCGCGGGCGTCGCCGAAGAACATCTGGCGGCGCGCCGGATCCGCCACGCGCATCATCGCGGCATCGTCGTGCCAATAGGCATGTTCATCGGCATGCAGATGCAGCGCGGCCTTGGGGAACAGCGCCGTGCCCTGCCCGTCCGACAGCCCACCGACATGGTCGGGGTGCAGATGCGTCATCAGCACCGTGTCCACCTGGGCCGGCGCCACGCCGGCGGCGGCGAGGTTCGCGGCCAGGAAACCCACCGTGGGTTTCGCCGGCCCGCAGCCGGTATCGACCAGCGCGATGCGATCGCCGTTGCGGATCAGGAAGCCATTCACCGCGGTCCGCCGTGGCACAGGGCGGAAGGCGGCGTGCAGCATCGCCGCAGCCTCCTCCGCCGGAATCCCCAGCACGGTGCTCATCGCCACGTCCTGATGCCCGTCATGCAGCGCGGTGACGCTGATATCGCCGACGCAGCGATGGTACACGCCCGCCACTTGTCGCATCGCCTCGTCGGCCATGGCCGCCGTCCCCGTTATGGCGTCGGCAGGCCGAGGCGCTGGCGCGCCTCCTGCGGCGTCGCGATGCCGATGTCGAACTCCTCCAGGATACGGCGGATCTTCTGCACCTGCTCGGCATTCGACTTGAAGAGCCGGCCGGGGCGTTCGGTGACGTTGTCTTCCTGCCCGATGCGCACATTGGTGCCCATCAGCGCGCCATAGGCCGCTGCCCGCATGTTGTCGGGGCCGGTGCCATGCGTGAAGATCACCGTCTCCTCCCCGAACAGCCGTTCCGTCGTGCGCTTCATGTGCAGGAGATGGTCGATGTCGGACGGGATGCCGCCGAGGATACCGGTGAGAAACTGCACGATGATCGGCCGCGGCAGCTTCTTCGTCTTCAGATGGTGCTCGAGGATATAGAGGTGCCCGACATCGTAGCATTCGAACTCCATCAGGAATCCCTGCTCCAGGAAGATGTCGATCAGCCGGTCGATCTTGGCGAAGGTGTTCTGGGTGACGATGTGGTGTGAGGCGGGGCCGTAGAATTCCCGTTCCCATTCATGCTGGAACTCCGTGGTGCCCTGGTCCTGCGCCTTCTTGAAGCGGCCGTAATTCATCGAGCCCACGATCACCGTGGCGATCTCCGGCCGCATCACCATGGCGGCGGAGGCACGATCCTCCGCGGTGTTGCCCATCGAGCAGGACATGTTGATCACCGCGTCGCATTGCGCGCGGACCTGCGGGATGAAGCTCTGCCAGATGGCGGGGTCGTTGGTCGGGCGGCCATCCTTCGGATCGCGCGCATGGAAATGCAGGATCGCCGCGCCGGCCTGCGCGGCCTCGACGGATTGGGTGATCATGTCCGCCGCCGTCACCGGCAGATGCGGCGACATGGAGGGGGTGAGCGTTGCGCCGGTGACGGCGCAGGTGATGATGACGTTCTTCTTCGGCTTGGCCACTTGGCGTTCCTCGTCTTGGTTGAAGTCGGGCTCAGTGTTCGTCGCGATAGGCGGTGGCAAGCATCGCCGGACGTTCGGAGAACCGGGCATGCCAGGCCGCCAGGGCCGGCCGCCCGTCGCGCCACGCCAGCGCGGCGTGGCGGAAGTCGAGATGTGCCAGGGCGCAGCCGATGGCGATGCTGCCCGCCGTCACCGTCTCCAGCCCCGCCACCTCAAGCTCCAGCCGATCCAGCGCGGCGGCGATCTTGAGGCCATGGGCCGCGGCGTGGGGCGCGGAGCCGAGCGGGCCGCGCAGATCCTCGCCGAGCCGCCGGACGGAATTCTCCATGATGCCGTCGCCCAGCGCCTGCAGACGCAGCACCGCGAAGCGCGGCCCGACCTCCTCGGGCAGCAGCCGATGCGGGCCGTGATGCCGGTCCAGCCATTCGACAATGACGGCGGAATCGAACAGCGCCGTGCCGTCCGCCAGCAGCAGGGTCGGAATCTGGCTGAGCGGGTTATGCGCCATCACCTGCGCCTGGCAGGCCGTGGCGGAGACGACGACGCGGTCGAGCGCGATGCGTTCCGCGATGCCCAGCTCATGCGCCGCGGCCACCACCTTCCGGGCGAAGGGGGAGCGGGAGGACCAGAACAGCCTCATCATAATTCGCGGGCCATCAATCCAGCCTCACCCCGGCGCGCGCGATGACCTGCCGCCACCTGGCACGTCCTTCCTCGATCGCCACGGCCAGCGCCTCCGGCGTAACGCCCGCGGGGATGGTTCCCATGGCGCGGAAGCGCTCGCGGATGCCGGGAAGGCGCAGCACCTCGTTGAACACCGCATTCAGCCGCGCCAGTACAGCCGGCGGCAGGCCTGCCGGCCCGGCGAGATACAGCAGGGAGGAGGATTCGAAGCCTGGCAGCGTCTCCGCGATCGCAGGCACTTCCGGCATGTCCTCGGAACGCCGCAGGGTGGAAATGCCGAGCACCCGGAGCTGGCCTTCCAGCACCGGCGGCATCATCAGCGTGGTGCCGTCATTCGCCACCTGCACGCGGCCGGCAACCAGGTCGATCAGCCCCTGGGCGGAGCTGCGATAGGGCACATGTTCCATGCGCAGCCCGGCCTGGCTCAGGAACAGCTCCATGCCTAGATGGCTGGTGGAGCCGGGCCCCGTGCTGGCAAAGCTCAGCCGGTCCGGATTGGCCTTTGCATAGGCGATCAGCCCCGCGACATCCCGCACCGGCAGCGAAGGATGCACCACCAGCACATTCGGGGCCTGTGCCAGCTGCACGATCAGACTGAAGCCGTGGACCGGGTCGTAGGGCAGGCGGGAGAACAGGAAGGGGTTGGTCATCTGCACGCCCGGCGTGCCGATCAGGATGCTGTGGCCATCCGGCGCCGACTGCGCGACATACGCCGCGCCGACGACGCCGGCCTGGCCCGGCCGGTTCTCGATCACGATGGGCTGGCCCAGGCGTGGCGCTGCCTCCTCGGCCAGCAGCCGGGCCATCACATCGGCGCCGCCACCGGCCCCGAAGGGCACCACCCAGCGGATCGGGCGGTTGGGATAGGCGGCGGGCTGCGCCTGGGCGCCCGTTGCCGCGCAACCTGCCAGGGCCGCGCCGGCCAGCAGCGATCGTCGCATCATCATCGGATCACCGTGCCGCCGGCTGCTCGGCCTCGGCGATCCAGCGGCGCCAGAGCAGTGACTGCGTGCGGATTTCCTCGGCGGATGCCGCGCCGCCCAGATTGCCGCGGGTGCTGTAGGCCTGCTGCGCGGCCTGGGCGACTTCCGGCGAGGCCACCGCCTGGTCGATCGCCGCTTCCCAGGTCGCGCGGATTTCCGGCGGCAGGTTGCGCGGGCCGGCATACATGAAGAAGTTGCGCAGTGAGATATCCACGCCCTGCTCGCGCAGCGTGCGGACATCCGGCGCATAGCCATGGCGCTCGTCGGTGATCGCACCGATCGAGCGGATATCGCCCGACAGCACGGCCGGCACGTGCACGCCACCCGAGATCGTCACATCGGCATGGCCACCGAGCACGAGTTGCAGCGATTCCGCCGAGCCCCGCGTCTGCACGGAAACGATCTCAATGCCGAACTGCCGCGCCATGCGACCCGCCACCAGCTCCTGCAACCGCCCCGTCGCGCTCAGCGTGATAAAGCCGCGCTGGCGAGCCGTGGCCACCATGCTGGCGATATCGGTGATCGGGCTCGCCCGACCCGCGACCAGCGCATATTCGATGGAGCCGATGGTACCGAGATAGTCGAAGTCATCCGGCATGTAGCGCGGGCGTTCGGAGATATAGGGATCGAGCCCGAAGACGGAGGTCGAGAACAGGCCGATAGTCATGCCATCCGGCCGGATATTGCGGATCTCGGCCGCGGCGATGGTGCCACCGGCGCCGCCCTTGTTCTCTGTGATGACGGTCCAGCCGCGCTGGTTCTCGATGACCTTGGCGACGGCACGGCCGATGACATCCGTGGTGCCGCCGGCGCCGAAGCCGATGATGATGCGGACCGACCGCCGCGGATCCCAATTCGCCTGTGCGGCGGCGGGAAGGCTGTGCAGCGCGGCCAGCAGCACCGCTAACACCGATGTGGCGCGCGCCCAATTCCTCATGGTCCGTCCCCCTTGCGCCACCCGGTCTTTGTGCCGGGCGTCCGGCGGCTCTCGCCACCGATTATGGATAACGATGTTACCCTAATATGTCGCAGTGTCCGGGGTCAACGGTTCGTAAGGCGGTCAGACGATCAGGCCGTGCGGCATGAGGCTCTGGCTGGGGGCGAAAGATTCGGCCTCGGGCAGCGGCCAGGCATCGCCGAGCCGTGCCGCGCAGTCCCGCACCAGCCCGCCGAAGCGCTGGAAGTCCTCGGGCGTGGCGCGGGAGATGGGGGCGGTGATGCTGACGAAACCGACGCAACGCCGGGTCTTGGCCTCCGCTGCGTCGGCGGCGGTCCAGATGGGCGTGGCGATGGCGGCGATGCCAGCCTCATTCTCCTGGTTGCTCAGGGCGAGGCCGGAGCGGCGGATCTCCTCCAATTGTGCCAGCAGCGCCTCCAGCGTTGTCACCGTGTAGGGCGTCAGCGCCTCAAGCCGCCCCTCGACGACCCGCGCCACCTGATCGTCCGGAAGCGTTGAAAGCCAGGCCTTGCCTGTGGCTGTGGCATGCGGCGCCATGGGCGTGACGGGATCGACCTGCAACCGCTGGCGGCGGCCGACCGCAGCCATCACCCAGCGTGGCTGGCCCTGGTCGAGGACGGAGAACAGCACCAGTTCGCCACATTCATCCGCCAACTGCCGCAGCACCGGTTGGCACTGGCCCAACAAGCGGTTACGCGACAGCACGCGCAGACCGAGATTGCTGACTTTGAAGCCGACGAAGTAGAATTTACTCTCGACATGGCGGTAGAGGTAGTTTTCCTCCTCCAGCGTCATGAGGATGCGTAGGGCGATGTTCTTGTTCACATCGAGGCGCCGCGCGATGTCCGACAGGGACATGCCGGCGTCGGAATCCGCCAGCATCTCGATCACCGCCAGCGTCCGGCGCACCGTCACGAGGCTCAGGCCCAGCTCCCCCGCTTCCTCCGTTTTCTTCGCCATGCGTACTCCATCAAGATCCAACCCGCGCAATATAACGCGGTGCGTGCCGCTCTGCGAAACGCGGCCCCAGGCAGGATCGTGGCTGGCGTGATGGATTGGGGCGCCGTCTAGGACATAACGGCATGCCTTATCCCGATCGAGAGACCATCGGTGCAAAGCCTCGGAAAGAGGCTGCATCGCTCTACGCGCTGGGCACCCGGCGAGCGTTCCGCGGTGAAGTCGCTGAACGAAAAAACCCCTGCAAACCTTTCGGCCTGCAGGGGTTTTTTTGTTATTC